>CAKTDA010000009.1 GCA_934541105.1 uncultured Luteitalea sp. | reverse complement strand
CGCACGAGGCGCGGTTGGTCTTCGGGCCGATGGTGACGTCAGCAGACGCGCCCTGATCGACAAGGCGCGGCAGTGGACACACTACCCGCTGGACGTAGGCGTTGGACTTGCCCGACGCGCGTTGACGCGCAGCAAGCCGGGCGCCGATCGATGGCGGGTGCCGGCGGCGCGTCTGCGCGACGCACCCCATGGGGGCGCCGGTCGATGCGCAACGCGCGCACGACGAGGCCGCGGGACCCGCGGGCCCCGAGTCCCGAGTCCCCAAGCTCGCCGTCCCGAGCCGGAGCGCCCTCCATCGTCGACGCCGCCCCGCGCCCCCTCGCGCGCCACGCCGCATGCGCAGCGCCACTCGTTCCGGGACGAGTCCCGACATGCCGCGACGACGGCGCGCCGCCCGTTGGACGCAGGCGTCGGACTCGTCCGACGCGCCGCACGCCGGGCGCCGATGCGCTGCGCGTGGACGGCGGGTCGGAGCGAATCGCGGCGCCGAGTCACGAATCGCGAACTCGCCGTCCCGAGCCTCCGCGCCCTCGACCGTTGCGACGCCACCCAAGGCTCGCGCGCGCCACGCCGCATGCGCGGCGCAACTCGTTCCGGGACGAGTCGCAACATGCCGCGTCGACTGCGCGCCGCCCGCCGTCTTCGTGTAGGTGCTGCGATCGCAGAAGATGCGTCGCGCCGTCTCATGCGCCTCGAGGCACATCCTCGGCGTGCTCGACGGCGTGATCGGCCGAAGCGCCAGGGCTGCACGCAGGCGGCGGACTCGTCCGACGCGCCGCACGCCGGCGCCGATGCGCCGCGCGTGGACGACGGGTCCGAGCGAATCGCCGGCGCCGCGTCCCGAGTCCCCAACTCGCCGTCCCGAGCATGGGCGCCCTGGACCGTCGCGACGCCACCCGAGGCTCGCGCGCGCCGGGGCGCATGCGCGGCAACTCGTTCCGGGACGAGTCGCAACATGCCGCGTCGACTGCGCGCCGCCCGCCGTCTCGTGTAGGTGCTGCGATCGCAGAAGATGCGTCGCGCCGTCTCATGCGCCTCAAGGCACATCCTCGGCGTGCCCGACGGCGTGATCGGCCGAAGCGCCAGGGCTGCACGCAGGCGGCGGACTCGTCCCACGCGCCGCAAGCCGGGCGCCGATCGATGGCGCGAGTTGACGGCGCGTCTTCGCGCCGCACGCGGGCGCCGATGCGCCGCACGCGGACGACGGGTCCGAGCCAATCGGGGGGCGCCGAATCCCGAGTCCCGAGTCCCGAGTCCCGAGTCCCGAGTCCCGGCCCCCGATACCCCCCCCGGTACCCGGAACCAGTATCCTGAGGCGTGCGCAGCCGGCGCCAAGTCGTGAGCGTGCTGCTTCTTGTCGCGTGCATCGCGCTCGCGGGGCTCGCGGTGTTCGCACCGACGGCTGCCCGGGTCGGTGCGCTCGGCCTGCTCGCGATTGCCGCGGCCGCCTGGGCGGCCACGCTTGAAGTCGTGCAGGCGCGGGCCGGTCGTGGCGCAACGGTGACGCGGGATCTCCCGGGTGGGCGGGATGTCGCCGGCCGTCAGGGCGCGCCGGTCCACCAGGCCGACGCCCGGCAGTACCGGCGCCTCGTCGACGAGGTCGAGCAGGTGGTGTTCGAGGTGGACGCCCACGCGCGGTGGGCGTTCCTCAACCCCGCCTGGCAGGCCCTCACCGGTCGCGACGTCGCGGCGACCCTCGGCCAGCCCGTCGAGAGCGCACTGCACCCCGACGATCAGCCCGACACGCTGGCGATGCTCGGCGCCCTGCTCGAGGGAACCCGCCGTGACTGCTCCTGCGAGGTCCGGTTCACCACCGCGTCCGGTGACGTCTGCTGGACCGAGGTCCGCGCTCGCGCGCTCGTGCAGGGCGAGGCCGTCGCCGCCGTGGTCGGCACCATCACCGACGTCGGTGCCCTCCGCCAGCTCCGGCTCGAGCTCGAGGATGCCCGTGCGGTCGCCGAGCGTGCCAACTCCGCTCGGAGCGAGTTCCTGCGCGCGATGAGCCATGGCATGCGCACGCCGCTCAACGGCGTGCTGGGCCTCATGGACTTGCTCGCGGCGTCACGGCTGGATCCGCAACAGGCGCGTTACGTATCGGTGGCGCGCGCCTCGGCGTCCCACCTCGGCACGCTCATCGACGACATCCTCGACCTCTCCCGCATCGAGGTCGGCGCCCTGCCGCTCGACCGCTCGCTGTTCGACCTGCCCGACCTGATTCGCCGCAGCGTCGCGAGCGTCGTGCCGACCGCAGGCGGCCGCGGCGTGATGCTGACGACCGCCCTCGCACCCGCCGTGCCGACGTGGGTGGTCGGAGATCCCGGTCGCGTGCAGCAGGTCATCTTGACGCTCCTCGCGAGTGCCCTGGAAGCATCACGCGCGGGGTCGGTCCACCTGTCGGGCAACGCTCGGGCCGATGTCGCAGGCCGCCGCGTGACGCTGCGACTCGAGGTGCGTGAGGCCTGCGCGGGCGCCGAGGCCCAGCCTGCGACGGGGCAGCCGGACGTGCGGCCGACCACGCCTCCGCCCGCGGGCGCCGGTCTCGGCCTGACCATCTGCCGGCGCCTCGTGGCGGCGATGCACGGGACGTTGGAGGTTCGCGACGACGAGAGCCCCGCACCCTGGTTCGTCGTCGAGGTGCCGTTCGATCTCGCCGATGCGGCGATGGTGGAGGCCCATCGGGTGGCGAGCGCCCCCCTGCGCGTCCTTGCCGTCCTTGGTGACGCCGGCGATCGTGCCGCGATCGGCGAGATGCTCGAGGGCTGGCGGTTCGACGCGGTGATCGTTGCCGATGCCGATGCGGCCTGGGCCGGCATCGAGGCCGCGCGCGCTGCGCGCTCGCGCTTTGGCGTGCTCGTGCTCGATCCCGCCCTGCCCGACGCCGCAGCGCTGGCGACCCGCGTCGATCGCCTTCGCCAACCGCCAGGCGTGATCTGGGTTGCAGCCGGCGCGCGCGTCGCACACGACGGCGCGCGGCGGCACACCGTGGCGCATCCCGTGCAGCCGTCCGAACTGTTCGACGCCATCATGGGCATCGTCGCGACGCAGGCCCTGGCCGATGACCTGCCGCCACCCTCGTGGGACGTGCCGCCGGTCGTGCTCGTGGCCGAGGACCACGACGTGAACCAGGTGGTGATTCGTGAGCTGCTGACCGGTATCGGCTGCCGCGTGGACCTCGCCGCCAACGGGGAGGAAGCCGTGACGGCGGCGTGCGCGCGCCGCTACGACGCCATCCTGATGGACTGCCAGATGCCGATTCTCGACGGCCTCGAGGCAACGCGCCGCATTCGGCACGCGGGAGGTCCCAACGGTCACGTGCCGCCAATCATCGCGCTGACGGCAAATGCATCCTCCGAGGATCGGCAGGCGTGCCTCGACGCGGGGATGGACGCGTACCTGACAAAGCCGGTCCGCGCCGCCGTGCTGCAGCGGACGCTGCTGCGCCTGCTCGGTGGGTCGCCCGCCGCCCCTGCGCCCCTTGACGCAGCCGACCCGTACGTCGGAAGCCGCCGGCCAGACGCCGGCCCTGACCGGGCCGAGCACGTGCCGGATGTGTCTGTCGCCTCCGCCCGGTCGCGGCTCGACGGCGTGCCCGAGCCTGACGAGATCCTCGATCCGGTCGACCTGCTGCTGCGGTGCAACAGGAACGGCGACCTCGGGGCCCGCATGCTCGAGCTGTTTGCCGCGTCGCTCCCCGCCGAGCTCGATGCGCTCGTCGCCGCGGCGGCAGGCGGCGACATGAAGGCCGTCTCGGCAATCGCCCACAAGATGCGAGGCGCGGCCGCCACGCTCGCGGCCGTCAGGCTCGCCGGTGCCCTCACGGCCATCGAGTTGTTCCTGACGTACGGCGACGGCGGTCCGCTGGCCGAACTCGTCGCCGACGTCCAGCACGAGGGCGCGCTCCTGCTCGGCGTCGCCCCGCAGGTCGTCCGGCAGCTCACCGACGGTTCGGATTGACGGGCTGCGGGCAGTCCGATAGCGTGACCTCGACATGACCGACGCTTCGCCCGTCGTCGAGGTACTCGGCGCTGCCTGGTGCGCCGACACCGCTCGCACGCAGCGCTGCCTGCGGCGCCTCCGCGTGCCCTACCACAGCATCGACGTCGATTTGCAGCTCGATGCCCTCGAGGACGTGACCCGGGCCACGGGCGGCGATCGCCGGACGCCCGTCGTCCGCATCGGCGACCGTGTGCTCGTCGAGCCGTCCAACGAGACGCTCGTCGAGGCGCTCGAGGAGGAAGGCCTCCTGGCGCCGTCCTCCGTGCTCGCCTTCGAGCACGGCCAGAACGTCGGCGATGTCGATCGGATGCTGCGGCTTGCCGGCGCGGCGGTTGCCATTGTCGCGACGTCGCGCGTGAGCGCGCCGATCCGCGTGCCGGTGCGCCTTGCCGCGATCGGCCTGGCGCTGACGGGCGCGATCGGCTGGTGTCCCGTGTACGACGCGCAGGGCGTCACATCCGTCGGTGGCCCCGGCGATCGTCCCGACGAGGCCGAGCGCCAGTGCTGGCTGGTCACCGTTCGTCCTCCTGCCGTGGGTCGGGAGCGCTGATGGCCGGCCAGTTGACGCCCGCCCTGCGTGCCATCCTCAACGCCAGCCACGGCGATCCGTTCGCGGTGCTGGGCCCGCACGTCCAGGGCACTGGCGATGCGGCGCACGTCGTGATTCGCACGTTCCAGCCGCGCGCGTCGGCGGTGCGCGTCCTGCTCGACGGCGCCGCGGCAGCGGTCCACCCGATGACCGTCCTGCATCCGGACGGCCTCTTCGAGGCGAAGATCCCGGGCACCGACCGGCACCTCGCGTACCGCCTCGAGATCACGCGGCGCGACGATGGCGAGGTGCGCGTGGTTGACGATGCGTACCGCTTCGGTCTCCTGCTCGGCGACCTCGACCTGTACCTGATTGGCGAGGGCCGGCACCAGCAGCTGCACCGCGCGCTCGGGGCGCATCCGATGACCGTCGAGCAGACGGCGGGGACGCGCTTTGCGGTGTGGGCGCCCAATGCGCGGCGCGTGAGCGTGGTGGGGGACTGGAACGGTTGGGACGGGCGCGTCAACCCGATGCGCCAACGCCTGCCGCAGGGCGTCTGGGAGCTCTTCGTGCCCGACGTCGGCCCCGGCGCCCGCTACAAGTTCGAGATCGCGTCGAATGCCGGTGGCCCACCGTTCCTGAAGGCCGACCCCTGTGCCGCCGCGGGCGAACTGCCGCCTGCGACCGCATCGGTCGTCTGCGCGGAGAGTGCATATCCATGGCAGGACGACGAGTGGATCGCGCGCCGGACGCAGCAACGTGAGGCCCTCGACCGGCCGATGGCGATCTACGAGGTGCACCTCGGGTCGTGGGCCCGCGACGAACACGGGGGGTTCCTCTCCTACGCGGAACTGGCGACACGCCTCATCGCGCACGTGCAGCGCATCGGCTTCACGCACGTCGAGCTGCTGCCGGTGCTGGAGTTCCCGTACGACGGATCGTGGGGGTACCAGGTCACGGGGTTCTTCGCGCCGACGAGCCGCTTCGGCACGCCCGACGACTTCCGTGCGTTCGTGGACGCGCTGCACCGGGCCGGCATCGGCGTCATCCTCGACTGGGTGCCCGGCCACTTCCCGAAGGACGCCCACGGGCTCGCCCGGTTCGACGGCACCTCGCTCTACGAGCACGCCGACCCCCGCCAGGGCGAGCACATGGACTGGGGCACGCTGATCTTCAACTACGGGCGCAACGAGGTGCGCAACTTCCTGACGGCGAGCGCGCTCGCCTGGATCGAGGACTTCCACATCGACGGCCTGCGCGTGGACGCGGTCGCGTCGATGCTGTACCTGGACTACTCGCGCGAGGCCGGGCAATGGGTGCCCAATGCCTACGGCGGCCGCGAGAACCTCGACGCCGTGACCTTCCTCCAGCACCTCAATGCGCTCGTCCACGAGCGGCATCCCGGCGTGGTGACGATTGCCGAGGAGTCCACCGCCTGGCCCGGCGTCAGCCGCCCGGTCCACCTCGGTGGGTTGGGATTCACTTACAAATGGAACATGGGGTGGATGCACGACATCCTGACCTACATGTCCAAGGACGCGATCTACAGGCGCTGGGAGCACACGCACCTGACGTTCTCGATGCTGTATGCCTACAACGAGAACTTCATCCTGCCGTTCTCCCACGACGAGGTCGTGCACGGCAAGCGCCACCTGCTCGACAAGATGCCGGGCGACACGTGGCAGAAGGCCGCCAACCTGCGCGCGCTCTACGCGTACATGTTCACGCACCCCGGCAAGAAGCTCCTGTTCCAGGGCTGCGAGTTCGGGCAGTGGCGCGAGTGGAACCACGCCGAATCGCTGCCGTGGTTCCTCGTCGAGCACCCGCCGCACGACGGCCTGCTGCGGTTCGTCGGCGACCTCGCCGCCCTCTACAGGCGGGAGCCCGCCCTTTACGAACGCGACTACGATCCGTCCGGCTTCCAGTGGATCGACTGCAACGACAACGAGAACAGCGTCGTCACGTTCATCCGCCGCGCCGCCGATCCCGATGACCTCCTCATCGTGGTCATGAACCTCACGCCCGTGCCGCGCGAGCGCTACGTCGTCGGCGTGCCGAGGGCAGGTGCCTATGCGGAGATCCTCAACAGCGACGCCGCGACGTACGGCGGCAGCAATTGCGGCAACGGCGGACACGTCACGACACGCGACGAGGCCGCGCACGGCCAGCTCCAGTCCCTGTGCCTCACGCTGCCGCCGCTTGCGTGCCTGGTCCTGAAGCCCTCCTCGTAGTCCCGTGTGCCCATGCGGCAAGGAGCGAACACCGAACCGTACCCTGATGACACGCGATGGCTGCCCGCCATCGGCGACCTCGGCGCCGTGATCTGGGATCGGACCGGCACGACCGTCGCCGCCAACGCCCAGGCCATCGGGCTGATCGGCCCGCCGGACGGCTCGCCGACGTCGGCCGATGGTGCCGGCATCGACGTGCGGGCCGCGTTCGGCATCACCGACGCCGGGAACGCCGACGCGCTCGCGGCCGTGCTCGGCAGGGAGCGGCCCACCGAGCGCACGGTGAAGGGCGAGTCGGGCGGCCGGCCGGTGCTTGTCGTCACGTGGCCGCTGCCGTCGGCGAACGGCCGATGGGCCACGCTGATCATGGCGGCTGCCGAGCCGCGTGCCACCGATCCGCGCGTCGAGGCCAGGCTGCTCCAGGCGCAGAAGCAGGAGGCGCTAGGTCGGCTTGCCGGCGGCATCGCCCACGACTTCGGCAACCTGCTCACCGTCGTTTTGGGCCATTGCGACGCGGCGGCCCAGATGCTGCCGCGCGGGTCACCCGTCCTCGACGAACTGCAGGACATCCGCGAAGCCGCGCAGCAGGCCACGAACCTGTCGCGCCAGTTGTTGACGTTCAGCCGCCGGCAAGTCGTCCAGCCGGAGCCGCTGCAGATCGACGACGTGGTCGCGCGCATGACGCCGCTGCTGCGCCGACTGCTCGGCCCCGACGTCACACTCGAGGTCGTCTGGGTTCCGGGGTTGCCGCGCGTGTTCGCCGACCCCGGGCAGATCGAACAGGTGCTCACGAACCTCGTCGTCAACGCCCGCGATGCGATCGAGGATCGCGGCGACGTGCGCATCGCGTCGTCGCTCGTCGGCGCCACGGCCTTCAGCGAGGACACGGGCGTGCCGGGCACGCCGGGCCGCTCGTACGTGTGCATCTCGATCCGGGACAGTGGCGTCGGCATGCCCGAGGAGGTGCGCCAGCGCGCCTTCGAACCGTTCTTCACGACGAAGGCCGACGATCGCGGCACCGGCCTCGGCCTGCCGACCGTGCAGTCGATCGTGCAGCAGGCGGGCGGCGGCGTGGCGATCCACTCGGAGCCCGGGCACGGCTGCGACATGCGCGTGTACCTGCCGACGATCACCGGCGAGGCGGAGCCGGCGCCGCAGCAGATCGAGTCGCGCCCGCTCCCGGGCGGCGCGGAGACGATCCTGCTCGTCGAGGATCGCGAGGCGGTGCGTCGCGTGGCCCAGCGCTTCCTCGTGCGCCGCGGCTACCGCGTGCTCGAAGCCGACAGCGCCGAGCAGGCCCTCGCGATGGCCGACACGCATGCGGGGGCGTTCGATCTCCTGCTCACGGACGTGGTGCTCGGCGGCATGGACGGGTACGAGCTCGCGCTGACGCTGCGGTCGCGCCTGCCCGGCCTGCGGGTGGTGCTGATGTCCGGCTATCCGAGCGAGATGCTGGCCCGCGCAGGCAGCACGGGGCCTGTCTTCCCGTTCGTCAACAAGCCCATCGACTTCCCGACGCTCGCGCAGTTGCTCCGCGACCTGCTCGACAGCCGCTCGAGCCGTTGACGCGGCCGGCGTCGCGCATGGCACGGCTGCTGCATGACTCGTCGTGGCATGTTCGACATCCCCATCAGCTGGTTCGAGCTCGGCAAGCGGACGCTGAAGGAGACGATTGCCGACGACTGCCTCGGGCTTGCCGCGCAGTTGGCGTACTACCTCTTCCTCGCGCTGTTTCCCGCGATCCTCTTCCTGCTGGCGCTCGGGAGCTTCTTTCCGCTCCAGGACCTGTCGGGACAGATCACGCGCACCCTGCAGCCGATCGCGTCGCAGGAGATCGTGGCGCTCATCGCCGACCAGATGCGCCGCATCTCGGAGTCCGGAGACGGCGGCCTGCTGACGTTCGGCGTGCTGGCTGCCCTCTGGAGCAGCTCGGCGGCAATGGTTGCCATCACGAGCTCGCTGAATGCGGCGTACGACATCGAGGAAGGGCGGCCCTGGTGGAAGGTCCGGCTGATTGCCATCGGACTGACCATCGCGCTGGCGATCTTCTTCCTGCTGTCGTTCACGCTCGTGCTCGTGGGGCCGGCAGTGGCCGAGTATCTCGGCCAGACGCTGCGCATGGGCGCGTTTGTCGAATGGACCTGGAAGATCCTGCAGTGGCCGGTCGCGTTCATGCTGGTGTCCATGGCCGTCACGATCGTGTACTACTTCGCGCCAGACGCGGAGCAGGACTGGGTGTGGATCACGCCCGGTGCGGTGGTCGCGACGCTCCTCTGGCTCGTCGCGTCGCTGGCGTTCAAGGTGTACGTCAGCAATTTCTCGGACTACAACGCCACGTACGGCACCGTCGGCGGCGTCATGGTGCTGCTGCTGTGGTTCTACGTGTCGAGCCTCGCGATTCTCGTCGGGGCCGAGATGAATGCCGAGATCGAGCATGCATCGCCCTACGGCAAGAATCCGGGCGAGAAGGTGCCTGGCGAGCGCCGGCTGATCGGGGCCCGTGCGGCGCGCGCATGGCGGGATCGCCTGCGGCATCCGCGGTCGGCGCAGGGTGCGCGTCCGCGGGCGTCGGGTGCATAATCAGGGTGGCCCTGAAACCGGTGTCAATGACTCACTCACAGGAGACAGATCGATGAGCTTGCGTGACAAGTACGCTGCTGCAATCCAGGTGGCCAAGTCGGTCGGCATGCAGGGCGCCGCCGAGGAACGGGACGGCCGGCTCCAGTTCAAGGGGACCGTCAAGTCCGAGGACGAGAAGAACCGGATCTGGGACGCTCTCAAGACGGTGCCGACGTGGAAGGACGAGCTGAACGCGCAGATCGACGTCGTGGCCCCGCCGGGCGTCACCTACACGGTCCAGTCCGGCGACACGCTCAGCAAGATCGCCAAGGCCCACCTCGGCGACGCCAATGCCTACATGAAGATCTTCGAGGCCAACAAGGACCAGCTCACCGACCCCGACAAGATCAAGCCCGGTCAGGTGCTGAACATCCCGCAAGCGTAAGCATCACTTCACGTGCCGTGCCGCACGCGCGGTGCGGCACGTGACCCTCGAGCGCCTGCCGCGACGCAGGCAAGGCTCCTCCGTGCCCCGCACGCCATCGACGCAATCCGCACCGGTGACGCTCACGATCGGCTCTCGCGAGGTCGTCGTCACCAATCCCGACAAGCTGCTGTTCCCCGAGGCGAGGCACAGCAAGCTCGATCTCGTGCGCTACTACCTCGCGGTTGCCGATGGTGCGCTCCAGGCGGCAGGCGGGCGGCCGAACGTCCTCGTGCGCCACCCGAACGGCGTCGGCAGCGAGTTCTTCTACCAGAAGCGTGCCCCCGCGTCCCGACCCGCATGGATCGAGGTCGTGACGCTCTCGTTCCCGTCAGGACGCACGGCCGAGGAAGTCGTGCCGCGTGACGCGGCCGCCCTTGCATGGATGGCCAACCTCGCGTGCCTCGAACTGCACCCCCATCCGGTACGCGCCGACGATCTCGATCACCCCGACGAGTTGCGCATCGACCTCGACCCGGTGCCCGGCGTCGAATGGACGCAGATCCAGGGCGTCGCTGGCGTCGTGCACGAGGCGCTCGACGCGCTCGGCCTCGTCGGCTGGCCCAAGACGTCGGGTTCGCGCGGGTTGCATGTCTACGTGCGGATCGAGCGCCGATGGCCCTTCGAGATGGTGCGTCGTGCGGCACTGGCGTTCGCGCGCGACGTCGAACGGCGCGCGCCGGCGCTCGCGACGAGCAAGTGGTGGAAGGAGGAGCGCCACGGCGTCTTCCTCGACTACAACCAGAACGCGAAGGACCGCACCGTCGCCGCGGCATACTCCGTGCGCCCCACGCCCGATGCGCGCGTGTCGGCGCCCCTCACGTGGGACGAAGTGCCGGTCTGCGATCCGCGCGACTTCACGCTTGCGACGATGCCGGCGCGCGTGGCGGAGCGGGGGCACCTGCACGCGGGGATGGATCGGCATCCGTGCTCGCTCGACGCGCTGCTGGAACTGTCGAATCGGCACGAGCGGGACGGCCTCGGCGACGCCCCGTGGCCGCCGCACTATCGCAAGCAGGCCGGCGAGCCGGTCCGCGCGCAGCCGTCGCGGCGCCGCGTGCCCGTTCACCCGTTGATCGAGATCGGCCGCGCCCGCCGCAAGGAGGATGCACTGGCAGGCCTCGAACGGTGGAAGGCGCGGCATGCCGAGGTCGCCGGCCATCTCGAGCCGGCCGACGTGCTCGTGGATGCCATGCGCGGGCGCCACGCGACGTGGACCCGCATCCGCGTCAACCTCCAGCACGTGCCCGAGTCGCTGCGTCCCGATCAGGAGGTGCTGGACCCCGACGAGGACCTCGCGTCGGACTGGGACGTCAAGGCGCCGAACGCCCCGCGCCGAAGACCTTCGCGAGCTCGTACGGCGTCGTGACCTCGAGCTGATCGTAGCGGCATGCCTCGGGCGGCTTGTCGGGCCGCCACCGCTTGAAGATCGTCGCGTGCCTGAAGCGGTCGCCCTGCAGGTGGTCGTACCCGACCTCGCACACGCGCTCGATGCGCACCGGCTCCCACGAGAGATCCTTGCCGGCGCTCCATCGGCTCTGGCCGCCCGGCATGCGCGACGCGGTGCCTTCGTGCTCGGCCCACGCGCGCCAGGGATGGTCGCGCAGGGCATCGACGCGCAGGGGTTCGAGCAGCGCCGCAAGCTCCTGCCGCTTTGCCATCGTGAACGCCGACGTCACGCCCACGTGCTGAAGCCGCCCCGCATCGTCGTACAGCCCGAGCAGTAGCGACCCGACGTGCGTGCCGGGCCCCTGCTTGTGCCAGCGAAAGCCGGCGACGACGCAGTCGGCCGTGCGGGCGTGCTTGATCTTGACCATCGCGCGCTTGCCGGGCTCGTAGCAGAGCGTCCCGGGCTTGGCCATCACGCCGTCGAGTCCCGCGCCCTCGAAGCGCGCCAGCCAATCCTCGGCGAGCGCGCGGTCGGTCGTCATGGGCGTGAGGTGGAAGCGGTCTCCGCCCGGTCTGGTGCCGACATCACGCGCAAGGGCCTCGAGGCGCGTGCGGCGTTCTGTAAGGGGGTGGTTGCGCAGATCCTCGCCGTCGACGGCCAGCAGATCGAACGCGACGAAGGACGCCGGGATCTCGATCGACAGCTTCCTGACGCGCGAGGCCGCCGGGTGCAGGCGCATCTGGAGCGCGTCGAAGTCGAGGCCCGTGGGACCGGCAATCACGATCTCGCCGTCCACGACGCACGCGGGTGGCAGCGCCGCGAGCAGCGCGTCGTGGACCTCGGGAAAGTAGCGGGCGAGCGGCTTGAGATCGCGGCTCTGGATGTGGAGCTCGCTCGCGCCGCGGAAGACGATGGCGCGGAAGCCGTCCCACTTCGGCTCGAAGTGCGTGCCCTCGGCGTCGGGCAGCGCGGCGGCCGCTTTCGACAGCATCGGCTCGACGGGCGGATCGATGGGGAAGGTCGCCACGGGACGACTATATGCGACGCCGAACGGGTGCGGGGTCCCGGGTACGGGGTACCGGGTACGCAATCGATGTCTCGGTAGGGCGCGTTCCCCGAACACGGTCATTGTCGTTCCAGGGCTCGGCGATCCCAGCCGCCGAGCGTGGCGGCGCTTGCGTACGTGCCGTCCACGAACGCCGCGATGGCCGCCTCCGGCGACGACGACGTGCGCACGGCCTCGTAGGGAAGGATGAACTCGCGCAGGTCGGGATGGTAGTACGCGCCGTCGGGCAGCCCTGCGGTCGTCGAGAAGCCCTCGGGTTCCGGCACGGCGTAGGCATAGAACGCCGGTTCGAGGACCGGTGCGCTGCCAGGCCAGAAGCCGTGGCTGATCACTTCGTGCGAGTAGGCGTCGCGCTCGAACGCGGGACCCTCGCGCGGCGGTGCGGCCCGGCCCGAGAAGCGCGTCACGCACATGTCGAAGGCCCCCCAGAAGAAGTGCGTCGGGCTGCACTTGCCGACGAACGCCGAACGTCGAGCGGTGAACACCTGGTGGACCTGCGCAACGATCGTCCACCAGCGCGTGACCAACTCGGGGTCGTAGCTTCTGTGTGTGGTGTCGAGGTCGAACCGGATTGGCGAGGCGAGTTCCACCGGCATCGGCCAGATGCGCACCGGCAGCCCCATCGCGTCGAGCGTGGTCATCATCTCGGCATGGAAGTCGGCAACGGTCCGTGGTGCGAGGCGCAGTTCGCGGCGTCCGCCATCGGAGGCGGCAATCACGAGGCGGTGATCGAGGAAGTCGAAGGCAATCGTGAACGAGCGGCGGCCGTGCTGGAGCAGGCGCGTCTGCAGCCCGCGCGCGTTGAAGAGCAGGGCCACGGCCCAGCAGTGGTTCAGCGGTGCGGCGTGCGCGAGCGCGATCTTGCCGACGACCTGCGTCCACATGTGCAGCGTCGCGTACGTGTCGGCCCACGCCTCGTAGGGCAGCGCCGGCCACGCCTCGCGGTTCGCGTCAGTACTCGGCGAAGGCATCGTCGGGATAGCAGTAGAGCCAGCGCTCGCCGTCCTCGGCCGAGGCGATGACCGCATGCCCGCTGCTCGCGGCATGCGTGCTGGCGTGACGGTTCGGCGACGAGTCGCAGCAGCGCGTGCCCCCGCACGTCTGGCACGTGCGCAGGTGGAGCCAGCGGGACCCGATCGCGACGCATTCCTCGCACACGCGTTCGGCAGGCAGCTTGACGTCGCCTACCGCCGCGATGTGCGCGCACGGCACCTGCCCGAAGGCCATGGCACACCTCGATCGAATGTGGGGGCCTTCGTCGTTCGGCCGTCGGCCTTCAGGCCACCACGAGTTCGCCGGTGTCGAACGCCGACGGAAACGATTCGAATGAGCGACAGTATATGCCTTGCCGTCGTCGGCTTCGGCATGCACGCGCTCGTGCGCGTCTGCGCCCCTCCTGGTCAGATGGGGTTGCCGTTGATGACGCGAAGGTACTCGCGCCAGGGGCCGACCTCGTCGGCGTATCGCCTGGCCATCACGCGCGCAATCTGCGTCAGGTGATCGAGGTCGTGCGCGACCCACGTCGCGAGCAGCTGCCGCAGCGTCACCACGCCGAATGCCGGGTGGCGGCCGGTGCGTGCGAGGTCGTCGCCGGTCAGCGCGAGCGCGCGCAGGTCGCGCAGGCTCGCTGCGCGCAGCGTCGTGAACTCGTCCAGCAGGTCGTCCATCGACTTGCCGGCGGACTCGGCGGCCTGTGCGAAGCGATCGAATGGATCGAACGCGCGGGACTCGCCCTCGTCGAGCAGCCGGCGTACGCGCGGCAGCCAGTCGGTCCGTTCACCGTGAATCAGGTGCCCGACGACATCGAAGGGGCTCCATGTGTCTGGCCCTTCGTTGGCGTCGAGCCACGAGTCCTGCAGGCCGCGCAGCAGCGTGTCGAGCGTTGCTGGCGTCCGCGACAGGAGTGCGGTGGCCTCGTCGAGGTCGAACCGTGGGACAGGCGCTGGATCCGACATTTCGTCAGGGTACGCCGGCCGGTCTCACTTCGACTCCTCGAACGCATCGGCCACCCGAGCCGCGATGGCGTCCGTGTCGGCGTGGGCGATGTTGGACGACACGGCGACGACGAGGCGGCCCGGCAGGCTTCGAGCGCCGCTGCCCGCGGGGCGCGTCACCACTGACGTCACGCGTCCGCCCGCCAGGTCGCCCGAGATGTCGCCACTCTTCATGGTCATGGCAAAGCGGACGAGGTCGGACGGCGTGGACGCGAACGCCTTGCCGTCGGCGCAGCACGCCAGGTCGCGCATGCGCATCAGTCGACGCCCGCGTCGCGGATCGTTGTCGTCGAAGCGCGGCACGTAGAACGTCGCCCGGTGGCCGGGGAGGGGGTACTCGGCGGGGGCGAGACCGAGCGGCTGGAGGATCGTGTGACGCACGACCGTGAACGGCGGGAAGTCCTCGCCCGGTTCGCCGATCGCCTCAGGGCTCCAGGCCGCCGCGGCGTCGGTGCCGGTGTGTGCGAGCCCCAGCGGTGCGACGGCGGCGACCGTCACCACGGACGCCGCGCTCCCGATGTGGAAGCGCGTGTCGGGTGTCACCGGCGTCTGCGTCCCGGCGTCGCGCCACCCGAAGCCCTCGGCCCACACGATGCCGTCGTCCACGCCGACGGCGACCGACACACCCGGCAGGTTCTTGTCGGCTATGGCCGTCCGCACGATCGCCCGCGCGCGATCGACCGCGGTCGTCCACCGTGCGTCGGGTGTCGCTGCACTGACCGACGGCACGTCTGGAGCGCGCGCAAAGATCGGGTCGGCAATGGCCACCGCACGCGTGATCGAGGCCGCGAGTACGGCGGCGACAAGGCCGAGCGCGAGTGCCGTGCGTAAGGCCCAGACGGGCAGGCGGCTGCGCGCGGCCCGGATGCCGAGCACGACCGCGGCAAGCAGCAGCACGAATCCGAATACGGCCGCTCCCGGCGCATCGTCCGCTTCGGCAACGTAGACGCCCATCGCGGCGATGGCGAGGCCGAGGGCGATGAGGATGGAGGCTTTGACGCGGGTCAGTGTCGTCGATGGCATCACATCACCTTGCGCGAATCCGGACGCGAAGTCCTCACCGACGCGTGAGCAGGGACTGAGATTCCATTGAGATCCGGGTACACGGTACCGGATACCGGGCCGGCAGCGGCTCAGGACGGCTTCCTTACCGTCCGGCCGGTCCTGATGCAGTGATGCAGGTACGGTATGATCAGACATCATGCGTACGACCATCACCCTCGACGAGCGCCTCATGGCCCAGTTGAAGCGTCGGGCGGCTGAGCAGGGAACCTCCGTGAGCAAGCTCGTGGAGCAAGCCGTGCGGCTGCTCGTGCGGACTCCGCGCGCGCCTGCGGAATCGCCGACGTTCGAGCTCGTCACCTTCGGGGCCGACGGCCGCTTCTCGCAGCGCAACATCGACAAGACCTGCGCGTTGATCGAAGCCGATGATATCGAGCGCTTCGGGGCCGGCAGGTAGTCGATGCAGCTACCGGACGTGAACGTCCTCATCCACGCGCACCGCGAGGACGCTCCGGAACACGAGCGCTACGCGGCGTGGCTGCAGGCACTGACGGCCTCGGAGGAACCGTTCGCGCTCTCGGACGTGGTCCTCTCGGGCTTCCTCCGTATCGTCACGAATCCACGGATCTTCGAGCCGGCCACACCGATGGAGACGGCTCTCGCATTCTGCCAAAGGCTGGTGGACTGGCCCCGCGCCTCGCTCATCACGCCGGGCCGCCGACACTGGGAGGTCTTCACTGGACTGTGCCGTGACATCAAGGGTCCGCTGGTGGCGGACGCGTACATCGCGGCCCTTGCCATCGAGCACGGGTGCGAGCTGGTCACGACGGACGGCGACTTTGCGCGCTTTCCCGGCCTGCGCTGGCGCCACCCCTTGGCGGCCACATAGGCTCGCTTCGACCTGCGCCGGGCGACTGAAGGATCCTGCCGAGTAGTCGCGTTCAGCAGAGTGCGAGGTGTCGGTTCAACAACACGGTTGGCTGGCCTGCGGGGATCCGAGCTGCAGGGCATGAGCCGCAGGGCGAGGGGCCCGCAGCCTGAATTCGACTCCCTTCGCCAGGACGAGCGAAGCGAGGACTGGCGGAGAGAGTGGGATTCGAACCCACGGTAGAGTTTCCCCTACACACGCTTTCCAAGCGTGCGCCTTCAGCCACTCGGCCATCTCTCCGATCAAGTGTCCGCCTCCGCGGCGCATGCCGCTCCGGCGAGACATCTCGCCGAAGTCCGCGCGAGATCTGGCGGACGAAGGCGGATGGAATCAACAGTTTAGCGGAGGGTGTTGACCCCGCCAACGTCAAACTGTGACGTGACTGTGACGTGAGGCTGTCCGACAGCGCCACGAGCAGCGGCATATCGATGCTGCTTTTGGGTGGTGCAGGGCTGTCGACGCTCACCTGGGCGTCTCCACTCGTGCCGTCGACATTGTGGACGTCCCGCCGGGATTCGTCCAGCGCGTCGAGCGCCTGCCGCTTGGCGTCGACCTCGGAGCCGAACCGACTCGGCCAGGCGATTGCCGACGGTCAACGGACGGGAACGCTGTTGGCTTCCAGCAGGTCCCGGGCGCGGTCGGTCAGGACGACGGCGCGGTCGTTGACGTCGAGCGGCGAGCGCTGAACCAGCCCCGAGTCTTCGAGGTGTCGCATGCTCTGTTGCGGCGTCCTGGCATCGTCGCGTAGCGCCGACAGGTCGTGTTCGGCGACGACGCGGAACGAGCCGACGGTGGCGAGCATGCGGGCTTCGGAGCCGTCGATGTGGTATTCGCGATCGCGGTCCCTGGCCCGCTCCCGATCGCGGCCATCCGGCAGGTCGAGGTCACGCGTAAAGGGATCACGCGTACTCCGGTCTCGGTGGCCGGGCGTGCTACCGGCGCCCCGGCCTCCTCGATCGCGATCTCGGCCCCTGTCGCGGTCGTCCTCACGAACGTCGTCGTCGCGCGGATCGTAGCGGTCGAACATGCAGCCACCCCCTCGTCATGCAGCGAATATGGGCGGCGACGAGGCGCTCTGCAATTCATCGGCGGGCGTTCTTGGGTGGTTCCTGACGATGGTGGGTGCTATGGCCTGCTTCTAGCGAAATCGAGTCAAGTTTTTTTGCTATGAAACTTGACAACATCACCGCCACAACGCACAGTGGAGTCTATGGAACTCCCCCAGCGGACCAACGGACGCCCACCCGTCGTCCAGGTGATTCGGCGGCGCGTCGAGGCGGGCGGCGAGCGGGTCTGGCGGTTCAGGGATTTTCCGAACCTGCCCGTCGCAGCCGTCGCGCAGGCCCTGTCGCGCCTGGCGAAGGCCGGCACGCTGCAGCGGCTGAGCAAGGGCGTCTACTATCGCGGCCGGGCGACGGCTCTTGGCCCGAGTCGACCGGATCCTGTCGCGATCCGGAAGCTTGCCGCCGACCGGTCACCCATGTTCCCGGCGGGCGTTGCGGCGGCGAACCTGCTGGGCTTCACGACGCAGGCGGCCGGCCGCAGTGAGGTCGCCACGACGGCCGCCAGCCTGCCGCGCAAGCTCGCAGGTCGCGACACGATCGTTCACACTCGCCGACCGGAGGCGTGGAAGCGTCTCTCGGACCACGACGCCGCGCTGCTCGACTTCCTGCGCCGCGGCGGTCGCACGAGCGAACTGTCTGAGCAGGACACGATCCGCCGCACACTCCGCCTCTTTAAGGAACCGGGCCGATACGAACGTCTCGCTCGTGTCGCGCCATCCGAACCGCCGCGCGTCCGTGCGATGCTCGGAGCCATCGGCGATGACATCGGCGCAAGCTCCGCCACGCTCCGGCGGCTGCGTGCCTCGCTCAATCCGGTGTCCCGTTTCGATTTTGGAGTCCTGTCTGGGCTGCGGTCGGCGCGCCAGTGGCAGGCGAAGGAGCGGGCGCGCCCATGAGACTCAGCGAGCATCCGGACTTCCGACAGGCGATCGTGCAGGCCGCTGAGCACTTCTCCGCAAGAGGACTGCGCCCCGCGCTCATCGAGAAGGACTACTACGTCACCGAAGCGCTTCGCGTCATTGCCGTCACGGTCGGCGACAAGTGCATCTTCAAGGGCGGCACCAGTCTGTCGAAAGGCTGGAACCTCATTCAGCGCTTCTCCGAGGACGTAGACATCTTCCTCGATCCGCGTGCCTTCGATCCGGTGCCCGGCAGGAACGGCATCAACCGGCAGCTCAAGGCCCTGCGCGATGCCGTCGCGGCGCATCCCGGCCTGACGTTCCTGCCGGATGAGAGCAGGACTGTCGGCGGATTCGGACGGGCGGATCGGTTCTCATTCGTCCAGGCGTTCGGTGGTCCTGGCGAAGTGGCCGGCTCCGTGCTCGTCGAGGCGGGGACGGCGAGCGGCCGTGAACCAACCGCTGATGTGGAGATCCGTTCGTACCTGGCCGAGTTCCTCGCCGAACGCGGCGTCTCGCTCGGCGCCGTGGACGAGGGCGGATTCACGATGCGGCTGCTTCATTTCCGCCGGACGTTCGTCGAGAAGCTGTTCGCGATTCACGCGAAGGTTGAAATCTTCAAGCGCTCGGGCCGCGCCATCGGCGCCTACGCGCGGCACTACTACGACCTCTCGCAGCTGGCGACGCGCCCGGAGGTAGCCGAGATGCTGGCGTCTGGCGAGTACGCGGCACTCAAGGCCGACTACGACGCCATCAGTGGCGAACACTTCGAGCAGAGCTACATCCCGCCCGACGACATGCGCTTCGCCACGAGCGAGGCCCTGTTTCCGCCGGACACGTTGAGCGCGACCCTCGGCGCGGAATACGAGGTGCAGTGCCGGCAACTGTGCTTCGGCCCATATCCGGCCTGGGCGGAGGTTCTTCGTCGGTTCGAGGACCTGCGTGAACAGCTCTGAAGGACCATCCGCAAGGCCCAGAGGGACGCGCGGAGTCCAGGTGCGAACATGTAGCGAAAGAATGAGCGCGCGCATAAGGCCGCTCATACCGCGTATAGCCGCTCATAAACCGCCGACCCGGCCACCAGCTCTGCTTTGAGTTGAGGCAACATGTGGCATCTCTTGCTTCACAATCTCATGAGGAGGCACCCGCAAACGACTGAGCAGTCGATACTTGACCATGTCGACGGCACGGGCGAGGGTGGGTTGTCAGCCAGCACCTCTTCCCGCAGGTCGCCAGCCGTTCAACCGTCACGCCTACGGTAATGCACGAAACGACCGCCCACCATCGGGCAGCTCGGCCGCGGCCTGTGCGCCTGTATCCTGTCGGTCATCGGTTACACAATCGTGGGCGCCAAGGTCACAGGTATGGACATCCTCGCCGACCCCGAACGGCTGGTTCGCTTCGTCGCCCAGGCCCGTTGGCAGGATCCGGCGCGCTGGCGCCTGACGAGGTCGCTGGTGACTGACGTGCTGCCGCTCGTGCTCGATCGCGGGCACATCTACGCAACGGTGGACGGCGCGGAGTGGCTCGTGGATACGGGTGCTCCCGTGTCGCTCTCGGCGCGTTCGTCCTTCCGCCTTTGCGCTCACGACCGAGCGGTTGCCGCGTCGTACCTGGGATTGGACGCCTCGACGCTGTCCGGGTTCGTCGGACGTCCCGTATCCGGCCTGCTGGGCATGGACGTCATGGCGACGCTCGACGTGGCCTTCGACATCGCGGACGGGACGCTCACGTTGTCGGAGAATCCGCTGCCTGTGGCGGATGCCGTGGTGGCCCTCGGTGACGTGATGGGCGTACCGGTCGTGCAGGCTACGATTGGGGGCCGATCGTCCGCCGTCTTCTTTGATACCGGCGCGCAAGTGACGTATCTGCGCGATGCGCGCGCGCTCGGCGCTGTACCGGCTGGTGAGCTTCGCGACTTCTATCCCGGTCTCGGTGAGTTCGTGACCGAGACCTGGCATGTCGATGCCACGGTGGGCGCTGTGACCATCCAGACTCGTTGCGGCGTCCTGCCGGACCTCCTGGAACTCACCCTCCAACTCGCAGGGGTGGACGGCATTCTCGGGAGTGACATTCTCGCGTCGCACCGCGTGGTGATGGCCATGCGTCGCCGGCTCCTCTCGATTGCATGACGACGCCGCATGATTCGTGGGCGCACGCATACGATGCCATCTACGACGGGAGCTTCGGCGCGTTCTACCGGACCCTGACCGACGAGACCGCGGCGCTCGTGGCCGAGTATGCGCCACCACCAGCTCACATCGTGGATTTCGGCGCGGGTACGGGCCGCCTTGCAGTCCCTCTCGCGAGACAGGGCTACCGCGTAACGGCGATCGAGCCCAGCGGTCCGATGCTCATGCGGCTCGAGGTCAATGCAGCGCGCGCCGGCGTATCGGTCGAGACGTACCAGCAGCGCATCCAGGAACGACCGCCGACGTCCACCGCGGACATCGCGTTGTGTCTGTTCACCGTGACGCTGTACCTGCTCGACGAGGCCGCCCTCCACGCGGCGGCCCGATCCATGGCGGCCGTGCTGAAGCCGGGGGGCATCCTCTTGATCGACGTCCCGTCGCGGCCCATGTTCGTGAGCAGCCGACTGACGGTTCCTGGCGGTGAGCGTCGCGTGACGATCGTGCCCGATCCGGAAACCGACGACCTGTTCCGGTACGAAGAGAACACGCACATCGAGATCGAGGGCCAGATGCACCACGTGCAGGACGGCTTTGCAATCCGGTACTGGCCAGCCGCCGTCGTCTTGTCCACGCTCGACTCCCATGGACTCCACCGCGTCGGTGACGTCTCGGACCGCTTCGAAGGCACGGGGTCGGAGTACTTCATCTGTCGTCGCCAGGCAGAATGACGCCGGATTGCTTTCCACTTAGCCCGTATCGCCGTGCACTGCGCTGAGGCCGCCCCTACTCGGGGCAAGGGGCCTCATGATGGGCTGACCGCCTCTTACCGCTTTGCTCGTGGTTTGGACAAGGGCCCCGGCTCGTGGGTAGGACCGCTCGGAACCGGGACGGCCGCCACGGTCAGCCCATCGATCCCCGCGAAGTCCTTCGGGTTGCACGTGTACAACGGCAAACCGTTCGCCAGGGCAGTCGCGGCAATCATGACGTCGTACGCCCGCGGCCTCACGGCACGCCCGCTCCGTCGAAGCGCCAGCGCCGCGCGCCCGATTGCTCGTGCGGCGGGAACATCGAACGGAAGCGGCTCGAAGTCCGCCTCCGCCTGTTGGACGTGTGATTGACGCGTGGCGCGTTCCTCGTCTGTCGTCGCCAGGAGCGGACCGACGGACAGTTCGGCGAGGGTCACCGTGGTGAAGAGCGGTTCCACCGGAAGGAGACTCTCATCCTGGATTCTCGTCAGGAGAATCAGCGTGCTCGTATCGAGGACGCCGCGCTGTGACAGTGCTGTCCGACCAAGCCACCTGGGCGCTGAATGGCTCGCGCAGTAAGCTCACGTCGGCCGTCGGCGGGCTGTGCACTCGTGCGCAGGACGTTCAGTACTGCCCGGTGACGTGCCATGCGAGGTGACCGATGCAATTGGAGCCGGAATCAGGCGCGACCGAAGTGGTGTACGTCCGCCTTCTCGGCGAAGGGACCATCGTCTATCGGCCAGTTCCTGCATCCTCCGCCGGGCAGGATGTCGCCAGATTGATTGCACCCGATGGCTACGACCCGGACGACGAGGACTGGGAGTTCAAGCCGGGAATGCTGGTGCGTCTCGAGTTCACGAGCATGGAGGGCCAGGTAGTGCGGGTTGCGGTATCGCTGGCGGACACCAGCAGTTGACCACGTGCGTCTTGCCTGCGCGCCTTGACGGCGCCGCGCACAGGGTGAGACTCGCACGCGCGATGGGACGTGCAGGTGCCGTTCTGCTCAAGGGCCACTGGTGTTCTGGGCCAACGCACGATCTCCGCCGCGTCACCTCGACGCGCGCGCGCCGACGAGGAGCACCCACGGTCTCGCGTCAGGTGCCGCGAACCGTCCTCCCGCAGGCGACACACCGCCTTCGCGGAACTCGCCCTGCTTCGGATCGAACCATCGGGTCGGCAGCCCCTCGGGTGCAGTCGGGATTGTGATGGTCCCGCCTTCCGGCATGTACGCCACGTAGAGCGCGCCCGGCTTGGCGAGCAGCGGCGCTCCGCCCTCGGCCAGGTCCCAGCGACGTTCGATGTCGGTGACGTCGAGGCCCTCGAATGCCGACGCGATCGCGCCGACGTAGCGGCTGCCTTCGAGATCGAGCGCGTCGCGCCAGGACATGGGCGCGTCGGTCCAGTCGGGCCAGCCCGGCTCGTCACGCTGCACCTTCCACTGCCAGACGCTGACGGCTCCATACGCCACGCCCATCGTGCCGCCGTGCATCAACTGGTTCCACGCGTCGTGCCCCTGCCACCAGCCCAGGCCGTACCGGCCCTGTCCCATCGCCTCGTACGTCGACTCGCCGTTCATGACGGCCTTGACCGGCGTGTTGTCGTACATGCGCTGCACCTTGTGGTACAGCGCCTTGCCTTCGTGGCCCGTCTGCGCCCACTGGAAATCGAGCCACGGTTCGCCCTGGTGGCTCTTGTTGCCGTGGAAACAGCAGTCGCTGTCCGGCTTGGCCCAATCGGCCAGATAGTCGTCGTAGGGGCTGTAGTGCAGCCCGGTCGGCTGCGCGTAAGCGTCCCATTGCTCGATCGCCTGACCGGCGGGGGCGATGCTCGGAGCCAACCCGTTGCTGTCGAGGCTCACGAGCCACAACGCGGGTCTGCTGCCGTATCGCGCGACGAGGTACCGGCAGTACCGCGCATACTCGTCGGGCGACAGGGTCGGGCCGACGGCCGTCTCGCCTTTCCAGCCGTAGCCATGCGCAACCGGCGCGTAGAGCGGCACCAGGTCATGTTCGAGCAGGATGTCCACAAGGGCATCGAGTTCCTGGAAGTACGACGGCAGCAGCACGTCGAGATGCCCGTCGGGCAGATCCGTGAATGCGCGTGCGAAGCCGAGCGGCGTGTCGCGCGCATCGGGCCCCTTCGCAAAGCGGTCGCCCTGCACGGTGATCAGGAACGTCGTGTTGAAGCCCTTCGCCTGCCGGTCCGCGGCGTATGTCGTCACCTGCTCGCGTGTCGCGCGATAGGGAATCGACCATGCGGTGTCGGCAACGACGAGGAACGGCGTGCCGTCGGCGTGGACGACGCTGCGCTTGCCTTGTGACATGCGCAGGAGTCCGTGGCGCAGGAGGTCGCTGCTGCCGCCGTATGGCACCGAGCGCAGCGATCCGGTCTGACCGACGAGCCCCGCATCGGCGGCGTTCGACGCCTCGCTCCGCCAGGTCCACGTCCGCCCTGCATCCGGCGGCGCGAACCGCACCTTCCACGTGGCCCCGCCATCCCAGAAGGCCGGCCGCACCAGGTGCTCGCCGGCGTCGTTCTCGAAACGCACCGAGACGTCCACGTCGGTGTACGGGTTCTCGTACGGCGTCGTCGACGTCAGCACGATCTCGTGCGTCGTCCACTGCTCGACCGCGGTGATGTCCGGGGTTCGGCGACCGCAGCCGACAACGAGGATCACCAGGAGAACGGGAACGAAGAGCGCCGTGCCGGGACGTCGTGCAAACCGCATGCGTCAGCGTACACCGCAGCACCGGCGGATTGCGTGCGGGTCCGCCGACGATCCGGCTCCGGTGCTATCGCATGTAGCTGACGCAGCGATACCACGCCACCACTGTCATGAGCACGCCCATGACGATGGCCCACGTCATCGGGTTCTCCACGGTGATTGCGGTCGAATAGCGTGCGTAGATCGCGGCGAGCAGCAGGGTCTCGACGGCCAGCGCGGCAGCGGCAATCGGCGTGAGCACCGGCAGCCTGCCGAGCGCTGCTGGCACGACCAGCAGGACGGCGCCGACAATCTCGAACACGCCAAGGCCGATCCAGGCTTCGCGCGGGAATGCCACGGCGCCCTTCATCAGTTCTTCGTAGTTGAGGGCCTTGTAGCCGCCGCCGGTCAGGTACAGGAAGGCGAGCACGATCTGCAGAGTCCACACGAGCACGGTCATCAGGTAGGCTTCTCCTCCATGTATGACGGAGCGGGCGGCTCGAGTGTGACCGAGTCAGTGTCCGGCAGCTTCGAGGCCCACCGGGAGCACGTTCGTGGGGTCGCCTACCGCATGCTCGGATCCCTGAGCGACGCCGAGGACGCCGTGCAGGAGAGCTGGCTGCGGGTGAGTCGTGCCGACGCCACCGGCATCGACAACATGCGCGCGTGGCTGACGACAGTCGTCAGCCGCATCTGTCTCGACATGCTGCGGACGCGCGCCTCGCGGCGCGAGGAACCATCCGAGACGTACGTTCCAGACCCCGTGGTCACGGCCATCGAGAGCGACAGCGATGGCCCGGAGGCCCAGGTCGTGCGCAAGGACTCGGTGAGTCTCGCGTTGATGATCGTCCTCGAGCATCTCGAGCCCGCCGCGCGTGTCGCGTTCGTCCTGCACGACGTCTTCGACGTCCCCTTCGACGACATCGCCCCCATCGTCGGACGCACCACCGTCGCGACGCGCCAACTCGCGAGTCGCGCCCGCCGCACGATCGCGGGTCGCGCGCCGACTCCCGACGCCGACCGCCGCGCGCAGCGTCGTGTCGTGGAATCGTTTCTCGCCGCGGTGCAGCGGGGTGACTTCGACGCGCTGATCGACGTGCTCGATCCCGACGTCGTGCTGCGCGCCGACGGCGGCCGCGCCACGGGCATGTCGCGGATCGTGAGGGGCGCCGCTGAAGTGGCCGCGCAGGCGCGTGCCTTCTCGAAGATGAATCTCGAGAGCGCGATCGTCCTCGTGAACGGCCATGTGGGCGTCGTATCGCGCCTGCCCGACGGACGGATCCTGTCGGTCATCGGTTACACAGTCGTGCGCGGGAAGGTCGCAGGCATGGACATCCTTGCCGATCCCGAACGATTGGCTCGCGTCGACGCCAATCGGCAGTCTCGACGGTGACCGAGCGCACAGACACTCCCGCGGACACATGTCCGCCCCCTCCGGACGTCTGTCACCCGGACATCGGCCCGCCCCGCGCACCGTAGACGCGCGTTTCCGCACCCGCGGCGCTGGCATCGCACTTGCCCCTGCAGGCCGCGTGATCACCGGCACATCCTCCATGGACCGCACCGTGGTCCGCACAGGCGCCCGCCGGCGGACGTGGGTGCTCGCCGGCGTCGCACTGCTGCTCGTCGCGGGCATTGCCTTCGCATGGCCGGCGTACCGCCGTCTTGCGTCCGTCGATCGCACCGTGGACGCCAGCCGCATCCAGGTGGCGCCTGTGACCCTCGGCGCACTCGTTCGTGACGCCGCCGCCGACGGCCGCATCGTCTCCGCGAACGCGCCGACCCTCTTTGCCGCCACCGCCGGCATCGTCAGCCTCCAGGTCAAGGCCGGCGACCCGGTGACGCGCGGCCAGGTGCTCGCGACAATCGACAGCCCCGAACTGCGCAGCCGCTTCACGCAGGAGCAGACGTCACTCCAGTCGCTCGACGTCGCCCTCGGGCGCGCGCGCATTGCCGCCCGTCAGAGCGACACGCGCAACGCCAGCGCCATCGAACTCGCCGAGGTGAAGCTGCAGTCGGCGCGTCGCAACCTGGAACGCGCGCGCCAGACCTTCGAAGAAGGCCTGCTGAACCAGGTGGACTACGAACGCGCGCAAGACGATGTGCAGCTCGCCGAGGTGGAACTGAAGACGGCGCGCGCGGCGCGCGGGCTCGAGCGCGAGACCGCCGAGTTCGAGATCCAGACGCAGCAACTGGCACGCGCGCGGCAGGCCGCGCTTGCCGACGAAGTCGCGCGACAGGTCGAGCGCTTGTCGATCGTCGCACCGTTCGACGGCCTGATCGGCTCCATCAGCGTGCAGGACCGCGACGCCGTCGCGGCCAACCAGGCCGTGCTCACCGTGGTGAACCTCGATGCCTACGAGATCGAGTTCAGCCTGCCCGAGAACGAGGCGGCCGAGGCCGGCGCCGGCACGCCGGTGCGCGTGCTCTACGAGGGACGCGAGTACGACGGCCGGGTCACCGCCATCTCGCCCTCGGTGCGCGACAGCCTCGTTGAGGGGCGCGCCGCGTTCGTCGGCCACGCGCCGCCCACGCTGAGGCAGAACCAGCGTGTCTCGCTCCGCCTGTTGTTCGAGACCCGGGCGCAGGCGCTGACGCTGCCGCGCGGCGCCTTCCTGCAGAGCGGCGGCGGACGCATGGCGTTCGTCGTCCGCGACGGCGTCGCGGTGCGCACGGCCATCACCACCGGCGCGCGCAGTCTGTCGCACGTAGAGATCGTCGACGGCTTGAAGGTCGGCGACGACGTGATCGTCTCGGACACGAGCGAGTTCAGCGGCGCCTCGCGCGTGCTGCTGAGGAATCGGTAGCGGTTAGCGAAGGCCGACGGCCGACCGACGAAGGCCGACGGCCGAACGACGAAGGCCGAGGAGAATCCACCGATGTTGTCCATGTCCCACATTCGTAAGGTGTACCGCACGCAACTCGTGGAGACCTATGCGCTCGACGACATCACGCTCGACGTCGAGGCGGGCGAGTTCGTTGCCGTGATGGGGCGGTCTGGCTCTGGCAAGACCACGTTCCTGAATGTCGCAGGGCTGCTCGATACGTTCGAGTCCGGCACCTACACGCTCGACGGGCACGACGTGAGCCGGCTGTCCGATCGGGAGATGTCGCGCATCCGCAACGAGAAGATCGGCTTCGTCTTCCAGTCGTTCAACCTGATTCCCGACCTCGACGTGTTCGACAACGTGGACGTGCCGATCCGCTACAGGCGACTGCCGGCCCGCGAGCGCAAGGCGCGGGTCGAACGGGCGGTCGAGCTCGTGGGCCTGTCGTCGCGCCTGCGCCACCTGCCGTCGCAGCTCTCCGGCGGCCAGCAGCAGCGCGTGGCCATCGCCCGCGTGCTGGCCGGCGACCCGAAGTTGATCCTCGCAGACGAGCCCACCGGCAACCTCGACACGCTGATGTCGCGCGAGGTGATGGATCTGCTCGAGCGCATCCACGAGCAGGGCACGACGATCATCATGGTGACGCACTCGCCGGAGTGCGCCGCGCGCGCGCCGAGGCACATCCACCTGCTCGACGGCCGCGTGCTCGACACCGACGCGCAGTTGTTCGAGGAACACACGCTGCCAAGCCTGGCCGCCGCCATCCAGTAGGAGAGGCCGATGCTGCTCCACAACATCTGGATTGCCTGGAAGAGCCTCAAGCGCAGTCCGACGCTGTCGCTGCTGATTGTCTCGTGCATCGCGCTCGGCATCGCGTTCGCGACGACGTTTGCCACCGTCCGCCACGCGTTCACGAGGCACCCGCTGCCCGACAAGGAAGCCGTGCTGCGATACGTGCGGCTCGACAACTGGGACCCCCGGCAGCCGTATCCGGGCGACAGTCCCGACGCGCTGCCGCCGCAGATCGCCTATCGCGACGCGATGGAGTTGAAGCGGTCCACGATCCCGGTGCGCCAGACCCCGTCGTTCCGCGCCCGCCTGACCGTCGTTCCCGATCCTGCCGTCGCGCGCCCGACCCGCGAGGACGTGCGGATGGCCGAGTCCGACTTCTTCGAGATGTTCCAGGTGCCGTTCCGGCATGGCGGGCCGTGGACCCGGGAGGCCGACACGAAGCTCGAGCCGGCGATCGTCATCTCGGAGGCACTCAACGAACGGCTCTTCGGCGGCCGCAACAGCGTGGGCCAGGCCCTGCGCATCGAGTCACGCGACTTCCGCATCGTCGGCGTGCTGGCTGGGTGGCAGCCGACGGTTCGCATGTACGACCTCACGGGCAGCGCCCTGAGTGAACCGGAAGCCGTGTACATGCCGTTCGGGCTGATGGTGCCGATGGAGATCCGCACGGCCGGCAACAGCGACGGCTGGACGAGCCCGCCCGGTCCAGGCTTCCAGGCCGCGCTGGCATCCGAGCAGACATTCCTGCAGTACTGGGTCGAGCTCCGTACCCCTGCCGACGAGGCCGCGTACCGATCGTTCATCGAGAGCTACATCGCCGATCAGAAGAAGGCCGGGCGCTTCGCGCGGCCCATGAATTACCGCGTGTCGAGCATCAGTGCCCTGATGGAGGACTTCCAGGTCGCGCCGAAGGAGACCTTCGCGCTGCTGATGGTCGGGCTGTTGTTCCTCGCGGTCGCGGCGGTGAACCTGATCGGGCTGCTGCTCGGCAAGTTCCTCGCGCGAGCCAACGAGGTCGGCGTACGGCGCGCGCTCGGCGCGTCACGGCGCGACGTGTTCCTCCAGCACCTCGTCGAATGTCAGGTGGTCGCGATCATCGGCGGCGTGATTGGTGTGATGCTCACGGCCCTCGGCCTCCGTGCGCTCAACGCCTTCATGCTCGACATGACCAACAGGCAGAACGTCTTCGTGCTCGACCTGCAGATGCTGCTGCTCGCACTCGTGCTGTCGATCGTCGCCGGCCTGATCTCCGGCGTGTACCCGGCGTGGCGGATCGGACGCCTGGCGCCGGCAGACCACCTGAAGGCCTGAGGTTCGCCATGCATCCCGGTCCCATCCTCCGTTCCATGCTGCGCAACAAGGTGCGGTTCGGCCTGCTGGCCCTCGAGGTCGCGCTGACGCTTGCCATCGTCGCCAACTGCGTCAGTCTCATTCTCGACGCACGCCGCGAGCTGACCCGCCCCTCCGGGTTCGTGGACGACCAGCTGCTGATGGTCACGGCCACGCCGTTCGACGAAGCGTTCAAGGAGCATGCCTACCGCGATGCGGCAACCGATCAGGATCTCGCGGCGCTGCGCGCCCATCCGGCCGTGAGGGAGGCCACGAACTCGGCGTTCCTGCCCTGGCAGGGTGGCGGCAGTTCCACGCAGTTCCGCCGCAACCGCAACGCCGAGCAGATCCGCACGCAGATCTATGCCGCCGACGAGCACCTGTTCGACACGCTGAGTGTGCGACTCGTCGAGGGGCGGGCCTTCACTCGCGATGACGTGCTGCGCAGCACCGAGCAGCTGCGCGCGGTGAACGCGACCGATCGCGTGCGCGACGCGGCCGGCCTCGTCGCGAGCAACGTGACCGTCCCGGCAATCATCTCGCGCGCCTACGCCGCGCTGATGTTCCCGGAGGGCAGCCCCCTCGGCAAGACCTTCGAGGACGGCGACGGCGACCTGTGGCAGGTCGTCGGCGTCATCGACACGTTCTACAACCCGTATGCGTGGAAGATCGGCGAGTACGTGACGTTCTATCCGCAGCGGCAGGGCGGGTACGCCAACGGCACGTCGTACCTGCTGCAGGTGAAGCCCGGGCAGATGGCGGCGGTCGAGCGGTCGGTCGAGCAGACGCTGGCGGGCGTGAACGAACACCGGACCTTCCGCGTGCGGACCATTCCCGACGTCAAGCGCCGCTTCCTCGGCAGCCAGACGTTGATGGTGCGGCTGCTCTCGCTCGTCATCGTCGTCCTCGTCTTCGTGACCGGGCTCGGCATCATGGGGCTCACGTCCTTCTCGGTGGCGGAGCGCACCAGGCAGATCGGCACGCGGCGGGCGCTCGGCGCCGATCGCACCGCGATCCTGACGCACTTCCTCTTCGAGAACTGGATCACGACGACAGTCGGCATCGTCATCGGGGTGGGGCTGGCCATCACGTTGAACCTGACGCTCCTGAGCCAGGTGGACGGGCCGAAGATGACGCCGGGCCTGCTGGCCGTCGGCGCCGTGCTGCTCTGGAGTGCCGGCCTGCTCGCCACGTTCTGGCCGGCCCTGCGCGGCGCCCGGGTGGCGCCGGCCGAAGCCACACGGAACATCTGACCGCCTGCGGCGTAACCTAGCGGCGTGGCCCTGCCGTTCACGTGCCTGATCGTGGAGGACCAGGCGCCCGTCGCGGACGCCCTGGAGGTGCTGTTCTCCCTGCACGACGTGCCCACGCGCCGGGCTGCGGACGCGGGCGCGGCGCTGGCGGCCATCAGGGCCGGCGGCATCGGCGTGGTGCTCCAGGACATGAACTTCGCGCCGGGCGAGACGTCGGGCGAGGAGGGCGCCGAGTTGTTCCGGGCGATCCGCGCGCTGGATCCGTCGATGCCGGTGCTGCTGATGACCGCCTTCACGTCGCTCGAACGCGCGGTGTCGCTCGTCAAGGCCGGCGCCACCGACTACTTCGGCAAGCCGTGGGACGACGAGCGCCTGGTGTCGAGTGTCAGGGACATGCTCCTGGCCCGCTCGGCGGCAGACGCCGGGCGCGCGCCTGTCCCGGCGCCCCATGCACCGGGTGCCGACCTTCGGGGGATGGTCTACGCGAGCCGCGCGATGGCTCGGCTCGTGGACCTTGCCGTCCACGTGGCCAGAGCCGACGTGCCCGTGCTGATCACGGGACCGAACGGCGTCGGTAAGGAGAAGCTTGCCGAGATCGTCAAGGCCAACTCACTGCGGGCGCGGCGGCCCTTCGTCACCGTCCACGTCGGGGCGCTGCCCGACACCCTGCTCGAAGCGGAGTTGTTCGGCGCCGAGGCCGGAGCGTTCACCGGGGCACAACGCCGCCGCATCGGCCGGTTCGAGGCGGCGCACGGGGGCACGCTGTTCCTCGACGAGATCGGCACGCTGTCGATGGCGGGGCAGGCCAAGCTGCTTCGCGTGCTGCAGACGGGCGAGTTCGAGCGGCTCGGGTCCAGCGTGTCGCTGCGGAGCGATGCCCGGTTGATCTGTGCGACGAACGTCCGCATGGACGAAGCCATCGCGGCCGGCCGCTTCCGGGAAGATCTCTACTTCCGCCTGAACGTCATCGAACTCGCGGTGCCGCCGCTGCGCGAGCGCCCGGAAGACGTACTGCCCATCGCGCGCAGCCTGCTCGCTGCCGCCACCGGGCCCGGTGCGATGCAGTTGTCGTCGTCGGCCGAAGACGCGCTGCTCGGTTACGCATGGCCCGGCAATGTCCGCGAACTCCAGAACCGGCTGCAGCGTGCACGCCTCGTCGCCACCGGCGACACGATCCTGCCGGAGGACCTCGGACTGACACCCGATGATGCGCCGGCGCCAGGCATGCCGCACGGCGGAGACTCCATGGAACGGCAGGCGCTCGCGGACCTGCTGCGCGCGCACGGCGGCAGCGTCTCGCGCGCCGCCGAGGCGCTCGGCCTGTCACGACAGGCCCTCTACCGACGCATGGAGCGGCTCGGCGTGACACTCGAGCGGCGGCCGCGGGGCTGACGTGCTCCGCCTCCAGACGCGCGTCCTGCTTGCCATCCTCGCCTGCGTCCTGGGCACTGCGGCCGTCGCTGCCCTGCTGCTCCGGGCTGGACTCACCGTTCCACTCGCCGCGGCCATCGCGCTCGCCGTCGGCAGCGGCGCGGCCATCGTCGCGGCCCGCATGGCGACGACGCCGGCGCGCCAGGCGCTGCGCGCGCTGCACGATGGCGTGACGGGCTTTGCGGAGAGCGACTTCGCAACGCGGCTCGCGCTGCCGTCGAGTGACGAAGTCGGCGATCTCGTTGCCGTCTTCAACAGGATGGGCACGGTGCTGCGCGACGAGCGCGCCGAACTGATCCAGCGCGAACTGCTGCTCGACACGCTGCTGCACGGTGCGCCGATGGCCATCCTGCTCGTCGATCAGCGCGAGCGGATCGTCTTTGCCAACGCCGCGTGCCGGCGGGTGTTCCACGGTGTCGCGCGGTTGAACGGACGACTCCTCCAGGACATCGTCGGCCTTGCGCCGATGGCGCTCCAGGGGCCGCTGCGTCGTCTCGAGGACAGCGTGGTCTCGTGGGACGAGGAGGGCCACGAGGAGAGCTACCGCGTGCTCGTTCGCGCCTTCCGCCTCAACACCGTGCCGCACCGACTCGTCGTGGTCGAACGCATCACGCACGAACTGGCCCGGCAGGAAGCGGCCACGTGGAAGAAGGCGATCCGGGTGATGACCCACGAGCTGAACAACTCGCTGGCGCCGGTGAGTTCGCTGGCGCATTCGGCACGGATTGCCGCCGCGCGATCCGATGCCGCGGATCGGTTGCCGCCGCTACTCGACACGATTGCCGAGCGCGTCGCGCACGTGACGAGGTTCCTCGAGGGCTACGCGCGCTTCGCCCGCCTTCCCGCGCCGCGCCCCGACATGGTCCCGCTCGCGCCGTTCCTCGCGCGGGTGGGGGAGTTGTTCCCGTTCGCCCTCGAGGGCGACGCAGGCGGCGATGCCTGGTTCGATCCCGCGCAGATCCAGCAGGTCCTGATCAACGTGCTGAAGAACGCCGAGGAATCAGGCACCGCACCCGACGAGATCCGCCTGCAGGTCGAACGCCGCGACACCGAGGTGCGGCTCACCGTCCTCGATCGCGGCACCGGCATGGACGAAGAGACGATGCGCAAGGCGCTTCTGCCGTTTCACTCGTCGAAGAAGGCCGGCGCCGGGCTCGGACTCTCGCTCTGCTCCGAGATCGTCGAGGCGCATCGCGGCCGCCTGCACCTCGCGAGACGCGCCGGCGGCGGGATGGCGGTGAGCGTGTGGCTGCCGGGACGGCCCTCGTAAGCGTGCCGAACGTGAGGTATCTCGGTTTAGCATGCCGGACACCACGCGCAGTCGAGCCATCGTGCAGACGGCGCTCATTCCCGATGCCGCCAACGCGGCGTGCCGTTGAACGACGCCATGCACGCGCCCCCTGCAGGAGCACACATGTCCAGACCGACAATGCCCATGTTGCGCAGGACCCCGGGTGGGGCGCCGCGATGCGCCCTGCTGACGTTCCTTGCCCTTCTCCTCGCCGGATCGGCGAGCCATGGCCAGGGCGCGGCGTTCCCGGACAGGCTGGAGAAGTACTTCGCGAGCGCAGGCGCGCTCTCGGCGAGCGAGCGCCAGCAACTCATGGCCGGGCAGCCGATCACGAAGATGCTCGATGCCGACCAGAGCAAGGAAGTCGCCGTGCTCGGGGCCATCTGGGTCGGCGCGCCGATGAAGCGGTACGTCGCCGCGGTCACGGACATCGAGCGCTTCGAGACCGGGACCGGCTTCAACGTGACACGCAAGATCAGCGCGACGCCGCGGCTCGCGGACTTCGCCGACCTGCGCCTGCCCGCCGACGACCTCGACGACCTGGCGGACTGCCGCGTGGGCGACTGCGCGATCAAGCTGGGCGAGGGCGCGCTGAAGCGGTTCCGCAGCGAGATCGACTGGAAGTCACCCACGGCGCATGACGCGGCCAATGCGCTGATGCGGCAGTTGTCACTCGGGTACGTCACCGAGTACCTGAAGGGCGGCAATGACACGCTTGCCGTGTATCGCGATGCCGCAGACCCGACGTATGTGGCGCGCGAGTTCAAGGACATGGTCGATCGGATGCCCGAGCTCACGAACGAGATGCCGAACCTGCGGCGCTACCTGCTCGGGTATCCCAGGGTCACCCTGCCGAACGCGACATCGTTTCTCTACTGGCAGGAGGTCGAGTTCGGCCTGAAGCCGACGATCCGCATCAGCCACCTGACGATTCGCGAGACACCCGAGGACACGGTCGTCGCGTCGAAGATGCTCTACGCGAGCCACTACTTCTGGACCGGCCTCGAGATCCGCGCCCTCGTGCCGGATCCCTCTCGGGGGGAAGGGTTCTGGTTCGTCACCGTGAGCCGCAGCCGCACGGACGGGCTCAGCGGGTTCACCGGCCGCATCGTCCGGCGGCGCGTGCGGAGCGGCGCCGAGCAGGGTGTGCGCGCCGGCCTCGAACACACGAAGCGCAGGCTGGAGCAGGCACGCTAGCGCACGTGGTTCGCGTAGCCGTGCCACGCCACCCAAGTCATCAGCACGCCCATGACAATGGCCCACGTCATCGGGTTCTCCACCGTGATCGCGGCCGAATAGCTCGCGTAGATCGCGGCGAGCAGCAAGGTCTCGACGGCCAGGGCCGCGGCGGCGACGGGCGTGAGCACCGGCATCCAGTTGAGCGCCGCGGGCACGATCAGCAGGACGGCGCCGACCATCTCGAACACGCCCAGGCCGATCCAGGCCTCGCGTGGAAACGCCACGGCGCCCTTCATCAATTCTTCGTAGCTGAAGGTCTTGTAGCCACCGCCGGCCAGGTACAGGAAGGCGAGCACGATCTGCAGAATCCACACGAGCACGGTCATCAGGTAGGCTTCTCCTGCCATGTATGACGGAACGGACGTCGCGAATGTGACCGCGTCGCTTGCCGGCCGGTTCGAGGCGCATCGGGAGCATCTCCGCGGGATCGCCTATCGCATGCTCGGCTCTCTGAGCGACGCCGAGGACGCCGTGCAGGAGAGCTGGCTGCGGATGAGTCGTGCCGACGTCGCCGGCATCGCCAGCCTGCGCGCGTGGCTGACGACGGTCGTGAGCCGCATCTGCCTCGACATGCTGCGCACGCGCGCATCGCGCCGCGAGGATCCATCCGGGACCCGCATTCCGGACCCCGTGGTCACACCCGCGGCGATCGACACCGACGGGCCCGAGGCACAGGCCGTGCGCACAGACTCGGTGAGTCTCGCCTTGATGATCGTCCTCGAACATCTGGAGCCTGCAGAGCGCGTCGCGTTCGTCCTGCACGACGTGTTCGACATGCCGTTCGGCGACATCGCTCCCATCGTCGGGCGCACCACGGCGGCCACGCGTCAGCTCGCGAGTCGCGCCCGCCGCACGGTCGTCGGTCGAGCGCCGGCGCCCGACGCCGACCGCCGCGCGCAGCGCCGTGCCGTGGAGGCCTTTCTCGCGGCGGTGCAGAAGGGCGACTTCGACGCGCTCATGGACGTGCTCGATCCCGACGTCGTGCTGCGCGCCGACGGCGGCCGCGCACAGGGCATGTCGCGGACCGTCAGGGGTGCCGCCGAAGTGGCCGCACAGGCGCGCGCCTTCTCGAAGATGGGTCTCGAGAGCACGATCGTCCTCGTGAACGGCAACGTGGGCGTCCTGTCGCGCCTGCCCGACGGTCGGATCCTGTCGGTCATCGGCTACACCATCGTGGGCGGGCGGGTTGCCGGCATGGACATCCTTGCCGATCCCGAACGACTGGCTCGCCTGCATGCCAACCGCCTGTTGCCAGGCTTCGTGACGGTGGCGCCGGGATCGTGACTCGAGCGTCGCGTCAGGCCCGCAGATTGGCCGCGCCGTTACCGGTCGCCTAGATCGAGCCGTCGGGCCAGTCGATTCGCGTGTCGCCAGTTGACGATCGTGATGACGACGAGTCCGACGAGGCCTGCCGCGCCGAGGATCCTCGTGCGCAGATCGTCGGGCACCGTGAAGTCGAGCGCCACCATCGCAGCGCCGAGCACGAGGAAGTGCCTGGCGCTTCTCGCGTTCACGGCGTACCAGACGGTGTCGTGCCGGAGGGTCGCCGGCACCCGGAATCCATAGAGCCGATTGCGCGGCACCCACCCGAAGAGCAACGGGATGGACACCAGGATCAGCACCGGCCCGAGCGCAGCCATGACCGTGAGTCTACAGCGGGGACTCCCGGCTCACGCCCGCTGCGCCTGGTAGTAGTGGTTCCCGCCCTCGTCGACGAACGTGCGGACGAGCGTGAGCCCGGCCCGCTCCAGGAGGGATCGATACGCGTCGAGGCCGAGGCCGAACGACGCGCGTCCGGTCATGACGTCGATCCATTGCGTGGCTTCCGCGGGAGCGGTGACGAGCAGTTGCCCGCCCTGGCGCACGGCGGCCGCAAGCTTCGCGAGGGCGGCGGGCTGGTCGTCGGGCGGCAGGAGGAACAGCAGGCCCCAGGCGACGACGCCGTCGAACCGGCGGCCGAAATGCGTCATCACCCCGACCTCCTCGCAGAGGACGGGGATGGCAGGAAAGCGTGCCGTGAACAGGTCCACCATGCGCGGTGAGGCGTCAACGGCCCACACGCGACAGCCGGCATCGACGAGTGCCTGCGTGATCGGATAGCCCATGCCGCAGGCCACGTCGAGCACCTCGCAGCCGTCCCCGAGCGCAGCCGCCCATTCGCGCACGTGCGCGGCGCCGATCCGCGAACGTCCGCGCTCGCGCGCGAAGTCGTCGGCGATGGCGTCGTAGCCGTGAGCGCCGTTCGTCACAGGAACAGCATACGCGTCGTCGCCTTGCGCTACCCTTGTCACTCCTGATCGCGGTGCCAGCGCGACTGTCAGGAGTCGAGCATGAAGAGTTGTCAGCGGATGGTGTCGATGGCGGCCGGTGTCGTGTGTGTGCTTGCCATCGCAGCGGGCGCGGCGTTCGCGCAGGGCGAATTGCCACGCGTCGAGGTCGGCGGGCATGTGAACGTGCTGCGCCTGTCGGAGTCGTCGGACACGAATGTCGGCGTCGGTGGTCGCGTGACGTTCAACCTGGCGCCGTGGCTGGGGCTCGAGGGCGAGTACCAGTTCATCCCCGACGACACCCTCGATACGTCGAGCCGCATGCCCGACGGGAGTGTCGCCGGCATCCGCTACGAGCGTCGGCGCTCGACGGCGCTCTTCGGCGTGAAGGCGGGATACCGCGGCGATCGCATCGGGGTGTTCGCCAAGGTCCGCCCGGGCTTCACCTCGCTGACCGACCGCGGCGTCGCATGCCGCGGCGACGTGTGCGCGCTGATGCTGCTCGCCGTACCCGAGTACCGCCGCGAGTTCGCGCTCGACGTCGGTGGCGTGTTCGAGTTCCATCCCTCGTCACGATGGGTCGCGCGGGCCGACATCGGCAGCTTGATCATCGCGCACCGCAGCAGCGCGCCGCCCTGCGCCGCCGGCGACTGCACGACGTCCAACCTCGCCTCGTCCATCGGCCTCGGCGTGCGCTTCTGACGTCGGCCGTGCTTCTCCCGTACACTCGCGGGCATGCGTGATCTCGTGCGTGTTGCGGCGGCGCCGCTCGGCTGCGCCACTGGTGAGACCAACGCGAACCTCGATCGACTCGAGGCCGCGGCACACGGGGCCGCGGAGCAGGGCGCATCCCTGCTCCTCGGGCCCGAGTTGTGCGTCACAGGGTTCATCCCGAACCATCCAGTCGGCAATCACGCCGCATGGCTCGCGGAGGCGCTCGCGGGCGCGCGGCGGATGGCGCAACCGCTCGATGGGCCCGCCGTGACGCGCCTCCACCAGATCGCGCGCGACACGGGGCTGCTGCTCGCCGCGGGCCTGCTCGAGGACGCCGGGCCGCTGCTGCACAACACGCACGTGCTCGTCGGCCCCGAGGGGCTGCTCGGCGCATGGCGCAAGCTCCACGTGCCGCTCTTCGAGATGCCGTTCTACAACGGCGGCGGCGTGCCACCGGTGGTCGACACGCCGCTCGGGCGCATCGGCATCACCGTGTGCATCGACGCCTTCCTGCCCGAATCCTCACGGCTGCTCGCCGTGCAGGGGGCCGAGATCGTGCTGTTTCCCTTTGCTGCCGATCCGTCACCGGTGACGCCTGCCGGCTGGGCCGCGTGGGCCGCACCCGTCGTGCAGGCGCGCTGCATGGAGAACGGCGTCTTCGGCGTGGCGTGCAACGTCCACGGCGACGTGGCGTTTGCCGGCGTGCCGCAGCACTTTGCCGGCGGGGCGCTGATCGTGGACCCGTCAGGTGCGATCGCGGCCCGCACGGAGGCCGACGACAGGGGAGGGGACCTGCTGATCGCGGACCTGCGCCGCGACGATCAGATCAAGGCACGCGCGGCCTTCGAGTACACGTTCCGCTTCCGGCGTCCGAACCTCTACGCCCTGCTCGCCGATCCACCGGCGTCCCGGTAGGACGCCTGGATCGGCGTGCCGCATCACAGCGCACGCACGGCGGCCGCGATCGTCCCCGAACTGCCATTGACGACGTAGGCGATGCGGCCATTGCGTCCGATCACGTAGACCATCGTCGGGTGCAGGATGTCGCCGGTCTTCGTGTTGCGCGTACGCGGCACGCGCCAGGCGTTCAGTGTCCGCTCGACGATCGCCGGGGCACCGGAGAGCACGCGCGCGTCGGCGCCGAGCTTCCAGCCCTCGGCAATCGTCGCCAGGCGGCCCGGCGTGTCGCGCCACGGATCCAGCGTGATCACGAGCACGGCGGGATCGACGTCGCCGAGCGCGCGCCTCGCGCCGAGCACGTCCTCGACGATCACCGGGCACACGGTCTCGCAGTGCGCGAACGCGAACGTGACGATGACGGGGCGGCCACGGAAGTCGTCGAGCGTGACGTCGCGGCCGAACTGGTCGGTCAGGGCCAATGCCGGCGCCGCATCGTCGATGCGCGTGAGTTGCCGCGCGACGTCGGCCGCGCCGGTGTCGAACGGCTCGAGGCCCGCGCTGCGGACGCGTTCGACCGTGGCGCCGAGGCCCACGACGAGCATGGCCGCGATCGTGCCCACCGCGACCTGGCCGCCGACCCGAGACAACAGCGCGCGCAGTCCGGTGCGCAGGTCGGCGCCCGCCACCACGAGCAGCAGCAGGAGCATGCTGATCGGCTGCCCGACGAGGAGCAGCCAGCCCGTTGGCGTCGGGAGTGCGTCGGCCGTGGAGCCGAAGCACACCTCGCGTGTCCGCAGGAACCAGTCCGGCGTGTCGCTCGGCACCGGCCAGAGGGCCAGTGCCCACCAGGCCGCGGTCGTGGCCACGAGGACGGCAAGTGCGCCCACGGCGAGCCCGGCGCGCGTGGCTGCGGTCATCCGATCCTCCAGAGGAACGACAGCACCTTCCAGTTGACGAAGAAGTACACGATGAACGCCGCGAGGAAGACGAACACCAGCACGATCGTCCCCGGCGCGGGCCCCATGATGCCTGACTCGGGGCCGTGCAGCTTCCTGTTGCGCGCATCGACGTCGGCGCTGTGGACAGGGGGATGCGTGATGCCGGCCGGCACGCCGACCATCGCCACGCCGCGCTCGATCGTGCCGAGCGGCTTGCCGAAGAACACGGAGGCGACGGCAATGGCGACGAACACGAAGGCGCCGGTCGCCGCGAGCAGCCCGCCGATGGCCATGACGCCCAGCACGAGGTCCACGATCGGGTTGAACTGCACGTCGTACATCGACTCGCTGAAGGAGATGTCCCAGTGGCGCCGCGGCACGCCGAACGTGCCGGCAAACGTCATCGACACCGTGAAGATCAGCATGCCGCCCGCAAACAGGTACGGCTGCAGGCGCGCGAGCCGCCAGAATGCCACCCGCCGCTGGAAGATCAGCGGGATCAGGTAGTAGGTCACGCCCATGAACGCCATCGCGGTGCCGCTGACGACGGTCGCGTGGAAGTGCCCGGGCACCCGCAGCGTGTTGTGCACGATGATGTTGATCTGCTCGGTGCCGATCGTGACGCCGGTGATGCCGCCGACGAATCCGAAGACCACGAGCGACAGCACGAGCGAGCTGAACCCGGGGTCGCCCCACGGCGCGTGGCGCAGCCACCCGAAGAGCCCCTCGGTGTAGCCGCGCAGCCGCATGCCGAGCTCCATGCCCGCCGGCACCGTGAAGCCGTGGATCATCGACGCGAGCACGGCCATGTACATGAAGTAGCTCGTGTTGACCACCTTCCAGGCCGGACCCATCCCGGGATCCACGAGCAGGTGGTGGGCCGACGCCATCGAGATGAAGAGCACGTACAGGACGAACGCCGTGCGGCTGATCTTCTCGTTGAGCACGACCGAGCCAATCGTCAGCGCGCCGAGCATGTACCAGATCGCGACCATCGCGGCGACGTTGATCTGCTGCGAGGAGTGGCCGAGCCCCCACCACACCATGCGGTAGACCTGTGGGTCGACGTCCATGTAGCCGAGCGACCAGAGGTAGGTCGGGATGTAGATCGCCGCGCCGTGCAGCAGCGTGATGACGGCGATGATCGCGGCCGTCAGCGCGCCGTACACGACGAGCGGCACCGAGCCCGTGTACGTGCGCTCGCGCCGTGCGACGACGAGGTTGGCGAAGAACACGCCGACGGTCACGAGCGCGCCGACCGCGAACAGGATCACGCCGAGGTAGAAGTTGGGATCGGCGCGCAGCGGCACGTACGACGTGAACAGCACGTCGGCCTTGCCGCCCCACATCATCGCCTCGACGAGCAGCGCACCGGCCACCATCAGCACGAGCGCCGCCCACGACGTGCGCGGGGCGCAGTTGCGCGCGTTGAGCAGCACCGTGCTCGCGAAGATCAGCACGGCCATCTCGAAGAAGATGATGAAGAAGATCAGCATGCTCATGCCGTGCACGCCGAGGATCCGGTAGAACCAGTCGGCCGGCAGCAGGTGGACGGCCTGCCAGCGGGTGAGCACGAGCAGCACGGCGGCAATCGCGCCGATGAGCAGCGAGACGACGGAGGCGACGGCGTGCACCTTGATGAGGCGCTCGGCGCCGAGGTCGATGCGCCGTGCCGTCACCGGGCACGTGCGGGAGCGGAAGCGGGGCGCCTCCTGCAGCGGGGCGCGTTCGGCGAGCGTCGTCATCGCACACCCCCCGCCGAGGCTTGCCTCGGCGCGTCGTCGACGATCACGCGCCCGACCATCACGTGGTGCCCGATGCCGCAGAACTCGTTGCAGATGATCCGGAAGTCACCCGACGTGTTGGGCGTGACGCGCAGCCCGTAGTCGTAGCCGGGCACCACCTGGAAGTTGACGTTGAGCGGATACAGCGAGAAGCCGTGGTTGACGTCGAGCGACGACAGGTGGAGGGTGTACTGGACGTCCTTCTGGAGGCGCAGGATCGGGTACCACTGGTACGCGACGGCGGCCAGGTAGATGTGCGCGCCCGGCGGCGGCGTGACGATGGGCACGCCGCGGTCGTCGCCCGTCTGGTACTGCGTGATGAACTCGTCGACGCGCGCGCCGAACTCCTGCGGGGTCGTCCGGCTCCGGATGCCCGAGGGATTCTGGCCGCCCTTCCAGTGCCAGAGCGGCATCATCGCGAACAGGACCATGCACCACGCGAACGCGATGCCGACCCAGATCTTCTCGGAGGTGTGCGCGGGCTTCCACCAGACGCCCTGCGGCGCGTCGAGTCCCGTGTGGGTGTCGATGTGCATGGTGGCGGCTCAGGGAAGCGGACGCGAGGGCAGGGTCACGATCTCCCAGAAGCCCCAGCCGGTGTAGAAGACCAGCATCACGATGATGCCGGCGATGAGGAGGAGGAATTCCTTGTCGAACAACCGCTGGCCGAGGGGGATCGGCTCGTGGGTCGTGTGAGGGTCGTGCTGTTCGTCCATGTGGACCCCTGCGCGGCGCGCTGGCGGAATCGGGATGACGGACTTGCGAATCGCCCCGCAGTCTAGCGACGCGGCCGGGCTGGCCATATGACCGTCGTCATACGCGCGAGGCCCCCGGGATGCCGACAATCGGCGTACCCGTGCCTGCTCTCCCCGTGTCCATTCGTGCCGCGACGTCCGCCGCGCCCGTTCGCGGCGGGGCGGCGTCGCGGCTGCTGGCCGCAGCCGACGCCGCGGCCAATCGCGTCGTGGGCCAGCGCTTCAACCCGCTGTACCAGAGCGGCACGATCGTCATCGCGCTGTATCTCGTGCTGCTCGTCACCGGCATCTGGCTGCTGCTGTTCTACCGGGTGGGTTCGCCGTGGGAATCGGTCGCCGCGATCACCGGGAGGCCCTATGTCGGCCGCTGGGTACGCGGCGTCCACCGCTACGCGAGCGATCTCGCGGTCGTCGCGACGCTCGTCCACGCGCTGCGGATGTTCGCGCAGGGGAGGAGCCGCGGGCCGCGTGCGACGGCGTGGGTGAGCGGCTGGGTGCTGCTGCTGCTGATCCTCGTGTGCGGATGGACCGGGTTCGTGATGGTGTGGGACAGCTTCGGGGCGTACCTGGCCGCCGCCGGGGCCAGGATGCTCGACGTCCTGCCGATGCTGTCCGAGCCGACGAGCCGCGCCTTCACGGGCGAGCAGCCGGTGCCGAGTGCGTTCTTCTTCCTGAACCTGTTCGCGCACATCGGCATCCCGCTCGGCATGGGCGTCGTGTTCTGGCTGCACGTGCGCCGGCTGGCGCGGCCGCTGATGATGCCGCCGCGACCCGTCACGCTCACCATCGTCGGCGTGCTCGTCGCCACCGCCGTGATCTGGCCGGTCACGATGGCACCGCGTGCGGACCTGCTCGCGCGCCCGGCCACGGTGCCGGCCGATCTGTTCTTCGCGTTCTGGATTCCTGTGGCCCGGCACCTGTCGGGTGGTGCCAGCCTGCTCGTGGCCATCGGGTGCGGCGTGGCGCTGCTCGTCCTGCCCTGGGCTGCCGCGGCGGCACGGGGACGCACGGCGCGGCCGCCGGCGTCCGAGGTGGACGAGGACGTGTGCGTGGGCTGCGTGCAGTGCTCGCTCGACTGCCCCTACGGCGCGATCACCATGGTGCCGCGCGACAGCAAGCGATCACCGCTCGTCGCGCGCGTGGACCCCGACCTGTGCGTGAGCTGCGGCATCTGCAGCGGGTCGTGCGCGCCGATGGGCATCGGCCCGCCCGGGCGCAGCGGCCGCGATCAGCTCGCGCGCGTGCAGGGCCTCGTTGCGGCGCAGGCGGGGCTGCCGGGACGGGTCGTCGCCATCGCCTGCACGCACGGCGCGCACACGTACGCGGCCGCGCTTGCCGCCGCCGGTGCCGTGCCGTACGAGGTCGATTGCGCGGGGCACCTCCATTCGTCGGTCGTCGAGGTGCTGCTGCGGGCCGGGGCCGGCGGCGTGCTCGTGCTCTCGTGCCCGCCGCGCGACTGCTGGAACCGCGAGGGCCCACGCTGGCTCGACGAGCGGCTGTACCACGGCCGCGAGGCGGAACTGCAGGCGCGCGTCGATCGCGCGCGGGTCCGCGTCGTCGCCGTCAACGCCTTCGAGCGGGCGGAGGCCGTTGCCGCCCTGCACGCGTTTCAGGACGACGTCGCTCGTCTCGAGACGCCCGCACCCGGGCGCGTCACCGACGTCGGATCCGAGTGCGAGCCTGCGCCCGTGGGGAGGCGGCGATGATGGCACCGCGTCACGTGGCGGCAGCCGGGATCGTCGCTGGCCTGATGGCGATCGTGGCCTGGGGTTCCACGACGCCGCTGACGGTCCACGACGGGTCGCGGGCTGCCGTGCGACTGGCCTGGAGTGCGCGCCCCGAGCGCATCGAGGTGTGCAGGGAGCGGACGGCCGAGGAACTGGCGCGCCTTCCGGCCCACATGCGCCAGGCCCTCGACTGCGTCGGCTCGACCGCCGAATACCAGCTGACCGTGCACGCAAACGGCGAGCGCGTCGCCTCGCAGCGCGTCCACGGCGCCGGGCTGCGTCGAGACCGTCGGCTGTTCGTGCTCCGCGAGATCGACGTCGAACCTGGACGCGTCAGGATCGACGTACGCTTCGACCGCATCGGCGGCGACAACGGTGGCGGCACCGGCGTCGCGCGCGGCCCGCGCGGGCGCGACGTCGCACCGCCGCACCTCGCGTTCGGCGAGACCCTCGAGATCGCCGCGGGTGGCGTGGTGCTGATCACGTACGACCCCGAGCGCGACGCGCTCGTCGCCCGACGGCAGGGCGCGTTCCCCGAACGCGCCCCGTGAGGGCGGGACGCGATCACTCCGCGGCGATGGTCTCGAGCCGCGCCCTGTCGCGGATCACGAAGCCGTCGCGGGCGGTGGTGACGATGTCGTCCTTGCCCCAGCGGCTCATGATGCGGATGCAGGTCTCGATGCGGGTGCCGGTCATGTCGGCGAGTTCCTGGCGCGAGAGCACGATGGGCACGACCGTGCCGGTGGCGTCCTCGCGGCCGATCCCGGATGCGAGCTTGAGGAAGAGCCGGGCGAAGCGCGGCTCGATCCGGTGGCCGCTCAGCTCGGTGATGCGGTTCGTGAGCTCCACGAGGCGGTGCGTGAGCCCGACCATCAGGCCGCGGACGAGCGACGGGTGCGCCTCGAGCAGGCCGAAGAACGCGAGCCTGCCGATGACCACGCAGGTCGTGTCCTCGAGCGCCGCGGCGCTTGCCGGGAACGGCCGGCCGTCGTAGACCGCGAGGGCCCCGAGCGGGTCGCCGGGGCCGAAGACCTCGAGGATGAGGTCGTTGCCCGCGGGCAGCAGCCGGTAGACCTTGGCGCGGCCGGTGGCAATCGTGTAGAAGGCGTCCGACGGCGCGTCCTGCTCGAAGATGACGTCGCCGCGGGCATAGGTGCGCAGCGTCGCCGTCTCGGCGACGTGCTGGCGGTCGGCCGGCGCCAGGCGCGAGAACACGGGCGTGACGCGCAGCACCGCGTCGACAGCCGCCCGATCGACGACGGTGCGATCCGTGGACATCAGGAGCGGCCCGGCACCACCGCGAGATGTGGCCTGCCGGGCTGGCGAGCGAGTTCTACTGCGGCCGGGCCTGCGTGCGCAAGCCGCCTTGCCACCCCGCGGAGCCGCATACTACACTCTCCGTTCCGGTCACATCGACCGGGGCCGTGGTCGGTCGCACCGCGGTCCGGAGCCTGTGCAACGCCAGACCCCGAACCGCGTCAGGACCGGAAGGTAGCAGCGCTAAGGGGATCCTGCCGTGTGCATGGGGCCTCCGGGTCGCGGTGGGACCGATCGCGACCACGACACCGACACCCATCACTCCCACGCCAGTGTCCCGTCCGTATCAGGTGCTCGCCCGCAAGTGGCGTCCCCAGCGCTTCGACGACGTCGTCGGCCAGGTGGGCGTGACGCAGACCCTGCGCAACGCCATCGCCCGCGGCCGCATCGCGCAGTCGTTCATCTTCTCGGGCGCCCGCGGCGTCGGCAAGACGACGACGGCGCGCATCCTCGCCCGCGCGCTCAACTGCGAGCAGGGCCCGACGGCCGACCCCTGCGGCACCTGTGACGCGTGCGTCGAGATTGCCGAAGGCCGCGACATCGACGTCATCGAGCTCGACGCCGCCACGCACACCGGCGTGGACAACGTGCGCGAGGTGATCATCGAGAGCCTCGGCATCTCGCCGGCCCGCGATCGCTACAAGATCTTCATCATCGACGAAGTGCACATGCTGTCAAACAGCTCGTTCAACGCACTGCTCAAGTCGATCGAGGAGCCCCCGCCGCACGTCGTCTTCATGATGGCGACGACCGAGCTGCACAAGATTCCGGAGACGATCCGCTCGCGATCGCAGGAGTTCGAGCTGCGCACGATCGGTGCGCGCAGCGTGGCCGAGCAGCTCGGGCGCATTGCCGCGGCCGAGCAGATCGACGCCGACGCGGATGCCCTGCTGCTCCTGGCCCGTGCGGCCGAGGGCAGCATGCGGGACGCGCTGAGCGCCTTCGACCAGGTGATTGCCTTCGCGGGTGAGCGCATCACGGCGGCCGACGTCGCCTCGGTGCTCGGGCTCATCGGCCGCGACGTGCTGATGGACATGGTCGAGATCGTGGCCGACGCGCGCGCAGGCGACGTCTTCGATGCCGTGGGCCGGCTCGTCGAATCGGGCCAGGACCTCAAGCTCGTCGTGCGCGACCTCACCGCGCTCGTGCGCGACCTGATGGTCGTCAGCGTCGATGCGACGCGCCTCCAGGACCCCGAGCTCTCCGCCGACGCCGAGCGCCTCGCCGCGCTCGCGGCGCGCTTCTCGCGCGAGGACCTGCTGCGCGCGTTCGACGTGCTCGCGCGCGCCGAGCAGGACGTCCGCTACACCGCGCAGCCCCGCCATCACCTCGAGATGGCACTGTTGCGCTGGATCCACCTCGGGCATCTCGCGCCGATTGCCGACGTGATTGCCGCGCTCGGCAGCGGCCGACCGCTGCCGGCTGCTGGCGGCGCACGCGCGGCTGCGCCGTCGACTCCGCGTCCCGCCACCGCGACGTCCGGTCCGTCAGCCGCGCCCGCGGCAGGCCCGGCGCAGGCTGGCAGCGCATTGCGCCGGCTCACCGAGGCCACGCGGCAGGCGACCCGGGAGGCCACGGCACGGACCGCCGCCCCCGCTGCGCCAGCGGCCGCCCCCTCCGCACCGGCTGAGCCTGCGCAGGCTGCGCCTCGACCGGCAGCCAGGGCCGCGCAGCCCGACGCTGCGGCTCCCGCCCCGGCCGATGGCACCGTCGATCAGCTCGTCGAGGCGCTCAGGAAGAGCAACAGGACGTTCTTCGGCACGGCCCTGTCGCGTGCGACGTTTGCCGTCGATGGCGGCAAGCTCGTGGTGACCGTGACCGGCAACTTCGAGCAGGCGCGGTGCGAGGCGCGGCGCTCGTGGCTCGAGGAGACCGCGCAGCAGGTGTTCGGGCGGCGGCTCGGGCTCGAGGTGCGCGTGGTGGCACAGGCCGCCGAGGTCACGCCCGACGAAACCGAGGTCGAGAAGGCGCGGCTCAAGGAACAGGCGATGAAGAGCGAGTCGGTGCAGGCGCTCCTCGACGTGTTCGCCGCCGACATCAAGGACGCCGAGGAGATTCCGTAGGCCGCAGCCTGCGAGAGGTAGCCATGAACATCCAGAAGATGATGCAGCAGGCGCAGCAGATGCAGGACCGCATGCAGAAGCAGATGGCCGAGACGGTCATCGAGGCGACCGCAGGCGGCGGCGTCGTGACCGTCAGGGTCAACGGCGCCAAGCAGCTGCTCGACGTGAAGATCGACCCCGAGGCCGTCAACAAGGACGATGTCGAGATGCTGCAGGACCTGATCCTCGCGGCGGTCACCGACGCGCAGCGGCAGGCCGACGAGAAGATGAACAGCACGATGAGCGGCATGCTCGGGGGACTCAAGCTCCCCGGGATGTAGCCCTTGGCGTCTCCCTATCCCGAGCCGCTGATGCGGCTCATCGAGCAGCTCCAGAAGTGGCCGGGCGTCGGCGCCAGGACGGCACAGCGCCTGGCCTTTCACGTGCTGAAGGCGCCGCGCGAGGATGCCGAGCGCCTTGCCGACGCCCTGCGCGACGTCAAGACGCAGGTGCAGCACTGCTCGATCTGCAGCAACATCACCGACACCGACCCCTGCGTGTTCTGCACCGACCCGGCACGCAACGCGCGCGTGATCTGCGTGGTCGAGGAGCCGGTGAACGTCGTCGCCATCGAGAAGACGCGCGACTTCCGCGGCCGCTACCACGTGCTGATGGGCACGCTGTCGCCGCTCCAGGGCATCGGCCCCGATGCCCTCCGCATCAAGCCGCTGCTGGCCCGCGTCGCGGCCGGCGACGTGGACGAAGTGATCCTCGCCACAAATCCCACCGTCGAGGGTGAAGCGACGGCGCTCTACCTCTCGAAGCTGCTCAAGCCGCTCGGCGTGAAGGTCACCCGCATCGGCATGGGCGTGCCCGTCGGCAGCGACCTCGAGTATGCCGACGAGGTGACGATGACGCGGGCGCTCGAGGGGCGACGGGAGATGTGACCGCGGGCGGGTGGCGTCAGCGCTGCCCGCCAGCCGCCGGGGGCAGCGAGTCGTCGGCCGCATACGACGCGCGCGCGCTGCCGATCCCGCGCAGCCCGAGGAAGACCACGCCGACGCCCGTCCACACCAGCATCCGTGCCTTGCGCACCACGGCAAGCGTCACGCCGAGCGGCGCACTGCCGTAGAGGAGTTGCGTAAGCAGCCCCGAACCGGCTTCGTCCACGCCGAGCCGCATCGGGACGAACTTGAACACGACGTTGATCAGCCGGTTGAGCGACTCGAGCAGGAACGCGCCGAGGAGCGAGGGGGCACTGCCGGCAGGGAGCAGCATCGCGAGCGTGAGCCACGTCTCGGCCACGCCGGCCGCGTGGTAGCCGAACTCGAGCAGGAGGACCGGCAGGGGCCGCGATGGGTAACGCCTCGCGAACGTGTAGACGCGATCCTCGAGGTCCTGGAGCTTGTCGATGCGGCGGGCGAGGGCCGCGGGCACGAGCGAGCGGCGGTCGAGCCGTGACAGCAGCCACGTCAGCGGACGGACGCGGCCGCTGACGAGCGCGAGGGTCAGCGCGAGGAAGGCGAGCATCCCGGCAAGCGCGGCAAGGCTCGTCGCGTGGAGCGCCGCGGGCACGTCCACGAGGGCGAGCAGCGCGAGCGTGCCGCCGGCAATCATCGCCGCCACCGTGAAGATGTAGAAGAGGTTCTCGACGGCAATGCCCGAGAGGGCGTTCATCAGCGACACGCGATCGCGCACGTACGCGGCCTTCATCGGCTCGCTGACGAACAACCCGAGCGGCGTGAGGTTGCCGAGCGCATCGCCGCCGACGAGGGCCGGGAAGGTGTCTCGGAGGCGCAGGCGGTGGGGCGGTTCGGTGCAGAGCACCCACGCCCAGGCGCGGATGACGAAGCGCAGGCCCGACAGCAGCAGGATCACCGCAAACGCGGCACCGACGCGGCTGAAGCCGTCGGCGACGGTCCCGACGCCGGCCTGGCGCAGCGTGTAGGCGAACAGGGCGAGGCCGCCAATCGCCGCGACGACACCGACGAGGCGCCGGGCGGCGGGGGGGCGCGGAACGGAAACGGGCATGAGTCGGGGGCAGGGGCAGGCGCGCCGCCTCCACTATAATGCCGCGATGCTGCCGGAGACGCTCCACGTCCCCGCCGCCGTGCTCTTCCTCGTGGGCGGTGTGCTGTCCTGCTTCCTCGGGCAGCGCACCTTCCGCATCGTCCTCGCGCTCTACGGGTGCGTTGCCGGTCTGCTCGTCGTGGGATCGATCATCGGACCGGCCGACACGACGCGCGACATCCTGCTGATGGTGGCCGGTGGCGCCGCCGGGGCGCTCGCGCTCGTCCTTGCGTACTTCATCGGCGTGGCGCTGCTCGGTGCGGCGTTCGCGGCGCTGGCGGTCCATGCGGTGGCGGCGCAGTTGGGCGCCGAACCGCCGGCAATGGTCGTGATCGGCGGCACGATTGCCGGTGCGCTCGTGGCCCTGTCGCTCCAGCGCTACGTGATCGTGGTGGGCACCGCGTTCGGCGGGGCGTGGCTGCTCGTGATGGGCGCGCTCGGGCTCTGGCATCGCGAGGCAGTGACGGGGCTCGGCAATGCCGCCAGCGGCTGGCAGGCCTATCCGCTTCGCCCTGCGCCCGGCGAGAGCTGGGTGCTCGTCGTCTGGCTGCTGCTCGCCGTGGCCGGCCTCGTGGCGCAGTTCAGGCTGACCACCCCGCGCCTGGCCCGCTGACGCACGACGGCGACGCCGCTGTCGCTGCATTCGAGGACATTCGCATGCCCATCTCCCGACGCGACTTCACCCGCATGGCCGCCGGCGTGGCGCTGCTGCCCCAGGGCGTGGCGCCCACGACTCCCCAGGGCCTCGTGACGATGGCCGGGCCAATCTCGCCGGTGGTGATGTTCTCGAAGCACCTGGCCGACCTCGGCTGGCGCGACCTCGGGACGGCGGTGCGCGAAGCGGGCTTCGACGGCATCGACCTCACGGTGCGCCCGGGCGGGCACGTGCTGCCCGAGCGGGTGGCCGAGGACCTGCCGCGCGCGGTGGCGGCAATCCGCGATGGCGGCAGCCACGTCGCCATGCTGACCACGGGCCTGACCAATCCGTCGGATCCGACGGCGCGCGCGCTCCTCCAGGCGGCGGCGCGCGTGGACGTGCGTCGCCTCAAGGCCGGGTACTACCGGTATGCGTTTGCCGACGCGAGACGCGAGCTCGAGGCGGCGGCACGTGACTTCGCGGCGCTCGTGCGGATGGCCGGGGAGGCCGGCGTGCTGCTGGCGTACCACAACCACTCGGGCAACTACGTGGGCGCGGCCGTGTGGGATGGCCTGCGGCTCATCGAGGGACTGCCTGCGACGGCAACGGGGCTCTACTTCGACCCGCGGCACGCGACGGTCGAGGGCGGCATCGCGGGGTGGCGCATCGCGGTGCAGATGGCGGCGGCGCACCTGCGGATGATCGCGATCAAGGACTTCTACTGGGAGAAGGGTCCAGACGGACGGGGGCGCGTGATCGACTGCCCGGTCGGTGAGGGGATGGTGGACTGGAAGGGGTTCGCGGCCGAGATGCGGAAGGCGCGCTTCAGCGGCCCGATCTCACTGCACATCGAGTACGAGCCCGGGGGGCGGACGCCGGTGGAGAAGCGGGAGCGGATGCTTGAAGCCGCGGTGCGCGACCGGACCCGAATCGTCGCGCTCCTCACGGAGGAGCCGACCGGTGCCCCCGCTGGCGCCGGCCGCGGCCGCTGATCAGCGCTTGCGGCCCCTGGCCCGGGCGGCGGCGTCCTCGAACTTGCCGGCCCAGCGGGCGACGCGGGCGATGGCGCTGCCATTGAGGCGGTAGCGCCGCTGCCGGCCCTCCTTGCGGACGGCCACGAGGCGCGCTTCGAGCAGCAGGCGCAGGTGCTGCGAGATCGCGGGCCGGCTCATGTCGAACGGCTCGGCCAGTTCGTTGACGGTGCGGTCGCCGGTCCGGAGCAGGTCGAGCAGGGCCCGACGCGTGGGATCGGCAATCGCGCGGAAGACGTCGGTCTGAGCTTGCGCGGTCACAGTGACACAGTACGGAAGGGGGCGCGGAAATGTCAACGCGCGCCTTCCTATGGCGGGTGAGGACGCGGCCGCCCGGCTGGCGCGGGCGACGGGTCCCGTCGAGGCGGCGCCAGGCGAGCCACCTCCCGCGAACAGGTAAGTGGACGCGGACGCGATGACGCCGCCGTGCGCGGCACGGCCTGCACCGCACCGGCTATCGTCCGATGGCGGCACGCCCCAGGTGGGTATCTCGGCGCGTGTTCGGGTGCCTCACCTGGGCCGGCGGACGGCCCGAACCTTCCTGCTCTTCCCGCCTCCGCAGAAGAAAAGATCCTCGCCATCGGACTCGAGCCCAGATAATGAAAGTCCGGGCGGCATCCGGCGTTCGTCCAGGACCTCTCCCGTCGGAGGATCGACGCGCCTCAACGCGCTCTCGTCGTCTTCCCAGGTGGCGTGCCAGAGTTCGCCGTCGACCCACGTCACTCCGGTCACGAAGCGGTTGGACTGGATCGTGCGAAGAATGGCCCCGGTGGCCGGATCGATCTGATGGATGGTCCGGTCCAGAGACTGCCCAACCCAGAGTGTCCCTTCTGCCCACGCGAGGCCCGAGTCGCTACCGTGGCCTGGTGCGGGAATCGTAGCCAGCACGCGCCCTGTCTGCGGATCGATCCTCTGGATGCGGTTGTCGGCGAGCTGGAACAGATGCCGGCCATCGAAGGCCGACCCAGCCTGTGCGGCGACATCGAGGGAGCGCACGATGTCCGCGGTCGCCGGATCGAAGGCGTTCAACGTGGCTCCGGCAGCAAACCAGACGCGCCGGCCGTCGAACGTGACCCCATGCACGGTGTCGATATCGGGAAATGGCCCGTACTCACGGACGATCTCCGTCGTCGTTGTCGATCGAGTCATGTGTCCAGCCTAGTCGGTCTGCGGGAGCGCGGGGAGTAACAAGGTCGTCGTGAATCCCGCCACGAGCGGAGTCATCCACCGGCGAGCGCGTCCGTGGCCACAAGCCTCGACCCTGCCGGCTGCGGCCAGTGAATCGAGTGCTCGCTGGACCGTCCGCTGGCTCCGTCCAAGCGCAAGCGCGAGGGCCGAACTCGACCACGATTCACCATCAGCGAGCAGCGCCAGCACCTCGGCGTGTTGCTCGTCGCGTGGCCATGCCAGGACGACGACCTCGCGTGTGCGGCGAGGCACCAGCGCGAACCCTCGCGTCGTGGCGGTCACGCTGGCGACCGTTCGAAGCGCCCGGCGAAGCCGTCCGACTTCGACGCGAAGGCGGGCGCGATGCGATGCATCGGTGTGTGTCGCCCCGAATGCGCGGGCCAGGAGCACGTCCCTCGACACGTCTCCAGGCCACGCCTCACCCAGGCTGCGGGCGAGCGCGAACAGCACCGGTCGCGTCGCGAGCGAGACGACCGTGGATGCGTGATGCACCACGCGTCGGCAGGCGTCGACGACGAAGGCGTTCGAACCCAGGAGCGCTTCGACCTCCTCGAGCAGCAGGAGCCGTTCCTCGCCGCCGGCAATCACGCGCGCGGCGGGTGTGTCCAGGACGAGCGATGCGCGTTCGACCTCCGCCGCCAGCGCAGGGATGCCGGCCCGGTGCACGGCTCGCCGAGCCCGAGCAAGTGCCGCCCGTGCAGATTCTGTCCGGAGACGCCGAATCGCGATGCCCGCGACCACCAGTTCGTGGGCGGTCCTCGACGCGGCCGGCAACGCCGCGGGTTCCAGTTCGGAGAGCGCACGCTCAGCCTCGTCGATGCGTCCGATCAACAGGAGTCGCCGGACCTGGAGATAGCGTGCGTGCGCGGCATTGACACGGTCGCCGTGCGCGTCGAGTGTCGTCCGTGCCGTGTCGAGCGCCTTCGCCGACCAGTTCAGGTCGCGCGAGGCGAGCGCGATCTCGGCCTCGGCGACGAGACACCGTGCGCGAGCCACGGGGGCCTTCGCACTGAAGCCGCGCGCAGCCCGCCGGAGGAGCGCCTTCGCTCGCACGAAATCCCCGAGCTGCGCCATCGCCGTGCCGCGAAGCGCGAGTGCCGGCGGGTCGTCGCGAAGGGCGACTCGCGTCAATGCGGCGAGGGGATCACCCGCCGCGAGCGCATGGGCAGCGGCCGTGATCAGCGCGTCCATCGCAATCCCGTCACACTTGTCACTCCCACCGCTTCGAGACCCGGGTTTACACCTTGGTGCATCACGTCAGCGGGCACATCCGGTGCGGCCTGCTGCCAATGCATGGAGGGTGAACATGGTCGACATCATTCATCGAATCGGAATCAAGGCCTCTCCCGCCGAGGTCTACGCAGCGTTGTCGACGGTCGACGGCGTTGCCGGCTGGTGGACGAGAGAGACGACAGGCACGTCCAGGATCGGCGGCCTCATCAGGGTGCGGTTCCTGGACCACGGGCGCGATGGACGGGGCCCGGTCGCGGAGAAGGGCAGGGCAGACCTCGAGGTGATTCAACTCGAGCCCGGGAAGGAGGTGCGCTGGCACGTCACGGCGGGCCCTCCGGAATGGATCGGCACGGACGTCACGTTCTCGCTCTCGGAGGCGGACGGGCTGACGGAGGTCGTGTTCGGCCATCGGAACTGGCGCGAAGCCGTCGAGTTCACCGCCCATTGCAGCATGAAGTGGGCGACGTTCCTCCTGAGTCTCAGGGAGTACGTGGAGCGCGGCACCGGCAGGCCATCCCCGGACGACGTCAAGATCGACAACTGGAACTAGGCCGCCTCGCTATCGGCGACGAGCAGCAGAACCGTAAGCCACTGGACATGCGATCAGCATGCTCACATGCTCGTCGCATGTCCAGGATGGTCGATGTCGCTGCGCTGCAGATCCCGTGCAGGCGTCATGGGCCGAGGAATGTCGGCACGCAATCACGCCTCCGGCTTGACCATCCCGTGCATCGTCAGCCAGCTCACGAAGGCATTGAACCAGCCCGTGCTTGTCGTTTCCTTCGGGTACATGCCGAACCCGTGGCCACCCTGTTCATAGAGGTGGAACTCGGCGGGCTTCCTTGCCGCACGCCAGCTGTCGATCAGCCCGAAGCCGCCCCTGGCGAAGAAAGGATCGTCGGCAGCGAGCGCGACAAACAGTGGCGGCGCGTCGGCCGGGACGGTCACCGGGGCCAGCGGACCATAGATGATGCCAATGAACGCCGGGTTGGCGTCCGGCCCGCCCAGTTCGGTCGCCAGGGTCAGCATGCCGCCAGCCGAGAAACCGACCATGCCGATGCGGTCCGGATTGATCTTCCACTCGGCGGCGCGGCGCCGGATCAGCGCGAAGGCGGCGCGCGCGTCTTCGAGCTGCGGCGCCAGGCCCGCCATCATCCGCTGCGGATCAGGAGGTGACGCAGGGCGCGGGCGGGCGGTGCTCGAGAACATCTCCTTCATCGAGCGTTCGAATCCGGCCATGTCCGCCGGGGTCTGGTGCAGCCGGTACTTGAGGACGAACGCCGCCACGCCGCGCTTGGCAAGCGCGCGCGCGACGTTCCAGCCTTCGTTCTCCATCGACAGCGTGCGAAAACCGCCACCCGGGGCCACGACGACCGCGGCACCGCTGGCGTTGGCCGGGTCGGGCAGGAACGGCGTGATGGTCGCCACCGTGACGTTGCGGGCAAACCGGCTGCCATATTGGGAGTGCCACGATTCCTGCGCCTTCGCGTCGGGGAGCGGGGCCGTGCCTATCTCGATCGCATTCGGCTGATCGGGGATGGCGATCGGCGTCATCGTGTCGTTCGGCTGCGCAAGGACGGGGCCGCCAACGAGCAGGCCGCGACAAGGATGGCAGCCCGCGACACGCCCCGGCCGGCAGAAACGAGTGTCGAACGCATCACCATGGCGGTTGAGCTCCTCCTGAGGCCGCGGCGCTCGCCCGTCGCGACGACGTCGGGCTCGCCCGCCACCATCTTGTTGCGTGTTCAGATCGCGCTTGTGCCGGCATTCCATCCTGCCGAGCCTGCCGCCGTGCCAGCTGGTGCCTCGATGCCGCGGATGGCGGCGCATCGAACGCCTTGCGGGTAGACTGGCGACTCACGCCGCTGGCGTTCATCGCCGAAGCCGCGGACGGACGCTTGCTCCTCTGGGTTCGGCCGCTGGACTCGTCGGCGGGTTGCCCCGAGAGCAGCGGCCAGTAGTACCGGGGCGAAAACCCCAGGATCGTGAGAATTGTCAACACGATCATCAGGCCCACGAACAGCCAGGACCTGCGTCGTGCGCCACGCGCTCCCGGCAACGGTGCACTGGCGATTTCGGCTGTCGTCATACACATATCCGCACCGGGACGCAGCATCGGCGAGTCGAGGACCGTCCTCAGGCGCTGCCGCGGCTTCCTCCCTACAAGCGGAAAGCGTGTCGAATTGGCTCAGGGTCCCGGCTGGCGCCGAGGTGTCGCGACGTCCGTCCCTGGCTGCGCCAGGCTGCCGGCGTCGCGCCGGTCACGTTCTTGAACGCCCGACAGAAGGCCGCCTCCGATTCGTAGCCCACCTCGCTCGCGACCGCGCCCACTGTCGCCGCGCCTGCAGTCAGCCGGCTGGCGGCGAGTTGCATCCGCCACCGAGTGAGGTAGCGCATGGGCGGACAGCCGACGAAGCGAGGAAAGCGTTCGGCGAGCACCGAACGCGACGCGCCTGCTTCACGAGCGAGGTCGCGCACCGTCCATGCGCGCGCCGGGTCGGCATGGAGGCGGGTGAGCGCCCGCCCCACGACGGGATCGCGCAAGCCGCCGAGCCAGTTCTCGGCCGCGTCCGAAGCCGCTGTCAGGTGACCTCGCAACACTTCGACGAACACGAGTTCGGCGATCCGCAGAAGCACCGACCGGCTGCCGGGGCGGCCGCATGTCGATTCTGCCACCGCATAGTCGAGGAGTGTCGGCAGCCGATCCTCTGAACTCCGCTGCAGCCTTACCCGGAGAAGCGGCGGCATGGATGCCAAGACCGGATTGAACGGGAGTGCATCGCATCCGAGGAACCCGCACACGAGCCGGAGATGCCCGTGCCCATCGCCCCCTTCAGTCACCACGAACGGCAGCCGCCCTCCGGCCATTGCCCTGAACCACTCGAGTGCATCGTCCAGCGACCAGCCGGTGCGCATGCCGCGGGCCGTGGCGAGCTGATACGGGTGCCCGTGCGGTACGACCAGCACGTCGCCCGTTTCGAGTCGCAGGGGCGGCTGCCCCGGTGATTCGCACCAGCAGTCGCCCTGACAGACCACGTGATACGAGACGATGTGCTGCGCGTCAGGCAGGATGACGGGCGCCAGATCGGTCGACGCTGGCGCTTCGGCCACCCATGGCGTGCGCGCATCGACCACGAAGAACACGGCCCCCGTCAGGTGGAGGACTTCCAGGACCTCGGACAACGTATCCGCTTCCCGGAGTGCTGGTTGCGGTGCGGGGAGGTGTTCCCGGAGAGGATGCACGCCGATGCCGGTCGCGCCCATGCGCGGCATCATACCTGCGTCAATCACGGACCGTGGAGCAGACAACCCGGACGCCCGGAGCTGGCAACGGGCAGCAGGGTCTTCTAGCGTGGAAGGCATGGCACCTCACGCACGCGGGACTGCGTTCCACTCGACCGACAGTGATCGCGCGGCGAAGGCGGTTCAGCGCGCCATGTGGGCCATGGGCGACTACGACCGATTCGCACGCGCGACCGTGTGGGAGCTGGGTTCGCTGCTGGCGGATGCGTGCGGCATTCAGGCGGGCCAGCGCGTCCTCGATGTGGCAGCCGGGACGGGGAACGTCGCCATCCGCGCGGCCCTGAAGGGCGCCTCGGTGGTGGCGTCCGATCTGACGCCCGAGCATTTCGTCGCGGGCCGGCGTGGCGCGGCGGAGGCGGGCGTCGACCTCGAGTGGATGGAGGGCGACGCGGAGGCGCTCCCGTTCGCCGACCATTCGTTCGACGTGGTCACCTCCTGCCTCGGCGCCATGTTCGCGCCGCAGCACCAGCGCGTCGCGGACGAGCTCGTCCGCGTCTGCCGGCCCGCCGGCACCATCGGGCTCATCGCGTTCACGCCGGAAGGGATTGGCGGCGAGTTCTTTGCGCTGCTCGCTCCATACCTGCCACCTCCACCACCAGGTGCGTCGCCGCCAGTGTCATGGGGAGACGAGGCGCACGTGCGCGACCTGTTTCGCGCTCGCGTGAGCGCGCTGACGATGACGCGGCACACCTACGTGGAGCGGGCCCCGGGGCTCCAGGACTACGTGCGGCTCTTCCAGGACACGTTCCCCCCACTGGTTGCGATCCGCAGGAATCTGCAGGCGACGCCAGAGAGGCGAGAGGCGCTCGACCGAGCGTTCTCGGACGCCATCGTCCGGTGGAGCGGCTGCCGGGACGGCGGTCGCGTCGAGGTCCCCTACGAGTTCCTGCTCGTCATCGGACACCGTGCGCGCTGACAGACGACGGCGTAGGAGGGTTCGCCGCGCTCGCGCCGAAGGCTCTCGTGGAGGAAGCGCTCCGCGCCCGTTTGGCGGAGGGACGCGCCAGGCGCCGGCCGCCGGTTCGTCTGCCGACGTTCGGAGGCAACGGGCTGCAGAATGCGCTGAACGGCACCGAGTCCGTCGCGCTGTTCGAGCCGGTGCTGTCGGGCGTCCTGCGGATCGCGACGCATCCCGCCATCTTCGAACCGCCAAGCCCACGCGAGACCGTCGAGTCTGAAGGCGCCCCTGAGGTGCCATTCCGTCCGAAGGTGAGGAGGGTTGCTCTCGTGAGGAGGATTCGAGCTCGCAACGATGAGCGGAGCGAGTCGGGGCGAGCCTGAAGAGGACCTGGGGTGCGATTCCGGTCGGAGCAGGGTTGCTTGTGTGAGGATTCGAGCTCGCAACGATGAGCGGAGCGAGTCGGGCCGAGCCTGAAGGCGACTTGGGGTGCCATTCCGGCCGAAGGTGAGGACGGTCTCTCGCGAGGATTCGAGCTCGCAACGATGAGCGGAGCGAGTCGGGGCGAGCCTGAAGACGACCTGGGGTGCCATTCCGGCCGAAGGCCAGGAATGGCTCCTCAGGTAGGATTCGAACCTACAACCCTCCGGTTAACAGCCGGATGCTCTGCCATTGAGCTACTGAGGAACTCGGGGAGACGCGCCGGCGAGCCGGACACGCGCACCCGGAATGGCCCGGGCACGAACACGCAGTGTACTGTGCGGCCGCGCTGCCGGTCAACGGCAGGCCGCCCTCAGAGCCAACCGGACTCACGCAGGTGGCGCCGGATGGCGGCCGGTCCGTCGACAAGGGCCGCCTGCATCCCCACTTCACGCGCCGCCGCCACGTTGCCCGCCGCATCGTCGAAGAACAGCACGTCGGCTGCAGGCACCTGGAGCCGGTCCAGCGCAATCGCGAACGCGCGCGGGTCGGGCTTGCGGACGCCAATCTCGTGCGACGAGAGCGCCACCTCCACCCGATCCGCGAGACCGAGGTCGTCCACGACGCGCGTCCAGTGCGCGGCGTTGGAGTTGCTCAGTGCCGCGAGCCGGAACTGCGGCCGCAGTTCGTCGAGCAGTTCCGTGGCTCCCGGGAGCCAGCCGCGCGCCCACGATCGGTACTCCGCGAGGAACGCCGCAGGCGGCATGTCGATGCCCCAGTCAGCGAGGAACCGTTGCGCGAACGCCGCGTCGTCGATTTCGCCGCTGCCATAGGCGGTCGAATACGGACAGGCAATCCAGCGTGCCTTGATCGCGTCGGCCGTCATCGGCGCCGGCAGCAGCCGGGCGAGTTCCTCGACGCCGGAGAAATCAAGCAGCACGCCGCCCAGATCGAACAGCAGCACGTCGGGTCGCTTCGCCACGACGCGATCATAGGACGGGGCGGCGCCCGTCGGACAAGTCCGACGCCTGCGACGGGCGACGGGTGACGCTCTCACGAGGGTATGCTGCCCGGATGCTGACTGCCTCCCCAGACCGCATTGCGCGCGACCTGCACGTCCTGGCCAACGACATCGGCATCCGCCTCGCCGGCACGCCGGGCGAGCGCGCCGCCGCGGACCACGTGATCACGACGGCCGAGGTCCTCGGCCTTGCGGTCCACGACGAGACGTTCCCCGTGAAGTCGCGTGATGTGACGGCCGAACAGCTCGAGATTCGGGTGCACGGCGACTGGCGGCCGTTCCCGTGCTCGCTGTTCAGCAGCACGCCCGGCACCGATGGCGAGTGGCGCGAGGCACCGCTCGCGGTGCTCACGCCGACCGACTACCAGCGGGCCGATCTGGGCGACCTGCGGGGGCGCGCCGTGATCCATCTCGGCACGCACATCGAGTCACGCGCCTCTTACGCGAGGCTGATGGATGCCGGCCCGGCCTTCCTGCTGATGGTCGACACGCGCTACCCGGGCGCCACGCCGCTTGCCGACGGCATGTTCCCCGAGTACACGGCGGCCATCGGTGCCGTGCCGACGCTCAACGTCGCACACCGGGACGCGTGGGACTGGGTGGCCGCGGGCGCGACGCACGCGCGCTGCCGTGTCGCCGGCGGCATGACGCCCGCGACGTCCCAGAACGTCGTCATCGACCTGCCCGGCACCGACCTCGCCGACGACATCCTCTACGCGAGCGCGCACCACGACACACAGGCCGGCTCGCCCGGCGCCGACGACAACGGCTCCGGCGTTGTCGGTGTGCTCGAACTCGCGCGGCTGCTGCACGACAGGCCGCGACGCCGCACGATCCGCCTCATCTCCTTCGGCGCCGAGGAGCAGCTCTCGGTCGGCTCGGCCGCCTACGTGCGTCGTCATCGGGCCGAGATCGAGGCGCGGGGGCGCGCGATGTACAACCTCGACAGCTTCGGCTCGCACCTCGGGTGGCTCGAGCTGTACATCAACGGGGACCCCTCGTTCGAGGCGTCGTTCCGGCCGCACTTCCATGCCGCGGGCCGGTACTACCGGACGCACACGGGCGTGGTGCCGTATGCCGATCACTTCCCGTTCGTGGCTGCGGGCCTCCCGGGAGTGTTCCACTACCGCGTCAACTGCGACGCAGGCCGCTTCTTCCACCACCGGCCAGACGATGATGTGTCGCGCGTGTCGGCGGACGTGATTGCCGCCGATGTCGGTGCGATTGCGACGTGGCTCGACGATCTCGCCACGGCCGACGTCCTGCCATTCGAGCCCGGGATTCCGCAGGCGCAGCGCGACGAGGTCGCCGCCTGCTGGCAGGACCTGTTCGGCGGCTGGCGCTGAGGCCGTGTCGTTCCCGTTTCTTGTCGGAGTACAGTGACGCACATGCCACTCGACGTCCTGGCCTTCGGTGCCCATCCCGACGACATCGAGATCGGGCTCGGCGGCTGCGTGGCGCGTCACGCCGCCGCGGGGCACCGCGTCGGGTTGTGCGACCTCACGGCGGGCGAACTCGGGAGCAACGGCACCCCCGAGGAGCGGCTCGCGGAGGCGCAGGCTGCCGCGCAGGTGCTGGGCGTGGTCGTCCGCGAGAATCTCGGGTGGCCCGACGGCGGCATCACCGGCGCGCCCGATCAACTGCGGGCGGCGGTGGACTGCATCCGCCGGCTGCGTCCGCGCACCGTGGCCCTTCCGTACTGGCAGGACCGTCATCCGGATCACGTCGCGGCAAGCCAGGTGCTCGGCACCGCGTGCCACCGCAGTGGCCTGCGCCGTTACGAGACGGACCATCCCGCGTGGCGGCCCGAGTGGGTCTGCTACTACTTCATCAACGACAGCGCGCCGCCCTCGTTCGTCGTGGACGTCTCGACGGTGTACGACATCAAGCGCGCGGCGCTCGACTGCCATCGCAGCCAGTTCTCGCCGACCGATCCCTCGGCGGTGCCGACGCGACTTGTCGGCTCCGGATACCGCCAGTTGATCGAGAGCCGCGACGCCCAGTTCGGCGTGCTGGCCGGGGTGGCCTTTGCCGAGGGGCTCGTCGTCCGCGAACCGCTGATGCGCGCGGGACTGCTCAAGGACCTCGCGTGAACATCGGCATCGTCTGCTACGCCTCGGTCGGCGGCAGTGGTGTCGTGGCCACCGAGCTCGGTCGTGCCCTCGCGAGGCGCGGGCACGAAGTGCACCTGATCAGCCGCGAGCGGCCGTTCCGCTGGCGCGAGGGCGAGGCCCGCTTCTCGTTCGAACCGGTGACGGCCCCGCCGTATCCGCTGTTCCTCGAGCCGCAGTACCTGCTCGCGCTCGCCAACACGATCGTGCGCGTGGCCCGCGAACGCTGCCTCGACATCGTGCATGCGCACTACGCCGTGCCGCACGCCACGGCCGCGTACCTTGCCGACCAGATGCTCTCGGCGTCGGGCGGCGTCATCCCCCGCACGATTACGACCCTGCACGGCACCGACATCACGCTCGTCGGCAGCGACCCGTCGTACTCCTCGGCGGTCGCGTTCTCGATCGAGCAGTCGCACGGCGTGACGGCCGTCTCGGAGAGCCTCGCGCGCGACACCAACGCGACGCTCGGCATCACCCGCGACATCCGCGTCATCCCGAACTTCCTCGACGTCTCGCGCTATCGCCGCCGGCCCGACCCGGAACTGCGCGCGCGGCTTGCCGGGCCCGGGAACGCCGCGATCCTGCTGCACACGTCGAACTTCAGGCCGGTCAAGCGGCTCGACGCCGTGGTGGACGTCTTCCGCCGCGTCAGGGAGCGGCTGCCGGCGCGCCTCGTGCTCGTCGGCGACGGGCCCGAGCGCCCTCGCGTCGAGGCGCTCGCGGCGTCGCTCGGCCTCACCGCCGACGTTGTCTTCGCGGGTGAGCAGCCGGATCCGCTGCCGTGGCTTGCGGTTGCCGATCTCTTCCTGCTGCCGTCCGCGCAGGAGAGCTTCGGCCTGTCCGCGCTCGAGGCGATGGCGTGCGAAGTGCCGGTGATTGCCTCGCGCGTCGGCGGGCTTCCGGAGGTCGTGACCGAGGGCGTGACCGGGCACCTGCGCGCGCCCGACGATACGGCCGGCATGGCCGACGCCGCGCTGGCGCTCCTCGAGGATCCGGAGCGACGCCAGGCGATGGGCCGCACGGCTGCCGGCGATGCGCGGGAGCGCTTCAGGCAGGAGGCGGTCGTGCCGCGATACGAGCAGTTCTACGAAGAAGTCATCGCCAGTGGGCGACGGTGAGGGAGGGGACGTGTCGATGAGGAATGTCGCATTGCGGATCGTGGTGGCGCTCGTGCTCGTGGCGCATGCCGCGGCAGCCGCTGCCGAGGATCGCTGGACCGCCGAGCGGGCGCGGGAGTGGTACGCGCGACAGGGCTTCCTCGTCGGCGCCAACTACGTGCCGGCGACGGCCATCAACCAGATCGAGATGTGGCAGCCCGAGACGTTCGACCCCGATCGGATCGATCTCGAGCTCGGATGGGCGGCAGCAATCGGCATGAATACGATGCGCGTGTTCCTGCACGACCTCGCGTACCAGCAGGACCCCGACGGATTCCTCGGGCGCGTCGATCGCTTCCTCGCGATTGCGGCGCGGCACCGCATCAGGCCGATGCTCGTGCTGTTCGACTCGGTGTGGGATCCGTTCCCCGCAGTCGGGCCGCAGCGCCCTCCGCGCCCCGGCGTCCACAACTCCGGCTGGGTGCAGGGCCCCGGCAAGGTCGCCCTCGAGGATCCGGCGCAGTGGCCGCGGCTCGAGACGTACGTGAAGGCCGTCGTCTCACGATTCGGCAAGGACGAGCGCGTGCTCGCGTGGGACCTCTGGAACGAGGTGGACAACATGAACGACCCCGCGTACGCGAGCCTGGAGCCGAAGAACAAGGGCGAGCTGGTGCTCGCGCTGCTGCCGCAGGTGTTCGCCTGGGTGCGCGCGGGCAATCCCGTGCAGCCGTTGACGAGCGGGTTGTGGCGTGGCGGCGACTGGTCGAAGCTCGATCAGTTGAGCGCCGTCGATCGGCTGCAGCTCGCGCTCTCGGACGTGATCACGTTCCACAGCTACGATCCAGCGCCGCAGCTCGAAGTGCGCATCCAGCAGTTGCAGGGCTACGGGCGACCGATCATCTGCACCGAGTACATGGCACGCGGCAACGGCAGTACGTTCCAGGGATCGCTGCCGGTCCTGAAGACGCACAACGTCGGCGCCATCAACTGGGGGCTCGTGCAGGGCAAGTCGCAGACGCACCTGCCGTGGGATTCGTGGCGGAAGCCTTACGTGGGCCGCGAGCCGTCCGTGTGGTTCCACGAGGTCTTTCGCACCGACGGGACGCCGTACGACGCGAAGGAGACCACGCTGATCAAGGAGTTGTCGGCGCGCTGATCGCCATCGGCAGGCCGAAACGCGGGAACAGCGTGGCCGTGTCGAGATGGAACGTCTGGCCCGCGATGAGGCCGCCTTCGATCTCGAGCACCACGATCGCCCACGGTTCGTAGCGGCCGTCGCCGGCCGGCTTGTACTGCGCGAACGCGGGCAGGCCGCTTGCCGCGATCGGGATCAGGCGCGACCCGCGGCACGCGGCACCGCGTCCGAGCAGCCACGCCGAGAACGGTTCCCGGCCCTTCAGCCACAGCGAGAACGGCGGCATCGCCATCGTCGCGTCCTCGTGCATGAGCGCCGCAAGGGCGTCCACATCGTAGCGCTCGAACGCGTGGACATAGCGGTCCACGAGCGCCTGCTCGTCGGTGGACAAGGCCGTGTCGGTGCGGCGGCCGGGGGCGCGCGTGGCGAGGGTCGCACGCGCGCGCTGGAGTGCACTGTTCACTGCGGCGACCGTCATCTCGAGGCCGCTTGCCACCTCGGCCGCCGACCAGCCGAGCACTTCGACGAGCAGCAGCACCGCACGCTGCCGCGGCGGAAGGTGCTGCAGCGCAGCGACGAACGCCAGCCGCAGGCTCTGGCGGAGCACGGCGGCCTCGTGGGGGTTTGCGTCCGACGGCAGGGCATCGACATCCGGGATGGGCTCGATCCATGCGGATGCCGGCAGCGGCTCGAGCGGGTCGTGAATCGTGCCGACGGGGCCGGCTTCGGTCGAGCGCAGGCGCCGCTTGCGGTCGCTCAACGCATCGAGACAGACCCGTGTGGCGATGCGATACAGCCAGGTGCGCAGCGACGATCGGCCCTCGAAGGCATCGAGGTGACGCCAGGCCCTCACCATCGTCTCCTGCACGGCATCATCGGCATCGACGACCGAACCGAGCATCCGGTAGCAGTGGCCGGTGATGGCGGAACGGTGCAGTTCGAGGTCGCTGGCGGTGGGCATCATGGGCAATCTACACGAACGGCATCACCGCAAGGGCTGCGTGCGTGCCGCTCCGTGCCGACGCCGGGCGTGCGCACGATTTGACACCGGGCGTACCATCCCAGCCATGCAGCGAGCGATGCGTGCCCTCATGGTCCTGCTCGGCGGCAGCGTGCTGCCGTTCGCGTTCGCCACGGTCGTCGAGGCCCAACAGGCCGCGGCTGCCTCACCGGGCGTGCCACAGGAGCTGCGCCTGTCGAAGGCCGTGCTGCGCGACAAGATCCGCGGGGGCTGGGCCGGGCAGACGATTGGCGTGACGTTCGGCGGCCCGACGGAGTTCAAGTACAACGGGACGTTCATCGGCGACGACACGCCGATTGCCTGGTATCGCGGCTACCTGCGCGAGACCTTCGAGCGCAGCCCCGGCCTCTACGACGACGTCTACGTGGACCTCACGTTCGTGGACGTCATCGAGCGGCACGGGCTCGACGCGTCGGCCGAGACGTTCGCGCGGGCGCTCGCCAATGCCGGCTACCAGTTGTGGCACGCCAACCAGATGGCCCGCTACAACGTGCTGCGCGGGCTTGCGCCACCAGAGAGCGGCCACTGGCGCAACAACCCGGAGGCCGACGACATCGACTTCCAGATCGAGGCGGACTTCATCGGCCTCATGACGCCGGGCATGCCCAATGCGGCCTCCGCGTATGCCGACACGGTGGGCCACATCATGAACTCCGGCGACGGCTGGTACGGCGGCGTGTTCGTGGCCGCGATGTACTCGCTCGCGTTCGTGCACGACGACGTGCCCACGGTCGTGACGCGCGCGCTCGAGACGATTCCAGCCGCCAGCCGGTTCCACAAGACGATCAGCGACACGATCCGGCTCCACCGCGAGCATCCCACCGACTGGAAGCGGGCATGGTTCGAATTGCAGCGCACCCATGCCGAGGACGTCGGCTGCCCGCACGGCGTCTTTCACGCATTCAACATCGACGCCCGCATCAACGCCGCGTACGTGGTGCTCGGGCTGCTGTATGGCAACGGCGACATGACCCGCACGATCTCGATTGCCACGCGCGCCGGGCAGGACTCCGACTGCAACCCGGCGACCGCGGCCGGCGTGCTCGGCACGATCCTCGGCTTCGACCGCATCCCCGCCTACTGGAGGCAGGGGCTCGACGAAATCGAGGCGCTGCCGTTCGCGCACACGACGATCTCGCTCGCCGATGCCTACCGGCTGTCGTACGGCCACGCCATCGCGATGATTGCGCGTGAAGGCGGCCGCGAGGACGGCGATGCCGTCGTCATCGCGACGCAGGGCCCGAAGACGGTTCGGCTCGAGCAGAACTTCGAGGGGCACCACCCGGTCGGCGAGGTCCTCCTCTCGCGCCTCGCGAAGGGGAACGAGACGACCTTCACGTTTGAGGGCATCGGCTTTGCCATCCAGGGCGACGTCCGCAGTGATGACGACCGCGACCACGTGCTGCGCGTGGACGTGTTCATCGACGATGCGAAGGTGGAGACCGTCGAGCTGCCGACGGCCCGGGCGCCGCGGCGCTTCATCCCGTTCTGGCGCTACGGCCTCCCTGAAGGGCGACACACCGTGCGCCTCGTGATGACGAACCCGACTCCCGGCGCATCCATGCACCTGCAGCGCGCGATCGTGTACGCCTCGGCGCCGCGGCGGCCTTCGATCTAGCCCGGCACCGCTCGCATCACGCCGGAATCGGCCTGCGGGGATAGGCTATAGGGCGAACCGATTCATCCCGGAGGACGAACTCATGGCTGCTCCCACATTACCCCCCGCCGAAGCCCTGGTGCTTCACGACCTCGTGACCCCGACCGCGCATGGCATTGCGAGCCGCATCCTCGCGAAGACCAGTGGCGGCAACGTGACGCTGTTCTCCTTCGACGAAGGGCAGGGGCTCACCGAGCACACCTCGGCGTTCGACGCGCTCGTGCTCGTGCTCGAGGGCCGGCTGACGCTCGACATCGGTGGCACGGCGGTGAACGCGGCGCCCGGCACGATCGTCCGCCTGCCGGCGAACGTGCCCCACGCGGTGGACGCACCCGAGTCGGCCCGCATGCTGCTCGTGATGCTGCGCGACGCCAGGTGAGGCTACAGACGATGCGCGTGTCGAGATGGCTGTTCGCGGCCATGCTGGTCGTGGCCCTGGCGTCGGTGCCGGCGACGGCCACCGGCAGGACGCTCATTCACGCCGGCCGCCTGATCGACGGTGTCGCGGCCACCGCCCGCACCGCCGTGACGGTCGTCGTCGAAGGCGACCGCATCGTCGCAATCACCGAGGGCTATGCGTCGCCCGCCAGCGGCGACACCGTGATCGATCTCCGCACGGCGACGCTGATGCCCGGGCTCATGGACCTGCACGTCCATGTCTCGGGCGAGCAGTCGCCCACGAGCTACACCGAGGGGTTCTTCATGAACCCGTCAGACGAGGCACTGCGCGCGACGATGTACGTGAAGCGCACGCTGCTGGCCGGCTTCACGACCGTGCGTGATTGCGGGGCCGGCAACCGGCTGAACCAGTCGCTGCGCGACGCGATTGCGCGCGGCTGGATCGTGGGCCCGCGAATCATCGCCGCCGGCAGTGTCAGCACGACGGGCGGCCACGGCGACCCGACGAACGGCCTCGCGATGGAACTGCAGGAACTGCTCGCACCGCGCACCCTCGTTGCCAACGGACCCGACCAGATGCGCGCCGCGGTCAGGCAGCGCTACAAGGACGGCGCTGATCTCATCAAGATTGCCGCCACGGGCGGCGTGCTGAGCCTCGCGAAGAGCGGACAGGCGCCGCTCTTCACCGAGGAGGAACTGGTGGCCGTCGTGCAGACCGCGCGTGACTACGGCATGAAGGTGGCCGCGCACGCGCACGGCACCGAGGGCATGCTGCGCGCCGTCCGCGCCGGCGTCCACACGATCGAGCACGGCACCTACATGACCGACGAGGTGATGGCGGCCATGAAGGAGCGGGGCACGTGGTACGTGCCCACCGTCAGCGCCGGCCGCTTCGTTGCCGAGAAGGCGAAGATCGACGGGTACTTTCCCGAGGTCGTGCGCCCCAAGGCCGCCGCGATCGGTCCGCAGATCCAGGACACGCTCGCCCGCGCCTGGAAGGCGGGCGTGAAGATCGCGTTCGGCACCGACCAGGGCGTGGCGCCGCACGGCGAGAACGGCCGCGAGTTCGTGTACATGGTCGAGGCGGGCATGCCCCCGATGGCCGCCATCAAGGCTGCCACGAGCCTCGCCGCCGAAGTGATCGGCATGGAGAAGGAACTCGGCACCGTGGCTGCCGGGATGGCCGCCGATCTCGTCGCGGTGCCCGGCGACCCGCTTGCCGACATCACGCAGATGACGCGCGTCGGGTTCGTGATGAAGGGCGGCGTCGTCCACAGGAGCTTCGACTCACGACCATGACCATCGATCGCCGGACGTTCCTCGTCACCGCCACTGCCACCGCCGCCGCAGCCGCGCTGCCGCTGCGCGCCACGGCTGCCACCGCCTGGCGCGCCGGCGTGGCAACGGCGGACATCACGCCGCGTGCGGCGCTGTGGATGGCGGGCTTTGCGGCCCGCACGCAGCCCGCGCAGGGCACCGCGCAGCCGCTCCACGCCAAGGCACTCGCGCTCGACGACGGGAGCGGCGGCCGACTCGTCGTCGTCGCACTCGATCTGCTCGGCGTGACGACGGGCATGTCCGAGCGGATTGGAGCGGCGGTGACGACGCGGTACGGCCTGCCGCGCGAGCGGCTGCTCCTCGCCGCCAGCCACACGCACAGCGGCCCCGTCGTGGACGCCCAGCTGCTCGTGGCGTACGACGTCACGCCGCAGCAGGTTGCCGACATCGAGGCCTACACGGCGACGCTCGAGACACAGATCGTGGACATCGTCGGCGCCGCGCTGCAGGCCCTCGCGCCGGCAACGCTGCACGCCGGGCACACGAGCGTGGACTTTGCGGCGAACCGCCGGGTGCAGTTCGCGCCCGATGGTCCTGTCGATCATCGCGTGCCGATGCTGCGCGTGGACATGGACGGCAAGCCGCGCGCGGTGCTCTTCAGCTACGCCTGCCACAACACGACGCTGCCTGCGACCCATGTCGAGTGGCACGGCGACTATGCGGGCGTTGCGCAGGCGGCACTCGAAGCCGCGCATCCCGAGCTGACGGCGCTCTTCATGAGCGGGTGCGGCGGCGACGCCAACCCGAAGCCGCGCGGCGAGCGCACGCACGTCGAGCAGCACGGGCAGGCCCTCGCCCGCGCCGTGAGCCAGGCGCTGCCGCAGTTGACGCTCGTCGACGGGCCCACCCGGGCCGCCATGGAATGGCCGGAACTGCCGTTCGAGAAGGCCCTGACGCCCGAGGAGTGGAAGCAGCGGTTCGGGCTCGCCGATCCGTACGTCGCGCGCCATGCACGGCTGATGGACGAGATGCGCACGAAGGGCGGCGGGTTGCCGACGTCGCAGAAGATTCCGCTGCAGGTCTGGCGCTTCAGTGACGACCTCACGCTCGTCGCGATCGGCGGGGAAGTGGTCGTGGACTACGCGCTGCGCCTGCGGCGCGACAATCCCGACGACAACGTGTGGCCCATCGGCTACGCCAACGACGTGTTCGGGTACGTGCCCAGCCGGCGCGTGCTCGATGAAGGTGGATACGAAGGAGGCGGCGCGCTGCTCTACTACGGCCGCCCCGGGCCGTTCGACGCGACGGTGGAGGACCGGATCTTCACCGCGCTCGATCGGCTGATGAGGAGGACACGATGACCGTCGATCGTTCACGACGCAGGTTCCTCGGCACCGTTGCCGCCGGTGGTGCCTCGCTCGCCATGGCCCGCCCGTCCGCGGCGACCACACGGAGCGCTGCCGCGCGCCAGCCATCCCTTGCCGCCGGCGGCAAGCCGGCCGTGCTCGGCGGCACGCCGGTCCGCGCGACCGCGTTCCCGAGCTGGCCGGTGCGCGACGCCCTCGAACGCGACGCACTCACCGGCGTCCTCGACAGCGGGCGCTGGGGACGCGGCAACGGCGATCGCGTCAAGGCGTTCGAGTCGCGGTATGCCGCGCTGACCGGCACGTCGCATTGCGTGGCGACCGCCAACGGCACGTCCGCGCTGCTCACCGCCGTCAACGCGCTGGGCATCGGCCCCGGCGACGAAGTGATCGTGCCGCCGTACACGTTCGTCGCGACGATCAACGTCATCCTGGCGCAGCACGCGCTGCCGGTGTTCGTGGACACCGACATCGAGACGTTCCAGGTGGACGCCGGGAAGATTGCCGCGGCCATCACCGACCGCACGCGGTTGATCCTGCCGGTCCACCTCGGCGGGTCGGTCGCCGACATGGACACGATCATGGCAACCGCGTCGGCCCGCGGCATCCCGGTGCTCGAGGACGCCTGCCAGTCGCACCTGGCGCAGTGGAAGGGCCGCCACGTCGGCTCGATCGGCACCGCCGGCTGCTTCTCCTTCCAGGCGAGCAAGAACCTGAACAGCGGCGAGGGCGGCGCCGTGATCACGAACGATGCGGCACTCGCCGAGCGGGCCTACGCATTCCACAACAACGGACGCGGCCTTGCCGGCGGCGACTTCGCCTATCGCGCCACCGGACTGAACCTCCGCCTGACCGAGTTCCAGGGCGCCCTGCTGCTGGCGCAGATGACGCGCCACGAGGCGCAGTCCACACGGCGCGAGACAAACGCCGCATACCTCACGCAGCAACTCTCGCAGATTCCCGGCATCACGCCCGCGAAGATATACCCGGGCGTGACCCGCAACGCCTATCACCTCTACATGCTCCGGTACGATCCGGCGGGTTTCGCGGGCCTGCCGCGCGCGACCTTCCTGAAGGCGCTGCGTGCCGAGGGCGTGCCCGCGAGTTCCGGCTACGCGCCGCTCAACGACGAGCCGTTTCTCGCCAACACGTTCGCGACACCCGGCTATCAGCGTATCTACGGCGCCGCGACGCTGAAGCAGTGGCCCGAACGCAACCGCACCCCGCAGAACGCCCGGCTGTGCCAGGAGGCGGTCTGGTTCACGCAGACGATGCTGCTCGGTCCCCGCACCGACATGGACCACATCGTCGAGGCCGTCGGGAGAATCCAGAAGCACGCGAGCGAGATCGCCCGGCAGTCGGACTGACGACGACGGTGTGACTGGCGAGGGAGAGGGATCCGCGCCGAGGCCGGCAGCCGCCGTCGAGTTCACCCGGGTCTCGTTCCGCCATGCGGACGGGACGCCCGTGCTCGACGGCGTGTCGCTGGCAATCGCGACGGGCGAAGTCGTGGTGCTGCTCGGGCGCAGCGGTGCGGGCAAGTCCACCATGCTGCGCCTCGTGAACGGCCTGCTCCTGCCCACGAGCGGCGTGGTGCGCGTGGATGGGCGCGACACGCGCCACTGGGACCCCATCGCGCTGCGGCGCCGCATCGGGTACGTGCTGCAGGAGGGTGGGCTCTTCCCGCACATGCGCGTGGCCGACAACGTCGCGGTCGTGCCCCGCCTCGAGGGCTGGCCGCCTGCGACCGTCGATGCCCGCGTGCGCGAGATGCTCGATCTCGTGGATCTGCCCGCCGACCGGTTCGCGGCGCGCTGGCCCGATGAACTCTCGGGAGGCCAGCGTCAGCGCGTGGGCGTGGCGCGTGCCCTGGCGGCCGATCCGCCCGTGCTGCTGATGGACGAGCCCTTCGGCGCGCTCGACGCGATGACGCGCGCGGAACTCCAGCAGCAGATGGCGCGCCTGCAGCGGCAACTCCGCAAGACGATCCTCATCGTCACGCACGATCTCGACGAAGCCCGCATCCTCGGCGACCGTCTCTGCATCATCGACGCGGGCGGCCTGCAGACCTGCGTGGACGTCGCCGCGTTCGACACCTCCGACGATCCGGTCGTGGCGGCGCTTCGCGAGGCCCGCCCCTCCAGGCAGCCGCGCGCGGAGCGGTCGTCGTGACTGCCGTGGCCGTGTTCGACTTCTGGCTCCAGCACCACGACGAAGTGCTCGCACTGCTGCTGCAGCACCTGCGACTCGTGGGTGTGTCCACGCTGTCGGCCGCCGCAATCGGCATCGTCCTCGGCATTGCCGCGGCGCATCGTCCGCGCCTCGGTGCGCCACTCGTGGTCATCGCCAACGCGGTGCAGACGATCCCGAGCCTCGCGATGTTCGGCTTCCTGCTGCCGTTGCCGCTCCTGGGTGGCATCGGCTCGCGCACCGCGATCGTCGCGCTGACGCTCTACGGCGTGCTGCCGATCCTGCGGACGACAATCACGGGCATCACGGGCATCGATCGCGCCGTCCGCGAAGCCGGTGTCGCGCTCGGCATGACGCCGCGGCAACTGCTCTGGCAGGTGGAACTCCCGCTTGCGGCCCCGAGCATCGTCGCCGGTGTGCGGATTGCGGCCGTCGTGGCCGTCGGGTCGGCGACGATTGCGGCGGCAGTCGGCGCGGGCGGCCTCGGCGAGTACATCTACCGCGGGCTGTCGATGGTGGACACGACGGTCATCCTCGCCGGGGCCGTGCCCGCGGCGCTGCTCGCACTCGTCGTGGACGGCCTGCTGTGGGTGGCCGAGCGGCAGGTGCGGCAGCGCCGGGCATTCGGCATCCGTCGTGGCGTCGTCGCCGCGGCCGTTGTCGTGACCCTCGGCGCGGCCGGCGCATGGACGCTGTCGAGCGCACGTGGCGGAGACGTCGTGGTCGTCGGGTCGAAGAACTTCGCCGAGCAGTTGATCCTGGGCGAGATCCTCGCGCAGGCAATCGAACGTGACACCGATCTCCGTGTCGATCGGCGACTGAATCTCGGGGGCACGCTGATCTGCGACCGCGCCCTGCTGGCCGGCGACATCGACGTCTACGTCGAGTACACGGGCACGGCGCTGACCGCGGTGTTCGACGAGCCGCTCGGCTCGTCCCGAGCTGCCGTCATGGAGACCGTGCGCGATCGCTATGCGCGCAGCGGCCGCACGATGCTGCCGCCGCTCGGCTTCGACAACACGTTCGCGATCCTGGTGCGCGGACGCGACGCCCGGTCGCTCGGGTTGCGGACCATCGACGACGCGGTACGCGAGGCGCCGCGGTGGCGCGCGGCCTTCGGCTACGAGTTCCTCGACCGTCCTGATGGGTACGCGGGGCTCGCCAGCGCCTACGGCCTCTCGCTTGCCGCGCCGCCGCGATCGATGGATCTCTCCCTGACCTACCGCGCGCTTGCGTCGGGGCAGGTGGACCTGATTGCCGGCGATGCGACGTCCGGGCTGATCCGCGCGCTCGATCTCGTCCACCTCGAGGACTCGCGGCAGTACTTTCCGCCCTACGATGCCGTGCCGGTGGCGCGCACCGCGACGCTGCTGCGCCACCCGGACGTGCGCCGCGCAATCGAGGCGCTCGCCGGGCGCATCACCGTCGAACGCATGCGCGAGATGAACTACCGCGTGGAGGCGCTCGGGCAGCAGCCTGCCGCCGTGGCGCGCGACTTCCTGGCGGGCCGACTCGCGGCGTCCTGACCGCTCGCGCGGGTGTGATACAAGGCCACGCGATGGCTCCCGCGCGGCAGGGCACTCCGGGCGCGTCGCGCTTCCTGATCGAACTCGTCGGGCCGTACCGCGGCACGCTGGCGCTCGTCGCGCTGGCGATGGCCGTGCAGACGATCGCGCGGCTGGCATCACCGTGGCCACTGAAGGTGGTGCTCGATTCCGTACTAGGGAGCGAGCCGCTGCCTCCTGCCATCGAGGGCCTGCTCGGCTCGGGTGGGCCGCTCACGATCCTGAACGCCGCGGCCGGCGCCACCATCGTGGTCGCGCTCGTCGAGGCGGCAGCGGGGTACGCGAGCGCCTACTACACGGCCAGCGTGGGCCAGTGGGTGGCGCACGACCTCCGCCAGTCGATCTACGCGCACCTCCAGCGGTTGTCGCTCTCGTTCTACGACAGGCGGCAGACAGGCCCGCTGATCAGCACGATCACCGACGACGTCCGAGCCGTGCAGGACTTCACGTCGCAGGCGCTCGTCTCGATGGTCGTGGACGTCCTCACCATCGTCGGCGTGCTGGTGGTGATGTTCTCGCTCAACTGGAACTTCACGCTCGTGGCGATGTCGGTGACGCCGCTACTCGCGCTGTTCGCGTACCGGCTCCGACACCTGTTGCGGGCGTCCACGCACGACGTGCGGCGCAGGCAGGGCGAGCTCGTCTCGATCGTGCAGGAGGGGCTGACGTCCATCCGCGTGGTCAAGGCGTTCGCGCAGGGCCGGTTCGAGCTCCAGCGGCTCGATGCCAAGAGCCTCGAGAGCGTCGAGGCCGGACTGCGCGCCCGCCGCCTCCGCGCGCTGCTGCCGTCGGTCGTGACCGTGCTCGTGGCCACCGGCACGGCGGCCGTGCTCTGGTTCGGCGCCCGGCTCGTGCTGACCGACGCCATGACCGCCGGCGGCCTCGTGGTGTTCCTCGCATACCTCGCCCGCCTGTTCACGCCCATCCAGTCGCTTGCCCGCACGAGCACGACGGCTGCGCAGGCATCGGTCGGCCTCGAGCGGGTCCGCGAGGTGCTCGCCACCGACGAGCGCCTGCCGCGGGCACCCGATCGGCGCGCGCTTGGGTCGGTTCGCGGCCGCGTGGAGTTCCGCGACGTCACGTTCGCGTACCAGCCCGGGCGTCCCGTGCTGTCGGACGTCTCGCTCATCGCGGAGCCCGGGCAGCGGGTGGGCCTCGTCGGGCGCAGCGGCAGCGGCAAGAGCACGCTCGTGAGCCTGATCCCGCGCTTCTACGACGTCACGAGCGGCGCCGTGCTCGTGGACGACGTGGACGTGCGCGCCGTCACCGCACGGTCGCTGCGGCGGCAGATGGCGTTCGTGCTCCAGGAGTCGCAGCTGTTCGGGGCGCCCGTCTGGCAGAACATCGCCTACGGCACAGAGGACGCCACCCGCGAGCAGATCATCGCCGCGGCGACGGCCGCGCATGCGCACGAGTTCATCGAGGACCTGCCCGAGGGGTACGACACGATCGTCGGTGCCGGCGGGCACCCCCTGTCGGGCGGCCAGCGGCAGCGGCTCGCGATCGCACGCGCGATGGTCCGCGACGCACCAATCGTGCTGCTCGACGAGCCGACGTCTGGCCTCGACGTGGAGTCCGAGCGGCTCGTGTTCGATGCGTTCGAGCACCTGCTGGCAGGCCGCACGGCGTTCGTGATCGCCCACCGGCTCGCGACGATCCGGCAGGCGGACCAGATCCTCGTCCTCGACGCCGGCCGCATCGTCGAGCGGGGCACGCACGAGGATCTCGTCGCGCTCGACGGGCTGTACGCCGGCATGCTGCGCGAGCAGGGCTGACTCCCGCGCGCGGGCGTGATACAAGCGCTCGGGTGTTCCTCCCGTCACGTTCCCCGCTCCTGTCCCTGGCCGTCCTGTTCCCACTCGCCGTCGCCGCACCAGCAACCGCGTCCGAGGATCTCGTCGATCTCGGAGCCGCGACAATCGTCGTACGCAGCGATCCGCGGCCTGCTGCCGAGCGTGCCGCGGCGGAGGTCCTGCAGGAGGAGATCGCGTCGCGCCTCGGGACCAGGCCGGGTATCGCCACGACCTGGCCGTCGGCACCGGGTGTCGTCGTCGCCATGGCCTCTGGACTCGAGCCCGGGGCTCCGGCGCCATGGGTGGCCGACGGCAGCCTGCGGGTGCCCGCATCGCCAGCCGAGGCCCGGCACGCCGAGGCGTTCCACGTGAAGGTCGAAGCGCGCGGCGCGCAGACGGTGGTCTGGGTGCTCGGCGCCGACGGCCGCGGCGCGCTGTTCGGCGTCGGCGAACTGCTCCGATCGCTCCGCTGGTCGCCCGGCGCGCCTGCCGGATCGGCGCGCGGCGTGCCGGCGGCACTCGACGTCGCGTCGGCGCCTGCCTACGCGATTCGCGGCCACCAGCTCGGGTACCGCCAGCACTCGAACACGTACGACGCGTGGGACGAGGCCCGCTACGACCGCTACATCCGCGAACTGGCGCTGTTTGGCGCCAACAGCATCGAGAACATCCCACTGCAGGACACACGCGTCAGTCCGCACTTCCCGATTTCGCGCGAGGCGATGAACGTCGCGATCAGCCGCATCTGCGCGAAGTACGACCTCGACTACTGGATCTGGGCGCCGGCCGACTTCGACCTTGCCGACGCAGCCCTTCGCGCGAAGACGCTCGACACGCTCGAGGCGCTCTTCGCGCAGATGCCGCGGCTCGACGCGATCTTCGTTCCTGGCGGTGATCCCGGGCACAACGCCGCGCAACTCGTGCTGCCGTACCTCGGGGACCTCGCAGCCCGCGTCCGGCGGCACCACCCGCAGGCGCAGGTGTGGCTGTCGCTGCAGTGGTTCCCGCAGGACCAGATCGACTGGATCTACACGCAGATCAACGGCGCGACATGGCCGTGGTTCGGGGGACTCGTGGCCGGGCCGAGCAGCCCGCCCCTGCTCGAGACGCGCGCGCGCCTCGACCCGCGGTACCGCCTGCGCGACTATCCCGACATCACGCACGCCGTGCGCGCACAGTACGTGGTGCCCGACTGGGACCCGGCCTTCAACCTGACGCTCGGGCGTGAGCCGATCAACCCGCGGCCGGTGTTCTACGCCGGCCTCCACGACCGCATTGCCGGCCACACCGATGGCTTCATCACCTATTCCGACGGCGTGAACGACGATGTGAACAAGGCGATCTGGAGCCGGAAGGCATGGCAGCCGTCGGCGACGCCGCGCGAGATCCTGATCGAGTATGCCCGGCTGTTCTTCGGCGAGCCGGTGGCGGCGCGTGCGGCAGACGGCCTCCTCGCCCTCGAGAAGAACTGGGAAGGACCGCTCGCGACCAACGGCGCGGTGGACGGCACGCTGGCGGCCTGGCAGCAGCTCGAGCGCGAGGTGCCGACGCTGGAGGCGAACTGGCGCTGGCAGCAGGCGCTCTTCCGCGCGTACTACGACGCGTTCACGCGCCATCGCCTGTTGCGTGAGGGCGCGCTCGAGGACCGCGCGAACCGCGTGCTGCTCGATGCCCGTCGCGACGGAGCGGCAGCGGCCGCTGCCGCGGCGCGCCGGGTGCTTGCCGAGGCCAGCACGCCCGGGGAGCACGACCCGTGGCGCCAGCGGATCGAGGACCTCGGCGCGTTGCTCTTCTCGGGCATCGGCATGCAGCTCGATACACCGCGCTACAAGGCGAGCGGCACCGAGCGCGGCGCCGTGCTCGACTTCCTGCACCATCCGCTGAACAACAGGTGGTGGCTGGAGGACGAGCTCACGGCGGCGCTCGCGCTGCCCGACGAACCGGCGCGTGTGGCACGGCTCGAGCAGCTGGCACGCTGGGAGGACCCGGGCGCCGGCAGCTTCTACGACGACATCGGCAACATCGCGAAGTCGCCGCGCGTGCAGCGAGCCAGGGCCGGGGCGACCGGCGTGCAGGTCGGGCCCACGCCGCACTTCACCTGGGAGGACCAGGGGCGCAGCCGCAAGCGCCTGTCGTGGCAGGACAGCCTCCGCTGGCCGGTTGCCATCGTCTACGAGCAGGTGGACCCGGATGCCGGCTACGTCGTGCGCCTGAACGGCAACGGTGAGGCAAAGCTGCGGATCAACGGCGCCACGGCGACGGCGCGTGTGTACGGCACCGCCCTCGGCGAGTTCAAGGAGTACGTCGTGCCGCAGGATGCCGTCCGGACGCGCCGCCTCGTGCTGACGTTCGACGACATCGATGAAAGCGACCGCAACTGGCGCCAGCACTCCCGCCTCCACGAGGTGTGGTTGTTGCGCCAGTGACGTCCCGGCGCGCCGTGCCGCGCCGGGTGCGGGCACGTGAGCGGGCGCATCTCATCGCCGTCTCATGGGCTCGCAGGCATACTGGACCGCGATGCCTCTCCTGCAGATCCTCGTCGTCAGCACCAGGCAGGGCCGCAAGGGCCCAGCCGTCGGCACATGGTTCGAGCAGCAGGCCCGCGCCCATGGCGCGTTCGACGTCGAGGTCGTCGATCTCGCGGCTGTCGCGCTGCCGCTCTTCGACGAGCCCGACCACCCGCGGCTCCGCAACTACCGGCACGCCCACACGAAGGCCTGGAGCGAGACCGTGTCGCGCGCCGATGCCTTCGTGTTCGTGACACCCGAGTACAACCACGCCCCGGCGCCGAGCCTGCTGAACGCCATCGACTACCTCGTACACGAGTGGGCCTACAAGCCCGTCGGCTTCGTCAGCTATGGCGGCGTGTCGGCGGGGCTGCGCGCCGTGCAGCCCGTGAAGGCGATGCTGTGCGGCCTGCGGATGGTGCCGGTGTCCGAGTACGTCGCCATCCCGATGTTCACGTCGCACATCGACGAGGCCGGCACGTTCACGTCCTCGGCGGTGATCGATGCCTCCGCCGCCGCGATGCTCACCGAGATTGCGCGCCTCGAAGGCGTGCTGCGCGCCCTCCGCGTGCCGTCGAGCTGATCGCCATGGCCGACGAGACGACCCATGCAGGCTGGCGCCTCGACGCGCGCCTCGCGTTGAGCCTTGCCTGCGGCGTCCTGATGCTTGCCGGCTGGATTGGCGAGCGGTTCGCGGGCCTGTCGCACGGTGCCGCCGTGGCGATCTACGTCGCCGCGATGACGTGCGGCGCGTGGGACCTCGTGCGCACGAACCTCGCGGTGCTGCGCGCCGGGGACTACCGCGCCGACATCGACCTGCTGATGCTGCTTGCCGCCATCGGCGCGGCGGCGCTCGGCGAGTGGGTCGAAGGCACGTTCCTCCTGTTCCTCTTCTCCCTCGCGAACGCACTCGAGCATTACGCGATGGGGCGCGCCACGGGTGCGATCCGCGCGCTCGGCGACCTCACGCCCGCGACGGCGCGTGTGCTCGATGCCGACGGCAGCGACAGGATCGTGCCCGTCGAGGACGTCGCCCACGGCGTGATGGTCCTCGTGCGGCCCTCGGAGCGAATCCCCGTGGACGGCGTGGTCCGCATCGGTCGATCGGCCGTGGACCAGGCCCCGATCACCGGCGAGTCGGTTCCCGTGGACAAGGCGCCTGGCGATCAGGTGTTCGCGGGGACCGTCAACGGCGACGGCGCACTCCGCGTCGAGACGACCGGCGGCGCGGGCGAGCGGACCGTGGACCGCATCATCACGCTCGTGGCCGAGGCGCAGCGCAAGAAGGCGCGCACCGAGCAGCTCGCCACGCGGTTCGAGCGCGTGTTCGTGCCGCTGGTGCTCCTCGCGGCCGCGCTCCTGATCCTGATCCCCCCGCTGCTCGGCACCTGGCCCTGGGAGACGAGCATCTACCGCGGGCTCGCGCTGCTCGTCGCCGCGTCGCCCTGCGCGCTGGCGCTCGGCACGCCTGCCGCCGTCCTGTCGGGGATCGCGCAGGCGGCAAGACATGGTGTGCTGGTCAAGGGCGGGGCGCAGCTCGAGGCGCTCGGCATGGTGCGGGCGCTCGCGGTGGACAAGACGGGCACGCTGACGGTCGGTCGTCCCGAGGTCACCGACGTCGTGCCGCTCGATGGCGACGCCCCGACACTCCTTGCCGTGGCCGCCGCCGTCGAACGCCAGTCGCAGCACCCCCTCGCGGAAGCCATCGTGAGGCGCGCGACAGCGGATGCACTCGAGCTCCCCGACGCTGCGGCACTCGAGAGCGTGACGGCGCGTGGCGTGCGGTCACGCGTCGCCGGGGAGGACGTCGAGATCGGCAGCCTGAGGATGTGGGCCGACACGCCAGACGACGTGCCGTCGCGCGTACGCGAGGCCGTCGCGGCGTTGCAGGCACAGGCGCGCAGCACGATGGTGGTTCGCCACGGCTCGCGCTGGCTCGGCGTGATTGGCGTGGCCGACACGCCGCGGCCCACGGCCAGGGCTGCGCTCGACGCCGTGCGCAGCCTGGGCGTGCGCCCCGTCGTGATGCTGACCGGAGACAACGAGGAGGTGGCCACGGCCATCGGTCGCCTCGTCGGGGTGGACGAGGTGCAGGCGCAGCTGCTGCCCGAGGAGAAGGCCCTCGCCATCGAGGCGCTGCGGGCTCGCTACGGCGGCATCGCGATGATTGGCGACGGCGTCAACGACGCGCCGGCCCTCGCGCAGGCGACCGTGGGCATTGCCATGGGCGCCGCCGGCACCGCGGCGGCCATGGAAGCGGCCGACGTCGCGCTGATGAGCGACGACATCGCGCAGGTGCCGTTCGCGATCGGCCTCGCACGCCGCACACGCACGGTCATCGTCCAGAACCTGGCGCTCGCGCTCGGCGTGATTGCCGTGCTCATCGTGTCGACGACATCTGGCCTCATCGGCATCGGCCCGGCCGTCGTGCTGCACGAAGGCAGCACCCTCGTCGTGCTCGCCAACGCGCTCCGCCTGCTCGCGTACAGGGACGACCGCGCGGGTCAGCGACAGCGCAGCGGCAGCGCGCCGTCAGGGAAGCGCACGCGCTTGCGCGCCGGGTCGTAGCCTCCCGTCACGCCATCGCGAATGCTCGACGCCGACGTCGCCGCTGCCGTGACGACGGCCTCGCGCATCGGCATGTCGAGCTGCAGCGTGAACACCGACTCCAGTCCGTCGAACACGCCCGACCCGCCGGAGGCGAGGAACTCGCTCGTCACCACCGACAGCCGCCCGTCCGGCGCGATCGGGATGCCATGGCGTGAGAGCACCACGCGTGGCGCCTTGCCATCGCACGTCACGTCGGCCTCGAGGCCCGACAGGATCGGCACGGTGCCACGGGTGAGGGCGCGGGCCACGGCATCGGCGACGGCGCGAGCGCTCAGTGTCGCGGTCGCCACGACGCTGTCGAACGGCAGCAGCGCGTACATGTCGCCGTACGTCACAGGGCCAGGGTGCAGCGTGGCTCGCGTGCCGGTGGCGTTGTAGATCGCGAGGTCGCTGCCCGGGCGCGCGGCGCGCAGCAGGTCGACCACGAGATTGCTCGCCGGCGATTCCTCGCGCGACGAGTGCCAGTACCGTTGCGTCACCTCGAAGCCGAGCGGCTGCTCGCGCCGGGTCCGGGCGCGCGCGATGTCGTCCTGCATCACGGCGAGCAGGCGCGCGTCGTGCCGGACGGGGCGACCTTCGTACGGCGGCGGTGAGCACTCGTCGGGCTGCCACGTGGACACGTCGCGCAGCCGGATGCCGTCGCAGAGGAACCGCGGCGGATGGATGCGAACCTCGCCCGCACTCATGGCGCCGCGATCGACGACGACGTCCACGCGGCTGAATGCCCGCCCTTCGTTGAAGCCCTGGACGATGGCGATGCCGTTGACGCGATGCGCGATGCCCAGGTGCGTATGGCCGGCGGCGATGACGTCAACGAGTCCAGGCGGCAGCTCGCGCGCAAGCCGGAAGATCTCGCTCTGCGGCCGGCAGCTGCCGAAGTCGTCAGGATCCTCGAACGCATCGCAGCGTCCACCGGCGTGGGCCAGCACCACGACAAGTGCCGCGCCAGTGGCCCTGAGCCGCTCCGCCTCGCGCACGACGACATCGCGCTGCGGCACGATGCGCAGCCGCACCAGGTTGCGTGGATCGGTCGCTCCCGGCGTCGTCATCGTCGTGATGCCGACGATGCCGATGCGCACGCCTGCGACGGTGACGATGGCAGACGGGCGGACGTTGCGTGGCGTCCACGGTCGTCCGTCGGGACGCGCGACGACGTTGGCCGCGAGCAGCGGGAACGTCGCGGCACGTGCCTGAGCCTCGAGATTGCCTGTCGGGTTGTCGCCGGGTGCGCGAGGCACGGTCTTGACGCCGACCGGGCCGAAGTCGAACTCGTGGTTGCCGATGGCGGCCGCGTGATACCCGAGGGCGTTGTAGGCGCGCACGACCGCTGCGCCTTCGGAGATGTTCGACTCGAGGGTGCCCTGCCACATGTCGCCCGAGTCCACGAGCAGCACGCCGCCGCCGTCGGCCTTGCGCGCCCGGCGCAGGTTCTCGACGTGCGCCGAGAGCCAGGGCAGCGTCTCGAGGTGCCCGTGCAGGTCCGTGGTGGCGACGATGGAGATCGTGACGGGCTGTCGCGCCGCGAGTGATGCTGGCGCCGTGGCCTGCGGCACGGATGTCGACGAGGCCGCGACCAGCAGTCCGAAGCACGCCAGCAGGCGCCGCATCGAGATCCCTACGCGAGAATTCCCTGAATCAACTTGCCGCTGACGTCGGTCAGCCGGAACGGGCGGCCCTGGAACTTGTAGATCAACTGCTCGTGGTCCACGCCGAGGAGGTGGAGCATCGTCGCGTGCAGGTCGTGGACCTCGACCGGATCGCGGGTGATGTTGTAGCCGAGGTCGTCGGTCTCGCCGTAGGTGACCCCGGGCTTGATGCCGCCGCCGGCCATCCACATGGTGAAGGCGCGCGGGTGGTGATCGCGGCCGAGGAACTTCGAGCCGTTGCGTGCCTCGTTCATCGGCGTGCGCCCGAACTCGCCGCCCCAGACGACGAGCGTCGAGTCGAGCAGGCCGCGCTGCTTGAGGTCCTTCACGAGCGCCGCTGCGGCCTGATCGGTCTGCCGGCACAGGTGCGGCAGCTTCTCGATGACGTCGTCGCCGAAGCTCGCGCCGTGCGTGTCCCAGCCGCGGTGATAGAGCTGCACGAAGCGCACGCCGCGCTCGACGAGGCGCCGCGCGAGCAGGCAGTTGTTGGCAAACGACGTCTGGCCGGGCTCGGTGCCGTACAGGTCGTGGACGGCCTGCGGCTCGCCCGAGATGTCGGTGAGCTCGGGCACGCTCGTCTGCATCCGGTACGCGAGTTCGTAGGCGTTGATGCGCGTCTCGATCTCGGGGTCCCCGACGGCCGACTGCTGCAGTTCGTTCAGGTCGCGCAGCGTGTCGAGCGAGGCGCGCCGCAACTGCGCGTCCACGCCCTCGGGGTTCGAGACGAACAACACGGGGTCGGCGCCGCTGCGGAACTCGACGCCCTGGTGCACGGTGGGCAGGAAGCCGGAGCCCCAGCACGACTTGCCGCCGTCGGGGTTGTTCTCGCCCGAGAGCAGCACGACGAAGGCCGGCAGGTCCTTGCTCTCGGAGCCGAGGCCGTACGAGAGCCACGCGCCCATGCTCGGCCGGCCGAGGATCTGGTGGCCGGTGTTCATGAAGATCTGCGCCGGCGCGTGGTTGAACTGCGTGGTGGACATCGACTTCACGATCGCGATGTCGTCGGCAATCGTCGTCAGGTGCGGCAGGAGGCTCGAGATCTCCTGGCCCGACTGGCCGTGGCGCCTGAACTCGAACGGCGACCCGAGCAGCTTCGGCGTGCCCTTGATGAAGGCGAACCGCTCGCCCTTGACGATCTCGGCCGGGATGTCCTGGCCGTCGTACTTGCGCAGCGCGGGCTTGTCGTCGAACAGGTCGAGCTGCGACGGCGCGCCGGCCATGAAGAGGAAGATGACCTGCCTTGCCTTCGGCGCGATCGACGGCGCGAGGGTGCGCGCGGCCTGCGCGAGCAGCTGCTCCTGCATCAGCGTGGCGAGCGCCGCCCCGCCGATGCCGAAGCCGGCCTGCCGGAAGAAGTGCCTGCGCGTGAGTGCGTGAAGTCGGTTCATGTCGATCTCGTGGACCTACCCCTTCGTGACCGTCTCGTCGAGGTTCAGCAGCACGTTGCCGACCATCGTCCAGGCGGCCAGCTCGATCTCGTCCCGTGTGACCTTTGCGCCAGCGGGCAGGCCGAGCGTCGCGGCGGCATCCGCAGGGTCGGCGGCGTAGCGACCGAGCGTCTGCGTGTGGAACGTGCGCAGCCGGTCGAGCTCGGGGGCGGTGGGCAGGCGGCTCGTGACGAGCCGGAAGCCATACGCCAGCCGCGCGTCGACGGTTGCCGGTGCGGCTTCCTTGCGGATGCGCGTGGCGAGCCCGCGCGCCAGCTCGAAGAACCCGTCGTCGTTGAGCGTGGCGAGGGCCTGCAGCGGCGTGTTGGTGCGCACACGGCGCACCGTGCACAGCTCGCGACTCGTGCCGTCGAACGTCGTGAACATCGGGTACGGCGAGGTGCGGCGGATGAACGTGTACAGGCCGCGGCGGTACCGATCCTCGCCGGTGCTCTCGATCCACTTCGAGTTGTCGTAGGGGTTGTTCCAGATGCCTGGCGGCTGCGGCGGGAACACGCTCGGCCCGCCGATGCGGGGCGAGAGCAGGCCGCTCGCCGTGAGGGCGACGTCGCGCACGAGTTCGGCCTCGAGGCGGAAGCGCGGACCGCGCGCGAGCAGTCGGTTGTACGGATCGCTCGCCTGCAGGTCGGGCGAGACCGTCGAGTCCTGCCTGTAGGCCGCCGAGCGCACGAGCGTCCGCACCAGCGTCTTCAGGCTCCAGCCCTGCTCCATGAAGTCCACCGCGAGCCAGTCGAGCAGTTCGGGATGCGAGGGCGGCGACCCCATGGTGCCGAAGTCCTCGCTCGTCTCGACGATGCCGCGCCCGTACAGCGCCTCCCAGATCCGGTTCACCATCACGCGCGCGGTGAGCGGGTTGTCCTCGCGAACGAGCCAGCGGCCGAGGCCCAGGCGATTCGGCGGCAGGTCGTCGCCGAGCGGCGGCAGCGCCGAGAGCGTGTTGGCGAACACCGGCTCGCCGGGTGACGTGAAGGCGCCGCGGTCGCGGAACGGCGTCGAAGGCCGCTCGAACGACGGCTTCTCCTCCATCACGAGCGTCGTCGGCAGCTTCAGGTCGGCAATCGCCTTCTCGATCCGCGCGATCTCCTTGCGCTCGGCCTCGAACATCGGCGACTGATCCCGGAACTGCGTGGCGACGAGCTTTGCCTGATCCTCGCTGCGGGCTGAGAGCGGAACCGCCAGCGCGGCACGGGTCCGGGCCGTGATCGCCACGGCCTGCAACGGATCGGCCATCGTGGTGGCCGAGAGCCTCAATCGGCCGAGGCCCTGCCCGAGCGTGCCGTCGCCGTGCTCGAGTTCCACGGTTACGACGGCGGGTGTGCCGTCGCCGAGTGGCGTCTCGGGCACGAGCACGAGCTGGAAGGGCACGCGCCAGCCCTCGCGCAGCGCATCGACGACCCACGCCTTGCCGAGCCGCGCGTACGAACTGCGCGCGTCGGTCGTGAGGTCGAGCAGGTCGCCGCGCGAGACGTTGCCGTCGCCCTTCACGGCCGTGAACGCCACCCGTTGGCGGTTCGCCGGCTCGCCGGCCGGCGCCACGAAGACACGCACCGACGTGAGCCGGAAGTGGCCGTACGGATCGCGCCCCGGGCCCTTGTGCGGAAGCGACGGGTCGAGCAGGGCCTCGAGCCGCAGGCCGGTGATTCCCTTCGTGCTCGTCGGCGCCGCGATCGTGTAGGTCGTCACTTGCGCATTGGGTCCGCTCGCCAGCACGCTGCCGTCAGGCTGCACGGCGAGCTGCACGCCGCCCGTCGCGGTGGCCCTGCCTGGCTCGAGGGTCGCGAAGCCGGCCGAGGCCTCGCGCATCGTAGTCTCCCAGCTCGCCTGCGCCCCGGCCCGTGCGCCGTTGTCGCTCGCGAGCGCGTCTCGCGCGGCCTTCAGTTGGTCGCGCAGCGCGGTGCGCGACGCCTCCTGCGCGGGCGTGGCCAGGTCGATCTGGGCCTCGTTGTACTTGACGCCGGCGCCGTGCTTCTCGACCGTGTACGCCGGGTTGGCGAAGAACGCCATCAGCCGGAAATAGTCCCTGTGGCTGATCGGGTCGTACTTGTGGTTGTGGCACTGCGCACACGCGACCGTGCTGCCGAGCCACACGGTTGCCGTGGTGTTGACGCGATCCACGAGCACTTCGTAGAGCGCTTCGTCGGGGTCGACGCCGCCCTCCTCGTTGGTCATCGCATTGCGGTGGAAGCCGGTGGCGATGCGTTGCGCGCGCGTTGCGCCGGGCAGCATGTCGCCGGCAATCTGCTCGACCGTGAACTGGTCGAACGGCATGTCGCGGTTGAACGCGTCGATCACCCAGTCGCGATACGGCCACATCGACCGCAGGCGATCGGCCTCGAAGCCGTTGCTGTCGGCGTAGCGTGCGAGGTCGAGCCAGAGGCGCGCCCAGCGCTCGCCGTAGTGCGGAGAGGCGAGCAGCCGATCGACGACGCGGTCGTAGGCATCGGGACGCGTGTCGGCGAGGAAGGCGTCGATCTCGGCAAGGGTCGGCGGCAGGCCCGTGAGGTCCAGCGTCACGCGGCGGAGGAGGGTTTCCTTCGATGCCTCGTGCGAGGGCATCAGCTTCTCGGCATCGAGGCGCGCGAGCACGAAGCGATCGACAGGCGTGCGCACCCAGTCCTCGCGGCTCACGGCCGGCAGCGGCGCCTTCTTCGGTGCGACGTACGCCCAGTGCTCCTCGACGACCGGTGCGGCGGCACCGGCGGCCGCGGGCACGGGCCACTCGGCGCCCTGGTCGATCCAGGCACGCACGAGCGCGATCTGCGCCTCGGGAAGCGGTGGCTTCTCGAGCGGCATCTGGTCCTCGCCGTCCTGGCCGAGGAGCCGGTGGACGATGTAGCTCTGCGCGCTGTCGCCGGGCACGAGGAGCGGACCCGTCGAGCCGCCCGGCAGCGCGAGATCACGCGCATGCAGGCGCAGCTTGCCGCGCGCGCGCTTCTCGCCGTGGCACTCGTAGCACTGCTCGCGCAGGATCGGCTCGATCTGCGTCGCGAAATCGACGCGGCCCGTTGCCGGCGGGGCCGCCTGCCGGGCGTCCGCGCCGATCGATCCGGCGACGAGCACGACGGCACTGACAATCACGGCCGACGCAACCGCTGCGGCGGGGCCCGGCCACTTCCGGGGGCGTGCGAACGAATCCATCGGTGTTGGCTGAATCATACCGCCACCGAGCGTCCGGTGGTCGTTCCGGCCTACGCGTGTGGTAACGTTCCGGACCGTTTTTTCAGGAGCCTTGATGCGCCACGTCGCCCATCGTCATCCGCTGCCCTGCATTCCGCTGCTGCTTGCGGCGACCCTCGGGGGCGCGTGCGGCTCCTCCACGACCGACACGGCCGCTCCGGCCCCGTCGCCGGCCGCGCCGGCCCGCGCGTTCACCATGACCCGATCCGCCTACGGCACGCTTCCGGACGGCCAGGCCGTCGAGGCCTTCACCTTCGGCAACGCCAGCGGCATGGAGGTGCAGGCCATCACCTACGGCGGCATCATCACCACCCTGCGCGTGCCCGATCGCAACGGCCGCCTCGACGACGTCGTGCTCGGCCACGACAACCTCCAGGGTTACCTCGACAAGTCGCCGTTCTTCGGCTGCATCGTGGGCCGGTACGGCAACCGCATCGGGAAGGGGCAGTTCACGATCGACGGGCAGGCCTACACGCTGCCGATCAACAACGGCGAGAACCACCTGCACGGCGGGCCGCAGGGCTTCGACAAGAAGAACTGGAAGGCCGAGCCGTTCGAGCGTGCGGACGCGGTGGGCGTGGTCTTCACGCACACGAGCCCCGACGGCGACATGGGTTATCCGGGAACGCTTGCCATCGAGGTGACCTACACGCTCACGGCCGACAACACGCTGCGGTTCGACTACAAGGCGACGACGGACAAGGCGACGCCGGTCAACCTGACGCAGCACACGTACTTCAACCTCGCGGGTGCCGGCAGCGGTGACGTGCTCGGCCATGAGGTGCAGATGCAGGCCGACCGGTACACGCCGGTGGACAAGGGCCTGATTCCGACCGGGGAACTGGCGAGCGTCGACGGCACGCCCTTCGACTTCCGCCAGCCGACGGCAATCGGGGCGCGCATCGATGCCGATCACCCGCAGATTGCCTTCGGGGGCGGCTACGACCACAACGTCGTCTTCGTGCGCATCGGCACGGGCCTCGAGCGCGTGGTGCGCGTGCACGAACCGACGACAGGCCGCACGATGGACGTCTCCACGACGCAGCCGGGCACGCAGTTCTACACGGGCAACTTCCTCGACGGCACCATCACGGGCAAGGGCGGCAAGGTCTACGGCCGCCGCGCAGGTTTCTGCCTCGAGACGCAGCACTTCCCCGACTCGCCGAACAAGCCGGAGTTCCCGTCCACGATCCTGCGGCCCGGCGAGACGTACGAGCAGAGCACCGCGTACACGTTCGGCACGCGATAGGTCGTCGGTGAGGTGACGCTGCCCAAGGATAGCGAATCGGCGCTGGTGTTCTGTTGTCGCGCCGGGCGCGTTGTGACAGGTGACGTCGCGTCCCGCCCCGATGCCCACCATCCTCCACGTAGCCACGACAGGTCCGGCCGCCGACGATGCGCGGCTCGTCGAGCGCTTGCGCGACGGCGACCCCGCCGCAGAAGCGGAACTCGCATGGCGCTTCGGTCCGCGGATGCGGGCCCTCTGCCTCGCCCGCACCGGCCGCCCCGACCTGGCCAACGACCTGGCCCAGGACGCCATGATCGCGCTGCTCATCGAGTTGCGGCGCGGCGGGCTGCGCGACCCGGCCGCACTCCCTGCGTTTGCCGCCGGCATTGCACGCAACGTCGTGCGGTCGGAGCATCGGTCGGCGAGCCGCCACGACGTCCGCGCGCTCGACATCGACGTCGCCCAACCATCCGACGAGGGCGAGCAGGTGCGCCGCCTCGACGTCGCCCGCGCCCTCGATCGCCTCTCGGTTGCCGACCAGCAGGTCCTGCGGCTGATCCTCGTCGAAGGCTGCAAGCCGGCCGATCTGGCCACCCGGCTCGGGATCTCGCCGGATGCCGCGCGAACCCGCAAGCTGCGCGCCCAGCGACGGCTTGCCGAGGTGTTCGGTCACGGGGGGGCGTCACGTTCTCACGCGTCCTAGCCACCTTCCTGCGATGACTGCCTGTGCGCGCTACCCGGACGACGACACGCTGCTGCAGTACGTCAGCGGCGAGCTGACCGATCCGGAACGGTCGGCATTCGAGGACCACCTGTTCGCCTGCGACGCGTGTCTCGAGCGTGTCGAACGCTACCAGGCGGCCAGGCAGGCGCTTGCCGCACGCCCGCTGCCCGTCGAGCCACCCGCCGTAACGCCCACAGGCGCCGATGTGCCGCCCGACACACAGCGACCGGCCTGGATGTGGTTTGCGATGGCAGCGGTGTTTCTCGCCGGCCTCGCCGCCGTGTTCATGCTCGCGCGCCCGGGCGCCCCGCCGACCCAGGCCGCCGACGGCGAAACACGTCGTGTGGCGGGCGCCGGCGACACGTCGAGACCGGCTACCGGGAACGCCGCAGCCCCGACGTCCGGACACGCCTCGCCATCGCTGCAGCTGGCCGTGCTGGCGATGGTCACGCCGCCGCCCTACGTGCCGCTCGTCACGCGCAGCACCGACACCGACGAGACGCGGTTTGCCGAGGGCATGGAGGCCTATGCCCGTGGCGACTGGGGGGGCGTGACTCGCGCCCTCGGCAACGCGGAGTCGCCGCGCGCGCGGTTCTACCTCGGCATCGCACGGTTGATGCGCGGAGACGCGGCAGGCGCCACGGCCGCGCTCGATGCCGTGCGCCAGAGCGAATCGCAGCCCTACGCACGCGAGAGCGTCTTCTACCTCGGCAAGGCGGAGTTGCAGCGGGGCGACGTACCCAGGGCCCGCGACTGGTTCAGCCGGGCACGCGATGCCAACGCCGGGCCCGACGGCGAGGCCCGTCGCCTGCTCGCCGAACTCGACGACATCGCCGTCGAACGCTAGCGACCGTCACCTTCGTCGGTCAGGGGGTGCCGACCGCGACGTATCCCGCCCACAGCAATGGCGTCGCGGGCAGCTTCACGACCTGGGAGCCCGTCCTGACCGTCACGCGTCCGGCCCGCAGGTCACGCAGTTGCTCGAGCTGTGCGGTTCGCAGCGCCGCCGCAATGCCGCGATCGCCTGCGATGGCGCGATAGAACGCCTCCATCGTCCGCGTGCCCGAGACATCCGGTATCTCCCATGTCGTGGCGACGACCGAGCGCGCGCCGGCGGCAAGGAACGACCGCGTGAAGCCCAGCGTGCCTTCGCCGGTCACGCGGCCCAATGCGGTGCCGCAGGCACTCAGCACGACCGTCGCACCATCGAGGCGCAAGGCCTTGACCTCGTCGGCCGTCAGCAACCCGTCGTCGGCCGGGCCTCCATCACCCCTCGCCAGCAGAAGGTACGACGGCGCGGTGACCTCCTCGGACACGCGCGCGTGCGTGGCCACGTGCAGCCAGGAGTAGTCGGACACGAGCGAACGCAGGTGGCGCTCGGTGGCGGCTCCGCCCACGGACAGGACGGCGCCCGCGGGAAAGTGGCGCGCCACGGCGCGGGCCTCGCGGCGGGCGTGCGGGAGCGGCGGCGGCAGGCTCATGCCGGCACGACGCGGCAAGGGCGCGGGGTCGCCGAGCACGAGCGCGCGTCGTGGCCGCGGGGTCGCCCGGGCATCCGGCAGGGCCGCCGCGAGCACGGCGAGCGACGGCGCGTAGTGCAGCGTGTACCGCTCGACCAGGTACCGGCCGTGCGAGTCGAGAAGGCCCGCAAACGGCATGTGGAGCAGGGGACCGTGCGGCACGACGGTGACGCGTGCGCCCCTGCGGATCGGCAGGTGCGCGGCAATCGGTGCCACCACGGCGCGGTGGAGCGTGCGCCACGGCCGCAGGTCGGGCCCGGCGAGCAGTGCCGCGTTGATGGTGCCCGCGACGTCGCCCGCGCCAGCCGCACGGCGGATCAGCCGACGCAGTTCCTGCTCGCCGATCGGCAGCCGCCGGCCGTGCACGCCAGTGCCCGTGACGACCCAGACGAGCGTGGCGCGCGGCTGCACCCAGTACACGAGCAGCGTGGTATCGAGGCGACGCGCGAGTTCCTGCATCTGCTCGACGCGCAGCGGGCGATACGCCTGGTCGGCGTCGTCCTCGTCCGGCCGCCCGGCCTCGCGGCCGCGCATCAGGTCGAGCAGCGCACGGGACCGCGCCTGCTCGGCGATGTCGAGCGCGCCCGGGGCATCGCCCTCGCGCATCGCGATGTCGATCGACGCGGCGAAGACGCCCTGGTGGAGGTCGCCGAACCCGCGGCGGGCGGCATCGTCGTCGAGTGCGCGTGCGCGGGCACCCTCGACAAGGGAGCGGGCCTCGGCGAGGTCGCGTCGCGCCCCGGCGAGGTCGCCCCGCATCGCCAGCAGGCTGGCGTGCTGCGTCAGCGCGTTCACGCGGTCGTCGAACGTGGGGTCTGGCAGCAGGTCGCGGGCGCTGGCTGCATGGCGGAGCGCCGCGTCCACGTTACCGAGGGCGGCGTAGGCGTCGGCAATCTGCCTGTGCCGCACGGCGCGCACTTCCGTCGTCGTCTCCCGATCCACGACGGCCGTCAGTTCGCGGAGCGCCGGCTCGATGCGCCCGGCAGAGAGCAGCGACCCGCCGAGGTTGCCCTGCAGGAAGATCTCGTACCGGAGAAGCTTCGCGCGTCGTGCTTCCGCGAGCGCCTGTCGATAAAGGGCTTCGGCCTGCGTGAACTGGCCGAGACGATCGTGCGTGACGGCCTGCGCGTTCAGGCTCTGGAGCCACGCCGGGACGTCGCCGACGGCCTTCTGCGCCGCGGCCGCGCGCACGTAGTAGTCCATCGCGGTGTGCAGCTGGCCGTGCGCGCGCTGGACGCGTCCGAGGCTGACGAGCACCCGGCCGGCGTCTGCCTGCCGGCCGATGTCGGTGTAGCAGGCGAGGGCCAGCGTGAGGTGCTCGTGCGCCGGGACGTAGTCGGCGTCGTTGAACGCGCGGTCGCCTGCCGACTGCCAGAGGCTGCACGCGGCGCCGAACCGATCGCGGGGCGTGAGCCGTGCGAGCGCGCGGGCCAGCAGTGGCCGCGAGGCGTCCTGCTGGCGCAGCACCGCCAGCGCCTGGCTGTAGTTGGCGAGGAGGGCCTCGCGAGGCATGTCTATCGTCTCGAGCTCGTGAATCGCGCGCGTGAGTTCGCCATCGGGCAGCGGATCGCCGAGCAGGCTGAGCGCGCGACCGAGCACGAGCGTGATCTCGAGTTCGTGCCGGCGCTCGCCGAGGAGCCTGAACGCGTCGCGGGCCCGCTCGAGTTCGCTGCGCGCGTCCGCCAGTCGCTCCTGGCGGAGACGGATGCGTCCGAGCAGCGCCGTCGCGTGCGCGACGACGATCGTGTCGCCGACGACTTCCGCATCGTCGCGAACGGCCCGCGACAGCGCGTCGGCCTTCTCGACGTCGTTTGCCATGTAGGTGGCCCTGGCATCGTCGAGGCGATCGGGCAGCGAGTTGACCGGCACTTGCCCTCGCGCGTCGAGTGCGGCGAGGATGAGGACGATCAGGGCGAGAACACGCGGCATGCCGGTGCCGCGACTATAGCGGAGGATGCGATGGTTCGTGCGGTCGTCGTCATGGCGGTGTGCGCGTCTCTTGCGCTGGCGGCCGGCGCGTGGGCGGGGCAACCGGGCCCGCAATCGCCGCGCATCCAGATGCCGCCACAGGGCGCGCCCACCCCGCCTCGCGACACGAGCGCGCGTCCGCGGGTCGAGGCCCCGGCCGTCGGCACGGCACGCCTGCACGGGCGCGTCGTCTCGGCAGACACGGGCGAGCCGCTGCGGCGCGCGACCGTGACCGCGCAGCCGACCCGTCCGCCCGAGGTGCGGCGCGGCGGCGCCTTCGTGCCGCCACGGACGCTGGCGGCACGCACCGACGACCAAGGGCGCTTCACGATTGCCGATGTTCCTGCCGGCGACTACATGTTGACGGCGCGTCGGCCGGGATACGCCGACAGGCGCTACGGACAGGTGCGCCCGAGTTCGCCCTCACGACCCGTCACGGTTGCCGACGGCGCGACCGTCGGTCCGCTCGACTTCACGCTGCAGCGCGGCGGGGTGATCACCGGCCGGGTGATGGACGAAGAAGGTGAACCGGCCGAGCGCGTGCAGGTGCGTGTGGTGCGGCAGCAGCGACTCGGTGCGCAGGTGCGCTACGTGCCGACGAACATGGGCGACACGACCGACGACCTCGGCCAGTACCGGCTCTATGGCCTGCCGCCGGGCGAGTACCTCGTCGTCGCCGAGCCGTCGGATCGCGGCCGGTTCTTCATGGGCAGCGGCGCGGTCCAGGGCACCGACACCGACACGATTCCGACCTATGCGCCGGGAACGGCAAGCGCCAGCGAGGCGCAGAAGGTGCAGGTGCTCGCCGGCGCCGAGACGCCGATGGACATCCAGCTCGTGGCCGCCCGCGTGGCGACGGTGAGCGGCGTCGTCGTCATGTCGTCCGGCGAGCCGATGCAGGGCGGGTTCGTACGCCTGCAGCCGGACGGCGCCGACATGATGGGCATGGGCCGTGGAGGCGCCATCCTCGGCGATGGCCGGTTCGAGGTCGCGTCGGTGCCGCCGGGCAGCTACACCCTCGTCGTGCAACCGATGATGCGCAATGGTCCCGACCGCGCGTCTGCAGCGGACACCGAAGGCGCCATCCTCCCGATTGCGGTGAACGGCGAGGACTCGAGCGTGACGGTGCGCACCTCGCCGGGATCGACGATCAGGGGACGCGTCGTGCTCGAGGGCGCCGAGCCCTCGGCCCTCGGCAATCGGGAACTGCGCGTGATGGCGATGCCGACCGGCCAGTTCGCGATGATCGGCATGGGCATGGCGGGTCGCGGCCTTGTGCAGCCGGACATGACGTTCGAACTCGTCGGCGTGCGCGGCGAGCAGGCGCTCGGCGTGATGGTCCTCCCGGAGAACTGGTGGATCAAGGACGTGCGGGTCGCAGGCCAGTCGGCCGTTGACGGTTACGACTTCGGGAGCGGGCGTTCAGTGACGGGCGTCGAGATCGTGGTGAGCGGGCGTCCGACCGGGTTGAGCGGCACGGTGTCGGGCCCGTCGGGCGAGCACGCCGGCGACTACGCCATCGTGATCTTCCCGGCCGACGAGGAGAAATGGGAGCGGGTGGGCCCGGGCCTGATGGGGGCGCGTGCGGTGCGCCCCGGCCTCGATGGTGCCTTCAAGCTGACGGGGCTCCGGCCGGGCTCGTACTACGCGCTGGCCGTGCCTGCCGATCAGGCCGACACCGCGGCGCTCGGCGATCCGGAGCACCTGCGCGTCCTCGCCGGGCGCGCCCGGACGGTGGAGGTCGAGGACGGCACCATCCGCCCGATCACGCTGCCGCTCGTGGATGCGCCGGGACAATGAGCCGATTGACGCGCGCTCCACACATTCATCGACAGGGCCGGCATGCCATGCGGCAGCCGGACGCGAAAGGAACCTGCCCTTGTCGATCGATGTCATCGCTCAACCGACGGCCAGCCATGCGCGGCACAACGACAGCGTGCTCGCCACACTCGAGAAGCGCGTCCTCGTCTGGATCGCGCACCGCCTGCCGGCCCGGGTCGGCTCCGACCACCTGACCGCACTCGGCCTCGCGTCGATGCTCGCGGTCGGCGGGGCCTTCGCGCTCTCGGCGCGCGAGCCTCGCATCCTCTACGTCGTGCCGCTGCTGCTGGCCCTGAACTGGTTCGGCGACAGCCTCGACGGCACCGTGGCCCGCGTGAGGAACCGCCAGCGGCCACGGTACGGCTACTACGTCGACCATGTCGTGGACATTGCAGGGGCCGTCGCGCTCTTCGGGGGACTCGCCGCGTCCGGGAGCATGCAGCCGGTGATCGCGCTCGCACTCCTTGTCGCCTACGTCGCGGTGATGGCGGAAGTGTTCCTCGCGACGCACGTCACGCACGTGTTCCGCCTGGCGTCGTTCGGGTTCGGCCCGACCGAACTCCGCGTGGTGCTCGCGATCGGCGCGATTGCCCTCGTGGGACGTCCGCTCGTCGACGTGCCGATGGTCGGCCGCGTGCCGCTCTTCGACCTCGGAGGCGTGATTGCGAGTGCCGGATTGGCGACGGCGTTCGTGGCAGCCGCCGTGCGCACGGCGACGCGTCTCGCTCGAGAGGAGCGGCTCGACCCGTGACGACCCGCACCGTGCGCTTCCTCTTTGTCGGCGGCATGGGCTTCTCCGTGCAGATGTGCGTCGCCACGCTGCTGCTCGTGGCTGGCGTGCATCCGCTCGCCTGCACGCTGCTTGCGATCGAGGCGGCCATCGTCCACAACCATGCCTGGCACCGGCGATGGGCCTGGCGCGATCGCGCCGGCGTGCGCACGTGGCCCGAGACACTCTGGCGCGCCCACGTCGGCAGCGGCGCGTCGTCGCTGCTCGTGGGCCTCTCCACGGTGGCGCTCCTCGGTGCGTGGCTGTCGCCGCTCGTCGCGCAGGTCGTCGCGGTCGCGACGTGCGCGGCGGCCAACTACTGGCTTGCCGACCGGTGGGTCTTCGGCAGGCCGCGCGCGCTCACCGTCGCCGCGTTGCTGATCATGCTCGCCACGACGACAGGCACTGCGCGTGCGTCGGGGCCGTCGCCTGAGGCGATCGCATCATGGGATCGGTATGCACGGGCGCTCGAGGCCGTCCGCGCATCGGAGGCATCGCGCGGCGTGCCGGCCTGGGCGACCGACGAGGACCGCGACGGGCGGAAGGGGTTCCCGGCCCTGCGGCGGGGCGACGTCGTGGTCACGCGCCGCACGCTCCCCTCGGTGCGCGTGGAGGATGCGACGCTCGAGCACTGGCAGGGCAGCCTGCTGCTGCGCGGCGTGTCGCTCGAGCAGGTGTCGAGCCGCCTGCGCAACCCGGACCGGTATCCGCAGCCGCCGGACGTGCTCGCCCTGACGGTCAGTGCCCGCGGGGCCGAGAGCCACGACATCTACCTGCGATTGCGGCGATCGCTGCTCGTCACGGCGACCTACGACACCTGGCACCACGTCCGTCACGTCGCGCGGGGCGCGTCACGGCTCGACAGCGTCAGCCTCTCGTCACGCATCGAGGAGGTCGAGGATGCCGGGACCGCCTCCGAGCGACGGCTGGCTGCCGACCAGAGCCGCGGCTTCCTCTGGCGCATGCGATCGGCGTGGCGCTTCACGGCGGTGCCCGAAGGCGTCGTGGTCACCTGCGAGTCGCTGACGCTCTCGCGGCCGGTGCCGTTCGGCCTGGGCATGATGGCCCGGCCGATCATCACGCGTGTCGCCCGCGAGTCGATGACGACGGCCGTGCGCGCCTGGCAACGCGGCTGGCCGGGGTAGAGCCACAGAGCGAACGCCGAACGGGACTGTCGAACGAGGAACGCCGAACGATCGGCAGGGCGCGTTCCCCGAACGCGTCCTGCATCGGGAATCGAGTAGCGGGATCAGGTACGCGCGTCGAAGGCCGAGGGCCGACCGCCGAAGGCCGTCTCTTTCGTTCAGAGCATCCGCCCGATGCCCTGACCGAGCCAGACCGCGACGAGGCCTGCCAGGAGGCTGATACCGACGTTCGCGCACGCGGCGCCTGTGGCGCCCCGCTCGAGCAGCGCGAGCGTCTCGTGCTCGAATGTCGAGAACGTCGTGAAGGCACCGAGCATGCCGACGGCGCCGAGGGCGCGCCAGGCGGGGGCGACATCGGGCCGGGACGCCAGCGCGCCCGAGAGGACGCCGAGCGCGAGGCAGCCCGAGACGTTGACGGTGAGCGTGCCCCAGGGCAGGGTGGACGGCCAGCGCGCCTGGATGCTCGTGGAGATGACCGCGCGGGCGACCGCGCCGAGCGCGCCGCCGATGGCGACGAGCAGGAGGGAGGGCATGGACGGCATGATACGCGGACGTGCTACGCTCGCTGAGCCCCCTGCCACGCCCCCGAGGAGCGCCTTCGTATGCGTCGCGTCGTCCTGCCCCTTGCACTCGTGGCGATCGTCGCCGCCAGCGTGCCTGCTGGTGCCCAGTCGATCACCAACTGCAGCATTGCGAGCCAGAACCGCTACGTCCACGACGTGATGCGGGACCTGTACTACTGGAACGCGTCGCTGCCCAACGTCAACAGCTCGTCGTTCCGATCCCCGGAAGCCCTGCTCGAGGCGCTGCGGTACCGGCCGCTGGATTCCCGTTTCAGCTACATCGGATCGCGCGCGAGCGAGGAGGCGTTCTACTCCGACAGCCAGTTCATCGGGTTCGGCTACGCCAGCGCCTTCGACGGGCTCGGCCTGCGCATCCTGCAGGTCTTCCCCGACAGTCCTGCGTCGGAGGCCGGTCTTCAGCGCGGCGACCGCATCGTGGCGATTGGCGGACAGAGCGTCGTGGCGCTCATCGCCGCCAATGCCCTCGACGCCGCCCTCGGGCCGTCGCAGGAAGGCGTCGCCATGTCGTTCCGCTTCGAGCGCATCGACGGCTCGATCGTGGACGCGCGCATCGTCAAGCGGCCGGTCACGATCCCCACGGTGTCGCACGTGCAGATCATCGACGTCGGCGGACGCCGCACCGGTTACCTGTTCTTCCGCAATTTCGTGCAGCCCTCGCGTGCTGCGCTCGACGAGGCTTTCGCGGCGCTGCGCGAGGCAGGTGCCACCGAACTCGTGCTCGACCTGCGCTACAACGGCGGCGGGCTCGTCTCGGTTGCCCAGCACCTGGCCAGCTTGATCGGCGGCGCGCGCACCGAGGGCCAGGTGTTTGCCGAGTACTTCCACAACGAGCGGAACGCCTTCCGCAACGAGATCACCCGCTTCGAGGCGGCCGACCCGGCGTTGCGGCTCGATCGGCTCGTCGTGATCACGACACGCAGTTCGGCCTCGGCGAGCGAGCTCGTGATCAACGCGCTGCGGCCGTTCATCCCGGTCGTGACCGTGGGCGAGGCGTCCTACGGGAAGCCCGTGGGCCAGTACGGCATCAACTTCTGCGACAAGGTGCTGTATCCGGTCGCCTTCACGCTCCGGAACGCGGACGGCCAGGGCGACTACTTCGATGGCATTGCCGCCGATTGCGCCGCGGCAGACGATCCCGACCGTCAACTCGGCGACCCGCAGGAAGCGTCACTTGCCGAGGCGCTGCACGTCGTCGGCACCGGACAGTGCTCGGCGCCACTGCCGCCAGCGGCGGTCGTGGAACGCCGGCGCGCCGCGCGGGCTGCGGACGTGCTGCCACGGTACGGACTCGCGCAGCTGATTGGCGCGCACTGACGCGCGAAGGGGTTGGCGCGTCAGTGCAGCGGACCGAGTCGCATCAGGTCGGCGATGATGCGGTCCCTGGCTCCGGCGTCGGCCGTGTGGCACCAGGTCACCTGCCGGCCCGTGGCGCCAGGCTCGCCCGAGACGATCACCGCCGGCTCGCCGGGCGCGGTCGGGAGCGTTGCCACTGCCGGTTCACAGCGGATCGATCCCGGATGCGCCGCGACATCCACGGCCAGCAGCGCCGGCACCGCGAACGCGGTCGTGCCCGCCCCGTCGGTCTCGGCCTGCAGCCATGCGCGCGCCGACGGCAGCACGAGCCGGATCGGACCGCGTGCGTCCTCGAGGCGATCGAGGTCGCCCGCGTCGAACCCCAGGCCCGACGCCAGGTCCGGTGCCACGAGCGTGATGTCAACAGGGGTGTCGAGCAGCGTGCGCAGTCCCTCGCGATCCTCGTCGAGATGGCTCGTCGAGGATGACGACCCCGGTGACACGCCGGGCGGCGCGCCTGCGGCACGTCCGCCGACGAGGACGATCCGGTCGATGCGCGCGGCGAGTCCCGGCTGCCGCTGCAGCACCGACGCGACGGTCGTCACCGGGCCGAGCGCCAGGATGGTCAGCGGCTGCTGGCTCAACGCCTCCTCGAGGAGTTCGGTGGCCTCGGTCGGCGCGGCACGTTCCTCGGGCGTCGACGCGCCCCGCCAGGGACGCAGCAGCCCGGAGTCGATGCGCTTCATGAGTTCGTGGGCCACCGGATACCCGCGCACGAGCGGCACGTTGCCATAGGTCACCGAGACGCCGCGCACCGACAGCACGCCGGACCCGTAGGCCTGCAGCAGCGCGAGTGCGTCGCCCGGATCGCGGGCCGGATCGCCGTAGGACGGGCTGAGATCGATCCACACGGCCGTGCGCCCGTCGGCCGGAGCGCTGCCGTCGCGGCGGCACCCGGCCGTCACGAGCAGCGCAAATCCGACGACAGCGGCGGCACAGGCGCGAACGATCACAGCGGCAGTTCCACCGTGGCGCCGCCGCGCAGCAGCCGCGTGGCGTAGTCGACTTCGTCGATGAGGCGCGGGGGCGAGGGGTCGCACGGCACGGGGCGACGCCCGAGCCTGCCGCGGATGATCTCGAGGCCGACGCAGGCGCTGACGTCCGCGAGGTCCAGCGGCGCGTCGCGGCGGTAGCGTTCGAGCACGCCGGCGACGAGCGCGTGCGGCTGGCGGGCGAGCAGCAGGTGCGCCACGAAGAAGCCCACGTCGAGCGATGGCGGGCCGGCCGAGGCGAACCCGGGCGACAGGACGCGCAGGCCGGCAGGGGACGGCATCCAGCGCGCCGGACGGAAATCACCGTGCAGCAGCACACCGCGTCCCTCGAGGAAGCGGCCGCCGATGTCGCGCATCGTCGCCCGGATGTGGAGGTCCGTGCGGATGGCGTCCACGCGCCGTTCGAGCCCGGGCACGCGGGCGGCAAGCGCCTCCACGCGGCGCGGCGCGATGGGCTCCTCGAACCGCTCGGCATGCCGGGCCCGCCGGATGGCGTCGAGGTCCACCGGGTCGAAGTCGGCATCGGCGGCGTCGATGCCGTGCAACGCGACGAGGTAGCGGGTGAGCTGCGCCGCATCCGCAGGGGAGAGCGTGCTGCCGTCGTACAGCGCGTGGAGGGGCGACGCCGCCCCGAGATCCTCGAGCGCGACGGTCCGGTCGCTGCGATCGACGCCGATGCACGCCGGCATCGCCGCCGCTGCGGTCGGACTCGCTTGCACGAGCCGGTAGAACTCACCCTCGACGCCGACCCGATCGACGACTGTCGTCGATCGACCCGTCTCGTCGTCGTGCGCGGCGGCGCCCTGCCGCAGGATGCATGGGGGGCCCGCGTCCGCGGTGACCCTCACGGTTGTCGCCGCCTCACCCTCGCGGAGGCAGGTCCGGCCTGTCAGGTGGTTGCCGGGTGCCATCCAGCCCCGCACCTGCAGGAACTCCGTGAGCGATTCGAGGGAAGCCGTCGCGACGTGCACCGGTGGCCAGTATGGCAGCAAGGCGTCATGGTGCGCAGGCATACCCCTGGGGGGTATATAATGGCTGGACGCCGATCCACGAGCGTCGTCGCGTTGGGCGGACGCATTGCGTGGGATGGCGAACGGGAGGAGTGAATGGCAACGAGGACGCTGGAGATTCAGGGGATGTCGTGCGCGCACTGCGTCAAGGCGGTGACGCTGGCGCTGCAGCACGTCGAGGGTGTGGACGTCCGTGACGTCGCGGTGGGGCGCGCGGTCATCGAGGCCGACGATGCGGTCGTCACCGACGCGCGGCTTGCCGAGGCGATCGACGAGGCCGGCTTCACGCTCGTCACAAACGACACGCCGTGACCGTGGATGCCCGGCTCAAGGCGCGCACGCTGACGCGCCTGCGCCGCATCGAGGGCCAGGTGCGCGGCCTGCACCGCATGGTGGACGACGACCGCTACTGTGCCGACGTCCTCACGCAACTGTCGTCGGTGCAGGAGGCGCTGCGCGCCGTTGGACGCGAGGTGCTGCGCCATCACCTGAAGCACTGCGCGACGACCGCGATCCGCAAGGGCGACGGCCCTGCCGATGCGATGTACGACGAACTCGTGGACCTGATGTACAGGCACGTCCGCTAGCGCTCGCGGCGTCAGTCCGCGCCCGGCCATCCGGGGCCGCTGCCCGCGTTCCGCCGGCGATACTCGCTGACGAGCAGCCAGGCGACGCCGAGCCAGAGGCCAATCACCACGAGCACGGCCCCGGCAAACTCCTGCCGATCCATCGACAACCACGTGGTGCCGGCAAAGACGAGGCCCGCGGCGAGGACGTCGCCCGCGCGCACCACGAAGGTGTCGGCGGCCTGCTTTGCCGCGTACTTCTCGACCCGCGCCGTCGGCAGCCACAGCATGTGGCGGGCCGTGTTCATCGCCGAGTAGTCGATCGCGTTCTCCATCGTCTTCGTCCAGCGGAACATCGGCAGGCCGGCGCCCGCGAGCGCGACGGCATACGTGACGAGCGAGGCAATCGGCAGCACGAACAGCAGTCCCGCCATGCCCGCGACCCGGACGAGCCGCGCCACCAGCACGCTCTGGATCACGATGGCGCCGACGTTGACCCAGAAGAAGTAGGAGCCGTAGAAGCTGCCGATGTAGGCCTCGCGCGCGGCATCGGCTGCTCCCGGCAGGGCCGCATCGGCCGAGGCGAGCACGGCGCGGCTCAGGATGTACTCGCCGGTCGTGTTGACGATGTTGAGCACGAGGAGGAGGAGGCAGATGAGGCGCAGGTACGGGCTGCGTGCCAGCAGGGCGAAGCCGTCGCGCGACCCCATGCTGCCGCGCGTGCCGGTGTCGCCAGGCGAGGCAGCGGTACGACGCTCGACGAGCAGGTAGCACGCAAGCGACAGGAGCAGCGCACCGGCGGCAACCTGCAGCAGGTGCAGCGCGGGCACCCCCCGATCGAACAGTGTCTTGGCAATCCAGGCGCCGACGGGGCTGCCGAGCGTGGCACCGATGGCAATCACCGGGAAGAGGCGGGCGCCGTGCTCTGGCGTGTAGATGTCGTTGGCGTACGACCAGAACTGCGACACCACCGCGTTGTTGAAGATCCCGACCCACACGAAGAACGCCACGCCGAGGTGCGGGATGCCGATCTGCCCGGCCATCCAGAACAGCTGGAGATTCACGACGAAGAACATCGTCATGCCGGTGACGAGCGCGATGCGGCTCACGCGGGCCGCCAGCCAGCTGTACGCGGGCACGCACGCCATCAGCGCGAGCGCCTGCAGCCCGGATGCGTAGGCCTTCACTTCCGCACCGCCGCCGGTCAGGACGAGCGGCTCGCGGACGGTCTTGCAGACGTAGTAGCCGCAGAGGATGAGGAACAGCGTGAGCAGCAGCAACGCGGCGGTTGCGCCCTCACCGTGCCGCACGTCGCCGAACGGCCGCAGCAGCCGATCGACGGGGAGCGTCGGGCGCGCGTCCGGCGCGTCGGGCCACCTCGCGGCGCGGTGCCACGCCGCGGTCGTCGGGCTGGGCATGCGTGTGCTCGCGGTGACGCGTGGCGAGAGGGGCGGAGCCCTTCGGCCCCGCCCCTCCCGGTCAGTTGCCGATCTCGAGCGAGTTCGTCACGCGGTAGCCGGGTGCCTTGGCTGCCGCAATCGACGCGGCCTTCGACTTCTCGACCGCCGTGCGCACGTGGCCGCTCAGGGTCACGGTCTTCGTGTCGGCATTGGTGTCCACGTCGATGTCGGACGAGTCGATCGTCGTGTCGGCAATCAGTGCGCTCTTGATCTGCGCCGTCTGCTGCGCCGCATCGCCGATGGCCCCGGCCTCGCGTACTGCGTCCGCCGCGGCATCACCGGTATCGCGTGCCTCCTGAGCGATCCCCGACAGGCCGTCGCGCGTGGCCTCGGCAGCGCCCTCGACCGCCTGACCCGCCTCACGGCCCGCCTCGCGCGCAGTCTCCGCGCCCTGCTCCGCCGCGCGTTCGGCCTCCGCTGCGGCCTGCTCCGCATCGCGCTCGGCACCCTCGCGCGTGTTGTCACAGCCGACGAGCAGTGCTGCCGACAGCAGCAGCCCGCTTCCCACGATCAGTTTGCTCTGCATCTTGACCTCCGTAGCAATCGAGAACACGACCGGAAAACATGCGGGCCCGAACCATGGCCCGTTCGGCGACGCGGCCGCGCACATGCACGGATCCCGCTGTCTCGACCATGTGCCAGTGCAAACCGCCGACCAACTCGCGAGGCCGTACGCCACGGCACGCATCGCCAAAGCCGATGCGTAAGGAAGTTGTTCAGCTCGTCGGATCTCAGAACAGCTCCCCGAAGAGCGCCCAGAACTCCTCGAGCGCCCGGTGCCAGAGTGGGCGATCGCGCCAGGCCGTGAGGTCGATGGCCCAGCTGCGCGCGAGGTCCTGCTCGAAGGCCCGCACGAGCCTCGCCGCGAGCGGTCGATCGTGCACGGCCATCACGAGTTCGTCGTTCAGTTCGAGGGACCGGTTGTCGAAGTTGGCCGTGCCGACGATCGACCACACGCCGTCCACCACGAAGGCCTTGACGTGCATCATCGTCGGCTGGTACTCGGCCACCTCCACACCCTGCGCGAGCAGCGCGTCGTAGCCGGCCCGACTCGCCCACCTGACGGGCATTGCGTCGGTCACGCTCCCGTCGGTGACGATGCGGACGCGGACGCCGCGCGCGCGCGCTTCGGCGATCGACCAGCGGATGGACGCGTCGATGACCACGTACGGCGAGTGGATGTCGATGGATTCGCGCGCCGCCGCAATCGACAGCAGGTACAGCAGCTTTACGTTGCTCGCGCCGCCGGAGAAGTTGCTCCAGGCGACGATCGTGCGCGTGCCGGGTGCCGCCGCGGCGCGCTCGGCGGGCTCGGGATCGAGCCGCGGCGCCTCGGTGCCGCCCGACTCGATCCAGTTCTCGTAGAAGGACGCCTCGAGCGCGCGGACCGCCGGCCCGCGCACGAGGATCTGCGTGTCGCGCCAGTGGTCGGGCGATTGCGCGTCGCCTTGCCAGTGGTCGGCAAGGCCGACGCCCCCGGTGAACGCCAGGGTCCCGTCCACCACGAGCACCTTGCGGTGCGTGCGGTAGTTCACGCGATCGACCGTGAACGTCCGCAGCCGGTTGAACCACACGAGCCTGACGCCCGCCTCACCGAGCGCCCGCACCATGTCGGACGGCAGGCGTGCCGCGCCGTAGCCGTCGAGCACGATGCGGACGTCCACCCCACGCCGCGCGGCCGCGACGAATGCGTCGGTGAAGCGCCGCCCCACTTCGCCGCCGACATAGATGAAGCTCTCGAAGCTGATGCGGCGCTGCGCTCCCGCGATGGCGTCGAGCATGGCGGGGAAGATCTCGTCGCCGTTCTGCAGCACGACGAAGGTGTCGCCAGTCGTGACGGGCGCGCCGAGCAGCGACGCGACGTAGTCGGGGAAGTCGGGATCGGCCGCAGCCACCGGGCTGCGCACCTTCAACGTCGACGGGTCCTGGAGCAGCCAGAGGACGCCGAGGACGCCGAGGACGGCAAACGCCACGGTCCACGGCCAGCGGCGGCGGCGCGTCGAACGCGCCCGGGCAGGTGGCGTGGCAGTCACGATGCGGCACCTTGCACGCCCCGTGCCGTCGGGTCAGGCGAGGCTCAGCGCGCGTCCACGGCCCGGCAGGCGCCGTCCTCGCATCGGAGGCGCAGTTCGAGCCTGCCGATCACGTTGCCGAGCGCGTTGCGTGCGCTGACGGTGACGTCGATTCGCGCGCCGTTGTCCACGACGTCGAGCAGCCCGAACTGGTGGTTCCGCCGCGAGACGCCATGGCTGTACGGGCCGCCCTTGGTGCGCGGCCAGCGATCGAGCGGGGCGGCGTGCGCCACCACGAAGCCGCGCGACTCGTCGGTCCGGTTCGACATGTAGGCACTGTTGGACCCATCGTCGATCGCCGCCATGTGGCCGTCACCGCTCAGCATCACGAGCCGCGGCGTCAGCCCGAGCCGATCGACGACGTCGGCGATGTGTGTGCGCTCGTCGGCGTACGGCGCCCAGCCCTCGGCCGTCCGCTCGTTGTTGCGGGTGATCCAGGGCACCGTGTTGATCCAGACGACGAGCGGCGCGTCGCGCGCGCGCGTCAACTCGGCCTCGAGCCACTGCAGTTGCTCGCGTCCGAGCATCGTCCGCCTGTCGCGGGGCACCGACGCGGGCGACCGTGCAGAGCGCGTGTCGGAGAGGATCACGCGCACGCGGCCGATGCTGAACGCCTGCTGGAGCGTCCCGTCGCGGCCCTGCAGCGGATAGTGCGGCACGACCTCGCGGTACACCTCGAGCGCGGCATTCCGGCTGTCAGACGTGCTGTCGGCGTTGTTCCGGCCGAAGTCGTGGTCGTCGAACATGTAGGCGATCGGCGTGGCTCGATACAGCGCCGATTGCCGGGGCGAGTCGAGCACGCGATCGTAGGCGCGCCTGAAGGCATCGGCGTTGTCGCGGTGGATGTCCAGGTAGTGCAGGTCGCCCATGTGGACGAAGAGGTCCGGGGCGGCGGCGCGGATGGTGTCGAACACGCGGTGATTGGATGCCGTCGAGGCGCACGAGGCAAACGCGACCCTGAAGGAGAGGGGCCCGTCGGCGAACGTCCGGAAGCGGCCGTCCATGCGCGAGCCGTCAGGTGTCTCGACGCGGTACGTGTAGCGCGTCGCGGGATCGAGGCCGTCGATCGCGAAATGGGTCACCGAGTTGTCGTCCGGCGTGGCGAAGCCCCTGGCCGGATAGGTGCGCGACTCCGCGTCGGCGCCATCGGGCGTGACTACGAGCCGGACCTGGCGCACGCTGCGGGCCACGCGCGTGACGACGCGCGCGCCGTGGTCGGTGATCGCACCGCTCCACGCCCAGGCGATGGGGGGATTGTCCTGTGCCGCGACGGCGGGCCAGCCGGCAAGCCAGCCGACGAGCAGGAAGACCAGGACAGCATGCGTCGACCTGAAGGTCGACGCCCACGAACCCTCACGGGTCGCCCACGAACCCCCACGGGGCGCCCGCGCACCCTCAAACGCCGACGGCTCGGCTGGCGCGGCTTGCGCGGCGGCGCCACTTGGGCCACCCTGCGGGGCACCGATGCCGACCGAACTGTCCTGGACGCTGTACCTGCTGTATCTCACGGCCGCAGGCGGCTTCCTGGTGCTCGAGAATCGGTCGCCGCAGTCGACGTTCGCGTGGCTGTTCCTCATGGTCCTCGCACCGGGCGTCGGGCTCGTCGTCTACATCCTCTTCGGCCGCGGCTCAAACGCCTTCAGCCACCGCAAGGCCCTGCGCAAGCAGATCGCGCGCTCCGGCCTGTTCGAAGAACTGGCGCGCGTGCGAGAGGCCCAGGAGGAGATGCGGCTGCAACTTGCCGACAGCGACATCGAGATCTACCGCCGCCTGCCGCAATTGCTCTGGACGTCGGCCGAGGCCCCGCTGACCGCCTACAACGACCTCGACATCCTCCAGAACGCCAGCGAGAAGTATCCCAGACTCCTCGAGGACCTCAGGCGCGCGACACGCCTGATCCACATGGAGTACTACGAGTGGGCCGACGACTCGCTCACCCGCGAGGTGCTCGAGATCCTGCGCGACCGCATCCGGGCCGGCGTCGTCGTGCGCGCGCTCTACGACCCGGTGGGCAGCTTCTCGATGCTGACCCGCGGCTACGTGCGCGACCTGCGCGCGGCCGGTGTCGAAGTCTATCCGTATTCGCCGATCTGGCGGCTGCACACCATCAGCTACCGGAACCACCGCAAACTGGTCATCATCGACAGCGAGATCGGGTACACGGGCGGGCTCAACCTCACCGACAAGCACCTGACCGGGCCCGCCGGCTTCACGGGCTGGCGCGACACGCACGCCCGCGTCGAGGGCGACGCCGTCGCGATGCTGAACTGGACCTTCGCGCTGCAGTGGTTCAACACCACGGGCGAACTGCTGGCCGACAGCAGCCTGTACCTGCGCGGCCGGCATCCCGGCAACGTGCCCGTGCAGGTCGTGAACTCGGGGCCCGACTCGCGCTACTCGGTGATCCGCCAGCAGTACATCTCGATGATCGCCATGGCGCACGATCACGTGTACATCCAGTCGCCGTTCTGCGTGCTCGACGAGAGCGTGTTCCAGGTGCTCTGCGCCTCGGCGATGTCGGGGGTGCGCGTGTGGGTGATGATTGCGCCGCGCGGCGGCGAGGGGCCGCTCGCCTACCGCGCGGGCATGACGTACGCCCGCGATCTCGCGAGCGCCGGGGTGCGCGTGCTGCTCTACCAGGGGGCGTACTTCCACCCGAAGACGATTGCCGTCGACTCGGTCGTGTGCTCGATCGGCTCGGCCAACATGGACATCCGCAGCTTCACGATCAACTACGAGACGAACCTCGTCGTCTACGACCGCGAGGTCACGCGGAAGCTGGAGTCGGCCTTCGTGGCCGACATCCGCAACTGCGAGCCGTTCAACGCAGACGCGTACAAGCGGCTTCCCGCCTACAAGCGCCTCGGCGACTCGACGATGCGCCTCTTCGCGCCGTTGCTCTGAGGCGGGTACAGGACGCGCGCTACCTGCCTTGCCTCACGAGGCCGCGACGCCGACCAGCTCGTCGATCGAGAGTCGCGCGCGGCCGTCGCTGAACGGGTAGTCCACGTACCCGCGGGCGTCGCCGCCGTAGAACGTGTGCCGGTCGGGCACGTTGAGCGGCACGCCGTCGTGCGTACGGGCGACCAGATCAGGCGTGGCGAGGAACGGCACGCCGAAGGCCACGAGATCCGCGTCGCGCCGCGCGAGCACCGCTTCGGCAGCGTCCGCGTCGTAGCCCGCGTTGACGATCAGCACACCCGAGAACGCCGCCCGCGCAATCGCCGTGAACGGCCGCGCCCCGTTCGCCTCGCCGCCCGCGGGCCCCTCGGTGACGTGCAGGTACATCACGCCGCGCGCCTCGAGCGCGTCCGCGACATACCGCGTGAGCGCCGCGGGATCGCTGTCCGACATGCTGTTGAACGGGTTGGCCGGCGAGATGCGCACGCCCACCCGGTCCGCGCCGATGGCCGCTGACGCTGCGTCCACGATCTCCAGCAGGAACCGCGCACGATTGGCAATCGGGCCGCCGTACTCGTCGGTGCGGTGGTTGGCACCGTCCCGCAGGAACTGGTCCACGAGGTAGCCGTTGGCGCCGTGAATCTCGATGCCGTCGAACCCCGCCGTCATCGCATTGCGGGCGGCCTGCGCGAAGTCCGCAACAATCCCCGCGATCTCGTCGGTCGTGAGCGCCCGCGGCGCCGGCAGCGACTGCGGTCCCTGGTAGGTGATCACCTGCCCCTCGGCGGCAATCGCGGACGCGCTGACGGGCGTGCTGCCGTCAGGCCGCATGGCCGGGTGCGAGATCCGGCCGGTGTGCCACAGCTGGATGACGATGCGGCCGCCCGCGGCATGGACGGCATCAGTCACGGTGCGCCACCCGGCAACCTGCGCCTCGTCGTAGATGCCGGGCGTGAACACATACCCGGCGGCCGAGTCGGACACCTGTGTCGCCTCGGTGATGATGAGGCCCGCGGTGGCCCGCTGCGCGTAGTAGAGCGCCGCGTGCGGTCCCGGAACCAGCGACGGGAGCGCCCGGTTGCGCGTCATCGGCGCCATCACGAAGCGCTGGGGAAGGGCGAGGCGGCCGACGGTGGCCGGTGTGAAGAGCGTCGGGTGGGCGGTCATCTGCGGTCTCTCCTGCGTGGGGCGAACAGTTGAATCGGGTATGGTCTATCGGTCGAATGTCCACCTGTGGACAATAAGGGCAAAAAAAAGGCGCTCAGACGGGTACGGCGGTTCCCGTCTCGATGTAGCGACGCACGAGGTCGGTCATGAGCGTGCGCTCCTCGGGCGACAGACCGGCGAGGAACCGCTGTTCTTCATCGCGCAGGGCATCCATGGCCTGGTCGTGCGCGGCACGGCCGGCGTCGGTTGGCTCGGCGAGGACGGCGCGCCTGTCATTGGGATCGTCGATACGGCGCACGAAGCCATCGGCCTCGAGGCGGTCGGCAAGCTGGGTCATGTTCGAGCGGACGCACTTCTGACGCTGGGCGATCGCGCTGAGGGGCAGCGCGCGGCTCTCGTGCACCAGGCAGCGGAGGACGCCGAACTTCGCGAGCGACAACTGGAGCGGCGCGAGCACCTGTTCCAGGCGCGCCTCGAGCGTCCGCGCCGCCTCGAGCAGCGCCCACGACACGGGGCACGGATGATCGCCGCAGGACTGAATGTCGTTCACACGTGAATTGTCCATGTCGGCGCCGCTGATGTCAAGAGGAGGTGGAGGTCGATGTCGAGGGGCAGCGCCAGGCCGTGACTTCCGATGACGTGAACGACTACCTGCGGGAGGTCACGGGCGATTCGTTCACGGCGAAGGACTTCCGGACATGGGCGCCACCTGTCCCGAGACGAGACGGCCGTGCTGGCGCTGCTGCGCCGTCGTCTTCGCACCGCGCCTCCACAGCGGGCATTCGACGCGCGTGCGTCCTGACGGGCACCTGGCTTGCAGCAGTCAGTGGTCGTGATGCTCGTCGTCTGCAATGGCGCTCGTCCAGATGGCCAGGTGGTCGGCGCTCATGTGTCCGCGCTCGAGCCGCGCGTCGGCATACCCGAGTTGCGCGACGTCGGCGAGGTACTGTTCGCGCGACAGCAGCGTACCGAAGCATGTACGCGTGCCGTCGGTGGCGGCCGGTGTATCGAGGCTGCCGAGCAACTGGTCCAGGACTTCGCGCGGCATGAGCTGATCGGCATCCGAATAGGCAAAGCGCAGGAGGAGCAGGTGCGCGGCGAGCACGAGCCGGTAGTCGCCGTACCGTGCGATGAGGCGCGGCCAGTCGATCACGTGACCCCGTGCGCGGATCAGGTGCATGACGTCGGCGCCATCGAAGCGTTCGCGTTCCATGACGAACGACTTGGACCAGATCAGCTCCTCGATTGGCGACAGCTTCACGGGAATGCCGTACAGCACGACGTCGGCGGCGTAGCGGAACCAGTCGGCATCGACACGCGCCACACCGTTGCCGCTCGAGAAGATCAGGTCCATCGACAGGTCGGGCCCCCGTGCCTTGGCGAGCCAGTGGGGGAACGGCAGGCTGGTCTCGAAGCCGGCATCCCGGAGGGACCGCAGCGTGCGGCCGATGTCGTCGGGCGTCACGAACAGGTCCAGGTCCTTCGTGGGACGCACCACGCCCGTGTACTGCGTGAACGCGAACGTTCCACCGACGAGGAACTGGATGCCGCGTTCGTGCATCACCCGCAACGCCGTGGCGCACGCCAGCTCGTGCGCGTTTCCCGCCGTCAGCGATCCGGACTCGATCATGGCGGACACTGAGGAGCAAGGACAATGCCAGATGCGTCTCGAGCGCCGGCGACCGCACCGCGGCGCGTGCGCGTGGCCGCCATGGCCGACATGCACACCGGCCGGACAGCCACGGCCCAGATCCAGCAGGCCTTCTCGCGGCTCCGCGAGTTCGCGGACGTGCTGGTGCTTGCCGGCGACCTCACCGACCGCGGCACCGAGGAGGAAGCACAGCAGCTCGGCCGCGACCTCAAGGCAGTCGGCCTGCCGATCGTCGCCGTGCTCGGCAACCACGACTTCGAGGCGGGCACTCCCGACGTGGTCTCGCGCATCCTCACCGACCACGGCGTGCAGATGCTCGACGGCGAAGCGGTGGAGGTGCTGGGGGTCGGCTTTGCCGGCGTGAAGGGGTTCGGCGGCGGCTTCGGCCGCGGCGCGCTCGGGCCGTGGGGCGAGCCGGCCATCAAGCGCTTCGTCCAGGAGGCGGTGGACGAGGCCCTGAAGCTCGAGACCGCGCTGGCGCGCCTGCGTACGCCGCGACGCGTCGCGCTGCTGCACTACGCGCCCGTGCGCGACACCGTGGAGGACGAGCCGCCCGAGATCTTCCCGTACCTCGGTTCGAGCCGGCTCGAGGAGCCGCTGAACCGCTATCCGGTCGACGTCGTGTTCCACGGCCACGCGCACGGCGGACGCTTCGAAGGCCGCACGACGGCCGGCGTGCCGGTCTACAACGTGTCGGCGCCGCTGCTGATGCGGCGATCGCCGGAGACCACGCCCGTGCACGTCGTGGAGCTCACGTGGGACGGGCCCGCGTGATGCTCAGCCCGCAGCGGCCGTCCCGATCCGGCTGAAGACGCGTGCAGGGTTGTCGTGCAGCAGGGCGCGTCCGAGCGCCACCGCACCGGCCGTGTCGAGATCCCCGCGCGCCACCCGCGCGGCGAGCGTGGCGGCGATGTGGCCCCGCGCCATCAGCAGGTGCGCGTACGAGAGCTCCGGATATCGGTAATCGCCCCCGAACGCGAAGATCTTGTTGGCGGGCACGAGGTCGAGCGCCTCGTCCAGCATGCGCCTTGCCACGAGCGGCGAGACGACGTGCATCCAGCAGAAGTCAAGGCACACGTTGCGGAACGTCTTGGCGAGCACGGCGGCCTCGTGGTGGTACGGGTAGCCGACGTGGAAGATGTCGAACGTGACCGACGGGTACCGCATGAACAGGTTCGTCAGGTCGGCCGGCCGCGAATGCGCGACGAAGTTGCCGTTGCCGGCGTGCAGCCCCGTGTGGACCTGCAGCGGCACGCGGTGCGCATCGGCCAGTTGCACGAGGTGGTGGAACAGGTGGTCGGCGAGTGCCTTGTAGGGCCGCGACTCGACGCGGCGGTAGCCCTCGCCCGGCGGCGTGTCGTCGCGCATCAGGCGCTCGAACGTCCGATCGGCGTCCGCCTCGCCGACCTCGGCGAACGCGAGCGTGCGCTCGTAGGCAAGCGTGGTCTTGATGGCCACGAGCCCGAGACGCATGGCCTGCTCGACGTGCGCCTCGAGCGCGCGCTTCAGGTCGGCAAGGCTGGTGATCGAGTGGCCGGCAAGCGGTTCGAGGCGGCCGACGCCCGCCCTGGTGATTGGCGCGACGAACCAGTCGAACTTGCGCACGAGCGAGAAGTACGCCGCGTCGACGGCCGTCGGACGCGGCTGCCAGTACTCGTCGTTGAGGCACGTGCGGATGTTCGCGCGCCGCAGCAGGACGTCGCGATACAGCCCGGGCTTGTTGGCCGCCGCGATGCGCGCATTGAGCGGGCCGATCGTCCCGGCGTTCATCTCGTCGGTCCCGTAGACCTCGCGCAGCGCGAGCGTCAGCGCCTTGCCGTACCCGGTGAGGCGCACGGCGTGCCAGTACGGCTCGAACCGGCGCCACCTGTCGGCGGGATCGGCCGTCGGGTCCTCGATGACCTTCCGATCGACGTCGGCAAGGCCGGCAGACGTCATGTCGTCGAGCGCGTAGTGGCTGGCGAGCGTGAACACGTCGACGGGCAGCGCGACGCGTTCCGGCTCGGGCAGGATGTGTTCGTGCGTGTCGATGGCGCGTACGCCGGCGAGCTCGTCGAGGATCTCGGCTGCGAGTCCCTGCGGCGCCGCGTCCTGCGGTGTGGCCCCGTACGCGTTACGCCGGCCGCTGCCGAGCCACGGCGCGCCGAGCGGCAGGCCGAGCAGGGTGCGGCGATTCATGGCGCGTACGGCGCCTGGTGCGCAGGTGGCGGGGCAGCGCGGCCTGGCATCAGGCGTCGGGGACGGTGCGGAGCACGCGGGCGAGTTCCGCGGCAAGCGCCTGCGGCAGACACGGCTTCGTCACGAACGCGTCGCAGCCGGCGCCGCGGGCGCGCTGCTCCTCGCCGCTCAGCGCATGGGCCGTGAGCGCGATGATCGGGATGGCCTTCGACCGCGTGTCCTGCTTGAGGAGCCGCGCCAGTTCCCAGCCGTCGATGCCAGGGAGCGAGAGGTCCATCAGGATGATGTCGGGGCGCAGCGTCAGGGCCTTCTCGAGTGCCTCGTGCCCATCCGCAGCTTCCTCGACGCGATAGCCGTGGCGCGTCAGGTAGTACCCGTACATCTCGCGCGCGTCCGCATAGTCATCGACGAGCAACACGAGCGGGCTCGCGGCCGAAGCGGGTGGGGATTCTGGCATCGAAGCGAACGCGAATGCGGGCCTCCGCATCATAGGTCACCCGAGACATCCCGGGCAAGGCGCGCGTCGTGCACGCGGCCGTCGTGCAGCCGGAGCAGGGCGTCGGCGCGCGACTGCACTTCGCCGATCGTGTGCGTGACGTACAGCATCGGCAGCCGCGCCGAGTCGCGCAGGCGGTCGAGGTACGGCAGGATCTCGTGGCGTCGCGCGACGTCCACCGCAGTGAGCGGTTCGTCGAGCAGCAGGATGCGGGGCGAGGAGAGCAGCGCGCGGCCGAGTGCCACGCGCTGCTGCTCGCCGCCCGAGAGCGCGCGCGTCGATCGCGCGAGCAGCGGCGCCAGGTCGAGCAGCGCGAGCACGTCCTCCCACAGCGCGCCCGACGCCGGGCGCTGCCGCGCGCACCATTGCGCGTACCGCAGGTTGTGCTTCACCGACAGGTGCGGAAACAGGTGTGGCGCCTGCGCGACGTAGCCGATGCGCCGGCGATGCGGCGGGCGCCACGTACCGCGCACGGTGTCCACGAGCACGTCGCCGTCGAGCCGAATCGTGCCCGACGATGGCCGCGCCACGCCGGCGACGAGCCGCAGCAGCGTCGTCTTGCCCGCACCCGACGGGCCGACGATGGCGGTGAGCCCGGCGCCGAACGTCCAGTCGATCGCGAGTTCGAGCGAGCCGACGCGGTGGGTGATGGCAACCTCGAGCATCAACGATCGTCCACGCGCCTGCGGCGCACGAGAGCCTCGGAGAGCAGCAGGGCAACGAGCGACGCCGCCACCGAGAGCGCCAGCAGGCGGAACACGCGCGCGTCGCCGCCCGGTGTCTGTGTCGCCGCATAGATCGCGAGCGCGAGCGTCTGCGTCTCGCCGGGAATGTTCGACACGAACGTGATGGTCGCGCCGAACTCGCCGAGCGCCTTCGCGAAGCCCAGGATGGCGCCGGCGACGATGGCGTTCAGCGAGAGGGGAAGCGTGATCGTGAGCCACACGCGAAGTGGACCCGCGCCGAGTGTGGCGGCGGTTTCCTCGAGCCGTGGATCCACCTGCTCGATGCCGATGCGAATCGCGCGCACGACGAGCGGAAAGCCCATGACGCCTGCCGCGAGCGCGGCGCCCGTCCAGCGGAACGCGAACACGATGCCCAGCGTGTCGGCCAGCCAGCCGCCGATCGTGCCGCGCGTGCCGAGTGCGTGCAGCAGGAGGTAGCCGGTGACGACAGGCGGCATGACGAGCGGCAGGTGGACGAGCGCGTTCAGGACCGAGCGGCCCCAGAAGCGCCCGCGCGCGAGCAGCAACGCCACCGGCAGGGCCAGGAGCACGCTGCCGAGCGTGGCCCACGCCGCCACGCGCAGGCTCAGGGCGAGTACGGTCAGTTCGTCGGCGGTGAACGGCATCTACGGCGCCGCGTCCGGTGGGGCGGAGAAGCCGTGCCGCAGGAAGATCGCACGGGCCTCGGCGCTCGCCAGCAGGCGCAGCACGTCGTGCGCGGCTGGCTGCGCCCCCGTGACGACCGCCGCAGGGTAGCGGATCGGCGCGTGGCTGTCGGCAGGGAACGTCGCGGCAACGCGGACCCGCGGCTCGTCCACCGCGTCGGAGGCATAGACGATGCCGATCGGGGCTTCGCCGCGGGCGACGAGCGCCAACGCGGCGCGGACGTTCTCGTGCGGGGCCAGTCGATCGCGGAGCGCCTCCCAGAGGCCGAGATGCTCGAGGGACTGGCGGGCGTATCGACCGGCCGGCACCGACTCCGGGTCGGCAAGGGCAAGGCGCCTGTCGCCGAGCGCGGTGCGCAGGTCATCGGCCGCCAGGCGCGGGATGCTCGGCGACGAGGACGGCGTGATCAGGATCAGCGAGTTGCCGAGCAGCGTGAGCCGCGACTGCGCGTCGACGTGTCCGGCGTCCTGCACGTAGTCCATCCACGCCTCGTCTGCGGCGATGAAGATCGCGGCTGGCGCCCCGGCTTCGATCTGGCGGGCGAGCGCGGGCGTGCCGGCATACGTCAGGCGGACCGTGAACCCTGCCGGCCGCAGCAGGCGCGCGTCCACATCGTCGAGTGCGGTGCCGAGGCTCGCGGCGGCAAACACGATGAGTGCGTCGTCTCCGTGGCCTCCAGGCCTGGCGCACCCCGAGATGACGACGAGCGCGAGGGCGAGGAGGGCGCGCACGCCCCAATTATCCACATCGACGACAAAGGCCCCGCCGCGTCTGGACGCGGGCGGGGCCGTGAGTGTGACGGGTCGCGTGTGGCTACTCGGTGCGCGAGATGCCCTTGATCTCGAACCCCTTGCGGTATTCGCGCGTCAGGAGCTGATCGGCCTCGCGGTCGTTGACGAACGTCTCGGTGCGGCCGTCGAACTGCAGCTGGCGGCCTACACGGTAGGCGATGTTGGCCAGGTGCGGCAGTGCCGAGGACAGGTGGCCTTCGAGGGCATCGCAGGTCAGGACCTTGGGGTCGTTGGCGCGGATGGCGTCCACGAAGTTCTGGTAGTGCGGCGACTCGATGCTCGTGAGCACGAGGGGATCGCTGCCGCCAGCCGACGGGGGCGCCTCCGAGCCGGGGCCCTTCTCGGTGCCGCTGCGGCCCTTGTAGGACTGCCACTTGCGGCCGTCGCCATCGACCCACATCCAGCCGTCCGACCCGTAGAACAGGTTGCCGATGCGGACCGGGCCTTCCTCGTTTGTGGACTCGCCGCGGGTCGCGAACTCGAGGACCGTGCCGTCGGCGTACTCGAAGAGCGAGGTCTGGACGTTCGGCGTCTCCTGGGCCGACTCGGGTCCGAAGTAGCCGCCCATCGAGCTGACCTTGACGGGGTGTTCGGACTTGCCGAGTCCCCAGCGCGCGATGTCGAACTGGTGCGGGCCCTGGTTGCCGGTGTCGCCGTTGCCGTACGACCAGTTCCAGTGCCAGTTGTAGTGGAAGCGGTTGACGTTGAACGGCGTTTGCGCGGCCGGGCCGAGCCAGAGGTCGTAGTCGACCTTCGACAGGTAGGCGGCATCCCACGCCGGCTCGGGCTTGCCGCCGACGGTCATGCTGAACGTCTGGCCGGGGCCGAGCGGGCCGTCCGGATACCTTCCGATGGGCGGACGCGGCTTGAAGCAGAGGCCGCGGGCCATGTAGACCTTGCCGATGCCGCCGTCCTTCAGGAACTGCATGGCCTGACGCACCGCCGGACGGCTGCGGTTCATCGTGCCGACCTGCACGATCTTGCCGTACTTCTTCTGCGCCTCGACTTCCTGCCGGCCTTCCCAGACCGTGTAGGAGGAGGGCTTCTCGACGTACACGTGCTTGCCGGCCTCGAGGGCCATCACCGTCATCAGCGCGTGCCAGTGGTTGGGCGTCGCGATGATCACGCCGTCGACGTCCTTGTCGTCGAGCACGCGGCGGAAGTCCTGCACGAAATTCGGCTTGAACGTCGGGACGTCGGCGAGGGCCTTGTCGTTGACGCGTTCGGCTTCGAGGTTGAGATCCACGTCGGCAAGCGTCTTGATCTCGACGTTCTTCAACTTCGCGAAGCCGCGCTTCAGGGAGTTGCCCTGACCGCGGACGCCGATGCTCGCAAACACGAGTCGGTCGCTGGCACCCTGGATGCGCGCCGCGGCCTGCGCCGTCGACGGGAGGAAATGGCCGCCAGCGGCCACCACCGCGGCGGTCACGCCGAGCCGGGACGCGAACGCGCGCCGCGACATGCCCTTGCCTGCCTGTTGATCTGCCACTGTGGCCTCCATCCGGGGCGCGCCTCGGCGGGCGTCGCCCGACGTCGTCGTGTCTGAAGCCCGAAGTCTACCACTGGTCGGACCAGTGGGCCCCTACCCCTACCCCTGCATCTGCCATTGCCGTACGGCCTCGATTGGCCAGAGCAGCATCAGGACGTTGAGCGTGAGGTTGTCGCGGATGATGTAGCCGACGACGAGTTCCATGGCAATTGCGGCGAGCACCACGAGCCAGACCGGGGCGCGGGCGGCGAGGACGAAGCCGACGACCATCGCGCCGATGTCGCTGAGGGAGTTCAGCACGCTGTCGCCGTAGTAGTCGAGCGCGATCGTGGCCTCGCGATAGCGGTCGATGACCGTCTCGGTGTTCTCGGCGATCTCCCACGACGCCTCGAGTGCCACCGCGAGCACGAGCCTGAGGCCGATCGGCAGCCGGGGCGCTGCGAGCCGGAGCAGCGCGTAGAACACGAACCCGTGGATGACGTGCGAGAAGGTGTACCAGTCGGTCAGGTGCTGCGAGTTGCCCGCGCTCATCACCTGCCCGTGCCACAACGACACGTAGCCGCATCGGCAGATCGGCACGCGCCCCATGAACAGCAGCACGAGCCCGGCCGCCGCCGTGAGCGCACCGACGGCCGCAATCGTCCGGGTGCTGCCAAGTGTGCGGAACGAGTCGCGCCATCGGCGGGCCGTGGGCATGCGGAGATGGATGATACCCGCGGAGATGGACGCCTGGGCGAGCGTCCCTCCCGGGCGCGGGGAACGAAGGCCGAAAGCCGACGACCAAGGCCGACCCGGTACACTGTCGTGTGCCGTTCTCTCAACTCGGGCTGCATCCCAGCCTCACACGCGCGCTCAAGGAACTCGGGTTCACCCGGCCGACTCCCATCCAGTCCGACGCCATTCCGCCGGCCCTCGCGGGGCGCGACGTCCTCGCCTGCGCCGCGACCGGCAGCGGCAAGACCGCGGCGTTCCTGCTGCCGATCCTCACGCGGCTGATGGACAAGAAGCGCGGCACGACCCGCGCGCTCGTCCTGACGCCCACGCGCGAGCTCGCCGCCCAGATCCTCGAGGATCTCAACAGCTTTGCCGTCCATACGCCGATCAGTGCCGCCGCGGTGTTCGGCGGCGTCGGCATGGGACCGCAGGAGCAGGCGTTCCGCCGCGGGGTTGACGTCCTCATCGCCACGCCGGGACGGCTCCTCGACCACTTCCGCCAGCCCTACGGCCGGCTCGACGGCCTCGAGTACCTGGTGCTCGACGAGGCCGACCGCATGCTCGACATGGGCTTCCTGCCCGACATCAAGCGCGTGCTGAAGCACATCCCCGCACGACGCCAGACGCTGTTCTTCAGCGCGACGATGCCGGCGCCGATCGTGGCGCTGACGGGCGAACTGCTGCAGCAGCCCGCGACGATCAACCTCGCGCGCCAGGCCGCACCCGCGGTCGGCATCACGCAGGCCGTCTACCCGGTGGAGCAGGACCTGAAGCCGCACCTGCTTGCCGCGCTCCTCACCCGCGGCGTCATGACGCAGGCGCTCGTCTTCACGCGCACCAAGCATCGGGCCGACCGCCTGGCCGCCTTCCTCGAGAAGCAGGGGATCAAGGCCACGCGCATCCACGGCAACCGGTCGCAGGCGCAGCGCACGCTCGCGCTCGCCGGCTTCAAGAGCGGGGAGTACCCCGTGCTCGTCGCGACCGACATTGCCGCACGGGGCATCGACGTCAGCGACCTCGGCCACGTCGTCAACTTCGACGTGCCGGTGGCCGCCGAGGACTACATCCACCGTGTCGGGCGCACGGGCCGCGCCGAGGCGACAGGCGAGGCGTTCACGCTCGTGTCGCCGGCCGACGAAGCCGAGTGGCGCAGCATCGAGAAGGTGATCGGCAAACGGTTGCCGCGCGTGCAGCTGCCCGACTTCGACTACACGGCCCGCGCCGACGTGCGCCTCGAGGTGCCGCTGGCCGAACGCATCGCCGCGATTCGCAAGCGCAAGGCCGAGGAGCGCGCGCGCGCGCAGGCAAAGGCCGAGGCCCGGGCGGCCCGGCTGCCGGGCAGCGTGCGCGGCAGCGCGACGGGCCCTGTCGTGCGGCC
>CAKTDA010000008.1 GCA_934541105.1 uncultured Luteitalea sp. | reverse complement strand
CACGAACCCCGGGTCGACGCTCACGAACCCCGGGTCGACGGCCACGAACCCCGGGTCGACGCTCACGAACCCCGGGTCGACGCTCACGAACCTCGGCTCGACTCTCACGAACCGCGGGTCGACGCCCACGAACCTCGGCTCGACGCTACCCCCTGGCGTGCTGCTCACGTCGCGAGGTCGAGGAACTCGATCGCCGACGGACTGCCGACCGGGGTGTACTGGCCCGTGAACGTCAGCCGCCCGCTCGCGCGATCGACGCGGAACGTCGTCACCGCATCCGCGCGCTGGTTGCACGAATACAGGAAGCGTCCGCTCGGGTCGAACGAGAAGCTGCGCGGGTAGTCGCCGCGCGTCCATTCGTCGGCGACGAACGCCAGCGTGCCGTCGGTGCCCACGGCGAAGATCGCGATGCTGTCGTGCAGCCGGTTTGCCGCGTAGACGAAACGACCGTCCTGCGACAGCTTGATGCCCGACGTGAAGTTGCTGCCGGCAAACCCGGGCGGCAGGCTCGAGATTGTCTGTCGTGCAGCCAGCCGGCCGTGCGCGGCGTCGTAGTCGAACAGCACGATCGTGGAGCCCTCCTCCTGGATCGCGTACAGCCAGCGGCCCCCCGGATGGAACGCGAAATGCCGCGGGCCATCTCCCGGCGGCAGCGCCACCGACGGCGTTTCGGCCGGCGTCAGGCGTCCTGCCTGCGCATCGAAGGCCCACACGAAGATGCGATCGAGGCCGAGGTCGGCGGCGAGCACGAAGCGCCCCGAGGCGTCGGACTGGATCATGTGCGGATGCGGCGCGTCGTGGCCGCTGAACGCGAAACTGCCAGGCGGCGCGTTCGTCGCCCGATTCGGTCCGACGACGCCGGGAGTGTTCCTGACGTCGGTCGCATCGCCGAGCCGGCCGTCGGGGAGGATCGGCAGCACGGCCACCGTGCCGCCCGAGTAGTTGGCGACCAACAGGTGCCTGCCGGCGGGATGCACGCTCGCGTCGGTCGGGCCGAGACCGCCGGAACTCACCGTGTTCAGGAGCCGGAACGCACCCGTGGTCCTGTCCACGTCGAACGCGCTCACGGTGCCTGACGTCCCTCCTGCGATCGAATCCGTGGCGTTCGTGGAGTAGACGCGCGTGCCCGCGCGATTGATCGCGAGGGCGCTCGGGCTCGTGTGGTGCTCGACGACGCCAGCCGGTGTCAACAGGCCCGTCGTGCGATCGACGGTGAAGATGTGGATGCCGCGACCGTTGTTCGGCGGCGTCCTCCCCGACGAGGGATCGGCGGGCGGTGAACTGTACGTGCCGACGCAGGCGATCAGTGCGCCTGGCTTCACCTGGCCGCGGAGTGAAGCCGCCAGCGTCGGCGCAATGGTCGCGGCGCCGGCAAGGTGCCTGACGAACGTCCGCCGCGACGGGAGCGCTGGCGTGGGGGCTGTGCGGTGTCGCATGGGCCGCCATGATGGCCCACGGGACCGTGCCGGACAATCACCGCGTGGGCGTGACGGGCGCTTCCTGCTCGACGGGCTCGGCAAACGCCTGCACGACTGGCCGTCCCGCCCAGTCGTCGGGCGGCTCGAGCCCCAGCAGCCACAGGGTCGTCGCGGCCGTGTCCATCGTGCGCACATGCGCGGCCGACAGCTCACCGGGGTGCACGCCCCGGCCCCAGGCAATCCACGGAATCGTCACGTCCTGCGGGTCGTCGCTGCCATGGTCGGTGCCGTGCCCGCCGTGGTCGGCGGTGACGATGAACGAGACGTTGTCGTGTCCGAACGTGCGCTCGGCAATCGCGACGAGGTCGCCGATGGCCTCGTCGGCCCTCAGCACCGCCTCGCCGTACTCCGGTGTCATCCAGCCGTAGCGATGGCCGGCGGCGTCGGGGTCGGTGAGGTGGACGAACAGCAGGTTCGGCTTCTCGTCGGCGAGGTACGTGGTCACGTCGCGCACGGTATGCCGGCTCGACCAGCGCCCCGCAAGCCCGCCAGGCGCCTGCGTGTAGTCGAGCGTGCCGGGCAGTTGGAGCGGCTGGAACTTCGCCTTGCTGAAGAACGCGGCCGTGCGATAGCCATGCTGGCGCGCGACGCTGAAGACGTTTGGCAGCGAGATCGCGTCGGCGTCGGCCGTCACGACCGTGTTCCACAGGACGTGATGCTTGTCGGGCGTCAGGCCTGTCAGCATCGACGTGTGTGACGGCAGCGTCTTGCTCGGCTCGATCGTCCGCGCATCGAGCGTATAGCTGCCCTCACGCATGAGCCGCTGGATCGTCGGGGCGGCATAGGCTTCGGTGGCATCCGGTCGCAGGCCATCGACCGACACGACGACGACATGGCGCGTGATGCTCGACGCGGGCAGGCTGCTCGTGACGGGCGCCGTTGTCGCCCGGATGTATTGGCCGCCGCACGCGGCCGTGCTCGCGATGACGCCGGCGAGAGCCAGCCCGGCCGTGCCCTGGAGTACACGCCGCCACGGAGTACGCAGGCGAGAACCGATGGAATGGATGCCCACCCCTCAGTATCGCCCGTCCAGCGGCTGCATGCCACCCGAGCCGCGGATCGCGCCTGTCACCCGCGCCCTGCCAGGAGCGGGAGCCCCGAGGGCCTGACGCCCGTCGCCGAGGCGATCGCGGCGGCAATTGCCGGGGCAGGCAGCGTGATCGGCGACTCGCCGGCGCCCGCTGGCTCGATGTCGCGCCGGTCCACGATCTGCACGTCCATCGCAGGGAGATCGACGAATCGCGGCACGCGGTAGTCCCAGAGCCGGCGTGTGCGCTGGGACGTCGCGTCGAACGCGACATGCTCCCACAAGGCACCGCCGAGGCCCTGGACGAGCGCGCCGGTCATCTGGTTCTGCAAGGCATCGGGATTGAGGGCCGCGCCGAAGTCGCCCGTCGCCACCATGCGGACCACGCGCGTGCGCGGCCCGTCTGCCTCCACCTCGACACACAGCGCAAGCCGCGCGTCCTTCTCGATCGCGCAACTCATGCCGATGGCGCGACGGCGGCCCGTTCGCGCGCGAGTCCAGCCGAAACGTTCCGTCGTGCGCTCGACGACGTGCCGGAGTCGCGAATCGGTGATGTGCCTGAGCCTGAACGCCACCGGGTCCACGCCCAACTCGGCAGCCCACTCGTCCATGTGCGACTCGCGCGCGAAGGCATTCGCGGTTGCGGCGAGTGCGCGATAGCTGCCCTGGCGCACCGGAACCTGCGTGCGGTAGTGGCCGATCCAGTAGTGCGGAATGTCGTAGGGCAGCCTCAGGCCCGCCGCGCCGCTGTTGTAGTTGGCAAAGCGCATCGCGACGATGCGACCCGCGTCGTCGATGCCGCTCTCGACCTCGATCAAGGCCGCCGGGCGCGTGTAGCTGCACGTGAACTCCTCCTCACGCGTCCACGCAACCCGCACGGCCGTACCGGCAAGCCGCGACAGGCGCGCCGCCTCGATCTCGCATTCGCCGCGCTGCTTGCCGCCGAACGCACCGCCCGAGTCGCAGACGATCACCCGCACCTGCGCCTCGGGCACCTGCAACGCCTGCGCAACCTCCTGGCGCACGAGGAACGGGGCCTGCGCGCCCGAACGCACGGTGACGTGCCCGTCGGCCCACTCCGCGATCGCAGCGCGTGGTTCGAGCGGCACGTGCGCGATTGGCGCCGACGTGTACGTGCCCTTGCGTCGTCGCCTGGCGCCGGCGAGTGCGGTCGCCACGTCGCCACGACGCAGCAGGGGCGGATACCGCGCCTTCGGCTGTTCCACCGGCTCGATCGCGGTCTTCACAAACAGCGCCGGCCACTCGGCCTGCGGCGTGAGTGGCTCCGGCGTCCACTCGGCGCGCACCAGTGCCGCCGCCCTGCGCGCGGCGCCCTCGTCGGCTGCAATCACGGCCAGGAGATCGCCGTCCCGAATCACGCGTACGTCGTGGCGCGCGTCGATTGCGGAGGTGTCGTACGCACGCAGTGTGGCCCTGTGGTGCGGCGGGCGGATGATGGCCGCGTGGCGGATTGTCTTGCCGGAGATGTCGGACGGGTATTCCTTCGCGCCGGTGACGATGGCGCGGCCGGCCACGTGCGGTGCCGGAGTGCCGAGTGTCTTCCAGGCCGCAGGGGCCGTCAGCGTATCGGGACCGCCCTGTCGCGCGGCGCGCACCGCGGCGGCGGCCTTCCGGATCACCGGCACCGTCTGCGGAGCCGTCAGGCTTGCCCACGTGCCGCCATCGTCTGGGCAGAGCGCCGTGTCGCCCATGACGAGCGAGACGCGGTCCATCGGGAGGCCGAGTTCCTCGGCGAACGCCTGCGTGAGCAGCGTGCGTGCGCCCTGGCCCATCTCCATCTTGCCCGTGAACGCGCGCACGGTCCCGTCGTCGGCCGCGTGGACCCGCACGGGCAGCGACTGCGCGTGCGTGCGGACCGTCACGAGGAACAGCACACCGCAGCCGAGCGTCTCGAGGAAGGCGCGGCGGTCCGGCGTGCCCGCATCGCGCACCTCGCGAATCTCGAAGGACTCGGCTTCGAGGTCGCCATCGAAGCGTTGCTTGTACAACCGGCGAGCGTCCGCGGGCACCGTCACCTCGCGAGGATGATAATGCGGCGCGTGCCATCGACACGACGCCCGCGCACCTGCACGGCCCTGATGCTGGACTCGGCGGATCGCTACGGTCGAGCGGACCCCGGCGGGCCGCTCGACGCGGACGCCCTGGTAGGACTGACGGGTGAGTGTCGGCGCATCTGGCCGCGTCACGCCATCGTGGTCAGCCAGTGCGTGCCGGGCACCGCAGGCCTGGATGCGCCCTGGCGATCGCCGTATTTCACCGATGCGTTGCGCCTGCGCGAGCTGCTGCCAGCCGGCGTGACACACGTCGCCGTCGTGCGGCCGTCGGCGTTGATCCTGCCCGCGGCGACACTGCGCGCCGTGTGCGACATCGCCCGAACGAGACGCGCCGACATCGTCACGCTCGCGGGCGTGCCAGCCGATGCATTCCATGTCGCCAGTACAGAGGCGCTGGCACTCGTTGCGTCGCTCGGCCTGGTGCCGCGGTGCGTCACGGCTGCGGATGCGGTGCGGCGCTTGATGGGCGCCGGGGGCAGGGGACGTGACGCCCTGACGACGTGTGAGGTCGGTGCCGCGGACGTCGCGGGCCATGACGAACGCCTCGTGCGGGCACTGCCGCCGTCCGCCTGGACGGCCATGCCGTCAGCCGACGTCCTTGCCCTGTCGTCGCCCGCGCGCCTGGCGGCAGCGATCCGCCTCGAGCAGCAGGCCTTCGACAGCGCACGCGGCGACGCGGCTCGCTGGCGGGACGCACGCGGTGCGTCGCGCGACGACGAGCGCCGCGCGGTCCTCGTCACGGTGCCCTCGCGGTATCAGTCCGGCGCCAACGCCGCGTGGGAGGAGGTCTCGGCGTCGCTCTCCCCACAGGACGTCGCGTTCGTCGTCGGCGGAGGTACGGCACTCGCGGCGTCGCTCGCGTCGCGCGGATTCACCGTGTTCGCCACGCTCGGCGGGCCGGCATCCGGCGTGGCCGACACGGCCGTGTGGCTCGAGGCCATGGCGCGCGTGCGGCCCGACGTCGTGCACTTCGACGGCGCGGAAGGCAACACGTGGGCGCCCATCGCGTTCGCGCGCGGGGCGCGCGTGGTGCAGCACGTCCGGCTGAACGATCCGGATCGCTATCGCCCGGCGTTCGGTTTCGCCGACGCGGTCGTCACGGTGTCGAAGCACCTGCATGCCGACGTCGTCGCGCGCGTCGGTCCGGCGGTGCGCGTGGAGCACATTGCCGATGGCGTGCGGCTTCACGCCCGGGCACGCCGCGAGCGCAGGCCGACGGGCGAGTGCCTGTGCCTCTGCATCGGGCGCATCGAGCCGGAGAAGGGCCAGTTGCGCGTGCTCGACATCGTATCGGCGCTGCATCGCCACCGCCCATGCCGCCTCGTGCTGCTCGGGTCGTGCGGCAGCGACCCGGCCTACTGCGACGAGGTCACGCGGCGGCTGCTCGCGGACGCTGGAGACGTGCCGGCCACATGGCACTCGTTCGCGCACCCGATCGACGACTGGTATGCCAAAGCCGATGTCGTGCTCGTCGGTTCGCGGAATGAGGCGCTCGGGATGGTGGGGCTCGAGGCGCTCGCCGCCGGATGCCTGCTCGTGGCGCAGCGGTCGCGGGGGTACGCCAGCATCGTCGACGAACCGCGCGGCGAGGGCGTGTTGTTCGACGCCGACGAGCCGGCGGCCGACGTCGCCGTGCGGGCACACCGTGCCCTCGACGACGCGGCAGGCCATGCGGAGCGTGGGCGACGGAAGGTCGAGTCGGCGTTCGACGCCCGTGTCGCCGCCGACCGCCTCGCCGCGCTCTGGCGCGATCTGCGCCAGTAACGTCTGACTTACGCCTTGCCTTCCGGCCCGAGCGCCGTGTGGACGCGCGTGACGAACGACTCGAACTCGCTCATGAAGTTGCGCAGGAACTTCTCGACGCTGGGGTTCGTGACGCGCCCGTCGTCGTCGATGAGGTCCGGCGTGTACTCGATGTAGGCCTCGACGGCGTTCATCAGCGGCGAGTTGCAGAAGGCGAGGATGCTCCGCAGGTGCTGCTGCGCGACGGCCGTGCCGATCTTGCCGGGCGACGTGCCGATGATGGCCGATGGCTTGCGCGTGAAGGCGTTGGTGCCGTACGGGCGGCTGGCCCAGTCGATGGCGTTCTTCAGCCCGCCCGGGATGGAGCGGTTGTATTCCGGCGTCACGAACAGCACGGCGTCGGCCGACGTGATCGCATCCTTGAAGGCGTTGGCCACGGGCGGATAGTTCGCGTCGTGGTCGTAGCTGTAGAGCGGGAGGTCCTTGAAGGTGATCTCCCGGAGCGACAACCCGTCGGGGGCCAGCGCGACGAGTGCGTTGGCGAGGCGACGGTTGATCGACGCGGTGGCGAGGCTGCCGACGAAGTAGCCGACATCGAGCTGTGCCATGTGCGAGTCCTCCTCGAGGCGATGGTTCCCCTTGTATACCGCATCGGCGTCGAGGAGCCATAGGGGGCGGTATACTGCCGTGATGCGGCGCCACGCTCTGCTTCGCGTGTTCGGTCTCGTGCTTGCCGGGATGCTCTTCGGCATGCCCGTGGCCGCCGCGACCTGTGCCGTGGTGTGCGCAGCGCCCGAGCATGTGCCGTCAGTCACGGCCGGCGACGCGCATGCGCATCACCATCCCCCTGCGGCCGTGCCGGCTGCTGGCCCGGCCGACCCGCTCGACGACGCCACGTTGTCGAGCCCGGCGATGGCGCCGTGCGGTGACGCGTCCACTCACCTGACGAGCACGCCGCGCGTGCGCGACGTGCACCGCCTGGACGACACGGCCCTGGCCGCACCGCTCGTGCAGCTGCGCGTGCAACCGCGCGCCGACCGCCTCGTATCCGCTCCCCCCTGCCTGCGGCCCCCCGCGCACGAATCCCGGCAGGCCCCGCTCGTCCTCAGGATCTGATCCGCCGCTGGTGACAGCCCTCGCGCAGGCGCCGGGACTCCGCGCGCCCGCATTCACATCACCAACGACACGCGTGCGGCGCAGACACCCGCGCCCCGCGCAGCCGGGCCGCGAGTGCCCGGGAGATCGGACATGCAGGGACTTTCAACGGATCTGGAGACGCACATCCCATCGCTGCCGCGCCGGCAGTTCGTGAAGGGGCTCGTCGCCTCGGGCCTGGCGGTCTCGACCGGATGGCCGCGCCGCGCGGATGCCCGCTCGCGCGAGCGTGTGGCGCAGGAGGTGCTTCACGGCCGCGAGTTCGCGCTGGCCATCGGCGAGACCGACGTGAACATCACCGGCCGTCCGCGCACGGCGCTGACGATCAACGGGTCGCTGCCCGCGCCGATCCTGCGCTGGCGGCAGGGAGACACCGTGACACTGCGCGTGCGCAACGAGATGCGCGAGGCCGAGACCTCCATCCACTGGCACGGCATCATCCTGCCGGCCAGCATGGACGGCGTGCCGGGCCTCAGCTTCGACGGCATCGCACCGGGCAATGCGTACCGCTACGAGTTCCCGGTGAAGCAGGCGGGGACGTACTGGTACCACAGTCATTCGGGCTTCCAGGAACAGGTCGGCGTGTACGGCCCGCTCGTCATCGATCCAATCGAGCCGGAGCCCTTCGCGTACGACCGCGAGCACGTCGTGATGCTGACCGACTGGAGCGACGAGGCGCCCGAGCAGATCTACAGGAAGCTGAAGAAGCAGTCGCACTACTACAACTTCCGCCAGCGGACGCTCGTGGACTTCGTGCGTGACGTGCGAAGGGACGGCTGGCGGGCGACCGTCGCCGAGCGCGCGGCCTGGGGACAGATGCGCATGAGCGCCGCGGACCTTGCCGACGTCAGCGGCTACACCTACACGTACCTGATGAACGGCCAGCCGCCGTCAGCCAACTGGACCGGTCTCTTCACGCCGGGCGAGCGCCTGCGGCTGCGGTTCATCAACGGCTCGGGCATGACCTACTTCGACGTGCGCATTCCCGGCGCGACGATGACGGTCGTCGCCGCGGATGGCCTGCCGGTCCGTCCGGTGCGCGTGGACGAGTTCCGCATCGCGGTTGCGGAGACCTACGACGTGATCGTGGAGCCGGCCGGGCAGGAGGCCTTCACGATCTTCGCGCAGGCGATGGACCGCACCGGGTTCGCGGCAGGCACGCTCGCGACGAGGCGAGGCCTGCACGCGCCCGTGCCCGCACTCGATTCGCGTCCGACGCTGACGATGGGCGACATGGGCCATGGTGACCATGGCGCCCATGGCGGCCACGCCGGACATGCGGGTCACGACATGCCGTCGCCGGCCGTGCAGGCGCATCCCGCATCGGAAGAGGGCAACCCGCTCGTGGACATGCAGACGATGACGCCGACGCCGCGGCTCGACGATCCGGGCATCGGATTACGCGGCAACGGGCGCCGCGTGTTGACCTACGCCGATCTGGAAAGCACGTTTGCCGATCCCGACGGGCGCGAGCCCGGCCGCACGATCGAACTGCACCTCACCGGGCACATGGAGCGCTTCGCCTGGTCGTTCGACGGCATCCCGTTCTCGGATGCCGAGCCGCTCCGGCTCACGTACGGCGAACGCGTGCGCATCGTGCTCGTGAACGACACGATGATGACGCACCCGATTCACCTGCACGGGATGTGGAGCGATCTCGAGGACGAGCACGGCCGCTTCAGGGTCCGCAAGCACACGATCGACATGCCGCCAGGCACGAGGCGCAGCTACCGCGTCACGGCAGACGCCCTCGGTCGATGGGCGTACCACTGTCACCTGCTGTATCACATGGAAACCGGCATGTTCCGGGAGGTCCGGGTGGACGAGGCGGGGAGGACGTCGTGAGCGCGCGCCTCGCTCTGCTCCTGATGGCGCTCTCCGCACCCGCCGCCGCGCAGGCCCCGACACCTGCCGACGACCACGCGCACCACGCGCACCACGCGCCGCCGCCTCCATCGGCACCGGCCGACACCGCGCCGCTGCCGCCGTTCATCCCCGTGCTCACCGATGAGGATCGCCGCGCGGCGTTCCCCGACGTGAAGGGACACGCCGTTCACGACAAGGCAATCAACGCGTTCGTCCTCGTCGATCAGTTCGAATGGCGGGCAGGTCGCGGCCGCAACTCGATGGACCTGGACACGCGGGGCTGGATCGGGCGCGACATCGATCGGCTGTGGTTCCGGGTCGAGGGTGCTGCCGAGCGGGCGGACCTCGATCACGCCGAGGGACATCTGCTCTACGGCCGGGCCATTGCGCGATGGTGGGAGGTCGTGGCCGGCGTACGGCACGACGTGGGGCCGGGTCCGGATCGGACGTGGGCCGCGGTCGGCATCCAGGGACTTGCGCCGTACTGGTTCGAAGTGGAAGCCACGGCGTACATCGGCGAGGGTGGCCGCACCCAGTTGCGGCTCGAGTCGGAGTACGACCTGCTCCTGACGAACAGGCTGGTCCTGCAGCCGCTCGCGGAGGTCGAAATACACGGACGGGCAGACCCGGCACGTGGCATCGGCAGGGGGCTCGCCACGGCCGACATCGGGCTGCGCCTGCGCTACGAGTTCAGGCGCGAGATCGCGCCCTACATCGGCGTCGCATGGACCCAGCGGTTCTTCGGGACGGCCGACCTCGCCCGCGCCGCTGGGCAGTCGGTCGGCCAGACCCGGCTGCTCACCGGCGTGCGCCTCTGGTTCTGACGTCGCGTACTTCTTCGCACTTCTCCCTTCGCCCTTTCCTTGAGACTTGCCCCTTCAGACTCAAGACTTTCCCACCCTCATCACCCCGTTCATCACCCGCCAGTGTCCCGGGAACGTGCAGACGTACGGATACGTGCCCGGCTCCGAGGGGGCGCGGAACTGCACGGTGATCGTCTCGCCGGGGTTGACGATGGGCGTGGAGAAGATCACGACCGACGTCGGCGGCACGTAGTCGAGCGCCAGCGCGTCGCCCGTCGTCAGCATCTGGTCGGCGGCCGCACCAATCGTCTCGAGCGATCCGGGCGCGCCGAGGATGAAGTTGTGCTGCATCACGTCGGGATTCGTGAACACGAGGCGCACGAGCTGCCCGGGTGCGACGTCGAGTTCGCTGCGATCGAACTTCAGTTGACCGGGCACGACACCGAGCCTGATGGTGACGTCGGGCGTCGGCAGCGCGGTCGCGGCAGGCGCAGCGGTCGTCGTGGCCGCTGCCGTCGCGAGCGCGAGGTGTGCGGCCAGGTCACCCGGCCGGCCGTACATCGTCACGGCGTTCGTCTGCCGCTCGACGCGGTGTTTCCAGGGGCCGGCCAGTGATTGCCTGGCTCCGGCTTGCTCGATGTACAGCAGGTCGGGCGTGCTGACGAAGCCGCCCTGGCCCCGGTAGTTCTGGATGCGGAGCGTGAGGGTGTTGCGGCCTGCGCGCAGGGCCTCGGCGGGCACGGTGAACACCGGCGGCCCCGATGGCGCGGTGGCCGAGCGCGGCGGCGCCGGAATCGACTGGCCGTTCACCCAGATCTCGGCCGCCTGCGAGATGCGGCCGACGCTCAACGTCGTCGGCGTCCTGCCCGCGACGTCGAACGATCGCGTGAACCAGACGACGCCGTCGAAGTCCGGTAAGCCCTTGGCTTCCCAGGCGCCCGGCACGTCGATGTCCTTCCACGCGTTTGCAATCACTGCGGACTCGGGCGTCCGCCAGTCGGGCCTGTTGTTGCCGAGTCGCAGTGCGAGCGGCAGCGAGTCGGTCGGGACCGCAGCGGGATCGGCTCGGTACAGCGTGAGGATGCCGTCGCGGTGGCGATGCGCGGCCACGTACAAGGCGCGACTCAACCAGCGATCGCCGAAGTTCGCGGGATCCTGGCTGGCGGCATAGAGCGCCCGCGCCACGGCCTCGGAGCCCGGTGCATCGGCAAGCGCGAGGATTGCGGCAAGGCGCGTGTGCAGGTCCGGATCGCGCAGGAGACCGGCAGCGAGGATGGCCTCAGCGCCACCGGGCCGTGTCGCGAGCACGGTGGCGGCGGCCTTGCGCACGCCGGCAGCCGGGTGCGTCAGCGCGGCGACGACGGCCCGGCCGGCCTCGCTCGTGGCGTCGCCGACGGCGCCGAGCCCGTCGAGCGTCCAGATCGCGTGCAGCGCGCCGCCGTTCAGGCCGAGAGGGTCGACGGTGGTGTTCTTCGTCAGCGCGATCAACTCGGGGATCACCGCGGTGTCGCCGCGCTCGACGATCAGCCGCTGCCCGTGCAGCCGCCACAGCATGTTGTCGGACGCCAGCATGCGTACGGGCTGGGCCGTCGCGCCGGACGGTGCCGCTGCGGCATCCTTCCACACGACACGGTAGATCCGGCCGCGATGCCTGTCGCGCATCGAGGTTTCGTAGGCGTTGCCCGGGCCGTTGCTGTATCCCGGCGGCGTCGGGTTGTGCTGCGCGATGAAGTTGTACCAGTCGGCCACCCACACCGCGCCGTCCGGGCCGACCTGCGCATGCACGGGCGCCACCCATTCCTCCGCGCCGGCGAGCAGGTTGTAGCCGTCGTGGGTGACGAACCCGGCGCCGTCCTTCTCGACGATGCCCTGGCCGACGAGGTGGGCCGTTGGCTCGGTGATGAACGCGATGCGGTTCCAGTACGCCTGCGGGAACTGGCGTGCGGTGTAGAGATGATGGCCTGCCGCAGCCGTGTATCCGCCGTGCACGTCCACCTGCCGGATGTACGGCGTGATGAAGTGCGCCGCATAGAACCGCGCCGCGCTCTGGTAGCCCGGGCCGCTCGCCGCGCGGCCGCCGGTTCCCAGGCCTTCGACACCGTCGAAGTACCGGTTCGGGATTGCCACGTAGAAGCTCGGGTCGTTGTTGGCCGTGGACCCGAACACGTCGAACGTCTCGCTGAAGCCGAGACCCCACGTGTTGTTGGTCGAGCCGGTCACGAGCTCGAAGTCCGATCCGTCGGGCCTGAACCGGAACACGCCCTGCGAGAACTGCATCGGCCGCCCGTTCATCTCGCCCTTGAAGCCCGCGTATCCCACGGTGCCCCAGATGTAGTTGTCGTGCCCGTAGAGGAGGTTCGATGGCCCGGCATGGCTGTCGCTGATGCCCCAGCCGGTGCTCAGCACGGTGCGCGTGTCGGCCTTGTCGTCGCCGTCGGTATCGGCGAGGTACAGCATGTGTGGAGCCGCCGCGACGACGACACCGTCCTTGACGTGGACGAGGCTCGACGCGAGGTTCAGTCCCTCCGCGAAGACCGTGAACCTGTCGGCGCGTCCGTCGTTGTCGGTGTCCTCGAGAATCCGGATGCGATCGGCGCCCGGCTGTCCGTTCAGCACCAGGTTGGGGTAGTCGATTGCCTCGATGACCCAGAGGCGCCCGCGCGCATCGAACGAGAACGCGATGGGCTTGACGATGTCGGGCTCGCTTGCAAAGAGCTGGAGCTCGAAGTCGGCCGGCACGGTGATGAACTGCATCGAGTCGGCGGGCACGAACGGCATCTGGTACTTCGGCGCCGGATCGCGTTTCTCGTAGTTCGGCACGTCGAACCCGTCGAGGTACGTGACCTCCGGCATCTTCAGCTGCTGCCACTCGCCACGCGCGGCCTCGTTCACCGCCCACACCGTGCCCTGTTCGACCAACTGCTGGAAGCCCGGGTGGCGCCACGTCCGCTCGTCGTGGCCGTACGCCGTGTAGAACACGCGCCCGCGGCCCTGCGTCCGGACCCACGTGTAGGGCTCGCGGCCCTTCTCGTCCACGCGCTCCATCAGGACGGTGCGGTCCACCGTGTTGTGCCGCCGGTGCACGTATGTCTCGTCCCAGGTCGTGAACGGCGCCAGCCCCTGCATCACGGGATGATCGGGAGCGACGATCGTGGCGCTGAACGCGCCCGCGCCGTGCGACGCGAACTCGCCGCCGACGATCGGGATGTAGCGCGGTGCCTCGGTGAACATTGCCGACGCGCAGTGCAGCGCGACGAGACCCTTGCCGCCTTCCACGAACGACACGAGCGCCTGCTCCTGCGCCGCGGTCAGCGTCTTGTGGTTGGCGTAGATCATCAGCGCGTCGTAGTGCGCGAGCACGTCGGGGCGCAGCGCCTCTTCCGGCGTGGCGACGTGCGTCAGCTGGATGCCCTTGCGCGCCAGCGGCGCCGCGAGGATCGGCATCAGCGCCATCGACGGATGGTGCGTGCTCGTGTGGCCGAGGAACAGCACCCGAAGGGGCCGGCCGGCTGCGGTGGGCGTGGGCTCCGCGTCCACACGCGGCGCCTGCGCGTGCGGCAGGGCAAGCAGCGTGGCCAGGAGGAGTGCCGTCAGCAGCGGCAGCCGACGGGTTGCAGGTTCGTGCATGCGCGTCACCTCGACTCGGGCAGCGCCAGCGATCGGAACCGCCGCGCCTGTTGTTCGATGCCGACTTCCGTGGCGAGCCGCTCGATGCTCGATGCGCCGAAGAACCCGGCGATGCCGGTCGTGCGCGCCAGCACGTACGCGACATCGTCGGGCTCGGCAATCGGGCCGCCGTGACAGATCACGAACACGTCGCTGCGCACCGATCGCGCCGCGTCGTGCATCGCCTGCACCCGGGCGGCCGATTCGTCGAGCGTCAACGCCGTGTGCGCCCCGATCGATCCCTTCGTCGTCAGCCCGAGATGGGCGACGAGGACATCGGCCCCGGCCGACGCCATGTCGCGGGCTTCGTCCGGCGTGAACACGTACGGGCACGTCAGCATGTCGAGTTCGCGTGCCGTGCGGATCATGTCCACCTCGTGCCCGAAGCCCATGCCGGTCTCCTCGAGGTTCTGCCGGAACGTGCCGTCGATCAGGCCGACGGTGGGGAAGTTCTGGACGCCGTCGAACCCCATCCCCTTCAACTCGCGCAGGAACACCGGCATCAGGCGGAAGGGATCGGTGCCGCACACGCCCGCGAGCACCGGGACGTCCTCGACGACGGGCAGCACCTCGCGTGCCATGTCCACGACGATGGCGTTGGCGTCGCCATAGGGCATCACGCCGGCGAGGCTGCCGCGTCCGGCCATCCGGAAGCGCCCGGAGTTGTAGATGATGATCAGGTCCACGCCGCCGCGCTCGGCAAACTTCGCCGAGATGCCGGTGCCTGCACCGGCGCCGATGATCGGCTGTCGCGCCGCGACGCGCTCACGCAATCGCGTCAGGATCGTCGTTCGTTCGATGAACGGCATTCGTCGTCCTCCATCGGCCGGCCCCGCGGCCGGGCGTCATCGGATGCTGGTGAAGGCGCGCACGAGCGCCTCGGCGAATGCCGGCTCGTTGACGTGCGCATCCACGTCGATCACGTGCACATGGTCCGCCGCATGACGGCGCAGGGTGTCGAACAGCACCGCGTCCACGTCAGGTTCATGGAACGGCTGCCCCGGTGCGTCGAGCGCACTCACGCCGCGCAGCGGCAGCACGAGCGCCGTCGGTCCCGTCGCCGCGTTCAATTGCGCCGCGATGCGCCGGCCGATCTCGACGCACTCGTCGGCCGTGGTCCGCATCAGGGTCACCGTGGCGTTGTGCCGGTAGAGGTGCCTGTCGCGAAACCGCTCCGGCACCGTGTCGATGGGGCCGAAGTTGACCATGTCGAGCGCGCCGGTCGAGACCACTTGCGGGATGCCGCGCCGTCCGGCGGCCGACAGGCGCGCCGGTCCTGCCGTGAGCACGCCCCCGACGACTTCATCGCACCACTCCGTCGTCGTCACGTCGATCACGCCCGCGAAGTAGCCGTCGTCGATGAGGCCTTCCATGGCGCGGCCGCCCGAACCCGTTGCATGGAACACCGTGACGTCGTGTCCGGAGGCCTCGAGCGCCGTGCGTACCGCCGTGACGCATGGCGTGGTGACCCCGAACATCGTCGCGGCCAGGAGCGGACGGTCCGGGGTGCCGGGGTGCGCCAGGGTGGCATCCGCCTCGACCATGCCGCAGATCGCGCCGGCGGCATTGGCCAGGATGCGTCGCGACAGGGGGTTGAGCCCCGCGACGTCCACGACCGAGTACATCAGCGTGACGTCCTTCACGTCCACGTATGGCGCCGTGTTGCCCGAGGCCATGGTGGACACCATCACCTTGGGCACGCCGACGGGCAGCGTGCGCATCGCCGCCGTGACCATCGTCGTGCCGCCGCCGCCGCCGAGACCGAGCACACCGTCGAACCGCCCCGCCGCGTACCACGCGGGGACGAGCGCGCATGCGCCGCGCTGCATGACGTCCACGGCGTAGCCGCGGTCGCCGCGGGCTCGCAGATCCTCGAGCGCCACGCCTCCGGCCGCGGCAATGTCGGCGGCCGGCACGTCCGGCGTGGTGAGGGGATCGCCTGCGACGCCGAGATCCGCGACGAGCGTGCGGTGCCCGCGCGCGTGGATCAGGTCGCGCACGCAGGCGTATTCCTGGCCCTTGGTGTCGAGGGTGCCGAGCAGGAGGACCGTGCGAGGCGTCACGGGCGCAGCGCGTTCCAGGGCGTCTCGGCGGAGACGTCCACGAGGGCAGGCCCGTCGTGCAGGGCCGGGGAGAGGATGGCCAGGAACACGAGGGTGTCGCTGCCGGCGTTGTACGTGGCGTGGACCGTGTCCTTCGGGATGTGCGCGATCTCACCAGGCGCCAGCAGGCGGCGCTCGTCGTGGACCCACTGCTCGGCCTCGCCCGAGACGACGTAGATGACTTCCTCCATCGCCGGATGGCGGTGGAAGGCGTGGCCCGTGCCCGGTGGCATGCGCACGCGCACGAGCAGCAGGTCGCGGGCCTCGGTGAGCCCGGGACGGCACAGCCACTCGTGCGGACCCCACGGCAACTCGTCGATCTCGATGTCGGCCGACGTCACGAAGCGCAGGGCGCGCGCCGGCCCACGGTCCTCCACCACTCGCCATCCTCCGTCCGAAGGACCACACGTGTATCACAAAGGCGACGGTATACTGCGCGGCAATTCACAGGGCCACCCAGCCGAAGGAGCGAGCCATGACCGACGGAGTCGCGCAACGCGTCGATCGGACGCGTCTGTTCACCGGAATCTGCCTGGCGCTCGTTCCGACGGGCGCGTCGTTTGCCATCGTCAGCAACATCCTTGGTGCGTTGAAGGAGGAGTTCATCCTCACCAACTACCAGGTGGGCCTCATCGGCGGGGCCGCGCTGTGGGGCATGGCCATCTCGCTGCTCGTGCTCGGTCCGATGCTCGAGGCCTTCGGCCTGAAGAACGGCGCCCGCGTCGCGTTTGCCGCCCATCTGGCCGGGATCACGCTGATGATTGCGGCAGTCACGCAGTCGGGGTCGTCGTCGGCGTTCTGGATGCTGATGCTCGGCGCCGCCACGCTCGCCGTGGGCAACGGCATGATCGAGGTCACCGGCAACCCGCTGGCCGCCGCCCTCTATCCCGAGGAGAAGACGACGCGGCTGAACTGGTTCCACGCGTTCTTCCCGATTGGCATCGTCGCCGGGGGGCTCGTCGGGTTCCTGCTCGCAAACTACGGCGGGCGGTTCGCCTACTGGCCCTGGCAGCTCGCGGTGATCTACATCCCGATCCTCGTCTATGGCGCGCTCGTCCTGCCGCAGCACTTCCCGAAGACCGAGAATGCCGAGGCCGGCATCCCGGTCGGCGAGATGTTCCGGTACACGCTCACGAGCCCGCTGTTCCTGCTGCTGCTCGCGATGATGGCCATCACGACGTCGATCGAGCTCGGGCCGATGCGCTGGGTGCCCGCGGTGCTCGAGGCCGTCGGCATGCACGGGATTCTCGTCCTCGTGTGGATCAGCGGCTGGATGGTCGTGCTGCGGCTGCTCGCCAGCCACTTCGTCGAGCGGCTCGCCCCCACCGGCATGCTGCTCACCGCGGCGGTGCTGACCGGCACCGGCCTCTTCCTCCTCAGCTACGTGCAGGGCCTCTGGTCGGCGCTCGCCGTGGCAACGATCTTTGCCTGGGGCGTCGCGTTCTTCTTCCCGACGATGGTGGGGCTCGTGAGCGAGCGGCTGCCGCGCACGGGATCGCTCGGCATCGTGCTCACGGCCGGCGTCGGCCTCGGCATGGCGGGCGGCCTCGGCGTGCCCCTCATCGGTAGCCTCGCCGACGGATTTCTCGCCAGTGCCATCGACCCCGCGCAGGCGCGCCGTGTGCTCGAGCGCGCCGACGAGCGGCTCCCGTCGCACCTCGCCGTTGGCGCGAATGGCGCCGACGGGCGGGCCCGCGACGTCGGTGACGCACTGACGGCCACGCGCCGCGCGCTCGACGCGCTGCGCGAATCAGGTAGGGTGGATGGCGATGCCACGCCGACGGCCCTGCGGGCCATCGTCGCGACGCGGCTCGACGATCCGGTCGTCGCCGATGCCTCGGCGATCCTGCTGCCTGCGGAGGCTCGCGGCGGGCAGGAGTCGTTCCGCTACGTGGCGCCGGCGGCACTCGTGCTGATCGTCGTGTTCGGCACGATGTACCTGAACGATCGGCGGCGCGGCGGCTACCGTGCCGAGCGACTGCAACACGGAGGACGTGCAGCATGAAGAGGCGAGAGTTCCTGGCGGGCGCGGCGTTGGCGCCGACGGCCTTCACCGCGGTGTCACAGCCCCGGCCATCGGCTGGGGACGAGGGGTTCGTCTCGTTGTTCGACGGCACCTCGCTCGACGGCTGGTCTGTTGTGGATGGCCGCGCGTCGGCGTTCCACGTGCACGACGGCGCGATCGTCGTCCACCCGAGCGACGGCTTCCCGGCGTGGCTCCGATCGGCAAGGCGGTACGAGAACTTCGACTTCCGCGGCGAGTTCTTCGTGCAGGGCTGGACCAACTCCGGCATCTACCTGCACGCGCCGGAGCACGGGCGGCCCACATGGTGCGGCATGAAGATCAACATCTTCCACCAGGTGGACGCCACACCCGCGCCGGAGTCGATGGGGGCGATCTTCCCGATCGTGGCCCCGCGCACCGTCAACGTCAGGAACAAGGGCCAGTGGAATGCCTTCCGCATCCTGATGGACTGGCCGCGGCTGCAGGTCTGGACCAACGACGCGCTGATTCACGACCTCGACGTCGAGTCGGTGCCTGACCTGCGCCACCGGCTGCGCAGCGGCTATCTCGGATTCGAGTCGCTGTCGTATCCGGTGCGCTTCCGCGCGCTGCGCGTGCGCGAGTTGCCGTCGAAGGTCGCCTGGACCCCGCTCTACGAGTCGCCGGCGGACCTCGCGAAATGGCGGATCCTCGACGGCAAGCCGACGTTCGAGGCCCTCGGCGACATCCTCCACGCCGATGGCGATGGCCACCTCGGCACGATCGAGCCGTACGGCGACTTCGCGCTGGAGATGTACGTGCGCCATGCCCGGCATCACAACGGCGGCGTCGTGTTCGGCGGCCCGGGTGGCAATGCGCCGGGCCGGCGCTACGAGGTCCAGTTGCACGACGTCGAGGGCGCGCACTATCCGACGGGGTCGCTGTATGGCTTCCGCCGCGCCACGTATCCGCGCATCGAGCCGGAACGCTGGTGGCTGTTCCAGCTGCACGTCGAGAAGGGCCGCTGTGTCGTGCGTGCCAACGGCGACACGATTCTCGAGTACTCGGGGCTGGAGATGCCGACGCCGGGGCCCATCGCGCTGCAGGCGCACGGGCCGGGAAAGTGGACCGAGTTCACGCAGATTCGGGTGAGGAACTTGTGAGGTCGAAGGGCGAAGTGAAAAGGCATGTGGACAGGCTGGTCGTGGCCGTCGTCGCCGCGGTCGTTGCAGGCAGCGGCGCGCTCGCGAGCGCGCAGACGGTGCGGCTCCGGACGGTCGAGCCCGATGCGGGACGGGGGCGGGCGGCGGCCGTCGTGGTCGAGCAGGGGGCGCTCGTGCACACGGCCATCTTCCATCCGCTCGACGCGGACGGACGCCTGCAGGGCGGGCGCGATGCGGATGCGCAGGCGGCGTTCGTGCTCGGCCGCGTCGAGGCGGCGCTCCGGGCCGGGGGCTCGAGTCTCGATCGCATCGCGCGCCTGCACGTGTACGTTGCCGACGCCTCGGTGACCGCGTCGGTGGACCGCCTGCTCGCCGAGCGCTTCACGGGCGACGCGAAGCCGGCGGTGACGATCGTCGAGTCCGCGATGCCGCACGCCGGCGTGCTCGTCGCGATGGATGCGGTGGGGGCAACGCCGCGATCGGCTGCCAGGGGCGAGCGCCTCGTCGTGCCGGGAATCCCCCCCGCACCGGGTAACGGCGCCCACGTCGCCGTCCAGCCCGAGGGGCCGTTCGTCATCGTCTCCGGCCGCGCCGCTCCCGGCGAGTTCGAGGCCGCGGTGCGCGCGACGATGGAGCAGCTGCGCGGCGACCTGAAGGCGGTGGACCTCGCGTTCGAGCACGCCGTGCACGTGAAGGCGTTCCTCTCTGACATGACGCGCGCGGCCGATCTCCGGCGGATCGTCGCCGGCACGTTCGACGGCACCGCGCCGCCCATCGTGGTCACCGAATGGCGCGGCGCGTCGCTGCCGGTCGAGATCGAGCTCGTCGCCACGGCCCCGGGCGCGGCGGGAGGGGACGAGCGCCTGGTGCTCGTCGAGCCGATCATGGCCCGCTACAGCCGCATTGCGCGGGTCTTCGCGGGCCGTCCCGTCTTCGTCTCGGCGGTCGGCGGCACGTCGGCGGATCCCGCGGCGCAGGCGCGCGAGATGTTCGACGCCCTGCGTCGTGTGCTCACCGCGGCCGGCAGCGACATGCGCCACATCGCGAAGGTGACCTATTACGTATCGGACAAGGCCGCCGACCAGGAGATCAACACGATCAGGCCGTCGATCTACGACCCGGCACGGCCGCCGGCCGCATCGAAGATCTCCGTACAGGGCGTCGGCACGCCGGGCAGGGTCACCGTGACCGACGCCATCGCCGTGACGACGGGCCGATGACTCGCCGGCGCGGCGTCGGCGCGCTCGCGGCCGGCCTGGTCGCGGCAGGCCTCTGGGCATCTGTCCCGCGCGCGCAGGTCGGCGACCGCGCCGACGTGGACACGGCGCCGCCGCCCGCGCACTGGCGCATCCCGCCGGCGCCGGTGCGCTCGCCCGCCGAGTCGATGCGGCTCATGGACCTGCCGCCGGGGTTCCGCATCGAACTCGTCGCGGCCGAGCCGCTCGTCAAGGACCCCATCGCCTTTGCCTTCGACGAGCGCAACCGCCTCTGGGTGCTCGAATGGCCGGCCTACAACTGGCCGCTGCGCGACCTCCTGCCCGGCCTCGCGAAGGAGCCGCCGCCCCCGAGCAGGCTCGTCGTGCTGCGCGACACCGATGGCGACGGCCGCATGGACGAGCGGACGCTCTTTGCGTCGATGGACTTTCCCCGCGGCATCCAGCTCGTCGCTGGCGGCGTGCTCGTCTACGCGCTGCCCGAGATCGTGTTCCTGCGCGACGACGACGGTGACGGCACCGCCGACAATCGCCAGGTGATCGCCAGCGGGTTGCCCGTGCCGGTCAACCCCCACCTGGCACCGAGCAGCCCCTCGTGGACGCTCGACAACTGGACGTACGGCCTGCAGGTGGACGATCGGCTGCGACTCGATCGCGGCGGCGCGCCCCTCTCCGCGCGCTCGGGACGCCTGGCGGGGCAGTGGGGCATGTCGCACGACGACTACGGCCGCCTGTTCTTCAGCTACAACCAGGACCACATCCGCGGCAGCCTCGTGCCGACCGCGTACGCGACGCGCAATCCGCACTACACGGCCAGTGCCGGCATCGACGTGCGCATCGGCCTCGACAACGACGTGTGGCCCCACGCGATCACCGCGGGCGTGAACCGACGGGCGCAGCTGCGCGACGACGGACGGCTGCGCGTGTTCACGGCCAATGCGTCCCCGGCCGTGTACCGCGGCGACAAGTTCCCCGCCGACTTCCGCGGCAACGTCTTCGTCGTCGAATCGGCGGGACGCCTGATTCGCCGGTCGGTGCTGACCGAACGCGACGGCATCATCACGGGCCGCAACGCCTACGACGAGCGGGAGTTCCTGTTCTCGCACGACGAGCGCTTCCGCCCCGTGTACGCGGCGACGGGACCGGACGGCACGCTCCACGTGGCCGACATGTACCGCGGCATCATCGAGGGGCACATCTTCCTGACGACGTTCCTGCGGAACCAGATCGTCGACCGCGGGCTCCAGCACCCGTTCCACGGCATGGGACGCATCTACCGGATCGTCCACGAGGGACACCAGCCCGCCGTGCCGCCACCGGTCGCGCCGGGTGACACCGCCGGGTGGGTGCCGCTGCTTGCGCACGGGAACGGACACTGGCGCGACATGGCGCAGCGGATGCTCGTCGGCGCCGGCGCGACGTCGGTCGTGCCTGCCGTGCGCCGCCTGGCGACGTCGCACGCCGACGCGCGCGTCCGCCTGCACGCCCTGTGGACGCTCGACGGCCTCGGGGCGGCAGACGCCGATCTCGTGCGCGAACGGTTACGGGACGACTCCCCGCACGTGCGCATTGCCGCACTGCGCATCGCGGAAGCCCACCTCGCAGACGATGCCGTGCGCCGGGCCGTGCTGGCGCTCGTGGACGACGACGAGGTGGCCGTGCGCCGGCAGGTGATGTACACGCTCGGGGCCTCCACCGACGCCGATGCGTACGACGCGCGCGTGCGGCTCGTGCGGCGCGACGTCGAGGTGCCGTTCGTCGTCGATGCGTTCATGAGCGGCCTCGCCGGCCGCGAGCGGGACACGCTCGACACGATCGCGCGATCGAAGATGTGGGCGGAAGACCAGCCGGGGCATCGCGCACTCGTGACGGCGCTCGCCACGGCCGTCAGTCACGACGGCAGTCCGGAGGGCATGGCTGCCTTGCGCCGATTGTCGGCGGAGGCTGGCCGCCCGGCGTGGTTGCGGGATGCAATCGGTGAGGGCATCGCGGCGGCCGAACGCACGGCGACGGCCAGGGCGGCATCTGCGGCCGTCACGCCGAGGGACCCCGCGATGGTGGCGCTCGTGGAACAGGGGCGGAGCGCCTACGCCATCTGCGCGGCCTGCCATCAGGCCGACGGGCGCGGCCTTGCCTCGATCGCACCACCGCTTGCCGGTGCCGCCAGCGTGACGGGCGCGCCAGAGGCGCTCATCGACATCGTGCTGCGCGGACGGGACGTGGATGCCGCCTACCCGAACATGCCGCCGCTTGCGGGCCTGTCCGACGAGCAGCTCGCGGCCATCCTGACCTACGTCCGCCAGGCATGGGGGAACGCCGCGCCCGCTGTGGCAGCCGGGGACGTCCGTGCTCGCCGCCACGCGGCCGCGGCGCCGCCAGCCGCACAGGCATCGACGCCGCCTGACGGCTTCATGCCGCTGTTCAATGGCAGGGACCTGGCCGGCTGGCGCGGACGTCCCGGGAAGGGTGGCGTCTTCAGCCCATACGTCGAGGCGGCATTCAGCGACGAGGAGCGCCGCGCACGACAAACCGAGTGGGATGCCGATCGCGACAGGCGCTGGTGGGTGGACGCCGCGACCGGCGACCTCGTGACAGACGGCCTGGGAGTGCACCTCGCCACCGCGCGCGACTACGGCGACTTCGAGCTGCTCGTGGACTGGAAGCTCACGGTGCCCAACGGGGTCACGGGCATCTACCTGCGCAGCTATCCCCAGGTGCAGTTGTGGGACCCGGCCAGCGAGACGCGCGAGAAGACCGGCGCGTTCCGTGGCTCGGGCGCGCTCTGGAACAATGCCGACGACAGCCCGGGCAAGTGGCCGCTCGTGAAGGCCGACAGGCCGATCGGCGAGTGGAACCACCTGCGCGTCAGGATGGTGGGCGCGCGCGTCTGGGTCTGGCTCAACGGGCAGCAGACCGTCGACGGCCAGCGGCTCGACAACTACTTCGATCGGTCGCAGCCGCTGCGGCCGTCCGGCGCCATCGAACTGCAGTCGCACGGCACCGAGGTGCGGTTCCGCAACATCTTCATCCGGGAACTCGACGCGCAGGGCCGCTGACCCGCCCGAACAGGCCTCACAGCGTCTTCAGGTATGCCAGGAGCGCCCCGACGGGCGAGGCATCGAGGCGTTGCGTGATGGCCTGCCTGTCGGCGATCGGATCGAGCCCCGTCGTGTCCGGACACAGGCTCGATCCGAACGTGTGCCCGGTGTTGGCGCGCCCGGGCTCGGTGGTGTCGTACTCCTTCACCAGGATCGTCTCGCCGGGCGCGTACCGGGTCGTCGGCCGCGTCGCCCATTCGAAGCCCACGAGCGCCTCGTCGTAGTGCAGGTTGCCGCGCAGGAAGCGCGTCGGCCGCGTGGCCGGACACAGCAGGTGGCCCAGCGTCGGCACCGAGCCGTTGTGCAGGTACGGCGCCTGCGCCCAGATACCGTGCAGCATGTCGGCCTTGTAGCCGTTGCTGCCGTCGACGACGCGGCGCGGTGTGTCGCGGAAGTATTCGTCGAGCCGGGCGTTCCAGTCGCCTTTGGGGATGCACCAGTCGGCGCCTGGTTCCCCCTCGTGATTCAACCCGTAGATGACGCAGGCCTCCATCACGAGAGCCGCAAGCCCGTAGCGCGAGACGCTGGTGGTGACGAGCGTGCGGTTGGCATCGACACCCAGCGTGCGCGCGGGATAGATGCGCGTGTTGCGCGGCGTGTGGCACGACGCGCACGACTCGGTGAAGAGCGCCTTGCCCTCGCGGGCGCGCGCCAGGTCCACGCCGTCGAACGGGTAGGGCGTCGCCGGCAGGTGATCGATGAACGGGTTCAGCGGCTCGTGAATCCGCACGTTCACCATGCGCGGGTCGCCGGTGGCCGAGGCGCCCGAGGCCAGCGTCCGCGACGAGGCGCCCTGGTTGCCGTCCCAGTTGGCGTGGAAGCGCTGCGTCGCCCAGGCCACGCTCTTGATGTCGATTGGCGCCGGCACGGGCGGTGCCCACGCGGCGAGCTGCTTCAGCGTGCGGTCCGACGCGGCCTTCACGTCGGCCACCGCCGTCGTCATGCCCGCGATGTCGGCCGGCTGGCCGTTGCCGGTCGAGAAGCCCGTGAAGAACGGGCTCTGCGGATTGTCGCGCCGCACGAAGGCCATGAAGCTGTCGTCCTGCCGTCGCGTGTGGATGGCGACGAGCCCCGAGGCGATACCGAAGGCATCCATCTGGCCCGGACGATCCTCGAACACGTCTGGGCGAGGGCGCGTGTAGGCGTGGTTGCGCCCCACGACCTGGTAGATGAAGTGCGTCTTCACGCCGAGGGCGATGAGATCCCCGATCACGTCCGGGAACTGCGAGGCGACCCGCAGGGCCTGCTGCTTGCCGCGGGCGACGTCGGCCGGCGACGGCCCGTAGAGCGTCTCGGGGCGGTGGCGCGCCTTGTCGAGCATCTCGGCGTAGAGCGCCTTCACGGCGTCGGTCTTCGGCGCGAGCGCCGCGGGGTTCACCGGCGTCGTGGACGCCGGGTCGAAGCCCGATGCAACGAGGGCGCCGGCGGTGAGCATCAGCAGCTTGGAGTAGTACTGCGCCTCGATCTCCGTGTTCGGCATGCCGGGCAGGAAGCGCATGCGTCCCCGCACGAGGACCCGGCCGACATGGCAGGCCGCGCACGACAGCGACACGCGGTCGGTCGTGCCGGGGCTGCCGAAGGACGGGCGGTCACGCTCCCAGTTCTCCTCGTGGTCGGTCGTGCGCAGCTTGGCGACGAGCAGGGCTGCACCCGTGAACGTCTGTCGCGCCGCGAGCCGCGCGTCGAGCAGCGCGCTCTGCGCCCGCGAGAGCGGCTCGAACGACGCGGGGTTCTCGAACGCGAACCCGTGGGGAAGAGGCGACCGCCGGTCGCCGGCCTGGCGCAGCACGCCGTCGGTGTAGTCCTCGGGCGGGGCGCCGACACCGATGTGATCAAGGGTCCAGGCCGCGGCGGCGTCGGGGGAGGCCGGCACGACGGCCTGGCGCTTCCAGATGCGGGCGATGGCCCGCAGATCGGGATTGGCGTGATCGGGATCGAGGTCGAGCAGCGTCTTGAACAGCACGAACGGGACGCCGTTGAAGCCGACCGGGTTGTAGCGGAACCAGCTCCAGGCGAGCCGTGGCGTCTGCCCGCTGCGGAAGCCGTACGCCGCCGCGTGCACCGGGTCGTCATCGTCGAGGTAGTGCGCGATTGCACGATCGCGCTTCTCGCGCTCCGTGCCCCAGTCGGTCACGACCTGTCCATCGACCCACGACACGATCGCGTCCGACGAGTCCACGTCGGGCGCGCGGATGACAGCCTGGCCCGGGGCCGGGCTGGCAGACCGGGCGGCGGGTGGGGCGTCGGCCGCCGGAGCCTCCGCGTCACCCCGGCAGGCGCCGGCAAGCGCCACGCCGAGCAGGACGATCGACAGGCCGCGGCTCGCGTCGATGGTGCGCATGCCCTCTTCAACGAAGGCGGGCGGCCGACCGGACAGGCCGGAAACTCATCATGCGAGGGCTCCCGACACCCTCCGCGCAGCGCGTGCATCGAGCCCGGTGGCGAAACGGAAGGTGTCTCGCGGACGTAGTCCTGACCAATGTCACGTCATACCCCTCCCGACACCTCCCGTCCGTTCCAGACCGGCCGTCGTGCCGTCCTCCAGACCGCTGCCGCCGCCGTCGGCTCGCTGATGCTGCCCGCCGCCGGTGCGGTTGCCGCGCCGGCCGCTGCGGCGGGTGGCGACGCGCGCCGGTTGACCGACGCCGAGAAGGTCACGCGCATCGCGTCCAACACGTACCCGCTGCGCTCCCTCTTCAAGCGTCGCCCGTCGTCCGGCCAGGGCATGGGCGGCGGGGCGCAGGCGGCCGCCGCCGACGCGATGAAGAAGAAGTACGGCGAGATCACGATGCTGGACATGCCGCAGTTCACCGTCGATCATTTCGCCGGCGTGCGGAAGATGGACCTCTGGTCGTCGCTCTTCGGCGACGTCACCGACGACTCGATGTTCCACAAGACGACGTGGAACCGCGACGGACGGTCAGGCACCAGCTACGAGTTCGATCCGCGCAGTGCATCCGGGCGCAAGTGGCTCGATCAACTGAACGCGCGCATGGCAAAGCTCGACGTCAGCTGCCACCACGTGTCCAACAACGCGCCGCGCAACATCTCCGACCTCGACGCGCAACTGCGTCGCCAGGGCATCGAGACCGCCAAGGCGTGGCTCGACGGCTGTGCGCAGATTGGCGCGAAGACGATGCGCGTCAACACCGGCGGGCCGCGCATCGTGCCGGGGGCCTCGGCGACGACGGGCTATCCGCGCAACGACGAGATCGTCAAGTACATCCGCAACGCGGTCGAGTCGTTCAAGGAGATGGCCGACTACGGCGCGAAGGTCGGCGTCAAGGTGACCATCGAGAACCACTGGGGGCTCAGCGCGGACCCGACGAACATGCGCATCATCCTCGACGAGGTGAACCACCCCTACTTCGAGGCCTCGCCGGACTTCTGCAACTGGGAGCACGAGTACCTGCTCTACCACGGGCTCGAGGCGGTGATGCCGTACACGCACACCACCGTGCACGCCAAGTACTGGGACCGCTGGGAGAACGTCGATCTCCAGCGGTGCGTCCGCATCCTCAACCACGCCGGCTTCAAGGGCGTGATCGCGCTCGAGTACGAGGACGGCCCCTGGGATGGCGTCGAGGGCGCACAGCACCTGATGAAGGAAGTCATGTCGGCCCTCTGAGGCGCCGCGACACGGGGCGGCCTCACCGGCTGCCCCGTGCCGATCCTGCCGGCCGATCCTGCCGGCCCGGCCGGTGACCGTCCGTATGACGGACCAGGGCGTTGCGCGTGTCCCGCCGCGCGATATCCTCCGGTTGTCGGGCCGCCATGCGCCACTCCATCTGCATCCCGCCTCGCGTCCTCTCCGGACGCCCCCGCCGCCGCCGCACCGCCGTCCACCGGTGTTGTCGCTGCTGCGCATAGCCGCGACACCCGCCGTCGCGGCCGTCCCCCGACATCTGCACATCCCGCAGCCCGGTGCCTGCGTGGACCGCCACGCTCCATCGTTCACGAAAGGATTCAGTGACATGAGCCAGGTACGCTCGGAAATACTGACTGCCAACGCCCGCTACGCGGAGACCTTCGGCGACAAGGCCCAGCTCGCGCTGCCGCCCGCGCGCCGCTTCGCCATCCTCACGTGCATGGACGCACGGCTCGACCCGGCCAGATATGCCGGGCTGTCGGAAGGCGATGCCCACGTGATTCGCAATGCCGGCGGCCGCGCCAGCGACGATGCCATCAGGTCGCTCGTCATCTCGTACAAGCTGCTCGGCACGCGGGAGTGGTTCGTCGTCCACCACACCGACTGCGGCATGGAACTGTTCACGAACGAGGTGATTCGCGGCCTGCTCGGCAAGAGCCTCGAGACGGCACAGCTGACGGCGAACGGCTTCGAGGACGTCGGTGCCGGCCCCGGGTCCACCGCCGGCGACGACATCGACTGGCTCACCATCGCCGATCAGCGCCAGAGCGTCGTGGACGACGTGCGGCGCATCCGCGAGCATCCGCTGGTGCCCTCGTCGATCCCCATCCACGGCTACGTCTTCGACGTGCGGAGCGGTCGCCTGATCGAAGTCGAGGAGGCGACGGCCGTGGGGAAGGCATCGTGAGCGTCCCGCCCCGGCCGCCGCGGCGCCACCGCTGCGTGCCGTCGCGCGTGTCCAGGGCGGCACGGGCCTGCGCGACGTCCGGATCGGCGACGAGGGGTTCCGCCGCGCAACGGCTGCAGTAGCGGCCGGCGAAAAGTACGCGACAGGGGCCGCCGGGTGCAGATAGGCTCTCGTCCATGCTCGACACGATTGCCGCCGTCAACGGGTGGCTGAACGGGTACGTCTGGGGCTGGCCGATCATCGTCCTGCTCCTCGGCACGGGTGTCGTCGTCACGCTGGCAACGGGCTTCGTGCAGGTGCGCTACCTGGGCGTGGCGCTGAAGGAGGTGCTCGGCCGCCTGTTCGAGAAGGGCACCGGTGCGGGCAGCGTGTCGCCGTTCCAGGCGGTGGCGACCGCGCTCGCTTCCACCGTCGGCGTCGGCAACATCGCCGGCGTGGCGACGGCCATCTCGATCGGCGGGCCCGGGGCGCTGTTCTGGCTGTGGGTCTCGGGCGCGCTGGGGATGGCCACCAAGTTCGCCGAGATCGTCGTCGCGCTGCACTACCGCGAACCCGACGAGTCGGGCACCATGCGCGGCGGCGCGATGTACACCCTGAAGAAGGGTTTCGGCCTGCCGTGGCTCGGCGGCGTGTTCGCGGCACTCGTCGCGCTCGCGGCGTTCGGCATCGGCAACATGGTGCAGGCCAACTCGGTGGCCGACAGCCTGCGCGCCAGCTTCGGCGTGTCGCCGGCGATCACCGGCATCGTACTGATGGTGCTGACCTCCGCGGTGATCCTCGGCGGCATCCGGCGCATCGGCGAAGTCGCCGAGATCCTGGTGCCGGCGATGGCGATCTTCTACATCGGCGGCGGGCTGTTCATCCTCGTGCGGTTCGCCGCGCACATCCCCGAGGCGCTGTCGCTCGTCTTCGACGGTGCCTTCACGGGAACGGCCGCGACCGGCGGGTTTGCCGGGTCCACGCTGATGATGGCGCTGCGCTACGGCGTGGCGCGCGGGCTGTTCTCCAACGAGGCGGGGCTCGGCAGTGCGCCGATGGTGCACGCGGCCGCGCAGACCGATCACCCGGTGCGGCAGGGCCTCTACGGCATCTTCGAGGTGTTCGTGGACACGCTGCTCGTCTGCACGACGACGGGGCTGGCGATCCTCGTGACCGGCGTCTGGACCGGCGGCACGACGGGCGCCGCGCTCGCGGGCCAGGCCTTCTCGGTGGGCCTGCCCGGTACCTGGGGCAACATCGTGGTCACGACGAGTCTCGTGCTGTTTGCCTACTCGACGCTGATCGGGTGGAGCTACTACGGCGAGACGGGCGTGGTGTACCTGCTCGGCGCGCGTGCCGCGGTGCCGTACCGGCTGCTCTGGCTGGTGTTCATCTACCTCGGCGCGATCGGCTCGCTGCACCTCGTGTGGGACATCGCCGACACGCTGAACGGCTTGATGGCGCTGCCCAACCTGATCACCGTGCTGCTGTCGCTCGGACTGATTCGTCGGCTCAGCGCCGAGTTCTTCGGACGCCGGCGTTCGTGAGCGGTCGCCGCCTTCGCCGCATCGTGGTCGGGCTCGGCGCGGCGTGGCTCCTCACGTGTGCGGGGCTTGTCGCCCTCATCCACCTGGCGGGCACGGCAACACTCGACGCGTCGGCCCGCGCCGACGTGATCCTGGTGCTCGGCGCGGCGTTGTCACGCGACGGCACGCCGTACCGCGCCCTGACCCGTCGTTCCGCGCACGCCGCCGCGTTGTGGGTCGCTGGTCACGCGCCCCGCATCATCTGCACCGGCGGCATCGGGCCCCACGTGCAGCCCCCTCGCAGCGAGGCCGACGGGTGCCGGGAGGTCCTGATGCGCGAGGGCGTCGAGAGGACGGCCATCGTCCTCGAGGAGACGAGCCGCAGCACCGAGGAGAACGTGCGCAACGCACGCGAGCTCATGCGGCGTCACGGCTGGACGCGCGCGATTCTCGTCACCGACAGCTATCACATCCTCCGCGCGCGGCTCCTCGCCTCACGCGCCGGCATCGACGCGGTGCCGAGCCCCGTGCCCGTGTCGGCGGTCGATAGTCCGGCGTTCTACGTCCACGCCGTCGTGCGGGAAGTGGCCGCGCTGCATGCCATGGTCGTTCGACGCTCGACAAGTCACTGAGCGAAGCCGGTCCGCAGGGGCTGCGAATCGGCGTGGCGCACGAAAGGACCTACGCATCGGCTGCGACGCTGACCGCGGCGATGGCGTGCGGCTGGCGGCGGCCGAGGCGTGGCGTGAGGCGGCCGACGATGGCGGGCCAGTCGTGTGCCGCGACAGCGCCGGCCGGCATCGGCGTCGCGATCGGCGGATGGCGCCTGATCGCGTCGGCCCATGCGGGCCTGTCGCGCCCCTCGCTGTCGATCGCCCGCACGTCGAACGCCGTGCCGTCCCTGTAGATGGCGACGATGCCGAGGCCTGGCTGTCCGCGGAGGCGGAGCGCGAGCCGTGCGACGCGGCCGTCGGGCGACTCCTCGAGATGGGCCAACAGGCCTTCGACGAGGGGGTGTCCTGATGCGAAGAAGTCGTGGGCTTCGTCCACGACCGCGTACTCGCGATCGAACGATCCGACGAACGCGGTGCCGGCCGGCACGCCTGGCAGGCTGTCCACGAGCGCTTCGCTCCCGAACTCGATGACGTACGCCCGCCGGCCGCGCACGGGCTCCACGCGGAAGCCGATGCGCGCGGCGAGCGTGGTGATCACGCGTTCCATCGACGCGTCGAGATCCGGCGGCACCCGGGCAAGGAGTGGCGGGCCGAGTTCGGCGCGGTACGGCTCGCGGTGCAGTTGCTGGTACACCGCGTCGTGGATGCGGGCACGGGCCGAATGCGAGTCGGCAAGCAGCGCCTCGATGGCCGCATCGTCCATGGGCAGGGCCGAGGCATCGAGCGCCACGCCCTCGAGTGCACGCTCGACGTGCGCAAGCTGTGGTTCGACGCCGGCAATCGGCTCGCGGAACAACCCTATTCGCTCGAAGACCCGGACCACGTCCGCACCGACGCCCGCCGAGGGGCGGAAGTAGACGATCTCGACCGGGATGCGTCGCCCGATGCGGTCGAGCCGCCCGATGCGCTGTTCGACAGTCGTCGGCCTCCACGGCAGGTCGAAGAGCACCAGCCGCGTGCAGAACTCGAAGTTGCGGCCTTCGCCGCCCGCTTCGGTCGAGACGAGCAGGCTCGGCCCCTCCTCGGCACGGAAGCGTGCGACCTCGATGTCGCGCCGCGCGGCGGGCAGATCCTCGTGGAAGACGGCGGTGGCCAGTCCCGCACGGGCGCCGAGCGCCGCGCGCACCATCTCGAGCGTCTCGCGATGGGCGACGAACGCGAGGGTCTTCTCGCGCGCCTCGCGCCACTGCACCGCATGCTTCACGAGCCATGCGATCCGCGGATCGGATCGATCCGATTCCTGCGCCTGCCGTCGCAGGTCGCCCTCGTCCGCGCGCAGCACCGGCATCAGCGCGGCTCCCGATGCGAGCGCGCGCTGCACGCGATCGACCGTCCGCTTCTCGACGAGTGGGGTCACGGGCGCACCGCGGTGCATGCCGGACGCGACGGCGTCCGCAAGCGCTGCCGACGGCATGTCGATGTCGATCGGCACGGGCACGCGTGGCGGCAGTCCGCCGATGTCCACGCGCCGCGTCGCGCTCGTACACGGCGGGAAGGGCACGCCCGAGGCCAGGCGCGCCTCGACGTCGAGGCCATCCGGGAACTCGTCGGGCCGCAGCAGTTGCAGGAGCCGGAAGAACCCGTGCGCATCGTCCTCGAGCGGCGTCGCGCTGAGCAGCACGACGTGCCGGCCGAGGGCCGCGATTGGCGCAATCGCTCGATAGGCGGGGTCGGCGCCGCGGCCGGGCGGCCAGCGCAGGCGCTGCGCCTCGTCCACGACCAGCAGGTCGATGTCGGCGGCGACGGCCTTCGTCGTCAGGTCCGGCCGGGCGACGAGCGTCTCGAGGGCGATCACGGCGCGGCGATGGACGTCGAACGGGTTGAAGCCCTCCCCGAAGTCGCGTGCGACGTCGGCGAGACGGGCGGCGTCGATCAGCGTGAAGACCTGGTGGTACTTGCGCCACAGTTCCCCGAGCCACTGGACGGTCAGCACGTCGGGCGCGACGACGAGGCAGCGCTCGATGCGGCGGGTGTGCAGGAGCCGGTTCATGATGAGCGCGGCCTCGATCGTCTTGCCGAGCCCGACCTCGTCGGCAAGCAGCCAGCGCACCGGCATCCTGGCCGTGGCGCGCTCGGCCACGTGCAACTGATGGGGGAACAGCCGCACGCGTCCGCCGAGCATCGAGCCGAGCCCGTCGGCCTCCCGGATGGCCAGGAGTTGCAGCGCGTCGAGGCGGGCGAGGAACGCGTCTGCCGTGTCGACGTCTCCGGCGGCGAGCCGCTCCACGAGTGGGCGATCCCGCGGCGCGACGGGCGCCGTTGCCGGGATCAGTGCGTCGCTGCCGGCCGCAAGGCGCAGCGTCGTGCCGGCCTCGTCGAACGCGACGACGAGGACGCGCCCTTCGATGGCCGTGATGCGCCCGATGCCGAGTTCGGCGTTGTGACGGTGGGTGAGTCGGTCCCCCGTGGACCAGGCATGCACCGATCGATCTTACACAGGGGAGTGGGTGACGTGGCGGGCCGTCATCGATACCGGAAGCGTGGCGGCGGGCCCGCGGCCAGTGCGCGGACGGCCTCGACCGTGAGGCGCACGACGCGGTCCATCTTGTCGAAGTCGAGGCGATCGATGGTGTCGACGGGCTCGTGGTACCCGGGATGGAAGCCGCCGAAGAGCCACACCGCGGGAATCCCTTTCTGGAGGAACGGCAGGTGATCGCAGCGGAACAGCGTCCGCATCGACGACTCGTGGTCGAACTTGTCGCTCAGGGCGAGCCCGGCCGGCGCTGACGCGCGATCGAGCAGCGCTGCGAGTTCCGGGCTGTAGGCGGCGCCGACGAGGTTCAGTCGGTCGCTGCGGCCTGCCGTGATCTCGTACGCGCCGAGGCTCTCGGGGGTGTGCTCCTCGTTGCGGCCGATCATGTCGAGGTTGAGCACGGCGCGGGTCGTGGCCAGCGGACGCAGCGGATGCGCGACGTAGTGGTACGAGCCGAGCATCAGCTGCTCCTCGGATCCGAACGACACGAACAGCACGCTGCGTGCGAGTGGCGTACGCGAGAGCCGGCGCGCGACCTCGACCATCGCGACGGTGCCCGATCCGTTGTCGTTCGCGCCCGGATAGAGCCGGCCCTCATGGATGCCGAGGTGGTCGTAGTGCGACGTGACGAGGATCGTCTCGTCGCGCAGGACAGGGTCGCTGCCCGGAAGGAGGCCGACGACGTTGAGCGAGACCTGCGGCTGCGGCGTGGCGTTGACGGCGCGCAGCGTGATGCTGACGCCGTCGAGCGTCCGCGATGCAGGTTGCAGCGCGCGGTCGATGTCGCGCTGCAGATCGGCGGGCGTGCGGCCTGTCGGCTGCAGCAGGGCCGCTGCGGCGCTTGCCGGCAGCGTGACGCGCGGGATCCGCAGCTCGCCGGCGGCAAGTGCCTGCGAGGGGGCATTGGCACGGTCGGGCGGCCGTGGCGTGGATCGATGGGCGTTGACCGGCTCGGTGACGACGAGCAGCGCGGCGGCACCGTGCTGCTGCGCCGTCCGCGTCTTGGTCCACGTGCTGGCGTGAAGCGTCAGGCCCCTGCCGTGGAACCGCGAGCCGGGGTCGTCCTCCTGCGGCTCGTGATCGAAGACGAGTACCGCCTTGCCGCGCACGTCGAGCCCGGCGTAGTCGTCGTAACCGAACTCGGGCGCCGTGATGCCGAACCCGGCAAACACGACGTCGAGCGTCGACTCGATCGCACTTGTCGGATCGGGGAACGCCACGGCAACTGGCGTGAATCGCTGCTCGCGTGCCGCGTGGCGCACCGCGATCGACGATTGCTCGCGATCGAGCCGGAGCGGCACGACGTCGAACGGCTGCAGGAAGCTGTCGCCGTTGCCGGGCCGGAGGCCGGCCTTGCGCAGTTCGGTGGCGAGGAACCACGCCGCGGCATCGGCGCCCTGCGTCAGCGAGGCGCGGCCCGCGACGGGTGGGGACGCCAGGAACTCCAGGTCGGCCCGCATGCGCCCGTGGCTGTCTCCCGGCTCGGGCTGGCGATCCTGGGCGAGCACGGTGCCGAGGGCCAGCGTGCTGGCGAGCGCGACGAGCAGGCGAACGGGCGCGTGTCCTGGACGCACCAGGTGCAGACGGGCAGGCATGGCTGGCGGCAGTCTACTCTTGTGGGCGTCATGTCCACCCTCACACGCTCACTCGCCGCACTCGCATGGGTCGTCGGACTGCTCGCCGCGACTCCCGGCAACGCCTCCGCGCAGCCAGGGCCGAGGCCGCCCAACGTGCTGCTCATCATGGCCGACGACCTGAATGACGACATCGGGACGTTCGGGCATCCGATGGTGAAGACGCCGAACCTGGATCGGCTTGCGGCGCGCGGCGTGCGCTTCACGCGTGCCTACACGCAGTTCCCGCTCTGCAGCCCCAGTCGTGTGTCGATGCTGACGGGGCTGCGCCCGGACACGACGCGTGTACACGACCTGCAGACCGACTTCCGCAGCATCCACCCCGACCTGGTCACGCTGCCCCAGATGTTCAAGCGGGCCGGCTACGTCTCGGCGCGCGTCGGCAAGATCTATCACTACGGCAACCCGGGCCAGATCGGCACGCCCGGCCTCGACGATCCCGCGTCGTGGGACCACACGGTGAATCCGCGCGGCATCGACAAGGACGAGGAACCGCACGTCACGAACTTCACCCCGCAGCGCACGGGTCTCGGCAGCGCGCTCGCCTTCTACGCATCGCCTGCGCCAGACGAGGCGCACACGGATGGGAAGGTAGCCACCGAGGCCATCGCCCTGCTCGAGCGCCATCGCGATCGGCCGTTCTTCCTCGCGGCGGGCTTCTACCGGCCGCACTGCCCCTACATCGCGCCCGCGAAGTACTTCGACATGTACCCGCTCGATCGCATTGCCCTCGTGCCGCCGCACCCGCGTGCGGCCAACGTGCCGGTGCCCGCGTGGTTCACGAACCCGCCGCATTGGGGGCTCGACCAGCCGCAGCAGCGCCGCATCCTGCAGGCCTACTACGCCTCGGTCTCGTTCCTCGATGCCAACATCGGGCGCCTGCTCGACGCGCTCGATCGTCTCGGCCTCGCCGACGACACCATCGTCGTGTTCGTCAGCGACCACGGCTATCACCTCGGCGATCGCGGCCAGTGGATGAAGCAGACCCTGTTCGAGCGCGCGACGCGGACGCCGCTCATCGTTGCGGGCCGCGGCGTGGCGGCACGCGGCGCTTCCAGCCCGCGGATCGTCGAACTGCTCGACGTCTACCCGACGCTCGCCGCACTTGCCGGCCTCGATCCACCGGCCGTGCTGCACGGACGATCGCTCGTGCCCCTGCTCGCCGATGCGCGCGCCCCCTGGGATCGCGCCGCCGTGTCGCAGGTTCGCCGGGGCGGCACCGAGCCGTTCACGGGATACAGCCTGCGGACCGAACGCTGGCGCTACACGGAGTGGGCCGACGGGATGCGCGGCACCGAGCTCTATGACGCCGTAGCCGATCCCGACCACCTGCGCAACCTTGCCGGCGACCCCGCGCGTCGTGACGACATTGCCGTCCTCGGTCGGCAGCTCCGCGATATCGTCGCGAGCGGGAAGCCTGCGTCTCGCTGACCGACCGCGGGGGACGAGACGCAGGGCGTCGAGACGCAGCCGCCGGACGTGTCCGGCGGTCAGGGTGACGCGTCTGCGCGGACGGACGGGCAGGAAGGTAATATCGGGTGCGTGGAGAGACACATGATCGCCCGCGTCGCCTGCGGCGCCCTGCTGATGCTCGTGGCCGCCGGCCACGCCGGCCCGTCCGCGCAATCGCGCAGTGCCTCCGACGCGCTCGTCGGCCGGTGGGACCTCGTGGTGCAGCGCGGGACCGAGACCGCGCCGTCATGGCTCGAGGTCGAGCGATCCGGGCGGGCGACGCTCGTCGGACAGTTCGTCGGCTCGGGCGGCAGCGCGCGTCCGATTGCGAAGATCGACGTCGCCGACGGCACGTTCCGGTTCGCCATCCCGCCGCAGTGGGAGAGTAATCCCCGCGACATCACGTTCGAGGGACGGCTCGACGGCGATCGCATCACCGGGACGATGACGATGGGCGACGGGCAGTCGGTGACGTGGTCCGGCACGCGGGCGCCGTCCTTGAAGCGCACCGCCGCGCCGACATGGGGCGCCCCCATCGACCTGCTCGGCGGCGCGTCGCTCGCGGGATGGAAGCCGATCGGACGCGGCGACAGCGCATGGAGCGTGGTGGGCGGCGTCCTCACGAACGCAAAGAGCGGCGCCAACCTCGTGTCGACCCGCCCGTTCGAGGACTTCAAGCTGCAACTGGAGTTCCGCGTGCCCAAGGGAGCGAACAGCGGCGTGTACCTGCGGGGCCGGTACGAGCTGCAGATCGACGACGCCGCGGGACTCGATCCGTCGTCGCATCACCTCGGCGGGCTCTACGGATTCATCGCGCCGAGCGAGAACGTCGCGCGCGCGGCGGGCGAGTGGCAGACGATGGAGGTCACCCTCGTCGGGCGGATGCTCACCTACGTGCTCAACGGCACCACGGTCATCTGCAATCGCGAGATCCCCGGCATCACCGGCGGGGCGCTCGACAGCGCCGAAGGCGAGCCCGGGCCGCTGCTGTTGCAGGGCGACCACGGTCCCGTCGAGTACCGCAACATCGTGATCACGCCCGCAACCGCAACGCGATAGGACCCTGGAGCAGGAACACCGCTACTGCGGGCGCTGGATGATCGAATCGCTCGACTACTAGCAGGCGCGGCCTACAGCAGGCGCAGGATCCGGTTGGCGCCCCACTCCGCCAGCCGCTGCAGCCACGATCGCTGCCGGAAGGCGGCGATCGTCATCTCCTCGGCGTCCTGCAGGTCCTCGAGGAAGATGCGTTCCATCTCGGAACCGACGGTCCGGTCCAGCACCATCAGCGTGGCTTCGTCGTTGAGCGCCAGCGACCGGTTGTCGAAGTTCATCGAGCCGATCGTCGACCACGCGCCATCGGCCACGAACGTCTTGGCGTGCAGCGTGGTCGGCTGCCACTCGTAGACCCGCACCCCGGCCGACAGCAGGTTGTCGTACCACGCGCGGCCGGCAAGGCGCACGACGTTGATGTCGGTCTGCCCACCGGCCGTCAGGATGCGCACGTCCACCCCGCGCCGGGCAGCCGCCGAGAGCAGGTCGATGAAGTTCCGGTCCGGTGCGAAGTACGCATTCGTGATGTAGAGCGTCCGCCGGGCCGCCGCAATCGACAGCGCGAGGAAGCGCTCGGCGGCGGTGCTGCCGAGTGTCGGGGCGGTCGAGAGCAACCCCGCCGTCGTCTCGCCTCCTTCCGCGGCGACGAGCGTCGGTCGCCCGGCGAGCAGCACGCCCGTCGCCTCGACCCACGCGGCCGTGAACGCGGCCTGCAGTTGCCGCACGGCCGGTCCTTCGAACCGCACGTTCGTCTCGCGCCACGAGCCCGCGCTGCGGCCATCGCCGAACCACTTGTCGTCGATGCCGAAGCCGCCGGTCCATCCGATGCGGCTGTCCACGATGATGCCGCGCACGTGCGACCGGTTCTGCGCGAGATGGAGCGTGGACAGCCGGATCGGCCGGAAGGGGTGCACCTGCGCGCCGGCGGCCCGCAGCATCTCGATCTGATCGGACGGCATGTCGATCGTGCCGAACGCGTCGTAGAGCACCAGCACGCGCACGCCCGCCGCCGACCGCTCGCGCAGGATCTCGCCAAGCGTCCGCGCCATCCGCCCCGAGTTGCCGTAATAGATCTGCAGTGTGATCGACTGCCGGGCCGATCGCAGGTCGGCAAACAGCCGCTCGTACGTGCCGTCGCCGTCGAGCATCACCTCGACGCGGTGGCCCGGCGCGAGCCACGCGCCGGTCAGCATCGTGACCGCCAGCGGGAACTCCGGCTCGTGTATGGCCACCGGCACGCCATCGCTGGCAACGCCGCGCACGTGCCGCACCGCCGTCCCCCGCGTCATGTGCAGGAACCCGATCCAGGCGAGCACGACGGATGACAGTCCCCAGCGTCCACAGGGCGACACGTCGCACGCGGGTCATTGCGGCGCTTGCACTCCTGAACGGCGAGGCATGATGAACCATACATCCATTCTCGTTGCGGCTTCGGGCGTCCGCGATCCGGAGTTGCATCCGGCCGGGGACCGCGTCGTATCCTCGCAGGGCCCGCACGGCCCGGCGAAAGTCCAGACGACGCATGCCTGACGCAACGATTCTCTCGAGTCCCTACCTCCTCCTGGCGCTCGATCTCATCGGGACGTTCGTCTTCGCCATCAGTGGCGCAGCGGCAGGCGTCAAGCACCGGCTCGACATGTTCGGCGTCAGCGTCCTGGCATTCGTCGCCGGTAACGTCGGCGGCGTCACGCGCGACGTTCTGATTGGCGCGGTGCCGCCGGCTGCCATCGCCGACTGGCGCTACGTGGCCGTATCGGTCGTCGCAGGGTTGGCGACGATGGTGTGGTACGGGCGTGTGACGCGGGTGCAGCGACTGGTGCTGCTGTTCGACGCGGCCGGGCTCGCGACGTTCGCGGTGGCGGGTACGCAGAAGGCGCTCGACTATCACGCCGGTCCGGTTGCGGCCGCCCTGCTCGGGATGCTGACAGGCATCGGCGGCGGGATGATGCGCGACCTGCTCGTCTCGGAGGTGCCGGTCGTTCTCCGCGCGGAGCTTTACGCCATCGCCGCTCTGGCAGGCGCCGTCGTGGTCGTGGTCGGCCGTGTGTTCGACGCACCGGCCGTGCCGACGGCCATCACCGCCGCCGCGATCGTGTTCGTGCTGCGGATCCTGGCGATCAAGCGGGGCTGGCGGCTGCCGATCGCACGCGGCGCCATGGATCAGTGAGCCGTTCCACTGGCAAGGTCGCCGTCCCGACGCATCCCGAACCCGCATCCCGCATCCCGCATCCCGCATCCCGAATCCCGAATCCCGAGCCCCGAGTCGCTATGCGAGATAGCCTTCGGCCAGCGTCACCCAGTACGCGGCACCGATCGGCAGGATCGCGTCGTCGAACACGTACTGCGGGTGGTGCACCATCGGCGTGTCGCCGTTGCCGAGCAGGCAGTACGTGCCGGGCCTCTGCTCGAGCATGAACGCGAAGTCCTCGCTTCCCAGATAGCTGCGTCCCGGATAGGTGACGACATCAGCCCCGAACGCATCGCGCGCGTAGTCGGCCGCCCGTGCCGTCTCCGTCGGGTCGTTCACGAGCACGGCACCAGGGACCCCTTCCCGGATCACGTGCGTGCAGCCGAAGGCCGCGGCCTGCGCCCCGGCGATGGCGCGCACCCTGTCGAGCACCAGCGTGCGGACCTCTGGCGTCATGGTGCGGATCGACAGACGGATGATGGCCGACTGCGCGATCACGTTGCCGGCATTGCCGGCGAGAAAGGCCCCGACGGTGACGACCGCGCTGTCGTGCGGTGCGACGTTCCGAGACACGATGGTCTGGAGTGCCACGACGAGGGACGCGCCGGCCACGACCGGGTCGATGCTCAACTCCGGTGTCGATCCGTGACTGCCGCGGCCGGTCAGTTCGATCTCCCAGTTGTCCACGGCGGCCATCGTCACGCCGTCGCGGAAATGCAGCGTGCCGAGCGGGAGCCCCGGCATGTTGTGCAGCCCGAACACGGCATCCACGGGCCAGCGGTCGAAGAGGCCGTCGGCAATCATCGCGGGCCCGCCGACCATGATCTCCTCGGCGGGCTGGAAGATCAGGCGGACGGTGCCATCGAAGCGGCGCGTACGCGCCAGGTGTTCGCCAGCGGCGAGCAGCATGGCCGTATGACCGTCGTGACCGCAGAGGTGTGCCACGCCGTCGACGGTGCTCCTGTAGGGAAGCGTGTTGTCTTCCTGGATGGGCAGCGCATCGGTGTCGGCGCGCAGGCCGATTGCCTTGCCACTCGTCCCGGCGGTGAGCGAGGCGACGACCCCATGGCCACCGACGCCTTCGGCGACCTCGAAGCCCCACCCGCGCGCGAGATCGGCGATGTATCTGGCCGTTGCGCGCTCCTCCTGCGACAGTTCCGGGTTCGCGTGGAGATGGTGACGCCAGCCCGCGATCGTGTCGAGCCGGCCCTGGAACTCAGTGACGAGGGGATTCATCCGGACGCCCCTGCTGTGTGCGTGGCCTTTGGGCACCGTGAGCATTATCGGTGCGATCGGGACGCGTGCCATCGCAACGACCGCCTTGCACACAGTGGAGTCGCGCCGGAGAATGGGGCATGTCGAATCGTTCGGCGGACGTCAAGGCGGAAGCGTGCGTGGCGCTCGGCGCGGCGCAGCGGCAGTTCGAGGCGTACCCGAATCGAGAGGTCGCGCTCGGCGCGCTGGCCGTGTCGCGTGCGCTGCCGATTCGCGAACGGCGCCTCGTGGGGCCCTGGTGCTTCCTCGATCGCTTCGGCCCGCTGACATTTGCCGAAGGCAAGCCGATGGACGTCGCGCCGCACCCGCACATCGGGCTGCAGACGGTCTCGTGGCTGCTCGCCGGCGAGATCGTGCACGACGACAGCCTCGGCTGCGAGTCGGTGCTGCGGCCTGGCGGCGTCAACGTCATGACGTCGGGCGGCGGCATCGCGCATGCCGAGCAGACGCCGCGCGACAACACGGGGCGCCTCGAGGGCGTGCAGTTGTGGACCGCGCTGCCCGACGCGCACCGTCATCAGGCGCCCGGGTTCCAGCATGCCCTCGAAGTGCCGACGTTCGAGCAGCGTGACGGCATCGTCCGGGTGTTCGCCGGTGAGTTCGACGGCAGGACGCCCGACGTCCCGTACTACTCGCCGTTGCTTGGCGCCGATCTCCAGATCCACCCAGGGCACGACCTCGCGCTGCCGCTCGACCCGGGCTTCGAGTACGCGGTACTCGTGATGCGCGGCGACTGCGTGCTCGACGCCCAGCGACTGGAGCAGCAGGTCCTGTACTACCTCGGCACCACCCGGACCGAAGCGAGCCTTGCCAGCCGCGGCGGCGCGCGCGTGCTGCTCGTCGGCGGACCGCCATTCCCCGAGACGATCCTCATGTGGTGGAACTTCGTGGCGCGCACGGCAGAGGAGATTGCCGAGGCGCGCGCGGACTGGGAGGCGCAGCGGCGGTTCGGCGTCGTGACGGCGTACGACGGCCCCCGCCTTGACGCGCCGGAACTCACGAACTTCGCACGACCCAATCCCGTGAGCTGAACGCGCCGGCCTGCGCGTCGGGGCGTCGACGCGGCCGTCGGTCGTCAGGCGCCCGGGACGGCGCACGCTCCATCCGCGCACCCCTCGCCGCCGGTGGCGCTGGCGTCAGGCGTGCGCTCCTGCATCGCCTGCTCCAGTGCCTGCACGAAGGCCGACACCGGCTGTGCGCCCTGCACGACGAAGCGGCCATCGATGATGAAGGCCGGCACGCCCTGGATGCCCAGGCGCCGCGCGTGGTCGAACGCGGCGTCGAGTTCCGGGACACCGTCGCCAGACTCGAGATGTGCCCTCGCCGACGCCGCATCGATCCCCACCGCTGCAGCCGAAGCCACGAGCGCGTCGATGCTCGAGACGTCGCCGCCCTCGGTGAAGTGGAGGGCGAACAGCCGCTCCGCGAGCGCGCGCTGCGCGTCGGCGCCGTGCTCACGCGCGGTCCATTGCAGCAGGCGATGCGCCGTGTGCGTGTTGGCCGACAGCGCCTCGTCCCACGCGAAGGTGATGCCCTCGGAGCGGCCGGCGGCCGTCACCGAGTCGAGCATGCGGTCCACGCCGGATCCGTAGCGCCGCGCCATGTGTTCACGGAACGGCACGCCGGGCGCAGGCGCGCCGGGATCGAGCTGGTAGGGGCGGAACACCACGTGCACGGGCTGGCTTGACGGCAGCGTGGCGAGCGCTCGCGCGAGCCGGCGTTCGCCGATGTAGCACCACGGGCACACGACGTCCGAATAGATGTCGATCTGCATGAAACCCTCCTGTGTCTGGTCGATCGGGTGCCGGTGTTCAGGCGCGCCGACTGGCCGTGTCGAGACGTGCGAGATGATCCGGCGTCAGCGTGAGTCGCATGGCCCCGAGCAACTCGTCCACCTGCGCCACGCGCGTGGCACTGGCAATCGGTGCAGTGACGGCGGGCTGTGCAGCGAGCCATGCGAGCGACACCTGCGCCGGCGTTGCCCCGACGTCGGAGGCGACGGCATCGACCGCCTTCAACACGCCGAGCCCGTAGTCGGTGAGGTACTTCGATACCGCGCCGCCCCGCGGCCGGGCGGCCGCATCGTCGGCGCCGCGGTACTTGCCCGTGAGGAAGCCTGACGCGAGCGCGAAGTAGGGCACGGCCGCAATGCCGCGCTCGACCGACAGATCCTGCAGCGGGCCCTCGAAGCTGTCGCGAGCCACGAGGTTGTACTCGGGCTGCAGCACGGTGTACGGCGCGAGCGAATGCGCCGCACTGATGTCGAGCGCCTCACGAAGCCGCTCGGCCGTGTGGTTCGACGCGCCAATGGCCCGCACCTTGCCAGCCTTCACGAGCGCGTCGAAGGCTTCGAGCGTGGCCTCGAACGGCGTATCGGGGTCGTCGTAATGCGCGAAGTACAGATCGATGTAGTCGGTCCGCAGGCGCTTCAGCGAGCCCTCGACGGACGCGCGGATGCGGTCCGGTGCCAGGCCCTTGCCGCCGAACACCTCCGCGCCGACCTTCGTCGCAATCACCACGTCGTCTCGCCGGCCCCGTGCCGCGAGCCAGTCGCCGATGATCGACTCGGACTCGCCGCCACTGTTGCCGGGCACCCAACTGGAATAGCTGTCGGCGGTGTCGATCATCGTGCCGCCGCCTGCGACGAAGGCGTCGAGGATGGCATGCGACACTGCGCGATCCGCCGTCCACCCGAAGACGTTGCCCCCGAGAATCAGCGGGGGCGTCAAAAGTCCACTCGCTCCTAATGGCCGACTGTTCATGTATGTATTATACATCAACAAACGGGCTGAGGGCAGGATTCGCTGCCAGAGCCCGAGCGCAGGTCGCGCGCCCGCCCGGCGTCACTCGCAGGCCAGCCCGTACAGCACGTCCTCATCGGCCCTCGCGATGCGTCGCAGGCGCGTCGCGTCGCCCGCGGCTGCGATGGCGGCCCGGAGATCCGCGACGGGTCTCTGCGCGTGCGCGACGATGTAGCGGACCTCGAGGGCGCACAGGGCATCGAGCGCTTCATCGCCGGGGAACGCCGCGAGCGTGGTGGCAAGGTTCGCGTAGCCGGGCGGCTCGAAGCGAGAGAACCCGTTCACGATCGGCTGCCAGTGGCGGGTGGCGTACCACTCGTAGTCGGCGTCGTACCACGGCAGCGGGTGGTTCCGCGCAATGGGCAGCGACACGACGGCCCCCCGCGGCAACGTCGCCAGGTGGTCGTAGAGGGGCGAGATCGTCTCGGCCTGCGGTGCCGGCAGTTCGTAGTGGTTCGGCCGGAGTTCGACAAGCGCGAGGGCAACCAGGGCCGCGCCCGCGAGCCGCACGAATCGGCCCCGACAGCCGTCGACCGCAGCCCCGGCAAGGCAGGCAAGCACCAGCGACACGAGCAACCCGAACCGTGCCGGCGCCCTGAACAGCGACAGGCCGCTGGTTGCCGCAACTGCATCGAACGGGAGCAGGGGCGGCGCCCCTTCGGCAGACGGACCGAGACTCAGGAGCAGTGCGAGCAGCGCGGTGCCTCCGAGTTGAGCCCAGATGTCGGGGCGCGCCACGCCACCACGCGCGATGCGGACGACGCCGGCGCACGCGAGCACGAGCACCACGATCCCGGCATACAGCGTCTGCTCGCCGAAGCTCCAGCGCGGCAACGTGCTCCCGGCCGCCTTCACGCATGCCCGAGGCTCGTTGCAGCGGCAGGCACGACGTACGCGTGCAGGTCGGCTGAATTCGCGCGCATCTCCGTGAGCGATCCGCTGGGCGTGCCTGTATACGGGACCGCGAACAGCACGAGGATCGCCGCGACCGCCAGGGCTGCGAAGACAGCATGTCCCGCCGCTCGCGTACGGCGATGCGGCCAGACGCAACGGGGCCACCAGGTCACGTGGACGAAGGCGACGAGGACGGCCAGGTACCAGGAGGCAAGGCTCGTGGTGAGCGCCGACAGCGCCCACGCGGCGAGGCGCGCCGGCGACGGCGATTCGCGCCAGCGATCGAGGTGATACACCGCGAGTGGCAGTCCGAACAGCCAGAGCAGCTGGAGGTGCCCCGCATGGTGGATCCGCGCGAAGCTGCAGGCGGCGAGCAGTCCCGCCGCGAGGCTGCCTGCTCGCCCGAGTCCCGCGCGGCGGCACAGCAGGTGGACTCCCATTGCCAGCAGCGGGAAGGACAGCAGCCAGGCCAGGTTGTAGGTCAGGGCCGCCGAGGCACCGGCGAGATGGATCGGCAGCGTGGGCAGGGCGATGCCGAACAGGTGCTCGGAGTAGGCGAGCGTGCCCTGATGCGGATGGAAGATGTTGCCGTCGAAGTAGGGCCACGCATGGCCCGAGAGCACGCGGTGGTTCCACGCGAGCGCCCACGCGTTCAGCCGGACGTCACCCCAGTAGAGCGCGCGGTCGATCGCGCGCAGGTTGAACACCGGTGCCACGAACCACAGGCTGACGATCGTGGTGATCAGGCCGACGACGAGCAGTTCGCGGAAGCGGACGCGCGTCATCGACCGGGTGGCACGTTGCCGAACAGCGTGTTCAACCCCTCGGCCATCGTCGGGTGCGTGAGGACCGCATCGCGCAGGGCCGTGAAGGGCAGCTGCGCCATCATCGCGACCTGCACCGCCGCGAGCACTTCACCGGCATCCGATCCGATCATCGCGAATCCGACGATCCGGTCGTCGTCGCCGACGAGCGCCTTCATGAAGCCGCGCGCGTCGGACGTCGTGCGTGTCCGGAGGACGGACGCCGCGGGCAGCGTGGCCGTGCGCACCGGGATGCCTGCGTCGCGGGCCTCGCGTTCGCTCATGCCGACGCGTGCGAGCGGGGGATCGGTGAACATGCAGTACGGCACGAGCCGGTCCGTCGTGGACCGCTGCCCGCCGGCGAGATTGTCGCGGACGATGCGGAAGTCGTCGAGCGAGATGTGCGTGAACTGCGGCGCGCCCGCGCATTCGCCGATGGCCCATGTGTCGGGTGCGGTCGTCTCGAGGCGGTCGTTCACGCGCACGTAGCCGCGATCGGTGAGCGCGATCCCCTGCTCCTCGAGCCCGATGCCGCGCGTGTTGGGTGTGCGGCCAGCCGCGACGAGGATGTCGGACGCCTCGAGGTCGCGCTGACCCGCGGCCGTCTGCACGCGCGCGCGGACGCGCGTGCCAGAGCGTCCCTCGACGTGTGCGAGTTCCGCTGACACGAGCACCTCGATGCCTTCGGCCCGCATGGCGTCCTCGATCGCCGCCGAGACGTCCGGGTCTTCGCGGCCCACAAGGTGCGGGCCGTGCTCCACGATCGTGACGCGGCTGCCGAAGCGGCGATAGGCCTGCCCGAGTTCGAGCCCGACGTAGCCGCCGCCAACGACGATCAGGTGTGCGGGCAATCGATCCAGGTCGAGCGCCTCGACATGCGTCAGCGGGCCGGCTTCGCGCAGTCCCGGAACGTCGGGAATCGTGGCATGCGTCCCGACGTTCAGGAACAGCCGCCCGGCCGCGAGGACGCGCGTGCCGCCGTCGTTGAGCACGACGTGGACCGTCTTCGGCGCCACGAGCCTCGCGCTCCCCATGACGAGTTCGGCACCGCTTGCCGCGTAGCGTTCGAGATGGAACGCCACGAGATCGCGGACCATGGCCCGCTTGCGCTCGACGACCGCGGCCATGTTCACGGCCACGGCGCCCGCCGTGACGCCGAACCCACCCGCGCGCGCTACGGTGTGCGCGACGCCCGCGCTCCAGATCTCGTTCTTGCTCGGCAGGCAGTTGATGTTGGGGCACGACCCGCCGATCCAGCGGCGCTCGACCACGGCGACGCGCTTGCCGGCCTTCGCCAGGTGCCAGGCCATGTACTTGCCGCCTTCACCACTTCCGATCACCACTGCGTCGTACGGTTCCGGCGTCGTCATGAGTGTCTCCACGGGCGCGTCCGGCCTGCGACCGTGCGCGGGCCTCGGGCACGCGCCTCCCGTCAGCGGAACAGGTTCGTCCTGGCGAGATCGACGATCTCGTCGCCGCGTCCGCTCAGCACGGCCTTGGCCATGTAGAGCGCGAAGCCGCCGACCTGATCGAGCTGCAGCGACGGCGGCATGATCAGTTCCTGTGTGTGCACGCGGACGTCGACGAGCGCCGGGCCGTCGTGCGCGAGGGCGCGCTCGAGTGCGGTCGGCAGCTCGCCCGGCCGCTGCACAGAGATGCCGAGCATTCCCGAGGCTTCCGCAATCTTCGCGAAGTCCGGCGTCGTCAGCGCGACGCCGCGATCGAGGAAGCCCGCGGCCTGCATCTCGAGCTTCACGAAGCCGAGTGACCCGTTCGTGAACACCACGACCTTCACAGGCAGTCCGTTCTGCTCGAGCGTCAGCAGGTCGCCCATCACCATGGCCAGCCCGCCATCGCCCGAGAGGCTGACCACCTGGCGGTCCGGGTACGCGAGCTGCGCGCCGATTGCCTGCGGCAGCGCGTTGGCCATGGACCCGTGCGTGAACGAGCCGAGGAGCCGGCGCCGCCCGTTCATCGTCAGGTAGCGCGCCGCCCAGACGGTTGGCGTGCCGACGTCGCACGTGAAGATCGCGTTGTCGGACGCCGCGCGATCGATCGACGCCGCCACGTACTGCGGGTGCACCGGCCCGGCCTCCGGGCGGTCCGAGGCGAGGTCGTCGAGCCCCTGTCTCGCCTTCCTGTAGTGCTCCAGTGACGCATCGAGGTGGCGCCGCGACGTCTTGCGCGACAGCCGCGGGATCAACGCCTCGAGCGTCGTCTTCACGTCGCCGACGATGCCGACGTCGAGCCTCGTACGTCGGCCGAGTTGCTCGCCGCGAAGGTCCACCTGGATCGTGCGCGCGTCGGCCGGCAGGAACTGCTGGTACGGGAAGTCGGTGCCGAGCATCAGCAGCGCGTCGCAGTCCTTCATCGCGAGATAGCCCGACGAGAAGCCGAGCAGCCCGGTCATGCCGACGTCGAACGGGTTGTCGTGCTCGATGTACTCCTTGCCGCGCATCGCGTGGACGACGGGCGCGGCGAGGAGATCGGCGGCGGCAATCAGCTCGGCATGCGCGTCGCGGCAGCCCGCGCCGCCGAGGATCGTGACGCGGCTCGCCTCGTTGAGCAGTCGCGCCGCCTCCTCCACGCGTCCTGCCGCCGGCTGCACGCCGACGCAGTCGTAGGCGAACTTCACGACACGCGGCGTGGGCGAGGCCTCCTTCAGCGCCACGTCGCCGGGCACGACGAGCACGGCGACGCCGGATCGCGCGATGGCCGTCTGCGCCGCGATCTCGATCAGACGCGGCACCTGTTCCGGATGCGAGATGGTCTCGCAGAAGTGGCTGCAGTCGGCAAACAGCCGCTCGGGGTGCGTTTCCTGGAAGTACTGGCTGCCGATCTCGCGGCTCGGGATGTGTGCGGCAATCGCGACCACCGGCACACGGCTGCGATGGCAGTCGTACAGGCCGTTGATCAGGTGCAGGTGCCCGGGGCCGCAGCTCCCGGCACACACCGTGAGCTTGCCGGTGAGGTGGGCTTCCGCGCCAGCCGCGAAGGCGCCGGCCTCCTCGTGCCGCATCGGAATCCACGTGATGTCGTCACGGTCGTAGATGGCGTCGGTGATGCCGTTCAGCGAATCACCGGCGACGCCGTACACCCGCGTGGCGCCGGCAGACGCCAGCACATCCACGATCACCTGCGCAACGGTTCGAGCCATGCCCCGAGCCTACACCGCCTGCGCGCCGTGCGTCCGCTCAGTGCCCCGTGCCGTAGGGGGCGTCACCGCCGTCAGCGACCTCGATGCGCACGGTGTCGCCGGCGGCAAGCGACAGGTCCAGGCCCTGCACGAGGTCCGACCCTGTGCGTTCGACAGGCGATCGATCGCCGATACGCACGAGATACCGGCGGTCGTGCTCAACGGTGAACCACTCCGGCCACTCGTTGAGCCGCGGATAGTTGATGGGCAGGTGCAGGTGATCGCGATGTCGGGGGAAGTCGAGGCGCACCGCGCCGGTCCATGCGGCCTCGGCTTCGACGACGAAGGTGGCTGCGTCACCCTGACGCGACGCCGACAGGTGTACGCGCCGGTTCCAGGGCTCGAGCCGCGCGCCCTGCGTCTTCCACATCATGTACATCAGCGAGGTGCGGATCGTGTTGCCGTCGCCGTGCCAGTCCTCGACGATGCCGTCGGGGCGGATGCGGTCCAGCATCTTCGTCGTCGCGATGTCCACCTGCGTGGCGAGGGCCGGGTTCGGCAGCCGGTTCATGAGCACGATTGCCGATTCGATGGCGTCCGAGTACGAGTTCGCGCTCCACCATTCGACCGGTGGTGACTCGTCGAAGAGGTACGACGGGTCGCGCACGACGGCGGCAATCCCGCGTTCGACGGCCTCGCGGAAGCGCGTCTCGCCGGTCGTCATGTACGCCGTGTAGACCGCGTTGAACATGTAGCCCCAGCAGTGCGCATGCCGGTTGGCAATCGGCGCACCGCTCGCGATGTCGATGTCGTGGTGCCAGACGCCGTCGGCCGTGCGCCCGACGTCGAGCAGCCTGTCGATCATCTTCACGAACGGCTCGCGGTAGGCCGCCGCCTTGTCGGGGCGAGCGTGGCTCGCCAGCACGAAGGCCTCCGACAGGCCGCCGACGATTTCGTTGCCGTGATCGGAGAGCACGAACCGCGTCGTGATCGGCGTGCGGCTTTCCGTATCCCACCGATCGACGGGGAGGTACTGCGTCGTCGGCAGCATGTCGAGGAAGTAGAAGTCGGCGATGGCCAGCACCTGGTCGCGATAGGTGGCGTTGCCGGTCCGGAAGTACAGCCGGCTCAGCACCTGCAGCATGTTGCCGTTGATCTCGGCGGTCTGGGCCGGCAGCGTGCCCCGTGCGGTGCGATACGGCGCGTGCGCGACGATGTCGCTCGCGATGCCCTCCATGCGGTGGTACCAGGGCGTCTCGCCGAAGAGCTCGGTCAGCGGGATCAGGCCGTCCTTCATGTACTCGCTGGAGCCGAAGATGATCGCGTCCATGTCGGACGTGGCGCGGACGAAGCCCTTGCCGCCGCCGTGCACGTCGTCCGACAACCGACCGACGCGCGTGGTCAGCAGCGTCTCCTGCCGGAGGATGTCGAGCATCGCGCCGCGGTAGGCCGCGGGGTCCGTGAGCCGCGCGGCCATCACCATGAACGGGTAGAGGTCGGCCGCGGTGTTGGCCACGACCCACGACGGGTCGTACCGGCTGCCCCGGAACTCGCCGCGATGGGGGAGCAGGCCCGTCGTCGCGTCGCGCCGCGCCAGCCAGGCGTGCATGATGCGCTGACTGTCCACGAGCGCGCGCGTGGCCATCCGGCCGTTCTCACCCGCAGTCGGGACGGGGACGTCGGGCGCGGCTGCCAGCGACAACACGGCGCCGCAGAGCAGGCAGGCAGACACGAGCAGTCGGATCGTCATGGGTGTGCGTGGAAGCGTCGGCTTACTTGTTGGCGACGTCGCGGTAGGACCGCTCCGCGGTGTCGGTCGGGTCCGTGGACACGGGATGGTCTCGCCACAGCCAGCGCAGCATCTCGGGCAGCATGGCGCCGCCCATCCGCTGGCCGTGCGTGTTGATCCCCCAGATGTAGTTCAGGTCGTAGCCCCTCTCGGTGAGCGCCTGCGCCATCCGGACGTTCTGCAGGAACCAGTCGCGGCGCGCGTCGTACGGGACCGTGCCGTTGCGGCCGACCCCTCGGTTGTCGTTGCGCCCGCCGTTCAGGAAGATCCGCAGCGGCTTCTTCTCGCCCTTGCGGATGATCTCGGGGTAGGCGTCGCCGCCGCGGATGTTCGTGTAGCTGCCGACGATGCTGAGGACCTTGCGGAACTGGTCGGGCCGATGCCAGGCGACGGTGAAGGCCGCGATGGCGCCGCTGCTGGTGCCGCCGATGCCGCGGCGGTTCGGGTCCTTCGTGATGGTGTAGTCCCGCGTGAGTGCCGGCAGGAGTTCGTCCACGATCACGCGCGCATACCGGTCGTCGAGTTCGTTGTACTCGGTCGGCCTGTTTGTCGTCTGATCGCCCCACTGCGACGGGTTCGGCTCCGGTTGATCCGGCCTCCGGCCCGGATTGATGAACGCCGTGATCATGACCGGCAGTTCACGACGGTAGATCAGGTTGTCGAGCACGTTCGGGGCGCGCGCCGATCCGTTCATGTCGATGAAGGCCTGTCCGTCCTGGAAGATCATCAGGTCGGCCTCGACCGCGGGATCGTACTGTGCGGGCACGTGGACCCAGTAGGTGTGCTGCGTACCCGGATACGCCTTGCTGTCGGGGAGGACGAAGGGCCCGAGCAGCCTGCCCCTGGGCACGCCTTCTCGTTCGAACGAGTCGGGCCCGAGCGTGTAGTACGCGTTCATGTCGCGCGGCGGTGCGGGTGCTGGCGCCTGTGCGGCACTCACGGACGGGAAGCCGAAGGCGGCACAACCGGCGAGTGCCGCCACCCGAATCAGGTGCGTCGTCGTGTTCATGGGCGGATCCTCGAAGGTGCTGACGGTAGCACGGATGCCGCTGGGGCCCGGCTTCGGGAGACGGGCTTGACGACAGCGGGCCGTCGATATGGAGTGTCAGTGATGGACAGCGGGAACCAGCCGCGCGTGCGCGCCGTCCTCACCGGGTCGGTCAGCGCGCTGGGGCAGACGACGAGCGGCATCGACAAGCGGCCCCGCGACGGCAGGCAGCGCGTGGACGTCACCGGTATCGTCGGCGATGCCCAGGCGGATCTGCGCGTGCATGGCGGCCCGGACAAGGCCGTGCTCTGCTACGCCTGGAGCCACTACGAGGCCTGGCGACGCGAGTTGCCGGGCCACGCGCTGCTCGATGCGCCGGGCGCGTTCGGCGAGAACCTGAGTGTCGACGGGCTCGACGAGGGCGGCGTCTGCCTTGGTGATCGCTACGACATCGGGTCGGCCCGCTTCGTCGTCACGCAGGGACGTCAACCGTGCTTCAAGCTGAATCTCCGGTTCGACGTGCCCGACATGTCGCGCCGTGTCCAGCACAGCGGGCGCGTCGGCTGGTACCTGCGGGTGGAGACGGTCGGCGACGTGTGCGCCGGCGACCCGATCGTGCTCGTCGAGCGGCCGCATCCCTCGCACAGCGTCGCCGACATCATGGCGTTGATTGGCGATCGCGACGTACGGCCGGACCGGCTGCGCCCGGTGCTGGACCTGCCGCTGACGCCAGGCTGGCGGCGGCTGTTCGAGCGTCGCCTCGAGCACGGCGCGGCCGAGGACTGGACCCGGCGGCTTCAGGGGAGTGCGCCTGAGCGCGACGCGCCGGCCATCACTCCGTCCGGCGTCTCCTGAACGGATACAGCAGCTGTTTCACCCATCCCACCGGGACGTCGGGCCGGCCCGCCAGGCCGTACCGCGTGGGCCAGTGGCCGGGCAGGTAGTACGTCCCGAACAGGAGGTCCCACAGCGGCGTGTGCACGGCGAAGTTCTTGTCGAGGGCGTCCTGTTCCGAGCTGTGGTGCCAGTGATGGAAGGCGGGTGTCGCGACGAGGCGGCGGAGCGGACGGAACTCCCAGCGCACGTTGGCGTGGATGAACGTCGCCTGCGCGGCGACGAGGAACACGTAGGCGACGAGCGCCTGCCGCGAGAAGCCGAGGACGAAGATCGGCACGTACGTCAGGCCGCGCGTGACGATTACGTCGACCAGGTGGAGCCGCGAGCCGGCCAGCCAGTCCATCTCCTCGACCGAGTGGTGAATCGCGTGGAACCGCCAGAGGACGGGCACCGCATGGAACGTGCGGTGGACCCAGTACTGCGTCAGGTCCGCGACGAGCACCATCGCCAGCACCTGCACGGGCAGCGGCAGGCTCGCGACGAGGTGCGCGATCGACGCCACGCGCGCCCAGTCGAACAGCACGAGCGCCGGCGTCAGCGTCATCACGGTCAACACCTCGACGAGGAGCGAGTTGCAGAAGAAGTACGACAGGTCCACGACCCAGTGGCGGCGGAAGACGGCCTGGTCCCCCCTGAGGGCGAAGAGCCGCTCGAGCGGCACGAAGACCGCGGAGTAGAGCAGCAGGTTCAGCACGAAGAAGTCGACCGCGAGCGACGAGGCCGCGCCGCCGGCCGGACCGGCCGCGCCGGCGCGCGATCCGCCGAGCAGTGCCGCGAGGAGCGTGAACCCGATGCCTGCGAGCGCGAGCGTCTTGTTCGACCGGAGCATCGCGCTGACCGTGCCGAGCAGGAACGAGGCGACGAGGGTGACGTGGATTGCCGCCCGCAGGTAGGGCGACGCGTAGATCGGCTGGAGTTCACCGAAGCTGACGTACGCCGGGACGTGGAGGCCGAGCACGAGGCCGAGCCCCGCGAGCCCGAGCAGCGCCGACATGAGCCCGCTGATGAAGCCGTGGCCGAACGACGTCGCCTCGGATGTCCGCAGCGCGAGGTGGGCGCGCCGTGGCCGCCGGCGCTCCGCGTCAGACATGGGCCCCTCCATCAGGCGTGCAATCGGCGCGTGGCACCAGGGGGTGAACGGTCGCGACACCTACTGCACGTTCCGGCGGCGGGCCTCGACGCCCGGCTGGCGGACGTCGGTCTTCCTGCCATGCGATGACCTCGATGAAGGGCTCGAGCAGTGACGGTCGGATGTCATGCGCGGTGGGCTGCGCATCGAACGCCTCTGCTCGCAAGCGCCAGTACTCGGCCGCTGCACGAGAGTACGCGGTGGAGAAGGCAAACCCGCTGGTGTTGTAGGTGCCGTAGCGGCCTCGTTCCGTCCTGGGAGGCAGGGCCTGATCGAGGAAGCCGGGTGCGAGCGGCGCCACGACACTTCCCACAGGCGGCATGTCCTGGAAGGGAGGGAGTTGCTCCCAGTCGTCGAGCAGCCGTTCGTCGGCGGACCAGTAGCGCGTGCGGATCCACTCGGCCCGCAGGTCCGGGAAGCGTTCACGCATGGCGGCAATCGACAGCGTCTCGCCTGCCTCCTCACGCGACGTCGACGAGCGCCCGCGGATTCTTCGCTGCGATCATCAGCAGCGTCCGGGCCGCGCCCGACGGCGCGCGCCGTCCCTGCTCCCATTCCTGCAGCGTCCGCACCGACACGCCGAGCAGCGCCGAGAAATGGGACTGCGACAAACCGGTGCGCTCACGAATCTCCGAGATCGCCGGGAGCGTCGTCACCCGTCCGTGCTTCCCACGCTTCAGTTCAGCGAGCCCGTCCAGAATCTCCTGCCCGATGTTGCGCTTAGTCGAGACCATCGATCTCCTCCTTGAGTCGCTTCAGCACCGGGCCGGGAATCGTCGCGGCCGGCCAGGCCCCAGCGCAGCTTGCGGACACCGCCTGAGCCGCGGACCACGTCCCCAGCGTCTGGGTTCGCCGCCAGCGCGTGCTGAAGCTGGCGATACTCCTCGTCGCTCAGGTACTGCGCCACCAACTGCGTGAACAGCTTGGTTTCGACGAACGTGAGCACAGAAGGCAGTATACGTCAGAGACGTACACTGGCCAGTGCCTGCCCTTATTCGTATTAAGCTGTGCCCGTTCGCGAAGGACACGGTGTCCAACTCCACATGCGACGAAGCCGCGTGACCGGCGCGTGTCGACACTGCTTGGCCGTCCTCGGCGCGTGGTGGCGTTGCTCACGGCCTCGTCGGCCATGGCCCAGGACGCAGCGCGGAACGCTCCGGTTCGCGCAGGGCGAAGTGATCACCCTCGCGCTCGAGTTCCACGACTCGGGCAAGCGGTTCGACTTCAATCCGATTGCCTATGACCGCAGCGGTCGCCTTGGCATCGACCGCGTCGTTGTCGCCCCCGCGGCTGACGTCGACGACCCATCGCACGACTACGACCGCCCCGGGGGGCGGCTTCATCGGCGAGGGCGCCTCCGCGCTGCCGGAGGTGTAGCCCTGATCGGTCGCTGGTGGATGCGTGGCGTCGCGATCATGGCGATGGTCGCGAGCGCCGATCTTGCGAGCGTCACTGCCACGCAGGAGGGCACGTCGCGCAGGCTCGTGGTCGATGTCGATGACCCGCGGCCGCTGTCGGCGGCGGCACGGCAACTGGAGCGACAGCTCGGCATGGCGGTGACGTTCGAGGACGGTTCCTACGTCGCACCGGAGGATATCGTCGATGTCACCGCGAAAGTCAGGCGCGATGGACTGACGGAGCCGCGCGTGCTGGTCATGCGGGGCGGCGCATTCCGGTTCGAGAACGGCATACCAGGCACGGCCGGCGCTGGCGGGGTGCACCAGCTACTGAGCCGGCTGGTGGAGACGTGGAACCAGTCGGGCATCGGCGGCACGTTCTCGTTGGTCGACGTCGGCGCGGGCTTTCACATCATCCCGACCGAACGCCGGGGCGTTACCGGCGGACTCGAACCCTGCACCTCTCCGCTGAGTGCCCCGATCGACATGCCTGCGGAGGAGCGTACGGGCCTGGACATCGTCACCGGCATCGCCCGCCGCCTTTCCGAGGAGACTGGCAGGCGGATCTGGGTGGGCACGATTCCTACGAACCTGATGGTGCAGAAGAGGGTCACGGTGGGCGCGCGAAACGAGTCAGCGCGTGCCGTCCTCTGGCGAGCCCTCCAGCAGCTGCACCCGGCCCTGTCCTGGCAGCTGCTCTGCAGCGTCGGCGAGCAGGCCGACTGCGCCCTCAATGTTCATGTGGTTCCACGTGACTATGCGCCCCGGCCGTAAGAATCGGCTTGGCGCGTGAGTTCTCGTGGGCAGGGGACCGCTTCGGCGGCGGACTGATGGGGAGTAGTGCAGGCGGGCTACCGATACCCCGGGGCATCGATACCCGCACATTGCCGGATACCCCAGTAGTACCCGCCGCGCACGGTTGCGCCGCGGACGGCGGCAACCACAGTCGCAGGCGGCCGACCAGAGGGTGTGCAGAGCCGGACGTCCATGGAACACCCATGGATATCTACGGCAACTCTGGATGAGTGGCCTGCCGGCCGAAGCCTGGAATGGAAGAGAGGTCCGCCTTCGCTCCTGCGGAGCTACGGCGGACAACCTTCGCGTGCCGCTCGCGTGACGCGGCTTGCCAACCGGAGCCGCGAGCGCAGCGAGCGGTTGGCGAAGGTTGGTGGAGGCGCTGGGAGTCGAACCCAGGTCCGAAGGCATATTCCCGCAGGACTCTACGTGCGTGTCCGCTCTTGAAATCTCACGGCCAGGCTCGAAGAGCGACGAGAAAAACCTGGCAGCCAGTCCCGGTATGTCTCGCCCCCACACGCCGAGACGCCACGTGGAGGCCAGCCCTCTGAATGGCGCGTCATCCCCGTCCGAGGGCGCTCCGGGGAGACGCGTCGCCGTTATTTAAGCGGCGAGTGCAAGCTGCGGTTCCGCAGTTACATTGGTTTCCGAACGGTTTAACGAGGAAGCTCGGAGTCCTCGGCACGCATCCCGCGATTCAACACCCCCGTCGAAGCCGTGACGCCCCCGTCGGAGTGCCGTCGGCTCGACACCTCGAACGAACCTGCAATTGCAGGGGAGGCATCTCGCTGACGATATTGCGAGTGTACGCCGTGAGCCTGCCCGCGGTCAATGCGCCCTTCCCCGCAAACACTGGAGTTTGCGCGCCTTGACCAGGTGGTACGGCCCTCGCATAATCCCGGCACGGCCAGCCCGTCGCTGATGTCGGGTGACGTTCGCCACCCAGGACGCCCATGCCGCTCGAGACACGAATCACCGAGGCCGCCCGGTCGGCCGCACGCCGTCTGGACGATGATCTGCGCGGACGGCTCACGGCCTTTGCCGACGAGGTCAGCGCCGCCGTCACCGCCGCCGCCGCGGAGGTGGAGACGACACACGCCGAGACCGTCGCCGCGCTCGAACGGCAGCTCGAGGAGGCGCGCACCGAACGCACCGAGCGCGAGCGGCACTGGGCCGACACCGAGGCCCAACTGACCCGCGACCGCGACGCCCAGGCCGCCTCGATGGCCGGCGTGCGCCAGGAGGCCGACGCCGCGCTCGCCGACGCCGAACGCGCGCTCGTCGAGGCCGTCCGCCAGGCGCAGCTCCAGAACGAGCAGGGCCGCGCCGCCGCGCTCCTCGAGTCCACCCAGCTCGCGCGACAGGACTTCGCCGCCCGCATGCAGGCCACCGCCCAGGCCATCAGCGCCATGGACGACGCCAGCACGCTCAGCGAGGTGCTCGACGCCCTTGCCGACGGCCTCGCCGGACAGGCGCCCCGCAGCGCCGTCCTCGTCCTCCAGCAGGACCGCGCGAGGGTCTGGCGGCGCTCCGGATTCGGCGATGACACCGCCGCCGCTCCCGCCGAACTGCACCTGCCCGACCACGCCGACCTCACCGCCATCGTCGAGAGCGGCACGCCCGCGCTCGTCGAAGCACACGAAGGAACCCCGGCCGTGCTGGGGCTTGCCCCGCTTGCCGTCGGACGCCAGGGCCTGGCCGTGCCGGTGGCAATCGGTGGCACCGCAGCGGCCCTCGTGTATGCCGACGCCGGCGACGACGAGGACGGGCTCGCGCCGGGCTGCACCGACGTCGTGGAGATCCTGGCGCGCCATGCGGCCCGGTGCCTCGAAACGCTCACCGCGATGCGCGCCGCCGGCTACGCGCGCGAGCAGCGTCCCGGCGTGGTCGTGCCCATGCCGCCGCACCTGCAGGTCGTCAAGCGCCAGCCGCTCGAGACCTCGATGGGCGACGCCCTGGATCAGGCTCGACGTGTGGCTCGGCTACTCGTGTCCGAGATTCGTCTGAACCGGGAGGCCGACGTGATGGCGGGACGCTCGAACGGCGATCTCGGCACACGCCTGGCCGACGACATCGGCCGCGCCCGTCGCCAGTACCAGCAGCGAGTGCCCGATGCCGTCCCCGGCCGCGAGGCGTTGTTCGAGGAAGAGGTGCTCCGGACGCTCGCAAACGGCGATGCCGCGTTGCTGAAGACGGGGTCATGACGAACGCCGAACGGTAGAACACCGAACGAGCGCACGCTCGACGTCTCACGCTCCGGGGGCGAACCCCCGACCTGATCTCCGATGCCGACTGCTGCTCCCCCCGCACGGCGACACTCCCGCACACGCTCCGTGTGGCTGGCCACGGCCGCGCTGGCGCTGCTGATCCCGGGCGGGTGGCTCGGCAGCACCATCCTGCCGCGCGTGGACCATGCCCCGCGCGCGGCGCAGCAACTCGCGACGACCGCGCATGCACCAATTCCTTCGGCCATCGACGAGGCCTGGCTCGTGCAGCCGGCCACCGAACGTCGTCGGCTTGCCGAGCGCCCGGGCGTGCGTGCGCTGCGGACGGCATCCGAGTCGATTGCCGCCAACCGCTACGACGCGGCCCTCACGGCCCTTCGGGCTGCCGACGTGTCGGGCACGCCCCTCGAGCCGTATGCGGAGTACTACCGCGCGCTCGTGGACCTGCGTCAGCGCCGGCCCGCACCGGCACGCGAACGGTTGACCGCGCTCCGGCGTTCGCTGAGCGCCGGTCGGCTCCGCCAGCTCGCGCTGCGTGCCGAGGCCGAGGCGGCGCTGAGCGTTGGTGATCCCGCCGGCGCCGCGACGCTGCTCGAAGACCTCTATCCGGGGCTCGTCACAAATCGCGACGTCATCCTCGACCAGTGGGCCACCGCGACGCGCGCGGCGGGGCATCCGGAGGATGCCGCCAGGCTCTGGCTGCGTCTCTACTACGAGTTCCCGACGAGCGATCTCGCGCCCTCCGCCCTGCGCCAGGCCGAGACGACCCTCGCGACCGCGGCCGTTGGCATCCCCGATACGTTCCAGCGCGACCTGACGCGTGCCGAGGCGCTGCTCGCAGCCGGGCGCCCGGCCGATGCCAGGGCCGCGCTCGAGCGCCTCGACGCGCTGATGAAGGCCACGCCCGAGGCTGCCGGCGGACAGGCGCGGCGCGATCGCGTGCAGCTGCGACTCGCGCATGCGGCCTGCCTCACGAAACGCTGTGGAGCCATGCTGCCGACCCTCACCGACCTCGCCTCGCGGGGTTCCGCCCCCGGCGAGGCCCGGTACCTCATGACGGTGGCATTGCGCGAACTCGGCCGCGTGGCCGAGTACCGGCAGGCCATCGATGCGCTCGTCGCCATCGCGCCGGGCTCCCCGGCCGATACGTGGGTCGAACGCGGCCTCAACGAGTACGGCACTCACCTCATCCGGACCGATGACGACGATGGGGCCGCGGCGACGTTCCGGCGGCTGTTCGACAGGAATCCGTCGGGACGGCATGCTGAACGCGCCGCGTGGAAGTACGGCTGGTGGAGCTACCGCCAGGAGCGCTACGAAGAGGCCGTGCGCGTGTTCGAGGCCGCCTCTGCGAGCTTCCCGCGCGCGAACACGCGCCCGGCATGGCTGTACTGGTCGGGACGCGCCCGCGAGAAGCTCGGCGACCGTCCCGGTGCCACGCAGCGGTTGACGATTGCCGCCGTGGACTACCTGCACTCCTACTACGGACGCCTTGCCGCCGAGTCGCTCACGCGCCTTGGCGCGCCCGTCCCGACGAGCACCTCGACACCCTTGCCCGACGTCGTCGTTGCTGCCGTGGACGGCGGCGAGCCCGACGCCGACAGTCCATCGGATGTCGCGTCTGCCGACGCCGATGCGGGGACCTTCGCGGCATCCGACCCGCCCCCGAACGCCGAGCTGATCACGTGGCTGGTGTCGGCAGGCCTGTACGGCGAGGCGGTTCAGGAGATGCGTCACGCGCAGCGCGCGCACGGGCGCACGCCGCAGCTCGATGCGACGCTGGCCTGGGTGTATCGCCAGCGGGGAGAGAATCGTCCTGCGATCAACACGATGCGCCAGGCGTACCCGCAATATCTCTCGGCGCTCGGCGACGCACTCCCTCGCGAGATCCAGGAAGTGATCTTCCCGATCGACTACGTGCCGCTCATCAAGCGGTACGCCGCTCGCCACGACCTCGATCCCTTCGTTGTCGCGGCCTTGATCGGGCAGGAGTCCTCGTACGTGCCGGACGTGCGGTCGCCCGCCAATGCGTGGGGGCTCATGCAGATCCTGCCGAGCACGGGTGCGCGCCTGGCGCGAGCCGAGGGCGTGCGGCCGTTCCGGACGTCGATGCTCACCGATCCGGAGACGAACGTCCGGCTCGGCACGCGATACTTCGCGAGCCTCATTCGCGATCTCGGGGGCGTGCACTACGCGCTTGCCGGCTACAACGCCGGCGAGGGGCGCGTGGTCCGCTGGAAGGCGGAGCGTGGGCCGCTCGAGGCCGCCGAGTTCATCGACGACATCCCGTTCCCCGAAACGCAGATCTACGTGAAGAAGATCATGGGCACGGCAGTGGACTACAAGCGGCTGTACGGCGATTTGCTCGCCGAGTAGAGTCGGGCCACAATCGGCGGGTGTCCCGGATGCTGTCTGCCGCTCCCTCCACGCTGCCCGCGCTGCGGTCGCACGCGCTGACGACCCAGTTCCTGCTCCTGCTGTCTGCCGCCTGGCTCCTGCCGGCGCTCGTGCACATGGCCGGCCTCCCGGTGCGGCTGCTCGTGCCGATGCACTGGCCGGTGATCCTCGCGGGACTCTGCTACGGATGGCGGTCGGGTACGGTCGTTGGCGCACTCGCACCCATCGTCAGCTACGCGATGTCGGGGATGCCGCGGCCGGAGGTACTGCCCGCGATGACGATCGAGCTCGCGGCGTACGGCGCGCTGGCGGGCTTCGCGCTGCAGGGGCTCCGACTCGGGCGGCTGCAGGCGGCGATCGCGTCCGTCGTCGGCGGGCGCCTGGCGTTCCTTGCCGTGATGGTGTGCACGGGCGCCATCACCACGCCGTTTGCGACGTACCTCGAGGCCGCGATGCTGCCAGGGCTCGGCGCCGCGCTGGCGCAGGTGGCGCTCCTGCCGTGGGTGGCAGGCTGGTGGGTCCGCCTGGCCACCACGGAGGCCTGAACCCTCACAGGTCGAACGCGGCCATCAGGCGCTCCTCCGCCGCGGCAAGCGTCGCCTCCTGCTTGCAGAAACAGAAGCGCAGGCCATGCCGGCCGCGGTTGCTCCCGGCTTCGTGGAAGCTGCTGCCGGGAACCGCCGCCACGCCGACATCGGTCGCGAGCCACCGCGCCACGCTCACGTCGTCGTCTGCGGCCGGACCGCGTCCGCGCGCCCGGGCGCGGGCAATCGGCTCGCGCGTGTCGGTCATCACGTAGTACGCGCCGGCCGGTGAGCGCGGGACGAATCCGCACCGATCGAGCATCTCGACGCATCGCGCACGCCGCGCATCGTAGTGCGCCGCGAGCGATGTGAAGTACGCATCCGGCATCCGGAGCGCGAATGCCGCGGCTTCCTGCAGCGGCGCGGGTGCGCCGACTGTGAGGAAGTCGTGGACCTTGCGGATCGCGCCCGTGATCGGCGGCGGCGAGATTGCCCAGCCCACGCGCCATCCCGTCACGCTGAACGACTTCGACAGGCTGCTGATCGTCACGGTGCGATCGGCCATGCCGGGCAGCGTGGACAACGGAATGTGGCGCGCGTCTCCGTAGACGATGAACTCGTAGATCTCGTCGGTGATCGCCAGCAGGTCGTGCTCCTGGCACAACGCCGCGACGAGGGCCAGTTCATCGCGCGTGAAGACCTTGCCGGTCGGGTTGTGCGGCGAGTTGACGATGATCGCCCGCGTGCGTGGCGTCACCGCGGCGCGGAGTTCGTCGGGGTCGATCGACCAGTCGGGCTCGTGCAGGCGCACGTAGCGCGGCGTGGCTCCCGAGAGAATCGCGTCAGGCCCGTAGTTCTCGTAGTACGGCTCGAAGACGATCACCTCGTCGCCGGGATCGAGGGTGGCGAGCAGCGTCGCAATCATCGCCTCGGTCGATCCGCAGCACACGGTGACCTGCCGATCCGGCTCGATGGCCGCGCCGTAGTGCCGCTGCATGTGCTCGCCAATGGCGGCCCGCAGCGCCGGTGCGCCCCACGTCACCGCGTACTGGTTCACGTCGTCGGCCACGGCACGCATCGCGGCGGCCTTGACCTCCTCGGGGGCCGGGAAGTCGGGGAAGCCCTGCGAGAGGTTGACGGCGCCGTGCGCGAGCGCCACGCGGGTCATCTCGCGGATGACCGACTCGGTGAACCGGGAAGCCTTCTGCGACGGATGCACGGCGTACAGCGTACAGCGTCGGCCTCCCTCCGGGTTGCCGCGCGGACCGTTTGGACCCCTCGGCGGCGTCGACATCGGCATTCGACATTGTGCATTCGACATTCAGCATTCAGCATTCAGCATTCGGCATTCGCGCACTGCCCCCCGATGCGGTAGATGCGGCGTCGTGCATCGGCGGCGAGCAGCGTGACGCCATCCACGTGCTGCAGGGCCGCAACGGCGTCCGGCACCTGGCCGACGTCCACGACGATGTGCGTGACGCCGGCGCGGCGGAGCGCGTCGATCGACGACGGGTCGGGGAACGCCCTGAATGCGAGGTAGTGCTCGACGTAGCTTGCCGGCGTGAACCCGGAGTAGCCGTTGAGCAGCGGGCGCCAGTTGCGCATCGACGCGTGGACGGCTCGTGCGTTGGCCGCGACGCGCCCCGGTTCGGGGAATGGCAGTTCGGCCACGACGGCTGCCGGTTCGGCGGCGAGCGCGGCGTAGATCGGCGGGATGCCGTCGAAGCGGACGAAGGCCATCGGCGCGCGGGCGTTCTCGATGTTGACGAGCGCAACGGCTGCCACGCCGACGACCGTTGCGAGCCTGGTGCGGCGCGCGTCGGTCAGCCGGGCACGGACCCAGGCCAGACCGAAGGCGGCGAGCACGGCAACCGCCAGCAGCGCGAGCAACGAGAACCGGCCGACGGCGCGGACGCCCTTGAGCACCGGCAGCGTCTCGTAGAGGAACGTGTACCCCGGCATCGCGGGCCCGAAGCTGAGTGCCGCGCCGACAAGGCCGATGGCGATCCACATGCGCGCTCGCGTGTCCCGCCAGGCGACGCCCGTGGCGATGGCGACGGCTGCGAGGGCCAGTGGCACGATGCCGGGGAACGCGGGCGACGTTGCCGCGCGGAAGAACGGCGCAGACCACGTGTCGAAGTGCACGCGGGCGCCCGTGGCGAGGAAGTTCTGCCAGACGCCCGCGAACTGGCGCACTTCGTCCACCGATCGCACCAGCCCCTGGTCGTGCTGCACGCGGTAGTACTGGTAGAGGAACGGGGCGCAGAGCCCGACGGCAATCGCCGCGCCTGCGGCCAGCAGTGCGCTGCGCGATGCGACCCGTGCGCCGACCCATTCGCGGGCCCTGACCATGGCCGCGGTGACGAGCGCGATCGCGGTCATGACGAGCAGGTAGCCGGAGCAGAGCATCTGCAGCGCCGTGAACATGCCGAGGCGCACGGCATCGCGCCGCGCACCGCGACGGAGCACGTCGTCGAACGCCATGAGCGCGAGCGGCAGGAACTCGACGTGCATGGCCTGGATGTGGCCCATGCGCGTCAGCGTGTCGGTGTTGAAGGCCGCCAGGCTTCCGGCGACGAGCGCCGCGTACACGTCGCCGGTCCATCGCCGCAGCACCAGGGTGAACGCGCAGCCGGTGAGAACAAGGCCCGCCCACAACGTGACGTTGTAGGCGAGCACCGGCGACCCGCCGAGCCAGAAGACCGGTGCGCTGAAGAGAGCGGGCACGAACAGGTGTTCGGAGAACGCGAGCGTGCGCGGTTCGGGATGGAAGATGTTGGCGTCGAACAGCGCGAACGGATGCGTGGCGAGCGCGTGTGCCACCCAGCCGAGGATCCACTGGTTGAGGAGGCCATCGGCGCTGTCGGTGCGAGACAGCGTGCCCGGCGCCGTGACGAGCGGCCAGGTGTGGGCCAGCGCCAGTGCCGCCAGCAGGGCGGCCGCTAGCGCGGCGCCCCGACGATCTCGTAGAGCCACACGTCGCCTTCGCTGATGATGGGGCGGACGAATGCCGCGTACTGCTCGAGGCGCTCGCGCAGGCGCTGACGGCTCCGGCTGTCGTAGTAGCGCGAGTGGAAGATTGCGTAGCGCGCCCCGTGGCGGCCCACCGTGATCTGCAGGGACTCGGCGGTGGGGAAGCTGCTGATGCGGATGACTTCGTCGCGGAACCACTGCGGGATGTGGTCGCTGTAGCCGTTGACGAGCGGATGCCAGTGGTACGTCGAGAGCAGCATGTAGCGCGCGTGCCGCGGGAAGTCGGTGCGCAGGTACCAGAACGGCAGCTCGACGACGGGCCCCGGCGGGAGCGACGCGAGGCGCAGGTGCGCCTCGGGCGGCGTCGCGGCATCGTCAAGTCGGATGGGCGCCGTCGTGTACTCGGCAACGAACAGCAGGGCGAGAATCGATCCGGCAAGCGTGCGCGTGCGCGCCGGCCGCCGCTCGAGCAGCGCCTGCAGCGCGACGAGCGTGAGCACGCCGAGCGCGAGCACGACGAGGATGCCGAAGCGGCCCGGCGCACGCAGGAACGTGAACACCGGCACCGTGTAGTAGAGCAGCGTGTAGAGGCCGGCCTTCGGGCCGAAGCTCGCCCAGAACGTGATGAGCGCGAGCCCGCCGTAGAAGATGGTGGTCTCACGACGCCTCGCGGGCGACAACGCGCGGGGCGCGCCACCCGCCGCGCCGGACTCGGGGTTCGGCGTCGGAGAGTCGCGGCGCGGCGTGCGCAGCCCGAGCCAGGCGCCCACGAGCGCGAGCGCCGTCAGCAGGAAGCCCGGGAACAGCACTTCGTTCCAGCGCTCGAGCCACGGCAGCATCCACCGGTGCGCCCAGGCCGACGAGGTCAGCCACGACTGCCAGTCGGCCGAGTACATCGCGGCGTCCTCGAGCAGCCGCGTGAAGCCCAGTTCCTTCTGCACGCGGACGTACGGCATGAAGAACGGCGCCACGATCGCGATGCTGACGACCGCGCCGAGCACGATGGCCGTCCAGTACGATCGCAGCCGCCACAAGCCGCGCGCGTAGCCGTAGTACAGCGTGCCGAGGCCGACGGTGAGGCCGGCGAAGATGCCGAAGTAGGCGCACGCGAGCGCCTGGATCGCGAGCGTCACCCCGAGCCAGACACCGCGTGCCGCGCTCGGTCGATCCACGACGCGATGGAACGCCTGGAGGGCCAGCGGCAGCCCGAACGTCATCATCAACTGGATGTGCGCGGTCCGGGCGAACAGGTACGGGCAGTACGTGAACGCCACGGCAAAGGCTGCCGCGGCGGCGGCCGATGCGCCGAGAGTCTCGGCAAAGGCCCACGCGAACACGAACGCGAGCACGAGGCCCGTGAGGATGGCGCCGTTGTGCGTCGCGTAGGGATTGCCGCCGCTCGCGAGGTGGAACGGCACGCCGAGCGCGCCGGTGACGACGTTGGACTCCGAGTACGCGAGGGTGTCGCGGTCGGGATGGAAGATGTTGGCCTGGAAGAGATCGCCGGGGCTCGTGGTGAGCGCGTGCGCCACCCAGGTGACGTTCCACACGCTCCATTCGCCATCGCCGAAGTTGAGGCGTGCGGCGCGGTCGAACTTGCCGGCCATCGGCCACGTCATGCCGACCGCGAGCACGAGGCCGAGCACCAGCCGGACGCCCCACGTCGCGGCGCGTCCGGATGGCATAGCCGCGAATCTTAACATGCGCCCGCCCGGCGCGGCAGGGTCAGAACCTCGCGACTCCCATCACGTACAGGCCCTTCATCTTGAAGTCGCCGAAGTCGTCGTCGACGACGTAACCGAGGTTCAGGTTGCGGTAGCCGCCCATCACGCCGAAGTTGTTGGTGAAGTTCAGCGTCCCGTAGATGTCGAAGTCGTAGTACTTGCCGCTGTAGTCGCGGCTCTCGCTGTCGGGAATGCGGAACGCGGTGAACTCGCCGGTCAGGGCCAGGTTGCGCGTGAGGTATCCGCGTCCGATCACGCCGAGCGCCGGGATCGGTGCCCGGGCCTCGGCGAACTCCGACGTCAGCGGCGACGCGAGTTCGGCCGACACGTTCGTGTACTTGGCCTCTGCGATGAAGCCGAGGAACCCGCGGTCGCGGTAGATGAAGTCGTACTCGTACCCGAAGCGCCACGCGTCCCACTTCAGCTCGCCCTGCACCGGCAGACCCACGCCGAAGATGTTGCCGTTGAACACGATGTCGCGGCGGAGCACCGTGTCCACCTCGTACCGGATCGGGATGTATTCGACGCGCAGCTTGTGCTTGCGCGCCGGCCGCAGCACGAAGCGGAAGTCGCGGAAGCTTTTCTCGCCCGCGTCGAGATCCTCCTGCAGGTCGATGTCCGAGCCCGGAATGCCGAACTGCTCGCTGGAGAAGATGATCTCGGGCGTCGGCTTCCACAGGCCGAACGCCGCCTCGACCGTGTAACGCTCGCCCGTCGCGGGATCGGTGCGTGTCAACGGTCCGTACTGCGCCAGGGCGGGAGACGATGCCAAACAGATCAGGGCGCAGGCAGCGCCGAGCCACGCGGAGGAGCGTCGAGCCTTCATACCGGGAGCTATCGGACGCTCGGGGCCCGGGCAACAGGGGCGACGCCGATTCTATAATCGCGGGGTGCGTGCCGCCTTGCGCCGGTTGCTGCCCTACGTCGGCAGGCACCGGCAGCCGATCCTCATCGGCCTTGCCTGTTCCCTGTGCTCGAACGTCTTCACGCTGCTCACCCCCTGGGTGCTGAAGTACGCCGTGGACGACCTCACGGCCGGGGTGACGCACGCGAAGCTCGGCCTCTATGCCGGCGCCGTGCTCGCCATCGCCGGCGTGGGCGGCGTGTTCCGGTATGCGATGCGCCGGCTCGTCATCGGCGCGTCGCGGCGCATCGAGTACGACCTGCGCAACGACTTCTTCGCCCGCCTGCAGGAGTTCCCCCGCGAGTACTTCGACCGGGCACGCACGGGCGACCTGATGTCGCGCGCCTCGGCCGACCTCGGCGCCGTGCGGATGATGATCGGCCCGGCGGCCATGTATGCCACGTCCACGGCCGTGCTCGCGGCCGCGGCGATCGCGATGATGTTGTCGCTGCACGCCCGGCTCACGCTCGCGCTCGTGGTCGGCCTGCCACTCGTGTCGCTCGTCGTCAAGTACTTCGGCGATGCCATCCACCGGCGCTTCGAGCAGATCCAGGCGCAGCTTGCCGAGATCAGCGCCGTCGCCCAGGAAGCGCTCGCCGGCGTGCGTGTCGTGCGCGCCTACGGACAGGAGGACGCCGAACGCGCGAAGTTCCTGCGCGCCAACGACGAGTACGTCGCCCGCAACTGGCAACTGATCCTCCTGCAGGCCTGCTTCTACCCGAGCATGAGCCTCGGCTTCGGCCTCGCCATCGTCGGCTTCCTGTACCTCGGCGGGCGTGAAGTGATCGAGGGGCGCCTCACGCTCGGGGAGTTCGTCGCCTTCAACGGCTACCTCGGGCAACTCGCCTGGCCGCTCGTCGCCTTCGGCTGGGTCACGAACCTGTTCCAGCGCGGACTCGCGTCGTGGCAGCGGATGCTCGACGTCTTCGACGCCGTGCCCTCCATCGTGGACAGCCCGCAGGCGCGCGACCTGCCGCGACCCGTCCGCGGGGAACTGCACGTCCGCAACCTGACGTTCGCGTACGGCGGCGGACCGGCCGTCCTGCACGAGATCGACCTGCACGTGCCGGCAGGGACGACGCTGGCCATCGTCGGGCCGACGGGCAGCGGCAAGTCCACGCTCGTCCACCTGCTCGTGCGCCTCTACGATCCGCCACCGGGCACGGTGTTCCTCGACGGACACGACGTGCGCGAGGTGCCCCTCGCGCAACTGCGCGCCGCGTTCGCGTTCGTCCCGCAGGAGACGTTCCTCTTCAGCACGACGCTCGAAGGCAACATCACGTTCGGTGCCCCCGACGATGCGGCTGAGACCCGGGCGTCGCGCGTGCTCGACGTCGCGGCGATTGCCAGGCTCGACAAGGACGTCGCCCAGTTCGCCGAGGGCTACGACACGCGGGTGGGCGAGCGCGGGCTCACGTTGTCTGGCGGCCAGAAGCAGCGGACCTCCATTGCCCGCGCGCTGATGACCGACGCGCCGGTGCTCGTCTTCGACGACGCGCTGTCGGCCGTCGACACCTACACCGAGGAGGAAATCCTGGGCCGCCTGCGCGAAGTGACCGCCGACCGCACGACCATCGTCGTCGCGCATCGCATTTCCGCCGTCCGGCACGCCGATCAGGTGATCGTGCTCGACGCCGGCCGCATCGTCGAGCGCGGCACGCACGCGTCGCTGGCGCAGGCCGGCGGCCCGTACGGGGATCTCGTGCGCCAGCAGCAGCTCGAAGAGGAGCTCGCCGTCTCCTGATGCCTTCGCACGACGACGAAATCCTCGGCAAGGCCTACGACGGCCGGCTCATGCGCCGGCTGATCGGCTACCTGCGACCGTACTGGGCGCGCGCCGTCCTTGCGCTTGCGGCCATCGTCGCGTACGTCGGGTTCCAGCTGGCGCAGCCGGTGCTCGTCAAGCGCGCCATCGACGAGCACATCGCCGTCGGCGACTTCGCGGGCGTGACGACGGTGGCGCTCCTGTATTTGGGGACGCTCGTCGGCGCGTTCGCGGCCGAGTTCGTGCAGACCACGACGCTGCAGATGCTGGGGCAGCGGATCATGTACGACCTGCGCCGGCAGGTGTACGACCACCTGCAGCGGCTCGACCTCGCCTACTACGATCGCCATCCCGTGGGCCGCATGATGACACGCGTGACGAGCGACGTGGACGCGATCAACGACCTGTTCACGTCCGGCGTCGTGTCGGTGTTCGGCGACATCCTGTCGCTTGCCGGCATCGTCGTCGTGCTCGTCTCGCTCGACTGGCGGCTCGCGTTGCTCACGTTCTGCGTGCTGCCGCTGATCCTGGTCGTGACGCAGTGGTTCCGGCGCAACGTGCGCGAGTCCTACCGGGAGGTGCGCACGTGGGTGTCGCGCCTGAATGCGTTCCTCCAGGAGAACCTCACGGGCATGGCCACCGTGCAGCTGTTCCGCCGCGAGGCGCAGACGTTCGGCGAGTTCGACCGCGTCAACCGCGAGCATCGCGATGCGAACCTGCGGTCGATCCACTACTACGCGGTGTTCTATCCCGTCATCGAGGTGATTGGCGCGATTTCGACCGCGCTCATCATCTGGTTCGGCGGCGGCTGGGTGCTCGGGGCCACGCTGACGATCGGCACGCTCGTGGCGTTCCTCCAGTACGCCCAGCGCTTCTTCCGCCCGATCTCGGACATGTCCGAGAAGTTCAACCTGCTCCAGGCGGCCATGGCATCGTCTGAGCGCCTGTTCGCGCTGCTCGACACGCCCGTGCGGATCACCGACCCCGCGGGGGTGCCGACGGGCGAGGGCCGGGCGCGGTCGTCTGGGCGGATCGTCGTGGACGACGTGACGTTCGCGTACACGCCGGGCGTGGAGGTCCTCAAGCACGTCTCGTTCACGGTGGAGCCCGGGCAGCGCATCGGCGTGGTGGGCGCCACCGGGTCGGGCAAGAGCACGCTCATCAACCTGCTGCTGCGGTTCTACGACGTGAGCAGCGGCCGCATCCTGCTCGACGGCACCGACATCCGCGACCTCCCGATCGCGGACCTGCGCCGGCACTTCGCGCTCGTGCTCCAGGACGTCTACCTGTTCTCCGGTACGGTTGCCGGCAACATCAGGCTCGGGCGCGAGGACATCACCGACGCGCAGGTGCGTGCCGCGGCCGAGGCCGTCCACGCCGATGCGTTCATCCGCGACCTGCCCCGGGGCTACGACACGCCGGTGGCCGAGCGTGGCGCGACGCTGTCGGTCGGGCAGAAGCAGCTGCTGTCGTTTGCGCGAGCCCTCGCCTTCGACCCGCAGGTCCTCGTGCTCGACGAGGCGACGTCGAGCGTCGACACCGAGACCGAAGTGCTGATTCGCGATGCGCTGCGCGTGCTGATGCAGGGACGCACGACGATTGCCATCGCGCACCGCCTCTCGACGATCCAGGACATGGACCGCATCCTCGTGCTCCATCGCGGCGAACTGCGCGAGTCGGGCACGCACCAGGAGCTGCTGGCCATGCGCGGCATCTACCATCGCCTGTACCAGCTCCAGTACCAGTCGCACGCGGCCGCGCCGGCGCTGCAGCCGACTCACGAGGGTTCCTGAATGATCGACATCGAACGCGCGCGCGTGCTGATCACCGGCGGCGCGGGATTCATCGGCTCGGCGCTGGCATGGGGCCTCAACACGCGGGGGTCGTCGCGCATCGTCATCGCCGATCGGCTCGGCACGACGGCCAAGTGGCGCAACCTGCGCGGCCTTCGTTTCGAGGACTACCTCGAGGCCGACGACCTGCTCGACCGGCTCGCGCACGACCGCCTTGGCGAGTTCGACCTCGTCCTGCATATGGGTGCGTGCTCGGCAACAACCGAGCAGGACGCCTCCTACCTCGCACGCAACAACTACGAGTTCAGCAAGGACCTGTGCCGCTGGGCGATGCAGCACGGCGCGGCGTTCGTCTACGCGTCGTCGGCTGCCACCTACGGCGACGGGAGCGCAGGGATGGTGGACGACCCGACCACGATCGAGCCGTTGCGTCCGCTGAACATGTACGGCTACTCGAAGCTGCTCTTCGACCGCTGGGTGCGCGACCACGAGTTGCTCCCGCGTGTTGCGGGCCTGCGCTTCTTCAACGTCTTCGGTCCCAACGAGGGTCACAAGGGCGAGATGCGCTCGGTCGTGCACAAGGCGTACGCCCAGGTGCGTGACGAGGGGCGCGTGCGTCTGTTCCGGAGCCACCACCCTGATTACCGCGACGGCGAACAGCGGCGCGACTTCGTGTACGTGAAGGACGTCGTGGAGATGACGCTGCACCTCGCGGCGCACGGCTCCAGGGGGATCTTCAACATCGGATCCGGGGAAGCCCGTACGTGGCTGGATCTCGTGCGTCCGATCTTTGCCGCAGCCGGCGTCCCCGAGCGCATCGAGTTCATCGACATGCCCGAGGCGCTGCGCGGCACGTACCAGTACCACACGCAGGCCGACATCTCGCGCCTGCGCGCCGCCGGCTACACACGTCCGCCGACGCCGCTCGCCGACGCGGTGGGTGAGTACGTGTCCACGTATCTCGCCGCCGGCCGCCACCTCGGAGACGAGTGATGGCGCGGTGACCGCCGGACGAGTCCGGCGGCCAGACCCGGAGGATGTACCGCGGCGCGGCGTGCGTCGACGTGAACGTCGACGCCCACGAATCGGGAAGGGCATACCGACACCGACACCGACGCCCACGAATCGGGAAGGGCATACCGACACCGACGCCGACGTCGTCGAAATCGACTGTTCGTAGCCGTCGACCTTCAGGTCGACGGTCGATCTATCGCTTCTGCGCGAGGAGCAGGAGGGAGCTGCCGACCGGCATGTCGACGCGCCGGACGACTGCCGCTTCGAGCGCGAGCAGCGCGGTGAGCGCGTGGTTCACCGGGGCGGCCGGGACGCCGATCTCGGCCTGCGCCTCTTCGGCGGGACGCAGGCCGCGAAGGCGCTGCCACAAGCGCAGGCCGAACATCACCGGGAACAGCGTCGCATTGGTGAACGTGAGGCGATGCACGTGGAAGCCGGCGCCCTCGACGAGCCCGTGCAGTTCGCCCCGCTCGTAGCGGTGCGCCTCCTCGGCGAGCACCGCGTGGTCGCCGCGCAGGGCCTCGAGCGCCGCGACGTTCATCACGAGGTGCCCGCCCGGCGCGAGGATGCGGTGGAACTCCGCAATCGCCTGACGGCCGAGGGCAGGCGGCAGGCATTGCAGCACGTCGAAGCAGGTGACGATGTCGAACGCGGCATCGCGGAACGGCACGTGCAGCACGCTGGCCTGGGCGAGGCGCTGCGTGCCGTGGTCGCGGGCGAACTTGAGGCCCGTCCACGTGAGGTCGAACCCGTACGACGTGCCGTGCCGCGCGAGCATCGGCAGGTTCACGCCGGTGCCGCACCCGCAATCAAGCAGTCGCGTCGGCGGGCGTGCCGCGGCCGCCCTGGCAACGACGGGAGCGACGAAGGCCCGGAAGCCCTTGAACCAGAAGTGCTCGCGTTCGGCGCGGCGCGTGGCTTCGAGGAGGAGATCCATCAGGACTCGGTGTCGGGCTTCGGGGAGCGCGTGGGTTCAGGCGATGTCCCGGACGCCTCCGGGGCGGCGGGCGCTGCAGGCGGAGCGGCAGGTGGGTCGGCCTTCGGCGCACTGATCTGCGCCTCACGCCGACGGAACTCGCTGCCGACGCGCTCGGGCGTGCTCGTGCGCGGGTTCCACCCGAGCCGCATCACCTGGAGCGACAGCGTCCGCCTCCCGAATGCGAGCGCCTCGTTGCAGTTCCACATGTAGATGTCGATCTGCCGGCCCTTCACGCGCGGGCCGGTGTCGAGGATCGTGTAGATGCCGTCGTACCGCGGCCCGAGCGAGTTCACCTGGATCACCGATCCCACGGGCAGCAGGTCGGGGTCCGCGGCGGCGATGCCGGTCTGGATGCCGGCTCCCGACGCCGTCGTCGTGCCCTTGCAGTAGGCGGTGGCTCGGAAGCGCAGGCGGAGGCCGGGGGCCGGGGAGGCGACATCCTGCGGGTCGGGCGGGCCCGGCGCCATGACCGGCGTCTCGGCCCGCGTCCGCCGGAAGGCCTGCGGGATGTACTGCGAGTCGAAGATCGGGCTCTCGTACATCAGCGCGAACGCGAGCGCCGCGCTTGCCGCCACGACGATGCGCCGGCGAAGGGAACGCGTCAGGAGCATCAGCCCCGCGCCTCCCGCCCGGTCGTCGTCGCGCCGAAGTGCTCGAACCCCCCGGCAAGCGGCGCCTCGCGCCCGTCGGCCTGCACGACCACCAAATCGGCGTCCTTCGTGCAGACGCCAATCCGGGTGACGACAGGGAGGCCCTTGCGGCCGCTCGCGTGCAGGAACCGCCGCCGGAACCGGCGCGGCACGGCGAAGAGCAGCTCGTAATCCTCACCGCCGGACCAGGTGAGCGCCTCCGCGTCACGGCCAAGGGCTGCCGCTACGTGCGCCACGGCCGGCGAGACCGGCAGCGCCGCGGCATCCACGCGTACGCCGACGCCGCTCGCCCGCGCCAACTGGCGGAGGGCGTCGGCCAGGCCGTCGCTCGTGTCCATGCAGGCCGATGCCGCCCTGTTGCGCCCGACCTGCAGGCCGAGGGCGACACGCGCCTCGGGGCGCCGGTAGCGCGCGAGGGCCGTGGTGAGGACGTCGGGCTCTGGACCACCGGGCGCGTCGGCATGCGCAAGCCAGGCAAGGCCCGCCGCCGCCGCACCCACGTCGCCGCTCACGTAGAGTTCGTCGCCCGCCCGGGCGCCTGTCCGACGCAGGACGTCGCGCGGCTTGACGGCACCCGTGACCGTGACGTCCACGAAGAGCACGGGCGACTGCGAGACGTTGCCGCCAACCAACTGGACGCGCGAGGCCTCGGCGGCCTCTATGAGGCCATCGACGAGTTCGGCCACCCAGCGCGCCTCGAGCGTCGCCGGCAGGCCCAGGGACAGCAGCGCGACGCGCGGCTCGGCGCCCATCGACGCCACGTCACTGAGGTTCACGTGCAGCGCGCGATGCCCGACGTCGCGGGCGGTGCCGTACGCGCGCCTGAAGTGCACGCCATCGACGAGCACGTCGGTCGTCAGCACGTCCACGTGATTGCGTCGCGGGCGCACGACCGCCGCATCGTCGCCGATGCCGAGCGCCACGTCGGCGCTGCGCGCAGCGCCGACGCGTCCCGTGATCCAGTGGATCAGGGCATGCTCGCCGACGTCGCCGACCGTCGCCGATGCGGCGTGATGCCACCCGGCTGGCACGCGGTCCGTCATGATCAGCGGGCGATCTCCACGGCGCGCGTCTCCCGGATCACGGTGACCTTGATCTGTCCCGGGTACTCGAGCTCGTTCTCGATGCGGCGCGCGATGTCCTTGGACAGCCACACGGCATCCTCGTCGGACACCTGCTCGCTCTGCACCATGATGCGCACCTCGCGCCCGGCCTGGAGCGCGAACGACTTCGACACACCCTTGAAGCTGTCGGCAATGTCCTCGAGCTTCTCGAGGCGGCGCACGTACGACTCGAGGATGTCGCGGCGCGCGCCCGGACGGGCCGCGGAGATCGCGTCGGCTGCCTGCACGAGCATGGCCTCGAGGGACGGCCAGTCGATGTCCATGTGGTGTGCGGCGACCGCGTCGATCACGGGCTGCCGTTCACCGTGCCGCCGCAGCAGGTCGAGGCCGAGGGCAAGGTGGGTGCCGGACGTCTCGCGATCGACGGCCTTGCCGATGTCGTGCAGGAACCCGGCCCGCACCGCGACGTGGGTGTCGAGTCCGAGTTCGCGCGCCATGATGCCGGCGAGCCATGCGACTTCCTTGCTGTGGCTCAGCACGTTCTGCCCGTAGCTCGTACGGAAGCGCAGCGCACCCATCAGGCGGAGGAGTTCCGGATGCACGTCGTGCAGGCCGAGTTCCATGGCGGCCGCCTCGCCGTCGCGCCGCACCATGTCCTCGAGCTCGCCCTTCACCCGCTCGACGACCTCCTCGATGCGCGCCGGGTGGATGCGTCCATCGGCGATGAGGCGCTCGATCGCCTGGCGTGCCACTTCGCGCCGGAACGGATCGAAGCTCGAGAGGATGATGGCACCCGGCGTGTCGTCCACGATCAGCTCGACGCCGGTCGCCTGTTCGAGCGCGCGGATGTTGCGCCCTTCACGCCCGATGATGCGCCCCTTCATGTCGTCGCCCGGCAGATCCACCACCGAGACGGTCGTCTCGATGGCGTGCTCGGCGGCGCTGCGCTGGATGGCCTCGGCGACCAGCTGGCGCGCCCGCGCGCCTGCCTGCTCGCGGGCCTCCGTCTCGAGTCGCTTGACCATGTGGGCGGCGTCACGGCGTGCCTCGTGTTCGAGTTGCCGGACGAGTTCGGCGCGTGCTTCGTCGGCCGTGAGGCCGGCCACGCGCTGGAGTTCGACGAGCGTCGCGGCATGCCGCGCATCGACCTGCGCCATCCGCTCGCGGGCCTCAGCCTCGAGCCCGTCCAAGGTGGCCTGCCGGCGATCCAGGTCGTGCCGTCGGCGGGCGAGGTCCTGGTCTGCCTGGAGCAGGGCGGACGCGCGGTCGTCGGCGTGCCGGATTCGTTCGGTCGCACGTTGCTCGGTGAGGCGCGCGGCGTCCTGCATCTCACGCGCGGCCTGCTCGGCCTCGCGCATCAACACGTGCGCGCGTTCCCGTGCCTCGATCTCCGCTTCCTTGCGGCGCGACTCGGCTTCACGCTCGGCATTGCGGAGCACGAGCGCCGCCTGCGCCTCGGCACGCTGGGCATCGGCTGCCAGGCGCTTCCGGGCCCAGAGCAACCACAGCAGCACGGCAAGCGCGGCAATGGCATCGAGGGCGAGCGCGAAGATTTCGAGGGAGGTCCACTGCCCCATGGGTAAGACTCGACTGTGGCCCGAACGCTCGGCCGAAGGCAAGCGCTGCCGCGTGCGGGGGCGAAGTCGGGGGTCGCCGTGCGACGTGCGGCGCCAGGGCGCTGGCAGTCAGAAGCCCCGCGTTGCCGTGTGGGGAGGTCGTTGAACCTGCGGAAGCAGGTGGAACCACTGTAAGAGCCGCGCTTCAGGCTTCCTCTCGGCGGAGGCATGCACACCACACGGCTGTCGCGATTCGCTTGGGGTCAAGAACATCGGCTCAAGCGATCCTCGACCCATCACGCACAACGCAGGCTCACCGATAGTAGCACGCCTGCACGCGTCGTCAGCCCGTCGGCGGATGCGGGCGACACAGACAGTCAGGCGCCGTGCTTGACGAGCACGGCATCGATGAGGCGTTCGAGCTCGTTGGCGCGGTCGAGGATGTCGGCGGCCACGCGCGCTTCGTCGGCGCGGCTGCGGAAGCACTCGTCGGCGATGTTCAGCGCGGCGAGCACCGCGAGCTTCGTGGACTCGCCGATGGGCACGGCGCTCGACGCGGAGTCCATGGTGCGATCCACGTGGCGCGCGAGCTTGTGGACGTATGCGGGGTCGAGGGCGCTGCGAATCGGATAGCGCAGGCCCTGGATGTCCACCAGCACCACGTGGTTGGGCGACGTCTGGTCGCCGAGAGGCGTCTCGTCGTTCACAGGGCGGGTGGAGTTCACGGGCCTCCTACAACTGCAGCGCGTCGAGCTGCGCGAGCATGTCGGCCACGCGCGCGCGCACCTGGTCGCGCTCCTCGCGCATGGCGACGAGCTCGGCCGACACACCTTCGGCATCCACGAGCTGCGCCTGCAGCGCGTCGACGTCCTTGTTCAGCCGCTCGTTGTCGGCGCGCAGCTTCGCCGCCTCGGATCGGCTCCGTTCGACGAGGGCGACGAGCTGGCGGATCTTCTCGTCGAGACGTTCGACGACCCCGAGGTCGACGGCAGACACGGCTTGGCTCATGGAACACACTCCTGGCACGCGAGGCGTGCCCGTCATATCTAGCGCAGGGTCGCGCCGTGCCCGGCCGCGAGCGCCGCGAGGACCGCGTCGGTGGCAGCGTGCACCTCGGCGTCCGTCAGCGTGCGGTCGGCAGCCCGGAACGTCAGCCTGAACGACAGGCTGACCATGCCGGCGGGCAGCGACGAGCCCTGATAGCGATCGAACTCTCGCACCTCCACGAGCGTGGACGGTGCAGCCGCGTGAATCGTGCCACGAACCCTTGCAGCCGGCAAGTCAGCCGGAACGACGATCGAGATGTCGCGCACGACCGAGGGATGTCGGGGCAGCGCCGCGGCCACCACCTGGTGATCGGGATCGAAGTCCGGTGCCCCCAGATCGAGATCCACTTCGGCCACGAGCACCGGATCCAGGACGGGTATGCCCCGCGCCTCCGCAAGCGCCGGTGCCAGCTGGCCGACCCAGCCGACCTCGACACGCGTGCCATCCACGTCGCGCACGACGCGCGCGGATCGGCCCGGCGCGAGTGCCGCGTGATCGGCAGGCTCGACCTGCCACGACACGCGCAGTACGTCGGCAAGGCGCTCGACGACGCCGAGCACGTCGTAGAGGTCCACGGGACGGCCGCTGCCGCTCCAGTGCTCGGGTGAGGCGGCACCGGTCCACGCAATCGCCACGCTCCGCGTCTCGCCGTGCACGCGCGTGAACCGCGTCCCGAGTTCGAACAGCCGGATGTCGCGCTGCTCGCGCCGCCGGTTGTGCGAAACGGCGTCGACGACACCTGGCAGCACCGACGGTCGCAGCACCGCGAACAGTTCCGAGAGCGGGTTCGCAATCATGATCGGAGCGTCGTCGAACGGTGCCGCGGCGTGCTTCTCGATGAAGGTGAACGTCACCGCCTCGGCAAACCCGGCGCCGACGAGCATGTCGCGCACGCGCGCATCGCGCACGAGGCGCGGAGCCGGGCGCGCCGGCGGCGCGTCGAGCGGCGGGAACGTCACCGGCAGGTGCTCATAGCCGGCGCAGCGCGCGACCTCCTCGATGAGGTCCTCCTCGCGCGTGACGTCGCCGCGCCATGCGGGCACCGCGACCGACCACGCGAGGTCGCCCTCTTCCCGACTGGCGACGAACCCGAGCGAGCCCATGATGGTCTCGACGTCGGCGGCAGCCACGTCCATGCCCAGCACGCGCGCGATGCGCCCGTGGCGCAGCCTCACCGTGCGCGGCGCCGGCCGGGTCTCGCCGACGACGATCTCGCCCGGACGCGGCGTGCCGGCACCAATCTGCGTGATCAACTCCACGGCGCGTCGCAGCGCGCGCAGCGGCATCGTCGGATCGGTGCCGCGCTCGAAGCGGTACGACGCCTCGGTCGACAACCCGAGGCGGCGGCGCGTGCGCCGCACCTGGGCTGGCGCGAAGTACGCGCTCTCGAGCGCGATGGTCTTCGTGCCCGGTCCGATCTCGGTCGCGGCGCCGCCCATGACGCCGGCAACCGCCTGCGCGCCGGCGGGGTCCGCGATGACCAGCATGCCCTCGGCAAGCGTGCGCTCGATGCCGTCGAGCGTCGTCAGCGTCTCGCCAGGCGCTGCCGTGCGCACGATCAGCTCACGGCCTGGCGCGCCGGAGTCTCCGGCACGGCCGGCAATCGTGTCGGCGTCGAATGCGTGCAGTGGCTGGTTCAGCTCGAGCAGCACGTAGTTGGTGACGTCCACGATGTTGTTGATCGAGCGGACGCCACTGAGCGTGAGCCGCTCGACGAGCCAGGCGGGGGAGGGGCCGACCGTGACGTCCACGATCGCCGCGCAGTAGAGCGGGCAGAGGTCCGGCGATTCGACGGTCACGCGCAGGTCGCCGGGTGCCGGGTTCGTGGCACCGGGTTCTGGGCTCGGGACACGCAGCGGCACGCCGTACCTCACGGCAGCTTCGCGTGCCATGCCGACCACGCCGAGGCAGTCGGGGCGGTTGGCCGTGATCTCGAAGTCGATCACGGCATCGCCAGCGCGCCCGGGCACCGGCTCGATCGATGCGACCTCGAAGCCGCGCATCGTGAGGTCCGCGGCCAGCGCGTCGTTGGACACCGGGACGTCGACGTACTCCTTCAACCACGAGACGAGGATCTTCACGCGAACTGCTCCAGGAACCGCAGGTCGTTCTCATAGAAGGCGCGGATGTCGTCCACGCGATGGGCGAGCAGCGCCAGCCGTTCGATGCCCATGCCGAACGCGAACCCGGTGTAGCGCTCCGGGTCGATGCCGACGGCCTCGAACACCGAGGGGTGCACCATGCCGCTGCCGCCGATCTCGATCCAGCCCGTGCGCTTGCACATCGAGCACCCCGACCCGAAGCACGACTGGCAGCCGACGAACACTTCGGCGCTCGGCTCCGTGTACGGGAAGAACGAGGGCTTGAACATGATGGGCGTCTTCGGGTCGAAGAACTCGCGGGCGAACCCGAGCAGCGTGCCCTTGAGGTCGGCCATCGTGACCTGCTCGCCGACCACGAGCGCCTCGACCTGCTGGAACATCGGCGTGTGCGTGAGATCGAGGTTGTCGCGGCGATAGACGCGCCCGGGCGCGATGATGCGGATGGGCGGCGGCTGACGTGCCATGTAGCGGATCTGCATGGCCGACGTGTGCGTGCGCAACAGCGTGGCCGGCCGCAGCGTCACGCCGGCGGCGGGCGGGCCCGTGGCCAGGCGGCCCTGGTCGAAGGGCGCGGCCAGGTACAGCGTGTCCTGCTCGTCGCGGGCCGGGTGGTCGGCCGGCATGTTGAGCGCCTCGAAGCAGTGCCAGTCGTCCTCGGCCTCGGGCCCGTCGAGCACCTCGTAGCCCATGCGGACGAAGATGCGCTCGATGCGCTCGCGCATCGCGTTGAGGGGATGCCGCGAGCCGGCAGCCAGCGGGCGGGGCGACAGCGTGAGGTCGAGGCCCGCGGCGCGTGGCGCGGTGTCGATGGCGGCCTTGCGCGCCTCCAGCCCGGCCTCGACGGCCTGCTTCAGCTCGTTGGCGAGGCGGCCCATCTCGCGCTTCCTGTCAGCGGGCGCTTTCGCAATCTCCGCATACAGGGCGGTGACGAGCCCTTGCTTGCGCCCGAGGAAGCGGTCGCGCAACGCCTGCAGGTCGGCCGCGGTCGAGGCGCCGGCAAGGGCGGTGTCGAACGCCGCGCGCAGTTCGGAGACGGACGTGGAGAGGTCAGGCATGGTCGGAGCGGGGCGCCTCGGTCGGACACAAAAAAAGGGGACGCCGTCAGGCGCCCCCTACTCATTCAGCGTGCAGCCGGCGCTAGGCCGTCTGCTGCTTGAGGGCGTCCTTGGCGCGCGTGGTGAGCGCCGTGAACGCGGCCGGCTCGTTCACGGCCAGCTCGGCGAGCATCTTGCGGTCCACGGTCACGCCGGCGCGGTTGAGGCCGGCGATGAACTGCGAGTAGCTGATGCCCTGCTGCCGGGCGGCCGCGTTGATGCGGACGATCCACAGGCGCCGGAAGTCGCGCTTCTTGCGGCGACGGCCGACGAAGGCGCTCTTGAGGGCGCGATCGACGGCTTCCTTGGCAAAGCGGTACAGCTTGCTCTTGTTGGCGTAGTACCCCTTGGCAAGGGTCAGCAACTTCTCGCGCTTCGCACGGCGCACCGTGCCACGCTTCACTCTCGGCATTGCGTTCTCCGCAGCCTCGGGGCGGGTTCACCGACTTTGGGACCCGGGCCGCTCAGCGGGCAGCGATCACTGCCCTGTTTGTGCGATTGGCGATGTCGAACGTCGACTGTCCAATCTACTTGTACGGCAGCATCAACTCCAGCTTCGCCTGATCCTGGGCGGAGACGAGCGTGGTGCCACGCAGCGCGCGCTTGCGCTTGGTGGTCTTGCTCGTCAGGATGTGCCGCTTGAACGCGTTGCCGCGCAGGAACTTGCCAGAAGCGGTGCGCTTGAACCGCTTCGAGGCGCCCTTGTGGGTCTTGAGTTTCGGCATGATCTGACTCGTCGTTCGTTGTTGTACCGGCCGCGTTCGTCGAACGCGCCCGTCCCTCAGTCCTCCGAGGCGGCTTCCGCTTCCTCGAGGGCGTTGTCGTCGGACTCCGGTTGCGCCGGCTTCTCGACCTTCTTGATGCCCGGTCGTCCCGACAGGATGACGTGCATCGTGTTGCCTTCCATCCGGGGCATGTTCTCGGCCACCGCGATGTCGTTCAGTTCGGCGATCAGGCGCTCCAGGATGCGGCGGCCGATCTCCGGGTGGGCGATCTCGCGGCCGCGGAAGAACACCACGGCCTTGACCTTGTCGCCCTCGTGCAGGAAGCGCTGGATGTTGCGCTTCTTGAAGTCGTAATCGTGCAGGTCGACCTTCGGGCGGAACTTGACTTCCTTCACCTCGATGGTCTTCTGGTGCTTGCGGGCCTGCCGCTGCTTCTTCTGCTCGTTGTACTGGTACTTGCCGTAATCGGTGATCCGGCAGACCGGCGGCACGGCGGTGGCAGCGACTTCGACGAGATCGAGCCCCTTCGAGCGGGCGAGTGCGACGGCCTGCGCCGGCGGCATGATGCCCAGCTGCTGCCCGGTTTCGTCGATCACCCGGACCTCACGCACGCGAATGCGCTCGTTGATCCGGACCCTGTCGTCCCGTCGGGGACCCCGCATGCGATTGTCGTACGCGATAACGACCTCCTTGAACGCGCCCCGTCGGCCGATCCCCTGATCGGCCGGCGAAACGCCTCCTACATTCCGTCCGGCGACTCCGCCGATTGTCCCTTGCCCGCGATCTCGGCCTGCGCATCGGCGACGAACGCGCCGACCACCCGGCTCCCGAGGTCGCCGCCCTGCCGGCTCCGCACCGCCACGGTCCCCTCGGCGGCTTCCTTGTCGCCGACCACGAGCATGTAGGGGACCTTCTGCAACTGGGCTTCCCGGATCTTGTACCCGATCTTCTCCTGCCGGTCATCAAGCCCGGCACGGAGCCCCGCGGCCTGCAACTCGGCCAGCACCTGCGCGGCATATCCCGCGTGTCGGTCGGCAATCGGCAGCACCACCGCCTGCACGGGCGCCAGCCAGAGCGGGAACGCGCCGGCGAAATGCTCGATCAGCAGCGCGATGAACCGCTCGAAGCTGCCGAAGATCGCCCGGTGGATCACCACCGGCCGGTGCTCCGCGTTGTCGGCACCGACGTACTTCAGGTCGAACCGCTCCGGCATCTGGTAATCGAGCTGGATCGTGGCGCACTGCCACTTCCTGCCGATCGCGTCGGTGACGTCGAAGTCGATCTTCGGCCCGTAGAACGCGCCGTCGCCCTCGTTGATCGTATAGGCCTGGCCCACGCCCTCGAGAGCCGCCTTCAGCTGGGCCTCGGCGTGATCCCACGTCTCGCGCGCACCCAGATACTCGTCGGGACGCGTCGAGAGCTTCACCTCGTAGGTCAGCCCGAGGTCTCCGTACACCCGCTGCACGAGCCCGAGCAGCCGCTGCACTTCCTCGCCGATCTGCTCCTGCATCACGAAGCAGTGGGCATCGTCCTGCGAGAACTGGCGGACGCGCGTCAGGCCGCCCAGCACGCCAGACGCCTCGTTGCGGTGCAGCGCCGTCTGCTCGTGCAACCGGAGCGGCAGATCGCGGTAGCTGCGGACCTGGCTCGCGAACACGAGCATGTGGCCGGGACAGTTCATGGCCTTGAGCGCCATGTGCTCGTCCTCGTCGCCCTCGAGCACGAACATGTTGTCGCGGTAGTGGTGCCAGTGGCCCGACGTCTCCCACAACGCCTTGTTGAAGACGATGGGCGTCTTCACTTCGTCGTAGCCGGCGGGGTAGAGCACCGCACGCATGTACTCGGCCAGGCCGTTGTAGAGCACGGTGCCCTTGTGCAGCCAGAACGCGGCTCCCGGCGCCCACGGGTGGAACATGAAGAGGCCGAGCTCCCGGCCCACCTTGCGGTGGTCGCGCTTCTTGGCTTCCTCGAGCCGCGCCAGGTACGCCTGGAGCTCCTTGTCGCTGAAGAACGCCGTGCCGTAGATGCGCTGCATCGGCTGGTTCTTCGCGTCGCCCTTCCAGTACGCGCTCGACGTCGTCGTCAGCTTGAAGGCCTTCAGCCTGCCGGTCGAGGGCACGTGCGGCCCGCGGCAGAAGTCCACGAAGGTGTCGCGGTCCTTGATGGTGTACACCGACACCTCGGACTGGCCCTGCGTGTTCTCCTCGATGAGCTGCACCTTCAGCGGCTCGCCGCGGTCGCCGAAGAACGCCAGCGCCTCCTCGCGGGGCCACATCTGGCGCTCGAAGACCTCGTCGGCCTGCGCCAGGCGCCGCATCTCGGCCTCGATGCGCTCGAGGTCCTCGGGCACGAACGGGCGCTCGACCACGAAGTCGTAGTAGAACCCCGGCGGCTCCTCGATGACCGGGCCGATGCCGCACTGCGTCCCCGGGAACAGCCGCGTCACGGCGGCTGCCAGCAGGTGCGCCGTGCTGTGGCGATACACCGTCAGGGCATCCGCGCCCTCGCCCGTCAGGATCTGGACGCGCGCATCCCGCGTCAGCGGGTGCGACAGATCCACGACCGAGTCGTCCACCCGCGCCGCAAGCGCCGACTTCGCGAGCCGCGGCGACACGTCGGCCGCCACGTCCCGGACGGGCGTGCCGACAGCCACGGATCGCGTCGATCCGTCAGGAAGTGTGACTACGACGGGCGTCATGCCGCGAACACTGGTCTCCACAGCCGGAGCCGGCTGGAGCTGCAACCGGTGGGCGGGCTGGTTGGCTGGATGATGGTAGGCACGGGCGGAATCGAACCGCCGACCTCCTGCGTGTCAAGCAGGCGCTCTAACCCCTGAGCTACGCGCCTACAGCCAATCGCACAAGTCGATGTGCGAACAGGCATGGTACAGCGGAGCCGTGGAATCGCGCAAGAAGAAGGCGATGGTCAGGCCGCCGCCTTGACCGCGACGGCTTCGAGCGCCTTCTCGAGGATGGGATCCTCGGTGGCGGCCGGCTCGCCGAACTCGACGTCGGGTTCGGAGACAGGCGTGCCGGGCACGATGCCCGTGCCATGGATGGCCGCCCCCTTGGGGCCGAGCCACCGGGCGTAGGTCAGCCAGAGGCCGCTGCCGTCGGGCAGCTTCACCAGCTTCTGCGCGGCGGCGCGCCCGAGCGTCCGTTCGCCGACCGTCCTGGCGCGGTCGTTCTCGACGAGTGCCGCGGCAAAGACCTCGGCCGCCTGTGACGTGCCGTTCGTGGTCAGGAGCGTGACGGGCAGGGTGATCGCCCCGTCGCCCGCCTGGGCTTCTGTCTTCTGCGGTTGCTCGCCGCGGGCCTCGCGGATGGCGATCACGCCCGACTTCACGAACAGCCGGGCGGGTTCGGCCCCGAGGGCCGGGTCGCCCTCGGCGGTGTGCCGGATGTCGATGAGCACCTGCGTCGCCCCTTGCCGGTCCAGCCGGTCGATCGCCTGTCGCATCTGGGCCGCCGTGCGGTCGCTGAACGCGGTGACGCGCAGCAGCCCGACGCTCGGCGCGGCCATCCGGCCCGACACCTCGGCGGCAAGCGGGGCCACGCGGGTGAGGGGCACATCGTGCGTGTCGGTGGCGCTGCCGCGCAGCACCGTGAGCGTCACCGTCGATCCCACAGGCCCTTCGATGAGGCGCTGGCCTTCGAAGAGGGACATGTGGCGCGTGGACTTGCCGTCGATGGCGCGGATGTAGTCGCCGGTGTGCAGCCCGGCCGCGGCGGCGGGGGATCCGTCTCGAGCGGCCACGACCCGCAGGTAGTACTGGCGGGTGAGCGTCAGCCCGGTGGTGCCGGCCGGCGTGCGGCCCGGCTCCGCCTGCGCCTGCGCGACGTGCGCGGGCGCGAGGTAGGAGCTGTCGGGGTCGAGCCCTTCGGCCAGCCCCTGCATCGCCCCTTCGAGCACCGTGTCGGGATTGGGTTCCTCGACGTAGCTGCCGAAGATCAGCGAGACGACGTCGTCGAACACCCGCAGTTCCGGATAGGCGCCGGGTGTGGTGCGCTGCTGTCCGAGCAGGCCGCCGACGAGCGTGAAGAGGACAAGCGGCGTCGTCAGCGCGAGCACGAGAAAACGGGTGCGGGATGTCATTGCGCGCGTTCCAGCCATTGTAGGGGATCGACAGGACGGCCGTCGATGCGCAGCTCGAAGTACAGGGACGACCCGCCCTCGGGCGCATCGCCGACGTCGCCCACCACGGTGCCCGCCTGGACGGCCGTGCCTCGTTGGACGCGAATGGCCGACAGGTAGCCGTACAGCGAGTACGCCTGCTGCCCGTGATCCACGATGACGAGCTGGCCGAAGCCGCTGAAGGGGCCGGCAAACGCGACCGTGCCGGGATGGAAGGCGTGCACCGGCATGCCATTCCCGGCGGCGATCGTGATGCCGTTGTTGACCGTGGCCGTGCCGAAGCGCGCGTCGCGCTGCCGGCCGAACCGCTGGGCCACCGGCCCGGCCACGGGCCACGGCAGGGCGCGCCGCTTCGTGCCAATCGGCACGCGCGCGGCTGGCGCCGCAGGGGCTGCCGCCGCACGTTCGGTCATCGACGTGTCGAGGCGCGCGCGTGCGGCGACGAGCTCGGCAAGCCACCGCTCACGCCGACCGCTCTCCTGCTGGAGTTCCGCGAGCACCTCCTGCTTGCGGGCATACGCGATCTCGGCAGCGGTCCGGCGGCGGCGCGCTTCGGTTTCGAGCGCCGATGCCTCGGCGCGGCGCGCGTCGAGCTGCGTCGCGGTCTCCGTGAGCGCATCGGCAGTCCGTCGGTACGCGGCAAGCCGTCGCCCATCGTCCTTCGCGAGATAGCTCATCAGGCGCGATGCCCGTCCGATGTCGCGCGCGCTGCCGGCGTCCCAGGCGATGCGGGCGTAGCCCACGCGTCCGAGCCGCTGCAGACGCCGCAGGCGCGCCGCGATGGCAGGCCGTTCCGCGGCGAGCGTGGCCTGCAGTGCCGCCTGCCTGGCTTCGAGCGCCACGAGGTCGGCGGCGATCGCGCGGCGGGACTGCCTCGCCTCGGTCTCGCGCGCCCGCTGGAGGTCGCGCTCGACGTCGAGCCGCCGCACCTCGTCGAGGACCGACGCCGACTGCTTCTTCAGCGCCTCCGCCTCGCGCGTCAGCGCGGCGATCCGCTCCCGCGTCGCCTGCCGGGCCCGCGCGGCCTCGGCCGCCTGCACCAGGGCGGCGGGCGTGGACGTCCCGTCGGGCGGCGCGTCGGGTGACGGCTGCTGGAGCGAGGGCAGCTGGGTCACGAGCAGGGCGACGACGAGCGCGAAGGGGGGCACGTCCGTCAGTATCGGCGCAAACGGCCTGCTACCCTACCCTCGTGCGGGTGCTCGCCTTCGATCTCGGCGTACGGCGGACCGGCGTCGCGATCAGCGATGCCTCGGGGACGCTGGCACGGCCGCTCGAGATCGTGCGCGGCACGTCGTTGAAGGCGCAGTGGAACGCGCTGCTCGACGTGATTGCCAGGCATGCCGCCGACGATGATCCGCTGGAGGCGGTAGTCGTCGGCGTCCCGCGTCGCCTCGACGGCGGCCCGACCGATTTCACGGCTGCGGCCATCGACTTCGTCGCGCGGCTGTCGCGCCGCATTCCGCTGCCGGTGATTCCCGTGGACGAGAGGCTCACGAGCGTCGAAGCCGAGTCGCGGCTCGCCGAGCGCGAGCGCGACTGGCGCAAGCGGAAGGAACGCCTCGACGCCGCCGCGGCGGCCGTCCTGCTGCAGGACTACCTGGATTCCCGGACAAGGACCCCTTCGGCGTGAAACGACTGCTGCTCCTCATTCTCCTCGCCCTCGGTGTCGCGGCGGTGGCCGGCGGCGTGTGGGTGATGCGCACGGTGTCGGCCCCGCATGCCGGCTTCACCGGCGAGACCTTCGTCGACATCCCGCAAGGGGAGAGCACGGCGGGCATCGGTCGTCGCCTCGTTGCCGCTGGCGTGATTCGCGATCCCCTCACGTTCCGGCTGGCCATGCGCTGGCATGCCCGCGGCCGGTCGCTGAAGGCGGGCGAGTACCGGTTCACCGAGCCGGCATCGCCGGCGACCGTGATCGACAGGCTCGCGCGCGGCGACGTCCACCTCGTCGCGATCACGTTTCCCGAAGGCCTGACGGCAGAGGAGATGTCGAAGCTGTTCGAGCAGGCCGGATTCGGCAGTGCGGCGGCGTTCCTCGAGGCGGTGCGATCGCCGGCGGCGATCGCGGCACTCGATCCCGCGGCCGACACGCTCGAAGGCTACCTGTTCCCCGACACGTACCACCTGCCGCGCGCGATTGCGGCCGAGGCCCTCGTCGATCGCATGGTCCGCCGCTTCAAGGGCGTCTTCGACGCCGACATGCAGGCGCGCGCGCGCGCCACCGGCCTCACGGTGCGGCAGCTCATGTCCCTCGCGGCGCTCGTGGAGAAAGAGACGGCCCGCGCCGACGAACGCGCGATCGTCTCGGCCGTGTACCACAACCGCCTGCGCATCGGCATGCCGATGCAGGCCGATCCCACGGTGATCTACGCGCTCAAGCGCGCCGGTCGCTGGGACGGCAACATCACGCGCGCCGACCTGCAGTTCGATTCGCCCTACAACACGTATCGCTATCCGGGCCTGCCCCCGGGACCGATCGTCTCGCCGGGCAAGGCGGCGATCGAGGCCGCAATCGCACCGGCCGACGTGAAGTACCTGTACTTCGTCAGCCGCAACGACGGCTCGCACGTCTTTGCCACGACGCTTGCCGAGCACAATCGCAACGTGCAGCGCTGGCAGGTCGAATACTTCAGGAATCGTCGCTGACCGGGCGCACCCGGGTGCGTCAATCGAACAGGAAGTACTTCCAGTGGGCCTGCGTGGTGTCGCCCGACGCGTACCAGCCCTGGCGCCCTCCGTCGCCACCCGACTCGATCAGCCACGCCGCATGGCTGTACATCCGGTGCGAGCCGCCAGGGTTGTACACCACCCACTCCCGGGTGCCGACGCGATCGAGCAGGAATCGCGGTTGTTCGAACGACAGGTTGTACGTGCCGTCTGCGGGCAGGTAACGGTATCGATCGACACCGACGACGCCGACACGGTAGTCGGCATGCTGCGCGTCGAGTGACGCCGGATAGCGCCCGCGGCCAGCCCGGGCCCGCTCGATGTCGGCAATCAGCGGCGCCGCGCCGGCCATGGCGTGGTTGCGGCTCCTCTCGGTCAGCGGTCCCATCAGCAGCAGTTGTGTCGCCAGCACGATCGGGGGCAGGCACACGAGATACAGCGCGGCCGGGTGGATGCCGCGGCCGGCGCCGCGTGCCAGGCCGGCCACGCCGGGCACGATCCGCGCGAGCGCGAGGCCCCACGCGCCGATCGTCAGCAGGCCCAACGCGGTGCCGACGCTCAGCGTCGCGAACAGGGCGATCACCAGGGCCACGCAGGTCCCGGCACACGCACTCCACGCGGCAAGCCCGCGCGTCCACGCCGGCCTGACCATCAGGAGCACGCCGCCTGGTACCAGCACGAGGCCGACGACGCCGAAGAGCTGCACCATCGTCGAGAGGGGCAGGGCGAGCGGGTCGTGCCCGCCCCCAGGAACGGATAGGCCACGATCAGCGCGAGCAACACCCCGATCCCGACGATGCCGGCAGCATGCGCGGCGAGCCGACGTGACGCGGTGTGGGCCATGGCATGCCGTCCCTCAACGTTCCGCCCACCGCAGCTTCTGCCGCAGCACCTCGAAGTACCCGCGCGAGGCAGGCTTGAGCAGGCGGAGCACGTAGCGCGCGCGCTGCACGGTGACGGCGTCGCCCGGGCCGAGGATGTCGCCCGTCTGGCCGTCGAAGGTCACGTAGGACTCGTCGCGCACCTCGTGGCCGTCCTGCGTGACGGCCCGCACCTCCAGCGTCGCGGCGGCCGGCAGCACGACCGGACGGTTCGTCAGCGTGTGCGGCGCGATGGGCGTGAGCACGACCGCGTCCACCGCAGGATGGACGATGGGACCGCCTGCCGAGAGGTTGTACGCGGTGGATCCCGTCGGTGAGGCGATGATGAGGCCGTCGGCCTTGAAGTACGCGATCAGCAACCCGTCGGCGTACGCCGCGAGGTCGATCATCCGCGACAGCGCGCCCTTCGTGAACACGACGTCGTTGAGCGCCAGGTGTTGCTGCGTGGCGCCGTCGGCCCGTCGCACCGTGGCCTGCAGCATCAGCCGTCGCTCTTCCTCCGCGTCGCCGTCGAGTGCCCGCTCGAGCGCGTCGTGCACCTCGGTCACCCGCACCTCGGTCAGGAAGCCGAGGCTGCCGAAGTTCACCGCGAGCACCGGCACGTCGTAGCCCCCGGCAGCAAGCCGCCCTGCCGTGCCGAGCAGCGTGCCGTCACCGCCGAGCACGAGCAGCATCTGCACGTCGGCCCCGAGCGTGGCCGCGTCGCACGTCGGGCCCGTGAGGGCCTTTCCGGCCAGTGCGGCCGTCGCCGTCTCGTAGCACGGCTCGATGCCGCGTCCCGACAACCAGGTGCCGATCTCGACGAGCAGGTCCGCCGCCTCGGTGAGCCCGGGCTTGGCGACGATGCCGATGCGACGGACGGGAACGGTCATGCGCGACTCCTGAAATGTGCCAGCCATTCACGATTGCCCTGCATGCCCTCGATGGGGGAGTCGGTGTGGGCCACGGCCACGAGCCCGACGCCGGCGGCGGCCTCGATCACCTCGGCGAGCACACGCTCGCGGACGCCCTGGTCCCGGACGATGCCGTGCCGGCCCACCTCGTCGCGTCCCGCCTCGAACTGCGGCTTGACGAGCGTGACGACGTCGGCACCCTCCCGCAGCAGCGGCGGCACGACGGGGAGAATGTATCGCAGGGAGATGAACGACACGTCGGCCGTGACGATGTCGAAGCGGCGATGCGCCTCGGGCAGGTCGTCTGGCACCAGGTGGCGCGCGTTGATGCGTTCGAGGCAGCTGACGCGTGGATCGGACCGCAGGCGCCAGTCCATCTGGTTGTGCCCGACGTCGAGCGCGACGACGTGGCGCGCGCCGCGTCGCAGGAGGACGTCGGTGAAGCCACCCGTCGAAGCGCCGATGTCGAGCGCCGTGCGGCCCTCGACGGCTATCCCGAAGGCATCGAGCGCGTGGGCGAGCTTCAGCGCGCCACGGCCGACGTAGGGATGATCCGGCTGCCGCAACTGGACGACGACGTCGGCACGCACCGTCTGCCCGGGCTTGGGCGCACCCGGCGTGCCGGGCAGGCTGACGTCGCCCGCGAGGATCAGCGCCCGCGCGCGCTCGCGCGACGACGCGAGCCCCCGCTGCACGAGCAACGCATCGAGCCGGATGCGGGGCGCACGCGCGTCGGTCACCGGCGGCGGGTGAGGGCCCAGTCGAGGATGGCGGGCAGGTGGCCCGTGATGCCGCTGCCCGCCAGCGCCGCGTGGCCGCGATCGGCACACGCACGCGCGCGGGCACGACTGCCCTCGACGCCGAAGAGGGCCGGGTAGGTCAGCTTGCCGGCGGCCTCGTCCTTGCCGGGCTGCTTGCCGAGTTCCGCAGCCGTTCCTTCGACGTCGAGCACGTCGTCCACGATCTGGAAGCAGAGCCCGAGTTCGGTGCCGTAGGCATCGACTGCCGCGACCTGCTCGGGCGTGCCGCCAGCCATGATCGCGCCTGCGCCGACGGCCGCACGGAGCAGCGCGCCCGTCTTGCGTGCGTGGACGTCCTGCAGGCGGGCCAGGTCGTCGTCCACGCGGGCCTGGCGCGGCGCGCCTTCCCACTGCAGGTCGAGCACCTGTCCGCCGACCATGCCCCACGCGCCCGCCGACCGCCCGATGAGCGCGATGGCCTGCAGCTTGCGCGACGTGATGGCAGGCGCGTCGAGCGCGGGCTCGCGCGCCAGCAGCGCGAACGCCTCGGTGAGGAGGCCGTCGCCCGAGAGAATCGCGAGCGCGTCGCCGTACACGACGTGGGCGGTGGGCCGCCCGCGCCGCAGCGTGTCGTTGTCCATCGCCGGCAGGTCGTCGTGCACCAGCGAGTAGGTGTGGATCATCTCGAGCGCACACGCGGCAGGCAGCGCGAGCCTCCGGGCGTCGGGATGCCCGAGGCCGACGGCATCGGCTGCCGCCAGCGTCAGGACCGGGCGCATGCGCTTGCCGCCGGCGCGCAGGCTGTAGTGCATGGCGTCGTGCAGGCGATCGGGCCACTCGGGCGGGCCGGGCAGCCACGCCGTGAACGCCGCGTCGAGGTCGCGGCGGCACCGATCGGCGAACTCGTCGAAGGTCGTCGCGCTCATCCGCGGTCTGGCTGGCGCGGCGCGAGGTCCTTCTCGAAGGCCGCCGTCTGGTCGCGCAGGCCACCCTGCGTGAGCACCTGGATGCGCTTCTCGGCGTCTTCGAGGCGGTCGTGGCAGAAGCGCGAGAGCCGGACGCCGCGCTCGAAGAGCGCCAGCGACTGCTCGAGCGGCAGGTCGCCCTGCTCGAGGGTGCGCACGATCTGGTCGAGTTCGGTGATTGCCTGCTCGAAGTCTGTCGGTTCGGTCATGGACGTCGGGAGGGCGCGTCGTCGCGGCCCTCGACCTCGCAGTGCAGCATGCCATCGGCAAGCTGCACGTGCACGTGGTGCCCGGGTGAGACATCGGCCACGCTGCGGACGACGACCGAGCCCGGCGTCTCCCAGCAGATGGCGTAGCCGCGCGCGAGCGTGCGCAGCGGGCTCAGCGCGTCGAGCTGCGCGGTGAGCGACGAGAGTTGCCGGTCGCGCGCGTGATGCGAGGCCGCCAGCGCCGCCGTGGCGCGTGCGACCTGCTGATCCACGCCGCGCCTCGCGTGCGATACACGCGTGTCGAGCCCGATGCGCGCGAGTCGATCGCGCCGCGCCTCGAGGTGCGTGCGCGCCTCAGTGCGGGCCTGCCGCAAGGCGCCCTGCAGGCGATCGTCGAGCTGGGCCAGCCGCCGGAGGCGTGCGGTCAGCTGGCGTTGCGGATGCTGTTCGTCGAGCCGGCGTGAGAGGTCGTCGAGCCGACGACCCCGCGCCTGCAGGCTGGTGCGCACCTGCGTGTCGAGGCGGGCCAGCAGGTCGCCGCAGTGCCGATCGCGATCGAGCACGCGATCACGGAACCGGGCAAACGCCGGGCGCTGCTCGACGCGGAGCAACTGCGCGCGCCGGCGATCGAGGCGGCTGCGCAGCAGCAGGACCAGTTGGCGTCGCGCGCCGGCGATGCGGTCGCGGAACTCGCTTGCCTGTCGCACGACGATCTCGGCCGCCTGCGAGGGCGTCGCGGCCCGCACGTCGGCGACGAAGTCGGCAATCGTCGTGTCCACCTCGTGCCCGACGGCCGAGATGACAGGGACCGGTGCGGCGGCAATGGCCCGCGCGACGATCTCTTCGTTGAACGCCCACAGATCCTCTGCCGAGCCGCCGCCACGCCCGACGATCAACACGTCCACGTTGGGCACGCGTACCACGCGGCGGATCGCGTGGGCGATCTCGGCGGCGGCGCCGTCCCCCTGCACGCGTGTCGGGCTGACGATGATCTCGGCCGGTGCGCGCCGCGTGCGCAGCACGCGCAGGATGTCGCGCAACGCCGCGCCGTCGGGCGACGTCACCACCCCGATGCGACGCGGCAGCATCGGGATCGGCCGCTTGCGGGCCGGCGCGAACAGGCCCTCGGCCTGCAGCCGCTTCTTCAACTGTTCGAAGGCCACCTGCCGCGCGCCCTCGCCCTTCGGCTCGACGCTGTCGGCAATGAGCTGGTACCGGCCGCGCGGGACGTAGACCGAGAGGCGGCCCTTCACGAGCACGTGCAGGCCGGTGGTGAGCTTGAAGCGATGGCGGGCGGCGTCGGTGCGCCAGAGCACGGCGGGCAGCTGCGCGCCGCCGTCCTTCAGCGTGAAGTAGACGTGACCCTGCTTGTCGGAGCAGTCGGCAATCTCGCCCTCGACCCACACGCGCGCGAACTGGCCTTCGAGGGTATTCCGGACGGCGTTCGTGATCTCGCTGACCGAGTAGGTACGCGGACGCGCAGGTGGCGGCGCCGGGGCGGCTGGCGTGTCGATCGGGCGGAGATCATCAGGATCGGGTGGGTCGTCCTCGAACGGCAGGTCGAAGAGGGAGCTCACCGCAGGTCCTCGATGTCGGTGGGCGTCAGGCTCAGGCGCTCGATGTGCGAGGCGCGCCCGGTGTTGGCGTCCGCCGTGACGATCACCGCGTGCAGGCGCGGCATGCCGGACGCCGTCTCGAACTTTGCCGGCAGGCCGGTCAGGAACCGGTTGATGACCGGCCCCTTCTCGACGCCGATGACGCCGTCGTGCGGGCCCGTCATGCCGACGTCGGTGCAGTAGGCCGTGCCGCCGGGCAGCACCTGCGCGTCGGCCGTCTGCACGTGCGTGTGCGTGCCGACGACGGCGGTGGCCAGGCCGTCGAGATGCCACCCCATGGCGATCTTCTCGGACGTCGCCTCGGCGTGGAAGTCCACGAACACGATGGGCGCGTGGGCCTTCAGCCGTTCGACTTCGGCGCGGCCGAGCGTGAAGGGGTCGTCGATGGCGTGCATGAAGACGCGTCCCATCAGGTTGAGGACCGCGACGCGGATGCCGGCACTCGTGCTGACGATCGTCGCCCCACGCCCCGGCGTGCCGGCCGGGTAGTTGAACGGCCGCAGCAGCCGCGGTTCATCGTCGATGAACGTCAGGAGCTCGCGCTTGTCCCACACGTGGTTGCCTGAGGTCAGCACCGCGATGCCCGTCGCGAACAGTTCGTGCGAGATCTCGCGCGTGATGCCGAAGCCGCCCGCCGCGTTCTCGCCGTTCGCGATCACCAGGTCGATCTCGTGAGCCCTGACGAGCGCCGGCACGGCGCGCTTGACGAGATCGCGGCCGACCCTGGCGAAGATGTCGCCGATGAAGAGGATGCGCATCGACCCGGTCAGAGGATCTTCTCGATCGGAATCACGAACTCCTTGCCCTCGCGCAGCTTGGGCAGCGACACCCGCAACTCGCCTTCATGCATCGTGGCGCGGGCGTTCGTCAGATCGAGCGTCGCGGTGACGCGGACGGCGCGTGCAAAGCGGCCGAAGCTGCGCTCCACGAGGTGGAAGGCCGTGGCGCGGTTCGGCGTCCCGCCGACGGGCCACTTGCAGCCGGCGATCACGAGCGTGTTGCTCTTGAACAAGATCCGGATGTCCTCGACGGCGACGCCGGCGAGGTCCATCACGACCTCGAGCGAATCCTCGCGTTCGACGACGTCGAGCGGCGGGGCGTACAGGCCGCCGGGCGCGGGGTCGTGGGCGTGCGGAAGGCCCTCGAAGAGCCGACGCACCTCGTCGGCGAGTTCGGCCGCCTCAGGGAAGGACAGCATCCGTAAATGATGGCATGAAAGGGCATTGCGTGACATGAGCGTATATTGCTCATATTAGATGCTTGACTGAGGCTCATATCTGCGCTATTGTTGCACCGTGCTGGTCGAACGGCCGGCCCTGACATTCAAGAGGGATGACGCGAGGCGGCCTCGACAGCCGCCTCGAAGGAGCAGGAGGAGAACATGAGCATCGTGCGATTCGACCCGTTCCGTGAGATGGCGCAGATGCAGGACCGCATCAACCGCATCTTCGGCGAGACCTACACGCGCCGTTTCGACAACGACGACCTGACCCAGCGCGGCGAGTGGCTGCCGCCGGTGGACATCTTCGAGGACAGCAATCAGGCGATCGTGCTCAAGGCCGAGCTGCCCGGCATCGCGCGCGAGGACATCGACCTGCGCGTCGAGAACAACACGCTGACGCTGCGCGGGGAGCGCAAGCGGGAGCAGGAGGTCAAGCAGGAGCAGTACCACCGCGTGGAGCGGTCGTACGGCGCCTTCAGCCGGTCGTTCTCGTTGCCGACGCGCGTGGACACCGAGAACGTCCGCGCCGAGTTCAAGGACGGCGTCCTCGTGATCACGCTGCCCGTCAAGGCCGAGGCCAAGCCGCGGCAGATCGAGGTCGCGGTCAACTGACGGCCGCCGGCCGGTCACGCACGGCGGGTGGCAGGGGCGCCGGTCCCTGTCACCCGTTCGTCTTCCTGAACCGGAAGACGGCAGCGCCGATGATCGCCACCGTGTAGAACGCCAGCCAGGCGACAGGCACCCACAACTCCGCCAACCCGGCGCCGCGCAGGACGATGCCGCGCACGACCTCGATGAAGTAGCGTGCCGGAATCAGCCGCGAGATGGCCTGGAAGATCGGCGGCATCCCGTCGATCGGGAACACGTACCCCGACAGGAACACGAACGGCAGCAGCAGCATCAGCGACAGCTGCTGCGCCTGTCGCTGCGTCTGCACGGCCGTCGAGATCAGCATGCCCAGCCCGAGCACCGACGCGATGAACAGCAGGGCCACCGCATAGAGCAGCAGCACGCTGCCCGCAATCGGGATGTCGAACAGGTAGCGCATCAGCACCACGGTCAGCGTCAGCTGCACGTACCCGATGACGATGAAGGGCAGCAGCTTGCCGACGATGAGTTGCGTCCGCGTCACCGGCGTCACCTGCAACTGTTCGAGTGTGCCGAGTTCCCGCTCGCGCACGATCGCGCCGGCGGTGAACTGCAGCAGCGTGAACGACAGGATGATGGCCAGCAGGCCGGGGATGATGAACGTCGCCGTGCGGAGATCCGGGTTGTACCAGGGCCGCACGCGCAGGTCCACCGGCAGTGCCGCCTCGTGCCAGCCCGCCCGACGCGCGAGCGCCTGCAGCGACACCTGCGTCGCCACGCCGCCCGCAATGGACATCGCCTGCGTCGCCGTCGTCGTGTCCGACGCGTTGACGATCAGCAGTGCCGCCGCCGGCGTGCCGCGATGCCGGTTCGCCCCGTAGTCGCGATCGATCACAAGCCCCACGCTTGCCTGCGCCGAGTCCAGCGCCGACTGCATCGCCTGCATGTCGTCCACGCGGCCCACGACGTCGAAGTACTCGCTGGCCGTCAGCTTTGCCACGAGTTCCCGGCTGTGGAACGAGCGGCTCTCGTCGAGCACCACCGTGCGCAGGTGCTTGACGTCGTAGTTGATCGCGTAGCCGAAGATCAGCGTCTGCATCAGCGGCACGAAGACGATCATCCGCAGCGTGAGGCGATCGCGCTTCAGCTGCATGAACTCCTTCCAGGTCAGCGCGAGCAGGCGTCTCATGCCGCGTCCTCCGTGCGTGCGCCGCGACTCCGCGCGAGCGAGACGAACACGTCCTCGAGCGACGGTTCGACCGGCCGCGGCTCGCCGTGCGTGCGCAGCCGCCCCACCGCCGCGTCGTCGTCGGCGTTGCGCAGCACGGCGCGCAGCCGGCGCCCGGCGAGGTAGACGTCCTCGAAGGCGGCGTGTGCGCGCAGCGCCTCGAGCGCCAGGAACGCGTCGCCCTCGACGACGAGTTCGAGCAGCCGCCCGGAGAGATGGGCCTTCAGGTGCGCGGGCGAGCCATCGGCGATGATGCTGCCGTCGAGGATGAACGCCAGCCGATCGCACTGCTCGGCCTCGTCCATGTAGTGCGTGGTGACGAGCACCGTCATGCCGCGCTCGGCCGCCAGCTCGTAGATCAGGTCCCAGAACAGGCGGCGTCCGCCGGGATCCACGCCTCCCGTCGGCTCGTCGAGGAACAGCAGTTCGGGCTCGTGGAGCAACGCCGCGGCAAGCGCCACCCGCTGCCGCAGGCCGGTGGACAGGCCCTCGGTCATCCGGGCGCGCACGTCGCCGAACTGCAACCGCCGCGCGAGTGCCTCGATTCGTGCCGACAGGTCGCCTCGCGGCAGCCCGTACACGGAGCCGAAGAAGCGCAGGTTCTCGTCCACGGTGAGATCGAGGTAGAGGGAGAACTTCTGGCTCATGTAGCCGAGGCGCCGCTTCCATGCCTCGGTCGACCGCGCGAGATCGAGCCCGCCGAAGCCGGTGACGTGGCCTGCCGACGGTGCGAGCAGCCCGGCGAGCATGCGGATGGTCGTGGACTTGCCCGACCCGTTCGGGCCGAGGAAGCCGAAGACGCGGCCGCGCGGCAGGTCCACGTCGATGCCCCGCACGGCCACGAAGTTGCCGAAGCGACGGGTCAGGCCGCGAGCGCTGACGAGCACGTCGCCGTCGGGCGCAGTCATCGCGCGGCCTCCTGTTCACCGCGCCAGACGAAGACGTCCTCGAGCGACGGTGCGATCACGCGCACGTCGCCGGCATCCACCGCGTCGCCGAGCGCGCGCGTGACGGCGTCGCGCAGCCGTTCGGCATCGCCCGATCGGCCGCGCACGTGCAGTCGCGTGCCGAACAGCGAGACGTCGTCCACCGGCTCGAGGCCTGCGAGGAGGCGCCGGACGCGCATCCGATCCTGGCTGCGGACCTCGACGATCGCGCGCGGGAAGTCCGCGGCGATCGCGTCGCGCGTGCCGATGGCGGTGACGAGGCCGCGATCGAGGAACGCGACGCGCGAGGCGTACTCGGCTTCGTCCATGTACGGCGTGGAGACGACGAGGGTGAGTCCGTCGTGGTGCAACTGGTTCAGCAGGATCCAGAACTCGCGGCGCGACACGGGGTCGACGCCCGTCGTCGGTTCGTCGAGGAGCAGCAGTTCGGGCTGCGTCAGCAACGCGCTCACGAGCGCGAGCTTCTGCTTCATGCCGCCCGACAACGCTCCGGCAAGCCGCGCCCTGAATCGATCGAGCCCGACGCGCGCGAGCAGGTCCGCGGTGCGGGCCGCCGCGACGTCGTCGGGCACGTCGTAGAGGCGCGCGCGCAGCCGCAGGTTCTCGTCGATCGTGAGGTCCTCGTAGAGCGAGAAGCGCTGCGGCACGAGGCCGAACGTGCGAACGCCGGCGACGTCCACGCGTCCGCCGGTCGGACGGATCAGGCCGGCCACGAGCCGGAAAAACGTCGTCTTGCCCGCCCCGTCGGGCCCGAGCAGCGCGAACAGCTCGCCGCGCGCGATGTCGAGCGTGATGCCGCGCAGTGCGTCGGTCGTGCCGAATCGCATCGCGAGATCGGTGGTGCGAACCATTGCCGTCATGGCCGGGCTCCCGCCGCCTCCGGCGCGACGAGCACCTCGGCCGGCTGTCCCGGCACCAGCGTGCTGTCCCAGCCGGCGTCGAGGTCGACCTTTGCGGCGTAGACGAGGTTGATCCGCTCCTCGCGCGTCTCGACGGCCTTGGGCGTGAACTCCGCGGTCGGCGCGATCTCGCCGACGCGGGCCGGGAACGATCGATCCGGATAGGCATCGACGACAACGTGCACGGCCTGGCCCTGGCGCACCTGCCCGAGGCGTGGCTCGGGCACGAACGTGCGGACGTACAGCCGGTGCGCGAGGCCGAGCGTGATCGCCGGCAACCCGGGGCCGGCGAGCGCGCCGGGCTCCACGAGGCGATGCAGCACCACGGCATCGGCGGGTGCGCGCAGTTCGGCCTCGCGCACGACGATCTCCGACTGCTCCTTCACGCGCTCGGCGCGGCCCAGTTCGGCGCGCGCCTGCCGCGTCTGCCACTCGCGGAAGCCCTGGCGCACGAGCCGGAGCCGCTCGGTTGCGGCGTCCACGGCAGCCCTGGCGCGTGCGACGTCCGCGGTGGCCCGATCGAGGTCGCGTTGGGTCCCGACCTTGCGGCTGCGCAGCAGGCGCTGACGTTCGAGCTCCTCGCTAGCGAGTTGCAGTGCGGCGGCGCGGTCCGTGCGTTCGGCCTCCGCGGCCGCGATCTCGGCGGGGCGGCTGCCCGACGCGAGGTCGCGCACGCGCGCCTCTGCGGCAGCCACGGTCTCGGCATCGCGCGCAGGCGCCACTGCGACCTCTCCGAGATCCAGGCGCACGAGCAGGTCGCCTGCCTTCACGCGATCGCCCTCGCGTACGAGGACCTCGACGACGCGGCCCTGCACGCGGGGCGCAAGGTCCACGGTGGCGGCCTCGATGCGCCCGTTCAGTCGGAGGACGCCCTCGTCGTCACCGCCACGGCATCCGGCGAGCGTGACGACCACGAGCGTGGTGAGTGTTGCGGCGCGAGTCCTGCGTGTCATCGCGAAGTCCCCTTGTCGATGGCCGGTGCGGCCAGCGTGATGCCCCGCCGTTCGAGCAGTTGCCCGGTGGCACGCAGCAGTTCCGTGGTGGCGAGCGCGGCATCGGCACGCGCCGCCGTCAGGGCGAGCGCCGCCTGTTCACGCTCGGTCTGACGGGTGAGCAGCAGGAACGTGCTGCTCTGGCCGGTGTCGAACCGGGCCTGCTCGGCAGCGAGCAGGTCGATGGCGGCCGCATCGAGGGCCTGCGCGGCGTCCACGCGTTCGCGCGCGGCGGTGAGCGCGGCCGCGGCCGTGCGCACTTCGGCGGCGATGCGCCGGGCGATCTGGTCGCGCAGCAGGTGCGTGCGGCGCTCGGCGATCGTGGCGGCCTCCATGTCGGCCTTCGCGGCGCGCCTGCCCACCGGCAGCCCGATCGTCACGCCGACCCAGGCATCCGAGAACCGATGCATCGCCAGCGTCTGCAGCGCATCGTCGAGCCCTCCCTGCTGGGCGGAAGGCACGACGATCGACGCCCCCGGGAACGGGACGACCATGTCCTCGTTCTCGCGCCCGGCGAGGCCGCGCAGCGTGTACGACGCAACGAGATCGACCTGCGTGCGTGTGCGATCGCGGGCGAGTGCGGTGTCGAGGGCGGCCATCTGCCGTTCGGCCTCGACGACGTCGAGTTCCGCACGGCGTGCGAGTGCCTCGGCGACGAGGACGTCGACCGGTGCCACGCGCGGCGGGGGCGGGGGCTCGTCGGCGATCGCGAAGGCGAGCGACCAGTCCGGCGCGTCGGTGCTGCCGGCCATCAGGTGACGGAGCGCAATCGCGGCGCGTGTCGCTTCGTCGCGGGCGCGGACGAGGTCGGCGCGGCGTCGCGCGATCTCTGCGAGCGGTGCCGCGGCGTCGGCTTCGGCTGCGGTGCCGGCCTCGATGCGCACGGCGACGTCGTCGCGCTGTGCCTCGGCACGCGTCAGGGACTGCTCACGCGTCTGCACGTCCTCGCGGCGGGCGAGCACCGCCCAGTAGGCGCGCTCGGTTGCCGCCACGGTGTCCGAGACGACGCGCTCGAGCGCGGCGCGGCTCCGGGTGGCATCGAGGGCCGAGACCTTCACGGCATGGCGCTGCGCGTCGATGCGGCGACCGGCCCGCAGCGGCTGGCGGAACTCGAGGCCGGCGCTCGTGAGCCAGGCGGGCGAGAGCAGCGCGAACCGGCCGTTCGTGGTGTCGCGCGCGAGCGAACCGGTGACGGCCAGCGTGCCGCCGCCCTGGAACAGGCGGCTCCACGCGACGCTCGTCTGCACGCCCGTCGTGCGCGGGCCGAGTGCCCCGGGCGGCGCGCCGACGAACAGCGTGTTGAGGGGATCGGTGTGGGTGCGCGCGCGTCCTTCGAACCGCAGCACCGGGTCGTAGGCCGCTGCCGCGCGCACTTCGCGTTGCGCGGCGATCTCGATGGCGTCGCGCTGAATGGCAACTGCCGGCAGGCGTTCCAGGGCACGGGCAGTGGCGTCGGCCAGCGTGAGCGGCACGGGCTGGGCGTGGGCCGCCGCGGCCATCGCCAGGGCACATGCCGCGAACAGGCCCGCCCCGCGGGCGCCAGGCCTCACGACTGCGCCTCCATGCGCTGGAGTCGGGGATCGAGAGCGCCGGCAAGCGCGTCGAAGGCCGCCGAGGGCGTGCCGAGCAGGGCTCGCCGTTCGGTCGGGGAGAGGCTCAGGTCGCCATCCGCGATCAACGCATCGAGTGCGTCCTGTGGCGCGTGCCTGTAGCGGGTACGCCAGTGTTCGTCGGTGGCGAGACGCCCGATCACTTGTTCCACGTGTCGCTGGCTCATTGCACGTCGTCCTCAGCGCGTGGAGTGAGCAATCGCGCGGCCACCGATGGCGTCGCCGGGTCGACCCATGCCAAGTGCCTGGCTTTGAGGCGGTTAATCAGACTTTGCGGTGAAGAGTGGAGCCGCTGGCCGCCGCGCATGTTGCGGGAGAAGCGCCAATATGGCTGTTTCAAGGCAGGTTGTTCGAAACCCGAATCCCGAATCCCGAATCCCGAACCCTGACCCCCGAGCCCCGCTAATCGAGGCCGTAGCGGCGCAGTCGCACGTAGAACTGCGCGCGGCTGAGGCCGAGCACGCGGGCGGCGCGCGACTTGTTGTAGCGCGCCTCGACGAGCGCGCGTTCGACCATGGCGCGCTCGACGTCCGGCAGCGTGCCCGCCACCGGGCGCGGCGTCGCGCGCGGCGATGACTCGTCCGTGATTGCGGCCGGCCCCGGATCGACGCGCCGGCCGAGTGCCGGCAGCGCGAGATGCTCGGACGTCACGAGGCCGCCGCCCGCGAGGATCGTCGCGCGCTCGAGGACGTTGCGCAGTTCGCGCACGTTGCCCGGCCAGTCGTACGCGAGCAGGCTCGGCAGCGCCTCGCGCGACAGGCCGGCCGGGCGTCGTCCGAGCTGGCGGCCGATGTCTGCGAGCAGGGCTTCGGCGAGCGGCACGACGTCGTCGGGGCGTTCCCGCAGTGGCGGCAGCGCGATCGCGAAGATGTGCAGGCGGTAGAAGAGGTCCTCGCGGAACGTGCCGCCTTCAACCATCGCCCGCAGATCGCGATGTGTGGCGCCAATCACGCGCACGTCGGCGCGCTGCACGCGCGTGGCGCCGAGCCGCTGGAACTCGCGCTCCTGGAGCACGCGCAGCAGCTTTGCCTGCGCGCTCGGCGAGAGCTCACCGACCTCGTCGAGCAGCAGCACGCCACCCGCCGCGCGTTCGATGAGCCCGGGCCGCGCGTGCGTGGCCCCGGTGAAGGCGCCCCGCTCGTGGCCGAACAGCTCCGACTCCAGCAGCGTTTCCGGCAGCGCCGCGCAGTTCACCGCGAGGAACGGGCCGGCCGCGCGGGGCGACGCGCCGTGGATGAACCGCGCCAGCACTTCCTTGCCGGTGCCGGACTCCCCGGCGAGCAGGACGGTCGTCTCGGTCGGCGCGACCTGTGCGGCTTCGGCCATCGCCTGCCGCCACGCGGCCGAGTTGCCGACGATGCGGCGCGGCGTCCCGCGACCGAGCACCGCGAGCTCGTCGGTCAGCGATCGGACGCGCTGCTCGAGGGTCGCCGCGCGCTCGCGGGCTTCCGCCGCGCGCGCCGCCTGTTGCGCGAGCTCCTGGTGGGCAAGCGCCAGCGCCACGTAGGCCGCCAGCCGCTGCGCCACGGGCACGTCGGCGGTCGTGAACCGGCCCCGCTCGCGCGACATCACGTTGATGCCGCCAATCGGCTGCCCGTCCCGATGGATGGCCACCCGCAGGGACGCGCGCAGGCCGGCGGCCACCGGCGGCATCGATCGCATGATCGGGTCCTCGGCCATGTCGTCGCAGAGGAGGTAGTCCCAGGGCCGGCTGAAGAGCTCCTGCGCCATCGGCGGCAGCGGGAGCCGATCGGGCCGCTCGAAGTCCACATCGCCCGAGAGCGCATGGACGAACAGGCTCTGCCTGTCGGGTGCGACGAGTGCGAGCGCCAGCGAGTCGTGGGGCAGCACCCGGTGACTGATCCGCGAGACGTGCGAGAACACGTCGCGGATGTCGAGGGCGCCCGAGAGCAGCGGCAACAGCTCGGCGAGCGCGTCGAGCCGGGCGAGCAGGTCGGCGTCGGCGGTCACGCTGGCACGATACCGCACGCCGAACCCTGCCGGCGGCCAACTCGTCTCATTGCTCCAAAGGAGGTGGCGCCGATGGAAATGCTGGTCGTGGGTCTTGCGCTCGTCGCGGCGGCAGTGGCGGGCGTGCTCACGTTGACATGGCTGGCCGTGCGCGCGGTGCTCTGGGTCCTGTTCTTCCCGATCATGCTGCTGAAGACGCTGTTCGGGCTGGTGTTCGGGGCGCTCGGTCTCGTGTTCGGGCTCGTCTTCGGTGCGCTCGGGCTCGCGATCTCCTTCGTGGTGATGCTCGTGCTCGGCGGCGTGGGGCTGCTCGCGCTCGTCGCGGTCGTCGCCATCCCCCTCGTGCCGTTCCTCCTCGTCGCCCTGCTTGTGTGGCTGGGCGTCAAGGGCACCCAGGCGCTCGTGGCGGCTTAAGCCGGAGGGCGTGCGAACGGGCCGCGCGCGTCTTCGTACGCCGCGGCCGCGCGCAGCAGCATCGTTTCCGCGAATGCCGGCGCGATGAACTGCAGGCCGACCGGCAACCCCTCGCGGCCGAGGCCGCACGGCACGCTGATGCCCGGCAGGCCCGCCAGGTTCGCGCTCACCGTGAAGACGTCGGCCAGGTACATCTGCAGCGGGTCTTCCATCTTCTCCCCGAGCCTGAACGCCGTCGTCGGCGTGGTGGGCATTGCCACCACGTCGACCGATCCGAACGCACGCTCGTAGTCGCGCGCAATCAGCGTGCGCACCTGCTGCGCCTTGCGGTAGTACGCCTCGTAGTACCCCGCGCTGAGCACGTAGGTGCCGAGCAGGATGCGGCGCGTGACTTCCGGACCGAACCCGCCGCTGCGTGTGGCCGCGTACATCGACGCGAGGTCCGTGTACTCGCTCGCCGGCGCTCGGTAGCCGAAGCGCACGCCATCGAAGCGGGCAAGGTTGGCGCTGGCCTCCGCCGTGGCCACGAGGTAATAGGTCGGGATCGCGTGCGGCGCGTGCGGAAGCTCGATGTCGTGGAGCGTCGCACCGCGCCCGGCCATCGCCTCGAGCGCCGCCTCGAGTGCCGCGAGCACGTCGTCGGCCACGCCTTCGTCGAGCAGTCGCCGGGGCACGCCGACGCGCAGGCCCTCGAGCGACACGTCGGCGCCCGGCACCTCGAAGGGCGTCGCGTGCACCGTCGTCGCATCGCGCGGATCGGGGCCGGCAATTGCCGCCAGCACGTGTCCCGCCTGCCGGACCGTCTGCGTCATCGGCCCGACCTGGTCCAGCGAGGACCCGAAGGCAATCAACCCGTACCGCGACACGCGTCCGTACGTCGGCTTGAGGCCGACGATGCCGCACAGGGCCGCCGGCTGGCGGATGGATCCGCCGGTGTCGGAGCCAAGCGCGGCAGGCACGGCGCCGGCCGCGACGATGGCTGCCGAGCCGCCGCTCGATCCACCGGGCGTGCGGTCGTGCGCCCAGGGGTTGCGGACGGCCCCGTACGCCGAGTTCTCGTTCGACGACCCCATCGCGAACTCGTCGCAGTTGGTCTTGGCGACGATGATCGCGCCGGCCGCGTCGAGGCGCTCGACGACCGTTGCGTCGTAGGGCGAGACGAAGCCGTCGAGCATGCGCGAGCCCGCGGTCGTGCGTGTGCCACGCGCGCAGAGGTTGTCCTTGATGGCAATCGGCAGGCCCGCGAGCGGCAGCCGCTCGCGCGCGTCCGCCGGCAGGGCATCGACCCCGGCCGCCCGTTCGCGTGCCCGGGCCTCGAGCACCGTGAGCACGGCGTTGAGCGGCGACGCCGCCGCGATCGCGTCGAGTGCCGCGGTGCAGGCGGCGGTGGCTGTGGTGGCGGGCGCGATCATGCGGACGTCACTCACGAGCCGAGGACTCGCGGCACACGGAACAGTCCGGCCGAGGCGTTCGCGTCGGTGGCGTTTGCGATCGCGTCGTCGACGCTCAACGAGGGCTCGGGCACGTCGGCGCGCAGGTCGCCCGCACCCTCGAGGATGTGCGCCGTCAGCGGGACGCCGTCGGTATCGACGGCGCCGAGGCGGTCCACGTACTCGAGGATGTGCTCGAGGTCGGCCGCGAGCCGCGGCCGGGCGTCGTCGTCGAGGCGGAGGTGGGCGAGTCGGGCGACGCGATCGATGTCGTCGGGCGTGATGCGAGCCATCGGGGGAATTCTACCCTCCGCCCCTACAATGGGGAGCGATGCGTCCTCGCGGATTCCGCTCGTTCCTCTGCCTGCTTCCCGTCGCGCTCGTCCTCGCCACGCCCGTCGAGTCGCAGGCGTGGGGATTCGAGGCGCACAAGTACATCGCCGATCGCGTGATTGCGCTGCTGCCGCCCGGCCTGCGCGAGTTGTTCGAGCAGCAGCGGGTGGCGTTCGTCGAGCACTCGATCGATCCGGACCTGTGGCGCAACGTGGGCTTCGACGAAGAGCCGTCGCGTCACTTCCTCGACCTCGACGCCTATGGCGCGGCCCCGTTCGAGGCCCTGCCCCGCAGCTATGACGAGGCCGTGGCCAGGTACGGCCCCGAGAAGGTGAATGCCGAGGGCACGCTGCCGTGGAGGGTGGCCGAGATTCACGGCCGGCTGCGCCGCGCCTTCGAGCAGATCGCGCGGCCTGACGGTCCCGGCTATGCCTGGGACAACGTGGTGTTCTTCGCGTCGGTCCTCGGGCACTACGTCGGCGATGCCCACGTGCCCTTCCACGCCATCGTGAACTACGACGGGCAGGTCACCGGACAGCACGGCATCCACAGCCGGTTCGAGAGCGAACTGTTCTCCCGGCTCCGGCCGTCGCTGACGATTGCACCCGCGCCTGTCGGCGGCGTGACCGATGCACGCACCGCGGCATTCACGACGCTCATCGAGAGCGCGGCCCTGACCGGCCGGGTGCTCGAGGCAGACCGGCAGGCGATCGGCACCGGACAGGTGTACGACGACGGGTACTTCGCGCGCTTTGCCGACGCCGGCGCCGGACCCGTGCTCGAACAGCGCGTCAATGCGTCGATCGCGATGGTGGCGGCCTACATCGTCGGCGCGTGGGAAGCGGCGGGCAAGCCGGACCTCTCGAAGCCGCGCCCGCCCCGCGCGCCCCAGCGCAAGCGCGCGCCACGACCCACCAATCCGTAGTCCCGGCCATCGGGCACCGGGTTCAGGCGGACGTCGCCCTCTTCGACGACGTCAGAACGTCCGCAGGTATGTGAGGTTGTCGCGGACCTCGACGTTGGCGAGGCGGGTCTTCGTGCCATCGGCCCGCGTGATCTCCACGGTGTAGGTTCCCGCCGGGGCGACGAGCACCTGGTAGCCGTCGCCTGCCACGCCGCGCGCGGCCTCGCTGCCGTCGGCACGCAGCAGCCGCGACGACCACGCGACCTTCGTCGTCTCCTTCGCACCCGACTGCCTGATCTGCAGCGCACCCCACCCCTTCTCGAAGTTCACCACCTCGAGGTGCTGCTGGAACTCGCCCGGGTAATCGACGAGCAATCGAAGACTCGTGGTGGCGATGCCGATGACCTTGCCATCGTGCTGCTGTACGAGCCGCAGGTCGTACTGTCCGGCCGGCAGCGGGATGCGTCGTTCGCCGCCGGGCGCCTGCGGCACCGCCTTGCCGGTCGTGGCATGCCCCGACCGATAGACGGTCACCATCGTCTCGGCCGTGACCTCGGTGGCACCGCGGAACACGCGGATGTCGAGTGCGAGGTCGGGGACCGGCTGGCTGCCGGCGAACATGGCGGCCAACCAGAGCAGGGCAGTGGCGGTCATAGCAACAGAGGGTACCAGCAGCGACCGGCGGTCGATTGAACGGGAATGCCGGTACTATCGTAGGAAGCAGCAACGACGCATGTTCGATGTCTATCTGATCCCGATTGGCGGCGGCCGCCTCGAACCCTACTGTGAGCCGGCCGACGACAACGCGCCAGCCGATCTCTCGACGGATCGCGGCATGTTCCGCCGGCTCATGGACCGCTTCCGCGAGATGCTCCACGAGGCCGAGCAGGAGCGTCGCCGCCGCGCGCGCGGCGAGGAACTCCCGGACCCGGGGTCGGCGTTCGGCCGACTGAAGCGGCGCACCCTGCGGGGCGTCGCCGAGCACATCAACGAGCAGCGTCTGCTCTGGCACCTGCGCAAGCAAGCCGAGGTCACGCTGCACCACCCCGACGACGTCAGGCCCGACCAGGCGCTGCAGGTGATGCGCACGTCGCTGCGCAAGGACGCCGACCGCCACCTGGTGTGGTTGATCGTCACCACGGTGTTGTTCATCGGATCCGGCGCCCTGGCGATCGTGCCCGGCCCGAACGTGCTCGCATACTTCCTCGGCTTCTTCGTCGTCGCCCGTTATCTCTCGTGGCGCGGCGCTCGCCACGGGCTCGGTCGCGTGGCGTGGCAGATGACGGCCTGCGAACCGCTCTCGGAATTGCGGGGCGCCATCCAGCTGCCCGGCGACGCCCGGGCCCCGCTCGTGCTCGACATCGCGAGGCGCCTGCACCTCGAGGACCTGCCGCTGTTTGTCGCGCGCATGGTCCCGGATCGGCTTGCGGCGCAGGCCCGGTAGCGTCGCCGCGGCCGCCGGCAGGCGCGATCCGCGTGCTACACTCCCGCTGTCTTGACGCTGCGTGAGCTCGCCGACAAACTCGGCTGCCGCCTCGAGGGCGACGGCACCCTGCCGATCGCCCGCGTCGCATCCCTCGAGACCGCCGGCCCTGGCGACGTCTCCTTCTTCTCGAACGCGCGCTACGCGAAGGCGCTTGCCGCGACTGCGGCCTCGGCAGTCATCGCCGGCGACGACGTGACGCTGCCGGCTGGCGTGGCGGCGCTCCGCACGTCGAATCCGTACGTGGCATTCGCGCGCGCGCTCCAGCTCCTGCATCCGCAGCCCGCGCCGCCCGTCGGCATCCACGCAACGGCGGTCGTCGATGGCTCCGCGGTCCTCGGCGATGACGTGTCCATCGGGGCTTACGCGTACGTCGGGGCAGGTGCCGTCCTCGGCGCGCGGACGGTCGTGCGGCCGCACGCCACCGTTGGCGACGGGGCAGTCGTCGGCGACGACTGCATCCTCCATCCATACGTCAGCATCCGCGAACGCGTCACGCTCGGCCACCGCGTCGTCGTGCAGGACCATGCCGTGGTCGGCAGCGACGGCTTCGGCTTTGCCGCCGACGCGGGCGGCGCAATGGTCAAGATTCCGCAGGTCGGCACGGTCGTCGTCGGCGACGACGTGGAGATCGGCGCGTCCACGGCCATCGATCGTCCGCCGATCGGCGCGACGGTGATTGGTGCCGGCACGAAGATCGACAACCTCGTGCAGATCGGCCACGGCGTGGAGCTCGGGGAACGGGTCATCCTCGTCTCGCAGGTCGGCATCGCGGGCAGCACGACGATCGGGGCGGGGACGGTGCTGGCGGGCCAGGTCGGCGTCGCGGGGCACCTGACGATCGGCAGGGGCGTGCGTGCCACGGCGCAGACCGGCATCCCCAACTCCCTGCCCGACAAGGCGTTCGTCTCGGGCTATCCCGCCATCGACAACCGCGACTGGCTGAAGGCGTCGGCCGTATTCCGGACGCTGCCCGGCCTGCGGCGGCTCGTCCACGACCTGCAGCGGCGAATCGCGGCGCTCGAAGCCGGGACCGACAGCGACATCGGCGGGGACCAACCGCGGGAGTGACGGGGTGGGAAGCGTCGATGTGAACATCGACGCCCACGTACAGGTCTGACGCCCACGAACGGGTCAATCGCTCCTCGCGACTCCTGCCCCCAGTACCGACTGCACGGCGATCGGCGTTCGTCGTTTGTCGGTAGGGCTGCCATAATCGATGGCGATGTCACGCATGCTCGTCCGGTCCGTCGTGGCCGTCGCGCTCGCAGCCGGCCTCGCCGGCGGGGCGCTCGAGATTCCGACGCAGGCCACCGAGGTCCGCCCGCCGAAGTTCGAGTTCGAGGACTACACGCTGCCCAACGGCCTGCGGGTGATCCTGCTCGAGGACCACTCGACGCCGATCGTGCACCTCCAGCTCTGGTACCACGTGGGCTCCAAGGACGAGAAGACCGGTCGCACCGGCTTCGCGCATCTCTTCGAGCACATGATGTTCAAGGGCAGCCGCAACGTGCAGCCCGAGGCGCATACCTCCTACATCGCGTCGGTCGGCGGCCAGAGCAACGCCTACACGACCGAGGACACGACGGTGTTCTGGGAAACCGTGCCGGCGCAGTACCTGCCGCTGGCGTTGTGGCTCGAGGCCGACCGGATGGCGTCGCTGCGGGTGGAGGAGGCGACGTTCCAGACCGAACGCGAGGTGGTCAAGGAGGAACGCCGCCAGCGTGTCGAGAACCAGCCGTATGGACGGCTCTCGGAGATCATCTACGAGAAGGCGTTCACCACGCACCCGTACCGGCACCCCGTGATTGGCAGCATGGCCGACCTCGAGGCCGCGAGCATCGACGACGTGCGCGAGTTCCACCGCACGTACTACCGGCCCGACAACGCCACGCTTGTGCTTGCCGGCGATTTCGATCCCGCGGTGGCGAAGTCGCTCGTCGAGAAGGAGTTCAGCAAGGTGCCGAAGCCGACGGGCACGGTGCCGCGCAACATCCCGCCTGAGCCCCCGCGCACCGAGGAGGTGCGGTATGTCATCGAGGAGGAGTGGCCGCTGCCTGCCGTGGTCGTCGCGTACCCGATCACGTACGACGGACATCCGGATTCGTACCCGCTGCACATCGCGGCCAAGGTGCTCTCGGACGGCACGAGCTCGCGCATCTACGAGCGGCTCGTCTACACGGAGCGGCTCGCCCTCTCGGCATTCGGCCAGGCGAACCTGATCGAGCACCCGAACCTCTTCTACACCGTCGCCATCGTCGCGCCCGGCCACGAGCCCGAGCGCGTGGCGCAGGCACTCATCGAGGAGCTCGACAAGCTGGTGCGCGCGCCGATCAGCGAGCGGGAACTCCAGCGCGCAAAGAACCAGTTCGCGCGTGATTACGTGATTGGACGCCAGACTGTGCAGCAGAAGGCCACCGCGCTCGCGCACGCCGTCGTGCTGCACAAGGGCGACGTCGGCACCGCCGACGGGGAATTCGACATCTTCCAGAACATCACGGCTGCCGACGTCCAGCGCGTGGCACGGACGTACTTCACGCCGCAGACCCGCATGGTGCTGACGGTGATGCCGCGCGGCCAGCGCCCGGCGGGGGGGATCCAGTGATTCGGCGGGCACTCGAACTCGGCCTGGTGCTCGTCGTCGCGGCGCTGATTGCCGTCAGCTCGCCTGTCTGTGCGCAGGAACGCCCGCCGCGCCCGCTCGAGGCCGGCGACGTCCGCATTCCGCCGTACGAGATCCGCACGCTCCCCAACGGCCTGCGGGTCGTCGTGGTGTCGCAGCACGAACAGCCGGCCGTGAGCCTGCGGCTCCTCGTGCGCGCCGGGTCGGCGCAGGACCCGGCCGACAAGCCCGGCATTGCGGCGATGGTCGGTGCGCTGCTCGACCAGGGCACGGCCCGGCGCTCGTCGTCGGAGATCGCCGACACGATCGACTACGTCGGCGGTGCACTCGGGACGGGCGCCGGCGCCGACCTCTCGTCGGTGAACGTGCTGGTGCTGAAGGACAGCTTCGACCTGGCGCTGGACCTGGTGTCGGAGATCGTGCAGACGCCGTCGTTCCCGCAGGAGGAGCTCGACCGCGTGCGCGAGCAGGCGCTCTCGGCGATGAGCGTCAACATGCAGGACCCCGACTACGTCGCCGATGCGGTCATCGATCGGCTCGTGTACGGGTTCCACCCCTACGGCCTGCCGGGCAACGGCACGCCGCAGTCGCTGCCGGCCATCACCCGCGACGACCTCGTGCAGTTCCACCGGACCTGGTTCGCGCCCGGCAACACCCTGCTCGCCGTCGTCGGCGACGTGAAGCCCGAGGAGGCCTTCGCCGGCGTGGCCCGCGCCTTCGGCGGCTGGCAGCCGCGCGACACGCCGGCAAGCGAGGCGATGGAACTGCCCGAGCCGACGCGGCGCGTCGTGCTCGTCGATCGACCCAACGCCGTGCAGACCGAGATCCGTGCCGGGCACGTGGCCATCAGGCGCAAGCACCCCGACTTCATGGCGCTGAACCTCGCGACCAAGATCCTCGGCGGCGAGGGCGCCAACCGCCTGCAGAATGTCCTGCGATCGGAGCGCGGCCTGACGTACGGCGCGTCGGCCGACATGGACGCCTACAAGCAGGCCGGGGCGATCATCGCCGAGACCGACACGCAGACGTCCACCACCGGCGAGGCCCTGCGCCTCGTGATCGACGAGTTCTCGCGCCTCGTGCGCGAGCCGGTGGGCGAGCGCGAGTTGATGGGCGCGCAGGCCTACCTGGCCGGCAGCTTCCCGCTCTCGATCGAGACGGCCGACGACATCGCGCTGCAGGTGCTGCGCCTGCTGTTCTTCGACCTCGACGTCCGCGAGCTCGAGACGTACCGGGACCGCGTCAACGCGGTCACGAGCGCCGACATCCAGCGCGTCGCGCGCGAGTTCGTCAAGCCGGCGCGCCTCTCGGTGGTGCTCGTCGGCGATGCCGCACAGGTGCTGCCGCAGCTGAAGGCCGTGGGCGTGGACAACGTCGAGGTCTTGCCGATCACCGACCTCGACCTGACGAGCCCGTCACTCCAGCGCAAGGGCGCACCGACACGCTCGCCGGTCCCGGGACGCTGAGCCCGCGATGCCGGGCGTGATGATTTCCTGCGGGGAGCCGTCGGGCGACCTGTATGCCGGCGCCCTGGCGTCGGCGCTCCGGCGACAGCAGCCGGGCACCGAGATCTTCGGGTTCGGCGGCCCGCGCCTCGCGGCGGCTGGCGGCACGCTGCTCGGATCCTATGAAGGGCTTGCCGTCACGGGCCTGGCCGAGGTCATCCGCACCCTGCCGCGCACATGGCGCATGTACCGCTCGCTCGTGGACGAGGCCGTGCGCCGCCGGCCCGACGTCTTCGTCGCCATCGACTTTGCCGACTTCAACTTCCGGCTGGGGCAGGCCCTGCACGCGCGCGGCATCCCCGTCGTGTACTACATCGGCCCGCAACTCTGGGCCTGGCGTCCGGGACGGATGCAGGTGCTGAAGCGATTCGCCGATGAAGTGCTCGTGATCTTTCCCTTCGAGGAACCCCTCTACGAGCAGGCCGGCGTGCCGGTGACCTTCGTCGGCCATCCGCTCATCGATCTCGTCGAGGTGCGCGAGTCGAGGGAATCACTCCTGGCACGCCATGGCCTGCCGGACACGGGCCGCACGATTGCCCTCCTGCCCGGCAGCCGCCACAACGAGGTCGCGAGTACGCTGCCGGAACTGCTCGATGCCTGCGCACGGCTGCACGCGGCCGAGCCGGACCTGCAGTTTGTCGTCGCGCGTGCCCCGGGCCTCGACGACGAGGCCTTCGCGCCCGTGCGCGCGAGCCGGCTGCCCATCGCGATTCACACGGGCGACACCGACGCCGTCATTGCCGCAAGCGACGTCGTCGTGACGGCCTCGGGCACGGCGACCGTGCAGACGGCCCTGCACGGCAAGCCGATGGTGATCGTCTATCGGCTCTCGCCGCTGACGTATCGACTCGGGCGTCGCTTCGTGAAGGTGGACACGTTCGGGATGGTCAACCTCATCGCCGGCCGGCGGATCGTGCCCGAGTTGATCCAGCACGAGTTCACGGCTGTCCGTGTGTGCGACGAAGTGCTGCGCTACCTGCGCGACCCGGCACACACGGCCGCCGTTCGCCGCCAACTGGCAGGCGTCGTGCAGGCGCTCGGTGGGCCCGGAGCATCGGAACGCGCGGCTGCGGCAGTGCTTCGTGTGGCGGGGAAGGGCACCGCGTGAGACGAGGACGGATGATGACGGGCGTGCGGCATGTCGTGATGGGCGCGCTGGTGGTTGCGGCGCTGGCGCTGCTCCCGGTGTTCCTGCGTGCGTCGGTGGTCGTGCCGATGACGCTTGCCGACCTCACGGAGTCCGCAGCCCTGATCGTCGACGGCGAGGTCGTGGACGTCCGGCACGTGGTGGGTCCGGAGGGTGCCGAGCGGCTCGTGCTCGTGCGCATCGCATCGGCGTGGAAGGGCACGGCAGAGGAGGCCGTGTACGTGCGGCTCGCCGGAGGCCGCGTGGGACGCTACGAGACGCGCGTGCCCGGCGTGCCGGCCGTGACCGGGGGCCAACGCTTCGTGTGGTTCCTCGCGCCGCATCCGCGCGGCGGCTACTCCGTGCTCGGCCTGCACCAGGGCGCGCTGCGCATGATGGCCGGTCCCGATGGCACGCCGTTCGTGACGGCTCCCGCGCGGGCCGCCACGGCCCGAGGCGACGTCGCGCGGCTGCCGCGCCGGCTCGCAGACGTGGCGGCCGACGTGCGCGCGATCCTCACGGGGGCGCCATGGTAGGGCCGTCCCTTCCGTCCCCACACGCATGGCGCGCGCGGCGCCGGCGGGCCGTGCCCGCGCGGGCGGCGTGGCTCGCGGTGCTACTCGCGCTGCTCGCCACCGTCCCGACCTCGGCGTACCTCAAGTTCGGCTACGACATCGCCGGGCGATCCGTAGTCCTTCGCTGGCCCGACGGCCAGGCGGTGCCGTACATGGTCGGCGCGCGGGGCGCCGGCGAGGTGTCGGCCGGCGAGTTCCGCGAGGCCATCGCGCGCGCGTTCGCCACGTGGGAGGCCGTGCCTTCGTCGACGATCCGCTTCACGCCCGTTGGCGTGAGCGACCGTGAGCCGTCCGACAACGACGGCGTCACGCTGCTGGCGTTTGCCGACAGGCGCGAACTCGATCGCACGCTCGGCGCCACGAGCTACACCATCGACATCGTGTCGGGCACGCTGCTCGAAGCCGACGTCTTCTTCAACGCCGCCTTCCCCTGGTCTGTCGCACCGGCCGGCACGGCGGGGCGATACGACCTGGAGTCGATCGCGGCGCACGAGATCGGCCACCTGAGCGGCCTCGGGCACAGCGCGCTCGGCGAGACGGAGACCGTCGGCAGCGGCCGGCGCGTGCTGTCGGCGGGTGCGACGATGTTCCCGATCGCGTTCACGCCCGGCAACATCGACGGCCGCCGGCTGCAGCCCGACGACATCGCCGGCATCTCCGACATCTATCCCGAGGACTCGTTCCGTCGCGACACCGGCAGCGTATCGGGCCGCGTCACGAAGAACGGCCTCGGCGTCTTCGGCGCGCACGTCGTCGCGATGCACCTGCGCACGGGCGTCCTCGTCGGCGGTTTCACGCTCGACGACAGCGGTGCCTTCGTGCTGGCGGGGCTCGCGCCGGGCCCCATCGTGTTGCGTGTGGAGCCGCTCGACGATGGGGACGTCGAGAGCTTCATCGACACCCCACGCGTGGACGTGGACTTTCGCGTGGCGTTCTCGCCACGCGCCGTCTTCGTGCCGAAGGGCGGCAACGTGCCCGGCATCACGATCGAGGTCGTGGGCAAGTGATCGGCGGCCTCCGCACGTGGACCATGCGCGCCGCCGCATGCGTGGCGTGCGCCTGCCTGTCGGCGGGTGCCGTGCAGGCCCAGGCCCAGGCGCCGGCCCCGCCGCCCCGCATCGAGATCTCCGTGTCGGGGGGAGTCCTCGGCGGTGGGGACCTCGGCGAGACGCGTGCGGACGTGCTGACTAATGACGTGCCGACGAGCGGGCAGGCGGCACTCTTCCGCACGCAGACGCGGATCGACGCGGCGCCCTTCGTCGAGGGACGGGTCGGCGTGGCGCTGACGCGCAGCCTGTGGATCGAGGGCGGCGCGTCCTATGCGCGACCGGACTTCGCGGTGGACATCTCCGGCGACGTCGAGGGCGCTCCGGACGTCACGGCGACGTCGCGCCTCACGCAGGTGATTGCCGACGTCGCGCTGCAGCGGCGATGGTCCGGGCGGCGCGTCGTGCCGTTCGTGATGGCGGGTGGCGGCTACCTGCGACAGCTCGACGACCAGCGTGCGACCGCGCACACAGGCGCGGTCTTCTACGGAGGTGGCGGCGTCCGCATCGCCTTCACGCGGCACCTCGCGCTGCGGGGGGATGCGCGTGTCGTGTGGCTCCGCGACGGGGTCGTCCTCGATGACAAGCGGGGCCCCACGTTCAGCGCTTCGGCCGGCCTCTCGGTCGCCCTGCCCTGAGCCGCGACCCGCGACCCGATACCCGATACCCGGACTGGTGCTACCTCACGCCGAGCAGAATCTCGGTGGTGAGCTGGTCGAGTTGTTCGTAAGCGAGACCGCGGGCGGCGACGGCCTGGCGGTCGAACGTCCTGTTGGCGAGTGCGCGGGCGGTGTCGGCGCTGAAGCCGCCGATCGTCGAGCCGTCGCCGAGTGTGGCCGCCACGAGACCCTTGATTTCGGGGTCGGCATTCCAGCGCGCGGCCTTCTCCTTGAGGATCAGGTACGTGCGCATGCAGCCGCGGGCGAAGGCCTTGACGCCCTCGTGGTCCTCGGTGCGGTAGGCGTGCGCGTCGAAGTGGCGCGGGCCGTCGTAGCCGACGTCCTCGAGGAACTTCACGAGGAAGAACGCGGCGCGCGGATTGGCGGCACCGAAGCGGAAGTCCTGGTCGTAGCGGCCCGGGTTCTGGTCGTTGAGGTCGATGTGGAACAGCTTGCCCGCATCCCATGCCTGCGCGACGGCGTGGGTGAAGTTGAGCCCGGCCATCATCTCGTGCGCGACCTCGGGGTTCACGCCGACCATGTCGGGATGATCGAGCGTGGGGATGAACCCGAGGTAGGCGCCGGTGGTCGCCATGTAGATGTCGCCGCGCGGCTCGTTCGGCTTGGCTTCGAGCGCGAACCGGTACTGGTACCCCTGCGCGATGTTGTACTCGCAGAGGAAGTTGATGGCCTCGCGCAGCCGCTTGACGGCGTCGTGGGGTTGCCGGCAGGCATCCGTTTCCGTGCCCTCGCGCCCGCCCCACAGCACGAAGATCTCCGCCCCGAGTTCCGCCCCGATGTCCATCGCGGCCATCGTCTTCTGGACGGCATACGCCCGGACGGCCGGATCGTTGGCGGTGAAGCCGCCGTCCTTGAAGATGGGGTCGGTGAAGAGGTTGACCGTGGCCATCGGCACCACGAGGCCGTGTGTGGCGCAGGCCGCCTTGAACTCCGCCATGATGCGGTCGCGTTCGGCCGGCGTGGCGTCGATCGGCACGAGGTCGTTGTCGTGGAGGTTGACGCCCCATGCACCGACTTCGGCGAGCATGGCGACGATGTCGGCCGGCGGGAGCGCCTCACGGACGGGCTCTCCAAAGGGATCCCGGCCGCGATTTGCGAGTGTCCAGAGGCCGAATGTGAACTTGTGGACGGGCTGGGGTCGGTAGGCGTCGGACACGCGGATCGGGCTCCCTGAAAGGGGTCGAGGGCAGCAGTGTAGACCGAAATCTGCCCGATCCACGAAAAAGTTACAAGACGGGTCAAAATCGGGATCAGTCGGGGCACAGTGCCCCGGCCTGTCTGTCCCTCACTCAGCCAGCGCGTCCGTGATGGCCTTGCGCAGGACGGGGTCGTCCGGCGTGACCTTGCTCGGGAAGAACGCCCGTACCCGGCCGTCCTTGCCGACGACGTACTTCGAGAAGTTCCAGCCCGGCAGGTGCCCGGTTCCGCCGAGGTAGGAGTAGATCGGGGACTGGTCCGGACCGGCCTTGGTGACGAGCTTCGAGAACATCGGGAACGTCACGCCGTAGTTGCGCTGGCAGAATGTCGCGATTTCCGCGGCCGCCCCCGGCTCCTGGCCGCCGAAGTCGTTGCTCGGGAAGCCGAGGACGGAGAACCCCTGGTCCTTCAGCTCGTCGTGCAGTTTCTGGAGGCCGGCGTACTGCGGTGTATACCCGCACTTGCTGGCCGTGTTGACGACGAGGGTCACCTTTCCCTTGAAGTCGGCAAGCGGCGCCGGCTTGCCGGTGAGCGTCGTGGTCTCGAGGTCGTACAGCGACCCGTCGGGCTGGTGCAGCGGCATCTGTGCCTTCGTCGTGGTGAACAGTGCGGTGACGGCCGTGACGACCGTGACGATCGTGCCAAGTATCAGGATGCGCATCGGGGGCCTCATTCGGGCGGCCGGGTATCGGGTAGCGGTATCAGGGGATCTTGCCACTTTTCCCTGCTCCCTTGAATCCTTCCCTGCTGCTTCCTTGTCTCTTCTCTCGTGCCCGAATCCCGAATCCCGAAATCCCGCTACGCGCCGTCCGTGTGCCCGATGCGTCGGAGCGCGGGGTAGAGAGCCTGGAACGCGCGGTACTGGCGATCGAGCACCTCGCGCCCGTCCCCTGGAGCCACCTCGCTCGTGACGCGCACGACGCGGTCGCAGGCGGCATCGACGTCGGGCCAGACGCCGGCGCCGACGCCGGCAAGCACCGCGGCACCGTAGGCGGCGCCCTCCTCGGAGGCCACCGTCTGCACGGTCTGCCCGTAGACGTCGGCCTGGACCTGTCGCCAGAGGGGCGATCGGGCTCCGCCGCCGCCGAGACGGATGGCCTCCACCGGCACCTGCATCTCGCGCAGGATCGTGAAGCTGTCGCGCAGGCTGAACGCGACGCCCTCGAGAATCGCGCGGACGACGTGGCCGCGGCGGTGCGACGCGGCAAGCCCGACGAGCGCGGCGCGCGCGTCGGCGTCCAGGTGCGGCGTGCGTTCGCCCATGAGGTACGGCGCCCACAGCACGCCGTCGGCGCCGGGCGGCACCGCGAGGGCCTCGTCGGTGAGGCGCTCGTAGGGATCGCGTCCGTCGGTCGGGCCCGAGCCGAAGCGATCGCGGAACCACCGCAGCGAGAGGCCGGCTGCCTGGGTGACCCCCATCACGTGCCAGCGTCCCGGCACGGCATGACAGAACGTGTGGACGCGGCCGCGGGGATCCAGCGCCGGCCTGTCGGTTGCGGCAAACACCACGCCGGACGTCCCGATTGTCGCGCTCACGAGGCCAGGCTTGACGATGCCCATGCCGACGGCGCCTGCCGCCTGGTCGCCGCCGCCCGCGACGACAGGCGTGCCTGCGACGAGGCCGGTTGCCGCGGCGCCTGCCGTGCTGATCGACCCGGTCACCTGCGGGCCCTCGAAGGCTTCGGGGAGCAGCGCCGCGTCGAGGTTCGTGGCCTCCAGCATCTCGCGCGACCACTGCCGCCGTGCGACGTCGAAGAGCAGCGTGCCCGAGGCATCGGCGACGTCAGTGGCAAGGCGGCCGGTCAGCCGATAGCGGATGTAGTCCTTCGGGAGCAGCACGTGGCGGACGCGCGCCCAGGCGTCGGGTTCCGTCCGGCGTACCCAGAGGAGCTTGGGCAGCGTGAAACCCGTCAGCGCCGGGTTACTCGTGAGCTCGATGATCCGTGCGGCACCCACGCGTGCCGTCAACTCGTCGCACTCGGCCTGCGTCCGCTGATCGCACCAGATGAGGGCGGGCCGGACCACGGCGCCCGCCGCGTCGAGCAGCGTCGCCCCGTGCATCTGCCCGGTCAGGCCGATGGCCGCGATCGCCGACGCCTCGACGCCAGCGGCCTCGAGCGCGCGCGGGACCGCCGCCTGGCAGGCACGCCACCAGTCGTCGGGATCCTGTTCGGCCCACCCGGTGCGTGGCGACGCGAACGGCGCGTGGTCGACGGTGGCCGATCCGAGGACGGTGCCGGAGTCGTCGAGGACCAGTGCGCGGGTGCCACCGGTGCCGACGTCGATGCCGAGAAGGTGAGTCATGGCTGGGCGGTGTGCATGCTATAACACGCGCGTTTCCCCTCGGTACGCGTTGGACGCGTCCGACCGTTCCGGCCGATACACCATGAACGAAGGGCACCCGTGACGCGCATCGCTTTGGTCCTCCTCGTGCTGCTTGCATCGTCTGTCGCCCATGCGCAGGCGCCGGCGACGGGCACCGAGATTCGGCTCTGGAACGGCGCGGCCCCCCTCGCCACGGGGGACGGCACCGAGGACACGCCGGCGATCACCGTCTACCGGCCGGCACCGGGCACGGCCACCGGCGCGGCCTTCGTGGTGCTGCCGGGCGGGGGCTACCGCGGACGCGCCGCGCACGAAGGCGAGCCGATCGCGAGGTGGCTGAACTCGGTGGGCGTGACGGCCTTCGTCGCGCGCTATCGCGTGGCGCCGTATCGGCATCCCGCGCCGCTGACCGACGCCTCGCGCGCGATTCGCTACGTCCGATCGCACGCCGCTGCCTGGGGGCTCGATCCGGCCCGCATCGGCATCCTCGGGTTCTCGGCTGGCGGACACCTGGCCAGCACTGCCGCCACGCAGTTTGCCGACGGCGATCCCGGCGCCGCCGACCCCGTCGATCGCGTGAGCAGCCGGCCCGATCTGGCCATCCTGATCTATCCCGTCATCACGTTCACCGAGGAGGCGTGGGTGCACAAGGGGTCGCGCACGAACCTGCTCGGCGCCGACGCGACACCCGGGCAGATGGCCGCGATGTCGTCGGAGCGGCGCGTGACCGCCCGTACGCCGCCGATGTTCCTCGTCCACACGACGGGCGACACCGGCGTGCCGCCCGAGAACAGCCTCCTCATGGTGCAGGCGCTGCGCACGGCCGGCGTCGAGGTCGAACTGCACCTCTACGAAGGCGGCAGGCACGGCTTCGGCCTCGGCGAAGGGGAAGGGCCGATCGGCACGTGGCCGCGGCTTGCGGGCCTCTGGCTGGGCAGGCACGGGTTCGCCCGTGACGGCTCGACCGCGGCGGCCGCCCAGCCGCCGAAGACGTTCGACGTCGTCGTGTACGGCGGGACGGCGGCGGGCGTCGTCACGGCGATTGCCGCGGCGCGCGAAGGGGCGTCGGTCGCGCTGCTCGAACCGCGTGATCACCTGGGCGGCATGGTGTCTGGCGGTCTCGGATGGACCGACTTCGGCCGCAAGGAAGTCATCGGCGGCTACTCGCTCGAGTACTACGAGCGTGCGGGACGCAAGTATGGCGAGCCGATCCAGTGGCTGCTCGAGCCGCACGTCGCCGAGGCGATCTTCAAGGAGTGGGTCGCCGAGGCCGGTGTCGAGGTCTTCTACCGCCATCCCCTCGTCGAGCGCACGGGCGTCTCGAAGGACGGCACGCGGGTCACGGCCATCCGCCTCGAGAACGGCGCCGAGTTCCGCGCCACGGTCTTTGCCGACGCGACGTACGAAGGCGACCTGATGGCCCAGGCCGGCGTGACCTACACGGTCGGGCGCGAGAGCACCGCGCAGTACGGCGAGTCGCTTGCCGGCGTCCGCGACCGCACGCCGCTGCACCAGTTCGAGGTGCCGGTGCCGGCGCGCGACGCGCAGGGCCGCCTGCTGCCGGAGATCTCGCCGACACCGACGCTGCCGTCGGGGAGCGCCGACACGCGGCTGCAGGCCTACAACTTCCGCGTCTGCATGACCGAGCGTCCCGACAACCGCGTGCCGTTCCCGAAACCGGCAGCTTACGACCCGGGCCGGTTCGCGCTGCTCGCGCGTACGCTCGCCGCCATGGACGCGGTCAAGCGCGAGGCGGCCAACGCGCCCGCGGGATCGCGGCCGGCCGACAAGCCGCGCAGCCGCCTGATCCAGCCGTGGTCGCTGCGCGACGTCATGAAGCCCGACCCGATTCCGAACGGCAAGACCGACACGAACAACTACGGCGCATTCTCCACCGACTACATCGGCGCCAACTACGCGTACCCCGACGCCGACTACGCGACGCGCGATCGCATCTGGCAGGACCACGTCCACTACGTGCAGGGCTTCCTCTACTTCCTCCAGCACGATCCGCAGGTGCCCGAGGGCCTGCATGCGGCCATGGCGTCATGGGGTCTCTGCAAGGACGAGTTCACCGACACCGGCAACTGGCCGCATCAGCTCTACGTGCGTGAGGCGCGACGGATGGTGGGCGAGTACGTGATGTCGCAGAAGGACATCCAGACCGACCTCACCAAGCCGGACGTGATCGGGATGGGGTCCTACAACAGCGACTCGCACAACGTGCAGCGCGTCGTGAACGCCGAGGGCCTTGCCGAGAACGAGGGCGACATGCAGGTCCCGGTGACGCCCTACCAGATTCCCTACCGCGTGATGCTGCCGCGGCGCGCCGAGGCCACCAACCTGCTGGTGCCCGTGACGTTCTCGGCCTCGCACGTCGCGTACTCCACGCTCCGCATGGAGCCGCAGTACATGATCATCGGCCACGCGGCCGGTGTGGCCGCGAAGATGGCCATCGACGGCGGCGTCGCCGTGCAGGACGTGGACGCGGCCGCGCTCTCGGCCCGGCTGAAGCGCCAGCGCGCCGTCTTCGACTGGGTGAAGCCCCGCTGACGTCCCGACCGTTGTCGGTTCCGCCAACCTGTCATATGCTCGCGGCATTTGCGTGCCGAAGCCGGGGCGGCCCTGCCGATGACGATGCGCGTCGGGTTCACGGGGGGCGGCAACATCACCGACACCCACATCCGCGCCGTCAAGGCCGTTGCCGGCCTGCAGCCGGTGGGCGTGTGCGGCACCAACGCCGCGAAGGTCGCCGCGCAAGCGGCGCGCCATGACCTGGCGACCGCGCCGACGCTCGCGGCGCTTCTCGACCAGACGCCGCTCGACATCGTCTGCATAGGCAGCCCGTCGGGCGTCCACGCAGACGAGATGGCGCTTGCCGCGGCCCGCGGCGTGCACATCCTCTGCGAGAAGCCGCTCGACGTCACCACCGAGCGCGTGGACACGGCCATCGAGGCCATCGAGCGCGCGGGTGTGACGGCGGGCGTCTTCTTCCAGGATCGCTGCACGCCGGCGTTCCTGGAGGCCAGGCAGGCGATCGACGACGGCCGGCTCGGGCGCGTGCTGCTCGTGGACGCGCGGGTGAAGTGGTATCGCGGGCCCGAGTACTACCGGAACGCGCCATGGCGCGGCACGCCGGCACTCGACGGCGGCGGGGCCCTGATGAACCAGGGGATCCACACGGTGGACCTGCTGCTCTGGCTGCTCGGCGACGTCACGCAGGTGCAGGCACGTGCCGCGACGACGCTGCACGCGATCGACGTGGAGGACACGCTCGTCGCGACGCTGACGTTCGCGTCGGGCGCGCTCGGCACGCTGCAGGCGACGACCGCCGCGTATCCGGGGTTTCCGCGCCGCGTGGAGATCACCGGCACCGAAGGCACGGTCGTGATCGAGCACGACCGCGTCGCCGGCTGGGACCTCAAGTCCGGCCGCGTGGACGGCACGACGCTGACGAGCGGCACGCAGAGCGCGACGACGGCCGTCGTCGCCGACGCCACGCCGCACCAGCGCGTGGTCGAGGATTTCGTCGAGGCGCTGCGCACGGGCCGGCGCCCGGCGTGCGACGCGCGCGAAGGCAGGCGCAGCGTCGGGCTCGCGGGCGCGCTGTACGAGTCGGCGCGGACAGGCGCGAGCGTGGATGTGCAGTAGGAGGAACGCGTCATCATGAACGACACACACGACACTTCGACCCTTCAAGGCGTCAGCCGCCGTTCCGTGCTCAGGGCACTCGGCACGGGCGCCACGACGATCGCGCTGCTTCCCCTGCTCTCCGAGGAAGGGGCGGTGGCGTTCGAGGCGATCCAGCGGGCCAACGGCGCAGCGGCCCCGAAGGCCCTCACGGCGGCGCAGTACGCGACCGTCGAGGCGCTGAGCGACGCGATCATCCCGACCGACGCCCACTCGCCCGGCGCGAAGGCCGCTCGTGTCGCCGACTACATCGATCTCCTGCTGTCGGAATCGGCCGATCCGCTGAAGAACAGCTGGGCGCAGGGGATCGCGGCGCTCGACGAGGCGGCGACGGCCAGGTACAAGGTGCCCTTCGTCAAGCTCACGCCGGCGCAGGTCGAGGAGTTCCTGACCGCAATCAGTGCGAACGAGGCACAGCCGAAGACGCCGGTGGAGCAGTTCTTCCGCAGCGCGAAGGACGCGACGATTCGCGGCTACTACACCTCGGAGATCGGCATCCAGCAGGACCTGCAGTACAAGGGCAACCAGTACCTGCCCGAGTTCGTGGGATGCCTCACCGAGGACGGCAAGGACTGCCCGCACTGCGGCCAGAAGGCCCAGGCCGGAGCCTAGGTCGATGCAGGCGCCAGGGCAGGCACCGTTGACGCCCGGCCGGGAGACCTACGACGCCATCGTCGTCGGGTCCGGCGCGGCAGGCGGCATGGCGGCGTTCCAGTTGGCGATGGCGGGCGTGAAGGTCCTCCTGCTCGAGGCTGGCCAGCCGCTCGATCCCGATCCGTCCAAGGCGTACAAGACGATGGAGTGGCCCTACCGGGACGCGCGTCGTCATCGGCTGCCGGCTGACGAGTTCGCATTGTCGGCGGCCGAGTACCGCACGCTCGACAGGCCGTACGGGCTGACGCCCGAGATGCAGCGCTACCGGAAGGTGATGTCCTACTCGGCCAACCGCTTCACGCGCGAGTGGATGGTGAACGAGAAGGAGAACCCGATCACCGGCACGCCGTATGCGTGGGTGCGCGCGCGCGTGCTCGGCGGCAAGACGAACCTGTGGGGGCGTGTGTCGCTGCGGTTCTCCGACCTGGACCTCAAGGCGAAGAGCCACGACGGCGTCGGCGACGACTGGCCGATCGGGTACGCCGACATCGCGCCGTACTACGACAAGGTGGACACGCTGCTCGGCATCTCCGGCACGAAGGAGCAGATTGCCCACCTGCCGGACGGCATCTTCCAGCGGCCGCTGAAGCTCAATTGCGGTGAGGTGCAGATCCAGCGCGCGATCGCGAAGATGGGACGGCGCCTGATCCCCGGTCGTGCCGGCGTGACGACCGACGGCGTCCTGAACAACAAGTACCGGCAGCGCTGCATGGGGCGGGGCCGCTGCGGGCGAGGCTGCGACCTGAACGCCGCGTTCCATTCGCCGGCGGCCCTCATCTATCCCGCTCGCGACAGTGGCAACCTCACCGTCCGCACCGATTCCATCGTCTCGGAAGTGCTCGTGGACGACTCGACGAGTCGCGCGACGGGTGTCCGCGTGATCGATCGCCAGACGAAGGAGGCGATGGACTTCCGCGGGCGCGTCGTCATCCTTGCGGCGTCGTGCCTCGAGTCCACGCGCCTGCTGCTGAACAGCCGATCGGCAAACCGGCCCAACGGCGTGGCGAACTCGTCGGGGGTCGTCGGGCATTACTTCTGCGAGCACGTCATGGGCCCCGGTGCGAGCGGCACGATTCCCTCGCGCGTCGGCACCACGCCGACGCTCGACGACGGCCGGCCGCAGAGCACGTACATCGTGCGGTTCCGCAACGTCACGGAGAAGCATCCGCACTTCTACCGGGGATACGGCTTCCAGGGCGCGAGCGGGTCGGCCGAGTACCCGTCGAATGCCGCCAGTACCGCGGGCTTCGGCGCGTCGTACAAGCAGGCCGTGCGCGCGGGGTATCCCGCGCGCGTGAGCTACACCGGCTTCGGCGAGGTGCTGGCCCGCAAGGAGAACCGCGTGTTCCTCGACCCCGACGTCAAGGACGCGTGGGGCATCCCCGTGCTGAAGTTCGACTATCGCTTCAGCGACAACGAACTGAAGATGGGCGCCGACATGGCCGACACCGCCGAGGAGATGCTGCGTGCGGCCGGCTGCACCGACATTGCCGTGCGGCGCGACGTGCTCACCGAAGGCTGGTCGATCCACGAGATGGGCACGGCGCGGATGGGCGACGATCCGAAGACGTCGGTCACCAACTCGTTCGGACAGACGCACGACGTCAGGAACCTCTTCGTCGCCGACGGCGCGATCTTCGTGTCGGCAAGCTGCCAGAACCCCACGTGGATGATCATGGCGCTCTGCTGGCGCGCGATGGACTACCTGAAGGACGAGATGAAACGCGGTAACCTGTAATGCAAGCCAAGACCACACCCTCCGCCCCGCAGCTCGACCCCTCACTCGCGATCGATCTCGCCGCCGTGCTCTCCGAGTCGCAGGCGATGTCGAAGAAGATCACGCCGGCCTCCGGACCATGGGACGTGATCGTCGTCGGATCGGGCGCCGCCGGCGGCATGGCGGCGTTCCAGCTCGCGACGTCCGGCATCAAGGTGCTCGTGCTCGAAGCCGGCCGCATGCTCGACTGGCAGAAGGAGTACCGCACGATGGAGTGGCCCTATCAGTCACTCCGCCGGCAGCGCATGCCGCCCGAGATGCGCGGCCTCAACGTCGCCGAGTACAACTTCCTCGACAGGCCGTACGGCAACCATCCGCAGTTCGAGAAGTTCAGGAAGCTCACGAGCTACGCCGGCAACTCCTTCACGCGCAACTGGGTCGTCAACGAGAAGGAGAACCCGACCACGGGCACGCCCTACGCATGGGTGCGCGCGCGGATCCTCGGCGGCAAGACGAACTTCTGGGGACGCGGCGCGCTGCGCTACGGCCCGTACGAGTTCAAGGCCGCCAGTCATGACGGCTACGACGTGGACTGGCCGATCGGCTACGAGGACGTCAAGCCGTATTACGACAAGGTGGACGAGCTGCTCGGGTGTTCCGGCAGCCGCGAGGGCCTCGACCAGGTGCCCGACGGCGTCTTCCAGACACCGTCGAAGCTCAATTGCACCGAGACGGTGTTCCGCAACGGCATCGCGAAGCTCGGTCGCAAGCTGATTCCGGGGCGGGCCGGCGTGACGACAGACGGCCTGTTGAACAACAAGTACCGCATGCGGTGCATGCGTCGTGGCCGCTGCGGCCGCGGGTGCGACCTCAACGCCTCGTTCCATTCGCCGGCCGCGCTGATTGCGCCGGCGCGCGACACGGGCAACCTCACGCTGCGGCCGTACTCGGTCGTCCGCGAGGTGCTGCTCGACGAGGCGACGAACAAGGCCAGGGGCGTCCGGGTCATCGACTCGCAGACGAAGGAGGTCATGGACTTCACCGCGCGCGTGGTGGTGCTCGGTGCCGGCACGCTCGACACGACGCGCATCCTGCTGAACTCGAAGTCGGCGCGGTACCCCAACGGTCTCGGGAACACCAACGACGTGCTCGGTCGGTACCTCAGCGAGCACATCATGGGCGTGCGCGGCAGCGGCGTGATCCCGCAGCGGGTCGGCAAGACGCCGACGGTCGACGATGCGCGTCCCGTCGGCCCGTACATCCCGCGCTTCCGCAACATCGGCAGCGACAAGCGGACCGACTTCATCCGCGGTTACCACTTCCAGGGCGGCGGCGGATCGGGCGAGTATCCGAGCCACGCGCATGGCACGCGCGGCTTCGGCTCCGCCTTCAAGAGTTCCGTGCGCAAGTACTATCCGGCGCCGATCAGCTTCGGCGGGTTCGGCGAGGTCCTGCCGCGCCACGAGAACCGCGTGCTGCTCGATCCGCAGGTTACCGATGCCTGGGGCATCCCGGTGCTGAAGTTCGACTACCGCTTCGGCGACAACGAGAAGAAGATGGTCGCCGACATGGCCGACTCGGTCGAGGAGATGTTCCGGGCTGCCGGCGCGGAGGACATCCGCATCGGCCGGGAGCCGCTGCCAGAGGGCTGGTCGATCCACGAGATCGGCACGGCCCGCATGGGCAACGATCCGAAGACGTCGTACTCGGACAAGTGGTGCCGTCCGCACGGCATCTCCAACGTGTTCCTCGCCGACGCGAGCCCGTACGTCTCGGGCGGCACGCAGAACACGACGTGGACCATCCTCGCCATGTGCTGGCGGACGATGGACTACGTGAAGGAGGAGATGCGGGCGGGGAACCTGTGACGCAAGCTCGAACCTGCAAGGAGCGACTGTGAAGCGACTGGGAATGGGTCTGGTCGGGGCAGGGTTCATCGGCCCCCATCACATCGAGGCGGTGCGTCGTCTCGGCTTCGTGGACGTCGTCGCGATTGCCCACCACAACGAGGAGGGGGCGCGGCAGAAGGCCGACGCGCTCGGCGTGCCCAAAGGGTACGGCAGCTACGAAGCCCTGCTCGCCGACCCCGACATCGACGTCGTGCACAACGCGACGCCGAACGCGCTGCACCATCCGGTCAACATGGCGGCCATCGCGGCCGGCAAGCACGTCGTCTCGGACAAGCCGCTGGCGATGACGTCGGCGCAGGCGCGCGAACTGTTCGAGGCAGCCGAGGCGCGGGGCATCGTGCACGCGGTGACGTTCAACTACCGCGGCAACCCGCTCGTCCAGCAGGCGCGGACGATGGTCGCGAAGGGCGAGATCGGGCCGCCGCGGTTCATCCACGGGCACTACCTCCAGGACTGGCTCCTCTACGACACGGACTACAGCTGGCGGCTCGAGCCGGAGAAGGGCGGCGAGTCGTCGGCCATGGGCGACATCGGGTCGCACTGGTGCGACCTCGCCCAGCACGTCTCGGGGTTGCGCATCACCGAGGTGCTGGCGGACCTGACCACGGTCATCCCGGTCCGGAAGCGGCCGGTCGGCAGCCGTCACGCGTTTGCACAGGCGGGCGCCGACGATGCGTACGAGCCGGTGGACATCAAGGTCGAGGACCTGTGCTCCGTGCTCGTGCGCTTCGAGAACGGGACGAAGGGCGCCTTCTCGGTGGGCCAGATCTGCGCCGGCCACAAGAACGATCTCGTGCTCGAGGTCAACGGCGGCGAGGCGTCGCTGCGCTGGCACCAGGAACAGCAGAACGAGCTGTGGATCGGCAACCGCCGGACCGGCAACGTCATCCTCCAGAAGGATCCCTCGCTGATGGATCCCGCCGTGGCGGGCATCGCGAAGCTGCCCGGCGGGCACCAGGAAGCGTGGCCCGACGCGTTCCGCAACATCCTCGGCGCCGTCTACGAGCACATCGCGGAGGGGCGGCCGATGTCGGACCGTTCGCCCATGTTCGCGTCGTTCGAGGACGGGTGGCGCGCCAACGCGATCATCGATGCGGTCGTCGCGAGCCACCGCAACGGCAACGTCTGGACGAAGGTCGCCACGGCCTAGCGCCAGCCGCCGCCCCCCACTCTTCCCGGAGGAGCACGACATGAAGCTCGGTGTGTTCACGGCCCTGTTCGGAGGGCTCACGCTCGACAAGGTGATCGAGAAGGTCACGGCAGCAGGCCTCGAGGCGATCGAGATCGGCACGGGCGCGTATCCCGGCGCGTCGCACATCGACGTGGACCAGCTGCTCGCCAGCAAGGCGAAGGCCCGGGCCTACCGCCAGAAGATCGCGGACGCTGGGCTGACCATCTCCGCGCTCTCCTGCCACGGCAACCCGCTGCACCCCGACAAGGCCGTCGCGAAGGATCACGACGAGGTGTTCCGCAAGACGGTGCGGCTCGCCGAGTCGCTCGGCGTCGAGACGGTCATCACGTTCTCAGGCTGCCCCGGAGACAGCGACGCGAGCAAGTGGCCCAACTGGGTGACCTGTCCATGGCCGCCCGATTACCTGAAGATCCTCGAGTGGCAGTGGGAGAAGAAGGTCGTCCCGTACTGGACGCGTGCGGGCAAGTTCGCCGTGGATCACGGCGTGCGCGTCGCGCTCGAAGCGCATCCGGGTTTCGTCGTCTACAACGTCGAGACCGCGCAGAAGCTGCGCGACGCCGTCGGCCCGCAGATCGGGGTCAACTTCGATCCGAGTCACCTGTTCTGGCAGGGCGTGGACATCCCGGCCGCCATCCGGGCACTCGGTGACGCGATCTTCCACTTCCACGCGAAGGACGTCGCGCTCGATCGCGACAACGTGCGCGTCAACGGCGTGCTCGACGCCAAGTCGTACGTGCACATGCCGCAGCGGTCGTGGCTGTTCCGCACCGTCGGCTGGGGGCACGGCGCAAGCGACTGGGCCGAGATCATGAGTGCGCTGCGGCTCGTCGGCTACGACCACGTCGTGAGCATCGAGCACGAGGACGCCCTGGCCTCCGTGGACGAAGGCCTTGCCAACGCCGTGCGCTTCCTGCGCCCGTTGATCCTGAGCGAACAGCCAGCCGACGCGTGGTGGGTCTAGCCCCGGCGCGTTCCGGATGGGCCCCGGGAACGTCCAGGGGCCCATCCCGGTTTTTGGTCTAGTCGTTTCGAAGTTCCGGATCGCTCGTAATTGGTCAAACCAAGTTAGCGCGCCTGACGAGTCGCTTTGGTCAGCCTCCTGGCCACGCAAGGCGCACGGTCCCACCTCGCGTTCACCCCGCCCAATTTCCTCGCGCATTTGACACGGTCGTCACCCGGTGATACGGTCGCTGGCAAAGTTACAGCACGCGTCAGCCGGGGTACTGGTATGACCAGAGAGAAGAACGAGATCTCCAAGAAACCGTTCGAGGGGGTTGCTGCCGAGCTCGTTGTCAGCCACGTCCGTGCGCTGATCGAGGGTGGCGACCTGGGTCCCGGCGATCGACTGCCGGCGGAACGCGAACTGGCACTGCGTGTGGGTGTCAGCCGGCCGAGCGTGCGGGCGGGGCTGCGCGCGCTTGCCGCCATGGGCGTCGTGCAGTCGCGCCATGGCGCCGGGACGTTCATCCGCGGCGGTCCGCCGATGCTCGGGAGCGAGCCGCTCAGTTTCCTCGCCGCGCTGCACGGCTTCACCCGCGACGAGATGTTCGAGGCCCGGCGGGTGCTCGAGGTCGGCGTCGCTGGCCTCGCCGCCGAGCGCGCGACGGGGGATCAGCTCGCGTCGATCTCGGAGGAGATCACCGGCATGTACGCGTCGATGGACGACCCGCAGGCGTTCCTCGTGCACGACATCCGGTTTCATCGCGCCGTGGCGGTGGCGGCAGGCAACCCGATCCTCGCCTCGCTCGTCGAGATGGTCTCCGGATTGTTCTACGAGCATCGCCGCCGCACCGTGCAGCAGGGGGCCGACCTGAAGGAGGCTGCCGACCTGCACCGCGCGATCTACCAGGCGCTGCGCAATCACGATGCGGATCGCGCGCGCCAGGCGATGGACGCACACCTCTCGCTTGCCCGCGCGCGGCAGGCGACCGAGCCGGATGCGACGGTCGAGGACCACGCCCCGGCGCCGATTGCGGCCGTCGGATGACGCGCGCCGCGATGCCTGCACACACGACGATTCCGCCTGCCATCGCGCGGCGGCGTTCCACCTTGACGGAGCGTGGAGCGACTGATAGAAGTTCCACGCCCGTCATCCGCCCGGCTGCCGGCGTGCCGCAGCCTCGCCGCACGCCTGCGCACCGCGCCTGACCGCAGGGGTCCGACACTCGCATGTTCAAGGGATTCGATCTCACTGGCCGCGTGGCGGTCGTCATCGGTGGCACGTCGGGCATCGGCCGTGCCATGGCTCGCGGGCTTGCGGAGGCGGGGGCGGACGTCGTCGCCACCGGCCGTCGGCAGGCTCTCGTCGACGAAGTGGCCGCGGAACTCGAAGGCATGGGCCGGCGCTCCGCGCGGCTCACGGTGGACGTCGGCGACCGGGCGTCGATCGAGGCGTTGCGCGACGGCGTGGCGTCGCAACTCGGGCCGTGCGACATCCTGATCAACTGCGCCGGCCGCACGAAGCGCTCTCCGACGCTGACGGTGGACGAAGCCGAGTGGGCGGCAATCCTCGAGACCAACCTCACGGGCACGTTGCGCGCCTGCCAGGTCTTCGGCCCGTCGATGATCGAGCGCCAGTGGGGGCGGATCATCAACATTGCCTCGCTCTCGTCGTTCGTGGCGCTGTACGAAGTCGCGGCCTACGCTGCCAGCAAGGCTGCCGTCGCCTCGCTCACAAAGTCGCTCGCGATCGAATGGGCGCCGCACGGCGTCACTGTCAACGCGGTGGCCCCGGGCGTGTTCCGCACCGACCTGAACTCCGGCCTGCTCGACGGCACGGGCCGCGGGCAGGAGTTCCTGCAGCGCACGCCGATGAAGCGGTTCGGGAGCATCCCCGAACTTGCCGGCGCCGCCGTCTACCTCGCCTCGCCGGCGGCAAGCTTCGTCACCGGCGAGGTGCTCGTCGTCGATGGCGGGTTCCTCGCCAGCGGCGTCAATCAGTAGGCGCGCGGAGGGACGCATGCACGAGACCGACGCCGCACCGGCCCACCATGCGACGCAGGCGCCCTCCGGGCGTCCGTCGAACGTCCGCTGGGTCGTCTGCGCGCTGCTGTTCTTCGCCGCGACGATCAACTACATCGACCGCAACGTGCTGGCGGTGCTCAAGCCGGCGCTGGAGCAGGAGTTCGGCTGGTCGAACACCGAGTTCGGCTACATCAACTTCTTCTTCCAGGTCGCGTACATGTGCGGGATGCTGGCCTCGGGCTGGATCATCGACCGCATCGGCACGCGCCGCGGCCTGGCGATCGCGATCTGCCTGTGGAGCGTCGCCGCGATGCTCCACGCCGAAGCGCCCATCATCGGCAATGCCGTACAGGGCGCCTTCGGGGCGCTCGGCCTCAGCCTGGCCGCATCGGTTGCCGGCTTCTCGATGTGCCGCGTGCTGCTCGGCCTCGGCGAGGCCGCGATCTTCCCGGGCTCGGTGCGCAGCATCGCGGAGTGGTTTCCGCAGAAGGAACGCGCGTTCGCGACCGGGCTGTTCAACGCCGGGACCAACGTCGGCGCGCTGCTGACGCCCATCATCGTCCCGATCATCGCCCTGAGGTACGGCTGGTACTGGGCGTTTGTCGGCACCGGCGCACTCGGCTTCCTCTGGCTCGCGGTGTGGTTGTGGCAGTACAAGACGCCGCGCACGCACCCCGGCGTGAACGCGGCCGAACTCGCGCTGATCGAGAGCGATCCTGCCGACGTCGGGTCGTTCAAGGTGCCCGGTCTGCTGACCGCCGGCATCGTGGCGGCGGTGTGCTTCGTCGGCGGCACCGTGGCCGCGACGTTCTTCGGCGCGCGGCTCGTCGCGGTGCTCCTGTTCGTCGTCGGGCTCGTCACGGCCATCGTGCTCAATCCGCGGCGGCAGGTATGGGCGTACGCCGTCGCGAAGTTCATGACCGATCCGGTCTGGTGGCTGTACCTGACATGGCTGCCCGACTTCCTCGTCAAGACGCACGACGTGGACATCCGCGGGGCGATGCTGCCGCTGGCGACCATCTACCTGGTGGCCGACTTCGGCAGCGTGGCCGGCGGCTACGTGAGCTCGAAGCTGATTCAGAACGGCTACACCGTCAACGTCGCGCGCAAGGTGACGATGCTGATCTTCGCGTGCAGCGTGACGCCCATCGTGTTCGCGGCGCAGGTGGACAGCCTGTGGGGTGCGGTGGCGCTCGTGAGCATCGCGGCCTCGGGCCACCAGGCCTGGAGCGCGAACGTGTACACCCTCGTGAGCGACATGTTCCCGCGGCGGGCCGTCGGCAGCGTCATCGGCTTCGGCGGCATGATGGGCGCCTGCGGCGGCGCGATCATGCAGATTGCGGTCGGCGTGTGGCTCGACGCCTCCAACAACAACTACGTGCCGATCTTCGTCGCGGCCGGCACGCTGTACCTGATTGCGCTCGGCGTCGTGCACCTGCTGGTGCCGAGGATGACGCCGGCGGTGCTCGGCGCGCCCCCAGTGGCGCAGGGAGGAACGGCATGAGTCGGACCGACGTGGTCCGCGCCATCGAGGCGAGCGGCGTCGTCGCCGTCATCAGGCTCAAGGACGCCGGCAAGTTGCGGTCCGTCGTCGATGCGCTCATCGAAGGCGGCGTCACGGCCATGGAAGTGACGATGACGGTGCCGGGCGCGGTGGGGCTCATCGAGCAACTCGCAAAGGACCTGCCCGGCGGCTTCCAGCTCGGGGCCGGCACCGTGCTCGATCCCGAGACGGCGCGACAGGTGATCCTCGCGGGCGCGACGTACCTCGTCGCGCCGACGCTGAACCTGAAGACCATCGAGCTCGCGCACCGGTACGACGTCGCCGTCATGCCCGGTTGCTTCACGCCGACCGAGATTCTCACCGCGTGGGAAGCCGGGGCCGACGTCGTCAAGGTCTTCCCGGCGACGACGCTCGGGCCGGGCTACATCAAGGACGTCAAGGCACCGCTGCCGCAGGTGAAGCTGATGCCGACAGGCGGCGTCACGTTGACGAATGCCGGCGACTGGATCAGGGCTGGCGCCTGCGCGGTCGGTGTCGGCAGCAACCTCGTGGACGCGAAGGCGCTGGCCGCCAACGACTTCGCACAGATTGCCGAGAACGCCCGCACGGTTGTCGCGAGCGTCCGCGCTGCCAGAGAGTAGCCGCGTCCGACCGCCGACGGCCGACGGTCGAGTGACGAAGGCCGACGGCCGAATGACGAAGGCCATCCCATGCCCATGAAGACTGTCTGTTTCGGTGAGCTGATGCTGCGCTTGAGCCCCCCGGGGTTCGAGCGATTCCTCCAGACCCCGCAGTTTGTCGCGACGTTCGGCGGCGGCGAGGCCAACGTCGCCGTGAGCCTCGCGACATTCGGCCTGGAGAGCCACTACGTGACCCGCCTGCCGACGCATGCCATCGGCGAGGCTGCGGTGAAGGCGCTGCGTGCCGAAGGCGTGCGCACCGGGCACATCGTCCGCGGCGGCGATCGGATAGGCGTCTACTACGCCGAGACTTCGGCCAGCCAGCGCGCATCGCAGGTGATCTACGACCGCGCGCGGTCGGCCATCGCCGAGATGACGCCGGGCACCGTGGACTGGGCGACGGTGTTCGAGGGCGCCAGGTGGTTCCACTGCACGGGGATCACCCCGGCGCTCGGCGACAACGGCGCCGCGTGCGCGAAGGAGGCCCTGCAGGCGGCGCAGGCGGCCGGCGCCACCGTCAGCATGGACCTGAACTTCCGCAAGAAGCTCTGGACCGAGAAGCAGGCGCAGGCCGTGATGCGCCCGCTGATGGAGTACGTCGACGTCGTCATCGCCAACGAGGAGGACATCCAGTCGGTGCTCGGCTTCGAGGTCAAGGGCACCGACGTCACGACGGGCGAACTGGATCTCGAGGCATACAAGGCGACGGCGGCCGAGGTCGCCAGCACGTTCGACTGCGCGCTCGTGGCGATCACGCTGCGCGAGAGCCATTCGGCGAGCGACAACGGCTGGAGCGCCGCGATTTACGACAAGGCCGCGGGGACGTTCGAGCGCAGCCAGCAGTACGAGGTGCGGCTCGTGGACCGGATCGGCGGGGGCGACAGCTTCGCGGGCGGCCTGATCTACGGGTTGATCGCGGGCAAGTCGCCAATCGACGCGCTGCGCTTTGCCGTGGCCGCGAGCGCGCTCAAGCAGACGATTCCCGGCGACTTCAACCGCGTCAGAGTGGACGAAGTCGAGCGCCTCGTCAAGGGCGATGCCAGCGGGCGCGTCCAGCGGTAACCAGCAGCCTACAGCCTGCAGCCTACAGCCAGCAGCCTGCTCGTAGGCTGTAGGCCGTAGGCTATAGGCCCCTCAGGCCATGAATATCGTAGACGCCCGCGTGATCGTGACCTGTCCGGGTCGCAACTTCGTGACCCTGAAGGTGGTCACCGAGGATGGCGTGTACGGTCTCGGCGACGCGACGCTGAACGGCCGCGAGCTTGCGGTGGCGAGCTACCTCACCGACCACGTCGTCCCCCTGCTCATCGGGCGGGACGCGCGGCGGATCGAGGACACCTGGCAGTACCTGTACAAGGGTGCGTACTGGCGGCGCGGTCCCGTGACGATGAGCGCGATCGCGGCCGTGGACACTGCGCTCTGGGACATCAAGGGCAAGGTCGCCGGCATGCCGGTGTATCAGCTGCTCGGCGGTCCGTCACGCGAGTCCGTGATGGTGTATGCCCACGCGAACGGCCACGACGTGGACCACGCCGTCAAGGCCGTCGCCTACCATCTCGATCTCGGCTACAAGGCAATCCGCGTGCAGTCGGGCATCCCGGGCCTGAGCAGCACGTATGGCGTCCCGCTGGCAGGACGCCCCTACGAGCCCGCCGAGAAGGGCACGGCCTCCGAGCACCGCTGGAGCACCGAGGCCTACCTCACGTTCCTGCCCAGCCTCTTCGAGCGGATTCGCAGGGAGTTCGGCGACGACCTGCACCTGCTGCACGACGTCCACCACCGGCTCACCCCCATCGAAGCCGCGCGTGCCGGCAGGTCGCTCGAGCCGTATCACCTGTTCTGGATGGAGGATCCGACGCCCGCGGAACGGCAGGACGCCTTCCGCCTGATCCGACAGCACACGACGACGCCGATCGCGGTGGGCGAGGTGTTCAACTCGATCGTCGACTGCCAGCAGTTGATCCAGGAGCAGCTGATCGACTACATCCGCACGACCGTGGTCCACGCAGGCGGCATCACGCACCTGCGCCGGATTGCCGCGCTCGCCGAGTTGCACCAGGTGAGGACGGGTAGCCACGGCGCGACGGACCTGAGCCCCGTCTGCATGGCGGCCGCCCTGCACTTCGATCTCCACGTGCACAACTTCGGCATCCAGGAACACATGCCGCACACCCCGGACACCGATGCCGTGTTCCCGCACGAGTACGTCTTCCAGGACGGTTTCATGCACCCCGGGGACGCACCGGGCCTCGGGGTGGACATCGACGAGGGCCTCGCCGCGGAGTACCCGTACGAGCCGGCCTACCTGCCCGTCAACCGCCGCCTCGACGGCACGATGCACGACTGGTAGGGCGCGTACCGGGTACCGGGTACGGGGTTCCGGGTATCGGGTATCGGGTATCGGGGAGCGGGTAACGGGCCTGGACGGTAGGGCGCGCTCCCCGAGCGCGCCCCGTGGTGAAACGCAGGCGTCCATCCGGAGATCGACGCCCCATACCGTGTCGCGTTATCGCCTGCGGCGGGCAAATCCGGCCACGAGCGCGCTGCCGAGCAGCAGGAGGGCCGTCGGTTCGGGGACCGAAGGCTCTGGCACCGCGGCCTGGCTGTTGAGCGCGCCGAATGCCGCGAACGAGGGAGTAGTGCCAAAGATCAGGGGAAAGATCTGGATGTCGCTCACCGTCGCGCCGGCTGCCAGACCGAAGTCGGACAAGTCGATCAGCGCGGCGTTGAGGTCGAACCCACCGGCGGTGAAGGGGGTCGAAGCGGTAGTGTAGGTGCGGGTGGCTCCGCCTACTGCGATCGCCAGGTCGAAGGAATCGTTGACGCCCAAATCGAAAACCGCCAGGTCGGCGCCGGCTCCATTGAAGAGCAGGTTGTCGACGAACCGCAGCACCAGTTGTGCGTCCGGCGAAAAACTGAACGCGTAGCTGCTGGCATCGGGCCCAACGAGCGCGGCGTCGAGGGTAGCGGCGCCCCCGACTGAGTAGCTGCCGACAGAGGAGACGAGTTCATCGGCAAAGGCATTGTCGTCGAAGGTCAAACCGCCGACGATGATGCTGGCGCGAGCCTGGCCTGCGGTCGTACCCAGGACGAAGACGGCCAACGCGCTCAGTAGTGCTGCTCGAACTTTCATTCTCACCTCGAAAAAGGAAGAAACTCCCTACCTGTGGTCAACTCTGCAAGAACGTCGCCCTGCCAGAACCACATATTTCCGGCCTCGAGCGGCGCCTTGTTCGCTTTCGCGGGAGACAAAAGTCGCGGTCATTCGCGCGCCGCGTTTCCGCTACAATCCCGCCTATTCAAGGAGACTGGTCAATGACCGACGTCACACGCCGTGAACTCCTCGGCGCCGCCGCCCTCACTGCCGCCGGTGCCGCGCTGCCCGCGTCGGCTGCCGCACAGGCGGCCCCGAAGCCCGGATCCAGCCGGTTGAAGCAGTCGGTGTGCCGCTGGTGCTACGGGAAGATCCCGCTCGCCGAGTTCTTCAAGGCGTGCGCCGAGATGGGACTGCCCGCCGTGGACCTCCTCACCGAGGAGGAGTGGACGATCGCGAAGCGTGACTTCGGACTGACGTGTTCGACGGGCTTCCCGGCCGTGCGCTCGATTCCCGACGGCATCAACAACACGAAGTTCCACGACGACATCGTGAAGTCGCTGACCGAGATGATTCCGAAGGCCGCGAAGGCCGGCGTGCCGAACGTGATCACGTTCTTCGGCAACCGCCGCGGGCAGGACATCGAGGAGGCCAAGGTCAACAGCGTGGCGTGCCTGAACCGCATCAAGCCGGTGGCAGAGGCCGAGGGCGTCACCGTGATCGTCGAGCTGCTCAACAGCAAGGTGAACCACAAGGACTACATCGGCGACAACACGCCGTACGGCGTGGACGTCTGCAAGCGTGTGGGCTCGCCGCGCATCAAGCTGCTCTACGACATCTACCACATGCAGATCATGGAGGGAGACATCCTCCGGACGATGGGCGACAACTGGGACTACATCGCCCACCTGCACACGGGCGGCGTGCCGGGGCGCAACGAGCTCGACGACACGCAGGAGCTCCAGTGGCGCACCATCGCGAAGTGGGTCGCCGACAAGGGCTACCAGGGGTACTTCGCGCACGAATTCATCCCGACACGCGACCCGCTGACGTCGCTGCGCGAAGCGGTCGCGCTCTGCAACGTATGAAGACGACGGCCGCGCTCATCGCCGCCATGTCGTGCGTCGGCATTCCCCTCATGGCCCAGGCGCCGACACCGCCCGTGGCGGCGCAGAAGCCGCATACCGTCACGTCGCCCAGCGGTAATCGCGAGGATCCGTACTACTGGCTTCGCGACGACACCCGCAAGTCGCCCGACGTCATCAGGCACCTCGAGGCCGAGAACGCGTACACCGATGCGGTGCTCGCGCCCGTGAAGGGCCTGCGTGAGCAACTGTTCGAGGAACTGAAGGGACGCTACAAGCAGGACGACGAGCAGCCCCCATGGCCGATGCGCGGGTTCCTCTATCAGAGCCGGTTCGTGCCGGGGAAGGACTACGCGGTCAACGTGCGTCGGCCTGCCAGGGGCGGTCCCGAGCAGGTGCTCGTGGACCAGAACGCACTTGCCGACGGCCACCAGTACTTCGATCTCGGGCAGTGGGACGTGTCGCCCGACAACGCGCGGATCGCGTACTCCACCGACACCGTCGGCCGCCGGCAGTACACCATCCAGTTCAAGGACATCGCGTCAGGAGAGCTGCTGCCCGAGACGATCACGGGCACGTCGGGCAACGTCGTGTGGGCGGGCGACAGCCGCACGGTGTTCTACGTCGAGATCGATCCGCAGACGCTGCTGACAAAGCGCGTGAAGCGCCATGTCGTCGGCACGGATCCGAAGACCGACGTCCTGGTCTACGAGGAATCCGACGACAGCTTCTACATGGGCGTCGGACGCACGAAGGACGACCGCTTCCTCTGCATTGCCGTGAGCAGCACCGTCTCGAGCGAGACGCGCTGCATTCCCGTGGACGAGCCGGCAGCCGCCTTCCGCGTGCTCGTGCCGCGTGAGCGCGACGTCGAGTACGAGGCCGATCACGGCGGCGGGCGCTGGGTGATTCGCACGAACTGGCAGGCGAAGAACTTCCGCATCGTCGAGGCATCCGATGCCGCGGTTGGCGATCGCGCGCAGTGGAAGGACGTCGTGCCGCACCGCGCCGACGTCTTCGTCTCGGGCGTCGAGGTGTTCGCGCGCCACCTCGTGGTCGGGGAGCGTCGTGATGCATTGCAGCGTCTGCGCATCATCGATGCCGCAGGGCAGTCGCGCGACGTGGACTCCGACGAGCCGGTGTACGTCATGGGGCTCGGCACCAACCGCGAGGCCGACACCGCGGTGCTGCGCTACACGTACACGTCGCTCACGACGCCGCAGACGATCTACGACCTCGACATGACGTCGGGTGCACGCACGCTCGTGAAGGAGACACCTGTGCTCGGCGGCTTCGACAAGAGCCGTTACGCCACCGAGCGCGTGTGGGTCACGGCACGCGACGGCGCCAGGGTGCCGGTGTCGGTCGCCTACCGCAGGGACACGCCGCGCGACGGCACGGCGCCGCTCTACCAGTACGGCTACGGGTCGTATGGGTACTCGAGCGACCCGAGCTTCCGCAGCGACTGGGTGAGCCTGCTCGATCGCGGGTTCGTCGTGGCCATCGCCCACATCCGCGGCGGGCAGGAGATGGGCCGCGCGTGGTACGAGGACGGCAAGCTGCTGAAGAAGAAGAACACCTTCACCGACTTCGTGGACGTCACGAAGGCGCTCGTCGCGCAGAAGTACGCGGCGCCCGACAAGGTGTTCGCGATGGGCGGCAGCGCGGGTGGCCTGCTGATGGGCGCGGTCGTCAACCTCGCGCCCGAACTGTATCGCGGCATCGTCTCGCACGTGCCGTTCGTCGACGTGGTGACGACGATGCTCGACGAGTCGATCCCGCTCACGACGAACGAGTTCGACGAGTGGGGGAACCCGAAGCAGCAGGCGTCCTACGACTACATGCTGTCGTACTCGCCGTACGACCAGCTGAAGAAGGCCTCCTATCCGGCGATGCTCGTCACGACCGGCCTGTGGGACTCGCAGGTGCAGTACTGGGAGCCGGCCAAGTACGTCGCGAAGCTCCGGACGCTCGACTCGTCGCCGTCGCCCGTGCTGTTCCGCGTGAACATGGAAGCCGGCCACGGCGGACGCTCGGGCCGGTTCACGCGCCTCGAGCAGGTGGCGCTCGAGTACGCGTTCATCCTGATGCAGCTGAAGTAGGGCGCGTCCGGAACGCGCCCTACTTCAGCTTCTTGTCGAAGCTGCGGACCTTGCGGGCGAGGGCGGCAATCTCGCCCTCGGTGAACTGCGCCTTGAACGGCATCATCGCCGTCCCCTGCACGCCCTCGGCGATGGTCTTCATCAGCTCGGGAATCGACGAGCCGTGCTTCCACTCGCCGTCGCTGAAGTTCATCATCGGCAGCGGCGAGTTGCCGTCCATCGTGTGGCAGATGGCGCACTTGGTCTTGTAGGCCTCCTCGGCCGAGGCAATCTCCTCGGCCGTGGGGACCGGCCCGGCGGCTGCTGCCTTTGCCGTGCCCTTCTTCTTCGCGGCCTGCGCGAAGGTGAGCGACGTGCTCGCCCCGGTGACAATCATCAGCGCCACCGCCGCGGCGCCCAGCATCCGTCCATTCCGCATACTCGTCGCGTCCTCATGCTCACCGCAGACAGCCTACGGGCCTACGGCCTACAGCCTGCCGACCGCTACGCTACCCGCTACCAGACTCCTACCGATTCGACGCTGCGGCGCCGCCGCTGGCCGAGGCCCACTCCTGCGCGTACTTCTGCATCTCGGCGGCCGACGCGTTGTCGTCGAGGAGCAGGATACGGTATCGGAAGGTCGCCGGCGCGCCTTCGCTGATCGAGAAGTTCAGCGTGTCCTTCCCGTTGCTGAGCGCCGCCTGCCCAAGCGTGTTGGCGGCAAACAGCCCGTATCCGCGCGCGTGCCAGTACGTGGGGTAGCCCGGGTTGCCCGGCGTGTCGAGGATGGCGACCGTCACATCCTTGCCGCCGACCTTGCCGCTCAGTTTCGTCCAGGCGCCGCGCGTGCCCCAGACGTCCTTGCCGACCTTGCCTTCGCTGCTCAGGTACTGGCCCGTGACGCCGGTGGTGTCCATGTTGGCCATCTTCGTCACGCGACCGGCGGCGTCCTTGAACTCGCCGCTCTTCTCGGCCGGATCCTCGAGCGGGCGCACGACGCGCAGGCCGAGCATGCCTTCCTTGTTGTCGGTCAGCTTCACGGTGCCCGAGCCGGGCGCGGCCGCCAGCGTCGTGACGCGATCGATCATCCGTGTGCCGTCCGCCCCCGCGCGGAACGTGAACGTCGTCGTCTCGTTGAGCAGCGTCTTGCCGTCGCCCGCGACCCAGTCGGCCTTGACCTGGAGCACCGCGTGGTCGCCCCTGCTCTCGGTCTTCACCACCTCGCGGTGCTCGACCGAGCCCATCTTCACCTTCTGTTCCGGCTTGATGGCGTCGGAGTTGTTCCAGAAGTCGAAGCCGTTGACGTCGCCGTAGTTGAACCACAGGCCCACGTGGTGCGGGTGATCCTGCCGCTCGCCGGGCCCCGGCGGGAACCCGCGCGTGATCGTCGTGCCGCCCGCGGTGACGATGGGGTAGAGCACCGGCTTCTCGAGCGAGTCGGGCCACGTGTACGTCGTGAACGGCTTGCCGTCCACGGTCACCTCGACCTTCTTCTCGGCGGGCTTGGGCGTGATCGCGACCTTCGGCGCCTGCGCGCTCACGACGGCTCCCCCGATCGCGATGGTGGCCCCGATTGCGATGGCGATCACGTTCACAGACGGTCGGCTGGGACTGCCGACCCCACGTGACGTGCGGTGAACGACTGCCGATGGCGTGTGGTCTTCGAAGGCCGAGGGCCGACCGACGAAGGCCGTCGCGTTGCGGTTAGCGTCGTGCTGCACTTGACACTCCTTGTCCGCCGATGACGACGTCCTGCGTGTTGTCATCGAACGTGACGCGCTGGCCTGTCTGGATGGCGGCAATCGTCATGCACAGCGCGACCGAATGGCTGTAGCCGGCCTCGACGCTCGCGTTCGGCGTCTTGCGGCTGCGGACGCACTCCATCCAGTTCCGCATGTTGGCCGACGTCGCGTTGTCGGCACCCGTATCGGCCCCCGTTTCCATCGCGGCGGCTTCGGCAATCGACATCGAGGGCAGCAGGTTGGCCTTCATGCCCATCGCCTTTGCGTGGTTCTCGCGCAGGCCGCCCGTGTCGGTCACCGTGTTCTTGTCGAGGTCGAGCATGCCGCCGTTGGAGTAGTAGTACTCCTTCACGTCGCCGGCGGAGTTGGTCATGCGCGAGCTGTAGATCACCTGGAACCCCTTCGACGGCTCGTCGAGCGGGCCGTAGTCGTAGACACCGGTGAACGTGTCCCAGTTGCGCCGCCCGTCCTGCCACAGGTAGATGCCGCCGTTGGCGACGACGCTGCGCGGGCGCGGGTAGCCGGTGAACCAGTGCACGGTGTCGATCTGGTGCACGAGCCATTGGTCAGGGATCCCTGACGAATAGGGCCAGAACAGGCGGAACTCCAGGTACTTGCGCGGGTCGAAGGCTTCCTTCGGCCGGTTGAGCAGGTACCGGTTCCAGTCGGTGTCCTCCTGCCGCAGCTTGTCCACGAGGCCCGGACGCCGCCAGCGACCGGGCTGGTTGACGTTCCACGTCATCTCGACGGCGACGATGTCGCCGAACTTGCCCGACTTCAGGAACTCGTGCGCCTGCTGGTAGTTCTTCGCGCTGCGGCGCTGCGTGCCGATCTGGACGACCCGGCTGGTCTCCTTCACGGCGGCGCGGAGCGCGCGGGCGTCCTCCATCGTGTTGGCCATCGGCTTCTCGACGTAGGCGTCACGGCCGGCGCGCACGGCCTCGACGCCGTGCAGCGCGTGCTGGAAGTCCGCCGTGCCGACGATGACCGCGTCGATGTCCTTGCGGGCGTAGAGTTCGTCGTTGTTCCGACACAGGATGGGACTAGTGTTGCCAAGCTTCTGGAGGGCGGCCCCACCTGCCTCGCGTCGGAGGTTCCAGATGTCGGAGACGGCGACGAGTTCGAAGTTCAGGTTGACGGCTGCCTGCTGGAAGGCGGGGATCAGGCTGCCGCGGGTGCGGTCGGAGAAGCCGACGAGTCCGACGCGGACGCGGTCGTTGGCCCCCTGGATGCGGGCATAGCTGCGGGCGGAGCCGAAGGTCGTGGCCGCCGCGGCCATGCCGGCGACGTGGAGGAATTGTCGTCGATCGGGCATTGCTGGCACTCCTTGCCTCGAGAACGTCTCGCCGCAGTGTCGGTACCGTTCGTACTGGTTCAACCACTGATGGGAGTCGATGCACGTGTTTGTCGCGGGAGAAGTACTACAAAGGCATGGCTTGCCGCAATACGTCCGCGCTGAGGTCAGACCACTTGTCCCGTGCTGGTCATGCCCGTCTTGCAAGGCGGTCTTGACCGCCCGTGGTGGCTGTGTTACACCCTAGGCGGTTTCCCTCTCCTTTGATGACCTGCATTGCGGAACATGCGCGCAGTGCGGGCGATGCCGGCGCGCAGTGTCTCGGCGCGTGCGACGTATCCGAACCACCGGTCCGTGGACGGATGGAGTGGCGAGACCAGTAGGTCCGAACACGGGTTCTGCCCTGCGCGATGGTTGCCTGGCGCGCACGGCAGTTGCGGCCGTTCCCGGCACGGCGCCACTGGGGGCGCTGGGGCGGCTCGTATGTGCCGACATCAGGCAGGCCAGGGCCGAGTCCCGGCATACGACAACAGGAAGGAAGCTCTTATGGGGAAGGTTGACGTGAGGAGGAGCCTGCAATGCCTGGTGGCATGCGCGGTGCTGCTGCTCGCCGGCGCGCCCGCGTTCGCACAGTTCGAGCGCAGCCGCATCTCCGGCACGGTGAGGGACCAGCAGGGTGGCGTGATGCCCGGCGTCACGGTGACGGCGACAAACAACGCCACGAACCAGGCCGACGTGGCCGTGACCGACGGCGCGGGCTTCTACACGTTTGCAACGCTGCAGCCCGGACGGTACACGGTCAGTGCGGAACTCCAGGGGTTCAAGCGGGCGACGCGCCAGAACGTCCAGGCCGACGCGGCCGGTTCGATCACCCTCGACATGGCGCTCGAGACCGGTGACCTGACCGAGGAGGTCACGGTGACGGCCGAGGCCGCGCCGCTGCAGACCGACGTCGCGCTCCGCAAGACGGTCGAGGCCAAGGACATCGAACAGCTCTCCTTCAATGGCCGCAACCCGATTGGCGTGGCGGGCCTGAAGGCGGGCGTGAGCGGCGGGAACTTCAACAACTACGGGTTCTCGAGCCTCTCGAACGGCGGCTGGAACATCAACGGCAGCCGCGGCGACGAGAACAACATCACGGTGGACGGCGCGACGGCCGTCCGTACGCGCTCCAACGGCGCCATCGTCGGCGTGCAGAACGTGGACACCGTGCAGGAAGTCCAGGTGCTCACGGGCAACTACATGCCGGAGTTCGGGCGTGCGAGCGGCGGCCAGGTGCGCATCATCACCAAGAGCGGCAGCAACAGGTTCTCGGGCAGCGCCGGCTACTACCACCGCGACGAGAAGCTCCAGGCCAATACCTGGTCGCGCAACCGCAGCACCAATGCCGTGGAGAACAGCGGCCCGGCGCCCTTCGACTTCAAGCAGTACGGCTACTCGTTCGGCGGCCCGATCCTGAAGAACCGGCTGTTCTTCTTTGGTGCGCAGGAGTGGGCGAGCCAGGACGCGACGGCCACCGCGATCATCACGGTGCCGACGATGGCGATGCGGAGCGGCGACTTCAGCGAGCTGCTCAACCCGAACAACGGGTTCTTCAGCGGCGCGCGCATCATCAGGGATCCGCAGACCGGCCAGCCGTTCCCCGGCAACATCATCCCGGCCGATCGGCTCTCGCCGAACGGCGTCGCGATGATGAAGCTGTATCCCGAGCCGACGCCTGGCTTCCGGCAGGGATCGGCAAACGCCATCATCAACAGCACCAACCCGCAGGACCAGCGCAAGGACAGCATCCGCTTCGACTTCCGGCCGAGCGCGAACCACCAGCTGGCCTACCGCTTCTCGCGCAGCAACTGGACGGCCATCGACGCCTTCCGCGACAACCTGCCCTTCGCGCGAACCGACTGGGAGCGCCCCAACTTCACGACGAGCCTGAGCTGGACGAGCACCTGGAAGTCGAACCTCGTGAACGAACTGTCCTACACGGCAGGTCGCGACGACGTGTTCATCAACGTGTACACGGAAACCGGCCTTCACCAGCGCAGCCGGACGGGTGTCAACTACCCGTACATCTTCGCGGAGAAGGAGATCGTCGACAAGATTCCGACGATCACCGGCACCGGCTTCCAGACGATCGACGGCGGCCCGTACCCGGCCTCGTCGTCCGGCCCGATCCACACGATCTCGAACACGACGACCTACGTGCGGGGCCGCCACACGTTCAAGGCCGGCGTGTCGGTCGAGTACTCCGGTGAGGACGACTTCGACCAGATCAACGTCAGCGCGATCCCGGGCAGCACGAACAACCAGAACGGCCGCTTCGAGTTCTCGGACAGCCGCGCGGGTGGCACGGGCACCAACATGGCGAACCTTGCCATGGGCCTGTTCACGAACTACGCCGAGCTCGGCCAGCGCAACTTCACGAAGTGGCGCGCGCTCGCGACCGACGTGTTCCTGCAGGACTCGTGGCGCCCGACGGCAAAGCTGACGGTGGAAGGCGGCTTCCGCTACGTCTACTGGCCGCCCTGGCACTCGACGACCAACAACATCGCGACGTTCAGCGAGGCGGCCTACAACCCGGCCAACGCCCCCACGGTGAACCCGGCCAACGGGACGCTCTCGGGCGGCGTGCGCTACAACGGCGTCATCCTGCCGGGTGACGGGTTCGAAGGCGACGCGACGTCATCGGTCGTCGCGCAGGACCCGACGGTGCTCGCGCTCTTCGGCGGACATCCGCGCGGGTTCTCGCAGACCCACGGCAACGTGTTCGAGCCGCGCCTCGGCGCGAGCTATCAGTGGAACGACAAGACCGTCGTGCGCGCGAGTGCCGGCGTGTTCCACAACCGCGTGCCCCTCAACGACTCGACACTGCTCGGCGGCAACCCGCCGTTCCAGCCGCAGGCCACGGTGAGCAACGGCAGCGTGGACAACCCCGGCGGCGTGGGTGTGAACCCCGGCAACCTGCCCATCGGCATCACGGCGCAGGACCTCGTGTTCAAGCACCCGACGTCGTACCTCTACTCGGTCGGCGTGCAGCGCGAGGTGCCGTTCGGCTTCATCGTGGACGTCACCTACGTCGGCCGCCGCGGCCTCTACCTGCAGCGCGAGCGCAACATCAACCAGTTGGCGCTCGGCACGCTGAACAACCCGGCGAACGCGAACGTGAACATCGCGGCCCTGCGTCCCTACGCCGGATACGGCCTCATCCGCCTGTCGGAGAACGCCGCCTCGTCGCGCTACAACAGCCTGCAGATCTCGGCCGACCGCCGCTACTCGAATGGTTTCAAGTTCGGCATGGCCTACACGCTCGGCAAGTCGACCGACAACGGGTCCGACAAGCGCAACGTGCTGTGGAACACGTACGACGACACGCTGTACCAGGGCGCGTCGAACTTCGACCGCCGGCACGTGTTCAACTTCTATTACATCTACGACCTGCCGTTCTTCCGCGAGCAGGACACGCTGCTCGCCAACCTCCTCGGCGGCTGGCAGATCTCGGGCGCGACGTTCATGCGCTCGGGCACGCCGTTCACCGTGGGCCAGACGTCGCAGGACATCGCGGGCGTGGGCGACGTGAGCGTCGGCCAGCCGTGGAGCCAGACGGGGCAGGCGAGCATCAACTACCAGCTCTACGACGGCACGCCGGGCTCGGTGGCGATGGACACGAGCGTGTTCGTCCGTCCGGCAAACAGCACCTGGGGCAACTCGCCGCGTAACGCCTACTACAACACCGGCGAGATGCAGTGGGACCTCGCGCTGTTCAAGAACTTCAACCTCGGCGGCACGCGTCGCCTGCAGGTCCGTGGCGAGGCGTTCAACTTCCTCAACCACCCGAACCTCGGTGGCATCAACAGCAACCCGCTGAGCGCGAACTTCGGCCGCATCACCGGCAAGGACGGCAACCGCCGCGACATTCAGCTCAGCGTGCGGCTGCAGTTTTAAGTAGTCTGCAGCCTGCAGCCTGCGGCCTGCAGCCTGCAATCCACGAGGGGGCGGGGCGAGCCATTCGCTCCGCCCCTTTTGCTTTCCTTCGCTGAGCCGAAGCGATACACTCCGGCCCATCGTGTTTGCGCAACGTCGTGCCTCCCGGCGACGGGGTCAATCGGTGGCGACCGCAGGGCTCGTGTCGCTTGCCGCCGTCGCGCTGATGGCGCAACCTGCGCCGTCCACACCGCCTCCCGACGCCTACACCGAGACGATCCCCGGCAGCACCGTGACCTTCGAGATGGTCGCGATTCCCGGCGGGACCTTCACGATGGGCAGCCCCGAGGGCGAAGCCGGCCGCCAACCCGACGAAGGCCCGCAGGTCGAGGTCACCCTGAAGCCCTTCTGGATCGGGAAGCACGAGGTCACCTGGGACGAGTTCGACCAGTTCGCCTTCGTCGGCAACACCGGCGCCCGGACGGGCGATGCCGACCTGCTCGCCGACGCCGAGTCGAAGCCGTCGCGCGCCTATGGCGACGAGGCGAAGGGCTACGGCAAGGGCAAGCAGCCGGCACTCGCGATGACCCATCACGCCGCGATGGAGTACTGCCGCTGGCTGTCGGAGAAGACCGGCAAGACCTATCGCCTGCCCACCGAGGCCGAGTGGGAGTACGCCGCCCGCGCGGGTGCCACGGACGCGAAGCCGGCAAACCTCGACGAGGCGGCCTGGCACATGGGCAACGCCGCCGAGGTCCCGCATCCTGTCGGCCAGAAGGCGCCGAATGCGTGGGGCCTGCACGACATGTTCGGCAACGTCGCCGAGTGGACGCTCGACGCCTACTCGCCGACTCGCTATGCCGAATTGGCGCCGAAGGCCACGCAGCCCGTCGCGCTGCCGACCGACAAGCGGTACCCGAACGCGACGCGCGGCGGCTCGTTCATCGATCCGGCCGCGAAGCTGCGCTACGCCGACCGCCTGGCGTCGCACGAGGACTGGAGCCAGCGCGACCCGCAGGTGCCCCAGAGCATCTGGTGGCACACCGATGCCGATTTCGTCGGCTTCCGGGTCGTCCGTCCGGTGGACGAGCAGGCGAACCTGAAGGGACTCCGCAGCAAGGTGATCAAGGAGAGCGCGGATCGCTGAAGGCGATACCGAACGCCGGCCTGTCCGTCGTAGCCTTGGCGAAGGCGGAAGGCCGAACGTGGAACGTCGAACGCAGGCTGCGGCCCGCAGGCTGCAGGCTAGAGGTGCCATCATGTCCGAGCAGCATTCCGGTTCTTCCCGACGAGACTTCCTGAAGACGACGACGGCGGCGGCCGCAGGCACGGGGCTTGCGGGCTGGACCGTCATTCCCGGCGCGCATGCGCAGGGGAGCGACGAGATCCGCATCGGCCTCGTCGGCGCGGGCGGGCGCGGCACGGGCGCGGTGGCCGACGTGTTCAAGGGCCACGAGACCGGCGCACGCCTCGTGGCCATCGCGGACATGTTCCCGGATCGGCTCGAGCAGAGCCTGAAGCGCCTGGGCACGCAGTACGGCGACCGCGCGGCCGTGAAGGCCGACCACCGGTTCACCGGCTTCGACAGCTACGAGAAGGTCGTCGCGCTGCCCGACGTGAACTACGTGATCCTCGCCTCGCCGCCGGGGTTCCGCCCGACGCACCTCGAGGCCGCCATCAAGGCCGGCAAGCACACGTTCACCGAGAAGCCCGTTGCCGTGGACGCCCCTGGCATCCGCAAGGTCATGGCGCTCGCGAAGGAAGCCGACGCCAAGGGGCTCAACATCGTCGCCGGCACGCAGCGCCGCCACCAGCACGGCTACCTCGAGACGATGAAGCGCATCCACGACGGCGCGATCGGCGACGTCGTGGCCGCGCGGGCGTACTGGAACCAGGGCTTCCTGTGGAAGCGCGATCGCCAGCCCTCGTGGAGCGACATGGAGTGGCAGCTGCGCAACTGGCTGTACTTCACCTGGCTCTCGGGAGACCACATCGTCGAACAGCACATCCACAACATCGACGTGATCAACTGGGCGAAGAACGGACACCCCGTGAAGGCGATGGGCATGGGCGGGCGCCAGGTGCGCACCGACAAGGCCTACGGGCACATCTTCGACCACTTCGCGATCGACTACGAGTATGCCGACGGCACGCACATGATGAGCATGTGCCGCCAGATCGACAACTGCGCCAACAGCGTGTCCGAGGCGCTCGTCGGCACGAAGGGCACGTGCCAGGCGGACAAGTACGAGATTGCCGGTGCGACGACGTGGCGCGGCGACAAGGATCCGATCAGCCCGTACGTGCAGGAGCACATCGACCTGATCCGGATCATCCGCGCCGGCCGGCGGATCAACGAGCTCCAGATGGTGGCCGAGTCCACGCTCACCGCGATCATGGGCCGGATGTCGGCCTACAGCGGCAAGGCGATCACGTGGGACGAGGCGCTGGCGTCGCAGGAGTCGATCGTGCCCGCGAACCTCCAGCTCGGCCCGCTGCCGACGCCGCCCGTGCCGATGCCGGGGCAGAGCACCAACTGAAAGTCGGAAGGCTGAAGTCAGAAGGTCGAAGTCGGAAGTCAAAGGCTGAAGTCAGAAGGCAAAGGACAAAGTCGATGGCGAGGGCGAAGTTGCGCGTGCGTGCCGTGTTGTTCTGTGCGCTGAGTGCGCTGGCGGTGCCGGCGTGCCAGCAGTACGAGGGCGACGGCACGTCGCGCGAGGACCGGATGGCTGTCGTCCGGTCCGTGCCGGATGTTTGCAAAGTCTGAAGGCTGCAGTTCGAAGAGGTTCCGGGGAAGGCACACAGGGAGTGTCGATGAAGCGATTGGGAGTTCTGGCGCTCGGGGCAGCGCTTGCGTGGGGCACGGCGGTTGCGGCGCAGCAGGGTGCGGGCGACGGCTGGACCTCGTTGTTCGATGGCAAGTCGCTCGCCGGGTGGCGCAGCTTCACGTCCGAGCAGGCGCCCGCGGGGTGGACCGTGAAAGACGGGGTCCTTGCGCGCACGGGCGCGGGCGGCGACCTGATGACCGCGAAGCAGTACGGCAGCTTCGAGCTCGAACTCGACTACAGGATTGCGCCGGGTGGCAACAGCGGCATCATGTACCGCGTCGTCACCGAGGGCAAGGCGCCGTACTGGAGCGGACCGGAGTACCAGATCCTCGACAACGAGCGGCATGCCGACGCCAAGAACGGGCCCGACCGTCTCGCCGGCGCCAACTACGACCTCATCGCGCCGAGCGCCGCCGTCAGCAAGCCCGCCGGTGAATGGAACACGGCGAAGATCGTCGTCCACGGCAACCACGTCGAGCACTGGTTGAACGGCACGAAGGTCGTCGAGTACGAGTTCGGCAGCCCCGAGTGGACACGGCTCGTGGCCGAGAGCAAGTTCAAGGCGTGGCCCATCTACGGCAAGGCCGCCCGCGGGCACATCGTGCTGCAGGACCACGGTGACCTCGTCGAGTTCCGCAACGTCCGCATCAAGGATCTCGACTGATGTCGTCCGCTGTCCGCATCAAGCTCTCCGTGCTGATGTTCCTCCAGTACTTCATCTGGGGGACCTGGTACGTGACGATGGGGCCCTACCTGAACGAGATCCTGACGTTCAACGGCTCGCAGATCGGCCTCGCCTACGGCGCCACCGCGCTCGCGGCCATCGTGTCGCCGTTCTTCGTGGGCATGGTGGCCGATCGCTTCTTCGCCACCGAGAAGATCATGGCGGTGCTGCACCTTGCGGGTGCCGTGCTGCTGTTCTACGTCTCGACGCTCGACGATTTCAGCAGCTTCTACCCGGTGCTGTTGATCTACACCCTCTGCTACATGCCGACGCTGGCGCTCGCCAACTCGCTGTCGTTCCGGCAGATGACCGACCCGGGCAAGGAGTTCCCGGGCGTGCGCGTGCTCGGCACGATCGGCTGGATCATCGCGGGCTACACCATCACGCTGCTCGGCTTCGGCAAGAGCGCCGGCATGTTCCAGACCGCCGCCGTCTCGTCGCTGGCGCTCGGGCTCTACAGCTTCGCGCTGCCGCACACGCCTCCGGTGAAGACCGGCGGATCGGTGACGATGCGCGACATCCTCGGCCTCGACGCCCTGGCGCTGATGAAGGAGCGGTCGTTTGCGATCTTCGTGCTCGGCTCGTTCCTGATCTGCATCCCGCTGCAGTTCTACTACGGGCTCGCCGGCACGTTCCTGAGCGAGATTGGCGTGGCAAACGTCGAGTCCATCCTTCCGTTCGGGCAGTGGTCCGAGCTTGGCTTCATGCTGCTGATGCCCGTGCTGTTCGCGCGGCTCGGCGTGAAGTGGATGCTCATCGTCGGCATGATCGCCTGGGCGGTCCGCTACCTGCTGTTCGCCTTCGGTGACGCGGGCCCGGGCTTCTGGATGCTGTTCGTCGGCATCCTGCTCCACGGCATCTGCTACGACTTCTTCTTCGTCACGGGCCAGATCTACGTGGACAAGAAGGCCCCGGCCCACCTGCGCAGCGCCGCGCAGGGCTTCATCGCGTTCGTCACGCTCGGCCTCGGCATGTTCATCGGCTCGCTCGTGTTCGGCCCGGTCCTCGACGCCAACGTCGTCGCGGGCGTGCCGCCGCACGACTGGAAGAGCGTGTGGATGGTGCCAGCCGCGTTCGCCGTTGTCGTCCTCGTGCTGTTCGCGGTGCTGTTCAACGACAAGGGCACGGCCACCGAGCACAGCTAGATTCGTGCGAACGGTCAACGTCACCCGGTACGTCACGCCGCTGCGCGAAGGCGGGTCGCTCCCCGCCATCGTCGAGGCCGACGACGACGGGCTGTACGTCCTGAAGTTCCGGGGCGCGGGGCAGGGGCCCCGCGCACTGGTCGCCGAACTCGCCGCGGGCGAACTCGCCCGCGCAATCGGCCTGCCGGTTCCCGAACTCGTGTTCGCCCACCTCGACACGGAGCTCGCACGCACGGAACCGGATCCCGAGATTCAGGCGTTGATTCGCGCAAGCGCCGGCCTGAACCTCGCGCTCGATTACCTGCCGGGCTCGGTCGGCTTCAATCCCGTGGCCGACCGCCTCGATCCCGCACTCGCTGCCGACGTCGTGTGGTTCGACGCCTTCACCAGCAACGTCGACCGCACGCCACGCAACGCGAACCTCCTGATGTGGCACCGCCGCCTGTGGCTCATCGACCACGGTGCCTGCTTCTATTTCCACCACGGCACGCCGTGGGATGCATTCGGCGCCCGCGCCGACGACCCATTCGCGCGCATCCGGGAGCATGTGCTGCTGCCGCAGGCCGGCGACATGTCCGCCGCGGATGCACGGCTCGCACCCCGCGTGACGGCCGAGGCGATACGTACCGTGACGGCCCTGATCCCGGACGGATGGCTTCCGGGTGTGGAGGATGCCGACGCCCAACGCGCGGCATATGCCGGCTACTTGCAGGCCCGCATCGCCGGGCCGCGGACATTCGTCGAGGAGGCCACCCGTGCGCGCGTGCCACGCGTATGACTACGCCGTGATCCGCGTCGTGCCGCAGGTGGAGCGGGAGGAGTTCGTCAACGTCGGCGTCATCCTCTCGTGCCCGGTCCACGGATTCATCGGCTCACGGATCGCGCTCGACGTCGCGCGGCTCCGCGCACTTGCGCCAGACGTCGACGAGGACGTCGTGCGCAGCCACCTGGCGGCGTTCGAAGCCGTGTGTGCGGGCGGGCCTGACGCTGGTGCCATCGGCGAACTCCCGCCGCGACAGCGGTTCCACTGGCTCGTCGCGCCGCGAAGCACCATCATCCAGGCGTCCTCGGCCCATACCGGAATGTGCGGCGATCCGGCCGAGACCCTCGAACGGTTGTTCCGGCTGTACGTGCCGTCCCCCGCTCAGTGAGGCCGGGGGGCAGGGGGGGCGACCGACCGGCATGCCCGCTATGTCCCGATCCGCATTTGCAGGGTCCGGCGACGTGTAGCAGAATCCCGGGAGGGCCCGCACTGCGGGACGACCACAGTGCCCATCTACCTGGATTACCACGCCACCACGCCGGTGGATTCCCGCGTCTTCGCCTCCATGACGCCCTATTTCATGGAGGTGTTCGGCAACCCGGCGAGCACCAGCCATCGGGTCGGGCTGCAGGCGCGATCGGCCGTCGAACAGGCCCGGCAGCGCATTGCCGCAGCGCTCAACGCCGCGTCTCCGCGGGAGATCGTCTTCACGTCGGGCTCGACCGAGTCCAACAACCTCGCGCTCAAGGGCGTCGTCCGGACCTGCGGCACGCGCGGCCGTCATGTCGTGACGGCAGCCACCGAGCACAAGTGCGTGCTCAACGCGTGCAAGTCGCTGCGCGACGAGGGCTACGACATCACGTTCCTGCCGGTGAGTCCCGACGGGTCGATTGCCGTGTCGGCCGTCGAAGCGGCCCTGCGGCCCGACACGGTGCTCGTGTCGTTGATGCAGGCAAACAACGAGATTGGCGTCGTGCACGACATCGCGGCCATTGGCGCGCTCTGTCGCCCGCGCGGCATCCTCGTGCACACCGATGCCACGCAGTCGTTCGGCAAGCTGCCCGTGGACGTGCAGGCGATGCAGGTCGACCTGCTGTCGATGAGCGCGCACAAGATGTACGGCCCGAAGGGCGTGGGTGCGCTGTACGTCCGGACGCCGTGCCGGCTCGTGCCGCAGCTCGATGGCGGCGGCCACGAGGGCGGCCTGCGCAGCGGCACGCTGAACGTGCCCGGCATCGTCGGACTTGCCGAGGCGGTGACGCTTGCCGGCGCCGACCTCGACGCGGATCGCGCCACGCAGCGCCGCTTGCGCGACCGCCTGTGGCTCGCGCTGCGGGAGGCGTTCCCGTCGGTCCTCCTCAATGGGCCGGACCCGATCACGGACGCCAATCGCAGGCTCCCGAACAACCTGAACGTGAGCTTGCCGACGCCAGAGGGCGACGCCCTGCTCGCGTCGTTCGGCGACGAGATCGCCGTGTCCACGAGTTCGGCGTGCACGAGCGCGGCCGGCGAATCGTCTCACGTGCTGGCCGCCATCGGACGCCAGGCAGACATGGTGCACCTGCGGATCAGCGTCGGACGACCCACGACGGACGCGGACGTGGCCGGCGTCGTCGAACGGATCGGTCGCGCGGCGATCGCGCGCGCCTGACGCGCGGCAACCAGTCAAACCCCGGACCGGGCCGCGAGGCCCGCCATCGAAGGCCGACGGCCGCATGCCGAAGGCCGAAAGGAACGTGATGCCCCTCTCTCGTCGTGCACTCCTCGGTGTCGCAGGTTCGGCGGCGGCCGCTGCCGCACTCGACGCGCTGCCCGCTGGTGCCAGCCAGGCTGCTGCTTCCAGCACGAACCCGGCCGCGGCCGGGCATGGTCCCGGGCGCATCAAGCTCGGCGTGTCGTCGTACTCCTACTGGCACTTCCGTCCGCCGAAGAACCCGTTCCCGATCGAGAAGGTGATCGACCACGCGGCGTCGATTGGCGTCGAGGGCGTGGACATCCTCCACCGGCAGATGACGGGGGAGGACAACGCGTACCTGCAGACGCTGAAGAAGCACGCGTTCGTCAACGGCATCGACCTGATCGCGCTGTCGATCCACCAGGGCTTCGTCTATCCGGACGCGGCGGAGCGGCAGAAGAACATCGACCACACCGTCAAGTGCATGGAGCTTGCCTACGCGATGGGCATCCCGTGCCTGCGCCTCAACACCGGACGCTGGAACACGACGCGGTCGTTCGACGACCTGATGGCCAACCGCGGCATCGAGCCGGTGCTGCCGGGATACACCGAGGATCAGGGCTTCGAGTGGTGCATCTCGTCGATCGAGAAGCTGCTGCCGACGGCCGAGAAGCTCGGCGTGCTGCTCGCGCTCGAGAACCACTGGGGCCTGGCGCGCACCGCCGAGGGCCTGATGCGCATCGTCGACGCGGTGGACTCACCGTGGCTCGGCGTGCTGGCCGACACGGGCAACTTCCTCGAGGACCAGTACGCGCAGTTCGAGCGGATCGTGCCAAAGACGGTCTTCGTCCAGGCCAAGACGTACGAGGGCGGGGGCGAGTGGTACTCGCTCGACATCGACTACGCGCGCATCGCGAAGATACTCGCGGCGCGTCAGTACCGCGGGTACGTGTCGCTGGAGTTCGAGGGGAAGGCCCCCGCGGAGCAGGCCGTGCCCAAGGCGATCGCGCAGCTGCGCGCGGCCTTCAAGGTGTAAGCAGCCTGCGGGAATCGTCAGTGACTCGCGAACACGCTCGTCTGACCGTCTTCGGTGAAGGCGAGCGTGTTGTACTTCTGCGGGTTCGGCCCTTCCATCCCGGGCGATCCGATCGGCATGCCCGGCACGGCAATGCCCTTCACCTTCGGCTTCTCGGCAAGCAGCCGCTTGACGTCGGCGGCCGGCACGTGGCCTTCGACGACATACGGACCCACGAGCGCCGTGTGGCACGACGTCACGCGTGCGGGCACCTTGTGCTGCTGACGGAGCGGCGTGAGGTCGTCGCGATGCTGCGCCACGACCTTGAAGCCGTTTGCCTCGAGGTGCTCGACCCACTTGGTGCAGCAGCCGCACGTCGGCGTCTTGTACACGAGCACCGTCGTCCGTTCGGGCTGCGCCGACACGACGACACCCGCCACGGTGATGGCGGCAACGAGGGCGCTGGCGAAACGGGGCAGGCGAATCAGGGTCACGACGCAATTCCTCCGTCGTCAACCTTACCATCGTCCAGCTGAATCGCACGGCACCCCGGTAACCCGGTATCCGACCTAACGCGGAAGCGGACCGGGCATCTCGGCGGCGACCCAGGCGACCACGGCAATCGCGGCCGCGGCGCGGGCGACTTCCTTCGGATCGATGCGCTCCGGCGTATCGGCCGGCGTGTGGTGAATCTGGAAGTACCGCGTGCTGTCGCCGTGCAGCGCCATCGTCGGCACCTGGCCGGCCTGAGCGATCGGGCCGATGTCCGCCCCGCCGCCCCCGCGTCCAAGTGGCGGGAAGTCCATCGGCCGCAGCAGGTCCACGACGTCGGCCATCATCTGCCGTGCCCGATCGTTGCCCGAGAAGCCGAGCCGCATCGGCTCGAACACCCCGGTGTCGGACTCGAGCGCGAGCACGTGGCTTGCCGCCTGCGCCGCGTACGCATCGCGATAGGCAAGCGCACCGCGGAGGCCGTTCTCCTCGTTCGTGAAGAGCACGACCCGGACCGTCCGGCGCGGACGCAATCCGAGGCTCGCCATCAACCGCGCAGCCTCCCACGTGGCGATGCAGCCCACGCCATCGTCGGAGGCGCCGACGCCCCCGTCCCACGAGTCGAAGTGACCGCCGACAAGCACGATCTGATCGGGGTGCTCGCGACCGGTGATCTCGCCGATCACGTTTGCCGACTCGACGTCGGGCCGCATCCCGCTCGACATCCGGAGCCGCAGCGTCACCTTGATGCCACGGGCGGCAAGGCGGGCAAGACGCTGGGCGTCCTCGACGGGAATCGCCGCCGCCGGCACCTGCGCGACGCCCGACGAGTAGTTCATCGCGCCCGTGTGAGGCGTACGCAGGCCAACCGGGCCCACGGCACGCACGAGCGCCGCACGCGCACCGTACCGCGCCGCGTTCACCGCGGCGTTCGCGCGGATCGCGACGGTGCGGCCGTAGTTCGTGAACGGCACGTCGAAGAGCACGATCCGTCCGCTGGCCTCCGCGCTGCGCATACGCAGTTCGTCGAAGCTGCGCACGACGAGCAGGGGTGCCACGATGCCGTCGGGAGGCGTCGCGATGCTGCCGCCGAGGCCGAGGACGACGAGCGGCGACGGCACCGGCTCGACGATCTCCAGCGACTCGACGCCGCGCACCCAGTGCGGTGCTCTCGTGGGCTGCCGACGCACCTGCTCCAGTCCATCGCGCCGCATCGTCTCGACGGCCCAGTCGATGGCGAGTTCGAGATTGCGGGAGCCCGTCAGCCGTCCACCGAACGTGTCGCACAGTTCGGCGAGCCGGTCCCACGCGGCGGTGCTGCCGAGGCTCGCGTCCATCAGGCGCGCCGCATCGGCGGCATACGGGTCGAGCCAGGCTGCCGCCGGCGGACGCACATCCTGCGCGCGCGCGCCAACTGGCGTGGCAGCCACGGTGGCGGTCGTGGCAAGGGACGTGAGGAAGCGGCGACGGGATGGCACAGCCTACGGCCTACAGCCTACAGCCTGCAGCCGGCTATCGACTGCGCTCGATCACGTGAATCCGATCGAGCGCGAGATCGGCGACACGCTGCTGCGTACCGTCCGGCCAGGTGATGATCGCCGCCACCGGCGCGGCGTGCGTGCCGAGGCCGAAGTGGACGTCGAGTGCCGATGCCGAGAGATAGCTGCCGTCCGACCGCACGCGGCCGACGAGCGGGGGAGCACCGGGCACCTCGATCTGCACCCGGGCACCGATGGCAAAGCGGTTGCCGGAGGGCTGTCGCAGTCGAACGCGCACCCAGTGGTTCGACGTGCTCGTGACGTTGCGCAGCAGCCGCACGGGACCGGCGTTGTTGGTGACGACGATGTCGATGCGCCCGTCGAGATCGAGGTCGCCGAACGCGGCGCCGCGACTCACTTCGAGCAGCGCGAATGCCGGGCCCGCCTCGTCGGTGACCTCGCGCAGCATCACGCCGGCGCCCGCCTTCGGTGTGGAGACGAGCAACTGGTTGCGCTGCCTGAACGGGTTTGCCGTGCCGCGCAGGGCGGGAATCATGTTGACGGCGCCATTGGCGAAGAACAGGTCCGGCCAGCCGTCGTTGTCGGCGTCGAACCACGCCGTGCCGAACCCGGTCATCTGTGCCGTGGGCGTCGCCAGGCCCGTTGCCGCACGACGATCCTCGAAGCCGGCCGTGCCGTCGTTCTCGTAGAGCACGAAGGTCTCGCCGACGAGGTTGGCCACGACCAGGTCCTCGTCACCGTCGCGGTCGTAGTCGCCCGACGCAATGCCCATGCTGCCCTCGGGACGACCGGCCGCGTTGTACGCAGTGCCCGAGAGCAGGCCCATCTCCTCGAACGTGCCGTTGCGCTTGTTCATCCACAGGAGGCTCGGCGTCGCGTCGTTGGCCACGTAGATGTCGGGCCAGCCGTCGTTGTCGTAGTCGCCGATGGCCACGCCGAGCGCATTGCCGAAGGCGCGCGAGATGCCGGCGCGCTCGCTGGCGTCCTCGAACGTCCCGTCGCCCCTGTTGCGGAGCAGCTGGTCGGGAACGGACCTGTAGGCGACGGGCGCGCAGTAGTCGCGTGCGCCAGCCGGCTCGGTACACGGCTTGTTGCCCGCTGGCGTGAAGTCCACGTAGTTGCCGACGAACAGGTCGAGGAAGCCGTCGCGGTCGTAGTCCACGAAGGCGGCACTCGTGCTCCAGCGGCCATCGCCGGCCTGCGCGGCTGCCGTGACGTCGGTGAAGCGGCCGTTGCCGTCGTTCCGGTAGAGCACGTTGTCGCCGAACGTCGTGACGTAGAGATCGAGGTCGCCATCGTTGTCGATGTCGCCGACGGCGGCGCCCATGCCCTGTGCCACGAGCCCGACGCCGGCCGTGTCGGTCACGTCGGTGAACGTCAGCGTGCCGCCGGGGCGATCGAGATCATTGCGGAACAGGCGGGAGGTCTTCGTCCCGCCCTGCACCAGGAACACGTCCAGGTCGCCATCGTTGTCGTAGTCGAACACCGCGGCCCCGGCGCCCATGATCTCGGTCAGCCAGAACTCGCCGCGCGCGCCGTTGTCGTGCGTGAAGCGCAGGCCGGCGGCCTCCGCGACGTCCTCGAACCGCGGCGGCGCGTGTTGCGCGAGGAGGCCGAGGGACGTGGCGGCAAGGAGGCCGCCGATGACGATGAGTCGCATGTCAGTGTGTGAGTCGTTGTCGACGGCGACGTCCGGTCATCGCAGCGTCGCCAGTCCGCGGTCGATGGCGGCGGCGAGATCGGTGAGTCCATGCTTCCGTGCGCGCGCGAGTGCCTCCTCGGCCAGCGTCCGCGCCGCCGCCCTGTCGCCGCGGCGCAGGGCGACGCCGCTTGCCGCGAAGACGTACTGGGCGCTTTCGGCGTCTGCCGGCGTGGCGAGTCGCGCGAGTTCGGCCGCGGCCTCATCGAGGCGCCCCAGCGCGACGAGGACGCGCGCGTGGTTGAAGCGCAGCCCGCGTAGCGCCGGGTTGGCCGCGACCGCACGACCGTATGCCGCCTCGGCTTCGGCCGTGCGCTTCGTCGTCTCGAGGATCAGGCCGAGCGCGTTGTGCGCATCGGCATCCTGAGGATTGCCCTCCACGGCAAGGCGCAGGACGGGTTCCGCGCGTGCCGGCTCCTTCAGCGCCAGCAACGCGAGCCCGTACGCGTGATGCGCCTCGGCCAGTTGCGTCCCGGCATCGAGCACGGCGCGGTAATGGGCCTCGGCCTTCGGCAGGTTGCCTGTGCGGGCGTAGAGCGTGATGAGGTTCACGTGCGCCTGCACGAGCGACCGGTTCTGGACGAGCGCCTGCTCGTGGAGCCGGATGGCCTGTGCATCATCGGCCCCTGCCGACTGCAGGCCCTGTTGCATGAGGGCGGCGGCGTCGGAGCGTACCGCCGCGAGCCGCGCGGCCCACACGTCGGTCGGCACCGGCCAGCAGGCAAGGCACGCCTGCTGCCTCGCGAGGGAGGCACGCGCGCCGGCGAGATCCCCGGCCCTGCGCTGGACCTGCGCGAGCGCATAGTGGGCGGCGCCGAACTCGGGGAACAGCGCGAGGGCGCGTTCGAACTCGGCGCGCGCCGTCCCGACATCGTCATGGGCGAGCGCGATGCGTCCGAGGCCGTAGCGCGCGGCGGGCTCCAGGTCGGGCATCTTCACCGCGCGTGTGTAGGCGTCCTTCGCGGCGTCGAGTTGTCCGCTGTCGAGCAGCGCGTCGGCGTGGCGGATCGTCAGCAGCGGGGAGGGGGAGAGTGCGGCGGCCTTGCCGAAGTACTCGGCGGCGAGATCGTGGCGACCCGTGCGCACGGCAAGCGTGCCGGCGAGCGCCCACCAGTCCACCGTCGACGGGGCCAGGCGCCGGGCCTCGGCGTACGCACGCGCCGCCGGTTCGTACTGCTCCCAGGCATGGAGGACGAGCGCGAACTGCCCGTATGCGTCCCCGCGTGCCGGCTGCCGGAGCGCGGCATCGCGCGCAGCGGCAATCTGGGTCCGCGCCTCGTCGGGATAGCTGTCGATGGGCAGCGCCTTCCAGTCCGCGGCAGGGGCCTGGACCGTCAGCAGCGCGAGCAGCAGCAGCGACGACACGCCATCAGTATAGGAAAACGAAAAGGCCCGGGTGCCTTTCGGCAACCCGGGCAACATCACCCTGCGTGGGTGACCGCAGCGCCGACGCCCCTGGACCCCCGTCGGGGGCGTCACCCGTCTGCGCGACCGGTCGCCTTCCTCAGAAGGCGAAGCGGAGGCCGAACTGCACGCGACGCGGCGTGTTGTACCACCCGCGGATGCGCATGAAGTTCGGGTCGGTGAGGCCCGTCACCGGGTTCGCCCACTGCATGTGGTTGAACACGTTGGCGGCCTCGGCACGGAACTCGAGACGATAGCGCCCGAACGGGAACCCGCGGAACACCGAGAAGTCGAGGTTCCAGTTCGAGGGACCGCGGAACTGGTTGCGGCCGGAGTTGCCCCATGCGTTGCCAGGCTGGCTGAACGCGCTCGGGTCGTACCACTGCTCGTTCGGGCCGGCCTCGCCGAACCCGCCCGATGGGTCGCCTGCCACGTTGGCCGACTGGAAGCCGCCGACCTGCTGGAGCAGGCCGTTGTCGCCGCCCACCGAGAACGGGCGGCCCGAGAGCCAGCTGCCGATGCCGTTGATCTGCCAGTTCTTGACGATCTGCGCCAGCACGCCCGACTCCTCCCGCATCCACGGCAGCTCGTAGACGAACCCGAGCTGGAGCATGTGCGGACGGTCGTAGCCGGCAAGCGCGTAGTTGCGGTGCATCTGCGACGGCTGGTTCCAGGTCAGGCCTGTCCACCCGTCATCGTCGGCCTCGTTGCGCGCCCGCGAGAGCGTGTAGGCGCCCTTGAGGAGCAGGCCGTTCTTGAACGGCCGGTTCAGCGCGACCTGCAGCGAGTGGTACCGCGCCTTCGTGCGCGAGCCCCACAGGTTCACGCCGGCGTTGCCGGCCTGCGTGTAGTACTGCCGCTGCGTGTTGCCGCCGGTCTCGGCGTAGTTCAGGTTCCAGTCGGCGTAGCCGTTGTTGGTGGCCGTGCCGACGTACCCGGCGCTCAGCGAGAGGTCGCCAGGCAGTCGCCGCTCGATGAACACGTTCCACGAGTCGATGGTGCCGCGCTCGATGTTGCCGGGCTCGGGCGTGCGCATGTCCACGCCGCGGGGCAGCGGCACGTTGCCACTGGCCACGTCGGGGTTCGGCGCGCCCGGGATGCCCTCGGCGACAGGACCAAACGGGATGAACCCGTTCGGGCCGGCGCCGGAATAGGCGATCGTCAGCGGATAGAAGCCGCGCATCGGACGCGACCAGGGCATCGGGTTGAACGTGCGCCCGTAGCCGGCCCGGACGACGGTGTCGTCGTTGAGCCGGTATGCCGCACCGACACGCGGTGCGAACAGGTTCTTCTTCGGCGTCAGCCCGTCGAGCTCGCACGGGTTGCCGCCCACGCAGCCGAGACGCACCGTCCAGGTGTCGAAGTCGAGCTGCTCGATGCCGCGGTCCGCACGCTTCATGAGCGGGTAGTACTCGTAGCGCACGCCGTAGTTGAGCGTCAGCTTGTCGTTCACCTGCCAGCGGTCGTTGATGTAGAGGCCGTACTGGTCCTCGCGGCCCGTCATGATCTCGAACTGGTTGCTCTTGCCGTAGCTGCTCAGGAGGCCGAGCAGGGTCGTGGCGGTGCTGTTCCAGCCGACATCGGCGTATCCCGGCGTGCCGGTGATGTCGCCGCCGAAGCTGAAGCTGCCGCGCGGGTTGTTGATCTCCGGCTGCCAGTGATCGAGACCGAGCTTGACGAAGTCGAAGCCGGCGCGGATCTCGTGGCGGCCGGCCACCTTCGTCACGTTGGTCGAGACCGTGTAGTTGCGCTCCTCGCGGGTCACCGGCGTCCAGCCGGCGTTGTTGCCGAGCGTCGACATGCCTGTGCCGAACGCCGGCATGCCCGAGTAGAAGTCGGCGTACTGACCGGTCGAGCCGGGGCCGGTGACGCCCGCGTTGTTGGCGCCGGGGATGCCCCAGTCGAGGCCGTAGTTGGTGCCGAAGTCCGGCCCATGCGAACTGTGCGTCATGCCAGTGAAGCCGACGGTCGCGTCCCAGATGAATGTCGGCGAGAGCGTGTAGGTCTGGCCGATCGACCACACCTTGATGTTCGTGTCGCCGCCGCCAGCCTCCTCGAACGGGAGGTAGAAGAGGTCGAGCACCTCGGCGTCCATCATCGAGAACTTGCCCCAGATCTGGTTGGCGGAGGTGCGGTTCCAGTTGACCTTGAGGTCGTAGTTGTCGCGGTCGGCCTTGGGGAAGCGGGCGATCTCGTAGTTGTTCTGGAGCCCGCTGTTGGTGCCGGGAGCGTTGGGCAACGGGTACGCGTTCAGGATGCGCTGCCCGATCGGGCTGATGCGATCGGCCGGGATGATGGCGCCTTCGAACTGGGACCGTCCCGCGCCTGTCGCCGGGTTACCGGTCGAGGGGTCGTACAGACGGAAGTTCGGAAGGGCCGCTGCGACCTCGCTGAAGTCGCCCTGCCGCATCTTCGCCGTCGGGACCGTGTAGATCGAGATCGAGCTGCGGCGCTCGGCGTTGCGTTCCCAGCCGCCGAAGTAGAACAGGCGGTTCTTCAGGATGGGGCCGCCGATGGTGCCACCGGCGATCGTCAGGCTGCCATCCGGGTTGTCGGCGGCCGAGAAGTACTGCTGGCGCGCGTTCAGTTCGTCCTGGTTGCGGAAGTAGAACGCCGAGCCGCGGATCTCGTTGGTGCCCGACTTGGTCGCCACCGAGATCGCCGCCCCGCCCGTCATGCCCTGCGAGGCATCGAAGCTGTTTGTCGAGATGTTGACCGTCTCGATCGTCTCGGCCGGGGCGACGTAGCCGGAGTGGTGGGGCAGCCACACGTTGATCGAGGCCGCGCCGTCGATGCGCGTGACGTTGTTGTTCCGGTTCGTGCCGTTGACGTTTGTCGTCAGCGAGCGCGCCGGCGTGTCGGTCTGCGCGTTCTGGAACGCGGTCGGCGTCGCACCGGGCACCAGGTTCATCAGCGCCTGGTAGTTCCGGTACTGGTTCAGCGGGAGGTTCACGACCTCGGCCGGCTTCAGGTTGACGCTGACGTCGGCCTTGTCCGTCTGGAGGAGGGCCGCTTCGGTCGTCACCGTCACCGATTCGGTGAGGGCGCCCACCTCGAGCCGGGCCGGGATGCGGACCACGTCGTTCTGCGCGATCGGGATGCCCGTCTGCACGAACTCCTTGAAGCCCTGGAGCGAGGCCTTCAGCGTGTAGGTGCCTGGCTGGAGGTTCCTGATGGCGTAGCCGCCGGTCGCGTCGGACACACCACTGACGACGAGACCGGTGCCTTCATTGGTGGCCGTGACCGTAGCGCCCGGAATGGCGGCGCCGGAATCGTCGACGACGGTGCCGGCAAGCGTGCCGTACAGGGCTTGGGCCGCAGCAGGGGCTGGCAGCAGCAACGCCAGCGCGAGCAGGCATGCGGCCATGCAGCTCGACAGGCGGATGGGGACAGGGGTCGTCACTCACACCTCCGTGCGAATTTGGGGTTTGACCTTTCGACAGCGACAGTTGGATGTGCAATGGTTGGGCCAGAAACAGAGTGGCGTCGTCGACTGGGTGGCGTTGACGAACTTAACAACCTTAACGCCTTTAACAATCAGGCACTTCCCGGACCCGGCCAAGCCCTGACTAGTGCCTTCGTAGCCGGCCGACTCGCCTTCAAATACTTGCAGATCCGACTATTTGAACGTCAGCAATTCGAAGTATTGGATTGGGGCGCAAAAGAAAACGCCCGGGCGCCTTTCGGCGGCCCGGGCGAAGGTCGTCCCCACAAGGGGAGACCGAGGGATGGTCGAGGATAGGGGCCTGGGCCCCTATCCTCGCGGATCAGAACTGGAAGCGCAGACCGAGCTGCACCTTCCGCGGCTCGCGCGCGAGCGAGCGGATGCGCATGAAGTTCGGGTCCGTGAAGCCCGTCACCGGGTTCCCCCACTGGGTGTGGTTGAACACGTTGGCGGCCTCGGCACGGAACTCGAGGCGGTAGCGACCGACAGGGAACGCACGGAACACCGAGAAGTCGAGGTTCCAGTTCTTCGGTCCGCGGAACGAGTTGCGGCCCGAGTTGCCCCACGCGTTGCCGGGCTGGCTGAACGCGCTCGGGTCGTACCACTGCTCGTTCGGGCCGGCCTCGCCGAAGCCGCCCTTGGGCTCGCCCTGGACGTTGATCGACTGGAAGCCGCCGACCTGCTGGAGCAGGCCGTTGTCGCCGCCGACCGAGAACGGCGTGCCCGAGACCACGGCGAAGATGCCGTTGACCTGCCAGTTCTTGAAGACCTGGGCCAGCACACCGGCGTCCTCGCGGAGCCACGGCAGTTCGTACACGAAGCCCATCTGCAGCATGTGCGGCCGGTCGTAGCCGGCACGCGCGTAGTTGCGGTGCATCTGCGACGGCTGGTTCCACGTCAGGCCCACCCACCCGTCATCGTCGGCCTGGTTGAGGGCCTTCGAGAACGTGTAGGCGCCCTTGAGGAGCAGGCCGTTCTTGAACGGACGGTTGAGGGCGACCTGGAGCGAGTGGTAGCGCGCCTTCGTGCGCGAACCCCACAGGTTCACCGCGGCGTTGCCCGCCTGCGCGGCGTACTGCCGGTTGGCGTTACCGCCGGTCTCGGCGTAGTTCAGGTTCCAGTCGGCATAGCCGTTGTTGGTGGCCGTGCCGACGTAGCCCGTGCTGAGCGCGAGGTCGCCAGGCAGGCGCCGCTCGACGAACACGTTCCACGAGTCGATGGTGCCGCGCTCGATGTTGCCGGGTTCGGGCGTGCGCATGTCCACGCCGCGCGGCAGCGTGACGTTGCCGGTCGACAGATCGGGGTTCGGCGCGCCGGGGATACCGGCAGCCACCGGACCGTAGGGAATGAACCCGTTGGGGCCGGCGCCGGAGTAGGCGATCGTCAGCGGATAGAAGCCGCGCATCGGACGCGACCAGGGCATCGGGTTGAACGTGCGGCCGTAGCCCGCACGGACGACCGTGTCGTCGTTGACGCGGTACGCCGCGCCCACGCGGGGAGCAAAGAGGTTCTTCTTCGGCGTCAGGCCGTCGAGTTCACACGGGTTGCCCCCGACGCAGCCGAGGCGAACCGACCACGTGTCGAAATCGAGCTGCTCGATGCCGCGGTCGGCACGCTCCATCAGCGGGTAGTACTCGTAGCGCACACCGTAGTTGAGCGTGAGCTTGTCGTTCACCTGCCAACGGTCGTTGATGTAGAGGCCGTACTGGTTCTCACGGGCCGACATCACCTCGAACTGGTTGCTCTTGCCGTAGTCGCTGAGCAGGCCCAGCAGCGTCGTCGCCGTGCTGTTCCACGACAGGCCGGCGTAGCCCGGCGTGCCGGTGATGCCGCCGCCGAACGAGAAGTTCCCGCGGGGGTTGCCGATCTCGGGCTGCCAGTGGTCGAGGCCGAGCTTCACGAAGTCGAAGCCCGCACGGATCTCGTGCCGGCCCGCGACCTTCGTGACGTTGGTCGAGAACGTGTAGTTGCGCTCCTCGCGAGTGACCGGCGTCCACGTGCCGCCGTTACCCAACTGCGACATGCCCGTGTTGAAGGCCGGCATGCCGGAGTAGAACTGGGCATACTCGCCCGTCGAGCCCGGTCCGGTGACGCCCGCGTTGTTGGAGCCGGGAATGCCCCAGTCGAGGCCGATGTTGGTGCCGAAATCGGGCCCCTGCGACTGGTGCGTCATGCCGGTGAAGCCGACGGTCGCGTCCCAGATGAGCGTGGGAGTGATCGTGTAGGTCTGCCCGACCGACCACACCTTGATGTTCGTGTCGCCGCCGCCGGCGTTCTCGTACGGCAGGTAGTACAGGTCCATCACCGAGGCGTCCATCATCGAGAACTTGCCCCAGATCTGGTTGGCCGACGTGCGGTTCCAGTTGACCTTGAAGTCGTAGTTGTCGCGCGTCGCCTCGGGGAACTCCGTCCGCTCGTAGTTGTTCTGGATGCCGTTGTTGGTGCCCGCCACGTTGGGCATCGGGTAGGCATTCAGGATGCGCTGGCCGATCGGGCTGATGCGGTCGGCCGGGATCACCGCGCCCGCGAAGACGTCACGATTGGCGCCGGTGCTCTGGTTGCCCGTGGCCGGGTCGTAGAGCCGGAAGTTCGGGTTGACGGCCAGCACCTGGCTGAAGTCGCCCTGGCGCATGGCAGCCGTCGGCACCGTCAGCGTCGTGATGCGGCTGTTCTTCTCGAGGTTGCGCTCCCAGCCGCCGAAGTAGAACAGTCGGTTCTTCTTGATCGGGCCGCCGATCGTGCCGCCCATGATCTGGACGCTGCCATCGGGGTTGTCGTTTGCCGAGAAGAAGTTCTGCCGGGCATTCCAGGTGCTCTCGTTGTGGAAGTAGAACCCCGACCCGCGGATCTCGTTGGTGCCCGACTTGGTCGCCACCGAGATGGCGGCGCCACCGGTCATGCCCTGCGAGGCGTCGAAGCTGTTTGTCGAGATGTTGACCGTCTCGATCGTCTCGGCCGGGGCGACGTAGCCGGCGTGGTGGGGCAGCCACACGTTGATCGAGGCCGCGCCGTCGATACGCGTGACGTTGTTGTTCCGGTTGGTGCCGTTGACGTTTGTCGTCAGCGCACGGCCAGGCGTGTCGGTCTGCGCGTTCTGGAACGCCGTCGGCGTCGCACCGGGCACCAGGTTCATCAGCGCCTGGTAGTTCCGGTACCGGTTCAGCGGCAGGTTCACGACCTCGGCCGGCTTCAGGTTGACGCTCACGTCCGCCTTGTCCGTCTTCAGGAGCGCGGCCTCGGTGGTGACCGTGACCGACTCGGTCAGGGCACCGATCTCGAGACGCGCCACGATGCGGACGACGTCGTTCTGCGCGAGCGGAATGCCCGTCTGGATGAACTCCTTGAAGCCCTGCAGGGAGGCCTTCAGCGTGTAGTTGCCAGGCTGCAGGTTGCGGATGGCGTACGCGCCATTGGCGTCGGTCACCGCATTGACTTCGAGCCCGGTGCCTTCATTTGTCGCCGTGACAGTGGCGCCCGGAATGGCGGCGCCGGAGTCGTCCACGACGGTGCCGGTCAGCGTGCCGTACAGGGCCTGCGCTGCGGTGTGCGTCGGCAGCAGCGTCACCGCTGCGGCCAGCACGAGGCCGAAGCCTCGCGCGAGGAGCATTCGAACAGGGGTCACTCACACCTCCGAAAGGGGGTTGAAAACAGACAGCACTCGACTGTTGTGCAACGTCCGCGCCACCGGACGATAGTCAGCAGAGCTTGGTAGGCCGTCTGGAGTAACCCTTGGAGGACCGTAGGGTTGCAGCCGTCGGTCAACTAGTGTGAACGCATGAGGCGGGAGCCCTCGATCACACATTCGACGGGATCTCCAGAAGATTGGAGTCCCAATCTTCGGGAATTTGGAGAACTGGCAGATCGCCCGGATTTGTCCCTGAATAGGGCGAATTCTGGAGAGGCGCGAAGGACGGAGGACGCCCGGGCTGCTGTCGCAGCCCGGGCGAGGGTCCTCAGAACGCGAAGCGCACGCCGAGCTGGACGCGGCGCGGGTTGCGCGCGAGCGACCGGATCAGCATGAAGTTCGGGTCCGTGAAGCCGGTGACCGGGTTCGCCCACTGGGTGTGGTTGAACACGTTGCTGGCCTCGGCGCGGAACTCCAGGCGGCGGGTGCCGATCGGAATACCGCGGAACAGCGAGAAGTCCACGTTCCAGTTCGACGGCCCGCGGAACGCGTTGCGGCCCGAGTTGCCCCAGGCGTTGCCCGGCTGGCTGAACTGAGACGGGTCGTACCAGCGCTCGTTCGGACCAGCTTCGCCGAAGCCACCCGACAGCTCGCCCGAGACGTTGATCGTCTGCTGGCCGGCCGCCTGGTTGAGCGCCGCGTTGTCGCCGCCAATCGTGAACGGCGTGCCCGACACCCACGAACCGATGCCGTTGATCTGCCAGTTCTTGACGATCTGGGCGAGGACGCCCGACGACTCGCGGGCGAACGGCAGTTCGTACACGAAGCCCATCTGGAGCATGTGCGGACGGTCGTAGCCGGCGCGCGCGTAGTTGCGGTCCAGCTGCGAGTCCTGGTTCCACAGCAGCGTGGCCCAGCCGTCATCGTCGGTCTCGTTCAGGGCCTTGGACCACGTGTAGGCGCCCTTGAGGAGCAGGCCGTTCTTGAACGGGCGGTTCAGCGACATCTGCAGCGAGTGGTACCGCGCCTTGGTGCGGGCCCCCCACGACAGGATGTTGGCCGTGCCGGCCTCGGCAAAGTACTGGCGGTTGGCGTTGCCGCCGCTCTCGGCCCAGTTCAGGTTGCGGTCGGCGTAGCCGTTGTTGGTGGCCGTGCCGACGTAGCCCACGCCGAGCGCGAGGTCGGCGGGCAGGCGCCGCTCGACGAACACGTTCCACGAGTCGATCGTGCCGCGCTCGACGTTGTCGGCCTCGGCAAAGCGCATGTTCACGCCACGCGGCAGCGGCACGGCACCGGAGTCGACGTCGGGCACGGCGGGTCCGGGGATGCCGTTCGAGAGCGTCGTGAACGGCACGTAGGGCACGTTGCTCGAGTTGCTGTAGGCGATGGTGTAGGGGTACCAGCCGCGCAGCGGACGCGACCACGGCAGCGGGTTGAACGTGCGGCCGAAGCCGGCGCGCAGCACCGTGTCGTCGTTGATGCGGTAGGCCGCGCCGACGCGGGGGGCGAACAGGCCCTTGGAGACCTTGATGCCCTGGTCCATCGAGTTGCCGCCGATGCCGCCGAGCGACACGACGAACGTGTCGAGGTTCAGCTGCTCGAGGCCGGCCGACTCACGCTGCATCAGCGGGTAGTACTCGTACCGGAGGCCGTAGTTGAGCGTCAGCTTGTCGCTCACCTGCCAGCGGTCGTTGATGTAGAGCCCGTACTGGTTCTCGCGGGCCGACATCTCCATGTACTGGACGCTCTTGTTGAAGCCGCTCACGCGACCGAGCAGGAACGCCGCGTAGTTGTTCCAGCCGTTGGAGGCGTAGCCGGGCGTGCCCGTCAGGTTGCCGCTGAAGTCGAAGTTGCCACGCGGGTTGGCGTCTTCGGGCTGCCAGTGGTTGAGGCCGAGGCGGACGAAGTCGAAGCCGGCGCGGAGCTCGTGGCGGCCCGCCACCTTCGTGACGTTCGTCGAGAAGGTGTAGCTGGCCTCCTCACGCCAGACCGGCGTCCAGGTGCTGCCGTTGCCGAGTGCCTCGAGGCCCGTGTTGAAGCGCGGGAAGCCCGAGTAGCGCGAGGGATCCGCCGACCCGGGACCGGCAACGTTGGCACTGTTGGTGCCGGGGATGCCGAAGTCGAGGCCGTAGTTGGTGCCGTAGTCGCCGCCGAGCACGCTCTGCTCCATGCGGTTGGCTCCGAACGTGGCGTCCCAGATGAGGGTGGGCGTGAGCGTGTAGGTCTGGCCGAACGAGTAGATCTTCGTGTTCGTGTCGCCGCCGCCCGGCTCGTCGTTGAACGGCAGGAAGAACAGCGAGTCGACCTGGGCGTCCATCATCGAGAACTTGCCCCAGATCTGGTTGGCCGAGGTGCGGTTCCAGTTGACCTTCGCGTCGTAATTGTGGCGATCGGCCACGGGGAAGCGCGCGACTTCGTAGTTGTTCTGGATGCCGCCGTTGGTGCCCGGCACGTTGGGCAGCGGGTAGTAGTTCTGGATCGCCTGCGAGATCGCGCTGATCTGGTTGGCCGGGATGGTGTTGTTGGCGTACAGCGCACGCCCGGCACCCGTCGCCTGATCGCCCGTCGTCGGGTCGTAGAGGCGGAAGGCCGGCACGGCCGCCGCCACTTCGCTGAAGTCGCCCTGGCGCATGGCGGCCGTCGGCACCGTCAGCGTCACGATGCTGCTGTTCTTCTCGAGGTTCCGCTCGTAGCCGCCGAAGAAGAACAGGCGGTTGCGGCGAATCGGGCCGCCAATCGTGCCGCCCATGATGTCGAGGCTGCCGTTGGGGTTGTCGGCGGCCGAGAAGAAGTTCTGGCGGGCGTTGAGCTCGTCCTGGTTGCGGAAGTAGAACGCCGACCCGCGCAGCTCGTTGGTGCCCGACTTGGTCACGACCGAGACGGCCGCGCCGCCCGTCATGCCCTGTGAGGCGTCAAAGCTGTTGGTCGAGATGTTGACGGTCTCGACGGTCTCGGCCGGCGCGATGTAGCCGGCGTGGTGCGGCAGCCACACGTTGATCGAGGCCGCGCCGTCCACGCGCGTGACGTTGTTGTTGGCGTTGGTGCCGTTCACGTTGGTCCGCAGCGCGCGGCCCGGCGTGTCGGTCTGGTCGTTCTGGGTCGCCGTCGGCGTCGCACCGGGCACCAGGTTCATCAGTGCCTGATAGTTCCGGTACTGGTTGAGCGGGAGGTTGACGACCTCGGCCGGCTTCAGGTTGACGCTGACGTCCGCCTTGTCGGTCTTGAGCAGCGCCGCCTCGGTGGTCACCGTGACCGACTCGGTCAGCGCGCCCACCTCGAGCCGCGCGTTCACGCGGACGATGTCGCTCTGGGCCACAGGGATGCCCGTCTGCACGTACTCCTTGAACCCCTGCAGCGAGGCCTTGAGCGTGTAGGTACCAGGCTGGAGGTTGCGGAAGGCATACGCCCCCACCTCGTCGGTGACGGCCATCACCTCGAGCCCCGTGCCCTGGTTTGTCACCGTGACCGTGGCGCCCGGAATGGCAGCGCCCGAATCGTCCACCACTGTCCCGGCCACGGTGCCGTACAGTGCCTGCGCCACGGCAGGAGCCGGACACAGCACGACCAGTGCTGCCAGCGCGAACGCCAGCACACCGGTCAGAAGGGTTCGTACAGACTTCACTCACACCTCCGAACAGGCAGGGGTGTGGGTTTCCGACAGCACGGCGTTGTCGTGCAACGTCCGAGCCACCTGAGTCCTACCTGGAACGCACTACGTGTTTCGTAACAGAAGTGTCGTGGATGCAACGGGTTGGGTAACAACGCCGGCGCGAACCCGGTATGCGGTGGTCGGCATTGACGATCCAATTCAATGGATTTATGCCGTTCCGCGCTCCAGAATACCGAAGCGCCGCCGACACGCCTATCATGGGCCGCCATGGTGAACTCCGGACCTCCGCTCGTCCTGCTGGCGGTGTGCGCAGGTGCGGTACTCGCGGCGCAGCCCACGACACCGACGTCGAGCCTGCCGCGACTCGTGATCGCCGCCGGCGAGACGTCCCGGACCAACGCCCTCGTCGAGGTGCAGCTGCCTCCCACGGTCCGCGGGGCAGACCTCCAGTTGCGTCACGAGACGACCGGCGCCGTGGTCCCCCTCCAGATCGGGCCCGACCGGGAAGCCTGGGCGCTCGTGCCGTCCATTCCCGCGGAACGCGCGCAGCGCTACCGCATCGAGCCGGCGGTGATGGGCGAACTTGCCGATCGCGCCGTGGCCGTGCGCCAGGACACGCACGTGCGCGTCGAGATCGACGGGCGCCGGGCGTTCAGCTATGTCGGCGAGGCCGGCGCGCTGCCCTCGGGCGTCGAGGACGTGTATCGGCGCGGCGGCTACATCCATCCCGTCGTCACGCCCGGCGGCCGGCGCGTGACGGGCGACTACCCGCTCGACCACAAGCACCATCACGGCATCTGGACGGCGTGGGCGAGTGCGCGCGTCGATGGCCGGGCGCCCGACTTCTGGAACATGGGCGAGCGGACCGGCCGGGTCGAGTTCGAGCGGCTGGCTCGCACCTGGTCGGGCCCGCTTGCCGCGGGCTTCCTCGCCCGACATCGCTACGTCGATCTCACCGCGCCGACGCCGACGACGGTGCTGCTCGAGGACTGGAGGGTCGTCGCGTATGCGTGGCCTGCCGCGCCGCGGCCGGCACACGTCTTCGACATCACCATCACGCAGGAGCGCGTGGGGGCGACGCCGCTCGATCTGCAGGCCTACCGGTACGGCGGCATCGGCCTGCGCGGGCGGGACGAGTGGCTCGGCCCCGAACGGACGGCGTTCCTCACGTCCACGGGCCGCACCCGGTTATCAGGGCACGGCACGCGCGTGACGTGGGTCCACATGGGCGGCCTCGTCGACGGCACGCGCGCCGGCCTCGCGGTGCTGTCGCACCCCGACAACGTCCGCTCCCCGCAGCCCGTCCGCATCCATCCCACCGAGCCGTTCCTTGCCTTCGCCCCCCTCCAGGCCGGCCCCCTCCAGGTGCGTCCGCGCGACCCCTTCGTCATGCGCTACCGCATCGTCGCCACCGACGGTCCGCCCGACGCGGCCCTCCTCGATGCGATCTGGCAGGCGTACGCTCTTCCCGGGGTGGTCAGGATCGAATAGGAAGTCGGAAGTCGGAAGTTCGAAGTCTGAAGGAAAGTCGGAAGTCGGAAGTTCGAAGGGAAGTCGGAAGTCCGAAGGGAGGCGTGGGAGTCACCCTGCGGCGTAGCGGCGGACGACGCGGGCGTACGCGTCGAGCTGGCGTTCGATCGACTGCACGAGTGCGAACTGGGCGCGGGCGCGCTGCAGGTTGTGTGAGGCGTGGCTGACGCGATAGTACGTATCGCCCTGGAGGTAGTCGCCGAGGAAGCGGATGGCCTGTTCGAGGGCGATCAGCTGGCCGCCGAAGGCGAGCGTGTCGATCTCGGCGGGGGTGAGGAACGCGCCTGCCGTTGACAAGTAACCGCGAGCTATCGCGTCGAACATCTCGGGCCGCGAGTGCACGCGCGACGGGTCGGGCTCGTCCTCGGCCGCCGCATTTGTCGCCGTCCGCACCATGTCGCCGAAGTCGTACGCGGCGAGCCCCGGCATGGCGGTGTCGAGATCGACGACGCACAGCGCCTCGTCGGTGGTCTCGTCGAACAGCACGTTGTTCAGCTTCGTGTCGTTGTGCGTCACGCGCTCGGGCAGCGTGCCGGCCGCGGCTGCGTCGAGCAGGCGATCGACGTCCGCCTCGCGTGCGAACGCGAGCGCGATCTCGGCGCGCGCGTCCGCCGCGCGGTTGCACGGGTCGGCGGCCACCGTTGCGGCAAACGCATCGAATCGCCGTCGCGTGTGGTGGAAGCCGGGAATCGTGTCGTGCAGCCGGTCGCCCGGCAGGTCGGCGAGCAGCGCCTGGAAGCGGCCGAACGCGCGCGCAGCGCCCTCGGCCTGCCCGGTCGTCTCGACGATGTCGTAGGTGCGGGCGCGCTCGATGAAGAGGTAGGCGCGCCACACGGCGCCCTCGTCGTCCACCACGAATGGCCGCCCGTCACGCGCGGGCACCAGCGTCAGCGTACGCCGCGATGCGTCGGCGACGCCGGCAAGGCGTGCGGCGCTGTGCGTGAGCACGCGCGCGACGTTCTCCATGAGCCGCTCGGGATGGGCAAAGACGTGGCCGTTGATGCGCTGGAGGACGTACCGGACGTCGCGGCCGGCCTGATCGCAGGTGACCGCGTACGTCTCGTTGATGTGGCCGCTGCCGTAGGGCGAGGCCTCGCGCAGCGTGCCGTGGATGTGGAACCGGGCGCCGACGGCGCGCAGGTCGCGTGCGGGGGCGCCCGACGACATCCGGTCAGCCGAACAGCGGGGCGGGGTAGGCGCCGCTCGCGGCGAGATCGGCCATGGCCTGCACGACCGTCGGCTTGTCCTCGCGGTACGTCACGCCGAACCAGTGGCTCGTCGTCGGCAGGACGTTCACGACGCACTCGCCCCTGTTGATCAGGACGTCCACGGTTGCGGGGATGTAGGACTCCGACTTGAGGTCCTGGCCGTGCGCCGCGAGGAACTCCTCGAACACGCCGGCGATCTGGGGGAACAGCGCGGGCGTGAAGCCCCACATGTTCATCGAGACCGGCTCGTCGCCGGTGAAGTGCTCGGGCGGGTCGCTCGCGAGGTTCTCCACGTGATCGCCGACCGGCCCGATCCTTGTCAGTTCGCGGATCGACCGCAGGTGTCCCTGCGCGTCGGTCACGCACACGCCCCGGGCGACGGTGCCGTGCGGCGACAGCGTGTGTCGCAGCGTGAAGCCGACCATCGCGTATGTGTGCGGGTCCTGCTGGCGCGCGGGGTCTGCGAGGAAGTCGTGCAGCACCTGATAGGAGTGCTGGCCGTAGAAATCGTCGGCGTTGATTGCCGCAAACGGCTCGGTGATGACGTCACGCGCCGCGAGGATGGCGTGCGTGGTGCCCCAGGGCTTGGTGCGGCCTTCCGGACGAGTGAACCCGGCCGGGAGCGCGTCCATGTCCTGGAAGCAGTAGGTCGCGTCGACGCGACCTTCGTACCGCGAGAGGACCTGCTGCTTGAAGGGTTCCTCGAAATCGCGTCGGATGACGAACACCACGCGCGTGAACCCGGCACGGATGGCGTCGAAAATCGCGTAGTCCATCACGGTTTCGCCGTGAGGGCCCATGGGATCGAGCTGCTTGAGTCCGCCGTAACGGCTGCCCATGCCGGCAGCGAGAAGGAGAAGTGTTGCTGACACGCGTCAACCCTACACCACATCGGTCCGACCCCGGCACGACCGGGCGGCCCGATGACGACTTGCGTTGTTTGCTGGAGCAAGGATGTGGTACAAGGACGTCAACCGCGGGAGCACCCGAATAGAGGCAGGTCGATGGCGCGAAGAGTGCTGTCGGTCAACCCCAACCCCTGAGGAAATACCGTCTCCTCGCACCCTCGGCTGCCTCGACTTCGGCGTGCCCCCGCGGCTCACGTGTCGGCGCGTGCTCCCGTAACCAGCCCGGGAACCGCCGACGCATGTGAATTACGACCGGCTGTGACCGAGCGTTTCGCTCCTCGTCACGGCCCCGGGGTTCTCTGTCCCAACCCCCTCGTCGCAGGACATTCGACGTCGCACGCCACCGCCTGGCCGGCGTGCGCACGCGTCCCTCCGCGTCCGCATCCTCCGCATCCTCCGCATCCTCCGCGCTCCCGCGTGCGTGAACCCCAGGGCGCATGGCGGCACCCGAGCGAACGCTCAGCGCGGTGCGGCAAGGATCGACGCGATGAGCCCCGTCCAGCCGGTCTGGTGACTGGCGCCGAGGCCGCGGCCCGTGTCGGCGTGGAAGTACTCGTGGAACGGCACGTGGTCCCGCCACCGCGGCGCGCGTGCCACGCGCTCGTCCCCGCCGAACACCGGGCGGCGCCCGTCGCCGTCGGCGAGGAAGATCGCCGACAGGCGGCGCCCGAGTTCGTCGGCGACCTCGGCGAGCGTCATCCACTGACCTGACCCGGTCGGGCACTCGACGCGATACCCCTCGCCGAAGTACTGGTGCATCGTGCGGAGCGATTCGATGAGGAGGTAGTTGACCGGAAACCAGACCGGTCCCCGCCAGTTCGAGTTGCCGCCGAAGAGCGGCGTCGTGGACTCGCCCGGCTCGTAGTCGACACTGTGCGTCAGGCCGCCGCGGGTGACGACGTACGGGTGCCGCTCGTGGTACCGCGAGAGCGCGCGGACGCCGAAGGGCGACAGGAACTCGTCCGGGTCCAGCAGGTAGGAGAGCACGCGCGGCAGCCGTTCGGGCGTGACGATCGCGAGCAGGCCGCGCTCGCCGTCGGGTGTCGTGCGCATGCGCGCGAACGAGGCCGCGAGCTCGGGGCGGTGATCGAGGAACCAGCGCATGCGGCGCGTGAACGCCGGCAGGTCCTGCAACTGCCTCGCGTCCACCGTGGCCACGGCAAACAGCGGGATGAGCCCGACCATCGAGCGGATCTTCACGCGCTCATGGCGACCGGCGTCGAGCCGCAGCACGTCGTAGAAGAACCCGTCCTCCTCGTCCCACAGGCTCACGTCGTCGCCCTGCGCGGTGTGTCCCATCGCGTGCGAGATGTAGAGGAAGTGCTCCCAGAACTTGCTCGCGACGTCCTCGTACGTGCGGTCGTGGCGGGCCAGTTCGAGGGCAATCGTCAGCATGTTGAGGGCGTACATCGCCATCCAGCTGGTGCCATCGGACTGTTCGAGGTAGCCGCCGCCGGGCATCGGCTGCGACCTGTCGAACACGCCGATGTTGTCGAGGCCGAGGAACCCGCCCTCGAAGACGTTGTTGCCGCCCTCGTCCTTGCGGTTCACCCACCACGTGAAGTTGAGCAGCAGCTTGTGGAACACGCGTGCGAGGAACGACACGTCGCCGGTGCCCGTCTGCGCCTGCTCGATCTGGTAGAGCCGCCACGCCGCCCACGCGTGCACGGGCGGGTTGACGTCGCTGAAGTTCCACTCGTAGGCGGGCAGTTGCCCGTTGGGGTGCATGTACCACTCGCGCAGCATCAGCACGAGTTGCCGCTTGGCGAAGTCGGCGTCCACCAGCGCGAGCGGCACGCAGTGGAACGCGAGATCCCACGCCGCGTACCACGGGTACTCCCACTTGTCGGGCATCGAGATCACGTCGTCGTTGTACAGGTGCCCCCATTCCGCGTTGCGACGATCCCGCCGGCCGCCTCGCGGCGGGGGCGGCATCGTCGGGTCGCCCTGCCGCCAGGCCCGCACGTCGTAGTGGTAGAACTGCTTGTTCCACAGCAATCCCGCGAGGGCCTGCCGCGTGACGAGGCGCTCGTCGTCCGACAGGTGCGCGGGGATCACGGCGGCGTAGAACTCGTCGGCCTCGCGGATGCGCGCCGCGAACACCGCCTCGAAGTCGTCGAACGTCGCGGCGGCCGGCGGCTGCGGCGAGAAGCGGACGCGCACGACGCGCGTGGCGCCCGCGGGGACGTCCAGCACGTGATGCGCCGCCGCGCGCGTGCCCGTGCCGGCCGGGTTGACGGCCGTGGGCCGCGCACCGACCACGAAGTCGTTGATGCCGTCCTTGGCCCAGTCCGGCCCGTCGGGGTCGGCATCGAGTCGGCGCGTGTTCGTCTCGTTGTCGGTGACGAGCAACGACGGCGCTTCGTCGAAATGAACGTAGCGGGTGCCATAGAGGCGCGTCTCGGCCCGCAGCGTCGCGATGCCGGCGTGTGGTGGCATCGCCTGCAGCGACGGACGCGGCGCACCACGCGTCCAGGCCCACGTGTTGCGGAACCACACCATCGGCAGCACGTGCAGCGGCGCGGCCTCCGGGCCGTTGTTGACGATCGTGATCCGCATGAGCAGGTCTTCGGCGTCGGCCTTTGCATACTCGACGACGACGTCGAAGTAGCGGTCCCCGTCGAAGACGCCCGTGTCGAGCAGTTCGTACTCGGGTTCGAGGCGCGTGCGGGCGCGATTCGTGGTGACGAGGTCTACGTACGGGAACGCGCGCTGCGGATACTTGTAGAGCATCCGCATGTAGGAGTGCGTGGGCGTCGAGTCGAGGTGGAAGTACGCCTCCTTGACGTCCTCGCCGTGGTTGCCTTCCGGCCCGGTGAGGCCGAAGAACCGCTCCTTCAGGATGGGGTCGCGGCCGTTCCAGAGCGCAAGCGCGAGACAGATCTCCTGGCGCCGGTCGCAGACGCCGGCGATGCCGTCCTCGTTCCAGCGATAGGCGCGCGATCGGGCATGGTCGTGCGGGAAGTACTGCCAGGCGTTGCCGTCGAGGCTGTAGTCCTCGCGCACGGTGCCCCAGGCACGATCGCTCACGTACGGACCCCACCGGTACCAGTGTTCCCGGCGGAGGCGGGCGGCCTCGAGGCGGACGTGTTCGGCGGTCATCTCGCTCATCCGCGGCGTACCATACGCCAGAAACACGGGCGCGTGCCGGCGGCGTGCGCCGGGGAGGCCGGCAGCGTTGTGAAGTGAGGGGACGGGGCCGGCTGCGGTCGGGCTATGACAGGCGGTGAGGTTGCCCGGAGCGACACCGCTTCGGATACTTGATGTCATGCGACCCGCGATCCGGTTCCTGCGTCCCTGTTGCCACATGCCACAGGGGACCGGAGTGTCGCGCCGGTAGGCGTCGCCTGCCGCTTCGCTCCGACCCGCCCGGCCGCACCGATCGGGGCCTCGCCTGTCGGACGGCCATACTGCGCCACTCGCGCCGAGGATCGACAAGCCATGAGCCAGTACCGTTTCGAGACGTTGCAGGTGCACGCCGGACAGCAACCCGCGCCAGGTACGAACGCGCGCGCCGTGCCCATCTACCAGACGACGTCGTACACGTTCAACGACTCCGACCACGGCGCCCGCCTCTTCGCGCTCCAGGAGTTCGGGAACATCTACACGCGCATCATGAACCCGACCACCGACGTCTTCGAGCAGCGCATCGCGGCGCTCGAGGGCGGCGTGATGGCGCTCGCGACGAGCAGCGGCCAGGCCGCGCAGTTCCTGGCCATCTCGACGATTGCGCAGGCCGGCGACAACATCGTCTCCACCAGCTACCTCTACGGCGGCACGTACAACCAGTTCAAGGTCACGCTGCCACGCCTCGGCATCGACGTGAAGTTCGTCGACGGCGACGGCGTGGACGGCTTTGCGCGCCTCATCGACGACAAGACCAAGGCGCTCTACGTCGAGTCGATCGGCAACCCGAAGTTCAACGTCCCCGACCTGGCGGGCCTCGCGAAGCTGGCGCACGACAACGGCATTCCGCTGATCGTGGACAACACCTTCGGCTGCGCCGGCTACGTCTGCCGGCCCATCGATCACGGCGCCGACATCGTCGTCGCCTCGGCCACCAAGTGGATTGGCGGTCACGGCACGTCGATTGGCGGCGTCATCATCGACTCGGGCAAGTTCGACTGGGCCAGGTCGGGCAAGTTCCCGCTCTTCACCGAGCCGTCGCCCGGCTATCACGGGCTGGTGTTCACCGAGCCCTTCGGCGTCAACGGGCCGTTCGGCAACATCGCCTTCATCATCCGCGCCCGTGTCGAGGGCTTGCGTGACCTCGGCCCCGCGTTGAGCCCGTTCAACTCGTTCCTGTTCCTCCAGGGCCTCGAGACGCTGTCGCTGCGCGCCCAGCGGCACTGCGACAACGCGCTCGACCTCGCGCGCTGGCTCGAGAAGCACGAGCAGGTGACGTGGGTCAGCTACCCCGGGCTCGAGAGCCACCCGAGCCACGCGGTCGCGAAGACGTACCTGACCAACGGCTTTGGCGCGGTGCTGTCGTTCGGCATCCGTGGCGGCCGCGAGGCGGGCCGGAAGTTCATCGACTCGCTGAAGCTGGCAAGCCACCTCGCCAACATGGGCGACGCCAAGACCCTCGTCATCCACCCGGCGACGACGACGCACCAGCAGTTGTCCGACGATGAGCAGGTCGCCGCCGGCGTCTCGCCGGATCTTGTGCGCATCTCGGTGGGCATCGAGCACATCGAGGACATCAGGGCCGACCTGACGCAGGCGTTCGCGCAGGTCAACGAGGCGGTCCTCGCCTGACGTGACGGTCTCGACGGCGACCGGGCGCCAGCAGCACACGCTGCCGGCGCCCGTCATCCTCGAATCGGGCGCGGTGCTGCCGCGCGTCACCGTCGCCTACCAGACGTGGGGCGAGCTCTCGTCCACGCGCGACAATGCGGTGCTCGTGTGCCACGCGCTCACGGGATCGGCTGACGTCGCGGACTGGTGGGGCGCCCTCATCGGGCCCGACGGCGCGCTCGATCCGGCGTCCGACTTCATCATCTGCAGCAACGTGCTCGGGAGTTGCTACGGCACGACCGGGCCCGGGTCGCCCGAATGGGATGCCGTCTTCGGGGCGCGTCCCGACGCGGCGGCCGTCACCGTGCGCGACGTCGTCCATGTGCAGCGGCAGCTGCTCGACGCACTCGGCGTGCGGACGCTGCGGCTCGTGATCGGCGGCTCGATGGGCGGCATGCAGGCGCTCGAATGGGCGCTCCTGTACCCCGATGTCGTGGAGTCGATCGCGGTGCTCGCTGCGCCAGCGGTCCACGCGCCATGGGCGGTGGCGCTCAGCGAGGTGCAGCGGCAGGCAATCTTTGCCGATCCCGAGTGGCCGCACGGCCGTGCGGCAAAGGGGCTCGCCACCGCGCGCATGATGGCGATGGTCAGCTATCGCAGTGCCCGCTCGTTCGAGGTCCGCTTTGCCGCGGGCCGCAGCGATGCCTCGCAGCCGCAGGTCCAGTCGTGGCTGCACCGCCACGGCGAGAAGCTCGTGGAGCGGCTCGATGCCCGCACCTACGTCGCACTCACGCACGTGCTCGATTCGCACGACGTCGGCCGGGGCCGCGGCGGCGTGCAGGCCGCGCTCGCGACCATGCGGCAGCCTGCGCTCGTCGTCGGCATCGACACCGACGTCCTGTATCCGCCGCACGAGATGAAGGCGCTTGCCGCAGCGCTGCCCGCGAGCGAGCTGTTCTGGCTCGATTCGCCGCACGGACACGATGCGTTCCTCATCGAACAGGATGTGGTCCTGCGCGCCGTCCGCGACTTCAGGAGCCGCGTGGGCGAGCATCGGTAGGGCCCGCCCCTGGCTCACCACGCCCCGGGGGTATCATGCCGGGCCATGCGCATGCGACTGGCCTTGCTCGCCGCGGGGCTCACCCTCACCCTCGTCCCGATCGGTGCCCAGGTCCGCCCCGTCTACAGCGAAGGCGCGGGCGGCCTCGTCCAGAAACTGCAGCGACTGACGACAACGGCGAGCGCGATGCACACGGGCGCGCACCCCGACGACGAGGACAGCGCGCTCATCGCGCGCCTCGCACGCGGCGACCACGCGCGCGTCGCGTACCTCTCGCTCAACCGCGGCGAGGGCGGCCAGAACATCCTCGGGCCCGAGTTCTACGAGGCGCTGGGGGTGATCCGCACCGAGGAACTGCTGCAGGCGCGCGCGCTCGACGGCGGCGAGCAGTTCTTCACGCGCGTCGTGGACTTCGGCTACACGGTGAACATGCCGGAAACCGAGCGCAAGTGGGGCGGACGCGACGTGCCGCTCGGCGACATGGTGCGCGTGCTCCGAACCTATCGCCCGCTCGTGGTCGCCTCGCGATTCAGCGGCACGGCCGCTGATGGTCACGGCAACCACCAACTCGCCGGCGCACTGACGCCGCTTGCCGTGCAGGCCGCCGCCGACCCGACACGCTTCCCCGAGCAGGTGAAGGACGGACTCCGCCCGTGGCAGGTGCGGAAGTTCTACGTCGGCATGCGCTTTGGCCCGAACCAGCCCAATCCGCCGACCATCACGCTGCCGACGGGCATCCTCGACCCGGCGCTCGGCCGAAGCTACGCGCAGATCGCCGCGGAGGGGCGCTCGCAGCACAAGACGCAGGAGATGGGCGGCGCGCAGCTGCACGGGCCGCAGTCCACGAGCCTGCGGCTCGTCTCGAGCGTCGTGCCGAAGGTCGAGCACGAGACGTCGGTCTTCGACGGCATCGACACGTCGATCCCCGGCCTCGCGACGCTCGCGGGGCTTCCCGCCGGAGCGCTTGCACGCGAGCTCGCCGCAATGGATGCCGCAGCCCGCGAGGCGCTCGACACGCTCGACGCGCGCAAGCCGCAGGCGATCCTTCCGGCCCTCGCGCGCGGCCTCGCCGCGGCGCGGGCGGCACGGCAGGCGGCGACGAAACTGTCGGCATCGGCTGACGCAATTGCCGAGGCGGCGTTTCTCCTGGATCGGGAGATTGCCGACTACGAGGCCGCCGTGCTCCATGCGTCGGGCGTCCACATCGAGGCGCTGGCGACGAGCGAGACCGTGACGCCGGGCGGGCAGGCCAGCATCAGCGTGCGCGCATTCGTGCCCGAGGGCGTTGACGTCACGCTCGGGACGCCGACCCTCACGGTTCCGGCCGGATGGACGCAGGCGCCGCTCGCGGAGGCTCCGCAGTTCACGGGCCGCGGCTTCATGGCTCGCTTCCTGCGCGAGCAGCCCACGGCGCAGTCCTCGTTCGTCGTCACGGCAGGCGGCGATGCCCGCGTGTCGCAGCCGTACTGGCTGGAGCGGCCGGCGGCCGGTGACGTGTTCGTGTGGCCGGACGATGCGCCGCGGCACATGCCGTTCGGCCCGCCGGTGGCGACGGGCCATGCGACGCTGACCGTTGCCGGCGAGACCATCGCGTTCACGGTTCCCGTGCAGCACCGCATCGTGGATCCGGTGCGCGGCGAGTTGCGGCGGCCGCTCGCGGTCGTGCCCGCCGTCTCGGTTCACCTCACGCCCGGCATGGACGTCGTCGCGCTCGACGCGGGGCGGCAGCCGCGCGCGGTCACCGTGCGCGTGGAAAGCCTCTCGGCCGATGCCGTGACCGGCGAGGTGTCGCTCGAGTTGCCCGAGGGCTGGACCTCGGAGCCGCAGCGCGCACCGTTCTCGGTCGCGCAGGCCGGACAGAGTGCGACGACGACCTTCACCGTCTCGCCCCCGTCGGGCATCGGTCCCGGGACGCACGTCTTCACCGCGCGGGCGGCGCTGCCCGGGCGTGCGCCGTACACCCGTGCCCTTCGCACGATCGCCTACCCGCACATCCAGACGCATCGCCTGTACGAGCCCGCGACGTTCGACCTCCGCCTCGTGGACGTGCAGGTCGCGCCGGTCACGGTCGGCTACATCATGGGCACGGGCGACGAAGTGCCCGAAGGCCTGCGCCGGCTTGGCGTCCCGGTGACGCTGCTGACGCCGGCCGACGTGGCGTCAGCCGACCTGTCGCGCTACGACACGATCATGGTCGGCGTGCGCGCATCGGAGGTGCGGCCCGACTTCGTGGCCAATCACGCGCGCCTGCTCGACTACGTCCGCAACGGCGGCACGATGATCGTGCAGGAACAGCACGAGGTCTACGCGCAGAAGCAGTTGGCGCCGTTTCCGGCCGAGATCGGATCCCGGGTGACCGACGAGGAGGCCCCGGTGACGATCCTCGAGCCGACGCATCCCGTGTTCACGACGCCGAACCGGATCACGCTCGAGGATTTCGCGAACTGGCGACAGGAGCGCAATGCGTACGGGTTCCGGACGTGGGACGCGCGCTACACGCCGCTGCTCGAGAGCCACGACCCGTGGGATGGCGAGCAGAAGGGCGGCCTGATGTACGCACGCATCGGCAAGGGCCACTACGTGTACAGCGCCTATTCGTGGTTCCGGCAGTTGCCCGATGGCGTGCCCGGCGCTTACCGGATCGTCGCGAACCTCGTGAGCCTCAGATAGCCTTGTCGATGGGAATCGGCTCGCCGTTCCAGGCGCGGCGTGCCGTCCAGTCGCGCGGCGGGTCGCTCCAGAACGGATCGGTGGGCGGCAGGCCCAGTGGCAGGAACGCGGCCGAACACAGGTAGAGGCTGCCGGTGGAGATGTAGGTCTCGGCGATGCCGGGCTGGTGGCCGCACAGGCCGAGCGTCAGCCAGCCGTCGGCGTCGAACGTGCCGGGCGCATCGAGCGTGCGGGCGATGACGGCCGACAGCGCGGCGCGCGCCTGGCCGGGCGTGACGTCCGTCGGCAGGTCGCGCCGCAGGGCCGACTGCGCCAGGCCCTGGAACGCGCCGCAGCGGTACGCGAGCGATCGGCCGATGGGCGGGAACGATCCGTCGGGCGCGACGAGCCGCTCCTGGATGGCGGCCAAGCGCCGCGCACGCGTCAGCACCGGCTCACGCATGGCCTGCCAGGCCGGCCGCGCATCGGCGCAGGCGTCGAGCACGTCCACGAGCATCGGCTGGATGACGAACGCGTTGTAGTAGTCGAAGTGGAACTGTGGGCCGTCGCCGTAGATGCCGTCGCCCTTGTACCACTGCTCGTGTTGCCGCAGCGCGTAGTCCACGCGCATGCCGTCCCAGGTGGGCAGCCCCGCGACCTTCAGGAACGCCTCCACGGTGGCAGCAAACAGCAGCCAGTTGTTGAAGCCGGGCACGATGACGCGGCTCGAGACGAGCGCGTCGATCAGGCGCTGCTGCACGGGCGCGTCGAGCGCGCGCCAGAGCGATGGCGCGCGCAGGAAACCCTGGGCGAGGAAGGCCGCGTCGACGAGCGGCTGCGAGCCCTGCGTGAAGTTGAGCAGGTCCGGGCCGCCGGGCCGCGTCGCCTGATCGAGACCGGCCGCAACGTGGGCGGCAAGCTCCTGCCGCGCTGACGCCTCCTCCGCGTCGCCCCCCTGGCCCTCGAGCCACGGCGCGATGCCCATCAGGGTGCGGCCCACGGCCTCGAGATGCGTCACCGAGGAGCGACCCGACGCGCCGGGCACCGTTTCGACCGGCATTGCCGCCCGCAGGCGGCCCGCAGCGAGCGCCCTGACCACGGGGCCGAAGACGCGCACGACGCGCGCGACCCAGGCGGCGCGGTCGGTTGCGGGGACTGCGGCGCGCGCCTGCGCGGCTGCCGCCGCGGTCACCGCCGGCGCCACGGGCACGGCAGTGGAGGCGCCGAGCGTCGCGGCGGCGTGAACGAAGCGGCGCCGGTTCATCCGAGGGGAATCGCCTCGTCGATCAACATCACCGGGATGTCGTCGCGCACCGGATAGAGGTACTTGCCGTCGGCGCGGACGAGGCCCTCGGCGATGGCGTCGGTGACGGCGGACCCGCCGCGCGTCGTCACGCCGCCGCCGGCGATGCGGGCATTGAGCAGGGCCAGCGTCTCGGCGCTCGCCAGCGTCACCGGCGTCTTGTCCTCGGGACACACGAGGATCTCGAGCAGTTCTGCATCCACCATGGGGAGCAGTCTACCGCGCGGCCTGCCCGGCACGGAACGCCAGACGTGGCGTGTGCCCTCGTGTCTGGTACGATGCGGCCACTCGACACGACAAGTGAGGTGACCATGCGCAAGTTCGCGTGGGCTGCGGCCGCTGCCGTGGCCCTGCTGGCGAGTCCGATGGTGCAGGTGTCGCTCGGCGCGCAGGAGCTCGCGAAGCTCAAGCCGAAGGACATCCCGCGCCTGATGGTCGAAGCCGACAAGTACATCGCCGCCAACGACCTCCCGCACGCGCACGCCTACCTGAAGGCCATCGTCGGCCTCGACCCGACGCAGGCGCAGGCCGCCTTCAAGCTGGCCGGCGTGTGCGAGGCGCAGCAGGACTGGGACTGCTCGATGGCCAACTACCAGCTCGCGCTGGGGAAGCTGTCGGGGCCAGAGAAGGTGAAGGCCCACATGGGCCTGGCCGGCGGCCACCTGCGCGCGCAGCGGCACACCGACGCGGCCGAACATGCGTCCGCGGCCCTGGCCATCGAGCCGGGGCTTGCCGCCGCCCACCTGATTCGCGCCGAATCGCTCGTGACGCTGAAGAGCCCCGAGGCAGTGTCGGCGTGCGAGGCCGCCGTGAAGGCGGCACCCGACAGCGCCGTGGCCCACGCGGCGCTCGGCGAGGCGCTCGTGGCCGCGAGTCGCGGGGCCGACGCAGAGGCACCGCTCCGGCGTGCGCTCGAACTCGATCCGAAGCGGCCGGCGACGAGCGCGTACCTCGCGCAGGTCCTGAGCGCGAAGGGAGATCACGCCGGCACGATTGCCGCCGCGAGCCAGTCCCTCGCGGCCGATGGCAGCCGCCGCGACCTGTTCGCCATTCGCGGCCGTGCGTATCTCGCGTCGGGCGACGACGCCCGGGCGCTCGAGGACCTGTATGCCGCGGCCGCCGCGGCACCCAACGACAAGGACCTCGCGCTGGCGCTCGGCCAGTTGCAGCAGAAGGCCGGACGCCTCGATGCCGCGGTGCAGCAGTACCGCAGCGTGCTCGCCATGGACCCGCAGCAGCGCGAGGCGCTCCTCGGCCTTGCCGACGTGCTCGTGCAGCGCAACGACATCGAGAACGCACGCGATCCCGCGACGAAGGCCGCGGCGGCATTCCCCGACCAGGCCCGGGCGCAGTACCTGCACGCCCGCGTGCTCGAACACGACAAGCAGTACGACGCCGCGCTGGCCGCCTACGCGAAGGCCGCGAGCCTCGACGCGTCACTTGCCGACGCGCATCACGGCAGCGGCCGCATCCTCCGTGAGCACAAGAAGGACATCCCCAATGCGCTCGCCAGCATGGAGAAGGCGGCGGCGCTCGACGCGTCGAACCCCGCCGTGCTGACCGACCTCGGGGCAAGCCTCTACGAGGCAAAGCAGGTCGATCGCGCCATCGAGACGCTGCAGAAGGCCGTTGCCGCTCCCGACTACGCCAACCCGATGGGATACGCCGTGCTCGGCCTCGCGTTGAAGGACAAGAAGGACTATGCGACGTCCATCACGCACCTCGAGAAGGCGGCCGATCTCGCGCCCAAGTGGTGGATGCCTCGCTGGGGCGCGGCGTGGTCGTACTTCGGCCAGTTCAAGAAGGGCTGCCCGTGCGGACCCGAGGACCAGGCCCGCGTACAGAAGATGCAGGCGCACTACGACGCGATGACGGCACTCGGCGGCAAGGACCCGGGCCTCGCCGAACGCGTGAAGATGCTCGGCTCGGGCCTGAAGATCAAGTAGCGACGCTGGCACGGGCTGGCAGCGATCCGCGTGCCGGGATATCGTTCCCGTGCATGTCGTTGCTCGACCTCTACGACCTCTCGCTGCGCGGGCGTGCCGACACGCCCGCGCTCGAGATCGACGACCCCGCAGGCGTCCCGCAGTCGCTCACGTTCGGCGACGTCGAGGTGCGCTCCAACAAGTGGGCGCACCTGCTTGCCGCGCGTGGCGTGCGCGCCGGCGACCGCGTCGCCTTCTGCCTGCCCAATCGCCTGGCCGTCATCGACATCTGGATTGCCGCCGTGAAGCTGGCGGCAATCGTCGTCCCGATCAACGTCCTCTACCGCGGCCGCGAGATCGCGCACATCGTGGCCGATGCCGGCCCGTGCGCCGTGGTGACGACCGCCGACCGCGCCGCCGACTTCCCGGCGGGCACCACCATCTGGGATGTCGACGATCTCGAACGCGAGGCGTCCACCGCGGAGTCGTCGCGTCCGCCGACGCGCGCTGGCGCCACGACGCCGGCGGCCCTCGTCTACACGTCAGGGACGACGGGGGTGGCGAAGGGCGCGGTGCTCACGCAGGGCAACTTTGCCGCCAACGCGCTGACGCTCCTCACCGCCTGGGCCATCCGCGACAGCGACAGGTATCTCGCCGCGCTGCCGCTCTTCCACGTCCACGGCCTCGGCAACGGCATCCAGTGCTGGCTTGCGAGCGGCTGCCACATGCGGCTGCTCGCGCGCTTCGAGCACGAGAAGGCGGCCGCGGAGTTCGAAGCGTACAGGCCGACGCTGTTCTTCGGCGTGCCGACGATGTACGTGCGGCTCCTGTCGATGGCGCCGGATCGCGCACGGGCGATCGGATCGGCCATGCGCCTCTTCGTGTCGGGGTCGGCGCCGCTGCCCGCGCACGTGCTCGAGGCCTTCGCGGACCGCTTCGGGCACGTGATCCTCGAGCGCTACGGGATGACCGAGACGATCATGAACATCAGCAATCCGCTCGTCGGCGAGCGGCGGGCCGGCACCGTGGGGCGCCCGCTGCCGCTGACCGCCGTCCGCATCCTCGACGACGCCGGTGCGCCGGTCGCGGACGGCGAGAGCGGCGAACTGTGGGTGCAGGGCCCGAACGTGTGCAGCGGGTACTGGAACCGGCCCGACGCGACGGCCGCGGCATTCGTCGACGGCTGGTTCCGCACGGGCGACATCGGCGTGCGATCGGCCGATGGCTACATCACGCTGCAGGGGCGTCGCAGCGATCTCATCATCGCGGGCGGCTTCAACATCTACCCCCGCGAGATCGAGGAGGTCCTGACGACGTTCCCGGGCGTCCGTGAAGCCGCCGTCGTCGGCGTGCAGGACGACGTGCGCGGGGAAGTCCCGGTGGCGTACCTCGTGTGCGACGCCGGTCTGGACATGGGCCAGGTGGAGCAGGGGCTGCGCGATCAGATCGCGTCGTTCAAGGTGCCGCGCGCGTTCGTGCGGGTCGACGCGCTGCCGCGCACGGCCCTCGGCAAGGTCCAGAAGCACCTCCTGCCGGCCCTGACGCGATGAACCCCGCCGTCCTCTCGGTGCTGGCGCTGCTGGTGGTGATGGCTGTCAGCTTCGGCACGCGCGTGAACGTCGGCATCCTCGCCGTGGCGCTCGCCTGGCCCATCGCGGTCTATGGCGCCGGGTGGAATGCCGACGCCGTCGTGTCGGCGTTCCCCACGTCGCTCCTCGTGACGCTGCTCGGCGTGACGCTGCTCTTCGGCGTGGCCCAGGCCAACGGCACGATGGGGGCGATCACCCAGCGCGCGCTGCGCAGCTGCGGCGGCCGCGCCGCGTGGCTGCCCCTGCTCCTGTTCGGCCTTGCCTGCATCGTCAGCACGATCGGGCCGGGTGCCATTGCCGCGGTCGCACTGCTGGCGCCGATGGGCATGGCGGCCGGCACGCGTGCGGGCGTGCCGGCGCTCCTGACGGCGCTGATGATCGGCAATGGCGCCAACGCGGGCAACCTGTCGCCATTCAGCGCGGTCGGCGTCATCGTCAGTGACGGCATGGGTAAGGCAGGGTTGACGGGACACGAGTGGCAGGTGTGGGCCGTCAACTTCGGGGCGCACGCGCTCGCGGCGGTACTCGCCTGGTGCGTGTTCGGAGGGCCGCGCCTGCTGCGCGAGCAGAGCCGCGTGTCGTTCGACGAGACCGCCCCGCTGACGCGTGCGCATCGTGCGACGCTCGTCGTCGTCGGGGGGTGGGTCGTCGCGGTCGTCGTCGCGGGCATGCCGCTCGGGCTGGCGGCGTTTGCCGCCGCGGCCCTGCTCATCGTGGTGCGGGCCTGCGACGACGGGGCTGCGCTTGCGCACGTCCCGTGGGCGGTCATCGTGATGGTGTGCGGCGTCAGCGTGCTGATTGGCGTGCTCGAGGGCACGGGCGGCATGGACCTGTTCAGCACACTGCTGGCGCGGGTCGCGACGCCGGCAACCGTGAACGGCGCCATCGCGTTCGTGACCGGGACGATCTCCACCTACAGCTCGACGTCTGGCGTCGTCTACCCGACGTTCCTGCCCGCCGTGCCCGCGCTCGTCGAGAAGCTCGGGGGCGGCGATCCACTGGGCATTGCGATGAGCATCAACGTCGGTGCGGCGCTCGTGGACGTCTCTCCGCTCTCGACGCTCGGCGCACTCTGCATTGCGGCGACACCAATCGCGCACGATCCCGGCCGCCTCTTCCGCAACCTGCTCGCGTGGGGGATGTCGATGACCGTCGCCGGCGCGCTCTTCTGCCAGCTCGCGATGCCCCTGCTCGCTGCGAGGTAGGGCGCGAGGCCCGACTCAGATCGTGACCGTCTTCTCCACGACGAAGATGTTGTTCTCGGTCTCCTGCACGAGTACCTCGACCGAGTACGTGACGTCGTGTCCGGGGAACTTGTCGCGGATGTGTGCGACGACGTGATCCCAGATGTAGAGCGCGACGTTCTCCACGCTCGGGCCCTTGCCCTTCAGCACCACGACGCCTTCGGGCTCGAACAACTCGGGATTCTGGAAGGTCTCGTCCTGCTCGGTGACGAGCATCTTGTGATCGAGGAACCGCATCACCGCCTTCAGGTCGCCGAAGTCGAGGGCCATGTCGAGGTCGTCGCGCGGGAAGGCCTCGCAGGAGACGGTCACCGTGCCGCGCCACGTGTGTCCGTGGACCCACTTGCACTTGCCGGGGTAGCCGAGCTGTCGATGACCGGTGTGGAAATGCGAATGAACGATGATCTTTTCCATGGGGACGCGGGAGGGCGGTGTGCCGACCCCATTCTACCGGGCACGCACCCACTGCGCCTCGCGCACGGTGATCGTCCGGCGATCGCCGGGCCGCGCGTTGACCGTGTCCATCACGAGCAGCAGGGCGTGCACGCGGTCGAGCGGCACGCGGCCTGACGCCGGAGCGATAGGCCGGAACGCATCGAGCGGCAGCACGGCGACGACGCCGCCCGGGCCGACCCAGGTGGAATGACGCCAGCGCAGTCCCTCACCGGGACTCGGCTCGCGCCACTGCACGGACAGCCGCATCGGCGCATCCGCCTCGAGCACGAGGCGCAGGGCATTGGCCCCGGCCGGCGGGGGACCGATGTCGGCGACGAGGGCCGCGAACTGGCTGACGCGAGGACCGGACGCCAGCGTGAGCGTGGCGCTCGCGGCGACATCCTGCCGCGCTGCGTGGAGGGCGACGGTCGATCGCGCATCGTGCTCACCGTGCCAGGACGTGGCAGCAAGCGGAGCCACGACGTCCGGTTCGCCCGGAGTCTGAGCGGCGGGTGGCAGTCCATGGGCGACAGCCTGGCTGATCGCGACGGGGATGTCGGGCCAGCCGCGGCGATGCGGCAGCCAGAGCTCGGCGCGGTAGATCGCCGGCGTGTCGCCGCCTGTGTCGAACGTCGCGTCGGGGCCACTCGATTCCTGCCACGGAAGGCCGTTGCGGCGCACACGCAGGAGCGCTCCCGACGGGGCATTGCTGCGCACGACGAGCGTCGCCCCGCGTGACGAGGGGGTGCCGTCGTCGAGCGTGAGCGAGAGCCAGGGCGCCGTGGCCATGCTGAACACGCCGGTGTAGGCGGAGCCGGTCCGCAGGTGGCCGATCACGGCGTCCGCATCGCGGCTGGCGTCGCCGCTCGGCGGTCCTGCGGCCCATGGCACGACGAGGCCGAACGTGCCGAACATGGCCCGGTACGACGGGAAGCGGGCCAGTGTGACGCCGCCCTCGATGGGATCTTCCTGGCGCGTCCAGCCGATGCGCGCGTGGGCGTCGACGGCGGCGAGCGCCAGCGTCGCGCCGTGCGCCGGCGTGTCACGGGCGGCAAAGAGCGCCGCGGGGTATGTCGCAAGCGACGTGAGCGTACCCGCTCGCGCGAAGGGATAGGTCGCGAGCCGCGCCAGCAGGTGGCCGGCACTGGCGCCGCGCCACGTGCTGTCGGCATTCACCCACTCGAACCCGTCAGCATCCGTTGACGGGTCGTGCCACGCGAGCGCGGCGCGCGGCGAGTCCGGGTGCGCGATGATGCCGATGCCGCCGTACCGGCGGACGTCCTCGGCCACCGCACGCCCTTCCCCGGCAAGCGGGTAGGGCGCGGCAGCCATCCCGATCGCCACGTAGTGCCCGTCGTCCGTGCTGATCTCCACGGCATCGATGAGCAGGACGCCGTCCACATAGCGTGGCGGGTCCGCGGCGCGCGTCGCATCGCCATGGTCGGTGAGGACGACGAAGTCGAGCCCCGCGTCGGCCGCCGCGCGCGCGATGGCGTCCGGTGAACCGCTGCCGTCCGAGTGCGTGCTGTGGACGTGATATGCGCCCCTCCACAGGCGAGGCTGCCCGGGCACGGCATCGAGCGTCAGCGGGTCGGCAGGGCGCGACAGCCACGCCACGCCAACCAACACGCCCACGAGTCCCAGCAGCACCCGGCGGCGGGGCTGTCCACGGCGTCGCGTCACGCAGGGAGGATACCCGGGCTGGGCTGGCTCGGGACTCGGGGACTCCGACCTAGCGCTTCTTGCGCGCTGATGCCGTCGGCTTCGGCTTCGGCAGCGGTTCGACCCTGTCGAGTTTGCGCAGGATGTCCGCAAGCGTCTCGACCGAGGGGTCACCCGTCGCGCCCTTGTTGCTCAGCCACACGTCGGGTGCCTCCTGCGCGAGGATGTCGCGGAAGGAACCGCTCGTCTTGACGCTGTGCGGTGCGAACTCGGTGATGTCGAGATCGCCGGCCCATTCGTCCTTGTGCTTGATGAGCAGCCAGGACCGCCCATCGTCCTTCGCGCCGGAGCGACCGCCCCAGCCGCGCGTGCGGACCAGCACCCACGACCCTTTCAGCTTGTAACCGTCGAGCCGCATCTTGAGGTCGCCCTTCTCGAGCGCGGCCGCCACGTCGTCGACCTCGGGTTCCCAGGTGCCGACGTCCCACAGCATCACGACGCCGGCCCCGTAGCCTTCGGGGATGACGCCTTCGAACTCGCCGTACTCGACGGGGTGATCCTCGACGTGCATCGCGAGGCGCTTGATCGACGGGTCGAGCGAGGGGCCCTTGGGCACGGCCCATGACAGCAGCACGCCGTCGTGCTCGATGCGGAAGTCGTAGTGCAGGGCTGTTGCCAGGTGCTTCTGCACGCAGAAGAAGCGCGTCGGCGCCTTCCGGGTCTTCGCCTTCGGATCCCCGGCCGGCTCGGGCGTCTTCGTGAAGTCGCGCTTGCGACGATATTCCTCGAGTGCCACCTGTCACCTTCCCCTGAGAGGGCCGCCTTCGGGTTGCGGCCATCGCCACGACGTGCGAGGGCTACAGGCTACACTTGTCCCCGTGACCCCCTCATTGCCTTCCGTGCAACCGGCCCAGCTTGCCGACGCCATCGCCAATACGCTCGCGGAGTGGACCCGTGAGCGGAAGGTGGCCCGTCTGTGGAACAAGGACGCGTCGTTGTGGACCGGCAGCGGCGAGGAGCGGTGGCTCGGCTGGCTCGACGTCATCGACGCGCAGCGTGCCGAGCTCGGCGCGCGGGCCGCGCTCGCAAGTGCGATTGGTCAGGATGGGCTGACCGATGTGCTGCTGCTCGGCATGGGCGGCTCCAGTCTCGGCCCGGAAGTGCTCGCGCGCGTCATCGGCAGCGGGCCGGGCGCGCCCACGCTGCACGTGCTCGACTCGACGGACCCGGCGCAGGTGACGCGGTTCGACGAGGCCGTCGATCTGCGGCGGACGCTCGTGCTCGTCGCGAGCAAGTCCGGGAGCACGCTCGAGCCGAACGTGTTCCTTGCGTACTTCGTCGATCGGCTGCGACAGGAGGTCGGTGAGGCGCAGGCCAGCCGCCACGTCGTGGCAATCACCGACCCCGGCTCGCAGATGCAGCAGGTGGCCGAGCGCGACGGGTTCCGCGCCATCGCGTTCGGCGAGCCGACCGTCGGCGGCCGCTTCTCGGTGCTCTCGGCGTTCGGGACCGTGCCCGCCGCGCTCATCGGCATCGACGTCGCGCGACTGCTCGACGAGGCCGCGCAGATGGCCGACGCGTGCCGCAACGAGGATGCCGCCTCCAATCCCGGCGTCGCGCTTGGCGTGGTGATTGGCGAGGCGGCCCGCGCGGGTCGCGACAAGCTGACGATCGTCGCGTCCCCCGGTATCGCACCGCTCGGCGCCTGGCTCGAACAACTCGTGGCCGAGTCGACGGGGAAGAACGGGACCGCCGTCATCCCGGTCGATCGCGAGCCGGCCTCCGATCCCACGGCGTACGGCGCCGATCGCCTGTTCGTCTACGTACGCCTCGAGGCCGACGCCGACGCCGCGCAGGACGCCTGGGTGGACCAGCTCAATCGCGCCGGACACCCCGTGGTGCGCATCGACGTGCGCGATGCGTACGCGCTCGGCCAGGAGTTCTTCCGCTGGGAGATCGCGACGGCCGTTGCGGGTGCCGTGCTCGGCATCAACCCGTTCGATCAGCCAGACGTCGAGGCCAGCAAGATCAAGACGCGCGCGCTCACCGACGCCTACGAGCGCGAGGGCGCCCTGCCCGCCGAGGAGCCGATCGTGCTCGACACGACCCTCGCGGTGCTGACCGACGAGGCCAACGTCCGGGCGATCGGCCCCGTGGCCACGCCGGCTGAAGCCATTGCCGCGCACCTGAGGCGCGTGGGACCCGGCGACTACGTCGCGCTGCTCGCGTACCTCGACATGACGGACGCGCACGTCGAGGCGCTCCAGGAGATTCGGGGCGTCATCCACCGCGAGGACCGCGTCGCCACGTGCCTCGGCTTCGGTCCCAGGTTCCTGCATTCGACGGGGCAGGCCTACAAGGGCGGGCCGAACACGGGCGTCTTCCTCCAGATCACGTGCGACGATGCCGCCGACGTGCAGGTGCCGGGGCGGGCGTTCACGTTCGGTGTCGTCAAGGCGGCGCAGGCACGCGGCGACTTCGGCGTCCTCGAGGAGCGGGGCCGGCGTGCGCTGCGCGTCCACCTGGGAGCCGACGTCGGCGCCGGACTCGCGGCGCTGCGGTCGGCAGTGGAGGACGCGTACCGATGACCCCTGCGGCGCCCACGCCACGCGCGCGCCCCACGCCGATCACGCCCGCGGATCCGGCCGTGTTCGTCGGCTTCGGCGCCACCGGCGACCTGACGCGGCGCAAGCTGCTGCCGGCGCTCGTGAACCTGCGCCGGACCGGTGCGCTCCCCGACCGCTTCGCCTTCCTCGCGGTGACGCGATCGCCCGAGTCGCGCGACAGCTTCGCGGGCGAGCTGCTGGCGGCGATCGACGAGCACCTCGGCACCCCGCTGACCGCAGACGAACGCGCCTGGTTCGGCGCTCGCATGGCCGTCGTCGCGGGCGACCTCGAGCAGGCGGCGCTGTATGGCGAGATCGGTGAGGCAATCGCAGCGCTCGAGGCCGCGCACGGCACGGAGGGCAACGTCCTCTTCTACTGCGCGACGCCGCCACAGTTGTTCGCCGTCATCGCCCGACAACTCGGCAAGGCGGGGCTGCTCGACGAACGGAGCGCGGGCGGCTGGCGCCGCGTGATCGTGGAGAAGCCGTTCGGCAACGACCTCGCGTCAGCCGAGGAGCTGAACCGGTCGCTCGCCGAGGTGATGACCGAGCGGCAGGTCTATCGCATCGATCATTACCTCGGCAAGGAGACGGTGCAGAACCTGATGATCTTCAGGTTCGCCAACAGCATCTTCGAGCCGATCTGGAACCGCCGTTACGTGGACCACGTGCAGATCACGGTGGCCGAGTCCGAAGGCATCGGCACACGCGGCGGGTACTACGACGAAGCCGGGGCGCTGCGCGACATGGTGCAGAACCACCTGTTCATGCTGCTCGCGCTGACGGCGATGGAGCCCCCCATCTCGTTCGACGCCGACGCGTTGCGCGACGAGCGGCTGAAGGTGCTGCAGGCCATCGTGCCGTTCACGCCGGGGTCTGTGGAGCGCGACGTCGTGCGGGGGCAGTACGCGGCCGGGCAGGTGAAGGGCGACGCCGTGCGCGGCTACGCGGACGAGGACAAGGTGGCTGCCGGGTCGGCGACCGAGACGTTCGTCGCCATCCGGTTACTCGTCGAGAACTGGCGGTGGGCCGGCGTGCCGTTCTACCTGCGGACCGGCAAGCGGCTCGCGCGCCGCGTGTCCGAGATTGCGGTGCAGTTCCGGCAGCCGCCGTTCATGATGTTCCGCGAGACGTGCGTGCCGTGCCTCAACTCCAACGTGCTGGTGATCCGGGTGCAGCCCGAAGAGGGCATCACGCTGCACTTCGACGCGAAGGTCCCCGGTCAGACACTCGACCTGGAGACGGTTGCGATGCACTTCCGATACGACGAGGCGTTCGACCAGCCGCCGTCTACCGGCTACGAGACGCTCCTGTACGACGCGCTCACCGGTGACCAGACGCTGTTTCACCGCGCCGACAGCACCGAGGTCGGCTGGCGCGCGGTCATGCCGATTCTCGAGGCGTGGGCGCGCAACGGCCGCGTGATGCCCTACGAGGCGGGATCGTGGGGACCGGACGCCGCGCACGATCTCCTTGCGCGCGACGGGCGGGAGTGGCGGCGGCCATGAGCGAGACGCCGATGCCTCGCGGTGCCGTCCTCCGGCTTGCCGCGTCCGCCGAGGACGTCGCCGCGGCCGCGGCAAGTGAAGTGCTTGCGCTGCTCGATGCGGCAATCGCGTGGCGCGGCGAGGCGCATCTCGTGCTCGCCGGCGGACGCACGCCGGCGGCCATGTACCGGACGCTCGCGTCGCGCCCGTTCGATGGCTGGCCATACGTCCACGCCTGGTTCGGCGACGAGCGCACGGTGCCGCCCGACCACGCCGACAGCAACTACCGGCTCGCGCACGAGACACTCCTGGCGTCGGTGCCGATTCCCGAGGACCACGTGCATCGTCTCGAGGGCGAGGCCGAGCCCGCCGCCTCGGCGGCGGCGTACGACGATGCGCTGCGGGCGCTGGCGAAACGCCAGGATCGCGTCGTGCCGGCCCTCGATGTCGTCCTGCTCGGCATGGGAGCCGACGCGCACACGGCATCCATCTTTCCCGGATCGCCGCTGCTCGCGCCGCACGAGGGCGAGGGAGAAGAGCCGCTCGCTGCCGCCGTCCACGTCCCGTCGCTCGACACGTGGCGCCTCACGATCACGCGCGCGGCGATTCGCGACGCGCGCGCCGTCCTGGTGCTGGTGACAGGCGCCGACAAGCACGCCGCGCTGCGTCGCGTCCTCGCCGAGGATGTGCCGCTCGCCGATGCGCCGGCGACCCTGCTGCACCACGTCGAGGGCGACGTCGCCTGGTTCGTCGATCGGGAGGCGTTGTTTGGGGAAAGTCTGAAGTCTTAAGTCTTAAGATCGAAGGAAAGGTCAAAGGCGGAAGTCGGAAGGAAGTCCGAAGGCGGAAGTCGGAAGGAAAGGCCGGGGGGTACCCGGCTCAATCGATCGGCACGATCTCGACATCGGCCTCGCCCTGGGCGAGGTGCAGGCGGGCCACCGAGGGCACCACGTCGAAGCGCTTCGGGCCGGCGGCGCCGGGGTTGACCACCAACCGGCGGCCGGCACGGTGCACGAGCGCGCGGTGGGTGTGGCCGAAGACGATCACGTCGGCGTCGGCGTATGCGTGCAGCGCGGCGTCGGGCGTGGGGCGCCCGAGTTCGTGCCCGTGGCTGACATGAATCTGCAATCCCTCCAGCGTCAGCCAGCGGTGGGCTTCGAGCTCGGGTGTATGGATGTCGTCCACGTTACCGTAGACCGCATGCACGGGGGCAAGTGCACCGAGTTCGATGAGCACATCGCGGCCGCCGACGTCGCCGGCGTGCAAAATCAGGTGCACGCCTTCGAGCGCGTACATGGCGGAGGCACGCAGCAGCCCGTGCGTGTCGGAAATGAGCCCAACCGTGATCGGCATGGGTCTTGTATTGTAGCGGGCGGCCAGTCATGTCGTCGTCCCCGCCTCGCGAACATTCGATCGTCACTCCCGTACACGGACGGTACCTGCTGCGAATTCCCGAGACGCCGTCGCATGGCCCCATCCGCAATGCGCCGCTTGCCGTCGGCTTCCACGGGTACGGGGAATCGGCCGACACGCACATGGCCCGCCTCGAGGCGATTGCCGACCTCGCCCGCTGGACGCTCGTCAGCATCCAGGGCCTGCATGCGTTCTATGGCCGCGACCGGCAGGTCGTGGCCTCCTGGATGACGTCACAGCAGCGTGACGAAGCCATCGAGGACAACCTGCGGTACGTGCGCAGCGTGATCACCGAGGCGATTCACCAGAACGGCGAGCCGCAGGCGCTCGTCTACGTCGGCTACTCGCAGGGCGTCTCCATGGCCTGGCGCGCCGCAGTGCTCGGCGCGCGCCGCATCGACGGCCTTGCCGTGTTCGGCGGCGACGTGCCGCCCGAACTCGGCGTGCGGCCGCTGACCCAGTGCCCGCCCGTGCTGCTCGGCCGCGGCCGGGACGACATGCACTACACCTCCGCGCAGTTCCAGGCCGACCTCGACATGCTCGCCAACCGCTTCGTCGCCGTCGAGCCGTACGAGGTGGATGGCGGCCACACGTGGTCCGACGGCGTCGGCCGCGAAGTGGGCCGCTTCGTCTCGCGCCTCGTCAACCCGTCAGCCACCGCGCACATGTAGCTCGGGACTCGGGACTCGGGATTCGGGATTCGAGCGCGCTCCTCGATCGCGCCCCGTGCGGGCGCCCGTGCTCGTCGTTCGGCGTTCGCCGTTCGGTACCTACCCCGAGTTCCGCAGTCCGGCCGTGATGCCGGCGATCGCGCGGACGAGCGGGCGGACGGCATCCGGGTCGCCGTTCCGGTACGCCCGCAGCAGCGCGACCTGCATCGCGTTGATCGGGTTCACGTACGGGTTGCGCAGGTGAATCGCCCGCTGCACGACAGGGTGCCTGTCGAGCAGTGTGTCGGCCTCGACGATGCGGAGGACGACGTCGGTGGTGCGCGCGTGCTCCTCGGCGATGCGGGCGAAGTGGCCGGCCGGGTCGGCGTCAGCCGGCACCAGATCGAGGTAGCTGCGCGCGATGTCGAGGCTCGACTTGGCCAGCGTCATCTCGAGGTTCTCGACGATCGATCGGAAGAACGGCCATTCGCGGTAGAGGCGCCGCAACTGCGCCAGCCCGTCGGCGGTCTCGACGAGCGGCGCCAGGCCCGCGCCGCAGCCGTACCACGCCGGGAGCAACGACCGGTTCTGCGTCCACGAGAACACCCACGGGATCGCCCGCAGCGACTGCAGGTACTCGGCGTCGGCCGACGGCCGTCGCGCCGGGCGTGAGCCGATCTCGAGCAGCGCGAGCTCGTCCACCGGCGTGAACGCTCGGAAGAACGGCACGAACGACGGGTTCTGCCACACGAAGCTGCGGAACGCCTGTTCGGACGTGCGTGCCGCCTGCTGCATCAACTCGCGGCCGAACGCCGGCGCACTCGACCCGACGACCGACGGGAACACCGACAGCAGCGTGGCCGAGAGCGCCGCCTCGAGGTTGCGGTAGGCAAGGCCTGGCAGGCCGTACTTGAACGAGATCGTCTCGCCCTGCTCGGTGAGCTTCAGGCGCCCGCGCGCATGCCCACCCGGCTGCGCGAGGATGGCCGCGTGCGTCGGCCCGCCGCCCCGGCCCGTGCTGCCGCCGCGCCCGTGGAAGATCGTGAGCTCGATGCGGTGCTTCGCCGCGACGGCCGAGAGATCCTCCTGCGCCCGGTAGATTTCCCACTGCGCCGCCAGGTAGCCGCCGTCCTTTGCCGAATCCGAATAGCCGACCATCACCTCGAGGCGTCGTCGCCGCGCGTCGAGCACGGCAGCGAACTCCGGCGCGGTGACGAGGCTCTCGACGATGCTGCCGGCGCGCTGCAGGTCGTCGATGGACTCGAACAATGGCACGACCGACAGCGTGAGCCCCGCCTCTCGTGCCATCGCCGACGCGGTCAGCACCGGCTCGGCGCTCGTCGTGCCAGACAGGATGAGGGTGTCGCAGGCGGCCGGGCCGTGCTGGCGCTGCAGGTCCTTCACGACGCGTAACGACTCGCGCACGCGATCGGGCTGCGCGGCAAGGTCGCGCACGTGCACGCGCACGTCGAGCTTCGCGACGTGGAACCCGAACAGCTCCACCTGCCGCCGCAGCGATGCCAGCCGCCCGTTGGCGATGCGCTCGCCGCGGTGCGCCCGCAGCGAGGCGTCGATCACCTCGAGGTCGGCGACAAACTCATGGACGTGTCCGTATCCGCCCGGCTGGTTCTCCGCCGTGGCCACCAGCCGGTGGTGCATCAGCCACAGCTTGCGGCGGTACGGCTCGTCGTCGGCCGACGCGCTGCTGTCGGTCGGCGAGGCATCGGCGAGCCGCTGCTCGTCGGCGGCAATCGACGTGAGCAGCGCCTCGTTGACGTCCACGAGCGCGCGCGAGACGCCGAGCGTGCGGGCCATCTCGCGCACCTCGTCGGCGTAGCGGCGCAGCACCAGGTCGCGTGCGCGGTCGGCGGCAGCACGCAAGGTGGCGGGGCCCGCGTTGGGATTGCCGTCCTGGTCACCGCCAATCCAGCTGCCGAATCGCAGCGGCAGCGGCGCGCCCGGGATGCGGCGCCGGTAGTCGCCGACGAGTGCGGGCGCCACGTCGAACAGGCTCTGCTCGAAGAACCAGAGGCCGTGGCGGATCTCGTCCACCACGCGCGGGCGCTTGGCGCGGGTCTCGTCGGTCTGCCAGAGCGCGGTGATCTGCTCGGCCAGCGCGTCCTCGATGTCGCGTCGGCCGGGCTCGGAGAGCTGCGGATCGTCGAGCCGGTGCAGCAGTTCGCTGATCTGCACCTGCGCCGAGAGCACCGTGCGCCGCGTCGCCTCGGTCGGGTGCGCCGTCAGCACCAGTTCGAGCGAGATGCGCCGGGCGGCATCCCGCAACTGGGCATCGGTGACGCCACCGCCATGGAGTTCGCGAAAGGCGGCATCGAGGGACTCGGCGGCGACGCGGCGTTCGACGGCATACTGTCGCCGGCGCCTGATGCGGTGGTGCTGCTCGGCAAGGTTGGCGAGTTGGAAGTAGAGCGAGAAGGCACGCACGAGGCGCCCCTGCTCGTCCACCGGCATCCCCGTGACGATGGCGCGCACGTCCTCGTAGTTGCCGCGGCGGGACGTCTGGCGGACGCGCTCCTCGACGTCGTAGAGCGCCTGTCCTTCCTGCTCGAGAATCACCTGCCCGAGGAGCGCACCAAGGAGGCGGATGTCGCGGCGAAGCGGGCCCTGCGAGTCGTGAACGGGCGGCGGCGCCAGGGGCATCCCCCCATTCTAGGCCGCGATCCGGAGGCACCTGTGCTATTTCTCTCGGTCATGTCGCCAGCCGCGCGGGTCCTCGCCGCGGTCGAGCCGCGACCCGGGGAGACGGCATGAGCGTCGATACGCGATCGAACAGTCCCGAAGCGCCGATCCCGGCATTCGGGCAGGTCATGGGCCACCCGCGTCCGCTGTGGATGCTGTTCATGACCGAGTTCTGGGAGCGGTTCGCCTTCTACGGCATCCGCTGGGCCCTGGTCCTCTACATCGTCGCGCAGTTCCACGGCGGCAACCCCACGGGGGAGGAGCCGGCAGCCCGCACGTACGGCGCCTATCTCGCGCTCGTGTACGCGGCGGCCATCTTCGGGGGCTACGTCGCCGACAGGATCCTCGGCTACCAGCGGTCGATCCTGCTCGGCGCGGTCGTGATGGCGGCGGGACTGTTCGCGATTGCCATTCCCGACGCGCGCATCTTCGAGTTCGGCCTGGCGACGGTCATCGTCGGCAACGGGCTCTTCAAGCCGAACATCTCGACGATGGTGGGCAAGCTCTACGCCCCAGGCGACGAGCGTCGCGACTCGGGCTTCACGATCTTCTACATGGGGATCAACGCGGGCGCGTTCCTGGCCCCGATCCTCACCGGCTGGCTCGCCGAGCAGGTGTTCGGCACCGCGGCAATGCCGGCGTACAAGTACGTCTTCATCGCGTCGGGTGTCGGCATGATCGTCAGCCTCGTGTGGTTCTGGTTCGGCCGCACGCAGCTGAAGGGCATCGGTTCGCCCATCCCGGGACGCGAGAGCCCGGCGACGGTGGCCTATGTGGCGGCCGGTTGCGTGCTGGCGATTCCCGTGACGTGGGTCCTCCTCGCGCAGCTCGGCGCCACGGCCCTGCAGTACGTGCTGACGGCGATGTTCGTCGGGCTGTGCGCCCTGCTGCTGGCCGAGGGCGTGCGCAACGGGCCGGTGGCGCGCGACAAGGCGATCGCGATGCTGATCATCTTCGCGTTCAACGTGCTGTTCTGGATGTTCTTCGAGCAGGCGGGCAGTTCGTTCACGTTCCTCGCCGACCGGATCGTCGATCGCACGTTCGGCGACTGGGTCTTCCCGGTGGGCTGGTTCCAGTCGGTGAACTCGACGGCGATCATCACGCTGGCGCCGGTGGTGGCCTGGACGTGGGTGAAGCTCGGGCCGTGGAACCCGTCGATCCCGCGCAAGTTCGGCCTGGGGCTCGTGTTCAACGGGCTCGCGTTCCTGCTGCTGATGTTCGCGCTCTCGAGCCTCGTGAGCGCCGAGGGGACGATCCCCTTCTGGACGCTCTTCATGGTCTACGTGATCCAGTCGGTCGGTGAGCTGTGCCTTTCGCCAATCGGGCTCTCGATGGTCACCAAGCTCGCGCCCGTGCGGCTCGTGGGCTTTGGCATGGGCGGCTGGTTCCTCTCGACGGGGATCGGCAACAACCTCTCGGGCATCTTCGCCGGATACGTCAGCGGGGAGACGGGGATGACGACCGCCTCGGCGCTGAGCGGGTACACGTTCGGCTTCTGGGCCCTGCTGATCTCCGGAGGCATCCTGCTGCTCGTCGCGCCACTCCTCAACCGGCTGATGCACGGCGTGAAGTAGCCGCGGGGCGTCACGCGGGCGGCTCGTAGCCCACGAACTTGCGTTCGTAATCGAGCGACATCCCGAACGGGAAGCGTTCGTACGGCCACACCCTGATCGGGACCGCCGCTGCCGACGCCCGCAGGACCTCGTGCAGGCGCGGCGCGACCGTGGCGTCACCTGCCACGCCGCGCGCAAGCTGCACGTGCATCGTCGGACCCGCGGTGTCGAACGTGACGCGCACCGCACCGGTCAGGACGTCGGCCACGCGCTCGTCGGCGTAGACGGCATCCTTGTACACGGTCAGGTGTGTTCCGTCGGGCAGCACCTCGCGGACCCGGCCGCAGAGCAGCACGAGCCGGTCGGGGAGCGGCCCCGGAAGGCTCGCGTGGCGTTGCTCGAGCCGATCGCGAACGCTCGCGGCGTCAACGAGGCGCGCGACGTCGCCGGTCTCGTAGCGCAGCAGAGGAATCGGCAGCCCGGGATCGAGCATCGAGACGAGCAGCCGTCCGAACCCGTGCTCATCCGGGTCCACGACTTCGACGTGGATGCGACGCGGCTCCCAGGTGAAGCACATCGGCACGCCGTGGCGCGTGCCGTGCACGCCGAGCACGTCGTGGGCAAACCGCCGATCCGCGGCGAGCAGTCGCCGCAGCGCCGCCGTGGCGCGCGTCTCGTACAGCAGGTGCAGCCCGAGTTCCCCGACGCCCATCGACGACATCAGCCAGGTGCCGTCCTCGCGATCGGGGGTGAGGCCGATCCGGCGTGCGGCATACGCTCGGAAGTGCTCGCCGAACACTTCCTCGCCGACCACGACCTGCGTGCGATGGCGCCGCCAGTCGAATCCGCGTTCACGCGTGTAATCGAGCAGCCGCTTCAGGAAGAGCGGGTCGGCCACGACCAGGACCTGCGCGAACTCCGCGCCGAAGGCATCGAGGAGCGCGGCGGCCATGTCCTCGCGCACGCTCGTCGTGGCCACCGTCATCACGCTTGAGCCGAAGGTGACGCCCATGGGCAGCGCATTGATCGCCAGCGTCGGGCGCGAGCGGACCTCGAAGGCCTCGTCGAGCGCCCCGTCGATCGCCTCGGCGCCGGCGGCATCCATGTCGCGCGTGATCAGCCCGAACGAGAAGCGCCCGCCATGTCCCGAACTGGTGAGGACCGACGCGAGCGCGGCGGCCGGTGTCGTGGCGGCCAGTGCGCGCACGCCGAATCGATCGAACGTGGCCTGCTTTGTCAGCCGCGGCAGGTGCGTGAGGTCGGCCGTCGTGCGTATGTCGGCGGGCTTCACGCCGGCTTCGTCGAGCAGCACGCGATACCACGGCATCGTCGCGGCGACGGTGCGGAACGTGGCGAGGAGCTGTTGCGCGGCGTCATGCGTCGCCGCCTGGGGGTCGTGGGAATCAGGAGGCACGGTGCGGCAGGGGGACGAGGTGTGGTTCGAGGCCGTCGAGGAATCCCCGGAGTGCCGGTACATCGCCGCTGAGGATCTCGCGATCGAACTCGGCGAGATCCATCAGGTATGGCGCGACGAGCCCGAAGTAGTCGGTCTCGGGACCGACCTGGCGGAACGGGAAGTGGTAGCGGACGACCAGTCGCTGCAGCGACGGCTCGGTGGCCGCGAGCCAGTGCGAGAAGCCGTGGCGCTTGGAGGTCTGGTACAGGGCGCGATAGAGCGTCATCACGATCTCGCCACCGTCCCGGCGCCGTTCGCCGGTGCTCGTCGTGCCCCCTTCGAGCGCGTAGTGCGCGTCGCCCTGGCGGCGGTTGTAGCGCCGGCTGACGGCAAGGCGCGACACCTCGACGACAGGGGCGTGGGGATTGGCAATGACCGGATCGTGGACGAGGAGGCTGCAGTGGCCGTACATCGGCAGGCCGTCCCCGGTGCGCCGCACGAGCCTGGCGGTCGCCACGAGGCGGTCGTCGCGATCGAGGACGCCCAGGTGGACGGCGTGCTGGTCGAAGACGTCGATCTCGACGCCGTCGGGGTAGTAGTCGGCGGGCAGGAAGCCGCGCTCGAGGCAGTACACCTGGTAGCGCAGCGCGTAGCTGGCCTCGAGCAGGTCCGGGATGTCGTCGATCTCGAGGGCCCTGAAGTAGGTCTCCGGCTGCGCGCCGGCGTCCGGTGCGTCCGATTCGGCCGTGGTCATCGTGCGCCCATTGTCCACCGGAGACCGATGCGAGCCGTTCGGCCGTTCTGCGGGATCACGTCCTGAAGGTGGTTGGAGCTTGCGGGATCGCTGTAGGCCACGTCGAACAGGTTGCGCACCGTGCCGACGAGGGCGAGCGAGCGCGTGAGGGGTTGCGTCAGCGTCAGGTTGAGCGTGGCGGCGCCGTCGACCTTCCGCCCGCTGATCGAGCGGCGGTCGCCGATGTAGGCGCCCTCGAGTGCGACGTAGGACTCGGGCCCCCACGCCGGGATGCTGAGGCGGCCCTTGAGCATGTGGCGTGGCGAGTTCGGCAGTTCGACGCGCGTCTCGCGGTCGATGGCCCGCTGCAGCGCATAGCTCGTCGTGGCCTGCCAGCCGCGCCAGAGCCGCATCTGGGCCTCGAACTCCAGGCCGCGCGCGCGCACTTCGCCTTCGTTCACGTACGTGGTGGCGAGCAGGGTGGACTCGTCGGGGGCCAGCGTGATCAGGCGGTTGGCACGGTACCAGTAGCCGGACAGCGACGTGCGCAGCCAGTCGCCGGTGTAGCGCTCCCACACGATCTCGTGCGTGTCGATCGACTCGGGCTCGAGGGTCTCGACGCGGTTGCCGAAGTACACCGTGTTCATCTCGTACGCGTTGGGCGCACGGAAGGCATTGCCGTACAGGTACTTGTACGACTGGTTCGGCGAGGGCATGGCGATGAGCGCCGTGCGCGGCGTCACGCGCGTGAACTGCTCGTATCCGTCGTACCGGAGGCCGACGGCGCCGATCAGCCACGGCGCCAGCTTGATCTCGTCCTGCAGGTAGACGGCCGTCTGCTGCGAGCGCCGATTCAGATCGAGGAACGGCGCGGGCTCGCCCACGTAGCGCGAGACCTGGTTCTGGCGCACGTTGTCGATGACCTCGAGCCCGGCGGTGATGTTCTGTCTCCTGCCCACCGGGCGGGTCACGCGCGCACCAGCCGTCCAGCGCGTCCCGTCCACGGTGTTGATCCCGACGAGCGGCGGCGCGTCGGGACCGCTGTCGAACGGGTACGTCCCGTCGTACGTGAACCGGTCGAACGAGCCCCGGAGGGCGAGGCGCGTGTCGCCGTACATCCGGGCCCACTCGGCGTCCACGAGCGTGTGGCGGTCCGTCGTCCGCTGGGGGTCGTTCTGCTCGTTGAAGAGCGTCCCGAACGAGGCCGTGGGCACGGTGCGCCGGCGCGTGCCGTAGGCGGCCGTGACGGTGAGGTCCCTGAACGCGAACCGGCCGTAGGCCTGGCTCACGCGCTCGTCGTCGAGACCCTCGGCGACGCCGCCGTTTGTCGACGGATGATCGAAGGCCGGGAAGTACAGCCGATCGACGCCATCGCTCTGCTCGAACGTGGCCGACACGGCGAGGTCCGCGCCGTTTGCGAACACGTGGCCGACGCTGCCGCGCGCGAGTCGGCTGCCGAGCGAGCCGGCCTCGATCGCGACGGTGCCCCCGTTCATCGAGGCGCCGCTCTTCGTGATGACGTTGACGACCGCGAAGAACGCGCTGTCGCCGTAGATGGAGGATGCGGGCCCGCGGATGATCTCGACGCGCTCGAAGGTGGCGGGGTCCATGCCGAACTCCGCCCCGATCTCTGCCTGGCCGAACACGTTGTCGTTGACGCGATGGCCGTTGACGAGAAGCAGGATCCGGCTGTTGTAGTCGCCGGGCTTGCCGAAGCCGCGGACGCCGACGAGGCTGAAGTTGCGGTCGTCGCTGATGTACATGCCGCGCACGCTGCGCAGGATGTCGGCCAGCGTGCGGTAGCCGAAGCGGGCGATCTCGTCGGCTGTGATGAACGACACGGACGCCGGCGCCTCGGTGACCGGCTGCAGGCGCTCGGACGCGCCATAGACCTGGCCGGCGTCGAGTTCCATCAGCTCTTCGAGGCTGAGATCCGACAGCGGTGCCTGCGCCATCGCGGAGGCGGGGACCGCCAGCGTCGTGAACAGCCACAGCGCGAGGCGCGGGCGGAATGGTCGGCGCAGCGGCGTCATGGTTCCCTCGAGAGCGCGAGCAGCCTGGAACTGACCTGCAGGCGCGCGGCGCGCACGGCGTCCAGGGCGACGGCGAATCGCAGCTGTCCCTGCTGCACGTGCAGTTGCACGATGCCTCCTTCGGCCCCGAAGGCCTGCAGGTCGCTGACCGTCAGCACCGGCGCGTTGCGCACGGCATCGAGCGCGGCAACCGCGATGGCCCGCGCACCGGAGACGTAGAGCAGGTGGCAGTCGTTCAGGCCGTTGCCGACGGCCGGCTGCTCGACCCGGAGCGGGTGGCCCGCGACGACGCGTCCCTTCACCGCCCCGGTGAGCTCACGGGCGACCGACGGCGCGTTCACGACGCACAGCATCACGGGCGCCTCGTCGGGCAGGACCTCGCTCGGCCACGTCGTGAACTTCACGAAGTTGAAGAGGAACGCCGCCTTGAGCGCGGGTGCGGTGACCTCCTGCGCGCCCGGCGAGCCGTGCCGCAGGAGCACGAGCAGCACGCTCGCGGCAAGGACCGCCCCGAGGCGCCGGCGGCGCCGGTAGCCGGGCGTGATGCTCATGCGGTTCGAGCGGCGGCTGGCTGCCACACGCCGAGGCTGCACATCACGCGCTCGATCTCCAGCAGGAGGCGAGGCATCACGATGGGTTTGGAGACGTATCCGTCCGCGCCCGCGGCAAGGAACTGCTCGCGGTCGCCGTCGATGGCGTGCGCGGTGAGCGCGATGATGGGCAGGTGGCCGCCGTGCTCCTGCTCCTGTGCACGGATGGCGGCAATGGCCTCGATGCCACTCATCACCGGCATCTGCATGTCCATGAAGAGCAGGTCGAACCCAGAGACTTCCAGCGCGTCGAGGGCCTCACGGCCGTTGCCCGCCACGGCCACCTGATGGCCGGCCTTGGTCAGGAAGCCACGCGCGACCCGCTGGTTCACCGGGTTGTCCTCCACGAGGAGCACGCGCAGGGGACGGCGCCCCTCGACACGATGGGGCAGGGCGACCGGCCGGACCGCCGACGTGGCGCGCACCGAGGCCGGGATGCCGACCTTCGCACTGAAGTGGAACGTGCTGCCCTCGTCCACCGCGCTCTCGAGTCGCAGGTCGCCGCCCATCAAGGCCAGCAGGCGCGCGCTGATCGTGAGCCCAAGCCCCGTGCCGCCGTAGCGTCGCGTCGTCGATCCGTCGGCCTGCGAGAACGCCTCGAAGATCAGGGCCTGCTTGTCGCTGGCGATGCCGATGCCGGTGTCGCGCACTGTGCCATGGACGATACCGCCATCCTCGCCCCACTCGAGGCGCACGTGGACGTCGATGCCGCCCTCGTGCGTGAACTTCACGGCGTTGCCCACGAGGTTGATCAGCACCTGCCGCAGCCGGCCGCGGTCGCCCAGTACCTCCGGCACCCCGCCATCCTCCACGCGGCAATCGAGGGCGAGGCCCTTGCCACGGGCGCCGATGCCGGCGGTCCGTACGGCGTCCTCGACCACCTCGGCAAGCGCGAACGTCGTTTCGTCGAGCTCGAGCCGGCCGGCCTCGATCTTCGAGAGGTCGAGGATGTCGTTGACGATCGTCAGCAGCGATTCCGCCGACCTCCTGGCCACCTCGAGCTGCTCGCGCTGCGACGGAGGCAACGAGGAGTCAAGCGTGAGGTCGATCATCCCGATCACGCCGTTCATCGGCGTGCGGATCTCGTGGCTCATGTTGGCCAGGAACTCGCTCTTGGCACGATTTGCCTGCTCGGCGCGATCGCGCGAGCGGGCCATGTCCACGTTCATGGCGGTCAGTTCGGCTGTTCGCGCCGCCACCTGCGCCTCGAGCGTCGCGTGGTGCCGCCGCAGGTCCTCGTCCTGGCGCTGGATCTGCGCGAGCATGTCGTTGAAGCTGGCGACGAGGACGCCGACCTCGTCGTCACTCGTCCGGGCGACGCGGACGCTGTAGTCACGGTCGCGCGAGACTCGCGCCACGGCCTCGGCCAGCAGGAGCACCGGCCTGGCGACGAGGGCGTGCAGGCGCGAGGTGACGAGGAATGCCGCGGCCCACGACACGAGGATGATGGCCCCGGCGATGACGGCATAGCGCCGCATGCGCGCATGCTGGGCCTTGCGCGAGGCCTCGAGGACGATCGTGCCGATCTGCTCGCCGACGAGCGTGATGGGCTTGACGATGACGAGCGAGGACCACTCGATCGTGCGTCCGGGCGCCGGCGCCCCGTGGGCGACCGACGGTGCCACGGCGCCGTCGCGCGAGTAGGCCGCGAAGACGCGCCCGTCGAGCGCGTGCACGCGGGCGGCCCGCACGTTGGCGTGCGAGGCCAGAGCGTCGAGCGCCTCCTGCGCCACGAGGACGTCGCCGAAGCTGACGGCTGCCGCGGCGCCGCTGCCGACGGTCGTCGCCAGCGTCTCGAGGCTGGCGAGATCGGAGTCGCGGAAGCGTGCGTAGTCGTAGACGAGGAACAGTACGCAGGCCAGCAGCAGCGCAGCCGCCGTCGTGCACATGCTGACGAGCATCAGCTTCTGACGGATGGAACGGCTGGTCATCCGTCAGGCGTAGTGCAGCGTTCGTGCCTTGAGGTGGTCGGCGGAATCACTCGGGAAAAGCAGGAAAAACGGCTCCGGCGGCGCGCGTCGAGCCGCCGGAAGCGTTGGGGAACCGACAGGCTCGTCAGCCAGCCGGCACCTGCGCCACCCATTCAGGCGGGGGCTGGATCGCCGGATCGGGCGTGGCGCCGGGGTCGGTGCGGCCCGAGCCCGCGAGCCGGCTGATGGCCCGCACGGTCATGTCGTGATCGCAGGCGATCTGGCAGGACAGGCGCACGCCGGTCAATCCGCGCTCGGCGAGCTTGTCCCGCTCGGCGACCGTCATCCGCGTGGGCTCGCCGTCGATGAACTCCACGCGGCAGGTCGTGCAGCGGGCATTCCCGCCGCAGGCATGAAGGATGTCCACGCCCTGCGCCTCGATGGCGAGCACCAGGCGCTGTCCCTCGGGCACGTCGAACGTGCCCACTCCGTCCACCGTCAGTTTCGGCATCCTGCCTCCATGTCGACGACCGCCGGTCGTCAGAAGAACCGCTTGAGCAGCCCGAGGGCGCCCTGCTTCCAGGGCACGCGGTGCGAGATGCCCGAGGCCGCGGCAAAGGCGTCCTTGTGCGCGATGTACCACTCGAAGTTGCGCAGCAGCGCATCCCGGTTGGAGAACCGCGGCGTGAACCCGAGCTGGCGCTCCGCCTTGTCGATGGCGACAAACGAGTCCTTCGACGCGGTCTCGTAGACCCACTTGTAGAGCGGCGACACGCCGAGTGCCTCGAGCAGCCTGAGGCCCCAGATCGCGGGCGCCGCGGGAAAGCCGACGATGCGTCGGCCATGGCCGGCACGATCCAGCACGACCTGGTAATCCTCGCGCATCGTCAGGTACACCTTCGCGCCGACGTTGAACGTGTCGTTCACCCGGTCGGCCGGCAGCGTGAGGCAGCGGACGATCGCGTCGCAGAGGTCCTCGACGTCGAGCAACTGATAGCGGTTGCGCCCGTTGCCGATCATCGGGAAGCTGCGCCCGTCGAGCGCCCAGTCGTAGAGCAGCGCGAAGACGCCGAGGCGCTCCGGCCCGATGAACGACTTGGGCCGCAGCACCGGCACGACCATGCCGTCTGCACGAAACGTCCCGGCCACACGCTCGGCCTCGACCTTGGCGATGCCGTACGCGCCCACGCCGTGCAGGGCATCGTCCTCGCGCAGCGGATGATGATCCGGGATGCCGTAGACGGCCGTCGACGAGATGTGGACGAAGCGCTCGATGCCGTGCGCGCGCGAGGCTTCGAGCATCAATCGTGTGCCGACGACGTCGGTGGTGTGGATGTCGTCGGGAGGGTAGAGCGGCAGTGCGGCCGCGCAGTGGACGACGTGGGTGCAGCCCTCGAGTGCCGTGTCCACGTCGCGCTGCACCCGGATGTCGCCCTGCACGACGCGCACGTGGGGCGCCATGTCGGCGTAGGTGAACGGCGCGATGTCGAGCGACGTCAGGGCGTAGCCGCGCGCGTGGAGGTAGCGCAGCAGGTTGATGCCGAGGAACCCTGCGCCGCCGGTGACGAGCACCCGCGGTCCAGCGACGGGCACGGCAGGCGTGGTCGCGTCAGCCAAAGCCCCGGGATTGTACCGCTGAACGTTCGTGCCCGCCGTGTGGTAGAACGCTCGCGGCCGCCCGATGCCCACCGTCCTGCTGTGCACCTCGACATCCGACGACACGACCCGCGCATTCACGGAGGCGGCGCAGCGCACGGGTGTCGCGTTGCGCGTCGTCGCCGATGCCGTTGACGCGGACGCCGTCGTCGAATCACTCGCGGGTGCGCCGATCGACGGCGTCCTGGCGACAGGCGAACGGCCGGCCGTGATCGCGGCGCAGGTGGCGCAGCGGCTCGGCCTGACCTGGCACGCGCCAGATGCCGTGATCGTCGCCTCGCACGGGTTGCTGGCCCGTGGACGCCTGCTGGCCGCCGGACTGCCGGTGCCCTGGTTCGTGAGCGTGCCGGCCCGCGGCGACGAGGATCTCGATCGACTGGCGCGCGTGCGGTTCCCGTGCGTGATCGGCACGGTGGGTCCGGTGGCCCCCGCGGCCGCCCGGGCGACGGTGCGCGTGCACTCGCTGGAGCAACTCCTTGCCGCGCGCGACAGGCTCGCCGCGTGGCTCGCGCGTCGCGCCTCGTCCGGCACGCCGCCTGGCGACGCCGACACGCTGCTCGTCGAAGCCGTCGTGCCCGGGCAACCGTTTGCCGTCGACGGCGTGCTCGAGCACGGCGCGTTGCGCGTCTTCGCGCTGTTCGAAGTCGTCGATTCGCTCGGCGATGTCGCAGCGGGTGGGACGATGCACGTCACGCCAGCCCGCGTGGCCCCTGCGCGGCAGGCGGTGATTGCCGGGCACGTCGCCCGCGCGGCCCTCGCGCTCGGGCTGCACCACGGGCCCGTCCATGCGACGTGCCGGGCCGACGGCGACGACGTCGTCGTGCTCGACGTCGCGCCCTACACAGCCCATCCCCGCACGCGTGCCATTCCCGTGATCGCGCCCGACCGGAGCCGCTGTGCGATCGAGGACGTCCTGCTCGCGCATGCCGGTGGCCGGCCAATCGAGCGCTACGGACACGAGGCGATCGCGAGCGGCGTGCTGGCGTTGACGGCCCCGCACGCGGGGCGGCTCCGCGAGGTCGAGGGGCTCGATGCGGCGCGTGGCGTCGAGTGGGTGACCCGTGTCGAGACGACGATCGAGGTCGGCGCGCTGGTGGGCGGGCCGTCCTCGGACGGCGGCTATCCTGTTGTGTGTGTGTTCGCGCAGGGGGTGCAGCCAGGCGACGTGATCGCGACGCTGCAGGACGCGTCGGCCCGGCTGCGTATCGTCGTGGATCGCGAGGTGCCTACGACGACGGCGTAGGCGTGTAGCCCGGCGGCATGGCCGCACCCTCGCCGAAGAAGTATTCCTCCATGTACTTGGCGACGAGATCCTGCGCGTCCTTCTGCCAGGGCATCAGCCGGTACTCGTTGAGGATCATCTTCATGCGCTCTTCCCACATGTCCCAGGCGTCCTGGGACACCGTGTCGTAGATGCGCTGTCCGAGCGGGCCCGGCCATGGCGGTTCCTCCAGCCCCGGCAGCTCCCGACCCAGTTTCACGCAGTGCACCGTTCGCATCAGCCGATCGTACCAGAGCCAGTGATGTCCGTTCTCGACCGCGTCCGTTCGTCCCGCCGCGCCCTCGTCACATTCGGCGTGCTCGGCGGCAGCTTCCTCGCTGCCATCGAGGCCACGATTGTCGCGACGGCCATGCCGACCGTCGTGGAGCAGTTCGGCGGCCTCGCGCACTACAGCTGGGTGTTCTCCGGCTACATGCTGACGTCCACGGTGACCACGCCGGTGTGGGGGCGGCTCTCGGACATCCACGGCCGTCGCCGTCCGTATCTCGTGGCCATCGGGCTGTTCCTCTTCGGATCGGTGCTCTGCGGGCTTGCCTCGTCCATGGGGCAGCTGATCGCATTCCGCGCGCTGCAGGGCATCGGCGCCGGCGGGCTGCTGCCGCTGGGGATGGTGATCATCGGCGACATGTTCTCGCTCGAGGAACGGGCCCGCGCCCAGGCGTTGTTTGCCGGCGTCTGGGGCATCGCGTCGATCGCCGGCCCGCTGCTCGGCGCGGTGCTGACCGAGAGCGCCTCCTGGCGCTGGATCTTCTTCATGAACCTGCCGTTTGGTGCCATCGCGGCGTTCCTCGTGGGCCGCTTCCTCGTCGACCGGCTCCCGGCACAGCGGGCCGTCGTGGACTACGTCGGTGCCGTGCTCCTGATGTCGGCCGTGTCGTCGCTGATGCTGGCGCTGAACCAGACCGGCATCCCGGATGCCTCGCTCGGCCCGGGCGCCGTGCGCGCGTTGTACGCAGCCTCGGCCGTCCTCACGGCGGCATTCGTGGCCATGGAACGCCGGACGCCCCAGCCGATCCTGCCGCTGTCGCTGCTCGGCAACCGCATGGTGGCCGCCACGACGGTGAGCGGCACGCTGCTCGGCGTGGCGATGTTCGGCGCGCTGGCGTTCGTCCCGCTCTACGTCCAGGCGGCCCTCGGGGGCACGGCGCGCCAGGCCGGCGCGGTGCTGACGCCGCTGCTCCTCGGCTGGGTCTCGATGTCGATCGTGACGGGGCGCCTGCTGCCACGCGTCGGCTTCCGGCCGTTCATCCTGGGCGGCCTGACGTGCGTGACTGTCGGTTTCGTGGGCCTTTCGCTCGTGGGCGTCGGCACGCCGATGTGGCGGATGCACCTGGATCTCGGCCTGATGGGCATCGGCATGGGCATGACGACGCTGTCGCTGCTGCTCGCCGTGCAGGGGACGGTGGCCCGCGAGCAACTGGGGGTGGCCACGTCGCTCGCGCAGTTCACGCGCAGCATTGGCGGCGCAATCGGGGTTGCCGTGATGGGCGCCGTCGTCGCGGCGTCGGTGCCCCTCCACGACCCGACGCCGGCGGCCCTTGCCGCGGGGCTCCACCGGGCATTCGTGCTCGGGGCGATCATTTCGGCAGTCGCGTTGATGGCAGCTTTGTTGGTGCCTGGCGGGCTCCCTGAACAAAAAACAACGGCTGTGTAAGCTTTACTGTTGGGTTTTCATGCACAGCTCAGCCGCTCGAAACGGAAGTGTCGATAACCTTGGATAGTTGACCGATTCTGGTAGGTGAAGCGGCAGCCCGAACGCCGCTGACGTGGCACGGTTGTTGTAGAGATCCCGTTCGACTGTCGACGCCGTTCGCGCGGGCAATCCGCGAGGTAGTGGTCGTTGAGGGAGGCTTTACCGTGAACAACGAGAACAACATCCCCGAGCAGGTCGAACCGCGCCGCAAGGAGCGCCGCGGCTTCGCGTCGATGTCCCCGGAGAAGCAGCGCGAGATCGCCAGCAAGGGCGGCCGTGCCGCGCACATGAAAGGGACAGCGCACGAGTGGACCTCGGAAGAGGCTCGTGCCGCGGGGCGCAAGGGTGGCCGTGCAAGCCGTGGCGGCCGCGGGCGACTGCCCGAGGCCGGACCGGTCCCGACCGAGTAGCCGGACCACGGTCCGGTGCTGATCACCAAGGGCGTCCGTGAGGACGCCCTTTCCATTTTCCGCGGCTGCACGTTGTCGTCCCGGCGCATCGTGTGCAACATGGGAGACTCGTGACTGCTGCTGCTCTCGTCCGTCGCGTGGTGGTGACTTCGCTCGCGACACTGCTTGCCGCGGCATCCGTGCGCGCGCAGGACGCCGACGAGGCGGCCCCCGCGCGCATGAAGGTGCGTAGCCTCGACATACAGGGTGTGTCAGGTCTGGACGTCGGGCAGATCACCGACGTGCTCGCCACGCGCGAGAGCGGGGGCATCATCCCCTTCTTCGGCTCTGACCGCTACTTCGATGCGCGCCAGTTCCAGGCCGACCTGTACCGCATCATCGCCTTCCTCTCCGACCATGGCTGGCCAAAGGCCCGCGTGACCTCGGTGGACATCGTCAGGGACGAGGAGGACGCGGCCGTCGATCTCACGGTGCATGTCGAACAGGGGCCCCCGGTGACGATCGACCGCGTCGAGATGTACGGGTTCGACGTCCTCGATGCGGAGGACCAGGCCGCCGTGCAGGAGCGCGTGTCGCTTGCCGCCGGCCGGCGGCGGATGCAGGGCGACGTCCGCAACACGCGCAACGCCACGCTGGCGGTGCTGCAGGAGCGCGGCTACGCCTATGCGAACGTCAGCGTGCTCGAGTCCGAGGGCAGCGAAGCCGGGCGCGTCGCGCTGTACGTCGTCGCCGAGCCAGGCCCGCAGGCGACGTTCGGCACGATCACGGTGCGCGGCAACCACGGCGTGAGCGACGGGCGGGTCAAGTCGCTGCTCACGATGAAGGAAGGCCAGGAGTTCCGCATCAGCCGCGTGACCGAGAGCCAGCGCCGGCTGTACAACCGCGAGATCTTCCAGTTCGTCACCGTCAATGCCGAGCCCGGGCAGGAGGCCGGGGCGCCGGTCCCGGTGGATATCGTGCTGACGCAGGCAAAGCCCCTGCGCCTGTCGATCACGCCGGGCTACGGCAGCGAGGAGAAGGCCCGCATCACGACCACGCTCCGGCACCTCAACTTCTTCGGTGGCGCACGCACCGCGCAGGCGACGCTGCGGTGGTCGTCGCTCGATCGCGGGGTGCGCGCCAACTTCGAGGAGCCGTCGCTGTTCCGTCGCGGCGTGTCGTTCAGCCTCGGCGGCCAGTACTGGTACGCCAACGAACCGGCCTACCAGCAGACGACACGCGGCGGCCGCATGACGCTCGCGCGTCAGTTCGAGCGCAGCGATCCGGTCCAGCGCCGCCAGTCGCTGACGACGATGTCGGCGACCCTCGTGCACGAGTGGGAGGAGTACACGATCTCGGGTGTGGCGCTCGACGACCCGACGTTCTACGACGACCTGATCGCGCTCGGCCTCAACCCGCTCACCGGACAGGACAGCGGGCGGCTCGTCGCGATGTCGTTCGACGTGCAGCACAACACGACGCCGAACCTGCTCGACGCCCGGAGCGGGTATCTCGTGCAGGTGCACGTGGAGCAGGCCGGGCAATGGCTGCCCGGCAACTGGAACTATCGCGAGTACACGGCCGAGGCGCGCAAGTACCAGACGCTCGGCAACCTCGTGCTCGCCGGACGGGCACGCGCCGGCACCATCGATGCCTCCGGCGTGCTGGCGCGCAACGTGCCGTTCTTCAAGCGCTACTTTCTCGGGGGATCGGGCAGCCTGCGCGGCTGGGGACGCTTCGAGGTCGCGCCGCTGACCCTGCGCGGCAACCCGATTGGCGGCCACTCGATGTTCGAGACATCCGGCGAGCTGCGCATTCCCGCGTTCGGTCCGTTGTCGGCCGTGCTCTTCGTGGACGCCGGCAACGTCTGGTACGAGAGCTTCGACTTCGACCTCGGCGACCTGCGGGTCGCCGTCGGCCCCGGCCTCCGCTACCGCACGCCGATCGGCCCGGTGCGCGTGGACCTCGGCTACCAGCTGACGCGCATCGAGGACCTGTTGATTGGCGGCGAGCCCGAGCCGCGCCGCTGGCGCATCCACTTCAGCATCGGGCAGGCCTTCTGATGGCGTGGCGACGACGGCTGTTGCGCGCGCTGGCGATTCTGGCCCTCCTGCTGGTCGGCCTCGTGACAATCGTCGCGATCGTGTCGCAGACCTCGTGGTTCCGCGAGCGGCTGCGGCGCCTTGCCGTCAAGCAGGCGCAGGACGCCATCCAGGGCACGCTCGCGATCGGCGCCATCGATGGCAACCTCGCCACGGGCGTGGCGCTCCGCGACGTGTCCATCGTGCAGGGCGACACCACGGTCGTTCAGGTCGGGCGTGTGCAGTTGTCCTACAGCGTCGGCGACATCCTTTCGTCGGGGCGCGTCGTTCAGCAGATCGTGATCGAGCGGCCGGTCATCGACGCCGTGCGCACGCCAGAGGGCTGGAACGTCGCGCGCATCCTGAAGCCGCGGCCGCCATCAGACCCCGACGAGCCGCGTGCGACCTTCACGCTGCCCGACGTCCGGGTCATCGACGCGCAGGTGCGTGTGCGCGAGATTGGCGTGCCCGAGACGCCGGCAATCCCACGGCGCATCGACGGGCTCGCATTCGAGGGCGGCATCGCGAGCACGCCGCAGGAACTGGGCATCGACGTCCGCAAGCTCACGTTCCGCGCCGGCCAGCCCGAACTCGACCTCCGGTCGCTCGCCGGCCGCATCGTGAACGTGCGCGAGGGCTGGCGCTTCGAGACGCTTGCCGTACGGACTGCGGAGTCGGCGCTGGATCTCGCCGGCTCACTCACGCGATCGCCATCGTCGGCTCCGTGGACGTTCGACCTCGACATGAAGGGCGCGCCGGCGTCGCTGCCCGAGATCGGCCGGTTCGTCCCGGCCGCGTCGTTCCCCCTGCACCCGCACCTGGCCGTCGGCGTCACCGGGACGCTCGATGCCCTCGGCCTCGACGTCGACGTCACGGCATCCGAAGCGGGACGCGCGCAGGGACGGCTGACGCTCGACGCCACAGGCCCCACGCGCGCACTGGAGGGCCGCCTCGCCGTCGCCGATCTGGACCTCGCACCGATCCTGAAGACACCGGACGCGACAGGCCGGATCACCGGCGACGCGACGTTCGACCTCACGTTCCCGTCGGCGACCGAGGGCATGCCGGTGGACGGGTCGTTCGCGTTTCGCGGGCCTGCGGCGGGTGCCTATGGATACCAGGCGAGCAACGTGCGCGCGACGGGCGCCCTCGATGGTCAGGTCGTCCGCCTCGACGCGTCGGCCGACGCGTACGGCGGCCGCGCGACAACGGCCGGCACCATCACGAGGCCCGGCGGCGCTGTCCGCGAACTTGCGCTCGACCTGCGCGGACGCGTCGATGGCGTGGACCTGCGCCGGATGCCGCCGCAGCTTCGCGTGCCGTCGCTCGAGACCGATCTCGATGGCACGTATCGCGTGCAGGGCCCCCTGTCGGCGGTGAGTGCCGAGGTGGCGCTTGCGGCGTCGACCGTCGAAGGCGCCGCCGTGAGCGAGGGGACGACGGGCCGCTTCGCACGGACGCCGCAGGGGTTCACGTTCGGCGCGGCCGGCACGGTGGCGGGGCTCGACCTGCAGCGACTCGGCGAGGCCCTGCAGATTGCGGCGCTCACCGAGCCCCGGTTCGCGGGCGCCGTGAACGGCGCGTTCGAGGTGTCGGGCGAGCAGCGCGGACGGGCAGGACTCGCGCTCGAGGCCACGGGGACGCTCACGGACACGACGGTCCTCGGCGGGCAGTTGCCGGCAATGACGGTGACCGCGACCCTCGACGGACCGCGTCTCGACGTCGCGGCGAAAGGGAGGGTCGAAGGCTACGACCTCGCCGTCCTGACAGGTAACGAGACGCTGACGGGTACGCTTGCTGGCGACGTGGACACGCGGGTGACGTTCGGCGACACGGCGGCCGTCGACCTCGAGACCATCGGCGTTGACGGCACGTTCACGCTCGACCGACCGACGCTGTTGAACGTCCCATTCCAGGCGGTCACGGCCGACCTGGCACTCGCCGACGGCGTGGCCACGATCCGCCGGCTCGACGCACGCGGCGACGGGTTCTCGTTGACCGGTTCCGGCGCGCTCGGCCTCGGGCCCGGCGACGTCTCCGACTTCACGTATCACCTCGATGCCGACTCGCTCGTGCAGCCTGCGAAGATCGCCGACCTGCCGATCACGGGCGCGGCAATCACCGATGGGCGAGTGACCGGCACGCGGGAGGAGTTCCTCGTGACGGGGACGATTGCCGGCGATCAGGTCGCGTATGGAGACACCGCCGCAGCCGGCACCGTGACGGCGCAGTACGCCGTGCGCCTGCCGGACTTCGACGCCGCGCGCCTCGACGTGCAGGCCTCGGTCGATGCGCAGCAGGTCTCGGTGGCGGGCCAAGTGCTGCCCACCGCGGCCGGCACCGTCGGCTATGCCGATCGTACGGTGCGTTTCGACGTCACCGGCACCGACGCCGTCCGGACGCTCGCCGCCAGGGGCACGCTCGCCCTCGAGGACGAGCGCCAGCGGCTGCGGCTCGATCGCCTCGACGTCGCGCGCAACGGCGTGCAGTGGGGGCTCGCCCCGGGTACCGAGGCCCGTGCCGACATCACGTCACGGCAGATGACGCTCGCGCCACTCCTCCTGACGCACGACGACGAGCGCATCGAGGCCGAAGGCACCATCGGCATCGCCGACGATGCGGCGTCGTCGCTGCGCGTGACGGCCGCCGGCGTGGACATCGGCGACGTCCTGACGCTGGCCGCGCAGGATGTCGATGCGGACGGCGTGCTCGACCTCCACGCGACGCTCGGCGGGACGCGCCAGCAGCCGGTTGCCGATGCCCAGATCGACCTCACGCATGGCCGCGTGCGCAACATCGACATCCAGCGGCTCGGCGGTCGCGTCAACTTCGACGGGTCGCTCGCCATCCTCGACCTCGAGCTGATCAAGGATGCCCACACGCGGCTCACGGCGCGCGGCATCGTCCCGCGCACGATCGTCGATGGCCGGTCGGATGAGCACGTGGCGCCGACGGCCGCCGATCTCCTCGACGTCGCGATCGTGTCCACGCCGATCGACCTCGCACTTGCGGAGGGCGTGACGCCGTACGTGCGTGAGATCGGCGGGCAGGCCCAGGTGGACGTCCGCATCACCGGGTCCGGCCGGGATCCCCACATCGAGGGCGCCGTGTTCCTCGTGGACGGCGCCTTCCGTGTGCCGTTGACCGGCGTCACGTACCGGAACACGGACGCGGTGCTGATGTTCGAGGAAGAGCGCGTCGTCATCTCGGAGATGGGGATCGAGAGCGACGATGGCGACCTGCTCACGGTGGAAGGCGAACTCGGGCTCGGCCGCGAACAGGGGCGCGCGGTCAGCCTGCGCGTGAAGGGCGAGGACTTCCGCGTCATCGACAACGCGTACGGCCTGCTCGACCTGCACGCGGACCTGACGATAGCCGGCACGCTGCTGGCGCCCGTGATCGAGGGCGGCCTCGCCGTGTCCGACGGCCGCCTCGAACTCGATCAGATCCTGCCGCAGGTCGCGACGTCCACCTATGCCACCGAGGCGGAGTACCAGGGCATCCCGACCGAGCGGCTGCTCGGGGCCATCGTGCCCGACATCCTCGGCGCGGACGAAGCGCCGCCCGTGCTGACGCCGGGAACGAACACGTTCACGATCAGCGAGCGTGTGTCGGCCGTCGCACCGCCGGTCGCGTCAACCGGCGGCGAGGCGGGCGCGTCGGCGCCCTCGCCGCTGGGCACGCCCGCCACGGGCACGCAGGAGGCACAGGCCGCCACGTCACCGGCGGGCGATGAACCCGTCCCGGACGCCCAAGCGGCTCCCTCGCGCGGGGTGTTCGCCGACGCGGCGCTGAACATCGCGGTGCGGATTCCCGACAACCTCGTGCTGCGGGGCACCGACATCGAGGCGGCGCGGATGTCGATTGGCGACCTCAACGCGACGATTGGCGGGGAGTTCAGGGTCGCGAAGGCGGCGGGCAAGCCGGTGGTGCTGCTCGGGGCCGTCAACACGGTGCGCGGCACCTACTCGTACCAGGGCCGCCAGTTCGAGATCGTGCGCGACGGACAGATTGCCTTCCGCGGCGACGAGGCGATCGATCCGCGGCTCGACATCACGGCGCAGCGGACCATCCAGGGCGTCGAGGCGCGCGTGCGCATCCAGGGCACGGCGCGCGAGCCGGAGCTGGCGCTCTCGTCCGACCCGCCGCTCGACCAGGGCGACATCCTCGCGCTGATCATCTTCAACCAACCGCTGAACCAGCTCGGCACCGGCCAGCAGACGTCGCTGTCGCAGCGCGCGGGCGGCATTGCCGCCGGCTTCGTCGTGTCGCCGCTCGCGCAGGCCCTCGGCAGCTCGCTCGACCTCGATCAGTTCGAGGTGCAGACGACAGATCCGACAGGCCGCGTCAACCCGGCGCTCGTGATTGGCCAGCAGGTGACGCAGGACATGTTCCTGCGCTTCAGGCAGCAGTTCGGCAACCAGCAGGTGTCGCAGTTCCTGCTCGAGTACCGGTTGGCCGACTTCCTCCGCCTGCAGGGCAACGTGGCGGAGGGCGACGGCCTCACGGCAGGTAATCGATCCCTGACGCAGCGGATCGAGCGCTACGGCATGGACTTGGTGTTCCACTTCTCGTTCTGAGACGCGGTCCCCACAGGCGTAACCGTCCGACGCCTACTCGTAATGGAGCGCCTTGACCGGATCGAGGCGCGCCGCCTTGCGCGCGGGATAGACGCCGAAGAGCAGGCCCACGGCCACCGAGACCGTGAAGGCGAGCAACACCGAGAAGGGCGTGATCACGGTGGTCCACTCGGCGAAGTAGGCGACGAGGCGCGAGATCAGGACGCCGACGAGCACGCCGAGCACGCCGCCGACCCCGGAGATGATCGTCGCCTCGATCAGGAACTGACGGACGACCTCGGACTGGCGCGCGCCGACGGCGCGGCGGACTCCGATCTCGCGCGTGCGCTCGAGCACGCTGGCGAGCATGATGTTCATGATGCCGATGCCGCCGACGAGCAGGGAGATCGACGCGATGGCGACCATCACCATCTGGAAGATCTGCTGCGTGCGGCGCTGTTCGGCCAGCAGTTCGGCGGGGACGACGAGCGAGTAGTCGCCGGCGCGCTTGTGGGTCTCGTCGAGCAGGCCGCGGATGGCCTGCGCGGCGGCGGGCGAGTCGCCGACCGAGCCGACCTGCACGTACAGGCCGTCGATTTCGTCCTTGTAGCCGCTCGTCGTGTCCTCGAGCCGGAGGATGGCGGTCCAGACCGGCACGTAGAGCAGGTTGTTGCGGTCGTCGGCGGGCAGGCCGCTCGTGCCGCGCGGCGCGGTCATCTGCGGGCGCGTGATGCCGATCACGCGCAGCCACTGCTCGTTGACCTTGACGTGCTGGTCGATGGCCGACGTGCCGGGGAACAGGGCATCCGCCACGCCGTCGCCGAGGACGACGACCGGCGCTGCGCGCTGCGCCTCGTCCTCGTCGAAGAACCGGCCTTCGGCAATGCCGAGGCCGGCAATCGCCTGGTAGGAGGGCGCGACCCCGAAGAGCACGGGCATGTCGCGGCCCGGCCTCGGGAGCAGCGTCGTCGGCGTGAATCGCTTGCGCGGCGAGAGCGCCGAGATGCCTGCGACGTTGGTCTCGACGAGGCGCACGTCGTTGAAGGTCAGGCCGGGCGAGACGGCGCGGCGCTTGGTCATGCTCTGCCAGTCGGTCGCTTCCCGCGCCTCGACGATCAGGTTGCGCACGCCGAGGTTCTCGATGAAGGCCATGACCTGCTGCTGCGCGCCGGCGCCGATCGAGAGCATGGCCACGACCGCCGCCACGCCGCAGATCATCCCGAGCATCGTCAGCAGCGAGCGCAGCTTGTGCGCGAGCAGGTTCTCGAGCCCCATGCGGATGTCGGGGCCGAGCCGCGAGCCCCACGACCAGTGACGTGCGGGCGCGGGCGCAGTGGACGGTGCGTTCATGGGGTGGCTCCGGCAGCAGGGGCGGCGGAGGCTGGCTGATCCGCGTCCGCGACGGTGGGGTCGCGCAGCGCGACCTCGTCGCCCTCGTTCAGGCCGTCCACGATGACGCGGGCCTGCGTACGGGCGGTGACCTTCACGGGCGTCGCGACGAAGCGTCCCCCGCGCTTCAGGAAGACCGTCGGGGAGCCGTCGCGATCGAACACCGCCTGGCGCGGCAGCGACAGCGCACCCTTCACGGGCGTGCCCTCGATGCGGATGCGGGCCGAACGGCCGGCCTCGATGCCGTCGGGAAGGTCGGGCACGCTGAAGGTGACGTCGAACTCCCGCTGGGCCGTGGCCCGGAAGAAGCCGCCGCGATCGGCCATGCCCGCCACCGCCGTGACCGTGGCCGGTACCTCCGCGCGCACGTTGCCATCGGGCTGCAGGTGCGCCTTCTGGTTCGGCGAGACGGCCGTCGACAGGGCCTCGGGGACGCGGGCCCGCACCTGGATGGCTGTCGGGTCGAGCACCATCAATACCGGGCGCCCCGGGGAGACCACGTCGCCTTCGCGGTAGTCGGGCAGCGACATGCCGGTGAAGAACACACCGCCGCTCGCGTCCTGGTTCTGCCGGACGGCCGCGATGCCGGCAAACGGTGCGCGCACGGCCATCTGCTCGATGGCCTGCCGCGCCCGGTCGCGCGCGAGAATCGCCTTCTGCCGCTTCTCGTCGCCGACGGCCCGGGCCGCCACGCTGGTTTGCGCGCGGGATCGGACGTCCTCCTCGATCTGCGCGAGCTTGCGGCGGGATTCCTCGAGTGTCAGCTCGTTCTTGCGCGCATCCACTTCGGCGAGCAACTCGTTGGTGGTGACGTCGAGCTCGGCCTTCCGCACGTCGAACCTGGCCTTCAACAGGTTCACCGCGTCTTGCGCGGCCTGCACCTCGCGGTCGGCGTCGAGCTTCTGGAGTTCGAGCTCCGCTTCCGCCACCTCGCTCTCGCTGATCTCCAGCGAGAACTCCTGCTCGGCGGTGTCGAACTGCATGACGACGTCGCCGGCGGCGACGCGGGTGCCCGTCGGCACGAGGTGCACGAGGCGCAGCGTGCCGCCGACCGCCGGGGCGGTGACGAGTTGCGAGCGCGTGGCGATGAACTCGCCGGACGTGTACACATCGGCACTGACGTCGCCACGCGTGACGGTCGTGGTGGGGAGGTCGTCGCGGCCCGCGCCCGTGCCGCACGCGGCACAGCAGCCGAGCACGGCCAGGCACGAGGCGAGCCGTCGTGTGCGTCGCATGATCATCGGGTGGCGCCTTCGAGCGCGGCAAGCCGCTGGTCCGCGTCGGCCGGCGCGGCGGCGGCGACGCGATCCCCGGGAGCGAGCCCGGACGCCACGGCACTCGTCTCGTCACTCCGGTGCGCGACGGTGACGAGACGCGGCTCGAGGCCGCCGCGCGTCACGACCCACGCGACCGTGCGGCCGCCGAAGGGGAACAGCACCCGCGACGGCACCAGGACCTGCTGTTGGTGCCGGCCGACCGACACCCGGGCCACCGCCGTCATCCCGGGACGGACGCGCGGTTCGGTGCGCGTCAGTTCGAGCACCACTTCGAACCCTCGCCGCGGCGGCCAGCCTCCCGACATGTCGGTCTTCGCGATCGTGCCGATCGAGACGAGGCGCGCCGGCAACTCCGTGTCGGCCACGGCGTCGATGCGAATCGTCGCTTCCTGCCCGACGGCCAGGTGGCTGCGGTCGACCTCGTCGACGATGGCGGTCATGCGCGCCGACGTGAGATCGGGGAGTTCGGCGATCTGCGCGCCGGCCCATGCCGCGTCGCCGACCTGGAACGGCCGGCTGCCCTGCCCGAACTGCCCGGCGCGCCAGTTGTCGAGGACGACCATCACGCCGTCCGTGGGCGCGCGGACGACGAGGGCCTGCAGCCCGCGCGACGTGCGGCCGACCTCCGCGTGGGCGCGTTCGAGCTTGCCCTCGAGACCGCCGACGGTTGCCGCCGTCGCCTCGCGGCCGCTGGCGAGCACCGTATCGGTCTCGGTGAGCTTCTGCTGCTTGTCCGAGAGCGAGAGGCGGGCCTTCTGTTCGTCGAAGCGCGACTGCATCGTGCCCGCGCGGACGTCGAGCCGTGCCCGCTCGACGTCGAACTCCGCCGTCACGCGGCCCGTCGTGAACTCCTCGAGCTTCAGCCGGCCTTCCGCCTCCGCCCTGGCGATCTCGGCTTCCGAGGCGCGCAGGTCGGATCGCTTCTCGTTCAGCCGCTGGGTCAGCGTGGACGCGTCGAACGCGATGACGATGTCGCCCCGCTTGATCTGCGCGCCGTTGGCGGCGAGTTCGAGAATGCGCAGTTCTCCGGCATCCGACGGCGCCGTGAGCGCCTGCGATCGAAGGGCCTTGATCTCGCCGCGAATCGTCGTCCGATCGTGGAAGGTGCCGCGCGTCACCTCCACGGTCTCGACATCCGTGCCGCGGGAGGCGCGCCCGAGCACCTGCCAGCCGCCGACACCGATGGCCGCGAGCAACGCCACCGCCGCCGTCACCCGACGCGGTGTCACGTGCCGCCTCATGACGACGCTCCGGGCATGTCCACCGTGTCGGCCGCCGACACGCCGTCGGCAATCACCGCATGCGACGGCGTCAGCGCGGTGACCGTGACCGGGCGCCAGCGCCCCCCGACCGTCAGCCCGGCCACGCCGTCCTGCCACGTGACGGCCGCCCGCGGCACCGTCAGTGCCTGGGGCCAGGCGCCGAGCCGCACGTCCACGGCCGCCGAGAGGTCCGGCGTCATGATCGCGTCGCGCTCCTGTACCGAGAACTGCGCCAGGACCGACCGCACCTTGTCGGACATGCCGGGCGTCGCCACCGGCGACAGGCGCTCGAGGCGCCCCTCATAGGTCTTCGCCGGATAGGCGTCGAGCGTGATGGTGGCGGTCTGGCCCACCGACAGCCCGGCCAGGTCGGCCTGGTTGACCTTCACGCGAACCCGCATGGCGCCCTCGGCGACGACATCCATCAGGCCGAGCCCGGTGCGGACTTCCTCGCCCTCCTGCGGCTCGCCCATGCGGCCGCCCTTCCAGACCGATCGCAGGACGACGAGTCCGCCGATGGGCGCGCGAACCGACAGCCGTTCCGCATTGCCCTCGGCATGCGCCCACGCGCGCCGCGCGCGATCGCGCCGCACCTCGAGCGTGCGGATCTCGGCCTGGGCAGCCCGGCGCTTCAAGGTGTACGTCCGCCGGAGCTGTTCGAACTCCGCCTCGGCCGACTCGCGCAGCAGCAGGTTCTTCTCGGCCTCGATCTTCGGCAGCAGGGGGTTCTTGTCCACTTCGAGCCGGGCGAGTGCGAGGGCGTTCTCGGCCGTCTTGAGTTCGGTGTCGTCCCGCGCTCGCAGTTCGTCCTGCTCGGCGCGCTTCTTCCGGACCTGCTCCTCCAGGTCGCGGAACTCCGCCTTCTTCTCGAGGGCGAGGTCGAGCTGCGCCTGGCGGTCGAAGTCCACGAGCGGATCGCCGGCCTCGACGCGCGTGCCGTTGGGCACGAGGCGCGTGACGACGAGGGCGTTGACGTTCTGCCCGAGGATGCGCGGCACGACGACCGCCACGGCGTTCTCGGCCTCGACGATGCCGTGCAGGCGCAGGGCGTGGGTGACGTCGCGCCGTTCGACCGGCACGCGGATCGTCGCAGGAGCCGACGCGGACGCCGGTCCTGCCGCAGGGGCAGGCCGGTCGGCGGTGCAGCCGGCCATCAGCGCGACGAGGGCGCAAAGTGAGTAGAGGCGCACGGGATGTCGCCTTAGACGAGCTGAGCGGGCGATTGGTTGGCGGCCTGCCGGACTCGCTGCGCATGTCGCGCCCGGCTGCGCCAGGCGAGGCGTCACACTGCGGTGGGGGCGCGGAGGGTCTTCACGAACTGGGTGAGCAGCGACCTGTCGAAATGAGAGGCCAGGCGGGTGGTCATCAGGTGCAGGGCGTCGACCGGCTTCATGGCGCGCTGGTAGCTCCTGTCGCTCGTGAGGGCGTCGTAGACGTCGGCGATGGCGGCGATGCGGCCGAACAGGTGGATGTGCTGCGCGTCGAGGCCCCGCGGGTATCCGCTGCCCGTGAGCCGCTCGTGGTGCTGTGCGACGACGATCAGGCCGAGCGCGCCCATCCGCCCGTCCTGCTGCAGGATGTGCTCGCCGCGCGCCACGTGCGTGCGCATCAGGGCCATCTCCTCCTCGGTGTAGGCGCCCGGCTTGACGATCAGCTCGCGCGGCAGCTCGCTCTTCCCGACGTCGTGCAGGAGGGCGCCGAGCGCGATGTCGCGCAGGTCACTCGGGTTGCGCACGCCCGCCGCATGCGCCAGGCCGGCGGCAAACACGCTGACGTTCATCGAGTGACGCACGGTGTCGTAGTCGCGCGCCATCAGTGCCGCCATGTGGCCGAGCGCCTCGCGCTCGCGCACGAGCAGTTGCACGGTCTGTTGCGCCACCCTCCGCGTCCGCGGCACGGCCTCGGTGTGCCGCGGGTCCACCATCACGGACTCGAGGGTCGTCTGTGCGGCCGACTGCAGCAGTTCGACCTTGCGCGGCGTGGCGATCTGCGGGTTGCCGAGCAGCGTCTCGAGGTGCTTCTCGACGTAGCGCTCGTACCGGCGCCGCTCGTCGCCCTTGAGCCACAGCGTGCCGACCTGGTTGGCGAGCAGGCGGGCATGGTGCGCCGCGGTGAACTCGAGATCGGGCCCCCGGAACAGGACGAAATGGCCGGGCGACGTCTGCAGGTACAGGTGGAAGTCCACGACCGAGTCCACGACGAGACCATCGAGGTGGACCGGGATGTAGATTGGCCGCACGTGGCCGAACGCGGCCCGGACGGCACCTTCGGGCGTATCGCCGGACGGAATCGCGAGGCGGGCGACGGCTGCCACGAACCGTGGCAAGGCAAGTTGTGTGCCCCGGCAGGTGGACGGAAAGGGCGGGCGCGTTGGAGGAGGCCGTCATCCCGACCACGAAACGGTGATCGGGATGACGGTCCTGTCGGGCCCCCGTTCGAGGCTAGAACGTGAGCCGCACGCCGAGTTGCACCTGCCGCGGGTCGGCGGTGCTCGTGATCGACCCGAACGCGTTGGAGCTGATGTTGCCGTTCGGGGCGTTGAAGTTGGTCCGGTTCAGCAGGTTGAACGCCTCGGCGCGGACCTCGAGGCTGGTCTGGGACCCGACGGGCAGCCGGAAGCGCTTCTGGAGCGCGAAGTCCACCGTCCACTGGTTCGGCCCGCGCACGCTGTTGCGCGCGGCATTGCCGAACGGCTTGTCGTAGGTCGGGATCTGAAGGGCGTCGCGGGTGAAGTACCCCGTGATCGCGTCACGATTCCCGTACGGATCGCCGACGACGTTGGGCCGGTAGTTCGTGGCACCCCGGAAGTCCTGCGTGATGCCGGAGACCTGGCCCTGGACGGTCGGCGTGTAGACGAACGTCACGGGGTCGCCCGCGACGAAGAAGCTGATGAACGCCGCCTGCCAGCCGCCGAGGATGGCGTCCACGAGCGCGGAGGTGTTGCCGAGGTACCGGCGATCGCGGCCGACGGGCACGTCCCACACGAGGCTGCTGGTCCAGTTGAACGGCTGGTTGTACCCCGAGATGCCCCAGTCGCCGTCCGGGTTGTTGAAGTCCTGGATGCCGGGCGAGTTGCCGTAGGAGTTCTCGAGCGACCCGGCGCCGTTGTCGCGGGCGCGCGAGAGCGTCAGCGCGTTCGAGAAGTAGAACCCGCGCTTGCGCGTCTCGGTCTTCAGCTGGAAGCCGTGATAGTCGGACCGGCCGCCGTTCCAGGAGTAGGTGATGTCGCCGAAGCCCTGGATCGGGCGGCGGGCCTGCAGCGGCGTGTTCTCGCCGAACGCATTGGGTCGCGCCTGGTTGTAGTTGGCAAACTGCAGGAGGCCGTCGGCCTTGTTGCCGACGTACGCGACGTCCACGATCGTGTCGGCGAAGAGCTCGCGCTGCACGGAGATGAACCAGCTGTTCACGCGGCTGGCGTGGTAGTCCTTCGGCATGTAGGTGACGTTGGCGGCCGCGGGGTTGAACCGGCTCGGGTCGGTCCAGCCGGTCGGGAACCCGTCCTGGTACATGCGGTAGTCGGACGCGAGCGGGTTGTTCTGCACGGCGACGGCGTTGATCACCTGCGGGCCGTTGATGGGCAGGATGTTGGCGCCGCCTGCGCGCTGGAAGTGGACGTACGACGTGCCGAAGCCGCCGCGCGCGACGGTCGTCGGCGTGATCGAGTAGGCGAAGCCGAGTCGGGGGCCGAAGTTGTTGCGGTCGGGCCTGATCGTCGTGCGGTCCTCGAGCGATCCGTCCTTGGCCGCCACCATCACGAGGCCGACCGGATCGAAGTTCGAGAGCACGTTGTTGGCCTCCCAGTGCGGCGTTGCGTACTCGTAGCGCAGGCCGAGGTTCAGCGTGAGCTTGTCGTTCACGCGGATGTCGTCCTGGATGTACGCAAACTGCATGTTCTGCCGGATGTCGGCCACGAGGATGTTGCTGAGCGTGTACTGCGACTGGTAGCCGAGCATGAAGTCCGACAGGTTGTAGATGTTGTTGGCTCCGACACCGGCCGGGCGCGTGAACTGGCCCGCGAACGTGTTGGTCCCGTACAGCGGGTTGACGTCCTGCACCTGCGTGTTGATGCGCTGGAACTCGTACCCGACCTTGAACGACTGGCGGCCGCGCACGAACGAGTAGTTGATCTTCGGGTTCCACGCCTCGGGATACTGCCACTGCGGGTTGGTCGCCTGCCGGCCGAGCGTCGTGAAGCCGGTGATCGCCAGCGTCGGCAGGCCGCCGGACACCCGCGGATCATCGGGCAGGCCCGCTATGCCGTACGCATCGAGCGCGCTCGTCGACCCGAGCGCCGGCGGATTCTTGCCCGCCTCGGTCGTGGACCACCCGAAGCGCACCTCGAGAAGCTGCGATCCGCCCGCCAGGTACGTCGCCCCGAGGCCGAGTGCCTTGTTGTTCACGTACGTGGAGCCGTTGCCCGCGCCGCCCGACGGCAGCGGCAGGCCTGACTCCTCGACGATGGCCGTGTCGCGCCAGCCGTACCGGCCGAACAGCGTCAGCCGGGTCGAGACCTTCTGGTCCAGCTTGATGTTGAACTTGTCGGTGTCGTTCGTGGCCAGAACGGTTGCCCGGTAGTTGTTCGACGTGCCGGTCCCGGTCGGCGTCGGGAGGTCGTCGAGGATCTTCCGCGCGGCGGCCGTCAGCGGCAGTGCCGTACCGGCCGGATAGGTCACGCCCGTCCGCGGATCGCGCACGGCCACGCCGAGGATGCCCTGGCGCTGCGTCATGTCGGGAATCGACGAGATCGCGACGGTGTGGCGGTCCTGGCGCAGCCCCTCGTAGTCGGTGAAGAAGAAGGCGCGGTTGCGGAGGAGGGGGCCGCCGAACACGAAGCCGAACTGGTCGCGGGTCATCTTCGGCTCGGTGCCGGCCGCAGGCTTGAAGAACCCCGTGGCGTTGAGTGACGGGTCGCGCCGGTACTCCCACCCCGACCCGCTGAAGCGGTTGGTGCCGCTCTTGTACGCGACGTTCATCGTGCCACCGCCGCTGCGCCCGTACTCCGCGCTCATGTTGTTGGTCACGACACGCATCTCGACGATGGCGTCGGGGGGCGGCTGGATGACCTGGTTGGAGTAGCCCTGGTTGCTCGTGCCGTAGGCGTTGTTGTCGATGCCGTCGAGCAGGTAGTTGTTGTAGGTGCTGCGCAGGCCGTTGATCGTGAAGGAGCCCTCGCGGCCGGTGCCCTGCGTGTTGTTGATCTGCGAGCGCCGGACGCCCGGGGCGAGCTGGGCGAGGGCCGAGTACTCACGGCCGGGGAGCGGCAGGGCAACGGCCTGTTCGCCGGTCATGACGCTGCTGCGCTGGCTCGAGTCCTTCTCGAGCCGCAGGCCCTGCGCCTGCACCTCGACCGTCTCGGTCAGGTCGCCGACGCCCATCGTCACGTCCACGCGCTGGCGGTTGCCGACGGCAAGCGCGATGTCGGAGGTGGTGGTCGTTGCGAAGCCCTGCAGTTCGGTCCTGATTTCGTAGCGGCCGACACGGAGGGTGAAGAACTCGTACGCGCCGCTGTCGTTGGTGACCGTGGACTGCGTGACGCCGGTGTCGATGTTGCGGAGCGTGACGGTCACGCCGGGCAGCACGCCACCACTTCGGTCCTGGACGGTGCCGGTGATGGAGCCCGTTTCGAACTGCGCGTGCGCGCTCGTGGCGCAGAGCAGGACGAGTACCCATGCGAGGATGGGACGTACCATTGTGATTCCTTTCGAGGTGTTCCCGGTTCGGGGGCAGCGTTCAATACTATGAATGCGACCGCAATGCAACGGCCCCCTGCCGGCACCGCCGTCAGGGGCCGGCGAGGACATGCGTCCCGCGGCCACTCGCAGCGTACGTGCGTGGCGTCATCGCCGTGTGACGGTGATATGACCGGGGCGTGACGGCCGGTTCGGCGTCGGGTCCGACAGTTACGGAGAACGGAGAGAGACGACGTGATGCACGTGGCCGGGGCAGACGTGGAGGCTCGACGACAAGAGGCAGTCCTGCGCGATCACCTGGCGCACCTGCCCGAGCCCGACTACACGCGCCCGCTCCTGCAGATCACCGAGGCGCAGCGTGACCGGTTGATGGGGTTCCTCACGCTGATGTACGGCGAGGACCTGGCGCAGGCGCACTACCCGGAGCTCGAGCGGCTCATGCGCGTGTATCACGCATACAAGCCGCCGGCGCTCATCGAATCCGAGCAGACCTTCGTCCCGAACGAGCGGTTCTCGGAGCGCGACATCGTGCTCATCACGTACGGCGACCTGTTGACCACGCCGGGCAAGCCGCCGCTCAAGGTGCTGGCCGGCTTCCTGCGCCGCTTCATGCGCGGGGCGATCAACACCGTCCACATCCTGCCGTTCTTCCCGTACTCGTCCGATCGCGGGTTCTCGATCATCGACTACCAGGAAGTGGACCCGCGGCTCGGGTCGTGGGACGACATCGCCGCGCTCGCCTCCGAGTTCCGGCTGATGTTCGACGGCGTCTTCAATCACGCATCGAGCAAGAGCCGCTGGTTCCAGCGCTTCCTGAACGGGCGTCCCGGCTACGAGGACTTCTTCGTCTCGTTCTCGACCAGGGACGCGATCCACGCCGACTACCTGCGGCTCATCCTGCGCCCCCGGACGTCGGACCTGCTGACGCCCTTCCGGACCATCAACGGCACCCGGTACGTCTGGACGACGTTCAGTCCGGACCAGGTGGACCTGAACTTCCGGAATCCTGCCGTCCTGTTGCGCGTCGTCGAGATCCTGCTCGCGTACGTCAGGCGCGGGGCGGACGTGATCCGGCTCGATGCCGTGACCTACATCTGGCGGGAACTCGGCACCAGCTGTGCCCACCTGCGCGAGACGCATGCGCTCGTGCAGCTGTTCCGCGCCATCCTCGACGTCGTCGCGCCGACGGTCGCGATCATCACCGAGACCAACGTGCCGCACGCCGACAACATCAGCTACTTCGGCGACGGTCGCAACGAAGCGCAGATGGTGTACAACTTCGCGCTCCCGCCGCTCGTGCTGCACGCGTTCCACACCGGATCGTGCGAGACGCTTGCGCGCTGGGCTCGCACGCTCGAGCCGGTGTCGGACACGGCGACGTACTTCAACTTCCTGTCGTCGCACGACGGCGTGGGATTGCTGGGCGCGCGTGGGCTGCTGACCGAGGACGAGATTGGCGCGCTCGTCGATCGCGCGATCGCACACGGCGGCTTCGTGTCGTACCGGTCCAACGGCGACGGCACCAAGAGCCCGTACGAGCTCAACATCGCCTGGTACAGCATGCTGAACCGCGAGGGGAACGGCGAGTCGCAGCACCTCCAGGTGTCACGCTTCCTCGCGGCACGCGCGATTGCGTTCGCGATGCAGGGCGTACCGGGCATCTACTTCCCGACGCTGTTCGGCGCGAAGAACGACAGCGACGCGGTGCTGAAGGGCGCCGAGAAGCGCAGCATCAACAGGCGCACCTATGACGAGGGTGCGCTGATGCGCATGCTCGACGATCCGGACTGCTGGGTGTCGCAGGTGTCGCGGCGGATGCGCCGGATGATCAGGCGTCGTACCGAGCAGCCGGCATTCCACCCCAACGCATCACAGACGGTGCTCGACGTCGGGCCGGAGGTGTTCGCCCTGTTCCGCCAGCGGCCGGGCGTGCAGCGGCTCGTCGCGTTGACGAACGTCACGGCGGGCGACGTGCGCGTCCGGATGCCGGTGGCCGACATCGGCGGGTCCAGCCTCTGGCGCGACGTCCTCTCGCGCGCGCGGTACCAGGCCGCAGGCGGCGAACTGTCGGTGACGCTCCCGCCGTATGGCGTCGCGTGGCTGGCGGCCGATTGGGACTGAGATGACCGTGCTGCGCGCCCTCGTCGTTGGAGTCGTCCTGTCCGGAAGCGTCGTCGGGGCGCAGGTCCGTCGTCCGTCGTTCCTCGACGAGGCGCCGACGCGCGGGCGCCTCGAGACCCGGCACCTCCAGGCGGCGATCGACGGTCCGGTGCGCGTGGCTGCCGACGGGCGCGCCCTCGTCACCGTGCTCGTGACGCCGCTGCCGGGCATGCATGTCTATGCCGCCGACGTGGACGGCGGCTACGTGCCGTTCACGCTTGCGACGACCGCACTGACCGGCCTGCGGGCCGGCACGCCGGCCTACCCGAAAGCGGAGATGTACGTCTTTCCGCCCACCGGCGAATCGTCGCGCGTGTACATGGCGCCGTTCCGCGCGTCGCTGCCCCTGACGCTCTCGGCCGAACTGCGACGGAAGGTCGCCGCAGGTGTCGTCGCCGGCGGCACGCTGACGCTGCGGTACCAGGCGTGCGACGACACCGTCTGCTACCGCCCGACGACAGGCACACTCGCCTTCGATTTCGAGTCGTAGGTGTCGGGGTTGCGTCGATGTGAACATCGACGCCCACGAACAGTCGCCGAGGTTCGTAGCCGCCGAGGTTCCTAGCCGCCGAGGGTTCGTAGCCGTCGACCTTCCGGTCGACGGTTGCCGGTCGACGGTTGCCGGTCGCCGGTCGCCGGTCGGCGCTAATGCACGTCGTGGGGCGCGGTGGGCACGTAGACGCTGATGTCGGCCTCGCCGAAGCTGGCGCCGACGATGCGCGCCACTTCGACGCGGGCGTCGTTGAAACAGGCGCCGCCCGAGTGGCGCTCGAGCGTCGCGGGTGCGAGCGCGGTTGCCGTCTGGCCGTTCATCGTGCTCTGGCGCCAGAGGCCCTTCGGAAGGCTCACGACGCCGCGCGCGACCGTGTCGGTCACCTGCGCGATGCAGTGGACGTCCCCGAGCGCATTGAATACGCGCACGGGATCGCCGTCGGTGATGCCGCGGGTCTCGGCGTCGGCCGGGTGCAGCGCGAGGCGCGCGATGTTGCGCCGAAGCTGGCCGAACGTCGAGCTCACCGTCTTCTCGCTGGCTGGCGAGATCAGCACGAGCGGGTGCGCGGGCGTCGCCGGGTCGGCTTCGAAACTGTAGAGCGGCCCGGCCGCGGCCAGCGAGTCCGGGTGGAGATTGATGCGGCGGTCCGGCGTGCCGGGGTGCACATCGACCATCTGCACCGGCCGCGTGCCGGTTGGTGGTGTTGCGGCGCGTTGCTCCATCACCGCCGCACTGACGTCTGGCGTCAGCGCGCCCGCCACCCGCAGCAATGCGTCGGTCTCGTCCTCGGCATCGCCCACGCCGAGTCGTGCCGCGAGTTCGCTGAACACCTCGACGTTGGGCCGCGATTCGCCGACCGGTTCGATCGCGGGCTTGACCAGTTGCAGCGCGTAGTTCCCGTAGCCGCGCGCGATGTCGTAGTGCTCGAGGAAGGTCGTCGCCGGGAGGATCACGTCGGCGTAGCGTGCGGTGTCGGTGCGCACCTGATCGAACACGACGGTGAAGAGGTCGTCGCGTTCGAGCCCCTTGAGGATCCGGTTCTGGTCCGGTGACGTGACGAGCGCGTTGCTGTTGTAGACGAACAGCACCTTGACGGGCGGCTCCGTCTCGCCGGTAAGCACCTCGCCGAGCCGGTTCATGTTGATGACGCGCGTCGTCGTCTCGCGCTCGCGGCGCCACTGCTCGGCGTCGAGCCCCCATGCCGCACTGTTGCTCAGCGTGTACCCGCCGCCCCTGACGCCGAACGCGTTGATCAACGCAGGCAGCGCCAGCACGGCCATCACGGCCTCGGTGCCGTTGCGATTGCGCTCGAGGCCCCAGCCGCAGCGGATGACCGACGGGCGCGTGTTCGCGTACATCGCGACGAATGCGTCGATGGCCGCTTCGGGCAGCGCCGTGACCGCTGCCACGCGATCGAGCGTCCATGGCTCCGCGCGCTCGCGGAACGCGTCCACACCTGTCGCGTGCGCGGCGAGGAACGCGTGATCCACCGCGCCACGCTCGAAGAGCGCACGGGCGATGCCGAGCGCGAGCACGAGATCGGTGCCGGGCCTCACCGGCAGGTGCAGGTCGGCCTGCCGCGCGAGCGCCGTGGCGCGCGGGTCGATGACGACGAGTGTCGCGCCCGACTGCCGCGCCGCCTTCACGAAGGGCACGAGGTGGATGCCCGATGCCGACGGATTGGCGCCCCAGATGACGATGAGGCGCGACGCCGCGTAGTCCTCGTACGCCACACCCGGCATCTTGCCGTACACGGCCTGCGCGGCTACACCCGTCGGGGCCGCACACACGGCGCGCGCAAGGCGTGAGGCGCCCAGGGCCCGCCACAGATCGGCGTCGGTCGTGAGATGGGTGATGAGGCCGTTGGAGCCGCCGTAGGAGTACGGCAGGATCGACTCGCCGCCGAACTCCTCCCGCGCGGCCTGCATGCGCTGCGCGACGAGGGCCATGGCCTCCTCCCACGTCGCGCGGCGGAAGCGGCCGAGGCCCTTCGCGCCGTCGCGGATCTCGGGGTGCAGCAGCCGGTGCTCGCCGTACAGGTGGTCGGTGAAGCGGCGGACCTTCCCGCAGATGAAGCCGCTCGTCGTCGGGCTGGCGGGGCCGGCGTCCACGCCGACAACGCGGCCCTGCTCCACGGTGACCTGGAGGCTGCAGCTGTCGGGGCAGTCCAGCGGGCAGGCCGTATGGACCACGTTCGGGCTTCGACGACGAGGCGTGGGGGTGGGCACTGCCGGTATTCTGGCACGGGTCCAGGCGGTGCCTGACGCATTCGCGGCGCACTCGTGTGTCGCGTGGAGGCTGACCTTCGTGGAACTGCTGACATCGCATGCGGCCTCGCACGTATGCCTCGGACTTGCGTGCGTCGCCGTGCTTGCCGGCTGCCGGCCGGCGCCACCGGAGTTCGACCTCGTGTTGCGCGGCGGGCTCGTGATCGACGGCACCGGCACGCCCGCGGTGCGCGCCGACGTCGCCGTCGACGGCGATCGCATCGTCGCGATTGGCGACCTGACCGGACGAGGCGGCGCTACCGAGATCGACGCCACCGGCCGTGTCGTCGCGCCGGGGTTCATCGACACGCAGGGGCAGTCGGGCCGGACGCTGCTCGAGGATGGTGCCGGCGCCAGTCACATCCTGCAAGGCATCACGTCCGAGGTCATAGGCGAGGCGAGCACGCCCGCGCTGTGGCAGGCGGAATCGGCCGACTCGGCATTCCTGCGGCGCCTCGGCCTCTCGTTCGACTGGAGCGGCGTGTCGGGCTACCTGGACCGGTTGACGTCGCGTGGCGTCACGGTGAACGTCGGATCGCTTGCGCCGCTGAACCAGTTGCGTGTGGACGTCATCGGCATGGCGCGTCGCGCGCCACGCCCGGAGGAACTCGCAGAGATGCAGCGTCGCCTCGACGAGGCCATGCGGCAGGGTGCATTCGGGTTGTCGAGCGCCCTCATCTACGCACCAGCCGCGTATGCCGCCACCGACGAGATCGTCGCGCTCGCGCGGGTCGCCGCCCGCCATGGCGGCCGATACGTGACGCACATCCGCGGGGAGGGGGATCGCCTCGAGACGGCGCTCGACGAGGCGGTGTCGATCGGCGAGCAGGCAGGTGTGCCGGTCGTGGTCTATCACCTGAAGGCCGCGACGCGGAGCCGGTGGCAGACGATGCCGGCCATCGTGCGGCGGATCGAGGCCGCGCGCGCACGCGGCATCGACGTGTCGGCAACGGCGTACCCATATCCGGTCGCCGGCACGAGCCTCGGCGCCTCGCTGCCCGACTGGGTCCACGAAGGCGGCGAGCGCGCGATGCTCGCACGCCTCGCCGATCCCCGGGCGCGTGCGCGCATCCGGCGGGAGATCGAGCAGGGCCACGACGGCTGGGAGAACTTCCTGCGCAGCGCCGGGTTCGAGGGCGTGACGATTGCGGACGTGCGCGCTGGCGGCGACACCACGGTCGTCGGCCGTTCGCTTGCCGACATCGCGCAGGCGCAGGACCGGTCGCCATGGGACGCGTTCTTCGACCTGCTCATCGCGAACGATGGGCGCGTGAGTGCCCTGTATGCCCTGATGCACGAGGACGATGTGCGCGAGGTGCTGCGGCAGCCGTGGGTGAGCATCGGCTCGGACTCGGGCGCGCAGCCAGCCGAGGGACCGATGGCCGTGGGCCGGCCGCATCCCCGCGGGTTCGGCTCGTTCCCACGGGTGCTCGGCCATTACGTGCGCGACGTGCGGCTGATGCCGCTCGAGGAGGCGGTGCGCCGGATGACGAGCGTTGCGGCCGATCAGTTCGGCATCCGCGAACGCGGTCGTCTCGAGCCGGGCATGTACGCCGATCTCGTCGTGTTCGACCCGGCGACGATTCGCGACAGGGCAACCTTCGAGCACCCGCGGCAGTACCCTGAAGGCGTGGACGTGGTGATCGTCAACGGCGTGATCACCGTGCGCGACGGCGCATTGACCGGCAACCGGGGCGGCAGGCCGCTGCTCGGTCCCGGCATGGCGCCCGAGCGGGAGGCTTCATGAACGAATCCCTTCGGACGCCACCAGCCGGCGACACGGACGTCGCGGTGAAGGCCACACCCGGACGCCGGCGCGTGGTGATCGTGGGCGGTGGATTTGCCGGGCTCTCGGCCGCGCGTGCGCTGCGCTGGGCCGACGTGGACGTGGTGCTCGTCGATCGGCGCAACCATCACGTGTTCCAGCCGCTGCTGTACCAGGTGGCGACCGCCGGCCTGTCGCCGGGAGACATCGCGTCGCCGATTCGATGGATCCTGCGCCGACAGCAGAACGTGCAGGTGCTGCTCGGCGAGGCGCTGCGCATCGATGCGGCCGCGAAGGTGCTGAACCTCGACATCGGGCGGCTGTCCTACGACGCCTTGATCCTGGGCACCGGCGCCACGCACGCGTACTTCGGCCATGACGAATGGCAGCAGGACGCACCGGGCCTGAAGTCGCTCGAAGACGCCGGGCTCATCCGGCGGCAGTTGCTGCTCGCGTTCGAGCACGCCGAGCGCACGGCCGACCATGACGAGCGTGCCCGGGCGCTGACCTTCGTCATCGTCGGTGGCGGGCCGACAGGCGTCGAACTTGCCGGGGCGCTTGCCGAGCTTGCGAACTATTCGCTGGCGCGCGATTTCCGCGCCATCGACACGAGCCTCGCGAAGGTCATCCTCGTCGAGGCGTCTCCGCGCATCCTGACGGCGTTCCCCGAGCCGCTCCAGGAGCGTGCCGAGGCCTCGCTGCGGTCCAAGGGCGTCAAGGTGCGCAAGGGCGCGCCCGTCACGCACATCGACGCCGAGGGCGTCACGCTCGCCGGGGGCGAGCGGATCGAGGCCTCGACGGTGCTGTGGGCGGCGGGCGTGGCGGCGTCGCCGCTCGGCCGGTCGCTCGGCGTCGAGGTCGATCGCGTGGGCCGTGTGATGGTGGATGCCGATCTCGCGGTGCCCGGGCTCGAGGACGTCTACGTGGTGGGCGATCTCGCCCACCTCGAGCAGGACGGCCACTTGCTGCCCGGCGTGGCGCAGGTCGCGATGCAGCAGGGGGCGCACGCCGCGGAGAACGTCATGCGCCGCATCGGCAACCAGCCCCGGCGCGCATTCCGGTACCACGACTACGGCAACATGGCGACCGTGGGCCGGAACTCCGCCATCGCGGACTTCGGCGGTCGCTGGCGCTTCGCCGGCAGCTTCGCGTGGCTGTTGTGGTTGTTCGTCCACATCATGCAACTCACGGGGTTCCGCAACCGTCTCGCCGTCCTCATCCAGTGGGCATGGGCTTACTTCACGCACCAGCGCGGCATCCGACTCATCACCGGGCATCAACCCGTCGAGGCACCGCCCTCGCGATCCTCGCCATCGGCCTCGCCGGACTGACGGCGGCCGTGCCGCTGCCGTTCACGTGGCTGGCGACGTGGCGGCATGGATACGCCGTGGTGCAGCCGGTCGTCTCGCGCACAGCAGCCGTGTTGCCGCTTCCCGCCCTGGACCTGTGGCTCGGAGGCGCCGGCCTCGCGCTCGGCTGGCTCGCCGTGTCGTATCGACGCCGATGGCGGCTCGTGCCGATGCTGCGTGCCGCGGCAGCGACGGCCGCGGCCGGATGGTTGTCGTTCCTGCTGCTCTGGGGATGGCACTACCAGGTGCCGACGATCGAGGCGCGGCTCGACATCGCACCCGCGGAGTTGTCGGCCGCGCGGGGCGAGGCCTTCGCGCAGGCCGCGGTGTTGCGCCTGAACGCGCTGCACGAGGCTGCACACGGGAAGGGCTGGCCCGACCGTGCGGCACTGCCCGGCGTGCTGGGACCGCACCTGGCGCGGGTGCTGCCGGCGCTCGGCGTCAGCCGCCTGCCCGCGCTCGTGCCGCCGCGATGGACGCTGCTCGACAGGTACTTCCGGTGGGCCGGCATCGATGGCATGACGAATCCGTTCGGCCTGGAAGTCCTGCTCAACAGTCGCGTGCTGCCGTTCGAGTTGCCGGCGCTCGCGGCGCATGAGTACGCACACCTCGCCGGATTCGCCGACGAGTCGGATGCGAGCGTGGTGGCGTGGCTTGCCTGCGGCAACGGTGGGGACGACCTGCAGTACAGCGGGGCGCTCGCGGTGCTGCCGCACCTGCTGGGGGGCCTGCCTCCGGAACGGCAACGGCGCGTCCGCGAGTTGATCGGGACGGGCCCGCGTCGGGACCTGGAGGCCATCGGCGCTCGTCTGGCCGAGCAACAGCCGTGGGTCCATGCGGTCGCGTGGCAGACCTACGACGGGTTCCTGAAGGCCAACCGGGTGGACGAAGGCGTGGCGCGCTACGACGCGGTCGCGCGGGTGCTGGTCGCGGCGGGCGACCCGGCTACTGGCCGGCTGCGGCGGTTGCCGGCGGCGTGGCCGCCTGCGCGCCACTGATCGAGACGCCGCCGTTCACTGTTTCGACGCGCAGCGTCGGGCCGCCGCCGTTGAGGCGCCCCTCGTAGTGCCGGCGCTTGCGCTCGGCGCGATCGACGTTGGCAAACCCTTCCACGTCGATGCCGCCGTTGACGGTCCGGACGGACACGTCGGCACGCTGCGAATCCGGCATGGACACCGACACGCTGCCGTTCACGGTTTCGATCGTCGCGCCGGCAGGCGCCACGCCGCCAAGCGCCAGCTTGACACTGCCGTTGACGGTCTCGGCGCGCCGCAGGCCGGCCACCGTACGGGCCGTGATGCCGCCGTTGACGGTCTCGAGTTCGACCGGACCGGTGACGCCCTCGACGTCCACGCCGCCGTTGACGGTGGTGAGCGAGAGGGTGAGCGTTGGCGGCACCAGGACTTCGTAGCGCACCTCGATCTGCTGGCCCATCGAGAGCCCCTGGCCGCGCGGGGTCACGAGCCGCACCAGGTCGCGTGTGGCGGTTTCCTCGAGGCGCAGGCGATCGAGCAGTTCACGTGCGCCCTGTTGCGTCACGGCGCGCGCCTTCCGATCGGCGGTGACCTTGATTGTCGAGCTGTCGTGCGTGCGGACGGTGATGCTGCCGTTGGTGTTGTCGATGGCGAGCGTGGCAGCCGGGGCGACGTCGTACGTGCGTTCCCAGCGATCGGTGACCTGTTCGCGGGGGCCCGCGATCATCAGTTCGCAGCCCGCAGAGACAAGGCCCAGCGGCAGCAGCAGGCACGCCAGAGGCGCACGCACGGGAAGGGTCATCCTCACACTCCTGTTCAACCTCATACGACGGTCGCGCGTCGGGGTTCCGTGGAGCCCCGTTTTCCGCGGGTCGAGCGTCGTGGCGTCCTATCGAAGGTACGCGCCGGCAGGACCGGCGCTCCCGCAGTGGACTTTCGCGACATTGTGACAGCCCTGACAGTATCGTAAGCGCCCGTCGTCCCGTACGGACCACGAATCGCGCCGATGGGCGAAAACACGCCTGAAATCGAGCCTCCTGACCGCCTCCGGGTGGGGCACGTCAGTTGCCGATCGGGAGGGCATGTTCGGTCCGGCCTGCGGCCGCCTCGGTCGTCGGCTCGCCCTCATCCTGTGCCTCCTGCTCGCCGTTGATCGCGTCCCTGCGACGGCCGATTCGGTTCGCCTTGCGTGGGACGCGAGCCCCGATCCCGATGTGGCGGGATACGTCCTCGTCTGGGGCACCACGCCCGGCGTCTACACCGAGTCCGCGACGCTGGCATCCGAGGTGCTGACCCACGAGATCACGACGCTGACGCCCGGCACCTGGTACTTCGCCGTGCGGGCGTTCAACACCGCAGGTCTCGACAGCGTGTACTCGAACGAGGTGCAGGCGGTGATCGCGGCCCCGCCACCGCCGCCGCCACCCACGATTGGCACCGTGTCACCCGCGACCGGGACGACGGCGGGCGGCACCGACGTGACGATCACCGGCACGGGCTTCCAGGCCGGTGCCGTGGTGACGTTCGGCGGCACGACGGGCACGCTGCTGTCGCAGACGGCAACGACGCTGATCGCCCGCACGCCGGCGCGTGCGGCGGGTGCCGTATCGGTGACCGTCGCGAACCCGGACGGCCAGTCGGCAACGAAGGCGGCGGCCTTCACGTATCAGGCGCCGGCACCGACGATTGGCACCGTGTCACCCGCGACCGGGACGACGGCGGGCGGCACCGACGTGACGATCACCGGCACGGGCTTCCAGGCCGGTGCGGTGGTGACGTTCGGCGGCACGACGGGCACGCTGCTGTCGCAGACGGCAACGACGCTGGTCGCGCGCACGCCGGCACGTGCGGCGGGTGCCGTATCGGTGACCG
>CAKTDA010000007.1 GCA_934541105.1 uncultured Luteitalea sp. | reverse complement strand
ACCGTGCCCAGCGCCGCGTTCAACGCGGCGGCTTCGGCGTCGGCGGCCGCCCCGCCCGCGCCGCCGGCGGCCTCTGCCGCGGCCCGCGCGTCGAGGGCGGCCATGTCCTCGGCGCGCAGCGCGCGATAGCCCTTCCGCGCGCGGACCTCGACGCCGGGGCGCTTCACGCGCACGCGAATCGTCCGCCAGCGGCCGTCGAGGGCCTCGTTCGCGGAGTAGTAGCCGAGCAGGTAGTAGGACGACAGGTCGGTGACGATGCGGCGAGCGCCGCCGTCGAGATCGTTCGTGTTGATGACCGCGAGGCCGTCGGTGTTGTCGGCGAGCAGTCGGAGCGAGTCGAGGCGCACGTCGAGCGTTGCCCGGTCGTCCATCATGGTGCCCGGCTGCGTGCCGGACTGGCGGTTGTACCACTCACCCGGGTCGTTCACCATCGCCTCGTTGGGCGCGCCGAGGTCCCTGTCGAATGCCGCCAGGCCGCGCGTGTCGAAGGGATAGAACGACACGTTGTAGCGGTTGGCCTCCTGCGTCAGTGCCATGAACCGCTGGCGGTTGTTGAGCGAGGCGTACTTCATCGCGGTGGAGAAGCAGTCGGCCGAGGACAGGCTGCCGAACGGGCCGCCCTGCGCACCCTGCTGGTTCGGCGTGAGGCGCCCGTCCGGACCGATGCCGGTCCGGCCCATCGTCGGCGGTGGCTCGCAGCTCTCGCGGCGGAGGAGTTCCGGCTTCGGGTCGAACATCTGGTACCCGCTCGTCACCATGATGAGCGCCTTGCGTTCCTCGCGGACGCCCCCCAGGTAGCGCACGAGATCCTCGAGCGACTGGAGCACCTCGTGCTCGCGGCGCCGGCGAATGAGCTGCGCGGCAATGCCGTCGTTTGCGCGCGCGCTGCCGGTGGCGCAGCGCGGCATGCCTTCAGGGAAGCACATCTCGAGCTGCTGTTCCTCGGGATGGATGCGGGTGATGTTGTCGCGCATGCCCCACTGCGTGTAGGTGCCGAGCATGCTGTCGATCGTCTCGGTGCGCCGCGCGAACGTGATCTGGCGCGGGTCCATGTCGGGCGTCATCACGGCAAACAGGTCGTCCGGCCCGATGAGCCGCTCGAGCATCGTCACGAGCGGCTTGCGCGCACGGACCGCGCCCGCGAACGTCGTGTGCCAGGTGTCGAGATAGATCACGAAGACGCGCCGGCGGGGGTCGGCAGCCTCCGCGCGGCCCTGCTCGATGCTGCCGGGATCGCGGCGCTCCTCGCGGGCCGTCGTGGTGGACAGGGCCACTCGTTCGAACTGCGTGACGGCCTGCGGGCGCCCGTCCTCGAGCAGTTCGAAGTCGTCGGCCGTGAGGTCGGTCACCGGCTGGCCGTTCGCCGTGGGATAGACGTCCACGCGGACGAAGTTGGCCTCGACCCTGAACGTCGGCGGCGTTGCCTCGGATGCGGGCTCCGGCGGGGGTTGCTGCCGGTCCTGCGAAGCCTGCGCACGCGTGGGCGCCGACGCAGGGGTGAGCGCGAGCACGGCAAGCGCCGTGGCACCGAGGACCATCTGCAGCCGCATGGGTCGACTCTATACCGGGTGCCGGGTGCCGGGTGCCGGGTACGGGGTACCGGGTACGGGGTACGGGGTGCCGGGTACGGGGGTACGGGGTATCGGGTACCGGGTACGATCGTCGGCGCATGATCACTCGTCGGCAGGTACTTCGACTCGTTGGTGCGGGGGCCGCGTGGCCCGCGGCGGTACGGATGGTGGGCGCGCAGGACGATCCTGACGGCTGGCGTGAGCCCTTTCCGCCGTTCCGCATCGCCGGCCCGATCCACTACGTCGGCACGCGCGGGCTTGCCGCGTACCTCGTGCGGACGTCGGAGGGGCACATCCTGATCGATGGCGCCCTTCCGGTGTCGGGTGCGCGCATCGTCGAGGCGATCGAGGCGCTCGGGGTCGCGGCGCGCGACGTCAGGGTGTTGCTGAACACGCAGGCGCATTTCGATCACGTCGGCACGCTGGCGCACCTGAAGGCGGCGACCGGCGGTCGTGTCGTGGCGATGCGGGGCGACGAGGGCATCCTCGCGTCGGGCGGGAAGACCGACTACCTGTTCGGCGGCACGCCGGCGTACCACTTCCCCCCGGTGCAGGTTGACGAGATCGTCCGTGACGGCCACGAGGTCTCGCTCGGCGGCGTCACGCTCAGGGCGCATCACACGCCGGGGCATACGCCCGGCAGCACGACATGGACGACCACCATCGACGAGGGTGGCCGCCCGTATCGCGTCGTGTTCGCGGGCAGCACGTACGTGAACCCGGGCACGCGCCTGGTGAGGAACCCGTCGTATCCCGGAATCCTCGACGACTACCGCAAGGCCCTCCGCGTGCAGGAGGGGCTCGAGATCGACATCTTCCTCGCCGCCCACGGATCGCAGTTCGACTTCGAGCGGAAGCGGGAGCGAGCGGCCCGCGAGGGTGTGCGGGCCTTTGTCGATCCCGAGGGATTCCGGAAGGGCATCGCCGGCTCTCGGGCCCGCCTCGAGAAGCTCGCCGCGTCGGAAGGATAGGCAAGCTCTTACGAGCTTGCCCGGTCGATCGCCAGGAACATCGTCTGCTGCTGGCGATGCACGAGGAGCAGCGCGGGACGCTCGCCCTTCTGGAGCAGTCCACGCAGCGCCTCGACGCCCGTGACCGGCGAGCTGTCGACCTCCTCGATGACGTCGCCCTCGCGCAGACCGGCGGCCGCCGCGCGGCCGTCCGCGTTGACGGCCGTGACGAGCACGCCGCGCCCTGCGGGAATGTCGAGCGTGCGTGCCTGTTCCGGCGTGAGCGGCTGCACGCCCATGCCGAAGCCTGTCGGATCGGCCGGCGCGTCGCCACGGCCTGGTGCGCTGCGCTCACCGGCCTGCTGGAGTTCGGCAACCGTCACGGTCACCTCGCGTGCCTTGCCGTCGCGGACGATCGTCAGCGGCACCGCCGTCCCGGGCTGCAGCTGCGCGACCCTGTTGCGCAGTTCGTTGCCGTCCTTCACGTCGCCGCCCGCAATCCCGGTGATCACGTCGCCGCGTTCGATGCCGGCGCGTGACGCGGGGCTGCTCGCCTGCACGTCGTTCACGAGAGCGCCCTTCACCGCGTCGAGACCGAGGCTGCGTGCGATGTCCGACGTCACCGGCTGGATGGTGACGCCGAGCATGCCGCGGCGCACTTCCCCGTGGTCGATCAGCTGCGTCATGACGTTGCGCGCCATGTTGGCCGGAATCGAGAACCCGATGCCGATGTTGCCGCCGGACGGCGACAGGATCTGCGAGTTGATGCCAATCAGCTCGCCTGACGTGTTCACGAGCGCGCCACCCGAGTTGCCCTGGTTGATGGGCGCGTCGGTCTGGATGAAGTCCTCGAAGTTCGTGCCGCCCGTCGCACGGCCCTTCGCGCTGACGATGCCCATCGTCACGGTCTGGCCGACGCCGAGCGGATTCCCGACCGCGAGCACGACGTCGCCGACCGCGACCTCGTCGGAGTTGCCGAGCGCCAGCGTCTTCAGGTTCGCCGCGTCCGCGATCTTCAACACGGCAAGATCGCTCGGTGCGTCCGACCCCACGACCTCCGCCTCGAAGCTGCGGCCGTCGGTGAGCTCCACCGTCACCTTGTCCGCGCCGTCCACGACGTGATGATTCGTGAGCACGTAGCCGTCGGCCCGGACGATCACGCCGGAGCCCAGGCCGCCCGCGCGCGGACCCGGCTGGCGCGGCATCGGCACGCGGTCGCCGAAGAACTCACGCAGGAGCGGGTGATCCGGCAGTTGCTGGCTCAGTTGGCGCACGCGGCGTTCGGACCTCACGGTCACGACGGCCGGCGTCACCTCCGCCACGACGTCGGCGTAGGAATGCGTGGCCGGGCCGAGCGTCCGCGTGACCGCGTCGGCCGCGCGCGCCACGGTCCCGGCCGTCGAACCCGTCGATTGCGCATCGGGTGCGGCACTGTAGCCGAGGAGGGCGCCGGTCAGCAGCACGGCGCCTGCCGCCGCACCCTTCCGGCCGAGTCTGCTGCGATCGAATGTCATCTGCGTCTCCCGCGAAGGCTGTCGCACCATCGCGACACGACCACTCTACGCAGCGCGGATTACCCCAGCCTGACACGCGGATTACATCTGTGAAAGGTTGGCGGTGCCCATCGGCAGGGTGATCCGGAACCGACTGCCGGCGCCGACCGTGCTGGCGACGTCCACCGTGCCACCGTGCGCTTCGACGATGGCCTTGACGAGGCTCAGGCCGAGCCCGAGCCCGCGTGTGGTGCGGCTGCGGTCGCCGCGGAAGAGCCGCTGCCACACGAGCGGGAGTTCGTCGGGCGGGATGCCCGGGCCGTCGTCCTCGACCGTCACGGTGGCGGCCTCGCCGATGCTCGAGGCCCGGATCCGCACACGCCCGCCATCAGGGCTGTACTTCACCGCGTTGTCGAGCAGGTTGGCGAGCACCTGCCGCATGCGCGTCCTGTCCACCTGGACGACCGCACCATCGACGTCGGCCTCGATCGTGATGCCGCGCTCCTCGGCTGCGTCCTCGTACAGGTCCACGGCCTGGCGCACGAGATCGACGAGGCTCGTCGGCTCGCGCGTGAGCGCCATCGTTCCCGTCTCGGCCTCGGAGATGTCCATCAGCGTGTGCAGCATCGACGTCACGCGGTCCGCCTCCTCGACGCAGTCGGCGAGCGCCTCGCGCATCCGGGCGGGATCGTCGGTCGCGAGCGCGTGCTCGGCGATGCCGCGCAGCCGCGTCAGCGGGGTGCGGAGGTCGTGTGCGACGTTGTCGAGCGCGCCACGCATGCCGCTGACGACCGAATCGATGCGCTCGAGCATCGCGTTGACGAGTCGGGTCAGATCGCCGAGCGTGTCGTCGGCAGGCGAGGACGGGACGCGCAGGTCGGTGCGCCCGGTGCGGACGATGCCGCCGACGGTCCCCGCGAGCGCGCGAACAGGCTGGAGGCCGGACCAGGTGATCAGGGCGCCGCCCGCGAGGGCCACGACGAGCACGAGCGCCAGGTCGGCCAGCATCACGCGCCGGAAGCGCTGCAGCAGGTCGCGCCGCCGTTCGGTGCTCTTGCCGACCTGCAGCAGCGTCCCGTCGGTGAGTCGCACCGAGGCGACTTCGAGCACGTCGCCGCCGTTGCCGGTGGTCAGGGTGGTCCACGCCTGCTCGCCGCTGAGGCGCGGCGCGTTGAGCTGCGACAGGTCGAAATGCCGCCATCGCGCCGGCATGCTGAAGAACACGACCTGCTCGCCGGGCCCGAGCGTCCGGACGAAGATCGGCCCTGGCGAGGCCGCGAGGTCGCCCTCGCGGATCTCGCGGGCAAGCGCGTTCACGCCGCCGCGCGCGTAAGCCCGCGCGTACTGGACGAGCGCCGTCTCCACGGCGTCGCGGTCGTAGCGGCGCAGCGACGTGGCGAGGATGAGGTACGTCAGCGCGACGATCGTCAGCGCGCTCGCGACGAAGATGAGGGCGTACCAGCGCGCAAGCCGCCAGCCGAGTGCGTCGCGCAGGACGTCACGCCACGCCCAGGACATATCCCGCTCCCCGCACCGTGTGCAGCAGCTTGCCGTCGAAGCCCTTGTCGATCTTCTCGCGCAGGCGGAAGACGAGCACGTCCACGACGTTCGTGCCGGGATCGAACGAGTAGTCCCAGACGTGCGACAGGATCATCGTCTTGGACACGACGCGTCCGGCGTTGCGCATCAGGTACTCGAGCAGCGTGAACTCGCGGGGGCGCAGCTCGATCGTGCGCCCGCCACGCGTCGCGACCCGCGTCACGAGGTCGAGCGTGAGGTCGCCGACGGTGAGCCGCGTGGCCACCGGTGCGTTCGTCGCCCGCCGGATGAGCGCCTGCACACGTGCGAGCAACTCGGGGAAGGCGAAGGGCTTCGTGAGGTAGTCGTCGCCGCCGGCGCGCAGGCCGGTCACGCGATCGTCCACCGTGTGCCTCGCGCTGAGGATGAGCACGGGCGTCTGCACGCCGCGCTGCCGCATCTGCTGGATCAGGCCCAGTCCGTCGAGCTGCGGCAGCATCACGTCGATCACGGCGACGTCGTGCTGGCCCTCGGTGGCCAGGTGCAGGCCGGTCTCGCCGTCGGCCGCGCGATCGACGACGAACCCCGCCTCGCGCAGCCCGTTGCTCACGAAGTCCGCGATCTTCGGATCGTCCTCGACGACCAGCGCCCGCATCCCACGAGCCTACAACGATCATGCACGGCCGCCGCTGCGGCGCGCCGATGCGCCGCCGTGCGCTACGGCTTCATCCCTTCCACCCACGCCGGCTTGTCGGTTGTCGTCGCCAGCCAGCGGACGGGCTCGACGAGCGACGCAATCGCGTCGCGCATGTGCGCGACGTTGATGTGGCGCACTTCGTCGGACGGCTGGTGGTACTCCTTGTGGAGGCCGAAGCTCGACACGGTGTGCGCGACGACGCCGCGGCGGGCAAAGCGGATGTTGTCGGACCGCTCGAAGAAGCGCTGGTCGGGATGCGGGTCCTGCACGAGCCGCGCGCCCTGTGCGGCAAGCTGCGCGCCGAGCGACGATCGCTCGTATCCGGTGAGCCACAGCGTGCCGGCCGGCACCTTCGGGTCAGGCCGGCCGATCATCTCCACCTGCAGGTCCGCGACGATGTCGGTGAGCGGGATGACGGGCTTCTCGACGAAGTAGCGGGCGCCGAAGCCGCCGGCCTCCTCGCTGCCGAACAGCGCGAAGACCACCGGGCGGCGCGGCCGCGGGCCCGTCGAGAGCGCGCGCGCCAGTTCGAGCACCGCCACCACGCCCGACGCGTCGTCGTCGGCGCCGTTGTAGATGGTGTCGGCCACGCTGCCGTCGGCCGAGGGGCGCGTGCCCACATGATCGAGGTGCGCCGAGATCACGAGCACTTCGGCAGACGCCGACGGGTCGGTGCCGGCAAGGCGGCCCACCGCGTTCCACGTCTTCGTACGCTCGGCCGGTGTCAACTCCGAGTCGAGGCGCACGGTCGTGCCGCTGGCCATCGCGAAGATCGCGTCGTGCGCGGCTGCGTCGAGCGTCACGAGCGTCGGACCGGCGGGCTGCCCAGGCGGCACGCCGACGAGCTGCGAGGATGTGACGGGCACGGTGGGCGGTGTAGGCGCGCCGGATGCACGCGCCGGTGCCCTCCGCAGCACGAGCGCGGCGGCCGAGACGTTCGAGAGCGCCGCCATGGGCGTGTCAGCGGGCAGGATGACCGCGGCGCCAGCAGGAAACGTCGCACCAGCCGCGTAGTGGTGCAGTGGCCCGCCCACGCGTGGTCCCGGCACCGAGTTCACGGTGAAGCCCTGCCCACGCGTGAACGTGCGCTCGCCCGCCGTCAGGACGGGAGGCTTCTCGGCGCGAAGTCGCTGCACACCGATCTCCTGGACGAACCAGCCATCGTCGCCCATCGGTTCGAGTCCGAGCGCGGCAAGCTGGGCGCCGATGTAGGTGGCGGCAATCCACTCGTCGCGCGTGCCGCTGCCGCGTCCGTGCAGGGCGTCGCTCGCAAGGAAGCGCAGGTGGGCGTCGATACGCCGTTCGAGGGCGGGCAGATCCACGCCTGTCGGCCAGGCGGCAATCGCGTCGCCTGTTCGAGTGGGAGCGGGCGCCGTGCCGGTTCGCGTCGCGCACCCCGCAACGAGGAGGAACGGCATCAGCAGGGCAGCGAGCGGCTGAACTCGACGGTGCATCGCGCGCGACTGTAGCATGTCGCCCACCGGCAGGCCGGGCGGGTTCCCCGCATCCGCCCCGCCGGGGCTCACCTCCGATTCGACCCATGCGCGACTACCGATTTGCCGTTCACCTCGTGATTGCCGTCGCGATTGCGGCAATCGCACGACCCACGGCGCAAGCGCCTGCGCCCACGCCCGCCGCATCCGCGCTGCCGATGGCCGTCTGGTACGGCGGCGGCAAGGCGCGCGCGCCGATGCTCGAACGCGATGCGCGACAGAAGAAGGAGCAGTGGCGCGCCGATGTGCAGCAGATCAAGGCGCTCGGCTTCACCACCGTGCGCGCGTGGATCGACTGGGCGAGCGGCGAGCCGGAAGAGCAGCGGTACCACTTCGAGACGCTCGACGTGCTGCTCGAACTGGCCGAAGAGGAGGGGCTGAAGCTGCTGCTCCAGGTCTACATGGACTCGGCGCCCTCATGGCTCGGGCGCAAGTACCCGGATTCGCTGTTCGTCTCGAGCAACGGCCAGCAGGTGCAGCCCGAGTCGTCGCCCGGCTACTGCCGCGACCACCACGGCATCCGCGACGCCGACGTCGCCTTCTACGAGACGCTTGCGCGTCGCGCCGCGAAGAGTCCGGCGTTCCTCGGCTGGGATCTCTGGAGCGAACCGCACGTCATCAACTGGGCCAACCCCACGTACATCCCGAACCCGGAGTTCTGCTACTGCCCGCACACCAAGCGCCGCTTCCGCGCCTGGCTCCAGCAGAAGTACGGCACGCTCGACGCCCTCAATCGCGCCTGGTACCGCCGCTTCGCGAGCTGGGACGACGTGGAGCCGAGCCGCCTCAGCACGATCCTCTCCTACACGGACTACATCGACTGGAAGGCATTCATCGTCGCGAAGCTCGGTGAGGACCTGAAGGAACGGGCCGATGCCGTGCGCCGGGGTGCGCCCGGCACGATCGTCACGAGCCACGCCGCGGGCGTCGGCCTGTTCGCCTCGCCGCACCACTGGGAAGGCCAGGCCGACGACTGGACGATGGCGCGGCAGGTGGACTTCTACGGCACGTCGTTCTATCCGAAGCACTCCGCGTTCGTCGATCGGGACGCGCCATGGCGTGCGGCGCTCCTCGACTTCACCCGCTCGTTCGGGTACGACGAGGGCCGCAACGGCTTCTATGTCGGCGAGCTCCAGGGCGGCTTCGGGACGATTGGCGTCAACGTCAGCCCGACGGTCACGCCGGGCGACCTGCGCATCTGGACGTGGTCGGCGCTCGCGCGCGGCGCACGCGGCATCAACTACTACGCGTGGTATCCGATGAGCACGGGCTATGAGGCGGGCGGGTTCGGCCTGAACCAGCTCGATGGCACCATCACCGATCGGGCCCGCGCGGCCGGCGCCATCGCGAAGGTCGTCAGCCGCGAGCAGGACCTGCTGCTGCGCGCGCGTCCCGTGCGCTCCGAGGTCGCCATCGTCTACAACCCGCTCGCCCACTTCGTCGGCGGACGCCAGCGTGCCGCCGCGTACGGCGGGCCCCAGGGCGAAGTCGTCGGCATCGAGCGCGATTCGCTGCTCGGTGCCTACCGCGCGCTCTTCGGGCGCAGCGTGCCCATCGACTACGTCCACATCGATCACCTGAGCGCCGACACGCTCGGCGCCTACAAGCTCGTGATCTTCCCGTACCCCGTGATGATGCCCGAACGCGCGGCCGCGCCGCTGCGGGCATACGTCGAGAACGGCGGCTCGCTCGTGACCGAGGCGCGGCTCGCGTGGAGCAACGAGCGTGGCGCATCGTCGGACCGCATCCCCGGACTCGGTCTGTGGGAGGTGATGGGCGCACGCGAGATCGCCGTGCAGACGGCCGTCGGCGGCAAGACGCAGCTCGCATGGACGGGCGGCGCGTCGGACGTGCCCGGCCTCGCACCGGGCGACGTGCTCCCGGCCCGCTGGTACGAAGAGACACTGGAGCCCATGGCGCCAGCCGCGCGCGTCGTGGCGACGTTCCCGCACGGCGGCGCGGCAGCCGTGCTGTCGAGCCACGGCCGCGGCAGGACGCTGCTGCTCGGCTCCTTCGTGAGCGCCGCATACCAGAGCACGCCGACGCCTGCGGTGGAGCGCTTCTACGCGGGCCTGCTCCAGTGGGCTGGGGTCACGCTGCCGGTGGACGTCGAGGGCGGGCCCTTCGAGGTGCGGCTGCTGGAGTCGGGCCATGACGTCATTGCCGTCGTCCTGAACCACGCCGCGACGCCTGCGAGCGGCTCGGTCACGGTGCGCGTGCCATCCGCGGTCACGCGCGCCATCGATCTCGTTCGCCAGCAGGACGTCCCGCTGCGCGCGTCTGCCGGCCGCGTGACGTTCGACGTCGAGGTCGGCGGCGCGGACGTCCGCGTCGTGCGGCTCGGGCCGAGATGATCACCGCCGTGCCAGGTGGCGTGGTGTTCGACGTTCGCGTCGTGCCACGCGCCGGACGCGCCGGGCTCGCGGGCACGCGCGACGACGCGGTGCTCGTGCGGCTTGGTGCGGCACCGGTGGACGGCGCTGCAAACGCGGAGCTCGTCGAGACGCTTGCCGACGCATTCGGTGTGCCGAGGCGGGCGGTGACCATCCTGTCGGGCCAGCGGTCGCGCCGGAAACGCGTGCAGATCGCGGGTGTCGACGTCGCGGATGTCGAGTCGGTCGTCGCTCTGCACCCGTCGCGCGGATAATGCGCCTCATGGCTGATGCCCATTCCCTGTCGCGCCGTGCATTCCTCGTCGGCACCGGCGCCTTGCCGCTGGCGACGCTTGCCGCCTCGTGCTCGACCGACGCGCCTGCCGTGCAGGCATCACGTCCCACCGACATCCGCATCCTCGAGGTCGTGCACGGATTCGAGTCGCACACATACCGCGCGCCGTACATGTTCGGCGGCCGCTCGGTGGACGACGTCACGATCCTGAACGTCGCGTGCAGGGTGCGGACGGGCGACGGCAGGGAGTCGTGGGGATTCGGATCGATGACGCTCGGCAACGCCTGGGCCTTTCCGTCCGTCCCCCACGACACGAGCCTCGGTGCGATGCGTGCCCTTGCCGACGCGCTGCGCACGCAGACCGCGGCGTGCGACGAAGAGGGACACCCGATCGACATCTGGCGCGTGCTCGAGCCCGCATACCTCAGGGCGGCCGCCGCGGTGTCGCAGGAGCAGGCGCTCCCGCAGCCCATCCCGGTGCTCTGCACGCTCGTCGTCGCGAGCGCGTTCGATGCCGCCATCCACGACGGGTATGGCAAGGCGTTCGGCCTGAGCTCGTATGCGACGTACTCACGCGAGCACATGCGGCACGACCTCTCGCGTGATCTCGGCCCGCAGTTTGCCGGCGAGTATCTCGATCGGTACGTGCCCGCCCAGCCCCGCGCCGTGACGCCGGTCTTCCATTCGGTCGGCGCGAGCGATGCCATCGAGCCCTCCGACCTGAAGGCACGGATCGACGATGGCCTGCCGATGACGCTCGACGAGTGGATTGCGCGCGACGGGTTGACGCACTTCAAGATCAAGTTGAACGGCGGCAACGAGGCGCAGGACTTCGATCGCATCACGCGTATCGACCGCGTGGCGCGGCGCGCGATGACGGCACGCGGTGTCGACGACTGGAACTACCTGCTCGACTTCAACGAGGGATGCCCGGACGTCGGTTACCTCCTCGGCCTGCTGCACAAGGTGCGCGAGGCGACGCCAGACGGCTTCGGGCGCATCAAGTACATCGAGCAGCCGACGTCGCGCGACCTCGCGCGCGACAAGGCCAACGTCATGCACGAGGCCTCGAAGCTGCTGCCTGTCGTCGTGGACGAAGGGCTCGTGGACCTCGAGTCGCTGCTGCTCGCGCGCGAGATGGGGTACACGGGCGTGGCGCTCAAGGCGTGCAAGGGCCAGAGCCAGGCAATGCTGATGGCCGCCGCTGCGCAGAAGTACGGGATGTTCCTGTGCGTGCAGGACCTCACGTGTCCAGGCGCCTCGCTCATTCACTCGGCCGGGATCGCGGCGCGCGTGCCCGGCAACGCCGGCATCGAGGCCAACGCCAGGCAGTTCGTGCCGGCGGCGAGCGAGGCGTGGGAGCCGAGGTTCCCGGGGCTGTTCACCATCCGTGACGGCGTGATGCAGACCGGCCAGCTCACCGGTCCCGGCCTGTCCGCGGTTCCCTCGGGTCGGTTTCCCGTCTGATCGGCCGAACGGGCCTATCGATCCCTCAAGGCGCGGCGGAGGTGCGGCTCGAGTCCATCCGCGATCCGCGTGAACCCGAGATCGGTCGGGTGGCTGTTGTCGACCGTACCCTCGCCATCGGATCCCAGCAGGCCCGCGCCCGGCACCAGCGTGATTTGCCTGTCGCCCGCCTTGCGCCGCGCCTCGTGAATGGACCGGAGCGACGCATTCGCGGTCGCGACGCTTGCGGCCTTCTCCTTGCGGAAGCGCAGGCTGGGGTACGGCAGGTGCTCGATGAGGACGATGGGCGTGCGCGGATGCGCGGCACGGATCGTGTCGATGAGCGCCGGCATGCGGTCGGCGACTTCCTGCGGCGTCATGTTCGGCAGCGAGTCGATCACGAACACCGCCGGGTCGAGTTCGGCCAGCAGGCGCGCGACTTCCGGTTCCGCCTTGCCATTGCCCGAGAATCCCAGGTTGACGAACGGGACGTCGAGACGGCGTCCGAGGATGGCCGTGTAGCTCATGCCCGGCCGCGACGCGCAGCCGCCCTGCGTGATCGACGTGCCGTACACCACGACCGGACGCGCCGCCAGGGGCGGTTCGAAGCGGAAGGACGCGCCGTCTGCCACGCCGATCTCCAGTTGCGACACCCCGTTGTAGAGCGGCAGGTACAGCCGGAACTCGCGGCTTTCCGGCGTCAGTTCGGCCGTCACGAGGGCGTCGTTCGTCGGCGACGTCGTGGGCCTCGCCTCGGAGACGAAGTACCAGGTCGAGCCGACCCGCGTGTACAGGTCGAGCCCGCTCACGCCCGTTGCCGCCATGTGCGGCAGGGCCAGCCGCTCCTCGGTGACCGTCCACCGCACGCGAACAATCGTCGTGTTGCTCGTGAACCGCACGTTGAGGCCCGAGGCGTGGCGCGAGAGCGACCAGACGGGCGGGCGCACGGTGCCCTCGGCACGCGCGGGGAAGCGATCGAAGTCGCCTTTCGTGTCGCTCCATCCCTTGCCTTCGACGACTGCCGGCGTCACGGTGTGCCACTGCACGGCCTGTTCGTCCGGAGCAGTCGCCGCGGCATCGCGTGCGGGCGCCACGCGGTCGGCGGGTTGGGCGGCGGCCGTTGCCGGCACGAGGGCGAAGAGCAGCAGAATCAGGCGGACGTGTCGCATGCGGAGGGTTCCTGTCGTCGCGGTGTCAGTGTGCGTCGGCGGCAAGTGATGCACGAGGCAGCGCACGGCCGGCGAGGATCACGTGCGTGATCGCATCGTAGGCGGCAACGCTCTCGTAAGGGCTCGATTCCATCAACAGCAGGTCGGCGCGCGAGCCGGTCGCCACCCGGCCGATTCCGTCGCCGAGCCCGAAGAACTCCGCGTTGGCCGTGGTCGCGGCCCGCAGCACCGCGGCGGGGCTCACCCCGGCCGCGATCCAGTGGTCCATCTCGAGGCGCCCGTTCAGGCCCGCGGGGTTTGCATACGTCGGCGCGCTCGGCGTGTCACTGCCGAACAGCAGCCGGCCGCCTCGGTCGGCGAGGTACGCCAGCGCCTGCCGCACATGGCGAATCGGCTCTGCGTCGATGTCCTCCCACCGGCCCGCTGCCTCGAGTTGCGCCACGGGCGGGAAGTCGCGCATCTCCCGCGTCAGCCACTGCCCGGGCTCGCTCGCGTACCACGCGAGCACCTCGGCGGGCACCGCGGCCCGGACGTCGGCCCGGCCCAGGAACCCCGGATCGAAGAGGTCGCGCTCGCCATACAGGACCTGGATCGTCGGCTGGTACGCGATGTCCTTCGCGATCACGCCGTCGAGGACGGCACGCACCGCTGCGGGCAGTTCCGGTGCATCGGGTGCATCCCACGTCCACAGGCCATGCGCGAGGGCGTGCACCCCACTCTCGACGCCAGCCGCCTGCGCGCCCGTGGAATTTGCATGCAGCAGCACGGGCAGCCCGCGATCGCGCGCGGCTGCGACGAGCGCCTCGAGCACCTCGCGCGGCGGCACGGGGATGTCGCGCCTCGCGCCGAAGCCGTCCTCATGAAAGGTCTTCACGGCACGGGCGCCCTGGGCCGCAGCGCGGTCCACGATCGCGCGCGGCGTGTGCTCGTCGCGATTCAGGTCCGTGGGGAACTGTTCGGGGCGCGTCGGATCGAAGAGGAACGTCGGCACCGCGCGATACCGCTCGGGCTTCGGGATTGCCTGCGTCGGGTAGCCGTCCATGATGGGCGCACCCATCCCGAAATACGCGTGCGGCCTGACGTCCAAGGCGTTCCACGCCGCGATGGTGTCGGCCGTCGCGATGAGGTCCACGACTGACGTGAAGCCGAAGTACAGGTAGCTCCGCGGCACCTGGGCACGCGCCCGCGCGGCCACGTCCGGGAACTCGGCCTCGTGCCCGCCGTGCATGCCGGGAATCGTGGACAGGTGGACGTGGCTGTCGATCAGCCCCGGCGTGAGGAACCGTCCGGTGCCGTCGAGAACCCTGTCTGGCTGCAGGCCGTGGGTCGGCAGGCCGGCCTCGATCGCCGTGATGCGGTCTCCGGTGATGGCGACGTCGGTCGGGCCATACGGCGCGTCCCGCTCCGGCGAGACGATCGTGACGTTCCGGATCAGGAGATCCGGAGGGGGAGCGGGGGGCTCGCCTGACGCGCACGCGACCGCCACGAGCGCGATCGCGGCTGCGCCGGCTCGTCGTGTCGGCCAGCCCTTACGGCTTGGCACGCGTCAGCTCCTGCCAGTTCTGGTCCTGGAATGCCGTGCGCGGATCGAACGACGGCGAGTTGCTGATGATGTAGCTGCCATCGCCGCGGCTCCACGCCTGGTCGTAGCCGCTGCTCAACTCCACCTTGCCATCGCCGCCCTGCCACGTCTCCACCTCGCGGATGCCCTGCACGAACGCGGTGTGCATGCGGTCCTGGCCGGCCTGCTGCGTCTCCCAGCTCCGCATGCTCTGGTCCATGTCGGCCATCCGCTGCTGGAACCGCTGCGTGCTTGCTGCGCCCTGAGCCTGGATGTCGGCCATGCGCTGTGCGTGGGCCCGCGCGTTGGCGGCGGTCTGATCGGCAATGGCCTGCATGCGCTGGTGATGGACGACGTTGTCCTGCTGGCTGAGGCGCCGGAAGTAGCCCTCGATGGCCGACTGCCACTGCGGGTTCGTGCGGAAACTCGACTTGAGGTTTGCCAGCACGGTCTCGGCCTCCGCGCGGCGGCTTGCGGGGAACCGCATCACGCTCCGCTCGTTCGCCATGCTGTTGCTCGTCCGCTGCATCCCGCCCGTGTACGGGTTCTGCATCGTCGACACCACGTTGAAGAGCGAGCAGAACGCCACGCCTTCGGTCCCGTCGTCCCACCGCAAGCGCGCGATCACGGCACTCGGGGCGAACTCGACCTGCGCACCCATGGCGTTGAACTGCCCGCGCTTCTCCGCGAGCTGCTCCTGCAGGGTGCGCGTGGCCTCGGCGTTCTCGCGCACCTCCGTGATCGTGGCGCCCTGCAGTTCGCGCGGAACGAACACCTCGCGCAGGTACCGCTCGGCGTCGATGGCCATCCCCACCTCGCACCCGCCGTGCTGTGCCTGCATCTGCAGGGCCTGCAGCATCATCGGATCGGAGGACCATGCCCAGCCGTGCATCGGCAGCGAGCGGAACCGGATGGCGCCATCGCCAGACGCCGTCGTCCAGTGCGCGCTCACCATCTCGGAGCGACAGGTCTGCGGGCTCTTCCAGACGATGCCGCCCTCGCGCGTCCATCCGCGCGGCAACAGCACGCTGAACGCCTCGGCCGGCTGCGTGAAGCCGGTCTCGTCCATGAAGCGCGCGCGTTCGAGGACGGTGTAGTCCTTGCCCTCGATCCAGTTGGCGGGTGCTGCCTGCGCCGCCTGCGTCGTCTGCGCCTCGGGCGCCGTGCCGGAATCGGGCGCGGCGTCGTCGCCGCGTCCCGTGCATGAGATGGTCATGGCAAGTGAGACCAGGATGATCAACGTGCGAGCGCGCATCGTGCACTCCGTCTTCAGTCAGCCAGTCGTGTGCGAACGGCCGCGTGGGCACTGGCAGCCCCCGCGGGCGGCGGTACGGCGCGGTCGGCGAGCGGCCGCGGACGCGCGTCGGGATCGTGGACGACGACGAGCGGGCCGAGCACCGCGGTCGCGACGTCGACGAACTGCGCGCAGTCGAGATTCTCCACGAAATGGATGCCCTTGCGGCGGCCGAGTTGGCTCCAGCCTGCCACGATGCCCGCGGCCACCTGGAGTTGCGTGGCGTTTGTGCCAAGTGCGAGGCCTGTCGCGACGTCCGTGTCGAACCCCTGCCACAACTCGCCGAAGCGGCGGCTGCCGAGGAGCACGCCGACGCGATCGCGGCCCGTCAGCGCCGTGGCCCACGGGGGGCAGAGCCGGTGCGTCGTGCACGTGGCCGGCGGCGGCGCACCGGCATGGGCGGCCAGCGTCTCGATGGCTGCCGGCGCGATGCGGTAGAGGAACGCAATCTCCACTGTCGGCAGCCGGCGCGCAAGCGTGGCGACCTCCTCGTGCGGGACGGCCATGCCGTCGATCACGCGGTCGCCGCAGCGGGCGCGATACCAGCGAGCCGTCGGGGCGTGTCCCAGGCTCTCGACGCGCCCGTCGCGCGCGCAGAACGCCGCCGGCTCGAACAGTTCCTCGAGGCAGTGGAGCGGGCTCCATGTCATCGGAAACACGTCGGTGGACGCCGACGCACCGGTCTCGGTCGTCGTGTCCTCCTCGGTGATGAGGATCGACTCGATCTCCAGCGCCTCGACCGTCGGCGCGACGTCCACGCGCCGGGCGAACTCCTCGATGGCGGTGAACACGAGCGCGTTCACGATGCCCGGGTTCGCCCCGCTTCCTACAAGGTGGCTGCGCCGCTCGAGGACGGGGCGGCGCGGCGGGAGGAGGCGCGCGATCGCCTCGTCGGTCGGCAGCGGTGGCTGTCCGGACCACTCCTCGACGCTGGTGCAGAGAAAGTCGGCGCCGAGCGAGTCGCACGCCTGCGTGCAGTCAACCGTGTCGATCGACGACACGTCGACGACCTGCGTGATGGCGTGGTCCCGGGCCAGTCGCCCGAGATCGTCGGCCGATTCGATGACGACAGGCGGCAGCAGGGTGCCGATGGCGTTGGCGGGCCGTGGCGCATCGGGCGGTTCCCGGTCTGCGAGGAGGAGCGCGTCGAGAGAGGCCAGCACGGCCTGTCCCGGCGTCGTGTGTTCGAGCGCGGCAAGCAGGGCACGGCCGACGCCGCCGTGGCATCCGATGAGAAGCGCGCGGTCTGTTGCAGGCATGACAGCCCATCCTAGTCGTTTGCGGGATGTCGCGGGGCACACGTGGCGCGGGGCGACGCCGTGGATGCTGGTTCTGCCATGGAGTCGAAGGGTAAGCTCTCGGCATGATCACTCATGCCGTGCTCATGCTTGCTGCCGGCGCGGCCGGCACCGCCGGTGCCGGCCAGCCCGCACCCGCGCCGACGCTCGTCAGCGTGTCGCGCATCTGGGACGCCGGCGCGCACAACGCCTTCACGGACCTCGTGCGCTGGCGTGACCGGTGGTACTGCACGTTCCGTGAGGGCGATGGGCACGTCGGCGGCGACGGCCGCATCCGCGTGCTGGTCTCCGACGATGGGGAGGGGTGGACGTCGAGTGCGCTGATTGGCGAGCCGGGCATCGACCTGCGGGATCCGAAGTTCTCCATCACGCCCGACGACCGGCTGATGATCGTCGCGGGCGGCTCGGTGTACGAAGGCACACGCTACATGGGCCGGCAGCCGCGCGTGCTGTTCTCGTCGGACGGCCGCACATGGTCCGCGCCGCAGCGCATCCTCGCCGAGGGCGACTGGCTCTGGCGCGTCACGTGGCACCAGGGGCGCGCCTACGGCGTGACGTACCGCTCCGACGCCTCGCGCGACGAATGGACGGTGACCCTCGTCTCGTCCACCGACGGCCGCACGTTCGAGCCGGTTGCGGCCCTTGCCGTGCCCGACAGGCCGAACGAGACCACGCTGCGGGTGCTGCCCGATGGCGAGATGGTTGCGCTCGTCCGCCGCGAAGCCGGCAACCGCGCGGCCTGGATCGGCCGCAGCCGTGCACCCTACACGGAGTGGACGTGGCGCGAGGCGCCGCACCAGGTCGGCGGCCCGAACTTCGTCCGGCATGCGGACGGCGATCTCTGGGCGTCCGGACGCAGCTATCCCGGAGGCGCGAAGACGGTGATTGCCCGGATGACGCCCGACGGCGGCTACGACCCCGTGCTGACCCTGCCCTCGGGCGGCGACACGAGCTACGCCGGCATGGCATGGCACGACGGACTGCTCTGGGTGAGCTACTACTCGTCGCACGAAGGCAAGAGCGCGATCTACCTCGCGCGCGTGAAGGTGCCCTGACCGCGTCACCGCCATGACGGCCGGACAAGTCCGGCGGCTACGTCCTGCTTCCCGAATCCCGAATCCCGAATCCCGACTCCCGACTCCCGAGCCTCGGTGAAACTTTCCCCGCCGAGCCGTGTATGTGATGTACATGGCCGCCGTGGGCGACCCGACGGGCTCCCCGGGGCTACCGGATTTCGAGGCATTCGTGCGCGAGTACGAGGACATGGTCTACGCGGTCTCCGTGCGCCTGCTCGGCAACGAGGCCGAGGCCGAGGACGTCGCCCAGACCGTCTTCCTGCGCGCGTTCGAGCGATTCGCGGCCCTGCGGCGTGAACCCGCGGTCGCCGGCTGGCTCAAGACCGTGGCCACGCACGAGTGCCTGAACCACCTCGAGCGGTACCGCGCCCGCTGGCGCTTCTTCAGCGAACTGGGCGCGGACAACGTCGAGTACGACGCGCCCGGGCACGACACGGCGCCTGACGAGGCGCTCGACACGGCCGAGCGTCAGGCGCGGCTCGAAGCCGCACTCCGCGGCCTGCCGCCGCATCAGCGCGTCCCTCTCGTGCTCTTCCACTTCGAGCAGCGCAGCTACGACGAGATTGCGCGGCTGCTCGGCGTGTCGATCGGCAAGGTGAAGACCGACATGCACCGCGGGCGGCTCGCGCTGCGGCGCTGGCTGGCGTGACCCACATGGAACCGGACGATCTCGAACGTCTCGTGGACCGGAACCTCGCGGAACTGCCCGCGCCCCGTGCACCGCGCTCGCTGCGCCCGCGCGTGCTTGCTGCCGCCGCGCCGGCCGTTCCGGGCCGGCCCTGGTTCACATGGCCGTGGCCGGTCCAGGTGGCGGTCGCTGGGCTTGCCGTCGGCCTTGCGGCCGCTCTGGCGCTCGGATGGCCTGCACTCGTCGCGCAGGCGCAGGCCTGGCTGCCGGGCCCGTTGCAGTCGGGCGCCGGACTGTTCGGCGAGGCGGCCGAGACGAGCGCCGCTGTCGGCAAGGTCGTGCAGTTGACGTGGTCGGCCGTCATCGCGCCCATCGCCAAGGGCGTGCTCGTCCTGACATTGGCGCTGTGCAGCGCGTGCGCCTTGTGTATGGCGGCCCTCGGCCGCGTGGCCCTCGGAGGGGCCTCCCGCTCATGACTCGAATGCTTCGCTTCGTCCTGCTCCTCGTGACGATCGCGTGGGGCGCCGCGGCGGCTGCTCACGCGCAGGCGCCCGCCCCGTCGCCGACGCTCCCTGCCGGACAGGACGCGCCGGCTCCGGCCGACGTCCTTCCCGGCGACGCGGCGCCCGCCACCGACACCACCACCGCCTCGTCCGGGTGCGATCACTGGCGTCGCGACCCCACGTTCCGCCTCGGACAGGACTTCGTCGTCCGCCGCGGCGAGGCGGCCGACGATGTCGTCGCCGTGTTCGGGAGTGTTGTCGTCGAGGGCGAGGTCTGCGAGGACATGTCGGTGACGCTCGGCGACGTGCGACTGGCGCAGGACGCGATCGTGCACGGGTCGCTCGTCGTCGTGGGCGGCACGCTGACGGTGGAGCCGGGCGCGCGCGTCGATCGCGAACTCGTGCTCGTCGGCGGCCTGCTGGAGGCGCCGGCCGACTTCCGGGCGGGTCGCGGGCATGTCGTGATCGGCTTGCCGATCATCGGCGACAACATCCGCGGTGCCGTCCCGTACCTCACCCGGGGGCTGCTGTACGGGCGCCTCATCGTGCCCGACCTGCTGTGGGTGTGGTGGGTGACGGCGGTGCTGCTGTTCGTCCAGCTCCTCATTCACGTGCTCTTCCCGCATGCCACCGGTGCGTCAGCCGCCACAATCGCCGAGCGTCCCTTGAGCACGTTCGCGGCCGGGTTGCTCGTGCTCCTGCTCGCCGGTCCGATCGCGGCCCTGCTGGCCGTCACGGTGATTGGCATCGCGCTGCTGCCGGTCCTGATCGGCGCCATGGCCATTGCCTGGATGGTCGGCAAGATCGGCGTCTGCCGCTGGATCGGCACCCGCGTGTTCGACGAGGACGACCCGGCGAGCCGGCTCCAGTCCACGCGCTCGTTCCTCATCGGCTTTGTCGTGATCGTCATCGCTTACATGATTCCCGTGCTGGGGATCATCGTCTGGGGGCTGACCGGCGTGCTCGGACTCGGGGCGGCAACGCTTGCGTGCATCCGCGCATTCCGCCGCGAGAACCCGCCGGCACCGCCGCGACCGGGACGTGCCACCCCGGACGTCCCTCCCTTTGCCGCGCCCGCCGTCCACGGCCCCGGGGCGGCTCCCGGTGTGGCCCCAGGTGTTGCCCCGGGTGCGGGGCAGCCACCTGTAGTGCCTGCCGACGTGGATCTGCAGCGGTCAGCAGCCCCTGACGCATTCGGGATGCCGCCGCCAGCCTGGCCCGGCGCCGTCCCGCCCGTGCCTCCCGGTGCCGGCACGGCGCTGCCCGCAGGGGCGGCCGGGGACGACAGGGCCCTGCTGGCGTTCCCTCGCGCCGGGTTCACGGAGCGCGCGGGCGCCTTCGTGCTCGATGCCCTGATCGTCGGCCTGACGGCGCATGCGGTGTTCGACCACAACTCGGACGAGATGATCGTCGTGCTCCTCGTCGCGTATCACGTGGCCTTCTGGCTGTGGAAGCGGACGACGATCGGGGGCATCATCTGCCAGCTGCGGGTGGCGCGCGTGGACGGCGCGCCGCTGCGGTTGGTCGATGCCCTGGTGCGCGGCGTGACGGCGATCTTCTCGCTTGCGGCGTTCGGCATCGGCGCGCTGTGGATCATCTGGGATCCGGAGCGCCAGTCGTGGCACGACAAGGTCGCCGGCACCTGCGTCGTCCGGGTACCCCGGCACTATCCCCTGCCCTGAGTCGGACGGCCCAGCAAGCCCTGCGCACCACGAAACGCCCACGGCACCTGGCGCGCGGCTTGCTTCAGCCATGGGCATGTCGCCCGACAGTCCGTCCCTGAACCCTGATGCACGTGGACCTGACGACCTCGACACGGGCGTGCCGGCGCCAACGGACGTCCAGGGCGGGCTGACCGAGGAGGACAAGCGGCGTACGTTCGTCGGCCTCGTGTTCGGTGGCGATACGGCCCGCTTCGATGCCTTTCGCACGATCGTGGCCGAGGCCGTACCGCCCGGCACACGCGCGATCGTGCGGGGTAGCGCCGTCACCGGGTTCCGCTGGAACGACAAGGCCCCCTTCGACGCCGACGGCCCGGGCACGAGCGACGTCGATCTCACGCTCGTCGGCGCCGACGTGATTGGCGCCTACAAACTCACAGGATTCTTCGTGCCCGGGGTCCACACCCGCCCGATGGGCGAGGACGACCCCGACATCGCGCCCGCGTTGGTCGAGTTGCGGGAGCGCCTCACGACGTTCGTGGGCCGGCCCGTGAACCTGCAGGCGTCGCGCGACTGGGTCGTGTACCTCCGCGGCGAACTGATCGGTCAGCCCTACCTGACCCTTCTCGGCGATCCCGGGGACGGGTGAGCCGTCGTGCGCCTCCTCAGCTACAACATCCGTTATGGCGGAGCGGGGCGCGAGGACGCCCTTGCCGCCACCATCACCGCCTCCGCGCCCGATGTCGTGCTCCTCCAGGAGGCGACCCGTCACGCCATCGTCGAACGCCTGGCGGAAGCCACGGGCATGCCGCACTGGGGTACCTCGCGACGCCAATCGCTCGGCTTCCTGGCGCGGCGACGTGTCGAACACTTCGAATGGCACCAGCCGCGGGGCTCGCGCCATGCGTTCCTCGAGGTGGTGCCGGCGGGCGGCGGCGTCCGGCTGTTCGGCGTCCATCTCAGCGCGGTGCACGCCGCCTGGACCGAGCGCCGTCGGGTTGGTGAGGTGCGGGCCCTGCTGCGCACGGTCGCCGCGCATGCGGGCGGCTTCCACGTGCTGGCGGGCGATTTCAACACGCTGGCGCCCGGCGAACTGCTCGACACTCGGCTGCTCCCGCTGCGCCTCCGGCCGTTCGTGTGGATGAGCGGGGGGCACATCCGGTGGCGCACGGTGCAGCAGGTGCTCGACGCCGGATACGTGGACGCCTATCGCGCCGCCAACCCCGGCGAGACCGGCTTCACGTTCCCGACCTGGAACCCGCACCTGCGGCTCGACTACGTGTTCGTCCCGGCGGCCTTCGCGTCCCGGGTGACGGCGTGCGAGGTCGTCGCGAGCGACACCGCGACCGGCGCTTCGGACCACCTGCCGCTGCGTGCCGACTTCTCGCCCGACACTTGACCTGCGCTCGCCCGGCGCGGGACCCTGATCGGTGCGCGCATCCGGGCAGGGCCGCCCATCCGGGCCGGCCGCCGCTGCCGATGCCGCCGCCTGTCCTGCCATGCCCATCTTCCCGCTCCTGCGGGCCGCGGCACTTGGCGCGTCGCTCCTCGCGGCGACGTCGCCCCGCGCCCTTGCCCAGTCGCCCTCCACCTCGTCACCCGTCTCCGCAGCGCATCGCCTCCAGGTCACCGTCGGCGACGCCGATGGCGTCCTTCCCGGCGCCGTGGTCACGGCCGCCCGATCCACGACGCCGCTCGCGGTGGCGGCGCGTGCCGTCACGGACGATCGCGGCATTGCCGTCCTCGACGGCCTGCCGCCCGGGACCTACACGATTCGCGTGGCGTTCACCGGCTTTGCCGATGCCACGCGTGTCGACGTCCCCGTCGGTGCCGACAGTGCCGACGCGCTCGACATCCGCCTGACACTGGCGCAGTTCTCGACCGAGGTCACCGTCACGACGGCGAACCGGCGCGAGCAGGTGTTGCTCGACGTTCCGGATCCCATCGTGCTGATCGATCAGGGACAGGTTGCCGACACCGGGGCCCGCACGGCAAAGGACCTGTTGATCGAGCAGACCGGTGCCGGCATCCAGGTGCAGGCCGGCGGCGGGCAGGGCCACCTCTCGCTGAACGGCATTCCCAACAGCGGCGTGCTGGTGCTCGTGGACGGACGGCGATATCTCGGCAAGGACGCCAACGGCAGCCTGAACCTCGAGGACCTGCCGATGACCGGCGTCGAACGCGTCGAGATCGTGAAGGGCGCGGGGTCGGCGCTCTACGGATCGGACGCGATCGGCGGCGTGGTGAACTTCGTCACGCGGCAGTCGAAGACGCCGGGCCTGACGAGCCTGACCGACGTCAGCGGCGGGTCCTACGGCGACTGGCGCGTGAACGAGACACTGGGCTGGCGCGGCACGCGCGGCGGCGTCAGCGGGAGCGTCGGCTACCGCGGTTACGACGGCTTCGACCTGAGCGAGGCCAACCCGCAGACGATCGGGCAGCCGCGCAGCAGCTGGTGGTCGGGCACGCTCAATGCCGACACCAGCGTGGCAGACCGGGCCTTCCTCCGCGTGGCGGGCGACTACTCGCGCCGCGAAATCGACGACTACTTCTTCGCGGGTGCCACGCAGCTGCCGTCGAGTGTCTACGACTCGCAGCGCGAGCTCACGCGCTACTCGGTGTCGCCGACGCTCGACATCGTCGCCTCGCCGTCCACGACGGTGTCGGTGGCCTACACGGGTGGCTGGTACCTGCGCGACGAGACGCGCGTGTTCTCCATCGACAGCCGCGTCCAGCCGCAGGCCCCGTGGCGTGAGTGGAACGACGAGCTCCGCCTGACGGCGTCGCACGCGTGGCGCGCGTTCGGCGCCGATCACCCGCTGCAGGGCGGCGTCGAGCGCCGGCAGGAAAAGCTCTCGCGCAGCACGCTCAGCGTGGCGGATCCGGCGCGCGACATCACCACGGGCTGGTTCCAGCAGGAACTGCGTCTCGGCAACCGCCTCACCGTGGCTGCGGGCGCACGCTACGACGACTTCAGCGACTTCGGCAGCGAGTGGAGCCCCAAGGCCAGCGCGTCGTATCGGCTTGCCGATCGGCACCGCCTGCGGCTCGCGGCAGGCCACGGCTACCGGCCGCCGTTCTTCGGCGAGCTGTACCTCTTCACGCCACCGGCCTTCGTTGGCAACCCCGACCTGAAGCCGGAGACGGCAAACACGCTCAATGTCGGGTACGCGTGGGCAGGCACGCGCGCGCAGGTATCGGCCGACTACTTCGCGGCACGCGTCGAGAACGGCATCACGTTCGACCTGAGCCGGCAGCCGTTCACGTACGCGAACCTGCGCACGTACACGTCGCGCGGCACGAACATGTCCGCGTCGGTCACGCTGCCGCACGGGTTCACGCCGAGCCTGTCGTACACGTACAACCGCCGCGAGGACGACGACGGCGTGGAGATTGGCGGCTATGCGCGCCACGCGGCGTTCCTCAAGCTGCTGTGGGCCCACGATCGCAGCGGACTGCGTGCCAACCTGCGTGGACAGATCCTTGGCGCCGTCCCGCCTGCCGTGGACGGCAGCTACACGCCCGCCTACCAGGTCTGGAACGCACAGGTCGCCAAGCGCCTGCTGCGCCGCGATGGCCACACGGTGAGCGCCTACGTGCAGGTCGGCAACATGTTCGACGTTCGTGACGTGTTCCTGCGCAATGCCCAGGGACAGCCCGTCGAGGGCGACTTCCAGGCATGGCTCGCCCCGCGCACGGTCCTCGCCGGACTCACCGTGGATCTCGGAGGGCTTCGCTGATGTCGCGACCGCTGCGGATCGTCCTCGTCGCCCTGTGTGCCGCCCTGGCGGCGGGCACGGCATCGGCGCAGGATCGCGTCCATCAGGTGCTCGAAGTCGCGCTCGACCCTGCGTCGGGGCGTCTCTCGGTCAAGGCCGACGTCACGCCGGGCGGCACGGTTCGCGACGTCGAGTTCCTGCTCCACGAGCGGCTGCGCATCACGAAGGCCGATCCCGTCGTGCAGGAAGTGTCGGCCGGCGACGTCGCATGGCTCGGCGACGTCGAGGGCGGGGAGCCGCAACGTTCGCCGTCGGTGAAGCGCTACCGCGCGACGCTCCCGGCACCCGGCGCGACGCTGCACGTCGAGTACGACGGCGTGTTCGACTTCGCGCTGTCTGACGCCCGCGAGGAGTACACGCGCGGATTCAGGTCGACGCCCGGGCTGATTGCACCCGTCGGCGTCTACCTGCCGGGCGTGAGCGCCTGGTATCCGCTCGTCGGCCGTGCGCTCGTGACGTTCGAGATGACCGTCAGCCAGCCTGCCGACTGGCGCGTGGTGAGTGAAGGTGCAGGCACGTCGCGCGGCACTGACGGCCGCGCGCGCTGGGCCTCGTCCGATCCCGTCGATCAGATCCACATCGTGGGCGGACCGCTGCAGGTGTCGACGCAGGCGGCGGGCGCTGTGGAGGCGCAGGTCTACCTCCACGAGTCCGACCCGGCGCTCGCCTCGAAGTACCTGGCCGCGACCGCGCAGTACCTCGAGATGTACCGCGGTCTCATCGGGCCGTACCCGTACGGCAAGTTCGCGCTCGTCGAGAACTTCTGGGAGACCGGGTACGGGATGCCGTCGTTCACGCTGCTCGGCCCGCAGATCATCCGCTTTCCGTTCATCATCACGTCCTCGTACCCGCACGAGATCCTGCACAACTGGTGGGGCAACTCCGTGTTCGTGGACGAGACGCGCGGCAACTGGTCCGAGGGGCTCACCGCGTACGTCGCCGATCACCTGATGCAGGAGCAGCGCGGGGAAGACGCTACCTACCGCCGTTCGACGCTGCAGAAGTACCGCGACTACGTGTCGTCGGCGCAGGACTTCCCGCTCGTGGAGTTCCGCGGCCGGCACAGTGCGGCCACGGAGGCCGTCGGCTACGGCCGCACGATGATGGGATTCCACGCCTTGCGCCGGAAGGTCGGCGACGACGCGTTCCGCACGTTCCTCGCGCGCTTCTATCGGGAGCATCGCGGCTCCCGCGCGTCGTTCGACGATGTGCGGCGGGTGATGGAGTCGGTGAGCGGCCAGGATCTCGCGCGGTTCTTCGAGGACTGGATTGCGCGACCGGGCGCCCCCACGCTCGCCGTCCGCGACACGCGCGTGACGCGCGGACCGTCCGGCTTCGTCGTCGAGGGCGTGATGGCCCAGACGCAGCCAGGTGCGCCGTTCGCGGTCGACGTGCCGATCGTCGTCCAGACGGCCGGCGCGCTCGTGGAGCACCGCGTGGCGCTCGCAGGCGCCGAGGCCGCGTTCCGGATCGAAGCCGCCGACACGCCGCTCGTGCTGCACGTCGATCCCGCGTTCGACACGTTCCGCCGGCTCGACGCGCGCGAGACGCCGCCGTCGCTCGGCCAGATCTTCGGCGAGCCGGCGCCGCTCGTCGTCATCGCCGCCGACGAGGAGCCGGCCCGCGCAGCCGCGTACCGCGCGATGGTCGAGAGCTGGCAGGCCCCCGCGCACGCACCGCGCATCGTCACGGATCGCGAGGTCGCCGAACTGCCCGCGGATCGATCGGTGTGGCTGCTCGGGCGCACCAACAGGTTCGCGGCGTCGCTCGTGGACGGCACCGCCGTCGGTCTCGACGATACGCGGTGGCGCATCGACGCGCAGCCGATGGCGGTCGGCGATCACGCGGCGGTGATCGTGCGTCGACATCCCGACAATGTCTCGAAGGCCGTCGGCTGGATTGCTTCCGACCGGACGGACGCCATTGCAGGCCTTGCGCGCAAACTGCCGCACTACGGCAAGTACTCGTACCTGGGCTTCGAGGGCGCCGAGCCGGTGAACATGCTGAAGGGGCAGTGGCAGGCCTCGGACTCGCCGCTCGTCGTGGATCTGCGCGAGGCCGCAGGCCGCACGGCGCCGGTGCCTCCGCTGACGATCACGCGCGAGCCTCTCGCGTCGCTGCCGCCCGTGTTCTCGGAAACGTCACTGAAGACGCACGTATCGACGCTGGCGGCGGCGGAATACCAGGGCCGCGGCGTCGGCACGGCCGGCCTCGAGAAGGCGGCTGCCTACGTCGCGGAGCAGTTCGCGGCAGTGGGCCTGGCGCCCGGCATGCCGGACGGTTCGTACCGGCAGCCGTTCACGACGACGCGCACGCCCGACGGCGCGCCGGCGACGCTGACGAACATCGTCGGCATCCTGCCGGGCACGGATCCGGCGTGGAAAAACCAGTCTGTCGTCATCACGGCGCACTACGACCACCTGGGCATGGGATGGCCTGACCCGCGTGCGGGCGACGAAGGCAAGCTGCACCCGGGCGCCGACGACAACGCAAGCGGCGTTGCCGTGCTCCTCGAAGTGGCGCGCGCGCTGACGGCAGCAGGCGCACCGCGTCGCACGCTCGTGTTCGTCGCCGTCACCGGTGAGGAGGCAGGCATGCTGGGCTCCCGGCACTACGCCGAGCATCCGGTGCGTCCACGTGAGGGCATCCGCGCGGCGATCAACATCGACAGCGTCGGCCGCCTCGGCACGTCACCGCTCGGCGTGATTGGCGCGGGTACGGCAACCGAGTGGCCGCACGTGTTTCGCGGTATCGGTTTCGTGACCGGCATCCAGACGCAGATGGCGACGCAGGGACTCGAGTCATCCGACCAGGCCAGCTTCATCGCCCGCGGGATTCCCGCCGTGCAGCTGTTCACGCCGCCGCACGTGGACTACCACCGCCCGGGAGACACGTCCGACAAGGTCGATGTCGCCGGACTGGTGCGGGTCGCGACCGTGGCCCGCGAGGCGATCGCGTACCTCGCCGAGCGCCCGGAGCCGCTGACGGCGACGATTGCCGCACCGGGTGGCAGTGCGGGGTCGGCGACTGCGCGCGGTCCGGAGTCGGGTGCCGGATCCGCGCCGCGGCGCGCCGGGTTCGGCATCGTGCCCGACTTCGCGTTTGCAGGGCCCGGCGTGCGGGCCTCGGGGCTCGTGCCGGGATCGCCCGCGGAGCAGGCAGGGCTGAAGGCCGGCGACGTGCTCGTCGAGATGGCGGGCAAGCCGCTCGTGTCGCTCGCCGCGTACTCCGACGTGCTCCGCACGCTCGCGCCGGGCCAGTCGGTGGCGATTGCCTACGAGCGCGACGGCGCGCGTGCGACGGCCACCGTCACGCTGACGGCGCGGTAAGGGGAAGCAAGGGGGAGCGGAGGAGGGGAGCGTCGACGTAAACGTCGACGCCCACGAACGGTCCGGCCGCCGCCACGAACACTCCGGCCGCCGCCGAACGGTCCGGCCGCCGCCACGAACTGTTGTCGATTCGTAACGGTCGATTCGTAACGGTCGATTCGCAACCGTCGATTCGTAACCGTCGATTCGTAGCCGTCGACCTTCAGGTCGACGGACCCCGACCCCGTACGGAGACGGACCCCGGCCCCGTACGGGGGATCGACGGATCCTGACCGGACAGACGGTCGAATGGGCCGGGCTAGGGCAGGCGCAGGGCCGGGGTACTGGTGCCGCCGCGGAACTGTGTGCCGGCACTCGAGTGATAGAGCGACCGCTCGACGACGATCGGGCTTCCCTCGATGACTTCGACGATGGCGCCGAACTCCTCGTTGGCGAGTTCCGGCACCATCGCGTTGACGAACACGTTGAAGCGGCTGTGTGGCGCCACGGTGTACTGGCGCGTGACCGTGCCCCCGTCCTTGCGGAGGAACGTCACCTTCACGATGGACTCGTCGGCGGCGTCGTTGGCGATCAGGATGAAGGTCTCGAAGCCGCGCGCCGTGCCGACGCGGCCTTCCGCGAGCCCCCACTTCCGGCCCGGCTCCATCACCCCGAACGCGTTGTGGGCCTCGTACCATCCGGTGGCGGTGCCGGCCCAGTACATCGATCGCTCCGCGGTGATCGGCACGTTCGACGCGATGCGCAGGCTGAACGCCGCATCGGCAAGGCCAGGGGCCTCGTTGTCGGCAAGGACGGTCGTCCGGCCGAATGGCGCCACCGTCCGCGTGACGGGGACCGTCGTGCCGTCGGGCAACAGGTACGTCATCGACACCGTCGCCGTGCGCGTCGTCGAGTTGCCGAGCAGGTAGTAGGTGTCGAAGAAGCTGCCCGACGCACCTTCCGAGAAGAACCACTGCGGCGAGGCGAGCGCGGTGCCCTCGGAGTCATGGCCGCCTTCGAAGAGCGGCGAGCCGAAGTACATTGCCCGTTCGGCGACGATCGGCAGGTCGGACTCGACGGCCATCGAGAATGCGCGGTCGATCAACTCGGGGATGCTCCCGGCGTACACGTTGATGCGCGACGTGGGCGCGATGTCGAAGCTGCGCGTGACGGGCACGTCGCCCTCGCGCAGGAAGCGCACCGTGGCCCGTGCCGGCGCGTGGCCCGCATTGGCCAGCAGCAGGTACGTATCGAAGAAGCCCTGCGCGCCTTCGCCGAACAGGAACGTCGTGCGGGGGCCGTCGAGCGCCATCGCACCGTGCGAGCCATACGAGGTGCCGTCCCAGAACATGGTGCGTTCGACGACGAGCGGCGTCGCTGGCGAGGTCGTGACGACGGTCGACACCGCTCCGCTGTCGTCCACGCCGGGCACTGCGTTGAGCGTGAGTGTCGTGCGCGAGGTCGGCGCCAGCGTCATCGGCGGCAGCGTGACCGTGGTGCCGTCCGCCTTCAGGAACTGGATGTGTGCCTGCGCCTCGACCTGATTCGGGTTGGCGATGAGCAGGTCGGTCGTGAAGAAGCCGCCGGTGGCGCCCTCGGGCAGCATGTACGTGAGCGCGTCGAGCGTCACGGTCAGCGTGTCGGTGAGCGTGCCGGACGTGTACTGCGCCGTCACGGTGATGACGTTCGTGCCCGCGTGCAGCCGCACGGCCGGGACCATCCACTGGGCGGTCCCGAGTGCCGTACCGCTGCCGCCGCGGCTGTTGGTCCATGAAACCGACTGCAGGCCGCTCGTGCCTGCCGTGCCCCCCAGTGCGAGGAACGGGCCGCCGGCTGCGAACGTGTCGCTGAGCGTCGGCGACGTGATGGTCAGCGCCGCGGCGCCCGTGGACTCGGGCCCGCCCGGAACGATGCCGGGCTGCATGTTGACGACCGCCGCCTGGTCGGCCGGCGCCAGGCAGGCCACGGCAGTGGGAGGCAGTGCGGCGAGCTGCGCGGCCTTCAGCGCCGCATCGGTCACCGACTGCGTGGCAGCCGCGAAATGCAGCACCGCGACGCTGCCACCGGCCGGCACGGTGAACCCGTACGCCCACTGCGCCGCGTCGTTGCCGTTGGCGAAGGCGACCTGGATCGGCTGCACGCCGGAGCCTGGGCTCGCCAGCACGTGGGCCAGGCGCGGCTCGGCCGAGGCCTCCTGCACGAAGGCGCCGTACGTGGTCACCCACGCGTCGCCCGCCGACGCGACGTTGTCGCCGCTCGACGTCGTGCCCACCCTGGTGCCGCCGTCGGAACCCAGGTTGCCGGCGACCGCGAGCACCACGGATCGCGCCGCGGCGCCCGGGTTGCCCACCACGGTGAGCCAGCGCGCGAAGCCGTCATCGCCCGCGACGTACACCTTGCGGGTCACCAGCACGCCCCCGACGTCCTGCGCGGGGAACACCATCTGGCGCCCGCCGCACTCGGTAGCGCCGCCCCACGCGGCCGTGATCGGCACCGATGCGCCGCCGTCCACGGCAAGGCTCGCGGCACCGTACCCGTCGAATGCGTCAGCGAGCACCGACAGATGCGTGTCGCCTGGCGACGTGTCGGCCGCGACGGCCGCGACGTACGATCCGTCGGCCGCGACGTCGTTCGTGAACAGCCATTCGAACCCCGTGGCATCGACGAGCCTCGGAGCCGTCTGTGCCAGGGCTGTCGTGGGGAGTGCGATGAACGTGGCGAACAGGAACGTGATCGGAAGGGCGATGAGCCGTGCGTGCATCGTGAGTCCGTGTCGGGAGCCCTGCGTGTCGGGACGGGGCGGATGGTAGTACGCGCCATCCCGAGTGTCCAGCGATCCACGCGGCGCGGCCTCGCCCGAACTCGGGTGGTAGCATGCCGGCACATGTTCGACTCGCTCGTCCGACGCGGGGTGCGCCTCCTCATCGCCGCCGCCTGCGTCGCGGTCGCGCCGGTCGCCGCGCGTCAGCTTCCACCGCCCGCCCCATCGGAGGCCGGCACCTGGCAGGTCGACGCGCAGGGCCGCGAGTATCGGGTCGAGCCCCTGCCCCGCAGCCAGGCGCAGAAGATCGGCGACGACCGCGTGCGCACGATCTGGGGCGTGACCGCGGACCTCGCGCGTGAGGACGCCACTCACTTCTTCATCAAGATCTACCGGGTGGCACCGGTCGCCCCGCCGCCGCCACCCGCGGTCGATGCACCGGTGGCCACCGAGACACTGCCCCCCGAGGTGTCGCGCATGGCCTTCGAGCCGCTTGCCGACGGGTTGCCCACGGGTGGCCAGTGGCGCGAAGGGCTTGCCGTGGCCGACGTCACCGGCGACGGCCAGCCCGACATCCTCGCGGCAGGTCCCCGGAAGACGATGCGACCACCCGTCGCCTACACGCGGTCCGGCGCGACGTGGACGCGCGCCGCCCTGACGTTTCCGCGTCGCCCATACGACTACGGCGGCCTGGCCTTCGCGCCGCGCACCGGCGACGCTCCGGCGCTGCTCGCGCTCGGCGTCCACTTGCGCGGGCTCATCGCGCTGGAGTCCACGCGGCCGGGGACGTTCGAGGACGCGTCGCAGGGCCTGCCGTTCGTGACCCGTGCCGACGAGTCGGTGTTCTCGTCGCGCGCGATCGCGCTTGCCGACTGCAATGGCGACGGCCGCCTCGACCTGATTGCGCTCGGCGAGGGCCCGCGACTGGGCATCCGCGGCCCTGGTGCACGAGCGAGCCTCGGGCTGGCAGCGTTCGTTCGGGATGGCGAGCGACGCTGGACTCCGCGCATGCTCGCGAGTGGAGACCCGCTGTATGGCGCCGGGCTCGCCATGGGTGATGTCGATGGCGATCGCCAGGTTGACGCTGCGGTGGCGCCGGCGCTGCTCGGCGACACGCGCGTGATCGTGCGCGGCGATGGGGGCTGCGGCTGGACCATCGAGCATGTCGGGGCACTGCGGCCGCGCAGTTTCGTCACCGCGGTGACGCTGGCCGACCTCGATGGCGACGGGCGCGCGGAACTCGTGGCCGGCACGACGACCTTCGAGGGAACCCGCGCGTGGGGGCACCTCGACGTCTACCGCAGGCAGAGCGACGGCACCTGGACGCGCCGGCCCCTTGCGCGCCTCGACGGGCGCATGCGCTTTGACGCCGTCACGACGGGCGACCTCGATGGCGATGGGCGGCTCGACGTCGCGGCGGTCGGGCCGTCGGGCGAGACCTTCGTCTTCCTTGCCGATGGCCGCGGCCACTTCGTGCGTGAACGCCGGACGCTGCCGGCTCCGGGCCAGTGCGGGGGATCGGCGATCGTCGCCGCCGATCTCGACGCAGACGGCCGCGCCGATCTCGTCGTCGCTCACGCCCAGGAGCGGACGGCCTCGGTCGCGACGTGCCCGACCGAGGGCGCACTCATGGCGTGGCGGTCGGTCGTGCCTCGGGCGGAATCTCCGCAGCCAGTGCGGGATTGAGCCGCACCGCGCGCGCGAATGCACGCCGCGCGGCGGCCATGTCGCCCTGCATCATGAGCGCACGCCCGAGATTGATGTCGATTTCCGGCCGCGGCTCGAGCGCTGCCGCCTCCCGATAGGCCGCGATGGCCTCCTCGGGGCGCCGCAGCAGCAGGTACTGCGCGCCGCGGGCAATCGGCACGCCGATCTCCAGTGGGTCGAGGGCGCGCGCGCGTTCGAGCATCGCCAGGTGCTCGCCGAACATCGTCGATGGCGCGCGACGCCGGGCGAGCGCTGCCTGTGTGCGGGCCTCCACCTGGGCGAGCAGGCGTCCGGCCTCCAGTCGATCGCGCACGCGCTGCGTCTGCCATTCGAGAGCGGCCAGGGTCACGACGAGGAGCAGGGCGTGCAGCCCGCGCCCCGTCATGCCGGGCTCTCCATCGCACGGCGGTCGAGCCAGGCGAAGAACACGAGCCACGGCCAGGCCACGCTGGCGACGTGCATCGGGAACCACGCCAGCGACAGGATCGCCAGTGCGGCGAGCGCCGCGCGTGCCAGCACGCGCTCGCCCGTGTCGTGCAGCTTCGCGGTCGCGGCCAGCAGGCACCAGGCGCCCCAGGCGAGGGCGATGACGCCGGGCCAGCCCTGCTCGGCCGCCACCGACAGGGCCTCGTTGTGCGGCGTGGCGAACATGACGCGGTCCTGCGCCTCGTAGAAGCCGACACCGCGGTCCATCAACGACAGCCGGGTGTCGGCGTACGCGGCGCGGAAGGCGCCCTGCCCCACACCCGTAAGGGGATGCACACGGATCATCTCGACCGCGGCACGCCAGCCGTCGAGGCGCCCCGTGAGCATCGTGTTCAGGTCGCCCTGCGTCAGCGCCCCGGCTGCGGTTGTCACGCGCGTGAGCACGGGCGGAGCGGCGATCGCGACGGCAAGCAGGGCGAGGACCGCGCCGATGACGATGGGCCGGCGGACCTCGGAGCCGCGCACAGCGAAGACGGCGACGCTGGCGCCGGTGACCACGGCGGCCAGCGCCGCGAGCGTGCCGGACGCCACGAGTGCTGCGGCCATGAGCCCCAGCGCCATCGACAACGCGCCCCGCTCGTATGCCCGCATCGGTCGTCGCAGCCACAGCAGGGCTCCCACCCCGCTCGGCAGCACCAGGCTGGCGCCGATGTCGCCCGGATTGCCGAGCGTGGCCGTCAGCGCGAGGCGGGCTGTGGGTGCCGTCACGCCAAGGCCGTCGAGCAGCCCGAACAGCCCGAGTGCCTGGTCGATGGTGAGGACCGAGACGATCGCGGCCGGGAGGATGGTCACGTGCAGGGCCCGGCGGAGCAGCTGGCCGGGCAGCGCGAGGCTCCAGCCCACTGCACACCCGATGCCGATCGCGTAGTCGGCCGCCGCCGCGCGGAAGTGCACGGGATGCGGCGTCCACCACGCACCGGCCAGGATCACGACCGTCAGCGGCAACACCGCGCGCACGAGCGGACGGTCGAGCACGCGCCACGGCACGGCTCCCACCTGTCGCAGCGCCCACGCGGCGGGGATCAGCGAGGCCAGCCCCAGCCAGCCCGCCGCGAGTCCCTTCACGAGACGGAAGCTCTCCTTCGTGGACGGCGTGACGACGAGCGGCGTCACGAGGAGCAGCGCCGCGATGAGCGCCAGCGTCACATGCGCATGCCGGGCCGGCGCGACGACGGTGCGCTGGACGTCGAGTGCCGCGGCCGCGCCGCGCGATGTCGTCGTTCGGCGTCTCACGCGGTTGCCGGAATCGGCAGTGCGACAGCTGCTGCGTGCAGGTGCTCGAGCTGCCCGACCGAGTGTTCCCAGGTGTAGCGCGACTCGACGAGCGCGCGTGCCGCGGCCGCCAGGCGCTGGCCCTCGGCAGGGGACGCCAGCAGCGAGAGGACCGCGCGCGCGAAGCCGTCGGGGTCGTCGCCGACGAGCGCGTGCACGTCGGGAGCCACGTCGAGCCCGTTGAGCGCACGGGATGTCGCCACGACGGGCGCTCCGCTGGCCATGGCTTCGAGCACCTTGAGCAGTTGGCCGCTGCCGGTCATCATCGGTGTCACCGCCACGCTGGCTCGCGCAAGGAACGGGTGCATGTGGGGCACGTCCGCCTCGATACGGATTCGCGGGTCGGTGGCGAGTGCCCGGATGCGTCGGTGCGGTCGCGCGCCGACGATCGTCAGCGAACAGGCGGGACGCGTCCGCCAGATCCGCGGCAGGACCTGGTGTGCGAGCCACGTCACGGCCTCCACGTTGGGGAAGTAACCCAGGTTACCCGTGAAGACGAGCTGATCCGGGACCCGCGGGCCGTTCTCGAACGGGAAGTCCGCGACGTCCACGCCGTTCGGGTTGATGGCCACACCTGCCGGTGCGTCGAGTGCCTCGCGGTCCCGCATCGTCACCACCGACGCGCCGGCAGCGCGCGCGCACACGTCGCGTTCGTAGGCTGCGAGCCGCGTGGCGTCGAGGCGCGCGGCCCACGCCATGGGACCGCGATCGTGCGCGGCGCGCCGCCGCATGTTCAGCGAGAGGGCATCGACCAGGTCCACGAAGAGCGGCACGCGGCTCTCGACGGGCACGAGTGGAACGGCGCGCGCGAGCAGCGCGTGCACGAGGTCGAAGGGCTCCTGCTCGAGCAGCGTCGCGATCGTGCGGCGCAGCGGCGCGGCATCGAACAGGGCGACCTGCAGGGGCGTGGAGCCCGGCAGGCTCTGCGCGACGCGCAGCGCGGCCGCCGGCCGCGAGAACGGCACCGACACCACGCGTACGCCGAGTCGTTCGATCTCGGCTCGGGCCGCCTGGGCCGTCGGCGACGTATCGAGGAACGTCGCGAGCGTGACGCGGTGTCGGCGGGCGAGGAGCCGGACCTGCTGGTACGCACGGGCGCGATCGCCGGTGCGGAGCGGCAGGGGGAACCGCACCGTGACGAACAGGATCGAGAGCCCTCGCACGCCGGCATTATCGCCGCATCCGGAACGTTGTTGCGGTGCGATAGACGTCGAGGAGTGCGCGGGCGACCTGTCCGGGATCGTGACGTGCGGCAAGCAGCGCGCGTCCGCCAGCGGTCACGCGCTGGCGCAGGTCGGGGTCGGCGTGAAGTGCGGCGACGGCCTCGCCGAACTCGGCAGCCGTGCGCGCGACGATGGCGTGCCGGTTGGCCTCGATCGGCAATCCGCGGAGGGCGGCAGGTGTGCCGACGACGGGCACGCCCGCGGCCCAGGCTTCGAGCACCCGCATGCGAATGCCTGCGGACCGTCTGAGCGGCAGCACGAGGATGGCGTTGCGCGCCAGCGCCGCGCGGCTCTCGACGGGCGGGTCGTGCCACAGGACCCGATCGGCCACCGGCCGCGGCCCGGATCCGAACACGTGGAGCCTGGCGGCCTGATTGCGACGAGTGATTGCGGGCCACACGTTGCCGATCAACAAGGCCCTCGCCTCGTCGTTCGGATGCCAGCCGGCGCTGCCGATCCACACGATGGCCGGCGAGCCCTCGAGGGGCGGACCGGCCTCCACGCTGGCGGGGAATGCGGGCGGCACGAGGCACACGCGTGCAGCGGGCGCGCACTCGAGCAGGGCGGCCTGGTCTTCGGCGGTGAGGGCGACGATGGCGTCGCAGGTCGACACGGCGCGAGCTTCGTACTGCCGCAGCCGTCGGCCTTCGGCCCGCACGACCCAGCGGGTGGCGCCGGCGCGGCCCGCGCCGTCCAGCCAGAGCGCGTGTTCGACGTTGTGTGCGCGGAGCACCAGGGGAATGCCGGCAGCCTGCGCCTGGCGAGCGGCCAGGAGCGCGTGCAGTTGCTCGGCGTGCACGACGTCTGGCGGGTCGTCGGCGATGAGTTGCGCGAGCCGCTCGGCCGCCGCGGGCATGGCGTGCCGTGCAATGGTAAGCGGGAGCTGCCGGACGAGGCCGACGCGCGCGGCCGCTGCCCAGCCTGGTCGGCGCTCGGTGGCGAGCGACAGTGTCACGGTGGCTGGTGCGCCGCTCGTGACGCCGCCGGGGGCAATGACGGTGACGCGGGCGTCCGCACCGGCGAGCGCCTCGATTGTCGACGAGGCGGCGAGGCGTCCACCGTCGCGCGCGGGCCATGGCGCACGCGTCCCTATCCAGGCGATGTGCATCGATTGACGCTGGTGGGGCAGTGTGCCATAGTCCGCGCGTTCACGACGTCCAGCCCTCAGTTGCCGGTGTCCATGCCAAAGTCCATCGCCGCCGCACTCCTCGTCGTTGCCGCGCTCGTCGGCAGCACTCTGTCGGCGGCCGCGCAGCCGGCACCGCCGTTCAATGCCAACCGCCCGGGCGCCACGCTGCTGCTGCCGTACTTCGAGGTGGATCTCGCGAACCCGGCGGGCATGACCACGCTGTTCTCGGTCAACAACGCCTCGGCCACGGCGGTGCTCGCGCATGCCACCGTCTGGAGCGACCTCGGCGTCCCGGTCTTCGCCTTCAACATCTACCTGACCGGCTACGACGTCCAGACGATCGACATGCGGTCGGTTCTCACGGGGAGCGTGCCCGTCACGGCATCGGCCGGCCAGGACCCGACGAGGCAGATCAGTCCGCAGGGCCAGATCTCGCAGGACATCAACTTCGCATCGTGCGGCGGCCAGTTGCCGCCGCCGGCCGTGCCGGCCTTCCTCCAGGACCACATGCGAGCCTCGCTGACCGGTCGAGCATCGTCGATCCACGGCGGTCAGTGCGTGGGGCGCAACATGGGACAACCAGGCGTCGCGCGCGGCTACGTCACCGTGGACACCGTCAACAACTGCACGCTCCGTTTCCCGACCGACCCCGGCTACTTCGTTGGAGGCGGAATCGGCGATGCCACGAACCAGAACGTGCTGTATGGCGATTACCAGTTCGTGGATCTGGCTGCCGGCTTTGCCGCAGGCGATGCCCTCGTCCACCTGCGGGCCAGTGCGACCGACGTTGCCACGTCCACGCCGGGCAACTACACGTTCTACGGGCGCCTCGTCGGGTTCAGCGCGGCCGACAACCGTGAGCCGCTGAGCACGACGTTCGCCGCCCGCTTCGTGGCCGCGAAGGCGTACAAGCAGGAGAACCGCGCGGTCCTCCAGCAGTACCTGCCGCCGGCCAGCGAGCTGATCGTCTGGCGCGACACAAAGAGCGCGCCCCAGCCCTTTGCCTGCGGCGGCGCGCCGTCGTGGTATCCGCTGCACCAGGCCGACCTCGCCGCGTTCGACGAACAGGAGAACCCGCAGGGTCTGAACGGGCAGGTGCCGTTCCCGGCCGCCACGCAGCGCGTTGCTGTCGCCTCCTCGGCGCTCCCCGTGACGCCCGAGAGCGGCTGGCTGTTCCTCAACCTGAACACGCCGGTCGCCGGCCAGGTGCCCAACCTGGTCAACCCGGCGCGCGCACAGGCGTGGGTCACCATCCTGCATCGCGTCCATCAGGGACCGACGGGCGGCCGCTACGACATCGGCTTGCGCGCCGTGCGTCTCGACTCGGCACACGACCCCATCCCGTTCACACTCGGCCTGCCCTGATGCCCGCGACCGGACGACTCCACATGATGTGCCAGACGACGTGGCGCCGACTCGCCGGCCGGGCTGCGGCCGTCGGCGTGATCGCACTGCTCGCCACCACCGCCGCTCCGGCCGCCGCGCAGCCGGCGCCGCTCATCGGCGACCAGCCGGCCGCCACGCTCCTGCTGCCGTACTTCGAGGTCGACCTCGAGAACCCCGGCGGCGCCAATACGCTCTTCTCGGTGAACAACGCGTCGGCGTCGGCCGCGCTCGTCCACGTGACGGTGTGGAGCACGATGCACGTCCCGGTCTACGGCTTCGACGTCTACCTGACCGGGTACGACATGCAGACGATCAACGTCCGCGACATCCTGAACGGCGTCCTGCCCATGACCGCCAGCGATGGCCAGGATCCCCTCGACGATTCGTCGCCGACAACGGGAATCAGCAACCAGGGCATCCTGTCGCAGGACATCAACTTCGCGTCGTGCGCCGCCGCGGGCCCCGGCGACCCGAACGCCCTGCCCCCGGCTCCGGTCCCGCAGGCCGTGCTCGATCACGTGCGCGCGTCGCTCACCGGACAGCCCTCGCCGCTCACCGGCACCTGCGCCTCCATCCCCGACGGCACGCGCATCGCGCGCGGCTACATCACCGTGGACGACACCACGCAGTGCACGTCGCTGTCGCCGCGGGATCCCGGATACTTCACCGGCGTGGCCGGCTCGCGCAACCTCCTCTGGGGAGACGTCGTGTACGTGAACCACCTCCCGGGCCAGGAGGCGAGCGATGGGTCGCCGCTCGTGCACATCCGAGCCATCCCCGGCGGTGGGATCGGCAATGTGTACGCGCCCGAGGCAGACACGACCGTGTCGGGCCAGTACACCTTCTACGGGCGGCTCGTGAACTGGACGGCCATCGACAACCGCGAACCGCTGGCGACGACGTTCCTCTCCCGGTTCTCCTCGGGCGGCGCGTTCCCGGCCACCACGCTCACCGTCTGGCGCGACGCCAAGGTGGACCAGCAGGCCTTCACCTGCGGCACCACGCCGTCCTGGTACCCGCTCTCGCAGGCAAGCATCGGCATCTTCGACGAGCAGGAGCAGGTCGAGGTCGCCGCATCGGTTCCGTTCGCGCCGCAGGTGGACTCGACGGTACTGCGGCCGTTCCCGGCCGGCGCGCAGCGCGTGCGGATTGGCGGCAGTGAGCTGCCGACGACCAAGACGTACGGGTTCGTGTACCTGAACCTGAACACCGCCGTGGCCGGCAGCCCGAATCCACCCGAGAATGCCGCGGCTGCCCAGGCGTGGGTCTCGGTCCACATGAAGGGGCGAGGCCTGTACGGCGTAGGGTGGCACGCCACGCAGCTCGACACCGCGCGCGACACCTACAACATGGTCCTGCCCATTCACTGAGCGGCATGTGGCCCGGCGGCGCGTCAGCGTCGCCGGATCGGGACCACCACGCCGGGCACGTCGTCCCGCGACGTGCGCACCACGAGCTGTCCGTCGAGCGGTCCCGAACCCGCTGCGGTCCCCACGCGCAACACGATCCGCCACCGACGACCGGCCTGCACGGCCTCGATGGCGTGGCTCACGCCATCGAGCGTCGTCACGACCGACGTGAGATCGAGGGGGCCTTCGCCGAAGTTGGTGACGATCACCGTCGTCTCCGCCGGATGGCCCGGCGCCCCGGCCGATGGCAGTGCCACTTCTGGCGGCGTCACGCCAATCAGGGGGCGCACGAATCCGCTCACCGGCAGCCACGCCCGCGGCTGCAGCGGGTGGTTCGTGTGCACGACCACCGCACCCGCAAGCGGCCCGACCGCGGCAGTCCTGCGGATCGTCAGCGTGACGTGCCAGAGCGGGCCCTCCGTCCCCTCGGGACGGGTCGCGGCCGCAGCCTCCGACACCGAGACGTCGAGGAAGGGCCACGGCGACTCGGCGCGCAGCACGCGGAAGTCCGGATGCCCGGCGGCGCCCACGACGTGCGTGGTGCCTCCCTCCCGTTCGTGCTGGACGTACGAGAACCGCGCCGTCGGCGGTGTCACCAGGATGTAGGTGCGCACGTCGGCCCGCAGTTGCAGCACCACGGTGTTGCGCGCGGGGTCGTTCGTGACGAGCGGAATCGTCCATTCCGACGTGTCAGCCGTCGCGAACGTGTCGACCTGCACCGTCACGGTGCCATGAACGCCCGGCGGGATTGGCGAGTCGATCGCGACAAGCCGCAGGCCCGGCGCGAGGCGTCCGGGCGTCATCGTGAGCGGTGCCGATCCGTCGTTGCCGATCGTGAAGTGCACCTCGGGATCCGTACCGAGGGCGACGATGCCGAGATCGATGCGGGCCTCCCGCGTCACGGCCCGGGGCACACCGGCAGCTGCATCCTGCGCGGGGGCTGCACGTGGCCGGCTGGCGGCGAGCGCGGCACCGGCCCACCCGAGGAGATCGCGTCGGCGCATCGCCGCGCATGCTACCAGCTTCGCTATACTTCGGCCGATGCCGACCATCCTCGTTGCCGACGACGAGCAACTGATTCGCTGGTCGCTGTCCGAGCGCCTGCAGGCCGACGGCATGCGCGTGATCGAGGCGGCCACCGGCAAGGAAGCCATCGAGAAGGTGCACGAGGGCGTGGATCTCGTGCTGCTCGACTACAAGTTCCCCGACACCGACGGCGTCACCGTCCTGCGCCACATCAAGGAGTACGACCCCGACATCGTCGTCATCCTGCTCACCGCTTACGCCACGGTGGACACGGCGGTCGAGGCGATGAAGACGGGCGCCTACCACGTCGCCAACAAGCCCTTCAACCTCGATGCGGTGTCGGACCTCGTCGCCAAGGCGCTCGAGACGACGCAGCTGCGCCGCGAGGTGCGGAACCTCCGGGCCGAGAAGGCGCAGCCGTACTCACCCGAGCGCATCGTCGGCGACTCGACGACGATGCAGGGGGTCAAGGCGCTGCTGCGGAAGGTCGCCACGAGCCCGGCATCGACGGTGCTGCTGACCGGCGAGAGCGGCACCGGCAAGGACCTGGCGGCCAAGGTGCTGCACTTCAACAGCGACCGGAAGCATCGGCCGTTCGTGAACATCACGTGTTCCGCCATCCCCGAGACACTGCTCGAGAGCGAGTTGTTCGGACACGAGCGCGGCGCGTTCACCGACGCGCGGCAACAGAAGCGCGGCCTGCTGGAATCGGCAGACGGCGGCACCGTGTTCCTCGACGAGATCGGCGAGATGGTGCCGGCGCTGCAGGCAAAGCTGCTGCGCGTGCTCGAGGAGAAGGCCTTCAAGCGCGTCGGCGGCCAGCACGACGTCCGCGTGGACGTCCGCATCATCGCGGCCACGAACCGCAACCTCGAGGAGCAGGTGAAGGGCGGCCATTTCCGATCCGACCTCTACTACCGACTCAACGTGCTGCCCATCGAGCTGCCTGCGCTCCGCTCCCACCTCGAGGACGTGCCCGCGCTCGTGGCCTTCTACGTGGATCAGTTCAATCGCGAGTTCCGCAAGACCGTGCGCGGCGCCTCGCCCGCGGCGCTGAAGGCGATGCAGCAGTACGGCTGGCCCGGCAACATCCGCGAGCTGCGCAACGCGGTCGAGCGGGCGATGCTGCTCAGTGACGGCCCCTGGCTCGAACCCGCCGACTTTCCCGCGCTGTCCAACAGCGCCCCCGTGGCATCGGGCCTCGGCCTTCCGGCCGAGGGCGTCAACCTCGAGGATCTCGAGCGGAGCCTCGTCGTGCAGGCCCTCGAGCGGGCCGGCGGCAATCAGACGCGCGCGGCATCACTGCTCGGGTTGAATCGTGACCAGATTCGCTATCGCATCGAGAAGTTCGGCCTGAGCAAGCCCACGGCCTGACGCGAGGTTTCCCGCAACCGTACGCGGAGACTTCCGCGCTGCGACCTGCCGCATGCCGCACAACGTGCGACATTCGCGCGCGCCGCGGGCGGCATGGCTGTTGCTCCGTTCATGTGGCATGACCGCCGGCCAGCGAATCGACAGCCTCGCGACGCCATGCCCGGCGTGTGGCACACCGCACGTCCCGCCCCTCCCGGGCAGCACCCTGACGGTTGCGTGGTACGCGTGCGCCTGCGGCCATTTCTGGTCGGCCCGCGTGCGCGACGGCCGTCCCGTGGCGGCGAGCACCGCGACGCCGGCCCCGCCGCCGCAGTGATCGCCGGTGCGGCGGCGCGTCTGCAGTAGCATGGTCCGCGCCGTGCCGACCCCCTTCCGCCTCGCGGTGCCGGGCAGCCGCGCGCTGCACCTGCTCGGAATCGCCCTCGCGGCGATCGTCTTCTTCGTGGACGTCAAGGTCCCCATCGGCAGCGCCATCGGCATGCTGTACGTGGGTGTCATCCTGCTCGGACTCTGGAGCCCGTGGCGGGCGTACCCGCTCGTCGCCGCTGCCGGATGCACCGTGCTCGCGGTTGCCGACACCGCGATCGGCTGGTCAACCGACGTGCCCTGGGCGGTGTTCGTGAACCGCCCGCTGATGATTGCGGTGTTCTTCATCACCGCGCTCGTCGTGCGCCGGTTCGTGAGCCTCGAACGCGAGGCGATGACCAACCTCGACCAGCTTGCCGACTTCAAGCGCGCGCTCGACGCATCGGCGATCGTCGCCATCACCGACGTCCGCGGGCGGATCACCTACGTCAACGACAAGTTCACCGAGATCTCCGGCTACTCGCGCGAGGAACTCCTCGGTCAGGACCATCGCCTCATCAACTCTGGCCATCACCCGACCGAGTTCATCCGCGAACTGTGGCGGACGATCACGCGGGGCGAGGTGTGGCATGGCGAGATCCGCAATCGCGCCAAGGGCGGCCACTTCTATTGGGTGGACACCACCATCGTCCCGTTCGTGAACGAGGGCGGCAAGCCGTACCAGTACATCGCCATCCGCGCCGACGTCACCGCACGCAAGGCAGCCGAGGATCGGCTGACGCACCAGGCGGCGCTCGCGCGCGTCGGCCAGATGGCGGCGGTGCTCGCGCACGAGGTGCGCAACCCGCTGGCAGGCATTCGCGGGGCGATGCAGGTGTTGATGGGGCGTCGCACGCCGGAGGACCCCGAGCGGGCGGTCATGCAGGAGATCCTCCTGCGGACGCAATCGCTCGACGAGCTGATCAACGACCTGCTGCTCTTTGCGCGCCCACGCCCCCCGCGCCTCGTCGTCGTCGACCTGACCGCCATCGTCACCGACGTGATTGCCCACATCCGGCAGGACCCGGCGCACCAGGGCATTGCTTTCGAGGTGTCGGGACCGATGCTGCACGTGGATGCCGACACGGACCTCACGCGGGCCACGGTGCTGAATCTCGTGCTGAACGCCGCGCAGGCGCTGAAGGGGGCGGGCCGCATCACCGTCGTCATGGCCGAGGGTGGCGATGGCATGGTGGAACTGCAGGTGCGCGACACGGGGCCCGGGATCCCGCCCGAGATTCTCGAGCAGGTGTTCGAGCCGTTCTTCACGACGAAGGCCCGCGGAGGCGGGCTCGGGTTGTCGATTGCGCAGCGCACCGCGGAACTTCACGGGGGTACGCTGTCGGTGGCGTGCCCGCCCGAGGGCGGCACGGTCTTCACGCTGACGCTGCCGCGCGCGGCGAGCGCGGCATGACGGAGACGGCGGGAGAGCGACGCTCGACGCGTCGTGAACGACGTCAGCCGCCGATCGCCTGCCGCAGGCGGGCGATCAGCTGGCCGGCATCGCGCCGGAACAGGCGCTTGACGAGGAAGTCTGGAACCTCGAACGCGGGCCGTGCGCGCAACTGGTAGGTGACGACGGTCGCATTGCCGTGCCGCCTGACGTGCCAGGCTCCTTCGTACAGCTCGAACGACTCGCCGCCGACGTCTCGGAAGCGCAGGTCGTGCGCGCCCTCGCGCACGTCGAGCACGAGTTTCACGGTCTTCGAGAAGAACAGCACCTTCGACACGGCCTCCTGCTCGACGACCACGTGGTCGGCCGAGCGGGAGAGGACGACGCTGCGCGTGACGTCGGGCATCACGCGGGGGATGGCTTCGTAGTCGGTGAGCACGGCGAGCACCGCGGCGGGCGCCTGCGGCACGTGGAAGCGCGCCGAGACGGTGAACACGCCCTCGGCCTCGTGCACGGTGATGATCGGGTCCGGATTGGTGGGGTTCGCGGTGGCTGGCGTGATGCCGGCCAGGCAGAGCGGCGCCAGCAGGCACGTCACGGCAAGGACCCGGCGGGCGCGAGGGCGCCCGCCGGGAGACCGCACGCAGGAGGTCGTGGCTGCCTGCATCGTCGTGGCCTCAGAAGGCGACCACGCCTTCGAGCATCAGGCCGTGGAACTTGCCGCCGCTGCGGATGTTCGTCGGCGGGAAGCCCTTGTACTCCTGGTTGACGTACTCGATCTTGGCGAGCAGCCCGGGCGTGATGAACCAGCCGCCGCCGATCTGGATGCGGTCGACGTCGATGTCGGTGGCGATGCCGGCCAGCCGGCCGCTCACCTTGTTGTAGCGGGCGGCGACGTAGAGCGGCTCGCCGGGGCCGAGGCGGTACACGACGTCGCCGGCGTACTGGTTGACCTGCCGTTTGCTCGTCTCGGTGGCAGCCCTGCCCTCGGCGCGTTCGAGGACGCCGAACAGCTCGAGGCCGCGGAACTTGACGAACGGGTTCACCTGGATGGCGGTGACCTCGTTGCGGAATCCCGGGTTGAGCAGGCCGGAGGTGAACTGCGCCGACTCGGTGGCCGCGGTATTCTCCATCACGAAGTAGTAGCGCGATCCGGCGCGGTCGCCGCCATAGAGCGTGTTGCTCAGCGCCTTCTTCGTCGTGTAGACCGAGCCGGTCAGCCGGAGCCGCAGGTCCTCGTTCATCTGGCGATCGAACCCGAGCTTGCCGATGTAGCTCTGGCCGCGCTTCTCGGGCGTCAGCACCGTGCCGCGAATCTCGCCGCCCATCACGGCCGCCATCGCGATCAGGCCCTTGTGGCGCAGGTAGACCTCACCGCCGATCTCGGTGGTGAAGGCATCCATGATGTAGTTGCCGATGAACGGGTTGTAGATGGCGTTGCCGTTGTCGCTGCGGCGGAAGTGCGCGTCGCCGTAGTTGATCTCCATGTGGCCGACCTTCAGCGTGACGTACTGCATCAGCGTGTTGAGCGGCTTGATGTCGATCGGGGAGTCGTCGATGAGGATGTAGCCGTCCTTCACCCACGTCTCGTTGTGGTGGCGCGACGACAGGTAGGTCGTCAGCTGCACGCGCATGCCCTTGGCGAGCTGTGCGTGGAGGGTCAGGTTCGCGGTGGAGTTGTTGAACCCGAACCCGATGTCGGCGAGCTGGTTGGCGTCGACGCCGTTGGTGATGGCCGGCACGGCGGTGTTCGAGTGCCGGAGGTTCTGCACCTGGGTCGCGAAGTTCGCGCCGAAGTCGAGGCGGAAGCCCTTGTACTCGGCGCCGGGCATCTTGGGCGACTCGAACGTGTTCAGGCCGCGCTTGTCGGGAGCGCGCAGGTGCTGGATCGTCACCGGACGGCCTTCGAGCAGGGCCTGGCGCAGGGCTTCCTGGGCCTCCTCCTCGGCGCTCTTCTTCGTCGTTGTCTCTGATGCGGCGTCGGCGTCTGCAGGGGCGGCACCGGTCGCGGTGGGAGCGGCAGGTTCGCTGCCGCTGTTCTGGGCAAGTGCCGGTGCGGCAAACAACAGGGCCGCGCAGGCACACGTCGGGATGAAATGGCGATGCATGATGCGATCTCCTCGGAGCCTTACGTGAGCGGGGTCGAGAGCACGGTCTCGAACGAGATGGTGACCTTGGGGTCGGTGCGGAGCATGCCCATCATGGCCTTCGGTGCGGCGATGCCGAAGTCGGTCATCAGGAGATCGACCGATCCGCTGACGACGAGGCTGCCGTTCTTCACAGTGGTCGCGATGTCGAACGCGACGTCCTTCTCCACACCGGCAATGCGCAGCGCACCGACGGCGTGCAGCTTCTCGCCCTTCGCCTCGAGGCGGGTCAGCCGGAACACGATGTCGGCGTGTTCCTTCACCTTGAGCGCCTTGTGCATGTTCTTGTCGAGGCCGTCCTTGGTGGAGTGCAGTGACGCGGCGGGAATCGCGATCTCGAACGCCTGCAGGGCGCCGGGCTCGAGGAGGGCCGGGAGGATGTCGTTCCCGAGGCCGCTCGCAACCTGGATCCTGACGATCCTGACCGTGCTGGTGGAGGCCGTGTAGTCGTGGATGTTGGAGGTGCCGGCGAGCGAGATCCTGGCGCTTGCGAGTGTCAGGGGCGCGCGCGCGGCGTCCTGCGCGAGGAGGGGCGTGGCGGTGACCATCGCGAGCGCGAGCGCGCCGGCAATGGCCCTGCCGAGGGTGGATGACGCAGTCATGTATGAGTCCTTGGTATCCGTGCACGGTGCACGTGCCTTGCTCGATGGCAACTTGCGTGCCGCAGGACGCCTTCGGGAATGACGCGGAAATTCACTGAGCCTGCGCGGCCGGCGCCGGCGCCTGCGCGGTCTCGCGCGGAGGCGGCGGAATTTCCCCCGCGCCGCGAACCGTGGTTGCATTGAGGAGAGCGCGATGCCAGGAGTCGTTGCTGCTGCAACTCCCGCCCGTGACGTCGTCTTCCGTGCCCGCGGCCTCACGAAGGTCTATCGCATGGGCGAGGTCGAGGTGCGCGCGCTCGCGGGCGTGGACATCGACCTGGTGCAGGGCGAACTGCTCGTGCTCCTCGGCGCCTCGGGCAGCGGCAAGTCGACGCTTCTCAACATCCTCGGCGGTCTCGACGTGCCGACGACCGGCGAGGTCGTGTATCGCGACCGCGTGCTCAGCGCCGCCGACGAGCCCGGCCTCACGGCCTACCGCCGCGAACACGTCGGCTTCGTCTTTCAGTTCTACAACCTGATCCCGAGCCTGACGGCGCGCGAGAACGTCGCACTCGTGACCGAGATCGCCACCGATCCCATGACGCCCGAGGAGGCGCTCGGGCTCGTCGGCCTCGACAAGCGGCTCGATCACTTCCCGTCGCAGCTCTCGGGCGGCGAGCAGCAGCGCGTGGCCATCGCGCGAGCCATCGCCAAGCGCCCGGACGTGCTGCTGTGCGACGAGCCGACGGGCGCGCTCGACAGCGCCACCGGCGTGCTCGTGCTCGAGGCGATCGACCGCGTGAACCGCGAGCTCGGGACGACAACGGCGGTCATCACCCACAACGCCGCGGTTGCCGACATGGCCGACCGCGTCGTCACGCTCGCCGACGGGCGCGTGACCACGGTGCACGCAAACGCCGCGCGCGTCTCGCCGCGCAGCCTGTCCTGGTGAGCCGATGGTCAGCGCCCTCGATCGCAAGCTGCTGCGGGACCTCTGGAGGCTGAAGGGACAGGCGATCGCGATCGCGGCGGTGATGGCGGTCGGCCTGGCGATGCTCGTCGCCTACTTCTCGACGTTCTCCTCGCTCCAGCTCACCCAGCACACGTACTACGAGCGCTACCGCTTCGCCGACGTCTTTGCCAACGTCGTGCGCGCACCGCTGGCGCTCCGGCCACGGATCGCCGGGATCCCGGGCGTCTCGCAGCTCGAACTGCGGGTCGTTGCCGACGTCACCGCCGACATCCCGGGCCTGACCGAGCCGGCGACGGCGCGCCTCGTGTCGGTGCCGGTGCCCCGACGGCCGATGCTGAACGACGTCTTCCTCCGCAGCGGCCGCTACCTCGCCGCCGGCCGGCCCGACGAAGTGCTCGTCAGCGAGGCGTTCGCGCTCGCGCACGGGCTCGGGCCCGGCAGTACGGTGCCGGCCCTGCTCAATGGCCGTCGGCGCGACCTGCAGGTCGTCGGCGTGGCGCTCTCGCCCGAGTTCGTCTACACGGTGCGGCCCGGCGAGGTCATCCCCGACGCCAGGCGCTACGGCATCTTCTGGATGGACCGGCAGGCGCTCGGCGCCGCCTTCGACATGGAGGGCGGCTTCAACGACGTGGCCCTGACACTGGCGCCGGGCGCGAGCGAGGACGAAGTCATCGCCGCGCTCGATCGCGTGCTGCGCCCGTATGGCGGCCTCGGCGCCATCCCGCGCCGCCTGCAGATGTCCGACTGGTCGTTGAGCAACGAGCTCGCACAGCTGCGCGGCGCCGGCACGATGGTGCCCATCGTCTTCATGTCGATTGCCGCGTTCCTGCTCAACGTCGCATTGACGCGGATCGTCTCGGTGCAGCGCGAGCAGGTTGCCGCCCTCAAGGCCCTGGGCTACCGCAACACCGAGATCGGCTGGCACTACACGAAGTGGAGCCTCGTCATCGGCGTCGGCGCGAGCATCGTCGGCGTCGCCGGCGGCGCGTGGATGGGCAGCGCCTTCATCACGCTGTACAACGACTTCTTCCGGTTCCCGACGCTGATCTACCGCATGCCGCCGGCGGTGCTCCTTGCCGGGATCGCGGTGAGTCTCGCCGCCAGCGCGGCCGGCGCCATGGGTGCCGTGCGCCGTGCCGTGCGCCTGCCACCGGCCGAGGCGATGCGGCCCGAGCCGCCCGGCCGCTTCAGGGCCAGCCTCGTCGAGCGCGCAGGCCTGCAGCGCCTGCTCGGCCCGGCCGCGCGGATGGTGGTGCGCAACATCGAGCGCCAGCCGGTGCGCGCCGCGACGTCGGTGCTCGGCATCGCCTTGTCTTCGTCGATGCTCGTCGTCGGCGTGTTCTCGCTCGATGCGATCGACGAGATGATGCGCGTGCAGTTCGACCTGGTCCAGCGACAGGACGTCACGGTGGCATTCGTCGAGCCGCGGTCGGATGCGGCGCTGCACGAACTGCGGCGCCTGCCCGGCGTGCTGGCGGTCGAGCCGGCGCGGAGCGTCGCGGTGCGCCTGCGAGCGGCACAGCACGCGCGGCAGATCGCCATCACGGCCGTCTCCCACGCGCAGGTGCTGCAGCGCGTGGTGGACGTCTCGGGCCGGCAGGTTCACGTGCCCGCTGAGGGGCTCGTCGTGTCGCAGTCGCTGGCCGACGCACTGCACGTCGCGGCCGGCGACGTCGTCCAGGTGGAAGTGCTCGAAGGACGTCGGCCGACCCTGCAGGTGCCGATCGTCGCGTCCGTCGACGAGTACCTCGGGCTTGCCGCCTACATGGACGCCGAGGCACTCGGCCGGCTGCTGCTCGAAGGACGGGTGCTGTCTGGCGCGCACCTGTCGATCGATCCGGCCGAGGCTCCCGCACTCTACGCGCGGCTCGAGGCGATGCCGGCGGTCGCCGGCGTGGCGATCACCAGGGCGATGGCCCAGGCCTTCGACGAAACCATGGGCGAGACGATGGGCGTGCTGATCGCCTTCAACGTGCTGTTTGCCGGAACGATCGCGTTCGGCGTGGTCTACAACGCCGCCCGTGTCTCGTTGTCGGAACGGAGCCGGGAGCTCGCGAGCCTGCGCGTGCTCGGGTTCACGCGTGCCGAGATCTCGGCCATCCTGCTCGGAGAGCTCGGCGTGCTCGCGCTCGTCGCGGTGCCGCTGGGCCTCGGGATCGGCTACGGGCTCGCCGCGGTCGTCGTCGGTCTCCTGCAGACCGAGATGTACCGCTTCCCGCTCGTCGTGTCGGTCCGCACGTACGCAGGTGCCGCGGCGGTGACGCTCATGGCATCGGCGCTGTCGGGGCTGATCGTCCGTCGCCGGCTCGACCGACTCGATCTTGTCGCGGTGCTGAAGACACGGGAGTAACGGGGACCACAGATGACGACGAGGAAGGGACGTGGGCGGCCGATCGGCCGCCGGGTGGCGTTCGCGCTTGCGGCTGGTGCGCTGCTGGCACTCACCGTGTGGGCGTTGCGCCCGGCGCCGTTGCCGGTGGAGGCCGCGCGCGTGGTGCGCGGGCCGATGCGTGTGACGCTCGACGAGGACGGCGAGACGCGTGTGCGCCGCCGCTATCTCGTCTCGGCCCCGGTCGCCGGACGCATCCTCCGCGTCGGCCTCGAGCCTGGCGATCGTGTCGTTGCAGGCGAAACCGTCGTCGCGACGATTCGTCCTGCGGCATCGTCACTCCACGACGTGCGGACGCGATCGGAACTGCAGGCGAGGGTCGGCGCCGCGGAGGCCGCCCTGAGAGCAGCGCGTGCCGACGTCGAACGCCTGCAGGTGCAGTCCACACAGGCCGGGCGGGAGCGCGACCGGGCGCGGCAGTTGCTCGAGGCAGGAGCCGTGTCGCGCGAGCAGGTCGAGTCGGCGGATGTCGCGGCGACAGCGCTGCGCAAGACGCTCGATGGCGCGCAGGACCGCGTGCGGGGAGCGGAGGCGGACGTGCGCCTCGCGCGTGCGAGCCTGATCGTGCCGTCGCGAGACGATGGCGGCGCCACGGTGGTGGTCCACGCGCCAATCGACGGCGTCGTGCTGCGCCGCCTGCGCGAGAGCGAGGCAACGGTCCCTCAGGGCGAGCCCATCCTCGAGATGGCGGACCTTGCCGATCTCGAGGTCGTCGCGGACTACCTCTCGACCGACGCGGTGCGCATCCGCGAGGGACAGTCGGCACTCATCACGCGCTGGGGCGGCGACGAGGAGATGTCCGGACGGGTGCGGCGCGTCGAGCCGTCCGGATTCACGAAGATCTCGGCGCTCGGCGTCGAGGAACAGCGCGTCAACGTTGTCGTCGCCATCGACGACGCGGCGCGCGTCGCCTCGCCACTCGGCGATCGGTATCGCGTCGAGGTGCGCGTCGTGATCTGGGCGGAGGCCGGCGTGCTGATGGTGCCGATCGGCAGCGTCGTGCGCGATGGCGACGGCTGGTCCGTGTTCGCCATCCAGGACGGCCGTGCCGTCCGCACGCGCGTGGAACTCGGCCAGCGCAGCGACACGCAGGCGCAGGTGCTGGCGGGGCTCTCGGACGGGGACGTCGTCGTGGCGTTCCCCGGCAGCTCGCTCACCGACGGCGCGCGCGTCGAACCGCAGCCTGCCCCGTGAGCCACTCGTCGCGGAGCAGCGCGTACGTCAGGATGTCGTCGCAGACCCCATCGAGCTTCCGCGCGCAGCGGCGGCGGCCTTCCTCGACGAAGCCGACGCTCAGGTAGAGCGCCTGCGCGCGTTCGTTCGATGCGAACACGTCGAGGTCGATGCGTTCGAGCGTCGAGAAGCCTGCGTCGAGGGCACGCGTCAGCAATGCCTTGCCGATGCCACGGCCGCGCGCCTCGGCCGCCACGCCCATGCCGAGCCGCCCGCTGTGCGTCAGGCCCTCGAACCGCCCCGGCATGACGTCAATCCAGCCGAGCAGGTCGCGCCCGGGCGACTGACGGGCCCCGCGTGCCCACGCGCCGAACTGGACGCCGCCCGAAGCCCGCACGCGGCCGATGTAATCCCGCGTCTGCGCCACCGTGAACCCCGCGACCGATCCGAGGTAGCGGCGTTCGCGCGACACGGCCGCAACCAGCGCCTGCAGCGCCTCCGCGTCCTCGTCGCCCACCGCGCGAATCGCGATGGCTCGCGGAGTCACCGCGGCACCTCGTAGGCCCCTGTCGTCGCGCGGAGGATCTTCAGCAGCACGTCGGTGTTCTCGTAGACGCCGGTGAACTGCCAGGCGCCCGGTCCGGTGGCCGAGAGCGGCACGTCGGTGGCGGTGTGACCTGCGAACGTGTGGCCGTTCGAGGCCGTGTCGGCAGGGCAGCCTGCCGGGTCGGGGCATGGCGTCTCGCCGTTCTCGATCGTGCCTCGGACGAGGAAGCCGGGGATGTCGCCCGGCAGGGCGCGCGCGGGATTCGCCACCGCGACGAGGCGGCCGTCGTCATGCTTCTCGAGCACGCCGGCCTCGGTCTGGACGCGGTCGGCCGTCCAGTTCTCGTGCCGATCGGGCGCCGCCGCCCAACCGAGCAGCAGCTTGCGCGACGGGTTCGGATCCACCGGGAAGCCGCGCTCGTCCACGACGTAGTTGGTCGTGAACGGCAGCACCTGTTCCGGCTGGAAGCGGAAGACCGCCGCGTAGTCGCGCACCGCCCGCCCGACCGCCGCAGGCGTGTAGTGCTCGTTGCCGACGCCGATGATTGCCATCCCGCCCGACTCGTGGTCGGCCGTGACGATGACGAGCGTGTCGTTGTCGGGGTCGGTGTCGCTGTTGGTCGCCCGCGCGAACTCGAGCGCGACGGCGATGGCGCGATCGAGTTCGATGGTGTCCCAGATCGTGCGTTCGGCGTCGGCCGCGTGGGCGCGCTTGTCCACCGAGGCGCCTTCGACCATGAGGTAGAACCCCGAGGGCGAGTGCGCGGTGAGGCTCCGCAGCGCGAGCCGCGTCATGTCCTCGAGCATCGGCGTGTCCCGGTACGCGGCATTCTTCTCGAGCGCGAGTTCGTCGCTGTAACGGCCCGCGCCGACCTTGTCGAACGAGACGACCATGTGCGACGCGTGGAACAGGCCGAGCAGCGCGCGCGGCGCCGGCCGCGACGGGTCCAGCCACGCGCGCACGTCGGTGCCCGTGCGCACCGTCTCGTAGCCGGCGCCCCGGAACTCCTCGATCAGGTTGCGAGTGTCGGGTCGCGTGCCGCCCGCGGACTTCGGCGCGAAATGGTTGGCGCCGCCGCCGAGCAGCACGCTGACGCCGTTGGTCGCGCGCTCGTCGAAGAACTGCGCGGCGATGCCGGGGCCGGCAAAGCGGCTCGACGTGTGGGCCGCATTGGCGGCCGGCGTCGAATCGGTCAGGTCGGCCGTCGTGACGATGCCGACGTTGAAGCCCGGCCCGCGCGTGCGCCGGAGGATCTCGCCGAGGTACTCGATGCGCGGGTTGTCGAACGGGTCGGGCGTGTTGTCGGGGAACACGCCTTCCTGGTTGTTGGCGTTCTTCTGGCCGGTGACGTAGGCCGCCATGCCCGGCGACGAGTCCGTGATCACCGCATTCAGCGAGCTCGTCATCACCTGGCCCGTGACCTCGAGCGTGTCCATCGCCAGCCGCCCGGCCGCCCTGCCGTTGTGCTGCCCCCGCGAGACGATGCGGGCGGCGGTGCGGTGGGAGGCGCCCATGCCGTCGCCGAGAAAGAGAATGACGTTGCGGGCCGCGCGCTGCGCGGGGCGCGTCCCGGGCTGCCAGGCCTCGACCCGCAGCCGCGAGACCGCCGTGCCGCCGTCGGCGGTCGTCGCCCGGATCTCCAGCAGCCCGGGCGTCTCCACGCTGAAGCCCCGGAGCAGGAAGTTCGTGGAACCGGCCGGGGCTCCTTCCTGCGCCCTCGGGTCGTTGCGCGTCGTGGACTCCTGACCGTTGATCCAGACCCGCAAGCCCTCGGGCGCGGCGGTGCCGTCGCCGGTGGCCTCGACCCGGACGTCCACGACCTGCCCGGCGGCGAGCACGCCCCCGTCGGGCGGCATGATGCGGATTGACGTCGCGGCCAGGACGCCGGCGGGCGCACTGGCGATGAGGAGGGCGAGGACGAGGGCGCGCGCGTGCATGACCGAGGATGATACCGGTCGCGGGACCCGTCAGGGACGACACCGGAACGTCACGTTGCCGCCGCACCCCGGCCACGCCGGGCGGCTATACTCCGCGTCATGAAGAGAACCCTCCTCGTCCTGTTGTTGATGCCCGCGCTGCTGTCGGCGCAAGGCGGCCGCGCCAAGAACGTGATCCTGTTCCTGGCCGACGCCGGCGGCATCTCCACGCAGACGGCCGCCAGCCTCCATGCGCATGGCGCCACCGGCAAGCTGTTCGTCCAGCAGATGCCGCACGTCGCACTGTCGGACACGAGCACCGCGTCGCAGATCGTCACGGACTCGGCGGCCGGCATGACCGCAATCGTGACCGGCGTGAAGACGCACAACGGCGTCATCTCGCAGGGCCCCGATACCGTTCGCGGCAAGACCGACGGCACGCCGCTCAAGACCATTCTCGAGTACGCGGAGGAACGCGGCCTTGCCACCGGCGTGGTCACCAACGACTCGCTCACCGGTGCGACGCCGGCCTCGACGTACGCGCACAGCAACGACCGCGGCAAGACGTCGCACATCTTCCAGCAGGCCTTCACGCCCCGTTTCGGAGACGGTGTGGACGTGATGATCGGTCCAGGCCGCGCCTCGATCACCAAGGCGCTCGCCGCCGACGGCCTCGACATGGAGACCCTCGCGAAGCAGGCCGGGCGCACCATCCACACGTCGCTCGCCGACGTGCCCGCCGACGCGCGGCGCGCCATCGTGGTGCTCGAGAACAACCGCTTCGACATCGAGGAAGCCGCGCTGGCTGCGCAGCGCATCCTGTCGAAGAACAAGAAGGGCTATTTCCTGATGGTCGAAGGCGACACGCACACCGACAACGTGCGCGCGGGTCTCGACCGCATGGTCGCCCTCGACAGGACGATCGCGAAACTGGCCTCGATCGTCGGGCGCGACACGCTCCTCGTCTTCACGGCCGACCACTCCTTCGACGTGCAGCTGCGCGGGGGGCTGCTCGGGTCGCCGTTCCTCGAAGGACTCGAGGCCGAGGAGGCAAAGGCGGTCGAGGAGAAGCGCCGCAACATCCGGATCCCGACCGTCCGCATGGACAACGGGCACACCGGGGAGCCGGTGATGGTGGCGGCAAAGGGGCCGGGCGCCGAGCGCGTGCGCGGCTACATGCAGAACACCGACGTGTTCCGCGTGATGATGCAGGCCTTCGGCTGGAAGGCCAACTGACGCGTCTTCCCCGAACGCGAGGTACTCCGGATGCTGCGATTGCCCGTTCGTTGCGTGCTCCCCGTTCTCCTGGTGTTCGGGGGCGTGCCGACCGCGTCGGCGCAGCCCGACGCCGGCCTGACGACACGGATGATTGCCGATCTCGGCCTGCGCGAGGCGCCCGAGCCGGCCAGGGCGTCGCCGCGCTGGCGCGTGCCCCGGCGCGTGCTCGTGCGCGACCTCACACCGGCGTTGCGCGACTGGCTGCAGCCGGTGACCGCCGGCGTGGAACTGGTCGGCGCCGACTCGATGGCCGAGGCCAGGGAACTGGCTGCCACGGTTGACGTCTCGCTCGGGTTCTGCGAGGAGCCCGTGCTCGCGGCAGGGTCGGAAATCCGCTGGGTGCAGACCTACAACGCCGGCGTCGAGCGCTGCCTTGCCGGTCGCGCGATCGCGGATCGCGGCATCCTGCTCACGAACATGCAGCGCATCGCGGGGCCGGTGATGGCCGAGCACGTGATGGCGCTCGTGCTCGCCCACGCGCGCAACCTGCCCGGCTACTACACTGCCCAGCGCGACGGCCGCTGGTCGCGGGGCAGCATGGGACTCTCCGACGGCGCACACGGTGCAGTCGCTCTCACCGGCAAGACGATGCTCGTCGTCGGATTCGGCGGGATCGGCAGCGAGGTGGCGCGGCGGGCGCACGCGTTCGGGATGACGGTGCTGGCCATCCGCAACAGCAAGGCCGATCCACCGGCGTTCGTCGCGCGCATGGGGTTGCCGGGCGATCTCGCCGCCTGGGTCCGCGAGGCCGACATCGTCGTCGACACGCTGCCGCTGACGCCCGAGACCCGCGCGATGTTCGACGCGAAGATCTTCGGCGCGATGAAGCGCACGGCCTTCTTCGTCAACGTCGGCCGCGGCGGGACCGTCGTCACCGACGATCTGCTGCGCGCCCTCCAGGCCCGCACGATTGCGGGTGCCGGGCTCGACGTCGTGGATCCCGAACCGCTGCCCGCCGGCCACCCGCTGTGGAACGCGCCCGGCCTGATCCTGACGCCCCACGTCTCGGCCGACTCGGACGTGGACGACGATGCCAGGTGGCTGCTGATCCGCGAGAACCTGCGCCGGTATGTCGCGGGAGAGCGCATGCTCTCGGTCGTGGACGTCGAACGCGGATATTGAGGGGTTTCCTGATATACCTGTGCGGCATGCGTCGACGGGCGTTTCTCGGAGCGATTGCCGCAGGGGGCGTGGCCAGCGTGGCCGGTGCGGGACGTCCGGCGCGAGCGGCGGGGCAGGAAAGGCCTGCCGCGCCGGCAGCGACAGGCGCGCCCACACGGTTTCACCTCGCGTGCATGACGCTGCCATACGCGGCGTTTCCCCTCGAGCGGGCGCTCGAAGGCGTCAAGGCGGCGGGGTTCGACCGCGTCGCGTGGGGCGTGACTCACCGCGATGCGGCAGGGCAGTCGCGGCCGGCACTTGACGTGAATGCGCCGCCCTCTGAGGCAGGTGCCCTCGCACGGCGCTGTCGTGACATGGGGCTCGATCCCGTGATGATGTTCTCCACGGTCTTCCTCGAGGAGCCAGGCGCGGCCGATGCGCATGCAAGGCGCGTGGCGCAGGCTGCCGAGGCGAAGATTCCCTACCTGCTGACGTTCGGTCGCACAAGGCCCGGCGAGTACGAGCGCGTCATCGCGTGCCTGAAGGCCGTGGCGCCTGTCGCGCAGCAGGCCGGCGTGCAGGTGCTGATCAAGCAGCACGGCGGAAACACGGCAACCGGCGAGCAGTGCTCGGCAATCATCCGTGAGGTCGGGCACGAGGCCGTGCGCATGTGCTACGACGCCGGGAACGTCCTCGACTACGAGAGCCACGACCCGATTGCCGACATCGCCCGCTGCGCGGACGACGTGCGGGCGTTCGCGATCAAGGACCACCGCGACTGGCCGAAGGACGAGGACTGTGGGCCGGGCTTCGGCGAGATCGACCACTACCGGCTGTTCGAGCCGGTGCTGCGCACGGGCCGCGACATGCCGCTCGTGTTCGAGAATATCTTCGAGCCGCTCGTCGCGCGTCCCCGGACTCCCGAAGGGGTCGATGTGCTCGCCCGGCGTGCGCGCGAGTACGTCGACAGCGTGATCCGCGGCCTGCAGGCCAGGTAGGCGGGGGCCCCCGAGGGCCCACCGCGAAAGGAGACGACGGTCATCGTGATCAACGACATCAGCAGGCGGGCATTCCTCGGCACCGGAACCGCCATCGCGGCAGGTGCTGCGTTTGCGGGGCGCGCGGAGGCGCAGGCACCCGCGGCGGTCCCGGCGGCACCCGTGGCGGGCGCGATCAGCACGGCGGTCATCGGCACGGGGGGCCGTGGCACCCAGGACATGCGTTCGGTGCTCACGCTCGGCAAGGTCGTGGCCCTGTGCGACACGAAGGCCGATCGGCTGGCCAGGGCCGCGGAACTCGCGCAGCGTGACAAGCCGGAGACGTTTGCCGACTACCGCCGCGTGATCGAGCGCAAGGACGTTGACGCGGTGGTCATCGCCACGCCGCCGCACCTGCACGCCGAGATGGCCGTGGCTGCCCTGCAGGCGGGCAAGCACGTGTACTGCGAGAAGCCGATTGCCATCACGCCCGAAACCGTGCTCCAGGTGGTGAAGGCGGCGCGCGCGTCGGGCAAGGTGTTCGTCTCGGGCCAGCAGTTGCGGTCGTACAAGCGCCTCGGGCAGGCCGTGGGGAAGATTCGCAGCGGTGCCATCGGCGACGTGTTGATGGTGAAGGCCCAGCGCCACTCGCAGACCGACATGAGCCGCACGGCGACGTCGGCCGACTGGTTCTTCGACGTCGAGAAATCGGGCGGTTACCTGATCGAGATGTCGGTCCACAACCTCGACCTGTGCAACTGGGCCGTCGGTGCGACACCGATCCGCGCCGCGGGCTTCGGCGGGATCCTCCTCTACAAGGACGACCCGCCGGGCCGGTCGATCATGGACGGCTACACCCTCAGCTACGACTACCCGTCTGGCGTGAAGCTGTACTTCACCCAGATGGTGTTCCATCCGAAGGGCCTGCCTGGCGGCGGCCAGTTCGTGCACGTCTACGGCCAGAAGGGCGCCTGCGACCTGATGGGCGACACCAGCGTCTACCCGCTCGACGGCGACGCGCCGCCCGCCCAGCTCGTGCCGCAGGTCGAGGAGGACCCGCACGCGCACATGCGCGCGTTCTACGAAGCCATCCGCGGCAACGGCGCCAATCCCGCCGACGTCATGGTCGGCGCAACGGGCGCCCTCACGGCCATCATGGGCCACCAGGCCATCACCACGGGCAAGGTGGTGGAATGGAAGACCATCGCAGGAGATCTCTCGTGAACCGTACGACAAGGCGACAGTTCCTCTCGACCGCCGCCGCCGTGCCGGCTGCCGCGGCGCTCGGCGCGATTGCCGCGCCCGCCCGCGCCGCCGCACAGGCACAGGCGCCGCTCTACCGGATCTCGCTCGCGCAGTGGTCCATCAACCAGCCCCTGCGCAAGGGCACGATGCAGCACCTCGATTTCGCGAAGATCGCGAAGGGCGTCGGCATCGACGCGATCGAGTACGTGAACCAGTTCTTCATGGACAAGGCCGCCGACAAGGCGTACCTCGCCGAGATGAACGCGCGCGCGAAGGGTGAGGGCGTCACGCAGGTCCTCATCATGTGCGACAACGAGGGCCAGCTCGGCGATCCGGACGACGCGAAGCGGCGCACGGCGGTGGAGAACCACTACAAGTGGGTCGAGGCCGCGAAGACGCTCGGCTGCCATTCGATTCGCGTGAACGCCTACAGCAGCGGCACGCCCGAGGAGCAGCAGAAGCTCGTGGCCGACGGCATGCACCGGCTGTGCACGTTTGCCGACAAGCACGGCATCAACGTGATCATCGAGAACCACGGCGGCATGAGCAGCAACGCCAGGTGGCTGGTGGAGGCCATTCGCCGCGCCGACCATCCACGCGCCGGCACGCTGCCCGACTTCGGCAACTTCTCGATCTCGCGCCCCACGCCGCGCAACCCCGATGCGAAGACGGAGAGCTACGATTCCTACGTCGGCGTGCGCGAGATGATGCCCCTCGCGAAGGGCGTCAGCGTCAAGCCGACCGTGTGGGACTTCAAGGGCAACAGCAGTCCGATCGACCTCCCGCGCATGATGAAGATCGTCGTCGACGCGGGGTATCACGGGTACTGCGGCATCGAGCACGGCCCCTCGGGACGCGAGCTCGATGGCATCCGCGAACTGCGCGAACAGCTCGAGGCGGCGCGCGCGCAGCTCGCCTGAGTCGGTGGGGCGCGCTCCCCGGGCGCGCCCAGCCTTCTACCGCAGGTACTCGTCGAACACCGCGGCGAGCGACGCGCCGTACTCCTGCCACAGCGCGGCGGACGTGTAGGACGCGCGACCTTCGATCCAGTTCGCGTTCAGCTCGTGCACGAGCGCGTCGATGCCGTAGCGCTCGAGCCAGCCGTCGCCGAGCGTGCCGCTGTTGCGGAACGCGCCGTCGGTGTGGCCCTCCGTGAACCAGGTACGGGCGCGCAGCAGCTGCTCGAGGCGGGCCATCCGCTCGAGGTACGCCGGCAGCTGCGGCACCGGCGGCCGGCTGATGTGCAGCAGGCCGCGTCCATCGTTGTGGAGCTCGATTGCCAGGTCCGGCTTGTGGCCGTCCGCGATCATGGCCTCGAGCCAGCGTTCCAGTGCGGCGTTCTCGGGTGCCAGCTCTGCGTCGGCCGGCGCATCCCAATTGCGGTTCAGGTCCTTGCCGTTGACGTTGAAGCGCGTGCCGCCGCGCGCGACGCCGTCGACGTTGGCCATCGGCAGCACGTGGAGCACGTAACGCTCGCGCCACCCGCGCGCGACATCGTCGTCGCGGAGCAGGCGCTCCACGAGGCCCTGCGCGACCCAGCTGCTGCCCGATTCCCACGGATGGGCGCGGGCCCTGACGAACACGCGCCGCGGGGCGGCCGGATCGCCGATCCGCAGCATCTCGAGGGCCCGGCCCTGCGCGGTGCGGCCGATCGTCGTCACCGATGCGTGGGGGCTTGCGCGCACGGCGGCGACGAGCCGTTCGAGGTCGCTTACACGATACGGCTGCATGCGGGCCACATACAGCTGCGTGCCAGGCATCGTCAGCGTTACGCGTACGCGGTCGCCGGGCAGGGCGTCGGTCGGCACGGTGGTCCACGACCGCCCGTCGGCCGATGTCGCAACCGTCTTCAGTTCGCGGGCCACCGACCCGTGCCGGCCATTCCAGACGTTGTCCAGGTTGACGAACTCCAGCGTCACGCGCGCGCCCGGGGTGCCGACGAGCCTGACGTGGATGTGCCCGGCGGCGCGATTGGGCGCGCCACGTTCGTGGTCGTACAGCAGGTGCAGCCGGTACGTGCCATCGTCGGCCCGGTCGTACCACACGGGCGACGCGTTCTCGATGCTGGTGTCGATGAACGACAGCGGGGCGGCTGCGGCAGTCGATTCCGGGACGGGCTGCTGCGCGGAGATGGCGATGGGAAACGAGCCCAGCAAGGCAGCACTCACGAGGATGCGGAGGAGCACGCGCGCATCGTGACATATGCGCGGGGTGGGATCGAAGGCAGAATCGAAGTCTGAAGTCGGAAGTCGAAAGTCTGAAGGAAAGTCGGAAGTCGAAAGGCCGAAGGAAAGTCGGAAGTCGAGAGTCCGAAGGAAAGTCGGAAGTCGAGAGTCCGAAGGAAGTCGGAAGGTGAGAAAGCGGAAGGTGAATGCGTCGACCGGACTGGGGGACGGACTTCCGCGTGCGCGCCATCGAGCGGTCGGGCAACTCGCAGGCGTCAATCCCTGGAGCGATGCTCGCGGTCGTCGTTTGAGTGCACTCACCCCCGTCGTCATCAGCGCGAACGCATGTAGTAGTGCGGACGGGGAGCCTGGGACTCGTGTCAAGCGACAGGAAATTGCCACCTGCCGACAACAAGACTGCCCCCCTCCGTCTGTTGACCCGTCAGTGGGTCGGTGCCGGGCGCGGTCACGCCCGGCACCGACTGCTCTGGCCGAGCAGCCCCACCTTCTTCTGGCGCAGCCGAGCTCTCGCTCTGGACCATCAACGTGTCGCCGTGGCGCAGGAGGCGATCGAGGATCGCCCGACGGGCAGGGTGACCAATGCCCGCGTCGTTCGCGGTGCCAGTCCCTTGCCAGACCAAGCCGCACTGGACGCTGTCCGTCAGGGAGTACACGCCGGCGATCGTTGACGGCAAGGCTATGGCGGTGCTCTTCGCAGTGGACGTGAACTTCCATCTTCGGTGAGGGCATGCCCGTCATTGTCGGAAGGGACTGGTGCCGAACACCCTTGAATCACGCCTGCGGCCGCCCTTCCGCATCCGCGCGAGCGGCTGTGGGTGGCGGGTGCCGGGGGACTCGAGCCGGAGCCGAACCGCGACGCGGCGGAGGTGTCAGGGCTGAGCCGGCCAAGCCCTCGGTGGCGATGGCGTGTTACGGCGTCGCCCGACTCTGGGGGACTCGAGCCGGAGCCGAGCCGCAGCGCGGCGGAGGCGTCAGGGCTGAGGCCGCCCTTCCGCACCCGCACGAACGCATGTGCGAGATGGTGGTGGCGGGTACCGGGGGACTCGAGCCGGAGCCGAGCCGCAGCGCGGCGGAGGCGCAGGCCTGAGGCCGTCCTGATGCATCCGCGCGAGCGGCTGTGGGTGGCGAGTACCGGGGACTCGAGCCGGAGCCGAGCCGCAGCGCGGCGGAGGCGCAGGCCTGAGGCCGTCCTTCCGCACCGGAACGAGCGAAGTGAGTGATGGTGCGGAAGGGGGGACTCGAACCCCCACGATCTTGCGACCGCCAGCCCCTCAAGCTGGTGCGTCTGCCAATTCCGCCACTTCCGCAAGTGGTGTGATGTCGTCCCTGCTGGAGTACCGCAGCGACGACGAACGCCGAACTATAGCAGGTCCGTACGTTCGAGGGAAGCCAATCGACGCGTCGATCGGCTACTGCTTTTTCGGCTCGCCCTGAGGCGGTGCGTCGGACTTCGGTGCGTCCTGGTTCTCGCCAGCGGCCGGCACGCCGGGCGCCGGGGCCACCGGTGTTTCCGTGGGAGCCGGGGTCGTGGTGGCCGATGGATTCGTCGGGGCGGCAGGTGCCTGGGCCGGGGCGACGGGGGCCGCACCTGGCACACCACTCATCACCGAGGACGGTCCACGCGTGCCGACGATCGCCAGGCCGAGCGCGCCAATCATGAAGAGGCCGCCGAGCACGGCCGCGGCCTTGGCGAGCACCGTGGCGCCCTGACGGGCACCGAATGCCGCACCCCCACCACCACCGCCGAATGCCGCGGCAATGTCGCCGCCCTTGCCCTGCTGCAGCAGGACCGCCAGCAGCAACAGGAAGCAGACGACCACGTACACGGTGACGAGAAGCCAGTACAGCATAACGACGCAGTATACCCCGAGCCCGCGACCGCCCGCTACCTGGCGCCGACGCCGGCCGACGCGATCTTGAAGAAGCCCTGCGGGTCCAGGCTGGCCCCGCCGACGAGGGCGCCGTCGACGTCTGGCTGCTGGAGGATGGCCTGGGCGTTGTCGGGCTTCACCGACCCGCCATACAGGACCTGGCACTTGTCGGCGGCATCGGCCCCCAGCCAGGCGCGCAGCCGCGCCCGCACGTGCGCATGGGCCTCCTGCGCCTGCTCCGGCGTGGCATTCCGGCCGGTGCCGATGGCCCACACCGGCTCGTACGCGATGACCATCGTCGCGAACTGCTCGGGCGTGACGCCGTCGATCACGGCGCGCAACTGCGTGTCGAGCACGTCGAACGTGCTGTTGGCCTCTCGCTCCTCGAGCGTCTCGCCGATGCAGGCGATCGGCGCCAGCCCGGCCGCATACGCAGCGTGGATCTTGCGCGTGACGTCGGCGTCGGTGTCGCCAAAGACACGCCGGCGCTCGGAGTGGCCGAGGATGACGAGTTCGGCGCCCGCCTCCTTCAGCATCGGCGCGCTCACCGCGCCGGTGAATGCCCCGTCCTTCTCCCAGAAGCAGTCCTGGCCCGCGGTGGCGATGCCTGAGTTGCGCAACGCATCGGCGACAGCGTGGACGGCCGTGAACGGCGGCGCGATCACGAGCTCGACCTCGGTGAGGTCCTTTGCGAGGGCGCGGAACTCCTTGGCGTACGCCACGGCCTCGGCCACGCCCTTGAACATCTTCCAGTTGCCGGCAATCAGGGGTGCGCGCATGTCACTTCTCCGGCAGTACCTGCACGCCCGGCAGGATGCTCCCGCCGAGGAACTCGAGGCTTGCGCCTCCGCCCGTCGAGATGTGGCTGATCCGGTCGGTCACCCCGGCCTTGTGCACGGCGGCAATCGAGTCGCCGCCGCCGATGATCGTCGTCCCGTCCACGCCGGCCACCGCCTGCGCCACCGTGTTGGTGCCATTGGCGAATGCCGGGATCTCGAACACGCCCATCGGGCCGTTCCACACGACCGTCTTTGCCTTGCCGATCAGGTCGGCGTAGCGCGCGGCCGTCTTCGGTCCGATGTCGAGGCCCATGCGCTGACCGATTGACGGGTCGCCCACCGCGAGCGTCTCCGAGGGCACGTCGGCCGACAGCGCCTCGGCCACCACGTGATCCTCGGGCAGGGCAAGCGTCAGGCCCCGCGCGTCGGCCTGTGCCTTCAGGTCGCGGGCCGTGTCGACGAGATCCGCCTCGACGAGCGACTTGCCGACGTCGAGGCCCTGCGCCTTCAGGAACGTGTAGGCCATCGCGCCGCCGATCACGAGCGCGTCGACCTTCGGCAGGAGGTTCTGGATGACCTCGAGCTTGTCGCTCACCTTCGCGCCGCCGAGCACCGCCACGAACGGGCGTTCCGGGTCGGAGAGCGCCTTGCCCATGTAGCCGACCTCGTTGGCCATGAGCAGCCCCGCCGCGGCGTCGGCGACGTACTGCACCATGCCTTCGGTGGACGCGTGCGCGCGATGCGCCGAACCGAACGCATCGTTGACGTAGACGTCGGCAAGCGCGGCGAGCTGCTGCGCGAAGCCCGCGTCGTTTGCCTCTTCCTCGGCATGGAACCGCAGGTTCTCGAGCAGCACCACGCCGGGATTTCCCGCCGCAGCCACGGCCTGCTGCGCGGGCTCGCCGACGCAGTCAGCCGCGAACATGACCGGCTGTCCGAGCTTCTCCGCGAGGCGATCGGCAACCGGCTTCAGCGTGAACGCCGGGTTCGGCTTGCCCTTCGGGCGGCCGAGGTGCGAGGCGAGGATCACCGTCGCGCCCTGTTCGAGCGCGTACCGGATCGTCGGCAGCGACGCCGTGATGCGCGTGTCGTCGGTGATCCGCCCGTCCTTGATGGGCACGTTGAAGTCGACGCGGATGAAGACGCGCCGGCCCTTCAGGTCGAGGTCGGTGATCGATCGCTTGGCCATCGCTTACAGGCCCTTGCCCGCCATGTAGAGGAGGAGATCCACGCAGCGGCTGCTGTAGCCCCACTCGTTGTCGTACCAGCTGAGCACCTTCACGAAGTCGCCGTCCATGACCTTCGTGTAGGCCGAGTCGATGATCGAGCTGTGGGGATTCTTGCGGTAGTCGATCGACACGAGCGGCTCGTCCTCGACTGCGAGGATGCCCTTCAGCGGGCCATCGGCCGCCGCACGGAAGGCCGCGTTGACCTCGTCGGCCGTCGTCTTCCTGCCGACGATCACCGCGAGGTCCACGACCGAGACGTTCGGCGTCGGCACTCGCATCGACATGCCATCGAGCTTGCCCTTGAGCTCGGGCATCACCTCGCCCATGGCCTTGGCCGCACCCGTGGTCGTCGGGATCATCGACAGCGCCGCCGCGCGCGCCCGGCGCACGTCCTTGTGCGGCAGGTCGAGCAGCTGCTGGTCGTTCGTGTAGCTGTGGATCGTCGTCATCCAGCCCTTGACGATGCCGAACTGCTCGTGCAGCACCTTGGCGAAGGGCGCGAGACAGTTGGTCGTGCACGACGCGTTCGAGACGACGGTGTGCCTGGCCGGATCGTAGGTCTCGTGGTTGACGCCCATCAGCAGCGTCGCGTCAGGGCCCGTGGCCGGCGCCGTGATGATGACGCGCTTGGCGCCGCCCTCGATGTGCTTGGCGGCATCCTCACGCTTGGTGAAGCGGCCCGTGCCCTCGAACACGACGTCCACGCCGAGGTCCTTCCAGGGCAGCTGCGCCGGATCCTTCTGCGCGAGCACCTGGAACTTGTCGCCGTTGACGCTGATCCAGCCATCGCCGGACTCGACCTTCGCGTCGAGGTTGCCGAGGATCGAGTCGTACTTGAGCAGGTGGGCCAGCGTCTTCGTGTCGGTCAGGTCGTTGACGGCCACGAAATCGAGCTGACCGCTGCCCATCGCCGCCCGCATGATGTTGCGCCCGATGCGCCCGAACCCGTTGATGCCAACCTTGATGCCCATGAAGGACCCTCCCACGCGGTCGCAGACCTGCGAATGAAAAGACGTGAAGACGGACAGAAAACCGTGTACGCCAGAGCCGCGTCCGCGTGTCCGCGGCCCGGAGGCGAGCACGACCGAGCATGGTATCGCGAATGACCGCCATCCTGCCGCGAACATTCCCCTCCGCTATACTCGCCGCTGTCCCGTCTCCCGCGCCTGCCGCGGGAATTCCGTGGATGCCTGCCATCCATGTACCCCGCCTACACGCTGCTCAGTGCCGCCGCCCTCGTCGTCATGGCGCCATGGCTGGCCTGGCAGGCGCTGCGGCACGGCAAGTACCGGCACGCCTGGCAGGAACGGCTCGGCCGGCTGCCGGCCGCGCTTGCCGGTGGGCGTCCGGGCGAGGCCGGACCGACGCTCTGGCTCCATGCCGTCTCCGTGGGGGAGGTCCTCGGTGCCGCGCCGCTCGTCGCCGCCATCAGGCGCGACAGCCCGACCTGGCGCATCGTCGTGTCCACGACCACGCGGACCGGACGTGCGATGGCCGAGACACGGCTGCCCGGCATTGCCGGGGTGTTCTACTTTCCGCTCGATTTCCCGTGGATCGTCCGTCGCGTGCTCGATCACCTCGCGCCATCGGTGGTCGTCGTCGTCGAGACCGAGATCTGGCCGAACCTTGCGCGCCGCTGCCGGCAGCAGGGCATCGGGCTGCTGCTCGTGAACGCCCGGATCTCCGATCGCAGCTATCCGCGGTACCGGCTCGCCAGGCGATGGCTCGCGCGCGTGCTCGCGGACTTCGATCGGCTGTGTGCCCAATCGGACGACACGGCCGAGAGGCTGCGGACGCTCGGCGCTCCCGCAGACAGGGTCGTCGTCACCGGCAGCCTGAAGTTCGACGTCTCGAGCCCAGCGGCGGCGGGTGTCGAGGCCGTCGCCGCGCGCCTGGCCGGGCGCCCCGTCCTGCTGGCCGCAAGCACCCTGAAGGGCGAGGACGAACTGCTTCTGGACATGCTGCCGGCCATTCGGCAGGCCACGTCGGATGCCCTGCTCGTGCTGGCGCCGCGACACCCGGAACGATTCGACGCGGTGACCGCCCTCGCCGAGCGGACCGGCCTCCGCGTCGTGCGCCGCACGCGCCTCGCCGACGCGCCGGACGGTGCGTTCGACGTGCTGGTGCTCGACACCATCGGCGAGCTGGCGTCGCTCTGCGCGCAGGCGACGGTCGTGTTCGTGGGCGGCAGTCTCGTGCCCGCCGGCGGCCACAACATCCTCGAGCCGGCACGCTTCGGCAAGGCGATCGTCGTCGGGCCGTCGATGTCCAACTTCGCCGACATCACGCGGACGTTCCTCGATGCGCACGCACTCGTCCAGGCACCGGGGGCCGATGCCGTCCGCCGCGAGATCCTCGACCTGTTTGCCGATCCCGTGCGCCGGCTGACACTCGGGACGGCGGCAGCCGGCGTGCTCGATCGCCACCGCGGCGCCGTCGATCGGACAATGCAGGAAGTGACGACGGTGATGCGTGCGCACGAACGGCAGGCGCCGATCGCGGTTCCGCGAGCGGGAGACGCGCCATGAGCGACACGTGGAGCCTCGGGATGCTGCGTGCGGCGGCCCGGGTCTACGGACGTGGCGCGAACCTCCGGCGTGCGCTTCGGCGCCGCCGCCCGCTGCGGCTTGCCCGACCTGTCGTCAGCATCGGCAACCTTGCCGTCGGTGGACGCAACAAGACGCCGGTCGTGGCCGCGGTGGCGCGCATGCTGTACGGCTGGGGCGAGCGTCCGTCCATCCTGAGCCGCGGCTACCGTCGCGAGACGCCCTCGCGTGACGTCGTCGTCGTCCGTGACGCCGATCACATGCTGGCCTCGCTTGCAGAGAGCGGCGACGAGCCGTTCATGCTCGCGCGCGAGCTCCCCGGCTGTTGCGTCCTCGTCCATCCGCGCCGGCATGCCGCGGGACTCGTGGCCGAGCAGGACCTGCACTGCACGGTCCACATCCTCGACGACGGCTTCCAGCACGTGCAACTGGCGCGCGATGCCAACCTGGTGCTGGTGACGCTCGACGACGTGCGGCATGGCGAGGTCCTGCCGGCAGGCAGGCTGCGCGAGCCCGTTCACGCGCTCGAACACGCCGATGCGCTGCTGGCGGTCGATACGAGCGCGTCGCGGCTGCGCATGGCGCTCGGCCGCACCCCCGACGTGCCGATCTTCGACGTCCGTCGCCACCTGGGGCCGGTGCGGCCGCTCTCGGGAACGACCGACTTCTCGCGCCTGCACGACGCGCCCGTCCTGCTCGTGACGGCCGTCGCCGAGCCCGGCCGCGTTGCCGAGGACCTGCGTCAGGCGGGCTGGACGCTCGCCGACGTGATGGCGTTCCGCGACCACCACCGGTATCACGGCGACGACGCGCGGCAGATCGCCGCACGCACCCGCGCCGTGGGTGCGGCCGGCGTCGTCACCACCGCGAAGGACGCCGTCAAGCTCGAACGTCACCTGCCGATCGACGTGCCGGTCGCCGTGGTGCCGCTCGACGTCGTGATCGAGCCGGTGGACGAGTTCGCCACGTGGCTGCGCGCGCGCCTGGCGCTCCGCCCGGAGGGTGCGTGAGCGACGACCTCCTGCACTCGCGGCGCCATCGCATCGAGCACGCGCTCGTCACGGGCGTGTCGGCCGTCGTGCGGCGGCTGCCGCAGGGCGCGGCGACGCGCCTCGGACACGCACTCGGCTGGATGGCGTATCGCCTCGACGGGCGTCACCGCCGCATCACCCTCGACAACCTCGGGGCGACGTTCCCTGAGCGATCCGCGCAGGAGCGTTCGCGCATCGCCCGCGAAGTGTTCGCGCACTTCGGGCGCAAGCTGATCGAGCTCCTGTGGTTCACGGGACGGTCGCCCGAGGAGCAGCTCGCGCTCGTCGAGTTCGTCGGGGCCGAGCACATCGAGGCGGCGCAGGCGGCAGGCCGCGGCGCACTCATCGTCACGGGGCACTTCGGGTTCTGGGAACTGCACGCGCTCGCGCACGGGCTGCGTCTCGGGCCGATGGCGGTCGTGGCGCGCGCACTCGACAACCCGCTGCTCGATCGCCAGTTGATCGACCTGCGCAGCAGCACGGGCAACGTCGTCATCGATCGCAAGGGCGGGCTGCGGCGCATCATGCGCGCGCTCAATGCCAACCAGTCGGTCGCGGTGCTGATCGATCAGCACATCCTGACGGCCGACGCGGTGCAGGTGGACTTCCTCGGGCGTCCGGCGGCGACGACGTCGGCGGTGGCCGTGCTGGCGATGCGCACGGGGGCGGCTGTCATCCCGGCGTTCTCGTTGCCGCTCAACGACGGCCGGTACCGGTTGATCTACGAACGTCCGCTGGAACTGCCGGCGGCGGAAACTCCGGACGCGGTGCGTGAGTTGACGCAGCGGTGTACGCGCGTGCTCGAGAAGTACGTCCGCGCGCATCCGGAGCGCTGGCTCTGGATGCACCGGCGGTGGCGCGACGACGTGCGGACCACGGAGTCGCCGTCGCTCGCAGTGGACGAGACGCCAGACGGCGAGCCATGACCGCGCCGCGACGTGTCATCGTGCGCGGGCCCAACTGGCTCGGTGACCTGGTGATGGCCGCGCCGGCGATCCGGGCCGTGCAGGACGCCTGGCCGGAGGCCGTCGTGGACGTCGCGGTGCCCGCCGCCTTTGCACCGATCGTGCCGCTGCTCGCACGTGGCGCCGCGCCGCTGGCACTCGAGGGCGGGCGCGGGGCGCGTGCGGTTGCGCGCCATGCGGCGCAGGTGCGAGCAGGGGCGTACGACGTCGCGCTGCTGCTCACCAATTCGTTCGCGAGCGCGCTGGCGATGCAGCGGGCCGGAGTGCCCGAGCGCTGGGGATATCGGCGCGACGGGCGCGGATGGCTGCTGACGCGCGCGATTGCGCCGCGGCGGGTGCGGCGGGCGTCGGTGCACCACGCCGATTTCTACGCGGCCCTCGTCGAGGCACTCGGCCTGCCGCGTCCGCGGCTCGAGGTGCGCGCGACCGTGCCCGATTCAGCGCGCGCCGAGGCATCCGCGTTGCTGCGCGAGCACGGATGGGATGGGGCCGCGCCGCTGCTCGCATGCGCGCCGGGCGCGGCCTACGGCACCGCCAAGCAGTGGCCGCCCGCTTACGTATCAGACGTCGCTGCCGGCTGGCTGGCGTCAGGCGGCGCGGTGGCGCTCGTCGGCGCCGGCGCCGATCGGGCCGCGTGCGCTGCGGTGAGGGCTGCCCTGCGTCCGGAGTTGGCGGCGCACGTGATCGACGTCGCGGGGCGGACGAGCCTCTTGGCACTCGCGGGCGTGCTCGCGACGGCGACGCGCGTGCTCGCAAACGACTCCGGCGCGATGCACGTCGCGGCGGCCGTCGGCACGCCGACGGTCGCGGTGTTCGGCCCGACGCGCGAGTACGCGACCGCACCGCTCGGTCCGCACCGCCTCCTCACGCACGACGTCTGGTGCCGCCCGTGCATGCTGCGCGAGTGTCCGCTCGATCACCGCTGCATGACCGGCGTCCCCCCTGCGCGCGTCCTCGACGCGCTGAGGACGGAAGGGGAGACTCCGTGAAAGACCGGCGGCCCTGAGGGTTCGTAGCCGTCGATGTTCACATCGACGGTTCGCTCGCCGCCGCACGCCAACTGGAAGACGCCAACCGGAAGCTCCGGCCTGAAACCGTGGTTGCGCGTGGGGCACCTTTACCGAGGAGGTCCAGGCGGTCCGTCTCGACCCGCGCGCTGGCATGGGCCCTGCACCGGCGCGGGCTCTGCGAGATCCTCGGCCAGGTGACGGGCGACGCCGTCTGCCTGACGCCAGTCGGACAGGCGGTTGCGGACGGCCTGCGCGAGCTGGGCCGACGCCATTCCGGAATCGATGCCAGCGCCTTCGTCGTGATGCCGAACCACGTGCACGCACTCATCGACGTCGGGCTGTGCGACGCCCCGGCGCCTCACGTCGCCCTCCTGGTGCGCGAGGTGAAGGCGCGAGCCACGCTGGTCGCGCGGGCGACCCGCGTGACCAGCCCCGCGGCACCTGTGTGGCAGCGTGGGTTTCACGATCGGATCGTGCGCTCACAGGAAGAGCGGGACAGGCTGCTCGAATACATGGCGACCAATCCCCTCCGGTGGGTGCTTCGGCGTCAGGGGGATGCGTCGACGAGGTCGTGTCGAGTGTCGACCTGAAGGTCGACACCTACGAACCCCTGGAAGGGCCCGCCGTTCGTGGTTCGTAGGTTCGTAGCCGTCGATGTTTACATCGACGGAAATCCGCCGCCGGCAGGGTGGTTCGTAGCCGTCGATGTTCACATCGACGGACTCTCCCCCTTCATCGTCCTCCGCCGCCTACGTCTTCAGGCCTCCACCTCACGGGGGCGCGGCATCACGACACTCGCCGCGAGCGCGGTGAGGGCAGTCACGGCCGATCCGATGAAGGCGTACCAGGTCCAGGCGACGGGCGTCGCCATCCACAGGTACGTCAGCAGCACCATGCCGACCGCCATGCCCGTCAGCATCGCGCCCGCGCTGACGCGCGTGGTCGCGAACCCCACGAGGAACGCGCCGAGCACCGGCCCCGCCGTCAGCGACAGGATCGACAACCCGGCATCGAGCACCGATCGATCCATCCACTGCGCGCCGAGCGCCACGATCAGCTGCACCACGCCCCAGAACAGCGTCGCCCGGTGCGAGACCCGCATCGTCGTCTGCTCGTCGGCCGTCTCGTTCACGTACCGCAGGTAGAAGTCGTTGACCGTCGTCGCCGCCATGGCGTTGATCGACGGCGACAGCGCCGCCGCGACGATCGCCGCGACGATGAAGCCCGAGACGCCGTTGGGCAGTGTGTTGATCACGAAGCGCGGCAGGATCTCGTCAGGACGGCCGAGCTCGGGCAGGGGCACCTGCTGGTAGTACGTGAACAGCATCACGCCAATCACGAGGAACAGCGCGAACTGCGCCATCACGAGCACGCCGCTCAGCACGAGACCGCGACCCGCATCGCGCGCCGACGGCGCCGAGAGCAGCCGCTGCACGAGGAACTGGTCGGTGCCGTGCGTCGCGAGCGTCAGCGCCACGCCGCCCACGAGGCCCGCCCAGAACGTGTAGACCTTCGAGAAGTCGAGGTCGAAGTCGAAGATCGCGAACTTGCCGGCAGCCCGTCCCGTCTCGAGCACCGTCGCCCACCCGCCGTCGATGCCGTACAGCAGTGCGAAGAACACGATCAGCGCGCCGGCGAGGTAGACGAACATCTGCACGACGTCGGTCCAGATCACCGCCGCCGATCCGCCGTACATCGTGTAGACGATCATGGCGGTGCCGAGCAGGACGACGGTCCATGGCACAGGGATGCCCGTGACGACGGCAATCACGAGCGCGGTCGTGAAGAGGCGGATGCCGTCCGCGAGCGACCGCGTGACGAGGAAGATGGCCGCACCCGCCGATCGGACACCCGGGCCGAACCGCCACTCGAGCAGCTGGTACGACGTCATCAGGTCGCCGCGGAAGTACGCCGGCAGGAACAGCGCCGAGACGATCAGTCGGCCGATGACGTAGCCGATCGGCAACTGGAGGAAGGCCATGTTGCCGGTGTAGGCGGCCGCCGGCACGCCGATGAACGTGATGGTGCTCGTCTCGGTGGCGACCACCGTGAAGCAGATCGCCCACCACGGCACGGATCGCCCGGTGAGGAAGTAGTCCTTGGTGGACCGCTGGAAGCGCGCGAAGTAGGTGCCGAAGGCCGTCAGCGCCAGCACGTAACCCGCGATCACGGCGTAATCCAGCCAGTTCAGGACCATTGGCGGCTCAGGGTACTACAGCGGTACCATCTGTCCCGATGTCGTCCCTCGGACCCGCGGTCTTCCTCGACCGCGACGGCACCCTCATCGAGGAGGCCGGATACCTCGACAGCCTCGACCGGATCGCGCCGTTCCCCTGGACCGCCGACGCCCTGCGGCTGCTCGCACGGGGCGGCTTCCGCCTCGTCGTGATCACGAACCAGGGCGGGATTGCGCGCGGCCTCTTCGACGAACCGTTCGTCCGGCAGGCCCACGACGCGCTCCAGGCCCGGCTCGTGCGTGCCGGGGCGGGCATCGACGGCTACTACTTCTGCCCGCACCATCCGGGCGGGGAGGTGCCAGCCCTGGCCATCGCGTGCGACTGCCGCAAGCCGGAGCCCGGCCTCGTCCGCGCCGCCGCCACAGACCTCGGCATCGACCTCGCGCGCTCGTGGATGATCGGCGACCGCTGGGCCGACGTGGCGCTCGCCGCCCGCGCAGGCCTCGCCGGCGGCATCCTCGTGCGCACCGGGTACGGCCGCAGCGCGGAGGCGCGACCCGTCTCCGGCGTCACGGCGTCCCTCGTCGCCGAGGACCTCATGGAAGCCACCGCCTGGCTCCTTCGCCACGCCCGATGACCGCACAGCCACGGCTCCTTGCCACGCTCGACGCGCTCGCAGGCCTCCGCACGGTCGTCATCGGCGACATCGCGGCCGACGAGTTCCTCTACGGGCGCGTCGCGCGCGTCTCGCGCGAAGCGCCGGTGCTGATCCTCGAGTACGACACGAGCCAGATCGTGCCCGGCGGCGCCGGCAACGCGGCCTGCAACGTCGCGGCCCTCGGCGTCCGCACCCAGGTCTTCGGCTGCGTCGGCCGCGACCAACAGGGTGCGCGGCTCGTCGCCTCGCTCACGGACGCGGGCATCGATGCGCGAGGCGTGGTGCGTCTGGCCGACCACGTCACCACGACGAAGACGCGCGTGCTCGCGGGCGGCATCCACTCGGCCAAGCAGCAGGTCGTGCGCATCGATCGCAAGGGCACTCCCATCCCCGCGCGTGCGGTTCATGCGGCCTGGGGCACGCGTCTCGACGCCGCGCTGCGCCGCTGCGATGCGGTCCTCGTGTCGGACTACGGCGCCGGTGTCGTGACGCCGGCGCTCGTCCGCCACGTCAGGCGGACGCTGCGCGAGCGGAAGGGCCGCCGTGTCCCGGTGCTGCTCGACTCGCGGTACGACCTCGCGCGCTACTCGGGGCTCACCGCGTCCACGCCGAACGAGTCCGAGGTCGAGGCCATGCTCGGCGTCCGCATCGACGACGATCCGCGCGTGCTCGAGAAGGCGGGCCGCACAGTGCTCGACACGACCCGCATGGATGCCGTGCTCATCACGCGCGGCAGCCGCGGCATGGCCCTCTTCGAGCGCGATCGGCCGACCGTCCACGTCCCGATCCACGGTTCCGACGAGATTGCCGACGTCACCGGTGCCGGCGACACCGTGATTGCCACGGTGACGTCTGCGCTTGCCGCCGGGTCGTCGATGGAGGATGCCGCGCGCCTTGCCAACTACGCGGGCGGCCTTGTCGTGATGAAGCGCGGCACCGCGACCGTGAGCCGCGACGAACTCCGCGCGGCCATCGAGGGCGACCGGTGATCGTCTCGCGCGACGACCTGCTGGCCCGCGTCGCCGTCCACCGCGCCGACGGGCAGTCGATTGCGCTCGCGAACGGCGTGTTCGACCTGCTGCACGTGGGGCACCTGCGCTACCTCCAGGGCGCGGCGCAGGAGGCCGACGTGCTCGTCGTCGCCGTCAACGACGATGCGGCGGTGAGGCAGTTGAAGGGCGCCGATCGCCCGATCGTCGGAGAAGCCGAGCGCGCCGAACTCGTGGATGCGATCCGCGGCGTGGACTACGTCGTGGTGTTCGACGAACTGAACGTCGGGCCGCTCCTCGAGGCGCTGCGTCCCGACGTGCACTGCAAGGGCACCGACTACACCGTCGAGACGGTTCCCGAGCGTGCCATCGTGCAGGCCTACGGAGGCCGGACGGCCATCGTCGGCGATCCCAAGCACCACTCGACGCGCGACATCGTCGCCAGGCTTACGTGAGCGCCGAGTCGTTCCTCGTCGTGCGGCTCGGCGCACTCGGCGACGTCGTCCATGCGATGCCGGTCGTCGCGGCACTCCGTGAGGCCTGTCCCTCGGCGCGCATCGGCTGGCTCGTGCACCCGCGACTTGCGCCCCTGCTCGAACTCGTGGAGGGCCTCGATCGGGTCCATCCGCTCGACCGGCGTGCCGGTGCGCGGGCCATCCGCGAGGTGCGACGCGAGCGGTACGACGTCTGCCTCGACCTGCAGGGGCTGCTGAAATCGGCCGCCGTGGCCAGGTTGAGCGGCGCGCGGCGCGTGATCGGCTTCTCGCGGCACCTCCTGCGCGAGCCCGCCGCGGCATTCGCGTACTCGGCGACGGGTGGTGACGGCAGCGGGCACGTCATCGACAAGAACCTCTCGCTGCTCCCGCTCGTCGGCGTGACGTCGCGTGCCCGCCGCTTCCCGCTGCGCGTTCCGGAGACGCCCGTGGTGCCGTGCACCCGCGAGATTCTCGGACTTGACGGTGACGCGCCGTTCGTGCTCCTCAACCCCGGTGCGGCGTGGCCGAACAAGCAGTGGCCTGCCGAGCGGTTCGGCGAGGTGGCGCGTGTCGTCCACGAGCGCACGGGACTGCGAAGTGCGGTGCTCTGGGGGCCGGGTGAAGCGACACTCGCGGCGTCGGTCGCGCGGGCGTCGGGGGGCAGTGCGCACATGGCGCCGCAGACCAACCTCGTCGAGATGCTGGCGCTCGCCCGGGCCGCGCGGCTCGTGATCTCGGGAGACACGGGCCCGCTGCACCTGGCAGGGGCCGTCGGTACGCCACTCGTCGGGTTGTACGGGCCCACGCCGCCGGATCGCAACGGGCCGTGGGACGCGCGGGACCTCACGGTGTCGGCGCACGAGTCCTGCGCCTGCGTCTTCAAGCGCCGGTGCACCGCCGAGGCGTGGTGCCTCGATCGCGTCACTCCCGATGCCGTGGCCGCGGCTGCCGTGGCACGACTGGAGGCGGCATGAGACCGGCGACACCGCCGCGCCCCGCCCCGCCGGCCTCGCCGCGGGCCGGGTTTGCACGCTGGCGCGTGCCGCTCGGGTTTGCGGCATCGGCCCTCGTGCTCTGGCTCGCGCGGCCCTCGATTCCGTCCCTGCAGGTCGGCCTGCCGATTGCGGTCGTCGGGCAGGCCCTCCGCATCTGGGCGGCGGGACACCTCGAGAAGAGCCGCGAGGTCACGACCTCGGGGCCGTACCGGTTCACGCGCCATCCGCTGTATCTCGGGTCGACGCTGATGGGGGTAGGCCTTGCCGTGGCCTCCGACCACTGGATCGTCGCGGCCCTCATCGCCCTCTACCTGGGGGCCACGCTCCGATCGGCGATCACGACCGAGGAGGCCTACCTCCGGGCGACGTTCGGCGACACCTACGATCGCTATGCGGAGGGAGCGTTGCCGACCGTGTCGCGCCGGTTCTCGCCGTCGCGCGTCTGGCGCAACAAGGAGTACCGCGCGCCGATCGGCCTCGTGCTCGTGAGCCTCTTCCTCGTGTGGAAGGCCACGGGCTGACGACGGTTTCCGGCCGTTCATCCCTGTCGCCTGCGTTCCTGCCCCCGCAGGAGGCCGTTCTGCGGTGGTGGCTTCTTGACTTTCGACCTGCCCGCGCCGCATCCTTGCGGCCATTCCGATCGACGTGTAAGCAGTCGGCGTTCCGGGCGTGCGCGGTCCCACTTGCGTTTCCGTCTGGTTGTCGGCTTTCGGCAGCAGGAGGTGGAACGTGAGGGCTTCTCTCCCAACGCTCGTGGCGGGCCTGCTGGCAGCCGCGGCGTTGCTGATCGTGCCGGTGACGGCCGCGGCGCAGACAGGAACGGCCGCACTCTCGGGCGTGGTCACCGACGACCAGAAAAGTGCCGTCCCCGGTGCAACGGTCACGCTCTCGAGCGCCGCGACGGGCATCAGCCGCGACACGATCAGCGGCGAGAACGGCAGTTACAGCTTCATCGCGGTGCCCCCCGGCGTCTACGACATCAAGGTCGAACTCGCCGGCTTCAAGACCAGCATCGTCGAGCGCGTCACGCTGAACACCGACTCGTCGCAGCGCGTGGACGTGTCGCTGGCGGTGGGAGGCATCGAGGAAAGCGTGCAGGTGCTCGCCGAGGCACCCGCGATTAACGCGACAGACGCCAGCCTCGGCAACGTGATTCGCGAGGCCCAGATCCGGAGCCTGCCCCTCGAGGCGCGGAACCCGGTCGGCCTGCTCTCGCTCCAGACCGGCGTGGTCTACATCCCGAAGTCGAACCCGGAGACGACGGTCGATCCGCGGTACGGGTCGGTGAGCGGCGCGCGCGCGGACCAGAGCAACGTCACGCTCGACGGCATCGACGTCAACGACAACCAGAACCAGAACGCGTTCACGTCGGTGCTGCGCCTGACGCTCGACTCGGTGCAGGAGTTCCGCGTGACGACAAGTTCGTACGGTGCGGAGGGGGGGCGGTCGTCAGGGCCCCAGGTGTCGCTCGTGACCAAGAGCGGGACCAACAACCTGCGCGGGGCGGGCTACTACGTCAACCGCGACACGCGCTTCTCGTCCAACGAGTACTTCAACAAGCTCACGCAGCTGCGCGAGGGGGACCCCAGCAAACCGCCCCTGCTCGACAAGAACATCTTCGGCGGGTCGATCGGCGGGCCCATCGCGAAGGATCGCCTCTTCTACTTCTTCAACTACGAGGGCCAGCGCGAGCAGCGCGAGGCGGTGGTCGAGCGCGCGGTGCCGTCGGCCTCGATGCGTGACGGCGTGCTGACCTATCGCTGCGCGGTGGCCTCCGCGTGCCCCGGCGGCACGGTCCAGGGGCTGACCGGGTCGCACGCGGTGCCGGCCGGCACGTACGGCCTGGGGCCTGCCGACCTGCGCCGCGTCGATCCCTCGGGGCTCGGGGCCAGCCAGGCGGCCTCGCAGTACTGGCAGCAGTACCCGCTGCCGAACTTCGACGGCCGCGACGGCCTGAACATCATGGGCTACCGGTTCGCGGCGCCGCTCGAGAACCAGTTCAACACCTACATCGCGCGCGGCGACTACCGCATCACGGGCGGACAGTCGCTGTTCGGGCGGTTCAACACGCAGCGCGACCAGATCGTCGCGGTACCGCAGTTCCCGGGACTGCCGGCCAACTCCACGCGCGAGGTGAAGAACTGGGGCTTCGCGAGCGGGCACGACTGGGTGCTCGGGGCCAACAAGGTCAACACGCTGCGCGTCGGCTACACGAAGATCAACGACGCGACGATCGGCCGGCAGCAGAACAGCCAGGCCTCGTTCCGCTTCATGGACAACTACGACGCGCTGACGTCGACGTCCGGCCGCGAGCTCGGGGGCCTCAACATCGTCAACGACTTCTCGTGGGTCAAGGGCAACCACACGCTGAAGGTCGGCACGAACCTGCGCTGGCTGCGCAACGACACCTACACCAACGCGTCGTCGTTCTACGAGGCGGTGGCCAACGGGTCGTGGGTGGCCGGCGTCGGCCGCCGCTACATGCCCGGCGGCGCGTGCCCGGCTCCGGCCGACTGCAGCGGCCTGCCTGCCGTCGCCGGCACCGGACAGGCGACCTACGCCGACGCCTTCATCAACATCCTCGGTGCGCTGACGCAGACGACGGCCAACTACAACTACACGATCGACGGCCGCGTGCTCGGTGAGGGCGCGCCGCTGCCCCGCCTGTACGTCGCCAACGAGTACGACTTCTACGTCCAGGACCAGTGGCGCATCGGCGACAACTTCACGCTGACGGGCGGCCTGCGGTACAGCCTGTTCCCGCCGGTCCACGAGGGCAACGGGCAGATGGTCGTGCCGAGCGTCAACATGGGCGACTGGTTCGACCGGCGCCGCGCCAACATGAACGCCGGCATCCCCGCGAGCGCCGATCCCGAGGTGTCGTTCATTCCCGGAGGACCGGTCAACGACGGCCCCGGCTGGTACACCTACGACAAGAACAACTTCGCGCCGCGCGCCAGCTTCGCGTGGACCGTGACGCCCCGCACGGTCCTGCGCGGCGGCTACTTCCTCGTCTACGACCGCATCGGCTCGGGCATCGCGACCCAGTTCAACAACGTCGGATCGTTCGGGCTCTCGTCGAGCCTCGACAGCCCGTTCGGCGGCAACAACGAGACAAACCCGGCGATCCGCTTCACGGGCATCAACACCATCCCGGCCACGTACCCGGCCGCGCCGCCCGCGGAGTTCCCGGCCACGCCGCCGCTCGAGGCCGGCGTGATCACGTCGGCCATCGACCAGAACCTGCGGACGCCGTACTCGCACTCCTACAACCTGACGTTCAGCCGCGACCTCGGCAAGAACTTCTCGGTGGACGTCGCGTACGTCGGGCGGCAGGGACGCAACCTGATGATCCGTCGCGACCTCGCGATGCCGATGAACATCGTCGATCCGGTGTCGGGCCAGGACTACTACACGGCGGCAAACATCGGCCTCCTGCAGGAGCAGGCCGGCGGCATCGAGAGCGTCGGGCCGATTCCGTTCTGGGAGAACATGTTCCCCGACGCGGCCGCCGACGGGTTGACGGCGACGCAGGTGATGATTGGCGAGTTCGCGGCCAACGCGCCCGACTACATCACGGCGCTCTGGGCCGCGGATCAGTTCTGCTTCCCGGCCTGCAGCCGGATGGGCCCCTTCACGTTCTTCAACCGGCAGTACGACTCGCTCGCAGGCCAGAGTTCGCTCGCGCGCTCGGGCTACAACTCCCTGCAGCTGTCGCTGCGGCGCCGGTTCTCGGACGGCTTCCAGTTCGACATCAACTACACGTACGCGGTCGCGAAGGACCACGGCTCGTCGGTCGAGCGCGGGTCGTCGTTCGGCAACTTCTCCGCAGGCGGCTACTCAGGCTTCCTCATCAACTCGTGGGAGCCCGACCTGCAGTACTCGTTTGCCGACTTCGACGTGCGGCACCAGGTCAACGTCAACTGGCTCACCGAACTGCCGTTCGGCGAGGGCAAGCGGTGGGCGAGCAATGCCGGCCCGCTGCTCCAGGCCCTCGTCGGCGACTGGTCCGTCGCCGGCATCTACCGCCAGACGAGCGGATTCCCGTTCAACGTCTACAACTGCCGGTCCTGCTGGACGACGAACTGGAACCTGCAGGGCAACGCCGTGCTCGTCGACCCGAATCGCCTGCCGCCGACGCAGACGACACGCAACGTCGTGGGCGGGCAGCCGAGCCCCTATGCCGACCCGTCCGACACGCTCACGTACTTCCGTCGCGCGACGCCGGGCGAGGCGGGCACGAGGAACCTGCTGCGTGGCGACGGCTACTTCGCGATCGACCTGAGCCTCGGCAAGGCGTTCCGGATGCCGTTCGGCCATCGGCTGCTGTTCCGGTGGGACGTCTTCAACCTCACGAACACGGTGCGATTCGACGTCGGGTCGCTCGACATGTTTCCCGACATCGCCTCGTCGTTCGGTCGGTACAACGGCACGCTCGCCGGCTGCGACGGCGCCGCCAACCGCTGCATGCAGTTGAACCTGCGGTACGAGTTCTAGCGAGGGGAGGAGGGTCGACGGCAATTCGTGGGCGTCGATGTTCACATCGACGTCCACGACGAACCCGTGAAACGCGGTGCGGGAATTGGCGGGGTCGACGGGGCTCGAACCCGCGGCCTCCGGCGTGACAGGCCGGCGCTCTAACCAACTGAGCTACGACCCCGCAAGCGTGACGTCCGAGTGGGCTGGCCGCCATCCGCAGTCCAGGCGCGTGGCGCGGACGAGCGATGGTGGGCGGTACAGGACTCGAACCTGTGACAGCCGGTGTGTAAGACCGGTGCTCTACCAACTGAGCTAACCGCCCCTTGCCGGCCGTTCGTGCCGCGCCACCTGCTCGCGACAACCCAGCGAGTATACACGGCGCGACCGCGCACCCGTCAAGCATTCGACGGGGCGCCGCGGCTGCGGACCGTCCGTGCGGAGATTCCCGCAGCGCCGCCGCGACATTTTGCGCTCCGTCCGGGCGGGCACTCCGCGCACGGCCTGTTTGGCGACCAAACGGGTCGGCCTCCGACTTGCACGAACGACGGACCGTGATGGAAGTCGTGTCCGCGATGGAACCTGTGTCGATTGCCGCAACGCTGCCCCCGATCATCCAGGGCGGCATGGGCGTGGCGATCTCGGACTGGCGGCTGGCGCGTGCGTCGGCCTCGGCGGGCGCGCTCGGCGTGGTCTCGGGCACGGCCCTCGACCAGGTCCTCGTGCGACGCCTGCAGGATGGCGATCCGGAGGGCCACGTGCGGCGGGCGCTCGACGCGTTCCCCATCCGCGCCATTGCCGATCGCATCCGCGACCGGTACTTCATCCCGGGCGGCAAGGACGCCAGGGCCTCCTATCCCACGCTGCCCCTCCAGACGCTCGAGCCGAATCCGCTGCTCCAGGAGTTGTGCGTCGTGGCCAACTTCGTCGAGGTGTGGCTCGCCAGGCAGGGTCACGCCGGCCGCGTGGGCATCAACTACCTCGAGAAGATCCAGATTCCGCACCTGCCCTCGATATACGGGGCGCTGCTCGCCGGGGTTGACGCGATCCTGATGGGTGCGGGCATCCCCCTCAAGATCCCGGGGGCCATCGACCTGCTCGTCACGCACGCCCCCGCCACGTATCCGCTCGCGGTCACCGGCAGTCAGCCAGGCGACGACACGCTCGTGCGCTTCGACCCGGCCGACGTCATGGGCGACGTCCGGATGCCGCTGACCCGGCCCGCCTTCCTCGCCATCGTCGGATCGTCCACGCTGGCGCTGACGTTGCTGCGCAAGGCAAGCGGCGTCGTGGACGGGTTCGTGATCGAGAACCCGACTGCCGGCGGCCACAACGCGCCGCCGCGCGGCAAGCTGCAGCTCAACGACGCGGGCGAGCCGATCTACGGGGAGCGCGACAAGGTGGATCTCGCGGCGTTCCGCGGCTTCGGCGTGCCGTTCTGGCTCGCCGGTGGCTATGGCAGGCCCGGCGGGCTCCAGGCTGCCCAGGCCGAGGGCGCTGCCGGCGTGCAGCTGGGCACGGCGTTCGCCCTGTGCCGCGACTCGGGCCTGCGGCCCGACTACCGCGCGGAGCTGCTGTCGCGCGTGCGTCGCGGCGACACGCGCGTCACCACGGACCCGCTCGCCTCGCCGACTGGCTTCCCCTTCAAGGTCGCGCAACTGCCCGGCACGATCTCGGACGACGCCGTGTATGCCTCGCGTGCACGGATCTGCGACCTCGGCTACCTGCGGGAGGCCTATCGCACTGCGGACGGCACGGTCGGCTTCCGCTGTGCCGCCGAGCCGGTGTCGGTGTACGTCTCGAAGGGGGGCGACGAGGCCGACACGGTGGGACGCAAGTGCATCTGCAATGCGCTCGTGGCCACGGCCGGACACCCGCAGATCCGCGCCGGCCGCCACATCGAAGCCGGCATCGTGACGTCGGGCGACTCGCTGGGTGACGTCGCGCAGTTCCTGTCCGACGGTGCCGAGAGCTACGGCGCGGCCGACGTCGTGGCGGTGCTCATGGCGCGGGCACGCCCATCATCGCGCACAGCTTGAGCACCGTGGCCTGGTTGCGCGTCGTCACGCGGTTGCCGAGCAGGCGGCCGCTGGCTTCCACGATCGCGCTGGCCAGGACGCCGTCGGGGCTCCACAAGTAAGCCGCGCGCGACCCGACGTGGAAGCCTTCGGGCGACCAGTCGCGTGCGGAGAGCGTGGCGAGGTCGCCGAGCACGGACGGCTCGCGCACGAACGCCACGAGCAGCCGCGACGGGTTGTCGGCCATCGCCGACAGCGCGTTCTCGCGCGCGATCGTGGTCATCTCCTCGCGGCTGACGACGATCACGTTGACGGAGAAGCCGGCGTTGTCGGCAATGGCGGCTTCGATCCTCGCCGCCACGCGCGCGGCATCGCGCTCGCGCGTCTCGAACACGACGTTGCCGCTGTTGAGCAGCGTCCGCACGTTCGAGTATCCGAGGCCCTCCACCCATCGACGCAGGTCCGCCATGGCAATCCGCTTCGCCCGGCCGACGTTGATGCCCCGCAGGAGCGCGGCCATCGTGTGCATCGCGCGATGGTACTCCGGCGTTCCATCCCTGCGGGACGCCGGAGCCGATAAACCTCCGGGGCGCCGCTTCCGTCAAATCCGGCGGTGCGACAACGCCTGTCGAGGCTCCCGCGCGGGGGCGCGGGCCTGCTCGTCGTGCTGGCGCTTGCCGGCAGTGGCGGCGCCGCGCGTGCCCAACCCGCCGGCGGCAGTGCGGCATCGAGACCCACGCTCGAGGCGCGTCGAGCGACCACGCGTCCCGCGATCGACGGCGTGCTGGACGACGCGGCCTGGGCGGCAGCCCCACAGCCCGTCGACGGCTGGCGGTCCTACAACCCGCTGCATGGCGACTCGATCCCGCAGCGCACGTCGGTCTGGATTGCGTACGACGACGAAGCGGTGTACTTCGCGTTCCGCTGCGACGATCCCGAGCCCGACGGCATCAAGACGTCGATCACGCGGCGCGACAACATCTTTCCCGACGACTGGGTCGGGCTCAGCCTCGACTCGCTCGGCACCGGACAGACCGCGTACCACCTCATGGTCAACCCGAGCGGCATCCAGCTCGACATGGTCAACACCGTCTCCGGTGACGAGGACAGCTCGCCCGACTGGGTGTGGGAGAGCGCGGGACGCCCGACGCCGACCGGGTATGCCGTCGAGATCCGGCTGCCGCTGCAGATGCTGCGCTTTCGCGGCGGCGACGCGGTGCGGATGGGCGTCCTCTTCTGGCGGCGTGTGAGCCGGACAGGTGTGTCGGTGGCGTGGCCGGCCCTGACGCCGGGCCGCTGGGTGTTCGACACCCATGCGACGCTGACGTTCCGCGGACTGCGGGCCACACCGGTGCGCGAAGTGATTCCGTCGGCGACATACGCGCACTCGGAAGCCCTCGGTGAAGGCCGCGGCTGGCGGCGCGACGACCACTGGCATCCCGGCATCAGCGGCAAGTGGGGGTTGTCGTCGACCGTGACGCTCGAGGCGACGCTCAACCCGGACTTCAGCCAGGTCGAGAGCGACGCCGTGCAGGTCGAGGTGAACCAGCGCTATCCGCTCTTCTTCTCCGAGAAGCGGCCGTTCTTCATGGAGGGGGCCGGCACGTTCAACCTCGCAGGCAATGCGCAGGGTGATGCGAGCATGCTCTACGCCGTCCACACACGGCGCATCGTGGACCCGATCTTCGGCGCAAAGGTCACGGGGTCTGCCGGCCGCGTCTCGTTCGCGTCGCTGACCGCCGTGGATCAGGCACCGGGACGCGTCGAGGACACGCGCGATCCCCTGCACGGCCGCGAGCAGTTCTGGCAGGTCGTGCGCGGGCAGGTCAGCCTCTCGCCCGGCAGTTACGCGGGCATGCTCGGCACCTACACGTCCCTGGCCGGTCGCGACAACGGAACCCTCGCCGCGGACCTCAACCTCCGCGTCAGCCGGTCTCAGCGCATCACCGCGTTCCTGATCGGCACGGTAACGGCCGGCGGCGGCGAGACGGCACGCGAGGGCGTCGGCACGCAGGTGACGTATGGCTACAGCTCGCAGCGATGGAACACGCAGTGGCAGGTCGAGCACTACGGGCGCGGCTTCGTCATGGACACGGCATTCGTCAACCGCGTCGGCCTCACGTCGGGCTGGGGCTACGTGGACTACAACGTCTACCCCGACAAGACTCGCCACCCGTGGATCCGCCGCATCTCGCCATTCGCGTTCGTGCAAGTCGGCCACGATCGCGTGCAGCGCGGCGACGAGTATGTCGTGGTCACCGGCGGACGCTTCAGCTTCAGCCGGCAGGGATTCGTTCGCGTGGACAAGATCTTCGGCAGGGAGCCGTGGCAGGGGCGCGAGTACGACACCGATCGGGTGCGCCTGCAGGCGCAGGCCCAGGTCTTCCGCTGGTTGCGGCCGTTCGGCAACGTCAACGTCGGCCGTGCCACGTACTACGACACCGCGCAGCCGTTCCAGGGGCGCTCGCGCAACCTGACGCTTGGCGCCACGCTGCAGCCAAACGGCAGACTGACCCAGGCGATCGAGTACTACCGCACCGACTTCGACAACGACGCCACGGGCGATCGCGTGTATGCCGTGTCGCTGCTGAACACGCGCACGACCTATCAGTTCAGCAAGGCGCTCGCCGTACGCGCCATCGTCAGGTACGACGGCCAGCGCAGCCGCGTGCTCACCGACTTCCTCGGCTCGTACGAGCCGAGGCCCGGTACGGTCGTGTTCCTCGGGTACGGGTCCCTGCTCGAACGCCGCGCGTGGGATCGGGATCACTGGGTGGAGCGTGACGGGCCGTATCTCGTGACGCAGCGCGGCCTGTTCTTCAAGGCCAGTTACCTCTACCGCTTCTGACGTACCATGACGGGCAACATGGACGCCCTCTACCCGTTGATCCTGTTCCTGCACGGCCTGACGCGCTGGCTCGTGCTCGTCGGCGGGCTGTGGCTCGTGGCCGCCAGCATTCCCGCCCTCGGCAAGGCCGGTCCAGTGGGCGCGTCACCGGTGCTGCTGCCGTGGCGGATCTACATGGGCGGATTCCACCTGCAGCTGCTGCTCGGCATCTTCCTGCTCGTCGTGAGCCCCCTCGCCCAGGCCGCCTGGGGCGACATGGGCGCCGCGATGCGCACCCGCCCTGTCCGCTTCTTCATCGCCGAACACACGACGATGATGATCGTGGCCTTCGTGATTGCGCAGATCGGCAGCGCGCGCACCCGGAAGGCCTTCGATGCGCGCGGCGCCGCGCGGACGAGCCTCGTCTACGGCGGCCTGTCGCTCCTGCTCGTGCTCGCCGCCATTCCGTGGCCGTTCTTCGGCGCCATCGCGCGGCCGCTGCTGCGGTCGTGGTGAGCACGCGGTCCTCACGGCACGGTGTCGCGCGCGGCCTGCGCCGCGCGCTCGTCGCGATCGTTCTCGCGTGCGTGCCCGCTGCGGGCCTCGCACAGGCGCCGCGCGTGTTCCGGGCGGGTGCGGCCACGAGCAACATCACGCCGCCGCTCGGCGGATCGATAGTCGGCGGGTGGGCGCCCTTCGCGGCGAGCTACGTCCACGACGAGCTCCACGCGCGCTGCCTCGTGCTCGACGACGGCGAGGCCCGGATTGCGATTGTCGTGGTCGACAGCCTTGGCGTGCCGCGTCATGTGCTCGATCGCGCCAAGGCGATGGCTGCCGAGCATGCCGGCATCCCGGCCGAACGCATCCTCGTGAGCGCCACGCACACGCACTCGGCGACGACGGCGCTCGGCGATCGCTGGTCGCCGGCGGCCTACGACCAGGCGCCCGCACTCGATGCGTACCAGTCGTTCCTTGCCACGCGCATCGCCGACGGCATCCGGCGCGCGGCGGCCGACCTGCAGCCGGCTCGCGTCGCGTGGGGCCGCGCGTCGCTGCCGGACGAGGTGTTCAACCGCCGCTGGTTCATGAAGCCCGGACCGCACCTCGCGAACCCGTTCGGCGGGACCGATCGCGTGCAGATGAACCCGCGCGTCGGAAGCCCCGATCTGGTGAAACCGGCCGGTCCCACCGATCCCGAGATTGCCTTCGTCGCGCTGCGCTCGCCAGACGGCCGGCCCATCGCAATCCTCGCCAACTACTCGCTGCATTACGTCGGCGGCGTGCCGCAGGGGCACGTGTCGGCCGACTACTTCGGCGTCTTCGCACGCGAACTCGCGCGGCTCGTCGGCGAGGGGCATGCGGACTCGCGCTTCGTGGCGATGCTCTCGAACGGCACGAGCGGCGACGTCAACAACATCGACGTGCGTGGCGGCCAGCCGTCGCTGCCGCCGTACGAACGCATGCAGCGCGTGGCGCGGCGCGTGGCGTCCGAGGTGTATTCGTCACTCCAGCACGTCCCGTGGCGCGAGCACGTCACGCTCGCGGCGGCCCAGCACGTGCTGACGCTGAAGCGGCGTCCGGTCACGCCGGAGCTTGCGGCATGGGCGCGCGAGGCGCTGGCGCGCCCTGCCGATGCCCCGCGTCATCCGCGCGAGCGGATCTATGCCGAGCGCGTGCAGGGCAGCGTGGATGCGCCACCGACGCTCGACGTCGTGCTGCAGGCATTCCGCATCGGCGACCTCGCGATCGCGACGCTGCCGTTCGAGGTCTTCACCGAGATCGGGCTCGAGATCAAGTCGAAGAGCCCGTTCGGGCAGACGTTCACGACGTCGCTCGCGAACGGCTCGGAAGGATACCTGCCGACCGCGGCCCAGCATGCGCTCGGCGGGTACGAGACGTGGCTCGGTACCAACCGCGTCGAGATCGACGCGGCGCGGTCCATGACCGACGCCCTGCTCGACCTCCTGCATCGCCTGCATCGCGAGGTGCCGGCACGGCCCGCCGCCCCGTGAGGCCAGCGGCCGACAGGCGGACGATGCGAACGGCGTCCCGTGCCGTCGTGGTCGCCGGCGCCATCCCGATCTGCCTCTCGGCCGCCATGCTTGCCGGTTCACCGGCCACCCAGGACCGATCACCCGCCGACAGTCGTCCGGCCCTGACACCTGCGCAGGCGCTCGAGGCGTTCGTGCTCGAGCCCGGCTATCGCATCGACATCGTGGCCGCCGAGCCGCTCGTCCAGGATCCGGTCGCGATTGCCTTCGACGAGCACGCCCGGCTGTACGTCGTGGAGAACCGCGGCTATCCCGATCCGCTGGAGGGCGATCCCGAGCAGGCGCCGATGGGTGTCGTCGCCCGCCTGACCGACACCGATGGCGACGGGCGCTTCGACGCGCGCACGGAGTTTGCCACCGGGCTCACGTACCCGAACGGCGTGGCGGTGTGGGATGGCGGCATCTTCGTCACCGTCGCGCCCGACCTCCTCTACCTGAAGGACACCGACGGCGATGGCGTCGCCGACGTGCGGCGCGTCGCGCTCACCGGGTTCAATGCCACGCGCACCGCGCAGATCCGGTTCAGCCACCCGACGCTCGGCCCCGACGGATGGATCTACCTGACGAGCGGCCTCAACGGCGGCCGCGTCACGTCGCCGGATCATCCGGATCGCGCGGCGGTGACCTTCACGTCGAGCGACTCGCGGTACGACCCGCGCACGGGGGCGTTCGAGCTGACGGGCGGGCAGGGGCAGTACGGACTGACGTTCGACGACGAGGGGCGCCGGTTCATCTGCGCCAATCGTCATCCCGTGTGGCACGTCGTCATCGAGCCGCGCCACCTCCAGCGGAACCCGGCGCTCGCCTTCTCGGACACGGTGCAGGAGGTGTCCACGGTGGGTGCCGATGCGGCCGTGTGGCCGCTCACGCGCGACCTGACGACGGCATCGTTCCATCCGTCGCTGATGGCGACGCCGCACGCGGGCACGTTCACGTCGGCGAGCGGCGTGCACGTCCATCGCGGCGATGCGCTGCCCGACGGGCACGCGGGCAGCATCTTCATCGCCGAATCGGCGCAGAACCTCGTGCAGCGCCAGGTGCGCGAACCGGCGGGCGTGAGTTTCAGGTCCCGGCCCGCGCGCGAGGGCGTCGAGTTCCTCGCCGCGCGCGACAGCTGGTTCCGCCCCGTGCAACTCGCGAATGGGCCCGATGGCGCGCTCTACGTGGTGGACATGTACCGCAAGGACATCGACCACCCCGCGTACGTGCCCGAGGAGAGCCGGCGCCTGTTCGACTTCACCGCCGGACGCGGGATGGGACGCATCTATCGGGTGGCCTCCGCCGATCACCCGCCGGCACGCCTGCATCGCGACCTGGGCGCCGCCGCGGTCGACGCCCTCGTCGCCGCGCTCGGCGACCCCGATGCCTGGCGTCGCGAGACCGCCCAGCGCCTGCTCGTCGAACGGAAGGCGACGGCTGCGGCGGCCGCCCTCCGGCACCTGGCGCAGCACGGCACCGACGTCGCCCGCCTGCACGCACTCTGGACGCTCGACGCCCTTGGCGTGGCTGCCGACGGCGACGTCCTGCGTGCACTTGCCGACGTTGCGCCAGCCGTGCGCGAGAACGGCGTACGCCTTGCCGAGGCGCGCATCCTCCACTCGTCCGAGGTCCTGGACGCGGTGCTCGCGCGCGTTGACGACGACGATGCGCGGGTCCGCCTGCACGTGGTACTCACGCTCGGTGGGAGTCGCGACGTCCGCGTCCCCGCCGCCCTTGCTGCCATCGCGCGGCGTGACGGGGCCGACCGCTGGGTACGTGCCGCGATCTTCGGCGGCCTGCACGAGCGAGCCGGGGCCTTCCGCGACGCATTCCTGGATCCCGATGCGCCGGCCGTCGCGCCCACCGCGCGGGCCGCCGTGATGCAGGATCTCGGGCGCCTGTACGGTGCGTCGGAGCCGCCTGCGGCGTGCCTGGCGCTGCTGACGACGATTGCCGACCCCGGCGGCGAACTGAGCTGGCAGCCGTCGGCGCTCGCCGGACTCGCCGAGGGCCTGCGGGCCCGCGGTCTCGTCACGCCGGATGGGTCGGCGCTCCTGGCGCTCGTCGCTGCCGACACCGCCGAGGCGCGCACCGCGCGGGAGCGCCTGGACGTCCAGTTCGCGCGGGCGAGTGAACTCGCGGTGCTCGACGCCGCGCCGCCGGAGCAGCGCCTGCCGGCCATCGAGTTGCTCGGCCAGGCGGGGTGGCAATCGGCAGGTCCGACGCTCGTCGGGCTGCTCGACCCGCAGCAACCGTCGGCCGTGCAGATGGCGGCCGTGCGTGCGCTCAGCCGCATGCGCGAGCCCGAGGCTCCGGCCGCGCTCGTCACGCGGGCGCGCTGGCCTGCGTACTCGCCGCGCGTGCGCGATGCCGTGCTGGCGGCAATGGTGTCGGATGTCGCGCTCGTGCGCGTATTGCTCGACGCCGTGGAGCGCGGGGACGTGGCGCCGGCATCGATTGGCACCGCACGCGCGCAGCGGCTGGCTGCGCATCCCGACGGGGCGATTGCCTCGCGGGCGCGTCGCGTGTTCGCAAGCCTCGACTCGGGAAGCGCGCGCGAGGCTTATGCCCGGCTGCGTCCCGCGGTGGTCGCGCGTCCGGGGGATGCCCGGCGAGGCGAACAGGTGTATGCCGGGCAGTGCGCCGCGTGCCACACGTTCCGCGGCACCGGCGGCCGGGTCGGTCCGGACCTGAGCGGCATCGGCAACCAGCCGGCCGACGCGCTGCTGCTGCACGTGCTCGTGCCCGACCACGAGATCACGCCCGGTTACGAGTCCTACGCCGTCCAGACGCGCGACGGGCTCTCGCTCTTCGGGCGGCTCGAGTCCGAGACGGCTGCAAGCGTCACGCTGCGTGACGCCGCGGGCCAGCCCCACACGATCCTGCGATCGGGGATTGCCAGCATCGGTGCGTCGCCCTCGTCGCTGATGCCGGCAACGTTTGGCGAGGCCCTGACGACGCAGGACCTCGCCGATCTGGTCGCCTACCTGAAGGCCGCGCCCTGAGCAGTCGTCCCGCTCATCCGCACGGCGCGGTCGCGGCCGGTGCGCCCCGCTGATACGCTGTGCAGCGCATGGAAATCTGGCCGGGACGTGCCTATCCACTGGGAGCGGTCTACGACGGAGCGGGCACGAACTTCTCCATCTTCTCGGAGCCGGCCGAACGCGTCGAGCTCTGCCTCTTCGACGACGAGGGACACGAGACACGGGTCGTACTGCCCGAGGTCACGGCGTATTGCTGGCACGGGTACGTCCCCGGCGTGCATCCGGGCACACGCTACGGGTTCCGTGTCCACGGACCGTTCGATCCGGGTCGCGGCGTGTGGTGCCACCCCAGCAAGCTGCTGCTCGATCCCTACGCACGGGCCATCGAAGGCCAGGTGCAGTGGAACGAGGCGGTGTTCCCGTACCGGTTCGGCGAGCCCGAAGGCCCGCTGAACGACCTCGACTCGGGGCCGTACATGCCGCGATCGGTCGTCGCGGACGCGCGCTTCGACTGGGGCGACGACAGGCATCCGCGCACGCCGCTGCACAAGACGGTCGTGTACGAGGCGCACGTCAAGGGCCTGACGATGCGGCATCCCGACGTGCCGGCTGAATGGCGCGGCAAGTACCTCGGCATCGCGCACCCCGCGATCGTCGAGTACCTCCGGTCGCTCGACGTCACGGCGCTCGAACTCCAGCCCGTGCACCAGTTCGTGCACGACTCGCTGCTGCTCGAGAAGGGACTGCGCAACTACTGGGGCTACAACTCCATCGGCTTCCTTGCGCCGCACAACGAGTACGGCACGAGCGACCGCGGCGCGCAGGTCGTCGAGTTCAAGCAGATGGTCAAGGCGCTGCACGCCGCCGGCATCGAGGTCATCCTCGACGTCGTCTACAACCACACCGCCGAGGGCAACCACCTCGGTCCCGTGCTGTCGTTCAAGGGCATCGACAACGCCTCCTACTACCGCCTCGTCGCCGACCAGCCGCGCTACTACATGGACTACACCGGCACCGGCAACAGCCTCAACATGCGGCACCCGCACGTGCTGCAACTGCTGATGGACTCGCTCCGGTACTGGGTCACCGAGATGCACGTGGACGGCTTCCGCTTCGACCTCGCCGCCACGCTCGCGCGCGGCCTGCACGACGTCGATCGCCTGTCGGCCTTCTTCGACCTGATCCAGCAGGACCCCGTCGTGTGCCAGGCCAAGCTGATTGCCGAGCCCTGGGACGTCGGCCAGGGCGGGTACCAGGTCGGGAACTTCCCGCCGCTGTGGTGCGAGTGGAACGGCAAGTACCGCGACTGCGTCCGCGACTACTGGCGCAGCCAGGACCAGACGCTCGGCGAGTTCGCGTTCCGCTTCACCGGCAGCAGCGACCTCTACGAGGGCACCGGCCGGCGCCCCTACGCGAGCATCAACTTCGTCACGGCCCACGACGGCTTCACGCTGCGCGACCTGGTCTCCTACAACGAGAAGCGCAACGAGGCCAACGGCGAGGACAACCGCGACGGCGAGAGCCACAACCGATCGTGGAACTGTGGCGTCGAGGGGCCGACCGACGACGAGGCCGTGAACGTGCTGCGCGCCCGGCAGCAGCGCAACTTCCTCGCGACGCTGTTCCTCTCGCAGGGCATCCCCATGCTGCTGTCGGGCGACGAGTGCAGCCGCACGCAGCAGGGCAACAACAACGTGTACTGCCAGGACAACGAGATCAGCTGGCTCGACTGGGAGAACCAGGACGAGGCCCTGCTCACGTTCACGCGCAAGCTCATCGAGTTCCGCCGCGTGCATCCCGTCTTCCGCCGCCGCCGCTGGTTCCAGGGCGTCGAGCTGCACGGGCTGGCCGACATCGAGTGGTTCATGCCCAACGGCCACGCCATGGAGTCGCGCGACTGGGGCACCGGCCACAACAAGGCGTTCTCCGTCTTCCTGAACGGCCGCGCGATTCCGAGCCTCGGCCCGCGCGGCGAGCGCGTGATCGACGACAGCTTCCTCGTGATGTTCAATGCACACTACGAGGCGCTGCGGTTCACGCCGCCCGATGGCGTGTTCGGCCGGGAGTGGACGATGGTCGTCGACACGACGACGGGGCACGTCGGCCCGACGCAGCGGGTGTATCGGCACACGAATCGCATCCGCCTCGAGAGCCGGTCGTTGATGGTGCTCCAGCGGCGCGCGTAGGGAAGGCTGTCCGCCGGACGAGTCCGGCGGCTACACGGTCGGCGATGGCGGCGGCGATTCGGGTACGCTGGGAGTGATGCGCATGCGGACACGACTGCGGACGTGGCTCAGCGGGCAGGAGCCCGGGCGGATACGGCAGTGGTGGCTGGCCCGCCCCCGCGTGCTCGCCGCGGGGCTGGTGGGCCTCTCGGTGGTCGCCTGGGTCGCATTTGCCGGCGCCCTCTGGTTCGCCTGGGACATCCGGCAGTCGCTGCCCGACCGGCATGCGCTCTCGGCCGTCGGCGACATGGCGCAGGCCACCACGATCTACGACAGCTCCGACAAGCCGGTGTTCACGATCTTCAAGGAGCAGCGCATCGAGGTGCCGCTCGAGAAGACGGGCCAGCACGTCCGCGACGCGATCGTCTCGGTCGAGGATCAGCGCTTCTACACCCACAACGGCGTGGACATCGTCCGCATCGGCGCGGCCGTCGTCGCCAACGCCCGGACGGGCACGCGCGGGCAGGGCGGCAGCACCATCACGCAGCAGCTCGCGCGCATGAGCTTCCTGTCGCGCCACAAGACCTACCGTCGCAAGATCAAGGAGGCCTTCGCGGCGCTGCTGATCGAGCGCACCTACACGAAGGACGAAATCCTCGCGCTCTACCTCAACAAGGCGTACTTCGGCGACGGCTACTACGGCGTCGAGGCGGCATCGCTCGGGTTCTTCGGCAAGCACGCCGCCGATCTCGACGTCCCCGAGGCCGCCCTCATCGCCGGGCTGATCCAGTCGCCGTCGGCGTACGCGCCGACGATCAACATGGAGAAGGCGATTGCGCGCCGGAACGTCGTGCTGCTGATGATGCTCGACAACGGCGTCATCGATCGCAAGACCTACGAGCAGGCACGCAAGGCCCGCGTGAATCTCGAGAACCGGCTGCGCCGCGACGAGCCGTTCGGGCAGTACTTCAAGGAAGCCGTGCGCCGCGAACTCGTCGACCGCTTCGGCTGGCCGCGCGTGTCGGAAGGCGGGCTGAAGGTCTACACGACGATCGATCCGGTCGTGCAGCAGCAGGCCGAGAAGATCGTCGAGCGGCGGCTCCAGGACGTCGAGAAGCGCCGGGGCTATCCGCACACGCCGCGGGCCGACATCACGGTCCAGGAGGACGTCGCGCCGCCGTACCTGCAGGCAGCCGTGGTGGTGCTCGAAGCGGGCACGGGCGCCGTGCGGGCGCAGGTCGGCGGCCGCAACTTCCGCGAGAGCCGCTTCAACCGCGCCGTCCAGGCCCGACGCCAGTCGGGCTCGGCCTTCAAGCCGATCGTCTACGCGACGGCGATCGAACAGGGCCAGTCGCCAGGGTCGGTGATCACGAACCTGAACGCGCCCATCAACACGCCGCAGGGCGACTACGTGCCCGAGGACGAACACTCGGCCGCCGACAGCATGACGCTGCGCACCGCGCTGCGCACGTCGAGCAACAGGGCCGCCGTGCACCTGCTGCGGACCGTCGGCATCCCCGAGGCCGTCCAGACGGCAAACGACCTCGAGCTCGGCAACATGCCGGCCGTGCCATCGATGGCGCTCGGGGCTGGCGAAGTGACCCTGCAGTCGCTCACCGCGGCCTACGCCGCCTTCGCCAACGGCGGCGTCGTCCACCAGCCGTACCTCATCAGGCGTGTCGAGGACCAGGACGGCGAGATCCTGTATGCCACCGAGGCGCACGAGAAGCGGGTCTTCTCCGAGCAGACGGCGTTCCTCGTGACGAGCATGCTGTCGGACGTCATCAACAGTGGCACGGGCTGGCGTGCACGCGCGGAGGGCTTCCGCCTGCCTGCCGCCGGCAAGACCGGCACGACAAACGACTACCACGACGTCTGGTTCGTGGGATACACGCCGACAATGGTGACCGGCGTGTGGATGGGGTTCGACCAGCCGCGGCAGATCATCAGGAACGGCTATGCGGGCGAACTGGCCGTGCCGCTCTGGGCCAGCGTGATGGCGGTGGCGACCGACGGCGACAAGCCGACGACGTTCAAACGGCCCGAGGGGCTCGTTGGCGTCGAGATCTGCCGCGTCACCGGCCGTCGTGCGGTGGACGGCTGCACACGGGTGCCGGTGGAGGACAGCGAGGGCAACGTCGAGATCCGGTCGATGGCCTACACCGAGTACTTCCGGCGTGGCTCCGAACCATCGGACACGTGCACGGAGCACGAGGGTGCCAACTTCCTCGAACGACTGGCCGGCTTCTTCGGTCGTGACAACGACCTGAAGCCCGTGTCTGCCGAACAGGCAGGGCTGCCCTCGGTCGCGATCCCCCGCAACATTCCCGCGCCGCCCGCCGCGCGCGCCGACGAGGGGCAGTCGGAGAGCCGGGCCGAGGCGCGCAGTGAGGCCGGCAAGGATGCGGGTGACGCCACGGTCGACGCCGACGACGACAAGCCGAAGAAGCGCGGCTTCTGGGGCCGGTTGTTCGGCCGCCGCGACAAGGACGACGACAAGGACGAGAAGAAGAAGCCCGAACCCTGAGGCAGGCGGGCTCGCATGGCGGGACGCGGCTACAATCTCCCAATGAGGCTCGCCGACGTCCTCGGGCACGCGCAGCCGCGCGCGCTGCTGTTGCGCGCGGTCGTTGCGGGCAGCGTGCCGCAGAGCCTGATCTTCGACGGCCCGGACGGCGTCGGCAAGCGGGCGACGGCGCTCGCGCTCGCTGCGGCAATCAACTGCCGACAGCCCGGATCCGACGGCGATGCCTGCGGCACCTGCCCGTCGTGCCGCCGCATCCCCCGCGGCCAGCACCCCGACATCGTCGAACTCGCACCGAACGAGAAGGGCTCGATCTCGGTGGACATGGCGCGTGAGGTGATCGGCCAGGCCAGCTACCGTCCGTTCGAGGCGCGCCGCCGGGTGGTGATCATCGACGAGGCCGACCGCCTGCAGCCGCCGGCCCAGAACGCGCTGCTGAAGACGCTCGAGGAGCCGCCGCCCTCGTCGATGTTCGTGCTCGTGACGTCGCGGCCCGATTCGCTGCTCGAGACGGTGCGATCTCGCTGTCCGCGGGTCCGGTTCGGGCGCCTCGGGCCGAACGACCTGGCCGAGGTGCTCGTGCGGCACGGAGGCGTGAAGCGTGCCGATGCGGCAGGCCTGGCCGCCATGGGCGACGGCAGCGTGTCCCGTGCACTGGCGCAGGACACGGGCGAGCTCGTCGAGGCGCGCACTGCGGCGCTGTCGCTGTTGCGCGGCCTTGCGGGCCGACCGCCGGTGGCGCGGCGGCTCGCCTTCGCCCAGCAGCTGGCCGAGGTGCCGAAGAAGCGCGGTGCGGGCACCGACCGCGAGGTGCTCGCGCGCCGGCTCGACGCGCTGTCGCTGCTCGTGCGCGACCTCGGAGCCGTGGGCCAGGCGGGCTCGACACCGGTCCTTGCCAATCCCGATCTCGGCAGCGACCTCGCCGGCCTGGTGCGCGAGTTCGACACCGCCCGCGTGCTCGGCGCCTTCGCGCTCGTCGACAAGGCGCGGCGCTCGCTCGATCGCAACCAGTCGGCAAAGGTCGTGGCCGACTGGCTCGCCTGCGAGCTGTAAGCCATGGCTGACGAGACGCCGCGCCTGCCGCCGACCGCGAGCGTGCGGTTCGTGCCGGCCGGGCGCCGGCAGTCGTTCCTGCTTCCCGACCTGCCAATCGGCGGGCCGATCGTTCCCGGCGATCGTGTCGTGGTGGCCGATGGCGACCAGATGGCGATTGGCTGCGTGACGGCCGAGGCGTCCGCAGTGGCCGGGCGGCGTCTCGCGCCAGCCGATGGCACGGCGCGCGTGGTGCGGCGGACGACGCACGAGGACGTCACGCGGCGGCTCCACCAGCAGTACACCGAGCACGAGGCGGCGCAGTTCTGCCGGATGCGGATCCGCGAGCGGCAACTCGAGATGAAGCTCACCCGTGTCGAGCACGCCTTCGACGGCTCGAAGCTGCTCTTCTATTTCACCGCCGAGCACCGCGTGGACTTTCGCGAACTGGTCCGGGACCTCGCCGCGGTGTTCCACATGCGCATCGAGATGCGTCACATCGGCGTGCGTGACGAGGCGCGGCTGCTCGGCGGGTATGGCCCGTGCGGCCGCCCGCTCTGCTGCACGACGTGGCTCACGTCGTTCGAGCCGGTCTCGATCCGGATGGCCAAGCGGCAGGGGTTGAGCCTGAATCCGTCGCGCCTCGCGGGCGTGTGCGGCCGCCTCAAGTGCTGCCTGCGCTACGAGTTGCCGAACGGGAAGGGCGAGCGCCACGCGGGCTGTGCGCAGGAAGGCAGCTGCGGCGGCAGTTGCAGCGGTGATGGCGCCTGCGGCAGCGACGGGTGCCACTGCGGGCAGGCGGGCAAGTAGGATCACGGGTATGCCTGCCCGACGTTCGGACTCCCGGCCCGAAGGCCGATTGCCACGCATCGCGGTGACCGTCGGCGACCCGGCCGGCATCGGCCCCGAGATTGCCATCGTTGCCGCCCAGTCGCGCGAAGTCCGCGCGGTCTGCGAGCCCGTCCTGTTCGGTCCGCACACACCCGAGGCCCTGGCGCAGTTTCCCGCGGGAGCGATCACCGCCGAGGCGGGGCGCGCGTCATACGACGCCGTCGTCGCCGCGGTTGCCGCTGCCCGGGAAGGCTCGGTGCAGGGCATCGCGACGGGGCCGGTCCACAAGGAGGCCTTTGCCGCGTGCGGGCTGTCGTGGAAGGGGCACACCGACCTGCTGGCGCACCTGACGGGTGCCCGCCAGGTCGCGATGATGTTCCACTCGGAGCCGCTGCGGGTCGTCCTCGCGACCGTGCACGTGCCCCTTGCCGACGTGCCGCGCCTTCTCACGCAGTCGCTCGTCGAGGACATCGTCGCGCTCACGGCACGCAGCCTGCCGGACTTCGGTTACCAGTCGCCGCGCATCGGGCTCGCGGGCCTGAACCCGCACGCGGGGGAGCACGGCCTCATGGGACGCGAGGACGACGAGGTCCTGCGCCCGGCGGTGGAGGCATGCCGCGCACGCGGGATCGACGTCGAGGGCCCGCTGCCCGGCGACACGGTGTTCCTCCGTGCCACGCGCGGCGCCTTCGACGTGGTCGTCGCCTGTTACCATGACCAGGGCCTGATTCCGGTGAAGCTGCTCGCGTTCGGGCAGTCGGTCAACGTCACGCTCGGCCTCCCGATCGTCCGCACGTCGGTGGACCACGGCACGGCGTTCGACATCGCCCGCCAGGGCACTGCCGACGCGTCGAGCATGGTCAGCGCCATCACGCTCGCGGCGCGGCTCGCCGCCGGCCGGGAAGCGAGCCGCGGGCAATAGCTCCGGATTCGGACCCGTTTCCCCTCTTCTCATGCGCCCTCACCCGACCTCGTCGCCAAAGCCCACGCCAGCAAGGCCGGCGGAGAAGGCGCCACGCCTGCTCGCCGACAACCGGAAGGCCGGGTTCGACTACGAGTACCTCGACCGCTACGAGGCCGGGGTCGTCCTGCTCGGCACCGAGGTGAAGGCCATCCGGGAAGGGCGCGTGAACCTGCGCGACAGCTACGCCCGCGTGGAGGGGAGCGAGGTGTGGGTCTACAACATCCACATCAGCCCGTACAGCCACCGGGGGTACGCCGAGCACGAGGCGTTGCGGAAGCGCAAGCTGCTGCTCAACCGCGCCGAGATCCGCAAGTTGATCGGCCGTACGGTGGAGAAGGGGCTGACGCTCGTGCCGACGCGCATGTACCTGAAGAACGGGCGCGTGAAGATCGAGATTGCGCTGGCGCGCGGCAAGAAAGCGCACGACAAGCGCGAGACGATCAAGCGGCGCGAGACCGACCGCGAGACCCGCGCCGCCGTGAAGTCGCGCGTCGAACGCAGGTAGGGCGCGTTCGCGCAGCCTGGGCGGCCGCTACCTGCGGTCGAGTGCGCCCAGGAGGACCGCTTCGTACTCCGGCAGCACGCGCTCCCATGTGAACGCCTCGGCGTGGCGTCGCGCACTGGCCTCGCGCATCGCCGCGAGCGCCGCCTCGTCGTCGAGCACCGAGAGGGCCCGCTCGCATCCCTGCGCATCGGCGAAATAGCGCGCCTCGGGACCGGCGACCCACCGGTTGAATGCGTTGTCGTGCGCGAGCACCGGCGAACGCGCACCGAGCGCCTCGACGAGCGACGGGTTCGTGCCGCCCACCGTATGGCCGTGGACGTAGAGCCGCGCGTGGTGGCGCAATGCCTGCACCACCGCCTCGTCGTAGATGGCCCCGACGAACCGCACGTCGGGCCCGGCCGCCGCGCGCACGGCATCGTGATACCGCTGCCCCGGCCGATAGTCGCCGAGCACGACGAGCGGCCACTTCCGCCGCGTCCGCGACCACGCGGTGACGATCTCCAGGATCGAGTTCTCGGGTTCGGGCCGTGCGATGACGATCCCGTAGCCGCGAGGTGCCAGCCCCAGCGCGTCGAGCGGCGTCGTCGGGGCGTCCTCCACGCGTTCGGCGCCATACGGCACCATCGTGGTGCGCGCCGCCAGTCCGCGTCGGGCGAGCAGCGCGGCAATCCCGGGATGGTCGGCAATCAGGTGATTGGCGGTGAGCCCGGCAATCCAGCTGTTGGCGTAGAACCAGCCGCGAACCGGGCGCGACCACTTGCCGCGCTGCCACTCGATGCCGTCCATGTTGACCACGTGGCGCCGGCCGCGCAGGCGGTACCACGGGAAGAGCACCGCGGTGTTGAAACCGAGCGTGAGCACCAGGTCGTCGCGCTGCGCGGCATGGCGCGTGGTCACGGCATCGAACCAGAGGCTGCCGCGCGCGCCGTCAGGCGCCGGCATGTGTTCGAGCGTCACGCCGCGCCACGTGTCGGTGCGGCGTGCAGTGCCCGGCGCTTCCTGGCAGTAGACGGTGACGTCCCACCCGCGCTCGACGAGCCATGGCGCGAGGTGCTGCGCGCAGGACTCGAAGCCGCCATGACGGTTGGGGATGCCGCGCGATCCGAGGATGCGCAGTCGCCGCTCGATCGCACTCACGCGAGCCGGCCCCCGTCGCGAGACAGCACGACCACCATGTCGGAGAGCGTCGTGTCGTAACGGCCCGCGGAGAGCAGTCGCGTGAGGCGACCGGCCGCGCCGAGGGCGACGTCGGCAAGCCGGTGCCGTCGCCGGAAGTGCGTCGGGACCGGACCTTCGTACAGGGCCAGCGACTCCACGCGCAGCCCATGCGCCCGCGCGAGCCGGCGCAGCCCTGCCGGGCGCAGGCCGAAGCGGAATGCCGTCGGAAACTGGTCGAATGCGTCAGTACCCGCCGACGTGTCGCCGAGCACGTGCCGGTAGACCCAGACGTGGAACCACCACGGCGTGAAGCGCGTGATGAGCCCCTTGAGCGACAGGATGTTCGGCAGTGCCAGCACCGCCAGGCCGCCCGGCCGGAGCACGCGCGCGATCTCGGCAATTGCGAGCGCCGGGTGGGGCAGGTGCTCGAGCACGTCCCAGCACACGACGAGATCCGCGCACGCCGGGGCGATCGGCAATGCCGTCACGTCACCGCGCGCGAGGTGCGGCGTGCTCGTGTTGCGCCGCAACTGGGCGTCGACGAGGTCCACGCCAATCACGCACGCCGTGCGGGGATACCGCAGGTGCGACCTGGCGCCGCACCCGGCCTCGATGACGCGCGGGGCCGCATGCGACGAGAGCGCGCGGGTGACCGACGCCTGTGCCGCATCGATCGGGTTGCCGTTCGGCACCGTGGCGTCCGCGTCGGGCGGCCGCACTACCGGGCGCCGCGGCCGAGCAGCACGGCGGGAATCGTCTGGATGGCGATCTTCAGGTCGAGCCACAGCGACCAGTTGTCGATGTACTCGAGATCGAGCCGCATCCACTCGTCGAAGGTCAGCTCGTTGCGTCCGCGAATCTGCCAGAGGCACGTGAGGCCGGGCTTCATGCTGAGACGACGACGTTGCCAGGGCTGGTACTGCGCGACCTCCTCGACGACCGACGGCCGCGGGCCGACGAAGCTCATGTCGCCGCGCAGGATGTTCCACAACTGCGGCAGCTCGTCGAGGCTCGTCCGGCGCAGGAATCCACCGAACGGGAACACGCGCGGGTCGTTGCGCATCTTGAATGCCGGCCCGTCCATCTCGTTGTAGGGCTCGAGCAGCGGCTTGAGCCGCTCGGCATCCGTGCGCATCGTCCGGAACTTGAGGAAGACGAAGCGGCGCCCGTGGAGGCCGCACCGGACCTGGCGGAAGAGGACCGGGCCTGGCGATGTCAGCTTGATGCCGATCGCAATCGCGAGGAGCACGGGGCTCAGGAGGACGAGCAGCGAGAGCGAGAGCATCACGTCCACGACGCGCCGCACCGCGAGGCGCACTTCGTCGCCGGGCGGCGTCGAGAACGTCAGCATCGGGAAGTCCTCGCCGAGCTGGTCGAACGTGACGCGCGCGATGGACTTCGGCAGGAAGTTCATCGCGAGGCGCACGACGGTGCCCTGCTCCTCCAGGTTCGCGATCACGACTGCGAGATCCTGGAGGTCGGCGAGCTGGCCGGCTGCCGGCGCGAGCAGCACCTCGCCGGCATGCTGTTCCCGGGCAAGCCGCGAAAGGTCCGCGTAGCTTCCGAGCACGGGGAAGGGCGACGCAGCGCCATCGGTCCACCGCCCATCGGTGACGAGGCCCGCGACCTCGAGTCCCCAGTCGCGATGCGCATTCACGAGCGCGGCCGCTTCACTCGCCTCCTGACGGCCGCCGGCCACGAGCACGCGCCGCGGCTCGCCGCCGTGGACGAGCCAGGCCCGCACGAGCCGGCGCATGCCAACCACGCACACGAAGTCGAGCAGCAGGAAGGCGACGACGACAGGGCGGCTGATGAAATTCAGCCGGGCCGAGAAGATGAAGGCGATGAGCAGCAATCCGGAGATTGCCACGCCGGTCAGGATGACCGACGTCTCGCTGTCGAGGGTGCGCCCGTGCCGGCCGTACAGGCCGAGCGCATAGAACACGAGCGGCCACACGAGCACCACGCAGGCGACGAGCGGCAGGTACCAGGCAAACGGCGGCAGCGATCCCGAGAGGAAGGGCATGCTGTCGCCGGGAACGATCCCGCGCAGCGTGTAGGCGAGGCCCAGCGCACCCAGCGTGGCCAGCGTATCGCTGATCACGTAGGCACCGTTGATGAGGCGAGCGCGCTCGGCAATCATCGCGACGCTCCCTCGAGCCGGGCATGTTCCTTCAGGACGGACCGCACGCGATGTCCATTGTCCGACAAGATCTGCAAGCCAGACAAACGATGCGCTCAGCTCATCCGTGGCGCATGCCGAACCATCCCGCGAGATCCGCCGAGGTGCGCTGCCGGCGCCCGAGCACGTGGCGGCGGCGGGCCAGCATGGCCGGCAACAGGCGGGCGACGTCGAGCAGTCCGGGGATGGACGACCACTCGCGCAGCAGGACGTAACCAATCACCTGCGCATCCCGCCACAGGGCGGGCACGGCAAAGCGCCACGCGAGGCCGGCCGACTGGTTCTTGATGCGCAGCAGGAAGCGGTTGCGCACCGAGTACCTGTTGATCGCGGGCGGCAGGTCGCCGCGCCGTTCCGGCGTCACGCGTCGACGGTGATGGGCGATGGCATCCGGGACGTACAGGCTGTCCCAGCCGCGCCACTGCGCACGCCACGCGAGATCGGCATCCTCGCGATAGGCGAAGAACGCCTCGTCGAAGTACTCCCCCCCGAACGCCACGTCGTCCAGCATCGCGCGACGGTAGAGGGCGACGGCGCCACTCGGGCCGAAGATGGGCTCGGGGCCCGCCAGGTAGCGGCCCGCGGCCGGCTCGCCGGCCCCCCGGTCGAGGTGCCGCTGGTCCCGCGTCATGACGATGCCGGTCGAGTCGAGGATCTGCGCGTCGTCGAGGCGCAGGAGCCGTCCCGTTGCCGATCCGGCAGCCGGCATGGCCTCGAGCGCGGCCACCAGCGTGCGGAGGTGGCCTGGCGTGAGCACCGCATCCGGGTTCAGGCACAGGTAGTAGGCGCCTGACGAACGTCGAATCAGCGCGTTGTGTCCGCCCGAGAATCCGACATTGGCGGGCGAGCAGGTCCGTTCGTCGGCCGTCGTCAGCGACTCGACGAGCGCACGCGACCCGGATGTGGATCCGTTGTCCCACACGTGGAGGGTGAGGGCGGGGTAGTCCTGCGCGCGCACCGAGGCGATGCAGCGCGCCAGGAGGGCGTCGGGATGCCAGGTGACGATCCCGATCGAGACAGGAGGAAGCATGCGGCCAGCATGCAGCCTACCTGATCTTGATCCCCGTCTCGTTCGTGCCGGCGCCGAAGAACTCGCCGCCGCCGTCCCAGTAGAGCGCCCGCTCGATGACGATGGGCACCGCGTTCACGCTCTCGACGCTGACGCCGAACCGCTCGCCGTCCTGCAGTTGCGCGAACGCATCCTGGCAGGCGCCGGGCTGGCCGGCGTAGCAGGTGTAGCGGGAGTTGGCCGGCACGACGAAATCGGCGGACGTCACGACGGCGCGCCCGCCCTCACGGAGCAGGCGCAGGCGGACGGTCGCGGCCGAGGGCGACGGGTTGGCAATCAACACGAAGGTCCGGTGCTGCTGCGGTCCGCCGTTCTGGCCTTCGGCGAGTGCCCAGTGCGTACCGGTTGACGTGAGGCCCGCGCTGTTGTGCGCGTCGGTCCAGTTCTGGAACGCGCCAAACCAGTACATCGCGCGCTCGACGACGATGGGATGCGGCGCCGAGATCTCGGCCGAGACGTCGGCCTGCACGCCGATGGCGTCGCGGCCCGACGCCGTCGTCAACTCCTGGTCCACGAAGAGCGTGAGCCGGCTGTTGGCGAGCACCGTGTAGGTCTGCGTCCACGAGCCCTCGGGCGTGAGGTAGCGCACCGTCGCGACCGTGTTCGTGGCGCCGGGATTGGCGATGAGCAGGTACGTGTCGAAGTTCGGCCCCGTGGCCCCTTCGGCGACGAACCAGCGTGTCGCCGGCGCCGTGACGGCGGCCGACGCATGCCCGCCTTCGAAGGTCCGTCCGCCGCGATTGAAGTACATCGCGCGCTCGACGGTGATCGGGTGGCTCGCCGTGATCCGCGTGGAGAAGGGCTTGCCGTCGAGCACGCGCGGACACGCCTGACCGCCAGTGCCCGGCGCGCACAGCTCGTTGGCCCAGAGCGTCAGCCGGCCCGGCGCCGAGGGGAAGTCGTAAGGCACCGACACGACCTCGCCGTCCTCGAGCAGGAAGTCCACGGTGACCTTCGGCGCGACGTTGCCCGTCGCGGTCAGGAGGATGAACGTCTGGAAGAAGCCGTTGGCGGCGCCTTCGGCCAGGAACCACTGCGTGGCCGGCGCGAGGAGCGCCTTGCCCGTGTGCCCGCCCCAGCCGTCGCCGAAGGCCATCGTGCGCTCGACCACCACGCCGCCGCGCAGCGACTCGACGACGACGGACACGGCGCGCCCCTGGCCGTTGTAGCTGCTGTTGGCGAGGCTGTTGACGTTCACCGTGTGGCGCCCGTACGGCGCAATCGGGATGTCCTGGATCACGGGTGGCGGCGCCGAGGCCTCGCCGATGTCGGACCGCTGGCCGAAGAGCACGACGACGCGGGCGATGGCGGCGCGGTTCTCGGGATTCGCGATGGCGACCTGCTCCTGGAAGAAGCCCGTGGACCCTTCGGCGAGTTCGACGCGATTGGCCACGTGGGGACTGGTGCCCGCGTCGAACTCCTGCTGGTTGGTGAGGCCGTCGCCGTCCGGGTCGGCGTTCATGGCGGTCACGCCGTAGAACGTGCGCCACTCGGAGAGCGTCATCGGCGGCTCGTAGACGCGCGTCACCTGGATGGGCCCGCTCGAGTACTTGCCGAACGAGTACCCGGCCGCGTCCGTCATCTCGACGTAGACCCAGTACGTGCCGGGATTGATGCCGCCGGGCGTTGCCGCGAGATCCCAGATGTAGGCGCCGGCCGCGGCATTGACGCTGCCTGCGACGAGCCGCTTGCTCGTCGCGTCGCGGTCGTCGTCCACGTAGATGGCCACCGAGGCGTTCGCCGGCGACGGAGCGGCCGTGTACCGCCCGTCCTGCGCCGCCCACTGCACGACGAACTGGCCGGCCGAATCGGGTTCGTCGTCGGCGGCGAGCTTCACGTTCGAGAGCGTGAACGGCGTATCGAGCCGGCCTTCGGTGATGTCGAGGCGGAAGTTGGTGACGTTGGACGCGAGGTTGCCCCACGCCGAGCCGGACGGCAGCGACTGCAGGCCTTCGTCGGGACAGGTGAAGTCGGCCGCGCCATACGCGGCGAGATCGATGGTGTAGGTGCGCGGACCGCCGTCCTGCACGATGATGCCGCACGTCTGCGCGAACGGCCCGCCGCGGTGCGCCGCCGTGCGCCAGATGACGCGCATCATGCCGCCGACGCCGGGCCGCTGCGTCGCCGTGTCGATGTCCTCGAGGAACGGACGCGGCGCCAGCGGATCGAACGTCGCCTGGAGCGGCAGGTCGTAGTCGATCGTGAACGTCAGGCGGTGATAGCGGCGCGCCTGGTCCGGCGTCAGCGAGAACCGCGCCCCGAGGTCGTCATCGAAGAACCGCACCTGCGAGTCGCTGCCCGTGAAGCCGTACATCCCGGAGTGGAACGCCGTGCCCTTGAAGCCCTGCGGCGTGAACGACGGGTTCTTCACGTCGAACAGGGCGCTCGACGGCGAGGTGTACCGGAACACGTCCTCCTGGTTTGTCAGGTCCCACGGATCGCCGATGAGCGTCGTCGCCATGTCCTCGCCGCCGGTCTCGTCGGGATTCAGCACCGTGAAGAACGGCGAGGCGTCCACGACGAGCGTGGCCGACCGCGTGGCGCTGGCGCCGGTCGCGGTGAGGGTCCACGTGCCGGGCGTCAGGTGCCCGTAGTCCCAGTTCACGCTGGAGTTGTCCGGAAACGCCCCCGTGTCGGCACGCGGGCTGCGCGGATTGGCGAGCGGCGTGAGGTCCTCGGGGAACACCTGCACCGACTGGCTGCCGTCGGTGGCCGTGATGACGACATTGCCGCCGAGCCCCTGCCACGACAGGGCGACCGTGCGCGCGGCGGTGAGCCGTACCCAGTCCACCTCCACCGTCGATCCCACGGGCCCTTCGCCGGGCGTGAGGCTCAGCCCGGCCACCGTCTCGCTCCACGGCGTCCCGGCGAACCGGTTGTTGATCAGCACGCGCGGGTCGGTCAGGCGCACGCGGTAGACCTGCCACTGGTTCGCGCCGCCCTGGCTGCCGACGGGGTTCTGGTTGATCCAGCGCGCCGTGTCGTTGTCGTAGCCGCGCGCGAGCATCAGCAGGACGCCGGCCGGTGTGCCGACTGCCCGCCGGCCCTTCTCCCAGATGGCCTTCACGGTCTCGAACGGCCCGGCCGCCCATGAGCGCTTGACGCGGAAGGAGAGCGTGACGTATTTCCCGGCATCGATCGGCGTGCGCAGGCCCGTGTCCTGCCTCGCGTTCATCGCACCGGGCACGCCCCCGAACAGCATCTGGATCGACGGCTTCTCTTCCCGGGTGACGCCCGAGAAGATCCCGTTCTGGACGGTCGGGTACGGCTGCCACGCCGTGTACTCGTTGCCCTTGTCCTGCGGCGTGTCCTCGCCGAGCGAGTAGGCGTAGACGTAGTCGCTCGCCTTGTCGAAGTCCCAGGGGTCGCCCTTCGTCTCGGCCGCGTAGTCGGGGGCGGCGGCGACGGTTGCCGTTGCGGCGCCGTTGACACGGAGCGTCTGGGCCTCGAGCCCGTCGGCGGCCAGGAGGCCGAGGGCGAGGCCGATCGCCACCGACGAAAAACGTACCGGGGAGCACATTTCTGTAATCGCGCCAGGGTTCACGAGTGCCTGCCTGCACGTCGCGGACGCCACCCGAAGGAGGACGAGACCGCCGTCAGCCACGAGCCAGGACACGGGCACCAGCACGTCCCGGCATCCGGCGGGTGGCAGCTCCAACCTACGAGCGAGGCCGCCGGACGGTCACAAGGCAGGCAAAGGCGATACCAGCCGCGCTCAGCAGGCTGAGGCCCAGGGCAGGCCGCACGAGCGGCTGCGCGTAGCGGGCGATGACGGTCCGGCTGCCCGGGGGGATCGGGATCCCGACGAGCACGCCGTTCGCGACCTGGAACCCGGCGGGCTTGTCGTCGATCGTGATGGTCCAGCCTGCGTGCATGCGATCGGCGAGCACGAGCACACCGCCGTCCGGCGCCTCGACGCCAATGACTCGGCGGTCGTCCTCGAGGCTGATGGACGTGACGCGCGCGGTCTGCGTGGGCGGTTGGGAGGGGGTGCGCTCGAGCCACGCCTCGCGGGCCGGGTCGAAGGCCCGCGTATGCATTGCCGACGCATGTAGCCCCGCAGGGCCCAGACTTACACGCTCCACGAACCACGCGCGGGGGCGTCCGAGCGGGTTCCGGTAGACGTTCAGGTCGCCCGCGCGCACGAGCGTGGCCCCGGCGAAGCGGTCCGGCGCGGTCGAGAACGTCCGGAACCACACCGACCGGGGGTCCGCGGCCCCATCGACGTGCAGCGCGGTGCCGGCAACGGGCGAGGGCGTGGCGGTGGCAAGCATGGTGGCGCTCGAGGAGCTATCGGATCCGTCGCTGCGCACCGACAGGTGGACCGTGCGGCCCGCGGAGTGCTCGAGCGGCGTGAACTCGAGGCGCCACCAGTCGTTGTCACGCAACGACGCCTGCTCCACGACGCCCGACGCGACGATGTGGCCCTCGTCGCCGGTGATCGACCAGTGCCAGCGCCCCCGGTTCCGGCGGCCGTAGGTGGCGGTCAGGACGTCGAGCCGGCGCAGGCCATCGTGGCGGACCGGGATCGTGAAACCGACGGTGCGGCCGTCGGCGAGCGGACCGAGCGGCACGTAGCCCCCGGAACGCGGCGTCAGGTCGAGGGGCGAGGCGACGATGAAGCGCGCGCCGAGGATTCCGAGCATGCGCAGGTCGAGCGTGTCGCGCCGGAGGCCGACGAAGTCCCACACCGGCGGGTCGTCCCCACCGGTCGTCGCGACCACGGGCATGCCGGGATCGGCCACGGCGGGACCGGCCATGGGCGGCTGCTGGGCGAGCGCGATGAACCGCTGGTAGTCGGCGTCGCCGTGGTAGTCGAAGCCGGTCAGGGTGGACAGCCCGTACATCGACAAGACGTGCCCCTGGACGAGGTCGGCGGCGGGGTCCACCACGGCAAGTCGCGTCTCGGATGCGTGCTCGCGAAGCCAGTCGAGCCCTGCGGTGCGCGGGTAGTAGCGATCGCGCGGGACGGTGGGGTTGAAGCCGCGGTAGGCCTGCACGAGGTCCGCGGCGACGATGGCGGCGAGCAACAGGCCGGCGGCGGTGCGCGCGCGCGCATCGCGTAACCAGGCGATGACGAACAGCAGCGCGACGGTCGTCCCGGCAATGCCGGCAAACCGCAGCACCTGGAGGCGCTCGAAGGCCTGGAGGTTGCGCGCGCGGATCTCGGGCATGTAGGTGACGAGTGCCGCACCCGTCACCGCGCCGAGCACGACGGCGAGGATCGTCGCGGCGGCGGCCTGTGTGAGCCGCCGGCGCCGGTCCTCCGACTCGACGAGGGCGTGCAGGCCAATCCCGGCGAGCACCGCGACGCCGCATGCCGCGAGCGCGTACCAGCGGAACGGGTTCGACTGCACCTGTCCCGGCAGCACGAGCAGCCAGCGTCCCGGTGCGGCGCCGTAGGCCCTCGTCAGGGCAATGGCGATGAGCGCGACGAACGTCCACCGCGTGGCCGACAGCGCGCGTGGGAGCCGTGTGCCAATCGCGAGTCCGGCAAGGAGGAGCGAGGCGACGCCGAAGTACGCCACGTGCTCGGGGTAGTTCGCGGTGGCATCGGGATGCCACCAGTTCTGCCGAATCGGCGATCCCCAGAAGTCCGGCAGCGCGAGCGTCGCAAGGTTGGCCCACGTCGCGCCTTCGGGGGAGGCAACGCGCGCGCTCGCGGTCGACCCGGAGAGCGTCGCGAACATCGGGACGAGCGCCGCCGCCCCCACGCACAACCCGAGGACACCGCCGGCGAACACGGCGGGAAGGCCCCGCAGCGCCGGTCGTCGAGAGCCCTTCCCGTCCGCCATCACCACGAAGGCATACACACCGGCGCCGAACAGGCACGCGAGCATCGTCGCGAGGTACGAACCATGGCACATCGCGCCGAGAGCGAGCGCGAGCCCGGCAACGTCGATCACCCGCCCCTCGCGCACGCATCGCCGCACCTGGCGCAGCACGAACGGGAGCCATGCCGCGACCGTCGGCATCGGCGCGCTGAGCCATGTCAGGAAATGTCCGTTGAGTCCGTACGCGACACCGGCAACCGCGGCGCCGACGGCATTGACGCCGAGGTCGCGCAGGAACAGCCACATGCCGAGCGCGGCCACGAGCAGGCGCAGCGGGCCGTACCAGTTCACCGCGTCCTCTGCCGGCAGCAGGTAGTACGGCAGGCTGAACGGCGAGAGCGCACGCCCGACGTCGAGGCCCTGGAACCACGCGGGCACGCCGGCAAGCCGCGAGTCGTCGTAGTCGGGCCACTCGCCGGAACGGAGGCGCGCGAAGTGCGTCGCCATGATCGGCTGGTGGTAGAAGGCCTCGTCGGAGCGCGTCGGGTTCGCGGCGTGAACCGTGGGGCCGTCGTGCTTCCACGGGTAGAACTCGAAGACGAGATCGGCCGGCGAGAACACCTCGCCATGGCGCCACTCGCGCTCGAAGAGCACAAGCAGCGCCGCGGCCATCACGACGATGAGCGGCAGCAGCGGCTTGCGGATCATGGCGTCGCCCTGCCGCCTGATTCCTGCACATCGAGCGGGCGGGCCGTCCACCAGCCGCGGTGCCAGTCCCAGATGGCCGTGACCGCGAACGCCAGGACCACCGGCCACTGCCGCACGGGTGCGACCACGGCGATGGCGACGATGGCGACGGCGGCGAGCACGGCGTCCGCGCCAATCACCCACGGTCGCAGGGAGGGCACCAGGAGCAGCGCGTGCGCGGCAAGCCACACCGTGGTCACGGTGGGGACGTGATCGATCGGACGCACCCGCCCGTGCAGGCGTCCGAGCCGGCGCGTGGCCTCGCCATAGCGGCGCATCATCCGACGGAACCAGGCGAACGTGCCGGGCCGGTGATGGTGCACGACCGCGCCGGGGATGTAGTAGAACGTCGCGCCGCGGCGTGCGAGCCGCAGGTCGAGATCGACGTCCTCCCCGGGCCAGAGCCCTGGCGTGAAGCCGCCGACCGCACGCAGGGCCTCCGCACGATAGGCGCTGCAGCAGCTCGGATTGTGCGCGACCGCGCGCGGCCGTCCGTCGTTGCGTGTGTAGTCGCTGACGAGTGACGCCAGGCGGAAGAACGCCTCGAAGCCGTCGCGCAGTTGCTGCCTGCCGGGAGGGAACTCGTTCACCTGCCGGCCCCCGACGCCGGTCGCGCCCGTCGCCTCGAGCCCGTCGACGAGCGCGCGCGCCCACCCGCGCTCGACGACGCAGTCGCCGTCGGTGAAGGCGATGACGTCGCCACCGGCGGCATCGATACCGAGGTTGCGCGCGGCCGACGCGCCGACGGCTTGCGTGACGATCACGCGGACGCCGGCCGCACGCGCAATCGCGGCCGTGTCGTCGGTCGATCCGTCGTCCACCACGATGACGTCGAGGCGATCGTGGTCCTGCGCCTGCAAGGCGTCGAGGCAGCGCGCGAGCGTCGCGGCGTTGTCGCGCGCGGCGACGACGACGGTCACCGTCATGAGGAGCGGGCCTTGCGCCGGGCACGACGGATGGCGATGGCGTTGCGCACGGACATCCCGGCCCGCACCGGACCCCATTGCTTGAAGGCCTCCACGTCGCCTTCCTTCACGCCGGCGCCGAGGGCCGCCCGCTTGAGCCAGCGCGATGCCTTGTAGCTGCCGTCGAGGTGCGCGCGGAACGCCGCGACCTGGTGCTCGCGATCGGCGGCAAACTGCGGGTCGGCGCACCAGGCCCGCAGGGGCGCGACGACGCGGTCCCACGTCATCGTGTCGGCCACCTGCGCAAGGGCCGCGGCCGCGTCGCGCCGCGCGGTGTCGGACTCGAGCAGTTCCCCGATTGCAGCGGCCAACGCGCGCGCGTCGCCCGGGGGCACGGCGCGCCCGAGGCCGTGGCTGCGCACGAGGTCGCCGAAGTAGTCGCCCTCGCTGCACACGATCGGCAGCCTCGCCCAGAGATAGTCGAGCATCCGCGTGCGGAACGCGTAGCGCGTCTCCAGGTGCCAGCCGTGCGTGCTGACGCCGATGTCGGCTTCGGTGAGGTACAGCGCCCGCTCGTCGTACGGGACCCAGTCGTTGAAGACCACGTGCGTGTCGGCAATCCCGAGCGATTCGGCCAGTGCGCGGGCCCTCGCGACGATCGCCATCGGCTTCACCTGGGGATTCGGGTGCTTCACCCCCATGAAGAACAGCTTCACGTCGTCGCGCGTGCGCGTGAGCTCGGCAACGGCGCGAATCAGCGTCTCGGGATCCTGCCAGTCGAGGAGCGAGCCCCCCCACAGGAGCACGCGATCGGTCGCGCGGATCGACGGGTGCACGCCCTTCATCACGCGGACCGGCAGGCCGCGCGCCGCGCGGGACTCCTGCGCCCGCCGGGCTGCGCCTTCGATGGGATCGGACGGCAGGCCGAACGGCACCACGTCCACGAGCGTCCGCAAGTCTGCATCGCGACCCACGGTGCGCGGGTTCACGCGACCCGCCGTGTGCAGGGCGCCGATCCAGAAGTCGCGCTGCCGTTCGCTGGCGCAGACGAAGTAGTCGGCGTGCTGGAGTTGCGCGTTCTGCACCGCAAGGATCGACGCGGCCTCGCGCTCGATGCCCGCCTCGGATCCGCGTCCGCCGGCACGCGCCTGTTCGAGGTGCTCGATGGTGAACGGACAGTACAGGTCGGCGACGATGGGGCAGACGAGCGTGCGAAGGAACGGGTACGTCGTGAGCGCGAAGCCCTGCACGATGACGGCGTCGGCCGCTTCGGCCTGGGCGCGCAGGGCAGCGGGGCGCGTCGGGTCGAACGGCACGAGCGCGACGCGGTCGTCATGGACGTCGAGCGGGCCCGGTGCACACACCGTCACACGGACCGATCGACTCAACGCGCGCGCCATCTCGAGTACGCGAATCGCGGGCCCGGACATGTTCGTGCGCAGCGCCTCGTGCGTCACGAGGAGCACGTGGGGCCGCAGCCCGAGCCGGGCGCGCAGCCCGATTGCCTCGACGAGCGCCTGCTGCGCGTCGCGGTAGGTGCGGCGTCCGTCGAGCTCCTGGAACGGACGCCCGAGGAACGGCAGCACGTCGGAGTCTGGCACGCGCCGGCGCCGTTGCTGCTCGTCGTGCAGCGTGCGTAGCCGCGGCAGGTCCTCGAGGGTCGCCCCGATGGCGGCGAGCTCCGGCATCGCGATGCGGGACAGGATCCGGGATCCGGATTCCGGTGACCGGTTCGCGGAACCCGGGCTCTCGAGCTCGTAGACGCGCGTGCTGATGGCGTGGCGTCGCGAGGGCTCGAGCCACGGCCGCAGCATCGCGTGAACGGGCGTCCGCAGCCACGCGAGGTCCTGGGCGACACGCAGGCCCTGCAGCAGCAGGATGGCCGGCAGCACGTGGGGCAGCGTGCCGTCGTCGTAGTTGCGCACCGAGGCCCAGAGTGCGTTGCGCGCCATCAGGAACCGCTTGTGCGCGTGCGGCTGGGTGGCGGTCGTCGCGCTATGGCGGTGATAGGCAACGGCACCCGGCACGGTGCGGATGCCATGGCCCGCCATGCGCAGCCGCCACCCGAGGTCGAGGTCGTCGTAGTAGGCGAACAGGGCGGGGTCGAAGCCCCCGGCCTCCTCGTACGCGCGGCGCGTGACCGCGAAGGCGCCGCCGTTCGGGAAGAACGACTCGGCAAGGGCCATGCCCTCGACGTACGGCTCGCCGAACATCTCCTGGAAGCCGCGGGCCTCGAAACTGGCCGTCCCGCGGACGAAGTCGATGCGCGTGCCGTCCCAGTTCATGACGCGAGCTCCGGCACACGCCGCATCGTCGTCGAGCGCCCCGACGAGGCGCGTCACGAACGTGGGCTCGAACTTCATGTCGTTGTTCACGAACACGAAGACCTGGCCCGTGGCGGCGGCGACCCCGGCGGCGTTGCCGCCCGTGAACCCGCGGTTCTCCGGGAGGGCGACGACGCGGACCTGCGGAAAGCGTGTGGCCAGCAAGGTGATGCTGTCGTCGGTCGAGCCGTTGTCCACGCAGATCAGCTCGAGCAGGTCGGCGGGATAGTCGCTCGCGAGCAGTGACGTGAAGCACGGCTCGAGATGATCGCGGCCGTTCCAGTTCACGACGATTACCGACACCCGCGGGCGGGCGACCGGGAGTCCGCTGGCAGGCGGTGACGGTTCGTGTGCCGGCCGCACGGACGGCCGCGCGGCACGGAGCCCGCGTGCGTCGCGATCGCGCGACAGCGCGGGCAGGTCGAGCGCGAATGCCTGGAGCGCGGCGAGCGGCACGGCCGTGCCGACCTCGTCACCGGGCCAGAGCCTGTCGGGCGGTGGTCCGCCGAACCGGGTGCGGACGCGGGTGGCGAGCGAGGCCCGCCCCCAGTCGCCGCCGAACGTCACGGCGCCGGCGTCGAGGCCCGTGGCCTGCCATGACGCGGTGAGCAGCGCGACGAGTGGTGCGGCGAGTGCGTCGCCGAGCGCGTCGGGCGGCGCGTGCGCGAAGGCAAGCCGCAGGCGGTTGCGCCACCGCAGGAACGTCTCGAACGCCGGCGCGTAGGGGTAGGCGTCGTCGGTGACCGCGATTGGGGCGACGGGCACCGCGGCGACCGCAGCTCCGGCGTGGCGCAGGCGGGCTGCGAGGTCGGCCGCGACACCAAAGGACCAGAGCGACGTATCGAGCCCGCCGACGTCGATGATCGCCTCACGCTGGACCGCCCACAGGGGCGGATCGTCGTCGTCGATTGCCGTGCCGCGCTCGGGCATGGCCAGTGCGCCGCCGCCTGGCGCAACCGCGTCGAGCAGGTGCCGCACCGTCTCGTCGTCGGGCGACGCATGGACGTCGCAGACGAGGACCACGGGTGCCAGCGTGCGGCCGAGCGCCTCGCTGATGCACGCGGCGGCGCCGCGCGGCGCGCCGGGCTCGTCGCGCGCGAGCACGATTTCGACCTCGCGCTGGAGCACGCGCGCGAGGCGCTCGCGCCATGCGGCGCCCGCGTCACCTGCGGGCCACCGCGCGCCGTGCAGGACGGCGGCGATCCGGGGCGGGCTCACGGCGCGACAGGCTCCCGCGTTGCCGCGGGCAGCAGCCGCCACGTGCCGCCGAGCGTGATCTTGCCGAAGCGTTCCGGTGTGCCGTCCTCGGTCACGGTGAACGTGGCGACGCGCTCGCGGTGGTCGAAGGGTTCGACGAGGTGGTAATCGTAAGCAGAGACGGACACGACGTAGCGGCCGGGCAGCAACGGCAGGTTCGCGATCGTGTAGCGCACCTGGCCGGCGCCCTCGACGGCGGGAATCGGCAGGTTGCCGGTCCGCGTGTTGGGGCCGGTCAGGTGCGTGCCGTCCTCGTGATACACGGCCAGCCCGAAGACCGGCGTCGCCACGCGCCGGGCGGCGCGGTATGTCAGCGCGATCGTGAGTGTGTCGCCGGTGCGGACGCTCGTCACGGGCTGGTCGTCGGCGCCGAGCAGGGCAACGCGGGGGATCTCGATTTCGCGCGATCCCCAGCGGTGCTCGCCCGCGACCTCGCCGCTGGCGGCCGCGATCTGGTGGTAGCGCGAGATGACCTCGGCGGCCGGGCCGACGCTCACGAGTTCGCCGCGCTGGAGCAGGCACGCGCGCGAGCAGAGGCGCTCGACGAGCAGCAGGTCGTGCGACACGATGACCACCGTCACGCCCTGCTGCTGGAACTGCGTGATCTTCCGCAGGCACTTGCGCTGGAAGGCCTCGTCGCCCACGGCCAGGGCCTCGTCCACGAGGACGATCTCGGGGTCGAGATGGGCGGCGACGGCGAACCCGAGCCGCATGTACATGCCCGACGAGTAGTTGCGGACGGGCGTGTCGATGAAGCGTTCGAGCTCGGCGAAGGCGACGATCTCGTCGAACTTCGCGCGGATGACGTCTGCCGCGACGCCGTGCAGCGCCGCATTCAGGAAGATGTTCTCGCGTCCGGAGAGGTCGGGGCTGAAGCCGGCGCCGAGTTCGAGCAGCGACGTGATGCGGCCGGACGTGGTGACGCGTCCGGCGTCGGGCTCGAGGATGCCGGCGATGATCTGGAGCAGCGTGCTCTTGCCGCAACCGTTGTGCCCGATGAGGCCGAGGGTCTCGCCCCGGTCGACGGCAAAGCCCACGTCGCGCAGCGCCCAGAACGTCTCGCGCGACTCGCGGCGGCTGCCGAACGACCCGACGAGCCGCTCCTTGAGGCTGCGGCCGCCCTGGTGATAGAGCGTGAACCGCTTCGAGATGCCGTGCAGCGCGACGGCCGGGGCAGACACCCGGGAAGTATAGCGAGGCGCTAGCCGGCGAGTGCGGGCTTGCGGGCCGTGACCGTGACCCAGAGCAGCCCGGTGGCCGACGCGACGGCCTCGAAGCCCGCCTGTTCGGCGTACCAGGTCAGTTCCTGTTCGGTCGAGGCCTTGCTGACGTTGGGCGGCCGCATGGCGACGTCGAGCGTGGCCATCTCGGTGAAGAGCTTCCAGCCGTCCGGGCTGCGGAGGTCGAAGTTGTCGAAGTACGCGCGGCCGCCCGGCTTCAGCACGCGGAAGAACTCGGTGACGTAGCGGTAGCGGTCCCACTCGTCGAGGTGCATGAACACCGCGGTGCAGTAGACGACGTCCTGGCTCGCGTCGGCGACGCCCGTCAGGTCGAACCCGTTCAGGTGGACGAATGACACGTTCGTGTGTCGCCGCAGTGCCTCGCGCGCGTGGTTCAGCATGTTCTGCGAGACGTCCGCGCCGGTCCAGTGGCGGCAGCGCGGCGCGAGCTTGTCGCCGACCCGGCCTGCCCCGCAGCCGATCTCGAGCACGGCGTGCTCGCCCGTGATGCCGGTCTGCTCGGCGATGTGGACCGCCGTTTCCTCGCCGGACCGGTCCCATTCGGCCTGGTCGGCATAGCCGGCGACCGAGACCCGTGCGTGCTGCAGGTTGTTCGACGCGCGGTCCCACACCGCCCCGTATGCCCATCGCGGCAGCGACTGGACGGGGCGCCCGCGCTGGAGCGGCAGCGAGTGCAGCACCTTTGCCTGCGAGTCGGGCGCGCCTTCCGGCCGGGCGGTGACCCGCAGCCACGGGAACCGCTGGCGCGACGGCAACTCCGAGGCCTTGACGAAGCCGCGGAACGCGCGCGCACGCGGGCCGACGTCGGCGCGCAGTGCCGTCGCGCGGCCCTCCCAGACCTTCGTCGCGCCGACGTGCGCCGCGACGATCGGGGCGTCGCCCGGCACGATGGCCCATCCCGTCACCTCGAAGCCGTTCACGAACGGCTGGCCGGGCAGCGGCCGATCGACGGCGCCATCGATGTCGGCCCGCCTGCGTCGTAACTGGTTGGCCCGCCGGGCCCACGCCCGCAGCCAGATGTCCTTTGCCGTGATCACGCGCAGCACTGTAGCGCGTCACACCCGCTCTTGTAGAGGGGAATGGGTCGATGCCGCCCGCGTCGGACACGTCCGACGGTCAGCGATCACCCGCCCGGATCCAGGCCTCCGTCAGCACCGCGTGGTTGACCACCTTGCGGCCATCCGAGGTGTAGACGATGTGGATGCGGCCGTCGCGCGACTGGAAGGCGACCGGGTACGCATAGCTGTTGTCGCCGCTCGCGAGGGCCCGCCTGATCGGGTACGAGCGGTCGCTATCGTCCGAGAGCGCCAGCATCAGCGGGGTGCGCTTCCACATGTGGTCGTTGTAGACAAGCAGGAGCGCGCCCGACGAGAGCTTCAGGAAGTCGACCGCGGAGTTCGGGTTCGGGAACGTCGAGTCGCGGCCCTCCGTCCATGTGCGGCCGCCGTCACGCGACTCGGCACGCACGAGCCAGCCGTTCTCGGTGGGGCCGTAGCCGCCGCCCCGACGGGCATAGGCAATGAGGTGTCCCGGCGCGATTTCCACGACCGCAGGCTGGATGTTGCCGCGCGGCGATCGGATCTCGCCGAGCGTCGTCCAGGTCTGCGCCTTCGGGTCGTAGCGCAGGAAGCGTGACGTGCTCTTCGGCCCGACGCTCTCGGTGTCGTGGCCGTCCTCGTAGTAGACGGGCAGCAGGTAGGCGCCATCGTGCAGCACGATCGGGCTGTTGCGCACCATCATCCCCGCCTCGAGCGCCAGCGGGAAGGCATCCGACCACGTCTGCGCCATGTCGCGCGAGACCTTGGCCTGGATGCGCGACGTGCTCCAGGTCTCGCCGAAGCGCACCACGTAGAACAGCCAGACGAGACCGTCGGGCGCCTGCCACACGACGCCGTTCCCTACCGACCGGAAGGGGTCGCGCGCAATCGCCACAGGCGCGTCCCACGTCGTCGTGCCCTTCCGGAGCCGGGCGCCGAACACCGTCGTGTCGCGGGCGTACTCGCCCTGGCCGCCGTAGTACACCAGGTACAGGTCGCCGTTCGACAACTCGGTGGCACTGGCCGGGTGCTTGTAGGGGCCTGTCGGGGTTTCCGGCCCGAACACGCGGGTGACGACGGGTGCGGTCGCGGCAGCTTGCGCGTGGACCGGCGTGGCGGTGACGACGCCGGCAAGGAGGACGGGGGCCGTAAACGCGAGGTAACGCATCAGGGGGTCTCCGGAGCCGGCGTGTGGCCGGCGGGAACGCGGGCGGTACAATGCGGGAACACCGGATGCCAGTGCGAACCCCTCGACCTCCTGCCGCCGCGGCCCGCAAGCCGGGATCGCGCCCCCGCGACGACAAGTACTACTCCAAGGTCATCGGGCGCGCGCTCGAGATCCTCGCGGTGCTCCGCAAGAGCGAGCAACCCCTCGGCCTCGCCGACGTCGCCACGAGCGTCGGCCTCGCCAAGAGCTCGGTGTTCCGTCTCCTGCACACCCTCGAGGTCTCGGGCTACGTCGATCGCACTGCCGACGGCGCCTACGGGCTGGCGTCCGACCTGCGGGTATGGGGCGACGGCAAGCGCGTGACCGATCTCGTGGATGCCGCCCTGCCGCACATGCGGACCCTGAGCCGCGAGTTCGGCGAGACGATCACGCTCGCGATGCACTTCGACAACCGCATCGAGGTCGTCGCCACGCTCGACAGCCCGCACCTGATCCGCATGGCCAACACGGTGGGCCGCATCCTGCCCCCGCACGCGAGCTCGCTCGGCAAGGCCATCACGGCCTTCCAGCCGGACGACGTGGTGGAGCGCCTGCGGCGAAGCTACGGGAACCATCGGTTCACCGAGCATACGGTGACCGACGAGGTCGCGTTGAAGCAGGAATACGAGCGCGTCCGCACCCAGGGGTACTCGACCGACGCGGAGGAGAGCGTCCTCGAAGGCTGCTGCTTCGGCGCGCCCGTCGTCGGCCCCGACGGCCTCGTGGTCGGGGCCATCAGCCTCTCGCTGCCGAAGATGCGCCTGCGCGACAAGGCGCTCCAGAAGAAGATCATCGCGGCCGTGCGCGACGCCGCGGCGCAGACCGGCACGGCACTGAAGAAGCCGTAGGCCGTCCTTCAATGCGTCAGCTTCCATTGACGCAGTGCCTCCACCGAGAAGCCCGGCGCGGTGATGAGGTCGAGCAGTGCACGCTCCTCGCGCCTCACCTCGTCACACGCCGCCGCCACGTCGCCCGCAATCGCCGCGGGCACCACGAGCAGGCCGTTCACGTCGCCATGCAGCAGGTCGCCCGGCGCGACGGGCAAGCCGTGAATCTCCACGGGCACGCCGACGTCGAGGATCACGGGCTGGCCGTGCGACACGACGAAGCCGGGGCAGAAGTACTGGAAGCCGCCGAGGGCCTCGACTTCACGCACGTCGCGCAATCCGCCGTCCGACACGCAGCCGACCGCGCCGAGTGCCTTTGCCGTGGTCGCCATGATCTCGCCCATGTGACACCCGCGCCGCGGGTCGGGCCCGACGTCCTTGATCACGAGCACCGCCGGTTTCGGCGCCGCCTCGAGGGCCGCCCACAGCCCGAGCAGGCCGGCCCCGTCCGCGCGCCCTTCGGTCGTGCTGTCGGCCGTACACGTCAGGGCATACCCCGCCATCGTCCCCAGTTGCGGGAAGACGCAGCGCAGGTCGCGGTCCGCGTAGCCGTCAACGCGGCGTCGCACCGCGAAGCGCTCGATCGCGTTGGCGACGGTCGGACTGTCGATGGCGGCAAGCGCCGCCAGTTGTTCGGGCGTCAGGCGCGGCATGGGCTCACTCGGCGTTGGTGTTGCCATTTATAAAACACATGGTGTAGAAAATGGAACGACTTTCAAAATGGCATCTTCGCGCTCCCTCCCGGAGGCACCGTCAATGCTCGCCCCCGTCCGCACCTGTCTCGCTCTCCTCGTCTGGCTGTGTGCCCTCCCGGCCCCCGTGCATGCACAGGATCGGGCCCCACAGCCCCTCGATCTCACGACCGCAACCATCGTCGTGGCCGCCGATGCCACACCCCGCGAGCGCGCGGCCGCGACGATGCTCCTCGAAGAAGTGACGAAGCGTTCGCTTGCCCGCTGGACGACCGGCGAGCGCCCGGCGTCCGGCGCGGCGATTCACCTCGGCCGGCTGGCAACGCTCCGGCGCGGTGCGCTCGCCGCCCGCCTGGGTGGTGCCGCACCGGGCGCGGAGGGCTACCGCATCGCCAGCAGCCGTGACGGCGTCGTGATTGCCGGTGCCGACGAGCGCGGCGTGCTCTTTGGCGTCGGTCGCCTGCTGCGCGCGATGGACATCGCCCGGGAGACGGTGACGCTGCCTGCGCCGCTCGACGTCACCGAGACTCCGGTCGTGGCCTTGCGCGGCCACCAGCTCGGGTATCGGCCGAAGACGAACTCCTACGACGCATGGGACGAGCGCCAGTGGGAGCAGTACATCCGCGACCTCGCGGTGTTCGGCACCAATGCCATCGAGCTGATTCCGCCACGGTCCGACGATGCGGCCGACAGCCCGCACTTCCCGCGGCCGCAGATGGAGATGATGGTCACCATGTCGCGGCTCGCCGACAAGTACGGCCTCGACGTGTGGGCATGGTACCCGGCCCTCGACGACTCCTACACGACGCCGGAACAGGTCGCAAAGGCGATCGCCGAGTGGGAGGGCGTGCTGAAGCAGCTGCCGCGGCTCGATGCCGTCTTCGTGCCCGGCGGCGACCCCGGCCACACCGAGCCGTCGGTGATGTTCGGCCTGCTCGAGCGGCAGACCGCGAACCTGCGCCGGTTCCATCCGCGCGTGACGATGTGGCTGTCGCCGCAGGGGTTCACCGCGGAATGGATGGAGACCTTCTACGGCCTCATGGCGAAGCAGCCCGCGTGGCTGACGGGCATCGTCATCGGTCCGCAGAATCGCGACACGCTGGCGACCGTGCGCAAGCGCATCCCGCCGCAGTACAAGCTGCGCAGGTACCCCGACATCACGCACACGATTCGGGCCGAGTACCCCGTGCCGCTGTGGGACGGCGCGTACGCACGCACGCTGGAACGCGAGCCGATCAACCCGCGCCCGCTCGACCAGGCCGCGGTGTTCGCGAAGTGGCTGTCGGTCGCGCCCGACTTCCTGACGTACTCGGAAGGGTGCAACGACGACGTCAACAAGATCGTGTGGAGCGCACTTGGCTGGAACCCGAAGGGCGACGTGCGCGACACGCTGCGCGAGTATGCGCGCTACTTCGTCGGGCCTGCCTACACCGAGTCGCTGTCGTCGGGCCTGCTGGCACTCGAGGAGAACTGGCGCGGCCCCCTCGCCGGCAACGTCGGCGTGGAGCGAACCCTCGAGCGCTTCAAGGCCATGGAGCGGACCGCGGCGCCGCGCGACCTCCTCAACTGGCGCTTCCAGCAGGCGCTCTATCGCGCCTACTACGATGCGTTCGTCAGGCGGCGCCTGATTCACGAGCAGCAGGCCCAGCAGCAGGCGATGGGTGCGCTCTCGAATGCCCTGAGCCTCGGCGCGGCGACGGCCATGCTGGAGGCCGAGCGCCACCTGGCGGCCGGGACGCAGCCGGTGGCCCCGGACCTGCGGACACGCGTGTTCCAGCTCGCCGAGGCGCTCTACCAGAGCGTGCGGATGCAGTTGTCGGTGCCGCTGTACCGCGCGATCGGCGTCGGGCGGGGTGCGAACCTCGACCTGATCGATGCGCCGCTCAACGATCGCGTGTGGCTGGCCGAGCAATTTGCGGCGGTGCGCGCCCTCCCCTCGGAGCGCGAGAAGGTCGTCGCGCTCGGCCGCATTGCGCGCTGGACCGATCCAGGCCCCGGCGGCTTCTACGACGATCTCGGCGTGCCGGGCGCACAGCCGCGCCTCGTGGCGCCGCCCGACTTCCGCGACGACCCGGGGCCGTATCATCCGGGACTCACGGGGTTCGGCATGGTGCCCAACTGGCGGATGTCCTGGATGAGCCATGCCGAGGCGTTCTACGATGGCGCCCTGCAGATGCAGTACGAGGGCCTGGATCCGGAGGCGTCGTACACGGTGCGCGTGGTCTATGCCGGCGACGTCTACAGCCAGAACGTGCGCGTGCGGCTGACCGCCGACGAGGCGCACGAGGTGCACGGCTCGATGGCCAAGCCGTCGCCGGTGGCACCCGTGGAGTTCGCGGTTCCGCGCGCAGCCACGGCGGACGGGCGGTTGACGCTGACATGGCGGGTCGAGCCGGGCATCGGTGGGGCCGGCCGGGGCAACCAGGTGGGCGAGGTGTGGTTGATCAAGGATTCGACAGCACGATGAGCGAGCCTCCCATCCCGCCGCCCTGGGTGAACCCGGTCAAGGCGCGCCTGGCGCGCGGCGAGTCCGTGATCGGCATGCCGGTTACGGCGACGAGCGTGGATCTCGCGGCGCTCGCGGCGCGATCGGGGTTCGACTTCCTCTGGGTGGAGATGGAGCACAGCCCCATCACGCTCGAGACGCTGCGCCACATCGTGCTGGCGACGCGCGGGCTGCCGGCCGTGCCGATCGCGCGCGTGCCCGGGGGCGAGACGTGGATGGCCAAGCGCGTCCTCGACCAGGGCGTGCACGGCGTGGTGTTCCCGTTCACGAGCACGCCGGAGGCCGCCGCGGTTGCCGCGCGTGCGTGCCGCTATCCGCCGCACGGACGCCGCGGATCGGGTGCGGGCCTCGCCGAGGCCACGTGGCCCGGCGTGCCGTCGTACTTCGACTCGGCCGACGAGCAGGTGCTCGTCGTCGCGGTGATCGAGGAAGCGGCAGGCGTCGAGCGCTGCGAGGAGATTGCCGCGGTCGACGGCGTGGACGTGCTGTTTGTCGGCACGAGCGACCTGTCGTTCTCGATGGGATACCGCGGCAACATGATGCACCCCGAGGTGCTGAAGGCCGCCGAACGCGTGCGCGACGCGGCGCACCGGCATGGCAAGCACTGCGGGCGTCCCGTCGCCTCCCCCGAATCGCTGCAGCGGTTCGAGGCCGACGGGTTCCGGTTGTTCCACGCGGCGTCGGACCTGACGCTCTTTGCCGAGGGCGCGCGCGCCTGGCTCGATCCGCTCGGCCGCGCGACCGGTGGTGAGCGTGCCGCGTACTGATCGCGCAGTGGGTGGCGGGACCAGGGTCGCGGGATCCCATGTGTTGTCGCGCAGGACCGTCCTGCAGATGGGGATTGCCGCGACGACGTCACTCGTCGCCTCCGCGTGCCAGCGCGAGGAGGGCCCCTGGCCGGCGCGCGACGTCCGCGTCGTCGTCCACGCGGCCCCGGGTGGCATGTCCGACACGGTCGCGCGATTCACGTCGCGCGGCCTGAACGACACCCTTGGCGTGCCCGTGCTCTGCGAGAACCGCGTGGGCGCGATGGGCGCCGTGGCGTTTTCCGCCGTCAAGCACGCCGACCCTGACGGCTACATCGTCGGCTACGCGCCGGTCGAACTCGCCATCGTCCCGCACCTGCGCTACGTGGACCTCTCGATCGACGACTTCGACCTGCTGGCGCGTCACCATCGCGCGCCGGCGGCGCTTGCCGTCTCGACCAGTTCGCCCTATCGCACGCTGCGCGAATTCCTCGATGCCGCCCGGGGTGGTGCGCACATCGCGATGGGCGCAGCGGGCCCGTTGAGCGTGTGGCACCTCGGGATGCTCGCGCTCGGGCGCGCACTCGGCCGCGAGTTCGTGTTCGCGCCCTTCCCGGGATCGGGGCCCTCGACCACGGCGCTGCTCGGCGGACACGTCGATGCCGTGATGGCGGGCGTGCCGGAAGTGCAGGCGCTCGTGCGCGGCGGAGCGGTGCGGCTGCTCGGCATCATGGCCGACGCCCCGTCGCCGGTGTTCCCCGAGGCGGTGACATTCGCGAGTGAAGGCCTCGACCTGATCTTCGAGGCATGGGGCGGGTTCATGGTGCCCAGAGGCGTGGCGCCCGATCGGCTGGCACGGCTCGAACAGGAGATACTTGCGGCGTTCCAGCAGCCGGCGTTCCTGACGTACTGCAAGACCGCCGGCCTCGACGTCCAGCCGCTCGACGCCGCGGGCTTCCGCGCGTTCGTCGCCGCCGAGACCACGCGCTACGCAGGCCTCGTGCGCGAGTTCGGGTTCGTGCGCGCATGACCGGCCCACGCGTCGTTGCCGCCGCACTTGCCGTGCTCGCGGCCGCCGTTCTGCTCGTGACAATCACGTATCCCCCCGGATCGGGCGGCGTGCCCGGTCCGGCACTCATGCCGCGCGTGCTTGGCGTGGCGCTGTTTGCCGTGTCGCTCCTGCTGCTGCGGTCGCCCGGCAGCGGCGCGCCGCCTGTCGTGCGGCATCACCGTGCGATTCCCGTCACGATGGCCGCCCTTGCGGGCTATGCGCTGCTCTGGCGCGTCGCGCCATACGGCGTGTCCACCGGCGTGTTCCTGCTCGTGTTCCTGCGGCTCACGGGTCTCCGCTGGCGCGGCGCGATCGTCGCCGCCGTCGTCATGGCCACCATCCTCGCGCTGCTGTTCGAGCGCGGGCTCGGCGTGAGGACCGACTAAGTCGATGCCAGGCGATCCGATGCTCCTGCTCGCGCCGATGCTCTCGGCCGATGCCTGGCTCTACGTGCTGATTGGCGTGGGCCTTGGCGTGCTCTTCGGCAGCCTCCCCGGCTTCACGGCAACGATGGGGCTGGCGGTGCTGACGCCATTCACGTTCTGGGTGGCGCCGAACCAGGCGATGGCGATGCTGCTCGGGCTGCTCGTGTCGGCCATCTTCAGCGGCGGCGTGCCGGCAATCCTCCTCAACACCCCGGGCACGCCGGCCTCGATCGCGATGACGTGGGACGGCCATCCGCTTGCGCGGCAGGGCCGCGCGGGCCTCGCGCTCGGCCTCAACGCGGTCGGCGCCTTCCTCGGCATCTTCCTGAGCCTCGTCGTGCTGCTGCTCGCCGCGCTGCCGCTCTCGCGCCTCGCGCTGCGCTTCGGGCCGGCAGAGTACTTCGCGGTCGCCGTGTTCGGCCTCAGCACGATCGTCGGCGTGTCGGGCGGATCGATGCTCAAGGGGCTTGCCACCGGCATCATCGGCCTGCTGCTCGCGGTCATCGGCCTCGACGCGATCACGGGCTATCCGCGGTTCACGTTCGGGCAGCCCGAGCTGCTCGACGGCGTGTCGTTCATCCCGGTGATGGTCGGGCTCTTCGGCATTGCGGAAGTGTTCACGCAGATGGCGGGCCCGGCGCGCCAGATGCTCCAGGGCGACACAAAGGCAGGCCGGATGCTGCCGACCCGCGAGGAGGCGCGCCCGCTGTGGTCGCACGGCCTGCGCGGGTCCCTCATGGGCATCTGGATCGGCATCATGCCGGCCGCCGGCGCCGACGTGGGGGCGATCCTCGCGTGGGACCAGAGCCGCCGCTTCTCGAAGACGCCGGAGAAGTTCGGCAAGGGGTCGCTCGAAGGGCTCGTCGCCGCGACGACGGGCGCCAATGCGGGCATCGGCGGATCGCTCGTGACGACGCTGGCGCTCGGCATTCCGGGCGATTCAGCCGCGGCGGTGCTGATCGGCGCGCTGCTGATGCACGGACTCCAGCCGGGGCCGCTGCTGTTCCGCAACCGGCCGGATCTGGTGGCGACGATCGTCACGCTCGTGTTCATGGCGTCGTTGCTGACGCTCGTGTGGGGGCTCGTCGGGGCGCGCGTGCTCGCGAAGATCCTGCGCATCCGCGACCAGTACCTCTGGGCCACCGTGCTCGTCGTCGCGCTCGGCGGCAGCTACGCGCTGAACCAGTCCACCGGCGACGTGTGGACGGCGCTCGCGGCGGGCGTGTTCGGCTTCGTGCTGCGCCAGCAGGGCTTCCCGATGGGGCCGCTCGTGCTCGCGCTGATCCTCGGCCCGATGGCGGAGTCGAACCTGCGCCGCGCGCTGGCGCTGTCGGAAGGGTCGCTGTCGGTGCTCGTCACGCGGCCGATCTCGCTGCTGTTCCTCGCGCTCGCCGCCCTCACGCTGCTGTGGCCGCTGCTCACGCGGCGCGGCGCCGACGCACGCCTGCCCGATCAGAACGTCCCCGACAGCGACACGCTGTAGTCCTCACCGGGGTCCGGGTTCCGGGTTCGGGGTTCCGGGAACGGACGACGCGATGAGCGAGGAGGGAGGATGGAGGAGTGTCGACCTGAAGGTCGACACCTACGAATCGTCACCCTACGAATCGTCACCCTACGAATCGACATCTACGAATCGTCGCCGGTCGCCGCTGCCGGTCGCCACGGTCGAATCGCCGCTGCCGATCGCGACGGTCGAATCGCGGCTGCTGATCGCCCTACGAATCGCGGTCGTGGTTGTGATTCGGATCTCGATCGGTCGGCGCGTGATCGATTCGTCGACGGGCATCCTGATGGGTACGTCGAGGGGACCGATCGCCAGACCGTCCGGCGGCTACGCGTCGTCGGGGTGCCAGAGGGAGGCGGCGATGTACCGCTCCGGGCCGCGCGCGTCGTTGTAGTAGTACACGGTCACGAGGCGACCGTCCTGGCGGACGCTCGTGCGCGGGTAGCCGAGGTCCCAGTCGCTGGCGTCGGCGCGCAGCGTGCGCGGCGCCGCCCATGACGCGCCCTCGTCGCGGCTCGTGACGAACCGGATGCCGAACGGCTTGGCGCGGAAGCCATACACGCAGCACAGGCGCCCGTCGGCAAGCCGCACGAGCGACGCGGGATTGCCGCGGCCGGTGTCATCGGCCACGACGCCCGTCGCCTGCCACGTCCCACCCCCATCGTCGCTCCGATAGCCTTCGAGGCTGTGGCGGGTCTCGCCGTCGCGCCGCCGAATCACCGTGTACAGGCGGCGTGAACCCGAGCCGAGTGCGACCGTCGCCGGCATGATGCGAAAGCCTTCGGTTTCAGGACCGATCCAGCCGAGACGCGTCCACGTGCGGCCGCCGTCGGTCGTGCGGATCGCGAGCGGGCGTCCTTCCCGGCCGTTCTGTTTGAGCGCGGTCTGGAACACGAGCAACTCGTGCCGGCCCACCACCAGATAGTCGGTGCGCGGGTCGAGGCCCGGCGTGTCGAATGCCGGCACGACATACGGCCCGCTCCACGTGCGTCCGCGGTCGCGCCCGACGAACATCAAGGCGCCCGCCGTCCTGTGTGCGGCACGGAACGTCAGCGCGAGGCCGGGCTCGGTGAAGTCGATCGGCGCGGGGGGAACCTCCGGCGCCGGCAGGCGCAGCGGTTCGCCCGTGATCGCGCGGCGCTCGGGCCGCGGAGGCGGCTGGAGGGCCGCCGGCGTCTCGACGCGCCACGTCCGGCCGCCGTCCACCGATCGCGAGAGGACGTGCTGTTCGCCGGCACTGCGATCGATGGGATGCCGCATCGGGTCGCCGGTCTTCATCACGCCGGCCGTGAACCCCACGAGCAGTTCGTCGCCCCAGCCCCACATGCCGTGGTTTGCCGGCCAGCCGCCGTACCGGCCGGTCTCGCGCCACACGTCGAGGTGCTCGGCGCGGCCGCTGGCCCGCGCGGTGGCCGACGCGGCGGCGGCGATGAGTGAATGCGTCAGGAATGTTCGACGGTTCATCAGCGGACGGCAACGAGCTCGTGTCCAAGCGTCGCCTCGACCCGGGCGAGCCAGCCGGGAATCCAGGCCATGAATGCCGCCTTCTGCGCGGCGCGCCCTGGTGAGGCGGGCAGCGGCAGCGGGCCGACGGGCACTCCCCGTGCTTCGAGCGCGATGCGGATGGCCCAGGGCGTCGGAAACGCGCCCATCTGCGTGAAGAGCTCCTGGAGCAGCGGCCGGAGGCGGCCGAGCGCCGCCGTGTCCTGCTCGCGGGATGCGGCGGTCGCGGCCAGCATCAGTTCCGGGAACGCCCCGGACGTGCCCGAGATGCAGCCGTCCCAGCCTGCCGTGATCGCATCCACGAGCAGGCCGTCGTCGCCGACGAGCAGGCGCCACGGACGGTCGCCGCGCGCGGCCGAGAGATCGGGCACCCGATCGGCCTTGCCGCTGCTGTCCTTGATGCCGATCACGTGCGCCGCCGAGCCGAGCAGCCGCACGATCGTGTCGGTCTCGAGCGGTGTCGTGAACGCGGGGAGGTCGTAGAGCAGCACCGGCCCGCCGATGGCGGCCGCGGTGTCGGCACAGAAGGCCTCGAGGTCCTCCTGCTGGTAGCGGAAGAACAGCGGCATCGACAGCAGCACGGCTCGCGCGCCCGCGTCGAGTGCGGCCCGGCCGAGCGGCACGACGTCGCCGGGAATGGCGGTGCCGATCCCGACGAGCATCGCCCGCTGCCCGATGCGGGCCGCGGTGTGCCGGATGATGGCGACGCGCTCCTCGCGCGTCGCGTGCGGGTATTCGGCCGTCGCCCCGCCGAGGCAGACGCCGTCCACGGCCGTCGCGAGCAGCAGGTCGAGCACGCGATCGTAGGCGGCGAGGTCGAGGGCGCCGGCGTCAGTCCGCGGGGTCACGGCCGCGGCGTAGAGGCCGCGAAGGACCGGGGGCCCGGAGGCCCCCGTCACATGTGAGCGTTCGTGCACGCGTCGATCCTCAGAACCAGGTGCGCAGCGCCAGCTGCAGGATGCGCGGATCCTGCGCCGAGGTGATGCGACCGAAGTTGCCGGACGAACGGTTCCCTTCCGGCAGGTTGAAATTGGCGCGGTTGAGGGCGTTGAACGCCTCGAGGCGGAACTGGGCCCGGATGCGATCGGTGATGGTGAACGTCTTCATCAGGCCCAGGTCGAGCGTCTGGTAGTCGGGGCCGCGCATCGAGTTGCGGCCCGAGTTGCCGAACGTGCCGAGTGCGTTGACCGTAAACGCCGACGTGTCGAACCACTGCCGGATGCGCTCGGCGGTGGGCCGGTCACCTGACAGATCCGGATTGCCGACGCGATCGGCGAACTGGCCGCCGGTGCCCGAGCGGGCGTTGTCCACGCCGCTCGTCACGGTGAACGGCGAGCCGCTCATGTAGGTGTAGATGCCCGTCAGGCTCCAGCCCTTGAGCGCCGTGTCGAGCACTGCGTTGCCGTAGTCGCCCGGGATCTCCCACAGCACGGACGCCACGAGCCGGTGCCTGCGGTCGAAGTTGGCCGGGCCCCAGTCGTACGACAGGTCGAACGGGTTGACCGCCGTCGAGCCGTTCTGCTTGTTCTCCGACGAGTTGTCCATGGTCTTGCTCAGCGTGTAGTTGCCGAGCACCGACAGCCCGCCGCTGAGACGGCGGTCGACCGTCAGCTGCAGCGAGTGGAACGTGGACTTGCCGAGCGGCTCGATGCTCGTGATCGTACCGTAGAGCGGATACAGGGCCCGCCGCTGGTTCGTGGTGCCGGTCGTGGCGCCGGGTGCGTAGATCGCCGGGTTGCGCTCGATGCCGATCACCATCCCGTCGCCGCGCGATCCCGCGTAGGCCACCCGCAGCATCGTCGCCTTGAGGATCTCGCGCTCGCCGGTGACGTGCCACGAGTGCATCCGGCCGGGACGCATGTCGGCGCTGTAGGTGAAGGCGTTGAACGGGAGCACGAACGCGACGTCGGACGGGACGTTGAAGATGTCCATCGGGAACGGGTTCGTCGAGCCCGCCCACGTGTTGGCGAGCCCGTTCTGTGCGTTGCCGTCGATGCTGACGACGGTGCCGAACGGCCCCTGCGTCGCGGCGCTGTTGGTCGTGATGGTGTTGGGCTTGTCGTAGAACAGCCCGTAACCGGCGCGAAGGCTCGTCTTGCCGTCGCCGGTGACGTCGTAGGCAAAGCCGGCGCGCGGCGCGAAGAGGCCCCAGCTGCTGTCGTAGCCGCCCTCGGGCAGGCCGGGGTCGCCCGGATAGAGCATGCCCGCCGGCGCGTTCACGTACACCTGCGACTGCTGGCCGGGCCGATAGCCGGCGAGCCGTCCGTTGACGTCGGTGTAGGGAATGTTCGGATCCCAGCGCACGCCCATCGTCACCGTCAGGCGCGGGTTCACGCGCCACGTGTCCTCGATGAACGCGGCCAGGTAGTGGAAGCGCGTGTTCTTGTACTCCCCTACGCCTTGCTGGAAGCTCTGGAACTTGCCGAGCAGGAAGTCGGCGAGCGCGTCGCCGGTGAACGGCGCGGCGTTGTTGAACGTGTATCGGCCGTTGCCGCGGAAGTTGTTGACGATGTCGCCCTTGCCGTAGCTGTAGTCGATGCCGCCGGCCACCTCGTGGCGTCCCTTGCTCCACCGCAGGGTGTTCACGAACTGGTACTCGTCGCGGTTGAACTGGTTCGTGTCGCCGGTGTTGATGCCGAACCAGCCGCCGACGTTGAAGAACCACTGCGGCGTGGCGTCGTTGTAGACGCCCGGGATGCCGAGGTCGGCATACGACGGCGGGTAGACCTGGAAGTTGTCGTTGTAGGTCCGGTTGTAGGTGACGACGAAGTTGTTCACGAGCGAGGGCGTGACGACCCAGGTGTCGTTGAGCGAGATGATCTGGTTGTCCCACGTGCGCCCGAACGAGCTCGTGAGCACGTTGGCCGTGTCGAGGTACGCAGGCACCGAGGCCTTCGACAGCCAGTAGCGGCCGTGGATGCGGTGGTTGCTGTTGAACGTGTGGTCCACGCGCACCAGGTACTGATGGTCGTCGGAGTTTGCCGGCGCCGAGTAGCGCAACAGGTTGGCCGAGTCGCCCGCGCCGGGATTCGGCAGCGGCAGGTACTGCGACAGGATGGCGCGCGACGCGGGATGGATCCGGTCGGCCGGAATCACGTTGCCCGGGAACGGCTGCCCGGTGAGCGGGTCGCGCAGCACGCGCGAGTAGCCGGCGAAGTTCCCCGTGCGCTGCGCGGCGGTCGGCACGAGGGCCGTGCGGTCCGCAGGCCGCTGATCCTGGAGCGTCCCCTGGTAGGAGCCGAAGAAGAATGTCCGGTTCTTCACCACCGGGCCGCCGAAGGTGCCGCCGAACTGCTTCCGGTTCAGGCCGTCGTCGATGCCCGGCGTGAAGAAGTTGTTGGCGTTCATCGACGAGTCCCGCAGGTAGCCGAAGCCGAGCCCGTGGAACTGGTTGGTGCCCGAGCGGGTGACCGCGTTGACGATCGCGCCGGCGTTGCGCCCGTACTGCGCGCTGAAAGAGTTGGTCTGCACCGAGAACTCCTGCAGGGCATCCGGGTTGGGCATCGGGTTGGAGGCGTTGCTGTAGTGGTCGTTGTTCGACCCGCCGTCCATGATGTAGTTGGTCGAGTTGGCCCGCGCGCCGTTCGCCGAGACGCCCACGGCGCCGGGATACGTCGAGCCCGACGTCACGCTCGTGCGGCTGTCGGGAATCACGCCGGCCACGAGCTGCATCAGCTGCGTCGGGTTGCGCCCGTTGAGCGGCAGTTCCTCGATCCGCTTCTGGTCGACGACGGTCTTCAACGTGCTCGAGACGGTGTCCACCGTCGTGCTGATGCCGCTGACCGTCACGGACTCGGTGAGGTTGCCGACGCGCAGCGCGACGTCGAGGCGGACTTCCTCGTTCACGCGGACGACAACCCCTTCCACCTGCACCGTCTGGAAGCCGGCCAGTTCGACCTGCACGTCGTATGCCCCGACCGGCAGCCCCCGGAGCACGTACTGCCCGGTCTCGCCCGAGATCGCCTCGAGCGACGTGCCGGTGGCCGTGGCCGTGGCCTTGACGGTCGCGCCGGGCACGACGCCGCCATCGCTGTCGCGGATGACGCCGGTGAGGCCGCCGGTCGTGGTTTGCGCCCGGAGGCCGCCGACGCCGGTGAGGGTGACGAGCAGCGCGGCCAGTGCTGCCCTTTGCAATGTCCTCGTCATGGTTCTCGTCCTTGCGCCCCACGCGCGTCTGCCGCGGAGGAGGACCGCGGCGCGGAGAACGGACCCACCCGTTCGGTCGGCGTGATTCGAGGCGCGGCCCCATGAGACTCCCGGCGGTCCGGGGTGTCAATAGAAATTTGATACACGGCTGTCATTTTTGAAACGATGTGCGCTCGATTGAAAACCGCTTGCCGATCGGCTAGCGTTGCGCATCCCGACATGCTCGACCACCTCCAGCCACGACCGCTCCGCATCGGCCTCCTCGACTTCGGCGATGGCCGCGACTTCCTCAGCCAGCCGCTCGCCCCCGTGCAGCGGCAGTTCCGCGATGCGCTCGCCGGACGCCTCCGCGCCGACGGCCACGAGGTCGTGGTCGGCGACGACGTGATCTGGCGCAACGACATCGCGGTCCGCAATGGCAAGGCCATGGCCGCCGCCGACGTGGACGCCGTGGTCTTCAACTTCTCGGTGTGGGCGTGGCCGCAGTATGCCCGCGTCGCCGCGCAGTTCTGCCCCCAGCCCATCGCGATGTTCGCGAGCGTGAACCCCCAGTACCCCGGGCTCGTCGGCATGCTCGCCAATGCCGGGTCGCTCGACCAGGCAGGCATCCGCTTCACGAAGACCTTCGGTGACCTCGACGACCCGAAGGTGTACGGGGCCCTGCTGACGCGCGTGCGCGCCGTGGCGGCGGCCCGCCGCCTGAAGGGCCTGACCTATGCGCTCATCGGCGGCCGTTCGCTCGGAATCGACACCACGGTGATCGATCCCGCGCAGTGGATGGCGCTGTTCGGCATCGACGTCGATCACGTGGACCAGTACGAACTCGTGCGGCGCGCCGAGCGGGAACTCGCCGGCGGGTCGCGCGTCGAGCCCGCGTTCGCATACCTGAAGCAGCACGTCGGCCGGATCCACTGGACGGCTCCCGACGCGACGTTCAGGCTCACCGAGGATCTGCTCCGCCGACAGCTCGGGATGTACTACGCGGCCATCGACCTCATCGAGGAGTTCGGCTACGACTTCTGCGGCATCAAGGGGCAGCGCGAGCTCACCGAGCACTTTGCCACCGCCGACGTCGCCGAGGCCTTCCTCAACGACCCCTACCATCCCGACGGCACTCCGAAGCCGCCCATTGTCTGTTCGACCGAGGCCGACTCCGACGCCGCGCTCACGATGCAGATCTTCAAGCACCTGGCGGGCACGCCGGTGCTGTTTGCCGACGTGAGGCACTACCACGCCGATCTCGGCCTCTGGGACCTCTGCAACAGCGGCGAGCACGCGACGTACTTCGCCGCCCACAGCCTCGATCCCCGCGAGAATCTCGCGAAGACCGAGTTCCGGCCGCAGGGCTTCTACTTCCCGGCAGGAGGCGCCGCCGTCTACCACGTCGCCGCCCCGGGTCCGGTGACCCTCGCGCGCCTGACGCGCCGCGCGGGCGAGTACCGCATGGTGGCCTTCCGCGGCGAGTTCGCCGACCTCGGCGATCGCGCCCACGAGGTTGCCGCCATCAGCCAGGACAACTGGCCGCACGCCTTCGCGAAGTTCGCCTGCTCACCCGAGGCGTTCATCGAGGCCTTCAACTGCAATCACATCCACGGCGTGTACGGAGACTGCCTCGCCGAACTCGCGGGCGTGTGTGACGTGCTCGACATCGAGTGCGAGGTCCTCGGCTGATGCCGCTCGTCGTCGGCATCGACTTCGGCACCGAGTCGGCGCGCGCGCTCGTCGTGGACGCGGCCGACGGCCGCGTGCTCGGCACGGCGGTCAGCACCTATCGCCACGGCGTGATCGACGAGCGACTGCCGACGACAGGCGCGGCGCTCGGCCCGGAATGGGCGCTGCAGCACCCGGGCGACTGGATGGATGCGCTTGCGGCGAGCGTACGGGAGGCGCTCGGCGCGTCGGAAGCCGCGGCATCCGACGTGATTGGTATCGGCATCGACTTCACGTCGTGCACCGTGCTGCCCGTCCGCGCCGACGGCACCCCGCTGATGCAGGTCGACGCGCTTGCCGGCGAGCCGAACGCGTGGCCGAAGCTGTGGAAGCACCACGCCTCGCAGCCGCAGGCGACACGGGTCACCGACGTTGCGGCCGCGCGCGACGAGGCGTGGCTGCCGCGGTACGGTGGGCGCATCTCGTCCGAGTGGCTGCTGCCCAAGGCACTGCAGGTGCTCGAGGAGTCACCCGACGTGTTCGCGGCCGCCGACCTGATCGTCGAGGGCGGCGACTGGGTCGTGTGGCAGCTCACGGGCCGGTTCGCGCGCAACGCCTGTGCAGCCGGCTACAAGGGCCTCTGGCACAAGCGCGAGGGCTACCCGTCGGACGCCTATCTCGAGGCGCTGCATCCCGGACTGCGTGGGTTCTATACGAGCAAGGGCGGTGGCCAGGCTGTCGTCGCGCCGGGAGCGCGCGTCGGTACGCTCACCCCGGAGTGGGCCGCGCGGCTGGGGCTTCGCGAGGCGACCGCGGTCGGCGCGGCATTGATCGATGCCCATGCGGGCGTGCTCGGCAGCAATGCCACCGAGCCGGGCGCGCTGATGGCCATTCTCGGCACGTCCACGTGTCACCTGCTGATCGCCGAGCGGGAACGGCTCGTGCCCGGCATTGCCGGCGTCGTCGAGGATGGCATCGTCGCGGGCGCGTACGCGTACGAAGCCGGGCAGGCGGCGGTCGGCGACAGTTTCGCGTGGTTCGTGGACGCGCTGGCGCCGGGGGACATCCAGAAGGAAGCCGCGCAGCGTGGCGTGTCGGCGCACGACGTGCTGACCGAGCGGGCGATGTCGCTGCGGCCCGGCGAGACGGGTCTCGTGGCGCTCGACTGGTGGAACGGCAACCGCAGCACGCTCGTGGACGCGGACCTGAGCGGCCTCCTCGTCGGCGCGACGCTGTCCACGCGGCCCGAGCACATCTACCGGGCCCTCGTCGAAGCCACCGCGTTCGGCACGCGCGTCATCATCGACGCACTCCGCGACGGAGGTGTACCCGTCAGCCGGTTCGTCGCGGGCGGCGGGCTCACGCGCAACACGCTGCTGCTGCAGATTTATGCCGACGTCCTCGGCCTCGACATCGAGGTGGCGGGTGCTTCGCAGGCCTCGGCACTCGGCGCGGCCATGCTCGGCGCGGTGGCGGCCGGGCCTGACGCGGGTGGACATGCGTCGGTCGAAGCCGCGGCCGCGGCCATGGCCCCCGCACCGGGCGGCCTGTACCGCTGCCATGCGGACGCGCACGCGCGCTATGACGGGCTCTACGCGCTCTACACCGAGCTGTACGACACGTTCGGGCGGCGTAGCGCGCTCATGCACCGGTTGAGGGAGTTGCGGCACTGATCTACGCTTCCCGCGTGCGTTCGTCCTCGCGCGCGCGGGCAGCCTTCCTCCTGCTCTACGGCGCGCTCCTCGCCTGGCAAGTCGATCGCTGGTTCTTCACGCCGCACGGCATCGTGACGACGTGGGCCGATCGGCATGCCGGCCTCACCGCGTCTGCCGGCTCGCCCAGGGGCCTCACGCAGACGTTCGTGATGGGCGCCGACGGGCTCGACGGCATCTGGCTGCGTCCCGTCGCCGGCGGCCGGCCGTCTGGCGACCTCGTCGTGGACCTCTCGGAGGTGCACGATGCCGGGGTCACGCGCAGGGAACGCGTCGTGATTCGAGCTGCCGACGCGCTCGGGGCGTCGTCGCTGCACGTGCCCCTGCGCGCGCAGCGCCACTCCCGCGGCACGTCCCTGCGCATCGACCTGCGGCACCTGCACGTCGGCGATGGCCCGGCGCTCATGTTCGCGACGACGCGCGAGGATCACCTCCCGGCCGGGCGGTTCCTCGCGGATGGCGTGGAGCAGTGGGGCGACCTCGTGTTCGAGACGAGTGCGGGCCGCGCGACGCTTCCGTACTGGATGCACGAGATCCTGGCGCCGTGGCCGGCCTGGATGCGCGCCTGGCCGACGGTCGTCGCGGTGGTCGTCGCGTTCAACGCGGCACTGGCGTGGGCGTGCGCGATCGCGGTCGGGCTCGTGCGTTCGTCCGGGGCCTCGGGCGAGCCGTTACCGTCCCCCGGCCCGGACCCACGAGTTGCCTGGCGGGCCGGAGTCGTCGCGACGTCGGTCGTGGTCGGCGCAGGCCTTGCGGTTGCCATGTGGCCGACACCGGCGGATCGGCGGCTCGACCTGATTGCCGCACTGCCCGACGCGGCGATTGCGACGACATGGCCCACGCTTCACGGCGGCGTCTCGGCCGGCCGCCTCGCAGCCTTCGGCCGCATCCACGACGCCATCGAAGTCATGCCCACGACGACGATCCGGTGGACGATCGACGTGCCGCCGCGCGCGGTGCTGCGGACCGGTGCGCTGATGCGGCCCGACTTGTGGGCACTCCCGAGTGACGGGATGGAACTGTTCGTGGGCATCGAGCACGCCGGTGGGCGGACGCAGGCCGCGGCGCTCACGCTGTTCCCGATGGGCGTCATCGAACACCGGCGGCTGTTCCCGCTCGAGATCCCGCTGCAGCCGTGGGCGGGCCAGCGGGTGACCATCGTCTTCGAAGCGACCCCGGAGCGGTGGGGCAATGCCGTCAACGACGTCGCGGTGTGGACCGAGCCCCGGATCGAGTGGCCGCGCACGCCGGCATCGGCCGAGGCGCGTGTGGTGCGCGTGCCGTAGTCGCCTGTGCATGCCCGACCAACACCGCCTGTTCGTGGCGGTCGATGTTCACATCGACCGGCGGGGCAACCGGCGATCGCTACACATGCTCGGCGAACCGCTTCTGCGCACGGCCGAACACGGTCCACCCGATGAGGAGCGTGAGCCCGCCGATGACCGCGAGCAGCAGGAACGTCGCGGCGGATGGCACCGCATTGCGCGTGACGATGTCCTGGTATGCCCCGACGAAGTGCAGCATCGGGTTCAACCGGAGCCAGCGGCGGAGCGCCTCGGGTGCGAGGCTGGCGGCATAGACGATGGGCGTGAGCCAGAACCAGACCTGCAGCGCGACGTCCAGCAGGTGCCGCGCGTCGCGGACGAACACGTACATCGTCGCGAGCAGGAGGCCGAGTCCGGCGGTGAAGGCCGTCTGGAGCAGCACCACGGGCACGAGCGCCGCCCAGGCCATGGTCACACCGCCGCCGAGCACGAACGCGGCCGGCACCATCACGACGTACATGATCGCGAACTGGACGAGTGCGGAGGCCACGGCGGCCAGCGGCAGCACGGCGCGCGGGAACGCGACCTTCCGCACGAGCGTGCCGTTGTCCACGACGGAACTGGTGGCGGTGCCGAGGGCGCCGGTGAAGAACATCCACGGCAGCAGCCCGCTCAGCAGGAACAGCGGGAAGCGCTCGATCGGCACCTGCACGACGTACTGGAAGGCGAGCGTGTACACGGCCACCATGACGAGCGGGTGGAGCAGCGACCACGCGATGCCAAGCAGGGAACCCTTGTACTTGACGGTGAGATCGCGCTGGACGAGGCCGCGGAGGAGTCCGCGGTAGGCGACGAGCGCGCGGACGTCGTTGGCCGTCACGGCGGGGCGAGTGTAGCATGCAGCCAGTGATGCAGGTGCCGCTGCTCGACCTCGACGCCCAGTACGCTCCCATCCGTGACGCCGTGGTCGAGGCCATCACGCGGGTCGTGGACACCCGCCGCTTCATCCTCGGGCCCGAAGTCGAGGCCTTCGAAGCGGAAGCTGCGGCTTACCTCGGCGCGCCCCATGCGATTGGCGTCTCCTCGGGCACCGACGCGCTGCTCGTCGCGATGATGGCGCTCGAACTGGGGCCGGGCGACGAAGTCATCGTCCCGACCTACTCGTTCTTCGCGACGGCCGGGTGCGTCAGCCGCGTCGGCGCCACGCCGGTGCTGGTCGACGTCGAGCCCGTGACGTGCAACATCGACGTGGATGCGGTGCGGCGCGCGATCACGCCGCGCACGCGGGCGATCGTCCCCGTGCACCTCTACGGGCAGGCCGCGGAGATGACGCCGCTGATGGCGCTCGCGCGCGAGCACGGGCTCGAGGTGATCGAGGACGCCGCGCAGGCCATCGGCGCCACGTACGAGGGCCGTGCGCTGGGGACGTTCGGGCGCTTCGGCTGCTTCTCGTTCTATCCGAGCAAGAACCTCGGCGCCGCGGGCGACGCCGGGCTCGTGACGGTGAACGACGACGAGGCCGCCGCGCGCGTGCGCCTGCTGCGCGTGCACGGCGCCGAGCGCACGTATCACCACGAGAAGGTCGGCGGGAACTTCCGCATGGCCGCCATCCAGGCCGCGGTGCTCCGCGTCAAGCTCCGGCACCTCGAAGCGTGGACGGAGGCGCGGCGGCGCAATGCCGACCGGTACCGCGACCTGTTCGCGGCGATCGCGCCGTCGGCTCCCGTGCGGTTGCCGGTGGAAGCGGCCGGGCGGCGGCACATCTACAACCAGTTCGTCGTCCGCGCGGCGCGCCGTGATGCGTTGCGCGACCACCTGCGCGCGCACGGCGTCGGGTGCGAGATCTACTATCCCGTGCCGTTCCACCTGCAGCCCTGCTTTGCGTCCCTCGGCGTGCCGGAAGGCGCGCTGCCCGAGTCGGAACGGGCGGCCGCCGAGACGCTCGCGCTGCCCATCTACAGCGAGCTCACCGAGGCGCAGCAGCGGCACGTCGTCGAGACGATTGCCGCCTTCTACGCCCGGGGCTGAGCCCGGAGTCTTCATGGCACGCATCGAGATCGAGGCGCCGGGCGCTGACGCGGCCCCTGCGCCGCGCGGCTGGTGGCCTGGCCTCACGACCCAGATCTTCATCGGCCTGGCCCTGGGCATCCTGCTCGGGGCCCTCGTCCCCGACGTCGCGCTGGCCATCAAGCCGCTTGCCGACGCGTTCCTGCGCATGATCAAGATGATCATCGCGCCCCTGATCTTCAGCACGCTGGTCGTCGGCATCGCAGGCACCGGCGACCTGAAGGCCATGGGCCGCATCGGCGTGAAGGCTCTCGTCTACTTCGAGGTCGCCACGACGGTCGCACTCTTCCTCGGACTCGGCCTCGTCAACTACTTCCAGCCGGGCGCCGGCGTGGCGATGACGGCGACGAGCACGGCCGACGTCGCGGCCATGGCGCAGCGTCAGCAGACCGGCTGGGACATCGTCCTGCACATGTTCCCGACGTCGGTGTTCGACGCGATGGCGCGCGGCGACATCCTGCAGGTCGTCGTGTTCGCGACGTTCTTCGGCGTCGCGCTCGCCGCCGTCGGCGACAAGGGCCGCCCCGCCGTGGAGTTCTTCGAGTCGGTCGCGCAGGTGATGTTCCGCGTCACGGCCTACGTGATGATGTTCGCGCCGATTGGCGTGATGGCGGCCATCGGCGCAACGGTCGGCGGCCGGGGGCTCGGCATCCTCGTGACGCTCGGCAAGCTCGTGGGCGTCATGTACCTCGGGTTGTTCATCTTCCTGTTCGTGGTGATCGGCGGCGTCGCGCTCCTGATTCGCGTGCCGTTCTTCACGTTCCTGCGCGCCATCCGCGAGCCGTTCCTCATCGCCTTCACGACGGCGAGTTCGGAGGCGGCGCTGCCGAAGGCCCTCGACGTGATGACGGCCTTCGGCGTGCCCCGCAACATCGTGGGCTTCGTGCTCCCGACCGGCTACAGCTTCAACCTCGACGGATCGACGCTGTACCTCTCGATTGCCAGCGTCTTCGTGGCCCAGCTTGCGGGCATCGAGATGACGTGGGGCCAGCAGCTCGTGATGATGCTGACGCTGATGCTCACGAGCAAGGGCGTGGCCGGCGTGCCGCGCGGCGCGCTCGTCGTGCTGACCGCGGCGCTGACGACGTTCGGCCTGCCGCTCGAGGGTGCGGCCATCCTGCTCGGCATCGACCAGGTGCTCGACATGGGGCGCACGGCCGTGAACGTCACGGGCAACTGCCTGGCCACCGCCGTGGTCGCGCGGTGGGAGGGCGTGCTGGACGACCGGAAGATCGAGGCGTTTCGATGAGGGTCCTTGTGATTGGTGCGGGTGGCCAGCTCGGCAGCACGTTCGCGGGCACGCCCGGGCACGAGGTGATTGGCGTCACGCGTGCCGACGTGGACGTGACCGATCACGCGGCGCTCTCCGCGACCGTGCAACGGATCGCGCCCGACGCGATTGTCAACTGCACGGCCTACAACGACGTGGACGGCGCGGAGGGCGACGCGGCGACGGCGCTTGCCGTCAATGCACTGGCGGTGCGATCGATGGCGCGAGCCGCGACGCACGTCGGCGCGGCGTTCGTGCACTACAGCACCGACTTCGTGTTCGACGGCGAGAGCAGCGTGCCGTATCGCGAGGCCGACCGCACGCGGCCGGTCAGCGTGTATGGCTGCTCGAAGCTGCTCGGGGAGTGGTTCGCGCAGGACGCCCCGCGCTGGTACGTGTTGCGCGTGGAGAGTCTCTTCGGCGGCCCGCAGGCGCGCAGCAGCGTCGACAAGATTGCCGCGGCCCTGCGCGAGGGCCGCAAGGCGCCGGTGTTCTCGGATCGCGTGGTGACGCCGAGCTATGTCGCCGACGTGCGCGACGCGACGATGGCGCTGCTCGGCGGCGACACGCCGTCGGGCGTGTTCCACTGCGTCAACAGCGGACAGGGCACGTGGGAGGACGTCGGGCGGCACATCGCGCGGCTGCTCCAGGCCGACGCCTCGCTGCTCGTGCCGACGTCGGTGCGTGACGTCACGCTGCGGGCCAGGCGCCCGGTCTACTGCGCGCTGTCGAACGAAAAGCTCGCGGCGGCCATCGGCACGCCGCTGCCCGCCTGGCAGGACGCGATCGCGCGCTACATCGGCGCATCGACGTAGGCGCCGGCGATGCCAGCCGGACGAGTCCGGCGGCGACACGCCGATCGAGACGCCGGCTACCGGCGCCGGCGACGCCAGGCAAGGCCCGCGAGCGCGCCGGCCAGCAGCGTGAGCGTCGCGGGTTCGGGCACCGAGGTCGTGTGCTCGGTCCACCCGACGATGAAGTCGTTGAAGTCGTAGTCCGAGCACGGCTGGGCGGTGATCTCGCTGCAGTAGTACGGCGTCACCTGCCCGACCTGGTCCTCGATGCCGAGCCAGTAGCGATTGCCCTGCCGGAACAGCACGAACTGCTGCGCCGGTGAGCCGAGCGCCATCGCCAGGCTGATTTCGTCCTCGAACATCGACGGCAGCGGGTTCACGCCCCACGAGTCGAAGTACTGGAAGTACCCGCCGATGCGGTTGTACTGCGACTCGGTGAAGAAGATGAAGTCACCCGCGGCATACTGCGTGTTCCGGTAGTAGAACCCGAACGCGCCGCTCGGCACGGCCGCCGCTCCGCTGACGCCGGGCTGCCCGTCGTTGGCCGTGTACGGACCACCGGGCCCGATGATGGGGGTTCGCGCATCGGGGTTGCCCGCCTCGTACCAGCCGAACTCGACGTGCGAGTCCCACGCCGTCAACTGGAACAACACCGTCCAGTCGAAGTCGAAGCCGCTGTCGAAATAGAAGTTCAGCGGCGCGTCGGCACTCGGCGCGACGGGATTCAGCAGCCCGAAATATTCATAGCCCTGCCCAGGCGTCGTGTGGCTCGGGCTCGTGATGGGCGACACGCCATTCGGGCTGTTCCAGTCGCACGTCACGCCGCCGACGAGCGTGCCGGCCGTGCAGGCGCCCGGCGTGTCGTTGGTGGCCGTGTCGTACGACCGGCGGTCCCAGTACCCCTGACTGCCCGTGCTCGTCGCCGGTGCGACCGGCTTCCAGCCCGCAATCTCGCCGCTGCCGAGTGGATCGAAGATGATGCCCGCCGCGGTGGCAGGGGTGGGAAGCGTGAGCGACAGCAGCGCGAGGCCTAAGAGAGCGTAGATGCGTGACATGGTCATGTGGCGCGCGAAGGAGTCGCGCCGCCCATTGCTGAGGCAATCCCCATGCCACGGACGAGATCGATCGCGGATCAGCTTCGTGCGCCGATCCGTGTCGATCGCTCGGCCGACTATTGCCGCAGAGACATCAATAGACCTCTGGGGCCCAAACAAAAGACGCCGTGTCAGGCGACAACTGTCGCCTCGACAAAGGGCTGAATATTCCCCCTCGCAGGCCAAGAATTTGGCCGGCCGGGTCAACGGATTGGCCGATCGTCGGCGCCCTCACCCGAGGCGAACGCGACGATGGCAACGGTCGGCGCGGCCTGAATCAGCTGCCGCGGGACGGTCACGAGAAGGTGGGCTTCGAGGTCAATCCATGTCGAGAGCGTGAACGCCGCGGCGCCAGCGAGCAGGACTGCCGCGACAATGCACAGCGGCACGCGGCGCGACGGGTGCCAGCCGGCTGCGGCAAGGACGCAGAGCCCGGGCCAGAAGATCCCCCAGGTGGACGCATCGAGCATCTCGCGCACGTACGCGCGCGCCGTCAGTGCCGGACGCCACGCGGCCGCCCCGAGACCGGGCCATGCATACACCATGGCAGCCGGTGCCCCCTGCCACATCGTCCAGGCCTGCCAGCCGATCGCCAGGCCCAGGGCGGGCACGGCAAACGCCGCGCGACGCCACGCGCGGCCCTGCGCGACGCAGGCAAGCGCAACGACGACCACCGCGAGGGCGCCTTCCTGCTTGGTCCAGGCAAGCGCCAGGGCCGTCGCCGCGAGCACCGGCACGAACCGTCGATCGGCTCCCCAGCCCGACATCCAGGCAACCCAGACGGTCGCCGCGAGCAGGCCCGCGAGCGGACCATCCGCATATCCGCTCGTGAGGCTGCCCTCGCCGACGAGCAGCCGCGGCGCGGTGGCGAGCACCAGCACCGCGCACGTCGCGCGCCACGGCGCGTCGCGACGCGCGCCGGTCCGCTCCATCACGGCGGCTCCGACGAGCGCGAACACGGCCGCGGCCCAGAGGGCTGGCAGCACCTTGATGACCCGCTCGTCCTCGCCGGGCAGCCAGAGCCGCAGCCACGCCATCGCGAGCGGCACGTGCAGCGGGTAATCGGGGGCGGTCCACTTGCGGGTCAGATCGGCAACCGTGGCCGCAGGCAGCACGCCGCCGCTTGCCGCGATGATCCGCGCCTTCTGGTACCAGACGAGCGTGCCGTCCCACCCGAGGTGCGTGCGCGCCGAGAGCCAGCCCGCCCATCCGCCTGCAAGCAGCACCGCGACGACGACCACGCGTGACGATGCGCGCGCGATGCGTGGCCGGCCGCGCGGGTCGCCCTGCGGATGCCTTGCCGCTCGCTGGTTCCGGATGCCGGCCGCGCCCGCCACGACACAGACGGCCGTCAGCACCGGCAGCGCCACGGTCGTCGGCACACCGGCGATGCCGCACAGGAGCAGGCCGAGGCCGATGGCGCAGGGCCCGAGCAGGCCGGCAAGGCCGAACCAGGCGAGTGCCGGCAGCGGTCGATCGCGTGGCCAGGCGAGGCCAGTGACGCCGACTCCGGCAGCGAGAGCCGCGGCGATCGCAGTCAGCGCCAGCGCGACACTCACGGCGAACTCACATCTGGCGAGCTCGCCTCGGTGCGCGAGCCCGCCTCCGCGCAGAGGGCGAGGGGGTCGGTCGGACCGGCCGTCCCGATGCGCAGCGGGTTGGCATCGTGCGGCAGCAGGTCCACACGCCAGCCGACGACCGGCGGCACGGGCCCGCGGGTCGTCTCGATTCGCGGCTCGGGCTCGCAGAACACCACGTGTGCCTGCCGCGGCCAGAGGCGCATTGCAAGCGTGTAGTACGCCGCCGTGAGGTGGGCTTCGGTGCCGTGGGCGACGACGATGCCGTGTCCGGAGGGGAGGGTCGCGGCGAGCACGTCCACGCGATCGGCGGCATGCGGGAGCGGAAGCGCCTGCATCAGCGCGTCGCTGCTCGGTGATCGGCTCGGATCGCCGGATGTCGGCAGCAGCGGGATCGTGCGGGCAATCGGGACGATCTGGCTTGCCACGATTGCGGTGGCGACGACGATCACGACGCGCAGGCCGGGCATCGATACGGGCGCGCGCGCCATGGCGCGGCGGATGGTAGCATGCGCGAGCATGGAGCCGCGGCCCCGCGCCGTCCACGCCCCTGCGGTCAGCGTAGTCATTCCGACGGTTTCGCAGGCGGCGCACCTGTCGTCCTGCCTCGCAAGCCTCCAGGCGCACACGCCCCCGTCGTCGATCGAGATTGTCGTCGTGCTCAATGGCGCGTCGGCGGATGTCCGCGACGTCGTCGGCCTGACACGGGGCATCCGGGTGGTCGAGAGCGCCGTCAATCGCGGATTCGCGGGGGGATGCCACCTCGGCGTGCGCGCGGCGTCCGGCGACTGTCTCCTCTTCCTCAACGACGACGTGCAGGTGACCCCCGGATGGCTGGCGCCGCTGCTTGAGACGGTTCGGCGTGCTCGCGTCGGCGCCGTCGCGCCGCGCGTGCTCGCGCCTGACGGCACCGTGCAGGAGATCGGATCGGTGATCTGGCGCGATGGCACGACACGCCCGATCGGGCGCGGCCTGCCGGGCTCCTCGGTTGCCTGGCGCTGGCGGCGCCGCGTCGACTACGCGTCGGCCTGCGCGCTGCTCGTCCGACGCGACGCGTGGGACGCGGCCGGCGGATTCGATGCGGGGTATCACCCGGCGTACTACGAGGACGTCGATTTCTGCCTCGGACTGGAGCAGGCCGGGTACGAGGTGTGGGTCGATCCCCGCAGCGACGTCGTCCATGCGGAGTCGGCGAGCACGATGCCCGCGTTCAAGCAGTTCCTCTTCGCGCGGCACCACGCACGCCTCGTGTCGAGCCGCAGTGCCGCGCTCGTGCATCGGCAGCCCGCGCCGGTGTCGCCCGGGCTCGTCCCGGCGGCCGAGCGCGCGGCCGTGTCGCGACTCCAGTCGCCGGGCCTTCGCGTGCTCGTCGTGGACGATCGCGTGCCGCGGCATGGCATCGGGTCGGGCTTCGATCGGATGGCCGACGTGGTCCTGTCGCTGGCGGCCCACGGGGTGCAGGTCACGTGCCTCGCAACCGGCTCGCCCCCGGAGTTCGTCCCGGCCCTGGCACGGGCGGGCGTGGAGGTGCTCGACGACGACCCGGAGGCCGCGCTCGCCGCTGCGTTGTCCACCTGCGATCTGGTGCTCGTGTCGCGGCCCAACAACGCGGCCGTCGTGCAGCGGGCGCTCGACGCCATGGCGCCCGGCGACCGCCCGACGTACGTGTACGACGCCGAGGCGCTCTATCACCGTCGTGTGGAGCGGCAGGCGGCGCTCGGCGACGCTGACACCGCGCCGCCGCTGCAGGCGCAGGCTGCGCAATGGCGCGCGATCGAGCACGGTGTGGCGGCCCATGCGGACGCGGTCGTCTGCGTGTCGTCCGACGAGGCGGACTTCTTCCGCAGGGCCGGCGCGGCGGCCGTCCACGTCCGGACGCCCTGGCTGCGTCAGTCCACGCTTACCGACTCGTCGCTGGCCGGGCGTGCCGACCTCGGGTTCGCTGCCGGCTGGCTTGCGGGGGAAGGCTCACCGAATGCCGACGGACTCGACTGGTTCGCCCGCGAGGTGCTGCCCCTCGTTGCCGACGCGGTGCCGTGGGTGCGCCTGCGCGTCACCGGCACGCTGCCGCCGTCGCTGCGGCGGCTCGAGGGACCGCACCTGCGCGCCGAGGGGTTCGTCAGCGACCTGGCCGGGTTCTATCGGCAGTTGCGCGTGGCCGTCGTGCCGCTGCGATTCGGCGCGGGGGTGAAGCTGAAGACCGTCGAGGCCGTGCAGCACGGCGTGCCGATCGTGGCCACCGGAATCGGCGCCGAGGGGCTGGACGAGCTCGGCGCGTGCATTGCCGTGCACGACGAGCCCGGGGCGTTTGCGGCCGCCGTGGCAGCGCGGCTGCTCGACGCGTCCGTGTGGCGCGAGCATCGCCGGCGCATCGAGGCCGCGCTTGCCGCCGTGCCGCGTGACAGGGAATGGAGCGAGTTGCTCGCCTCGCTCGCCGTGGAGAAGACCAGGGATGTCGATCGCGCGGTATAGCCGTGACGTCAACCTGCACGACCTCGAGAACGTGCACACAATCGCGGTGCTGGCCGTGCCGCGAGGAAGTCGTGTGCTCGACCTCGGCGCCGCAACGGGATCGGTTGCCGCGGCACTGGCTGCCCGGGGGTGCGACGTCACCGCCGTCGAGCGCGAACCCGAGGGCATTGCCGCGCTCGAAGCCCGGGGCCTCCGCGCGGTTGCCGCCGACCTCGCGACACTCGACGAGGACTCACTGCCGCGCGAGGCGTTCGACGTCGTCCTGCTGCTCGACGTGATCGAGCACCTGGCCGACCCGCGACGACTGCTGGCCCTCGTGCCGGCGTGGCTCGCACCGGGCGGGAGGGTCATCGTCTCGGTGCCGCACGTCGCCCACGCGGCCGTGCGGCTGGCGCTGCTGCAGGGCCGCTTTCCGCGCACCGACACCGGGCTGCTCGATCGCACGCACCTGCAGTTCTTCGACAGGCCGGCGCTCGATGCGCTGCTGGCCGGGGCCGGGCTTGGGGTGCTCGACGTGCTCACGGTCGAGCGCGATCTGCACGAGGCGGGCATCCCGATCGACGAGGACGCGTTCCCGGCAGAGGTGATCGAGGCCGCAACGGCCGACCCGGACTCGCGGGTCTATCAGTTCGTCGTCGTCGCGCGGAACGGGCCGCCGGGGGCGGGCGAGGGCGGGCTGCTCCAGGCGCTCCAAGGCCGCGCACGCGACATCGAAGCCTCGTACCGCGCACTCGAGGGACATGCGAGCCGAATCGACGCGGAGTTGCTCGTCACGCGCGAGCGGCTCGGCGACATCGACGTCGGCACGGTCCACGGCGGTGGTGCGCCCGGCACGCCCCGCGCGCCCGGAGGACGTTCCGACGTTGCGATCGAGGACGTCGTTGCCGATCGCGACACGCTGCGCCGGCAGTTGCGCGAGCGCATGCAGGAACTCGACGAGAGTCGGGCGACGATCCACGTGCTGCTCCAGGACGTGGCGGTGCAGCGCGACTTCGCCGAGTCCCTCGTGGGACGGTCCGACCGGCTCGCCGACCTCGAACGGGCGCTCGTGTTCAGGATCGTCGCGCGCATCGACGCCACGCTGCGCCGCGTGCCGCGCATGCGGGCGGTGCTGCGCCGCGCAGCCCGAGCCCTGTCGGGCCGCTGATGGTCAGGCGTCCCACGAGACCGCGACGTCGATGCCGACAAGTCCCGTCGCGCCACCCGTCCATGCCGATGTGAAGTGCCATGCCTCGTGGCGCCACTCGTGGTGCACGTGGCGCGCCTGCGTGCCGTCGGCAATCGCGACGGCCACGAGGTACTCGCCCGGGAACAGGCGCGGCATCACGAAGTGGAACCGTGCGCCTACGCGTGCGCCCGCGCTACCAGCCGGCCTGCCGGACGCGGCCAGCGTGTTCTCGCCGAACAACTGCTGACCGAGCCGGTCCTTCACGTAGAACCCGACGATGAGCTGCGCGAGCGGATGGGTACCCTCCGCCTGCACGGTCAGGCACACGCGCTCGCCGCCGCGGACGACGGTGACGGCACGCCCGTGGTCGTCCACGAGCCGCACGTCGGTGATGCGCGCGCCCGGTTGACCCTGGCCGCCGTCCGACGTGGCCGGGGAGCGCCCGCGTGGCGCCGCAGCGGCGGGCGTGTCCGGCGCGTCGTCGATCGCGGGCCGGTTCCCGATCATCGAATCGAAGTACGCCTCGGTCACCTCGCGGGGCGGGCCATCCATCCGCAGCCGGCCTTCGTGGAGCCACAGCACGCGCGAGCACAGGCGCTGCACCGCAGGCAGGTCGTGGCTGACGAGCACCAGCGTGCCGCCGGCGGCGCGGAAGCGATCGAGGTGGGCGAGGCACTTCTGCACGAAGCGGATGTCACCGACAGCGAGTGCCTCATCAACGACGAGCACGTCCGCGTCGACGTGTGCCATCACGGCAAATGCGAGCCGGACGTACATCCCGCTCGAGTACGTTCGCACCGGCTGGTCGAGGTAGGCGCCGATGTCGGCAAAGTCCGTGATGGCGTCCTCGCGCGCGGCAATCGTCGCCTCGTCGAGACCGTGCAGCAGCCCACTGAGGCGCACGTTCTCGCGTCCGGTCAGGTCGGGGGAGAAGCCGGTCCCGAGTTCGAGCAGGGCGCCGACGCGTCCATCGACGCGGGCGTGTCCTTCGGTGGCGCCAAGCGTGCCGCAAAGCAGGTGCAGCAGGGTGGACTTGCCCGATCCGTTGGCGCCGATGATGCCGATCGCCTCGCCGCGGTTGACTGCGAACGACACGCCCCGCAGCGCCCACGTCTGCCGGGTGAGCGATTCGCGGCGTCGAGCGGCCATACGCGACAGGCCCGGCACGACAGCGGCGAGGGCCCACCAGGCGTGTGCGGCCCGCGCGCGATCGGACGCGAAGATGTCGAAGGCGCGCCCGAGGTGCGCGCAGGCGACGACAGGGCTCCCGGCGCTCGCCGACATCGGCTGCCGATCCGTCAGTGACTGCTCACGCGACAGCCTGGGCCAGCACGTCGGCGATGCGCTCGCCCGCGTGCCCGTCCCAGAGTTCCGGAACCCGCCCGCGCTTGCCGCCCGTGGCGAAGAAGTCGGCGATGGCCTCGGGCAGCCCGCGGCCGTCGGCGCCGACGAGCGTGTTGGTGCCCTCGGTGATCGTCACCGGGCGCTCGGTGTTGTCGCGCAGCGTGAAGCACGGCACGTCGAGGACCGTCGTCTCCTCCTGGATGCCGCCCGAGTCGGTCAGCACGCAGCCGGCATGGCTTGTCAGCGCGAGGAACTCGAGGTACCCGAGCGGCTCGACCAGGCGGATGCCCCGCAGGCGATCCGCGAGCCCGTATTCCTCGATCCGGTGACGCGTGCGCGGGTGAATCGGGAACACGATCGGCAGCCGATCGGCGAGGGGGCGGATGCCGTCGAGGAGCCGCGCGAGCGCGCCGGCCTCGTCCACGTTGGCCGGGCGGTGCAGCGTCAGCACGGCGTACTGGCGGTCCTGGATCTCGTAATTGCGGCTGACGGACTCCCACGGCGCGCGCGGACGATGCTCGAGCAGCGTGTCGATCATCACGTTGCCGACGAAGTGGATGCGGTCGGCGGGCACGCCTTCGGCCAGGAGGTTCTCGTCGCCGTCGCGTGAGGGCGTCAGGAGCAGCGACGACAGCCGGTCGGTGACCAGCCTGTTGATCTCCTCGGGCATCGTCATGTCGCGCGAGCGGAGGCCGGCCTCGACGTGGGCCACCGGGATCACGGCCTTCGCGGCGACGATCGTCGCCGCAAGCGTCGAGTTCACGTCGCCGACGACGACGACGAGATCGGGCGTCTGGGTCGCGAGCACCTGCTCGAACTTCACCATCACCGCGCCGGTCTGCTCCGCGTGGGTGCCACCGCCACAGCCGAGGTCCTCGTCCGGACGTGGCAGGCCAAGCTCCTCGAAGAAGATCTCGGCCATCTTGTGGTCGTAGTGCTGGCCGGTATGGACGAGTCGCTGGTCGAGGCGGCCGCGTGCGGCAATGGCCCGCATCACCGGCGCGATCTTCATGAAGTTGGGTCGGGCTCCGACGACATGGAGCACGCGAGCGGAAGTCGGCATGTCTGCGTGAGCCGGGACCGCGTACGCGCCCCGACCATCGGGGGACCTGCGGTTCGGCTGCTGCAGTGTATCGCGCGGGTTGGCCCGGCCGGGGCGGGCTGAAGTACACTAGGCCGGATCAGCGGCCTCCATGCGGCCGCCGGGGCCCACGACCCGCCTGCGTCGGCGCGGGGGCCGGTTTACGAATCCATGGCAAAGACTGCACTCATCACGGGAATCACCGGGCAGGACGGGTCGTACCTCGCCGAGTTCCTCCTCGACAAGGGCTACCGCGTGGTCGGGGTCGTGCGCCGGTCGTCGGCGCCGAACCTGTGGCGGATCGAGCACCTGCTGGACCGCCTGGATCTGCGTCCGGCCGACCTGCTCGACCAGCTCTCGATCGTCCGCCTGATCGACGAGGTGCAGCCCGACGAGTTCTACAACCTTGCGGCCATGTCGTTCGTGCCGGCGTCCTGGGACACGCCGCTCCTCACGGGCGAGTACAACAGCCAGGGCGTCACGCGCGTGCTGGAGGCGATTCGCCAGGTCAAGAAGGACACGCGCTTCTACCAGGCGAGCTCGAGCGAGATGTACGGCAAGGTGCGCGCCGTGCCGCAGAGCGAGGACACGCCGTTCCACCCGCGGTCGCCCTATGGCGTCTCGAAGGTGTTCGGGCACTACATCACGGTGAACTACCGCGAGAGCTACGGGATGTTCGCGTGCTCGGGCATCCTCTTCAACCACGAGTCGCCGCGCCGCGGGCTGGAGTTCGTCACGCGCAAGGTCACCGACGGCGTCGCGCGCATCAAGCTCGGGCTCGCCGACAACCTGCCGCTCGGCAACCTCGACGCGCGCCGTGACTGGGGCTTTGCTGGCGACTACGTCAAGGCGATGTGGCTCATGCTGCAGCAGGCCGCGCCCGACGACTACGTGGTGGCGACGGGCGAGACGCACCCCGTGCGCGAGCTCGTCGAGATCGCCTTCGGGCACGTGGGGCTCGACTGGGAGAAGTACGTCAAGGTGGACCCGCGCTTCCTGCGGCCGGCGGAGGTGGACCTGCTCATCGGCGATCCGACGAAGGCGCGCACGCAGCTCGGGTGGAAGCAGGAAGTGGACTTCCGCGGGCTGGTGACGATGATGGTGGATGCTGACGTAGCGCGCCTCGAGAAGAACGCCGTCCCGGCGCAGCCGCTCGCATAACGCACGCCGACGCAGCGTCGCTCCACCGCGGTCACCACTATCCACGCCGTGGCAATCACTGACGCATCAGGGACGATGGACGAATTCCCCTTGGCTCGCCTTCGCGCCGCCATCAGAGCGAAGCGCCGGCTGCTCCTGACGCTGCTGCTCGTCGGCGCGACCGCTGGCGCGCTATGGGGTGTCGTGCGCACTCGTTGGTATAAGGCCGAGGTGACGCTGGTCGTCCGTCGTACCGCCGCACTCGAAGAGACCGACGTGAGGCCAGACAGCGCCGACTATCCGACACTGCTGGCCAACAGGGCCCTCGCCCGCGAGATTGTAAGCAAGTACCAGCTCGAGCGATGGGACATCGATGCCGTGCGACTCCTGCGGTTGACGACGATTCGCGAGGTGCGGAACACGTCGCTGCTCGTCCTGTCGGTCACGCTGCCTGAGCCAGGCTTGGCAAGAGACGTCGCAAGCGATTTCGCTGCGCGCGCCACCGAGTTGAATCGTGAGCTGAATGCTCGCGACGTCGTGCGGGCGCGGGACATGATCAAGGCGCAGCTGGATGAGGCTTTCACGCTGCTGCGGCAGGCCGAGCAACGGCTGCTGGAGCATCGGAGCGAGGCTCTGGTCGAGCTCCGGAAATCCGATTCGAAGGCCAAGCTCGATGCGCGCGAAGGACTCATTCGCCTGACGGCAGACCTCGAAGCCGAACGCAATCGTCTCGCCATCCTCGAAAGCCAGCTCAAGCTGGTCCCTGAAAAGACCCCGGGTGCTCGCGTCCCGGGCAGCGAACAGGAACTCGCCGAGCAGGCGCGGCAGTTCGAGAGCATGGCGAGCGACGAACGGGTCAGGCGCAGCGACGGCGACACCACGCGCCAAGACTCGGCGGAGCGCGAGCAGGTCGAGCGCGACATACCTGTCTGGCCGAGGGGCGACGGCGGCGTCAATCCGGTCCGTCAACTGCTGGAATACCAGGTGTCGGCGTCCCGGGCGCGCGTGGCTGCCATGGAAGGGCGGTTGCGCGACCTCACCGGCCGGCACGACGTCGACAACAAGGTGCTGCCGGACCTCTTGGCGCTGTACCAGGGCGAAGTGCAGCTGACGCGTTTCGAGCTCGAACGTGAGATCGCCGCGAGGGCGGTGTCCGACCTGTCTGCCCAATACGATCAGGCGCGGCTCAAGGTCGCCAGTCGTGTCACCGACCTCCAGGTGGTAGACGAGGCAATCCTGCCCAATCGTCCAGTCAGCGCGGGCGTCGCCCTGAGTGCCATCATCGGTCTGCTCCTCGCGTGCGTCGTGGGCCTTCTCCTCCTGATGCCCACGCTGCTGCAGGGCTTCGTTGCCGGCGAGGGGCGCACGATGTGATTCCAGACGACTTGTGGCTTTGGCTCGGCCGCTGCAGCGCCATCCTGGCGGTAGTGGTCACCGGCATCGTCCTTCTCCCCGGCCTGTTCCAGCCAACGTACTTTCGCCGCCACTTCTTCTTCCTGTTCTACGTGGCCATCGTCTGCATCTATCTGCAGGTCGCGCCGGCACTGGCACAGATGGGGGCGCCGCCGGCAACGGTCTTCGTCTACCGCATCCCCCAGATCCAGGAGTACCGCGAGCAGTACGGCTGGTTGCAGGTCTGGGCCCTGTTGGCGTTCCAACTGCCGCTCCTCGCCGCCTACTTCGCCTCGCTTCGACCCGCCACTGGATCCGTTGTCGTAGGGCATCGCATCCGCGCCCGCGTTCTCGCGCTGGTGATGACGCTGTTCGCGCTGTCGTTCGTCGCCGTGATGCTGCGGCACCAGCTCTGGTACCTGCGGCTCGGTGACGCCCTCACCGCACGCCTGCTTGAACTGCCCGCCCTCGAGTTCGCCATCTTCCGCCTGTTTCAGGAATGCGGCCTCTTCATCGTGGGGTTGACGTTGTTTGCGTGGCGGTTCAGCGACGGTGCGACTCGTCACTGGTGTCGAGTAGCCTTCGTCACGGTGACCGCCGTCTTCGGTGCCTTCAACCTGCTGAACTCGCGATGGTTCGTCATCAGCCTCCTCGTCTGTCTCGTGGGATGGTTCGTCGCATCGACGCCGGCTGTGTCGTATCGTGCGCACGTCAAGCGCCTGACATCACTCGCTCTCGTCGCCGTCATGGCCGTGTACCTCTCGGTCGTGGTCGTGAACGTCAGGAATGCCCGTGACGGCGTGGGGCTGACGACGTTGTTGCCCCTGCAAGGTGGCATGTTCGCCGATACGCAAGGCATCAACCGGCTCGACTGCATCGACCTGATGGCGCGGCTGCAGCGTCCGCTGAACGAGCAGGGACCCGCGTTGTTCCGATCGTGGGGCCAGGTCACGTGGCTGGTCTGGCGCTTCATCGATCCGGACGGGTTCGACCGCTACCGGCTGACGCGCCAGACCACGGCAAAGTCGTACCTGATGCGCGAGTATCTGGGCATCGATGTGACGGACTACTTCTCGTGTACGGCGACTGATCTCTACGGCAACTTCAATCTCCCCGGCCTTCTCGTCGGTGCGCTGTTGCTGGGAGGACTGTTTGCCTGGGCCACGACCACCCTGGCCGCACCTCGGGGCGGGACCGCGTTGGTCCTTGCCATCTTCGCGATGACTCAGATCGTCATCTTCGACCAAGAGGCGGTGTTCACGTTTTTCGGATGGATTCGCAAGGTTCCCGTGCTGCTCGTCGCGGTGGCGCTGCGACCGTTCAGCGGGGCGCCTCGGGCATGAACCGACCGAGGGTGTGTTTCTACGCGCCGGTGCAATCTCCCGAGATCCTGGATCGCGTCCTGTTCTATCGCCAGGATCTCGATGCGCTCCGCCGGCTCGGATACGACGTTGTCGTTGCCACCCGCTGGCATGAGGTTCGTGTCGACGTGGATCTGATCTACGTCTGGTGGTGGACGTGGGCCTTCGTCCCCTTCCTCGTACGCGCATGGAGACGCACACCGATCGTGGTCACGGGAGTGTTTGACTACGCCTGGCCCGAACCCGGCAATGATTACGTGCACCGACCGCGATGGCAGCAGTGGCTGATGCGTCTCGGCTTGCGGCAGGCCGCCGCCAACATCTTCCTCACGCAGTTCGAGTACCGGCAAGTGACCGAGGCGCTGCCTGTAACCCATCCCGCCATCGTGCCCCTTGCCGTCGACGTCGAGACATACGCGCCGTCCCGGGTGCCGCGTGAGGCGGCGCTGATCGCCAGCATCGGCTGGCTGCACGACGAGAACGCAAGGAGGAAAGGCATGTTCGTGTTGCTGCGCGCGTTTGCGCTCGTGCACGCCGCGCGTCCAGACGCCACCCTCGTGATCGCCGGCGCTCCAGGCACCGCGACGCCAGCCCTGGAGGCGCTCCGTGACGAACTCGGGCTGGCCGCGGCCGTTCGCTTTGCCGGTGCCGTCAGCGACGAGGAGAAACTCGCCTTGTTGCAGCGGTGCCGGGTCTACGCGCAGCCGACGATGTTCGAGGGCTTCGGGCTGGCGATCGCCGAGGCTCTCAGTTGCGGTGCCCCGGTGGTCACCTGCGCCGGCGGCGCGGTCAGAGAAGTCGTCGGTGACGCCGGCTTGCTGGTCACTCGTACTCCGGAGGCGGTCGCGGCGGGTATCCTCGCGATCGTCGAGGACTCCGAGCTTGCCGGCCGTCTCACGCAGGCAGGACGCAGACGTGCGCTCGAGCGGTTCGGGTTCGAGCGGAAGGTCACTCAACTCGGCGACGTGCTCGACCGGGCGCGTTCGCCCGTCACAGAAGGAGCAGGGCGAGCGTGACCGAAGCGGTCCCGGCTTGTTACGTGTGCGGCGGTGAGGGCGCCATCCTGCACCATGATCTTCAGGACCACCTTTACGGCGCCGAGGGCCGATGGACGATGCGCCGGTGCGTCCGTCCGTCCTGCGGTCTGCTGTGGTTGGACCCGCGGTGGCAGACCAATCAATTGTGGCGCGCTTATCGCACCTACTACACGCATGCGGCGATCGAAGCGGCGCGACCCGGCGGCTGGTCACTGCGCACCAGGATAGGCTCGGGCCGGCTGCAGGCAGCTCTGGGTTACCGCGGCGCGGCTGCCGGACCGGTGTGGCACCGCGCGCTGGCCCCCCTGGCGCATGTCTGGCCCGGCGGTGTCGACGAGGTCGACATCACGGTGGCGTTCCTGCCGGCGCCCGAAGGCGCGGCACGCGTGCTCGATGTCGGCTGTGGCGAGGGGCGTCTGCTCGCTCGATTGCAGGGGCTCGGCTGGACGGGCGTCGGTCACGATGTCGATCCACAGGCCGTGGCGGTCGCGCGACAGCGAGGCCTGGACGTGACGGAAGGTGACCTGCTGGCACAGCGCTACCCGGACGGCTCGTTCGACGCCGTCGTCCTCAGCCACGTGCTCGAGCATGTGCACGACCCCGGCCTGCATCTCCGCGAGTGCTTCCGGGTCATGCGTCCGGGTGGGCGGCTCGTGCTGCTCACGCCCAACGGTGAGAGCTGGGGCCATCGGCATTTCGGGCGCGACTGGCGGGGGCTGGAGCCGCCGCGGCACCTCCACATCTTTGCGCCTGGGACCATTCGCACGCTGCTCGGTCGGGAAGGATGGCACGTGCAGGATGTGCGCACGTTGTCGCAAGGTGCACGGACGATCCTGTCGCTCAGCGCGGCGATCCGGTGGGCGCGGTCGACGGGACGGGCCTGGACTGCGTTCCCGCAGCGCCAGATCAAGGGAGTGGCGTACCAGCTTTACGAACGAGGCATCGCCCTGACCGATGCGAACGCGGGTGAGGAACTCCTCGCGATTGCCGTGCGCAGATGACGCGCAACGTCCTGTTCAACGCGCTCGGCTACGCCGCCCAGATCGTGGCTGGCCTCGTGGCGGTGCCCTGGCTGGTAGACGCCCTGGGCCTGGTCGGTTTCGGCCTGTTCTCGCTCGCGCTCGCGGCCGTTGGCTATCTGGGACTCTTCGATCTCGGGTTTGGCCGGGCGCTCACACGGCTCGTCGCGGACCGACGGGGCCGAGCGTCGGAAGCGGAAATTCCCGGCTTGGTGCATTCGGCCCTGGTGACACTGGGTGTGGTGGGGCTCGCCGCGACCGCAGCGCTGGTGCTGGTCGGGCCAGCCGCGCCGGCCCGATGGCTGGGCCTGTCGGGTACCGATGCCGTGTCCCTGCGCGCGGCGTTTCCGTGGTTGGCGGCCTGCCTGCCGTTCGCCATCGGCGTGCCGGCACTGACGGGTGTACTCGAGGGGCACATGCGGTTCGACGTGTCGGCGGCGACCCGCGCATTCGGCGGTGTCACGGTCGCGGTCGGGCCCGTCCTGGCGACCCGTGTCGATCCGAGTCTTGCGTCGGCCATGGCGGGCCTCTGTCTCGCGCGCGCGGCGACGTACGTCCTGCTGGCGCTGCTGGTCTTGCGCGTCGTCCCGAGCCTCCGGTGTCGTGTTCGAGTCGAAGGACACGCCGTCAGGGCGCTGATCCGGGATGGAGGATGGCTGACCGTTACGAACCTCGTCGGGCCGTTGATGGCATCACTGGATCGCTTCGCCGTCGGGCGCTGGGTATCAGTTGCGGCCGTCAGCTACTATGCCGCGCCCTACGAAGCGCTCACTCGGCTTTGGGCGGTCCCTGATGCGTTGCTCGGCGTGATGTTCCCGGCGCTGGCGCACGCCGCCGGCGATCCGCAGCGGCAGCGCGACCTGGTGGACCGGAGCCTGCGCGTCCTCCTCGTCGGACTCGTGCCGCTGATCGGCGTCGCGCTGGTGTTCACGCCGGAACTGCTCGGGGTGTGGGTAGGCGAGGACATGGCCCGCCACGCGAGCCCCGTCGCTCGCTGGCTGGCCGTGGGGGTTTTCGTCAACGCCTTGGTGCGGGTCCCGTTCGTCTTCCTGCAGGCCTGCGGCCGGCCCGATCTCCCGGCACGCGCGCACGTGGCCGAACTCGGCCCCTATCTTTGGGGCCTGTGGGTGGCGTGCAGCTGGGGTGGTGCGATCGGGGCCGCCGCTGCATGGACACTGCGGATCGCCGTCGATGCCGTCGTCCTCTCGGTGTTTGCCGTGCGCCTCCTTCCGGCGCTTGCTCGACCTCTGCTCACGGTTTCACTGTGGGTCGGCGGCGCCTTGGCCGTGCTCGCATTGCTGGGACAGGTGCCGTCGCTTTCGAGCCGGGGCCTGGCGTTCGGCGTCGCGGTTGTGGCGTGGGCCGGGGCCGCGAGTCGGGGACTACTCCGGCCAGAGGAGCGCGACATCGTGAAGAGGAAGGCCATGAACTGGCTGTGATACGTTGGAGGGCTCGTGGGCGCACCGCCAGCCCGGCCAAGTGTCCTGCCTCGCGTTTACCGATGCCTGACAACCAGAGACTGCTTGCTGTCGTGTTGTTCCATAACGCCGTCGACGATGCCGTTCGGACAGTCGAGTCGCTGCTGGCACAGCAGGGCGCTGCAGTCGACATCGTCGTCTTCGACAATGCGTCGTCCACCGAGGCCAACGCGCGCCTTGCTGAGGCACTTCCCGGCGTGGCCGTCCATCGGAGTCCCACCAACCTCGGCTACACGGGTGGGAACAACGCGGCATTGCAACTGGGTACCGCTGCGGGCTACGACTACGTCCTGCTCTGCAACCAGGACATCATCGTCCCGCCGACGGCCATCGCTCACCTGTTGGAGTGCGCCGCTGCTCGGCCCACGGCAGGCCTCATCGGTGGCGTCGAGATCGTGCATTCGACGGGACGGACCCGCGCGGCCGGGGCGACGGGATTCTCGACCATCACCGGCCGCTTCGCGTGGGACACGGGCGAGCACGCACCGGTGGCCAACGGGCGCCTCGTGGACTTCGTCCAGGGCGCGATGGTCATGGTGGCCACCGCCGTGGTGCAGCGCGGGCTGCGCTTCGACGACCAGCTGTTCCTCTACTATGACGAAGTCGATCTGGGCCTGCAGGTGCGGGCTCTGGGCTTCGAGGCAGTGATCGATGACCGCGTGCTGGTGCGGCACGACAACGACGACAACTACCTGAGTCCGTCCTGCGGGTATTTCCAGCAGCGCAATCGGGTCTACCTGGCGCGCAAGTACGGGACCGCCCTGACACTGGCCACCCACGTCCTCATGGTTGGTGGCCTCGAACTGCCAGCCAAGACACTCGTGCGCGGCCTTCAGGGGCACGGCCGATTCGTCGCGGCGTGCTGGCATGGTTTCCTCGACGGGCTCCGTTCGATCATGGGAGCAGGTCACGGCGCCCGGTGGAGGCCGAGCCGGGCGCGCTGAGCGCCATCCTCGACATGTGCGCCATCGCAGGCATCGTCGGGCGTGCTGATGCAGCTGCCATCGCGCGGATGGTGGACGTGCAGTCGCATCGTGGGCCGGACGACCACGGTGTGCTGTGCGACCAGGCGCGCCAAGTGGCTCTCGGCCATCGACGCCTGTCCATCCTCGATCTGTCGCCGGCGGGCCATCAACCGATGGCCAGCGCCTGCGGGCGACTGTCGATCGTCTTCAACGGCGAGATCTTCAATTTTCGTGAGCTGCGAGCGTGGTTGGAGGGACGCGGCCACGTCTTCAAGTCTCGAAGCGACACCGAAGTCATTCTCGCCTTGTATGAAGAGCTTGGCGTCGAGGCCTTCGCTCGCCTCAACGGCATGTTCGCGTTGGCCATCTGGGATCGTGAGCGCGACGAAGTGGTGCTCGCTCGCGACCACTTCGGCATCAAGCCGCTCTACTACGCCGTGCGTGATGGCGTGCTGGCGTTTGCCTCGGAAGCCAAGGCTCTGTTCGAAGTACCGGGCGTCGAGCCGGCGCTGAACGAGCAGGCACTGCCGTTTTACCTGCGCTTCCTCTGGACGCCCGACCCGCTGACGATGTTCGACGGGGTCCTGAAGCTGCCTGCGGCGCACTACGCGATCTGGCGGGGCGGGGAGCTGTCGCTGCACCGGTTCTGGGATCTGCAGTTTCCCGAGGCGGGCGCCTCGCGTCGGTCCGACGAGCGGGCGCTCGTGCACGAGTTCCGCGAACGGTTCACGGCGGTTGTCGAGAGCCAACTGGTGAGCGACGTGCCCCTCGGCGCCTTTCTGAGCGCCGGTCTCGACTCATCGGCCATCGTCGCTGCGATGGCGGCCCGTACGTCGAGCCCCGTTCGGACGTACACCATCGGCTTCACACCCCGGCACCGCGCTGGCGAGTTGACCGTCGACGACCCAGAGGTCGCCGCCCGCACGGCGGCACACTTCGGCTGCATCCACACGCCGATCACCGTCGATCCCGACGTCGCAGCGCTTCTCCCGCGTCTGGTCTGGCACATGGACGAGCCCACGTCGGATCCGGCGTTGATCATGGCCTACCTGGTCAGCCGCGAGGCCAGGCGCGATGTCACGGTGTTGCTGTCTGGGGTTGGCGGTGATGAACTGCTCGGCGGGTACCGCAAGTACATCGCGGCAGAAGACGCTCGCCGCTACGCCGCCATTCCGGGCGCGCTGCGGCGCCACGTGCTCGACCCTCTGTTCCGCCACGCGCCGGCGGCGCCGGGACGTCCGTGGTCTGGTGTCGGTCGGCTGCTCCGCAAGTGGGGCCGCAGCGCCTCGCTGCCGCCGCGGGCGCAGTTCATCGCCAACGCGACGTACATCGATCAGGCCGAGCAGGCGCAGCTGCTCTTGACCGAGCGGGCACGGCGACTGGATGCGGTCGATACCTCGGCGTATCACGAGGCCGCCTTCGACCGTGTGGCGCATGCCGACTGGCTGCACCAGATGTTGTACAACGACACCACGTTGTTCATGACATCGTTGAACCTCACTTACAACGACAAGATGAGCATGGCCTCCTCGGTGGAGGCGCGCGTGCCGTTTCTCGACTGGTCCTTCGCTCAATGGGTGGCCAACGAGGTGCCACCCAATGCTAAGCTTCGCGGCCGTTCCACGAAATGGCTGCTGCGCGAAGCCTTCCGAGACGTGTGGCCAGCCGAGGTGCTCACCCAGCGCAAGGCCGGATTCGGCGCACCCATCGGCGTCTGGCTGCGCAACGACCTCCGCCCGATGGTCGACGATCTGCTGACCAGCACGCAGGTGCGCCGGCGAGGGCTGTTCGATCCTGACGGCGTCCGCCGCGTGGTGGAGGCACAGCGCGCAGGTCACGTCGAGGGCAGCATGCAGGTGTGGCAGTTGCTGACGCTCGAACTCTGGATGCAGACATTCCTGGATGGCCGCCGAGGACCCGTGCAATGAAGCAGGTGTTGCAGTCGATTCGCAGTGGTGACGTGCAGGTGGCCGACGTTCCGACGCCGGTCGTGCCCGACAACGGCGTGCTCGTGCGCACAATTGCGTCCCTGGTGTCTGCCGGCACCGAGCGGATGGTCGTCGAGTTCGCCGAGAAGAACCTCCTGCAGAAGGCGCGGGCCAGGCCCGACCTGGTCCGCCAGGTCTTGCAGCGCGCCCGCCGCGAGGGTCTCGCGGCGACCTTCGACACGGTCAAGAGGAATCTCGAACAGCCGATGCCGCTGGGCTATTCGCTCGTCGGGGAGGTGATTGACGTCGGCTCCCGGACCCGCGGCGCGCAAGTAGGCGACCTCGTCGCGTGCGCGGGAGCGGGTGTGGCCAGCCACGCCGAGTTCGCTGCCGCTCCGGAGATGCTGTTCGCGCGCATTCCGGAGAGTACGGACGTTCCCGCCGATCACTTCGCATTCGGCACCCTCGGCGCCATCGCGATGCACGGCTTCCGACTGGCCCAGCCACAGTTGGGTGATCGCGTGGCCGTCATCGGCCTCGGTTTGCTGGGCCAGCTGACGATTCAGATCGCACGCGCGGCAGGATGCCAGGTCTTCGGTGTCGACTTGAGTGCCGAGAGGGTCGAGCTCGCCCGCCGGTTCGGTGTGGCCGCCGCAGTGCGAGCCGAGGCTGAGGCTGCAGGGAGCTCGTTCTCCGACGGCATGCTGTTCGACAGCGTGCTCGTGACTGCCGACACGAGCTCGAGTGATCCCGGCGAGCTTGCCGCAGCACTGGCCCGCGATCGCGCGCACGTGATCGCGGTCGGCGCATTCGATCTGCGTCTGCCTCGCAAACCCTATTTCCAGAAAGAGCTGACGTTCCAGGTTTCACGCTCGTACGGGCCGGGCCGGTACGACCCTCAGTACGAACTGCACGGTCACGACTACCCGGCGGGCTTCGTGCGGTGGACGCTCCAGCGCAACCTCGCGTCCTTCGTGCATTTGTTGGCAACGGGTGCCGTGGAGGTCGCTCCTCTGATTTCGCATCGCTTCGGCGTTACCGAGGCGCCCCGCGCGTACGAGGTCATCACGGGGAAGGCGAGCGAGCCGTTCATCGGCGTCCTCCTGACGTATGACCGCGACAGCGAGGTCAAGCCGCGCGTCGATCTCGCGCCCGCCGTCGCGACCCATCCGGTCGCCGCACCAGGTGTCAGCGTGGTCGGTGCGGGCCTGTTCGCGTCGGCCACCTTGCTGCCTGCCCTCAAGCAGGCCGAACCGCGGGTGCTGCGGGGCATCGTGAGCGCCCACGGCGTGTCTGCGCGCACGATGGGCGCAGCTCACGGATTCACGTACTGCACCAGCAGGTTCGATGACGTCCTGTCCGATGCCGACACACACGCTGTGATGATCCTCACGCGCCACCACCTGCATGCACCGCAGGTGCTGGCGGCGCTGCAGGCCGGCAAGCACGTGTTCGTCGAGAAGCCGCTCTGTTTGACCGAGGCCGAGCTGGTCGATATCACCGAATCAGCGGTCGGCCACGCCGGACAGCTGCTGATGGTCGGCTTCAATCGCCGCTTCGCACTTCACGCGCAGCGCATGAAGGCGTTTCTGCAGACGGGCGAGCCAGTCGTGCTCACGTACCGATGCAACGCGGGCTACCTTCCGCCCGATCACTGGACGCACGATCCGGCCCAGGGTGGCGGGCGCCTTCTCGGCGAGGCCTGCCACTTCATCGACTTCGCCAATCACCTGTGTGGGGAAACGCCCGCGAAAGTGTCGGCCGTCGCGATGGACGACGTCGGTCGCTATCAGGGTGACAACGTCGTCATCACGTTGGCCTACGGCAATGGCAGCGTGGCAACCGTCATCTACACGGCCAACGGCGACAAGCAGTCGGGCAAGGAACGGGTCGAAGCGTTCAGCGCTGGTCGAACGGCTGTCCTCGACGACTTCCGAGTCTTGGAGCTGTCCAACGACGGCCGTGTCGAGCGTCACAAGACGACGACCGACAAGGGGCACGTGCAGGAGTGCGCGTTGTGGCTCGACGCCATCCGCACGGGGGGCGCGTCGCCGATTGCTCTGGCCGACATCGTCGGCAGCATGCGTGCGACCTTCGCCGCGCAGCAGAGCGTAGCGTCGGGGATGCCGGTGGAACTCGACTAGCGAGGGCCGGGGACCCGTGTCGCCGCGATCAGCGGCGGCGATACAGGGCGACTTCTTGACGCACACCCTCGGCAAAGGTCCTCGGCGCATAGCCGAAGGCCTCGTGTGCGTCTGCCCAGGGGAACGCCTTGTCCTCCTCGATTCGATCGAGTTGCTCTACGGTGAGTCTCGCCCGCGTGACGAGTTGGTTGTAGGCGCGAACGGCGAGTTTCGCCGGTCCGAGGGGCACACTGAGCACTGCGCGCCTCTTGCCGAGCGCCGCGGCTGTCTCCCGGACCAAGGCGTCGAAGGTCAGGGGTGCCGCGCCGCTGATAGCGAACGCCCGGCCCACGCTGCCCGGCGCGTCTATGGCGTCGACAATCGCGGCGGCGACGTCCTCGACGTGCACCGGCTGCTGCAGCGCCCGCGGTGCGATCAGCGGAATCACCGGGCTACGGTCAATCAGCCGAATCAGGCGAATGATGTTCCGATCCGCGGGCGTGCCGTAGATCATCGTCGGCCGCAGGATGGTCCAGGCCAGGCCACTTTCCTGCACCCGCCTCTCGCCGTGCTGGCGCTTCGGCTTGCTGCGGACAGGTAGAGACGTGAGGATGGCCGTCGTGCTGACGAAGACACCCCGTTTCAGCACGGTCGACCGCGCCACTGCGTCCATCAGCGGGTCCACCCAGTCGAATCCGAGCGACGCGATGTTCACCAGCGTATCCGCACCCTCGAGCAGACGATCGAGGGACGCGGGATCCCAGAGGTCGCCCACCACCGAGGTCACGCCGTGGGTCTCGAGAACGGTCGTGACGGAATCGGGCCGGACGAGCGCGCGGATCGGCACGTCGGGGTAGCGTGCACGCAGGCGAGGAATGGTCGCGCTCCCGGTGAAGCCGGTCGCTCCAGTCACGGCCAGGCAGGCAGGGGCGCTCATGTCACGCTCGCCTTTCGGCACGAACGTCCGCCAGGATGCGGACATACTGCTCGGCGAGAACACGACGGTCGTAGTGCGCCATCACGAACGCCCGGCCTGCCGCGCCGAGCGCCTCGCGCCGTGCCGGGGCATCCGCCAGCGCGCGGACCGCGTCGGCAATGGCCTGGGCATCCTCCGGATCGACCACGACGGCGCCTCCCGACGCCTCGAGGATGCGCCGCGCTTCGCCGCGTACGCTGCCGACGACCGGACGGGCGCACGCAAGAATCTCGAACATCTTCGACGGGATGAAGGTCTCGAACAGCGCGATGTCCCGCAGGGGCACGAGCGCGATGTCGGCCGTCGCATACCAGGACGGCATGGTTTCTTTCGGTTGACCCGGCAGGAACAACACGTTGGCAAGCTCGAGCGCCGCGGCCCGTTCGACGAGAGCCTTCTTCTCGGCGCCTTCACCGACGAACACGAATCGGATGTCGTCGCGATCCCGCAGCCGCTCGGCGCTCTGGATGATCGCCTGCAGCGCGTGTGAGATGCCGTGCGCGCCGATGTACAGGACGACACACTTGTCCTTGAGGCTGTGCGCCGAGCGTTGGGCCGTGTCACTTGACATGGGCCGGTAATACTCCGGATCGACGCCGTTGGTCACGACGTCGACGTGGCCCGGCGGCAGTCCTCGCCGCACCAGGATTTCCTTGAAGGAGTGGGTGACCACGACCACGCGCGCCGCGTGTCGGTACAGGAACATCTCGACGGCCTCGAGCACGCGAATTATGTGGCGGTTCTTGAGGATGCCCAGCTCCACGAAGATTCCCGGCCAGAGATCGCGGACCTCGAACACATAGGGCACGCCGAGCACTCGACTCATCAGCCACGCCGAGATGACGACGAAGAACGTCGGCGAGGACACGACGATGACGTCGCTGCCACGGAGCCTGCGGGTCGAGTACCAGAGGCTCGACACCATGAACGACAGGTGATTCAGCGTCCGCTTTACGAACCCCTCGTTAGGCGTCGCGTACACCCAGTTGCGCAGGACGCGCACCCCGTGGAACGCCTCCTCCACGAACCTGATGCCGCGGTATGCCGGCGGTAGGATGCCCGTCGGGTGGTTCGGCATGCCGGTCACGACGGTGACCTCGTGCCCGCTGGTCGTCCACGCGCGGGCGAGTTCGCTGACGCGTGCCGACGGCGCACCGAGTTCGGGCGGAAAGTACTGGCAAAGCAAGGCGATGCGCATTAGGGCAGTTCCGAGTTGTCCAACGGCGCCATCGGCAGGTCGACCAAGGCGGAGGAGATCGCCCCAGCTGTCGTCACCGCAAAGGGCGTCGTGAGCGGCGCGACCTCCAGCGGGATCAGCGCGAACGCGGAGCAGTGAGGCATCGGCATACGGGCCGACCACACGAGCACCGGGGCGGGACGACGTGCGCCGAAGCGTTCGCCGTACCAACCCTGGTGTGGATTGGTCGCGCCGGAGATCGTCGCTGGTGGGTCGGCGTCGGTCCAGGCCAGGCGCAGCGCCGCGGCACCTCGGCGAAGAACCAGGTCACGGGGGCCGCTGCCGGGCTCGATGGCCGTGTCGGGGTGCAGGTGCAGGAAGCGCTGGATCCTGTGCGCGCCCGAGCCGGCGATCTCGTCGCGGACGACGAGGACGCCCTGACGGTGCAGGCTGAACGTCCGGGTATGCATCGCCGGCGCGGGAAGTCGGCGATACCCGTCGTGGCGTGCCGTCAGCGTCCGCCAGCCGTCACGAGTCGCGAGTCGCGCCTGGTCGACACGGGCGCGGCGAGCCGCGCGGAAACTCCCCCAGCATTCGCTCGAGTCCTCGCCGTCGATCTCGACGGTGTTGTGCGCGCGGGTACTGCGATAGTAGCCCCGCCAGGGTCCGGCCGCGTACTCGTCCACGCCGGCGTCGACGACCAGGCGGACACCGTCCAGCGACAGCTCGAACGTGAAAGTATCGGCTTGCGCGTGTGCGGGAAGCTCGTCCGGGCACAGGGCGCCGACGTCGGTGACCACGCGGAGCCGCCTGCTGTCGAGGACGATGATCCCGCTGTGGGTGTCGGCATGACGAGGCGCATGCACGGCGATCGGACCGTCGGCGGTGACCGCCGTGTCAGGCCGGACGTGCAGGCCCGTCGGCAGCCCATGCCGCAGGAGTGGCCGATGACGTAGTGCGGAGGGTGTCCCGGTCGGTGTGTCGAGCAGGTCTCCCCATGCGGTTTCGAGTTCCAACGGCGACAGGGCCATGCCGAAGGCGCTGTCGCCAAGCAGCGCGATGTCGCGATCGGGATGCGTCAACACGCGCAGGGCGGCCACCATCCGCGCCACGTCGGCTTCGAGCCGCGTCGGCGGGGGCTGGTCGGTCGCGCGGAGCACCAGCAGTACGTCGAGCGCGTCACCGAGGACCTGGCAGTGGTACATCGGCGAGCGCTCGTAGTGCACGCCATCGAGCAGGATCTGCTGGCCGAGTTCGTCGGCAAACGGCGCCAGCGTGCCGCGGGTCGGACGCCAGTCGGGCCAGCAGGCGCCAGCCAGGGCCAGGGCCTTCAGATTCTTCAGCAGATGGTTGCCGCCGACATCTGTCTCGAGATTGGCAGCGAGGAAGACGGCGTGGGCGCGCACGCTGTCGGCAAACGCCTGGTCGGCGCGGAAGAGGCCGGGCGCATACATCCACGCGAGAAGCCAGTTGACCAACCGCAACGAGACCACATAGGGATGCCAGGCGTCCCGGTGAGCCCGCGCTCCGCACGGCACTTCTGCGATCCAGTGCGACACGAGTGTCCGCAGCACGTCCTGGGCGTCCGCATCGCCCTGGGCCAACAGCGGAGCCTCGTCGAAATAATGCAAGTGATACCGCCACAGCTGGGTGGCGTTCCCGGCCGCCCACCGCGGCGGCCATCCCACGGCGATGGGGGTGTTGAGGTAGGCCGGCCTTCCCTCGCGCCACGCTGCGGCGACAGTCCGAATCTCGCTGACCTCGAGCTGGACAAAGGGGCGGGGCGTCGGCAGCACCGGTGCCTCGTGCGGTAGTTCGATGCGCGCGGCTGTCTTCTGTCGCCAACGCGCGGTCAGCTCCGGAGCCCACTCGCGCACCGCTCGGCCGAGGCGCAGCCGGACCCTGGCGGGGACCTGGCGGGCATGCAGGTAACGAAGGGTATGGAAGTAGAGCTGCGCGCGTCGCATCAAGCGGTAGCCATGGGCCACGTACAATGTAAGCGGGCCGGCCGACTGGCCGACCGCTAAGAATAGCGCATGTCGTCTCTCCTCACGGTCGCGGCAGCGGCTGCGATCCTCGTGTGGGTTCTGGTCGCGATCGTCCGGCAACTCTCGCTGCGCTGGCATCTGTACGACCACCCCAATGCCCGCAGTTCACACGTCGTACCAACACCGCGCTTGGGCGGGGTGGCGCTGGCGCTGGTGCTCGGTGGCGGCTTCTGGGCGGCGGGGTCCTGGGGCCCCCCCGAATGGCAGGGCCTCGGGTGGCTGGTCCTGGCAGGAGTGGGGACCGTGGTGGCGCTTGTCTCGCTCGTCGACGATCTGCGCCCGCTACCCGCCGTCGTTCGGTTCGCGGTCCACGCCGGAGCCGCCGTGACAGTCGTGGGGCTGGCCGGGCCCCTAGACGCCGTCGGCCTTGGAGCCTTCGCCCTGCCATTGCCTGGCTGGCTCGGAACCGCAGTGGTGCTGCTCTGGGTCGCGGGTTTCATCAACGCCTTCAACTTCATGGATGGCATCGATGGCATCGCTGGCGGCCAGGCTCTCGTCGCTGGCCTCGGCTGGATGCTCTTGGGTCACGTCCTTGCTGCTCCAGCGCTCCTGGTCGCCGGCGCGCTGCTGGTCGGGTCTGCCCTCGGCTTTCTCGCACACAACTGGTCGCCCGCATCGATCTTCATGGGCGATGCGGGAAGCGCCCTGCTTGGATTCCTGCTGTCGGCCAGTCCGCTCCTGCTGGCGGGGCCGGATGCATGGCTGCCGTCCGTCCTGCTGGTCTGGCCCTTCGTGTTCGACACGGCCTTGACGCTCGTTCGCCGCGCGATGAGCGGCGAACCGGTGTGGCAGGCACACCGCACACATCTGTACCAGCGCCTCGTCGCGTGCGGCCACTCGCATCGCCGCGTCGCGACGCTCTACATGGCGCTCGCGGCGGTCGGCGGCGCCGTTGGCGTCTTCACCGTCGGCAGTGCCCGTGGGCCGATGTGGATGACCCTTGTGATCGGGGCAGGTGCGATGGCCCTTTGGTTCGTCGTGCGGTGGTGCGAACGCAGCGCCAAGGTCGCGGCGCTGCCGCCCTGAGAAGCCGGCTCGCGGCACCGCCCGCCGACGCCACGCTGGCGAGCCCCGCAGTCAGGCCCGACGCGCGACGACCAACACGCTCGGCGCGAAGCCGATCCGGCCGCGAGTGAAGAACGACGCGACCGCTCCTGCCGGCCCTCCCAGCAGCTTGCCGACGCCATGCCAGCCGGTGAGTCCGACGTAGACGGGCTCAAGGCCGGCCGACGCCGCGAGCGCGACGGCAGACTGCGGTGAGAAGTTGTAGATGTGGGTGTGCGGCAGCACCTGATTGCCGTAGAACGGCCTGTAGAGACGCAGGGCGGCGAGGACCGCCTTGCCCGGCCGCGTGTTGTTGAGCAGCCAGTACTTGAAGTGGAAGTAGTCGGAGGACGGCACCGAGAACGCGAGCAGGCCGTCGGCACTCAGCCAGCGCGCGAGCTCTGCCAGCGCAGTCTTGGGTGCACACATGTGTTCCAGCGTCTCGAACGCGGTGATGTAGTGAAAATGCCGTGTACCGAAGTCAGCACCTTCGATCGGTGCGCGGTGGACGAGTGCCGCCGGTCCCCAGCGTTGCTCGCACTGGTCGGCGTAGGCGGCCGACAGTTCGATTCCGTTTGGCTGGACGCCATCGGCCTGGGCAAGCGCGCCGAAGTCACCTGTCTGGCAACCCATGTCGAGCAACTGCTCGCCCGGCCTGAAAGGGCGCAGGTGCTTGAGCAGCTTCCAGTGACGCTCGAACTCCGGGAGTCGAAGCGCGAGAATCGCTTCGGCGGCCTTCTCGGCATCCGAGGACACCCCGCCGACGGCCTGAGTTTCGGACGTATAGATGCGCGCGAGGTACCCGTCGTCAATGTCGCTGTCCACGTACAGGGTGTGACAGCCCTCGCACCGCGCGAAGTCGTAGCGACCCTCCGGCATCAGGGGCATGCCGTAGCGCTGTTCGACCACTTCGCTGGCGATGATTGGATTGCCGCTGCGGCCGCACATGTAACAAGCGCGGGGGATCCGCTGGCCGACCCGTGATGCCAACCCGTGTGTCATTATCGCTTCCTTGCGAGTCTCGCGTCCTCGACGGCTGCCTCCCGAGTTCGTTCAGCACGTCCCCAGACGCGTTGCGCGCGCCAACGCCGGTCATGTGCGGTGGCTCGTAGCCCCGGCATCCCCGAAGGCTCGTATTCGCACGTCGCAGGGGAACCGTCGGGCATTCGGAGAACAGCGGCCACGTCACCGTGTCGAGCGCGGAGCGCTGCAACCAGGTCGCTCCCACGAACGCCCGCAAGGCAGCCGGACCAGTATACCCACCGCCGCGGTTGAGCCACGCTGCTCCCCGAGGTCGTCGGCGTTCCCCGGAGTTCGTGGTGCCTGCCGAGAGCCGGCTATCATGGGTAAGCCTTTCCTGGTCACCTGCGGGTGCCTCGCGACTGTCAGATCATGCGTAACCGCTATATTCTCGTTCTCGATCTGCTGGGGGTGCTGCTGTCCGTGCTGGGCGCGTTCGTGCTCCGGTTGGACTGGCTGGTGCCTCTTTCGCCGACGCATCGTTTTGCTGACGCGTTTCTGGTGACGCTCGTCACGGCCCCGCTGGTCAAGCTGCCGCTGTTCTACTTTTTCGGCCTGTACCGGCGTTACTGGCGGCACGTCAGTCTGCACGACCTGCTGCCGGTGGTTCTTGCGGTGTCGGCCGCTACGGTGGGCCTCGCGGCACTCGTAGTGGTTGGCTTCGCGTTCGGTGCCTTCGACAGCTACCCGCGCTCCGTGCTGGCCATCGACTGGATGTTGTCGCTGTTGTGGGTCGCCGGCGTGCGCGTCGGCGTGCGCGTACTGGCCGAGGCGAGGACGCCGGGCGGAGCCGCGCCGGCCGAGTGCCGTCGCGTGCTGATCGCCGGCGCCGGTGAGGCGGGCACGCTCGTGGTCCGCGAGATCCAGCGCAACCCCCAGCTCGGACTCGAGCCCGTCGGGTTCCTGGACGATGAGTCGAGCAAGATAGGCAAGCAGATCTTCGGCGTACGCGTACTCGGCAGGCTGGACCAGCTCGCGGAAGTCGTCGTCGACCGTGACGTCCAGGAGGTCATCATCGCGATGCCGAGAGCGCCAGGCAGCGTCGTTCGGCGCCTTGCGGACGCCGCACGTGGCGCCGAGGTCTCGGCCCGGGTGTTACCGGGCGTCTTCGAACTGCTAGATGGCGGCGTCACGGTCAACCGCCTCCGCACCGTGGACATCACCGACCTGCTGCGGCGAGCGCCGATCGTCGCCGATCCGCGCGATGCGCAGTACCTCGAAGGCCAGATCGTACTCGTCACGGGGGCCGGCGGATCGATAGGCAGCGAGTTGTGCCGCCAGGTCGCGCGAGCGCATGCGGGCACCATCGTGCTCTGCGGCCACGGCGAGAACAGCATCTTCGACATTGCTAACCAGCTGACACAACAATACCCGGCGACGAGACTCGTGCCGGTGATCGTCGACGTGCGCGACGCGACCGCCCTGCGCCGCGTGTTCGACGCGCACAAGCCGCGCGTGGTCTTCCATGCGGCGGCGCACAAGCACGTGCCCCTCATGGAGGCCCATCCGCACGAGGCAATTACGAACAACGTGCGCGGGACGCAGCTGGTCGTCGAGGCGGCGCTCGCCTGCGGCGTCGAGCGCTTCGTGCTCGTATCGACCGACAAGGCCGTTGCTCCGGGCAGCGTGATGGGCGCCTCGAAGAAGATGGCCGAGATGATCGTGCGGGATGCCGCACGACGCACCCGGCGGCACTTCCTGGCCGTTCGCTTCGGCAACGTCCTTGGCAGCCGCGGCAGTGTCGTGCCGTTCTTCCGCAAGCAGATCGAGGCGGGTGGACCCGTGACGGTGACCCACGCCGACATGACGCGCTTCTTCATGACGATCCCGGAAGCGGTCTATCTCGTCCTGAAGGCCGGCGGCATGGCCGCGGGTGGTGAATTGTTCGTCCTGAACATGGGCGAGCCCGTGCGTATCGTCGACCTCGCCAAGGACCTGATCCGCCTGACCGGGTGCGACGACGACGAGATACAGATCGTGTACAGCGGGTTGCGTGCGGGCGAAAAACTCAGTGAGCAGTTGTGGGAACCTGGCAGCCGCATCGAGCCGGTCGGCGGTGGCGACGTCTTTCGCGTGCAGGAACCCGGTCACCCACTCGGAGGCGAGGAACTCGCACGCATGGTGGACGCGATGCAGCGCGCAGCAGACACCGGAGATGCGCTCGCCATTCACCACCTGCTGTCGGAGGCGATCCCGTCCTTCGTGTCGAGTCTGCACGCCTCATCGAGCACCGGCGGTCGCTGACTGGGGCAACTCGGCGTCAGCGCGGTACCTTCGACCGGCCGGGTGAGACGCCCGGCTTTACGTAATCTCCCCGCGACAGCACCTTCTCGAGCCACACGTACAGGACGATGAAGAGATAGCGGCTCCCCATCTCCTGGATCTTCAACTTCGACACGCCCGTCGTGCGGTTGTACCAGTTGATCGGCACCACCGCGTACGAGTAGCCGCGCACGATCGCCTTCAGCGGCAGTTCGACCGTCAGGTTGAAGTGCTTGCTCAGGAGCGGCGCGCACCCGGCAATCACCTCGCGCCGGTAGCACTTGAACGCATTCGTCGTGTCGTTCAGCCGCAGGCCGAACAACAGGCGGATGAATCCGTTGGCGAGCCGATTGAACAGCAGTTTGTGCCGTGGATAGTCGACCACCGTCGCCCCGGGCACGAACCGCGACCCGAACACGCAATCGTACCCTTGAAGGAGCGTCCGGTAGTAGGTCACCAGGTCGGCGGGGTCGTCCGAGGCATCGGCCATGACGATGGCGACCGCGTCGCCGGTGAATGCCTCGAGGCCGGCGACGACCGCGTGACCAAAGCCGCCCGTCCGCGGGTTCTCCACGCGCCGCAGTTCGGGCACCTCGCCCTGCAGCGACTCGAGCACGTCCCCGGTGCCGTCCGTGCTGTGATCGTCAACGACGACGAACTCGAACGGAATCTGCGCGTCGCGCAGGCGCGCGACGAACGCGCGGACCGTGGCCGCGATGCCCTCGGCCTCGTTGTGGGCCGGGATCACCACCGAGAGCACGGGCGCCGGCTCAGGCACGGGGCGTCGCGACGAAGAAGCTCTGTTGCCCGAAGATGCGCCACGCCGGACGCAGCTTGAGATAGAGCTTCAGCAACGTGATCGACTTGGGCAGGAGGCCCTGCGTGGTGAACGGCAGGAACCGGCCGAGCACGTAGGGTACGTCGAACCCCGTCGTCTCCAGCGCCTCGGTGAGGCTGCGCTCGCAGAGCGGCGTGATGTGGTCGAAGAACTGCCAGTAGTCTTCCTTGCAGTACCGGATGTTCGGCTGCAGGATGAGGAACCGCCCGCCGGGCCGCAGCAGCCGCCGCACCTCGCGCAGCGTCGCCAGGATGTCCTCGCGCGTCAGGTGCTCGAGGAAGTTGCTCGCGAACACGATGTCGGCCGTGGCGTCGCCAAGCCCCTCGATGCGCGACGTGGACGACAGCACCACCTCGACGCCGGGATCGGCGTGGCGGCGCGTGTCCGGATTCAGATCGACGGCAATCTTGCGGCCCGCGCGGATGTTGTTGATGAACTCGCAGTAGCCGGCGCCGATCTCGACGACTGTCGCGTCCGCCGGGACGTGGCGCTGGAAGAAGTCCCGGCAGAGGACGTCCCACATCTGCCGCCGGAACGACAGCGAGTCGGCGAAGCGCCGTTCGTAGATCGACTGCACGTCGACGCCGCCGGCCGCCTTCATCGCGCGGCGCCCACCTGCCACCGCTCGACGTTCCGGTCGTGGATGTCGCGCAGGAGGGACTTCACGTCGTACGCCTGCACCCAGTCCGGATAGTGCGCCCTGAACTTGCCGATGTCGCTCACGTACCAGATGTGGTCGCCGATGCGGTTGGCCTCTTCATACGTCCACGCCAGCTCGCGCCCGGCGATCTCCTGGCAGAGCGCAATCGCCTCGAGCATCGAGCAGTGCGAGAACCGCGACCCGCCGATGTTGTAGACCTCGCCGGCCCGCGGCGCGTCCACGAAGGCATGGAAGGCGCTCACGAGGTCCGCACTGTGGATGTTGTCGCGCACCTGCTTGCCCTTGTACCCGAACACGCGGTACGGCGTGCCCGTCACCGTGCACTTCATCAGGTACGCCAGGAACCCGTGCAGCATCGTTCCCGAATGGTGCGGCCCGGTCAGGCAGCCCCCGCGGAACACGCCGGTCTTCATCCCGAAATACCGGCCGTACTCCTGCACGAGCACGTCGGCGGCGACCTTCGACGCACCGAAGAGCGAGTGCGTGGACTGGTCGATGCTCATCGACTCGTCGATGCCGTTCACGAACGGATGCGACGGGTCGATCTCCCAGCGCGTCTCCTGCTCGACGAGCGGCAGGCGGTTCGGCGTGTCGCCGTAGACCTTGTTGGTGGACGTGAAGATGAACACCGCGTCGGGGCAGTGCTCCCGACAGGCCTCGAGCAGGTTCAGCGTGCCGACGGCGTTGACGCCGAAGTCCGTGAACGGCTCGCGTGCCGCCCAGTCGTGCGATGGCTGCGCTGCCGTGTGGACGATGGCCGTGATGGCGCGGCCGTAGCGCTGCAGCACGCGCGAGACCTGCGGCGCGTCGCGGATGTCGAGATCCTCGTGCACGTAGCGGGCGCCGTGCCGGCGCTCGAGTTCGCCACGCTGCCACGCCGTGGACGCCTCGTCGCCGAAGAAACGCCGCCGCATGTCGTTGTCGATGCCGACGACGTCGACGCCGCGCGCGACGAACGAATCCACCGCCTCGGAACCGATGAGCCCGGCCGAACCGGTGATCAGGGCAACAGCCATCAGGGGAGTGTACTCAAGGCGGGAGGCGCTCACACGCCGGCCCGCTGCAGTGCATCGGCGTGCGTCGTCATCCACGCATGCAGGTCGTGCAGCACGTCGTGCGGCGTGCGCCGCGGCGCCCATCCGGTGGCCGCCGTGACGCGCGTGTTGTCGGTGACGTAGAGCTTGATGTCGGCCTGCCGGGTTTCGGCGACCGGTGTGATCGGAATCTCGCGGCCCGTGATCTCGCGGCAGATGTCAGTGGTTTCCTGGAGAGACAGGCTGCAGGCGCGCCCACCGCCCACGTTGAACGTCGCGCCGTCGAGATCGTCGAGGCGCGCGACCTGCGTCATCACGAGATCGGCGAGGTCGTCGACGTGCAGGAGGTCCCGGACCTGCTTGCCGGTGCCATCCCAGCCGTTGTAGGTCAGCGTTCCGCCACGCAGGTGACGGGCCATCCACAGCGAGAAGACACCCTGGTCGGCCTTGCCCATCTGCCAGGGGCCGGCAATCACGCCGCACCGATCGATGATCGCGCGGAGGCCGAAGGCGTCGCGGTACTCGGCAATCAGGAGTTCGGACGCCAGCTTCGTCGCGCCGTAGATCGAGCGGGCGCCGCGCAGCGGAAAGTCGTCGTCGATGCCCGCGGGCGAGATGCCGGGCAGGCTCTGCGCGGGGGCAATCTCGAAACGCGTGGCCGACGTCGTCGTCGCGATGTCGTTGAGCGCCGCAATCGGGTACACGCGGCTCGTGGACAGGAACAGCATCGCGGCGCCCGTGCGTCGGGCGAGTTCGAGACAGTGCACGGTGCCGCCGAGATTCGTGTCGACGACGTAGCTCGGGTCGCCGTCGTAGCCGGCGAGCACGGAGGGCTCGGCCGAGCATTCGAGCAGCAGGTCGAGCGAGTTGCCGACTCCCGCGAGGTCGGACGCGGAGCGGATGTCGCCGTGCAGGAACGTCACGCCGGCATCGCGCAGCCGCGGGATGTTCAGCTCGCTGCCGCGGCGCCTGAGGTTGTCGAGGGCCACGATGTCGGCATCGGGCCACTCGGCGCGCGCGCGCAGGGCAAGCGCGGACCCGACGAACCCCGCGCCGCCGGTGACGAGTACACGGCGCGGCGTCATCGGGCCTCGCGCAGGGTCAGCACGAAGGCACCCACGGGCAACTGCGCCTGGATGCGCACCGGCAGCCGTCGGGCATCGTCCGAGATCCAGACGGCAAGTCCGCGTCCGACGGCCTGTCCCTTGCTGTCGCGGATCGCCGGCACGATCTTCCACGCGGCCACGTCGCCGAGGCCGGTCTTCAGCATCTCGCGGCCAGCGACGGCTGCCGTCACGCGATAGAGGTACCCGGAGTCCGACACCGCGAACGACGTACTCGCACCGGGCGCGAGCGTCATGGCGCGCATGGCGGTGAGCGCCGAGAGGCCGTCATGCGTCGGGCCTGACAGCGGCTGATCCTGCGTCATCGTCGTGGCCGTGCGCATCTGGAACGTCGCTGCGCGCCGCGCCTGGTCGAAGCGCGTCTCCTTCATGCGCTGGCGTCCGTTCTCCTGGCTGAACACCGAGCCGCGCTGCGGAAAGAGCGTGTACGCGTCGACGAGGGAGTCGGCCTTGTAGTAGACCGCGTAGAGCTTCGAGAGGAGCGCGGTCGGTCGCCCCTCGGCGACGACGTAGTAGGCCGTCGAGCCGAAGGACTGTCGCTTGTCGCGAACCGTGAGCGTGGCCGACCCGGCGGTCAGGTAATCGGACCACGACACGTCGTACGTCAGCGTCTCGCCAGGGCGGAACGGCACGACCTTCTCGGGACCGGCGGGGCGCGCAGCCACTGGCGCTCCGGGCTTGCCAGGCGCCGGCTTCGTGGAGCCGGATTTCGGGGGCGGTCCGACGGGTCCGCCGAGGCGAGACGGCAGGCGCTGTGCGCCGGCGACGAGCGCGAGGGGGCCGAGGATGGCGAGTGCGGTCAGCAGGACGCGACGCATGGTCATGACGGTCAGGCGGGAGCCGGGTCCGGACTCCAACAGGGAATTATAAAGCGTCGACCTGAGGGTCGACGCCCACGAATCACGATGGCCCCCTGACGCCGGCTTACGGCTTGCGGGCCACGACCGCGTAGTCGAGGTGCGTGAACAGAAGGCTGTTCAGCGTGTCGACATTGGCGTTGAGCGTGTAGTGCAGCGCGTCCCCGCCGGCCACGTGCTGGAGCTTGTGCGCCTCGGGGTACGGCGACCGGTACTGGACGTCCACCTGCGGGAAGCCGCTGGCCCGCACGAAGTACGCGAGTGTCTCGGGGTGCAGCGGACGCACGTGCGTGATGTCGCGCACGTAGCTCTGGAAGAACGCGAACCAGCACGCGACGTTCACCGTTTCGAGCGCCAGCACGCCGCCCGGACGCAGCACCTCGAACATGCGCTGGAGCAGGGCAACCAGATACTCCGGCTCCAGGTGTTCGACGACCTGCGCCGCGAAGATGCCGCCCAGGCTCTCGTCCGGCAGGCCGCGCAGGTACGCGAGCGCATCGCCTTCGCTTGCCTCGAGCCCGCGCTGCCGGCACACCTCCACCATCTCGTGGTTGATGTCGAGGCCCCGCGCGCGGATGCCTTCCTGCCGAAGCAGGTCGAGGAACTCGCCGCGGCCGCAGCCGATGTCGAGCACGTCCTGGCTTGCGGCAAACAGCGGCAGGTAGTCCTGCAGCCGCTCGCGGATGGTCGTCGCCGACCCGCGGAACTGGTCCTCGAAGCCGACGTACTTGAACGAGTCGATCCCGCCGGCCGCGAAGGAGTTCCCATCCGATGCTGCCGCGTGCCCTTCCGACGGCCGAGAGCCGACTGACGAAGGCCGTTCCCTATCGACGATCCGTTCGACCTCCCGCTTGAGCGTCTGCGTGGCGCGCGTCACGACACCGAGCGATTGCGCGAGTTGCGCGTGCGCGGCGTCGAGCGCGGCGACGCGTGCGTCGTACCGCCGCTCGCGAACCGCCAGCATCTCGAGGCGGCGGTTCAACTCGTCGCCGACGCCGCTGATCGCGCCGCCGGGGCCGACGGTGCGGTGGTGCAGCGTCTCCACGGCGTCGCCGATGTCCTCGACGCGGCGCGTCGCCAGCCCGTCGAACTCGTAGTCCTTCGTGTCCACGTACGGCGTGATCTGCTGCAGGTACTGGATCAGGGCCGAGTGGAACGCCGCCAGCCGTTCGAGCTCGATGCGGATCGTCTCGATGATCGCGGCCTGGCTCGCACGGACGGACCGGCCCGCGGCGACGTTGCGGTTGACGTGGTCCACGAGCGCGGCGTTGAACGCCTCCTGCCGCGCGAAGATGGGCGCGACGAGGCCCCACACCGGGCGAAGCAGCAGGCCCTTGAGGCCACCGGGAGGCTGCGCCTGGCCGAGCACCGCGAAGCGCTCGTTGAGCGTCGGGATCTGCGTTTCGTCAGAATCCGCTGACGCGTGCGGCATGGCCGGCACCGCCGGGATCGCCGCGTCGAGCGCCGAGAGCGCGACGTTGTACGCGGCGTCGGCCTGCTCGCGCGCGGCCTTCAGGCGCGCGAGGTGGGCCGTGTCGATGGTGCGGGTGAAGCGGACGTCGGCCATGCGCGGCGATTATGCCCGCGTCGAGGCGTGGATCGTGCCGGTGAGCGGGCTGCTCGCCGACGCGTAGCGGCGCCGCGGCATCCGGCCGGCCAGGAACGCCAGCCGTCCGGCGACGACCGCGTGCTTCATGGCTTCGGCCATCGCCACGGGTTGCTCGGCGGCGGCAATGGCGGTGTTCAGCAGCACGGCATCGGCGCCGAGTTCCATCGCGATCGTTGCATCGGACGCCGTGCCGACCCCGGCATCGACGACGACCGGCACCTTCGCGAACTCCTTGATGATCGAGATGTTGTTGGGGTTCTGGATGCCGAGCCCCGACCCGATGGGTGCACCGAGCGGCATCACGGCCGCGGCGCCCGCGTCTTCGAGCTTGCGGCACACGATGGGGTCGTCGGTCGTGTAGGGCAGCACCACGAAGCCCTCCTTGACGAGCACCTTCGTGGCCTCGATGAGCGCCTCGTTGTCGGGGAAGAGCGTGCGCTCGTCGCCGATGACTTCCAGCTTCACCCAGTTCGACAGGCCCGCCTCGCGACCGAGCCGCGCCGTGCGGATCGCGTCCTGTGCGGTGTAGCACGCGGCCGTGTTCGGCAGGATGAACAGGCGCTTGGTGTCGATGAAGTCCATGAGCGACGTGCCGCTCCTGTCGTTCAGGTCGACCCGGCGGACGGCCACCGTCACGACCTCGGCGCCCGACGCGGCATGGCACTCGGCCATCACCTGGTGCGAGGAGTACTTGCCGGTCCCGACGAAGAGCCGGGACGTGAACGTGCGATCAGCGATCGTGAGCGTGTGAGACATGGGAACCAGCCGTGAGGAGCGTGACGCCATGCGCGAGGCACGCGACGCCGAGGGCTGCAAGGGTCAGCGGCGCCACCACGGTAACATCCGGGACGTACGTCGAGGCGTGCCGGATCAGCGACAACACGAGCGCATCATCGACGACTGCGCCGCCCGTCCCGCGGATGAAGAGCGATGCCGTTCGCAGTTGGCTGGGAATGGCATCCCAGTAGTACCGGGTAGTCTCGAGGGCGGCGGAAATCGACACGACCGACATCGCAAGCGTGGCAAGCGGAAGAAGGCGTCGGCCGGTCACGAGTCCGTTGATGCCGCACGCCAGGAACACCGCGGCAGGCGCAAGTAATGGAAACAACCACCGACCCTGGTGCACGTCCTGCGTCGACAACAGCACCTGGCGTATGGAGGGTTGCGCGACGCATAGACCGGCACTCATGGCCCAGACGATGCCGATGGCCAGGAGCCGTCGCGGCGCCGGCGCCTGGGGCAGGCGCACGAAGGCGCCGACAAGCCCGGCGACGAGCAGAAGCACGCCGATGACGTTGGCCACGGCAGCGGTCGTCAGGGTGCTCGCCCCGAAGTTGCCGATTCCCGTCCACGACGACGTCGCAAGGCCGGGCAACTGGGCAAGCAGATCGCCAAGTACGGCCCGCACCCAGACCGCCGCGTCGCGGGGGGCGCCGGCCGCTCCGGGGGAGGCGAGGTACGGCGTCCGGAACCAGACCAGACCAGCCACTGCAACGAGTCCGGCCGAAAGGACGAGCCCTGCCAGACGGAGCGCTGTGGTCCCGGCGTTGCGGTAACTCTGCGCCACCTGCACGGCCATGACGCTCAGCGGCAGCGCCAGGAGGAACGTGGCCGTGTCCTTCCACGCGAGCGCGAGCAGCGGGGCCGCGACGACCGCCAGCAGGTCCCACCCGCGTCCGCCTCCGACGAGGACGCGGGTGGCCGACAGGAACGCGACCGCGCTGAAGGCATTCGCCCACGCGTCCGGGGTGACCCCACCGGCATGCGTGGCTGCAACCGGGTGCGCCGCGACGAGGACGCCAGCGAGGAGGGCGTCTTCCGCCCGTCCGGTGATGGTCCTGGCGATGGCCCAGGCGCAGGCGGCGACGACAGGCAGCGACAACGCCTGCAGGAGGCGCAGGAGCAGCAACGAGCGGTCGCCGGCTCCGAGTTCGCACAGCCAAACGAGTTGCCGCGAGGTTGCACGAAGGAATCCCGGCTTGGCCTGCGCGGCAATCGCTGGCCTCGTACCTGCGGGCGGAGCAAGGCATGGAGCCAGACCGACGGGTGCGATCCCGAAAGCGACCGCCTGCACTGTGCTCAGATACACGATCTCGTCGGAGACCTGGTAGAGCGGGCGGAGCATGGCGTGCGATGCCGCATGCGCCGCGGCAAGCAACACCACCAGCAGCAAGCCCGTCGACGGGATAACGAGGCGGCCGCGACGACTATCCGCCACCAACGAAGTTCACCACTTCGACAGCATCACCCTCGTTCACCACCGTGTCGCCGTACGCCTTCTTCTTCACGACGTACTCGTTCAGCTCGACCGCCACGCGCCGCGCGTCGATCTCCAGCCGCGCGAGCAGCGCGTCGATCGTGAGAGGCTCGGGCACCTCGTAGCGTTCGCCATTCAGCTGGATGACCACTCTCGGACTCGGCTTCGGGATTCGGGGACGCGGACGGCCTTCGTCGGCTGGCCGTCGGCCTTCGCCACTCGCGACTCGGCTCGCCTGCGGTCCTCGCGTGAGCCGTCGCGCATACGACATTCCGCCTTGCGACCGGCTCCGCACCCTCGCGCAAGGGCCGCCACACCAGCGCTCCTTCGAGCATATCAACATCGGCCGTACTCGTTCGGTGCTCAGCGCTCCCCGCGCGGCGTTCGGCACGGGGCGCGTTCGGGGAACGCGCCCTACCTTCGGCGCGCGGCGTTCGGCACGGGGCGCGTTCGGGGAACGCGCCCTACCTTCGGCGCGCGGCGTTCGGCACGGGCGCGTTCGGGGAACGCGCCCTGCCTTCAGCGTTCGGCGTTCGGAAGAGGACGTCCACGTCCACACCGAACGGCCCGACGAGTTCACGCGCCCACGCGGACGGGTCGGGCCGCAGGTGCTCGGGCGCATCGGCCGGCCAGCCAGGGGGCGGGAGCGTCGCCGCCCACGTGATCACGGCGCGATAGTCCCGCTGCATGCGCGCAACCGTGTGATGCGCCTCCCACCACTCCCGCGCACGCCGGCCGAGCGCCCGGCGGAGGTCCGCATCGGCGACGAGACGCCGCAGCGCCTGCCGCAGCATGTGCGCCTCGTCGTTCAGGTCCACCGACACCGCCACCGCCCGGGACGCATCAGGCGGCTGGAACACCGCCGCCGCATCGTCTCGCACGTGCTTGAGCTGCCAGTGCCGCGGATCCAGCGTCGGCACCTCGACGGTCGTCAGCTGGTCCGGCACGATTGTCGGCTTGCCCGCGGCCAGACACCGCAGCCAGGACGCCGACGTCTCGTGTGCCGTCGGCCACCGCAGGCACAGGCAGATGTCCGCCGACCGCAGCTCCGCCGCCAGCTCATCGTCTTGCACGTACCCAGTGACCTCGATCAGGTCGCGGGTGCCCGTGCGCGCGACGTCACGCCAGAGGGCGTAGTGCTCCCCGATCTCGCCCACGAGCCTCAGGCGCACGTGCGGCGCGTCCTCCCGAATCGCCGCAAGCGTCTGCAGAATCGGCAGGATCCGCTTCTCGGGCGTGATCAGCCCGAACGCCGCAAGCACCAATTTCCCGGCATTCCCGGCATTCCCGAAATTCCCGGCATTTCGAGAATTCTCCGGATCCGGGACCCCCATCGCTATCGTTGAGAGCGCCGCGTCCTTGTACTCCTCGGCGAGCAGCGCGCGGACCGGCTCGCTGTGCACGGCGACCGCTCGCGCCCGCGACATCACGGTGCGCAGCATCGGCCAGAGGTAGTACGGGGAGCCCTCGAGCCCTTCGACGACGAAGTCGGCCACCCGCGGGTCGATGCCGGGGTGGTTGAACCGGAATTCGGCGCGATAGTCGTCGGCGCGCCTGTCGCCGAGGAGCGCCTGTGCCCGGGCGTGGTGCAGTGCCGCGTCGTGCAGCACGACGAGCCCCGGCCATTCCAGCAGGTACGGCCACATGTACCGGTGACAGGCGGCATTGCCGAGTTGATAGACGACGAGGTCGTACGGCGTCTGTTGCGCGAGCGTGTGGAAGTCGTAGGCGCGGAAGAGCGGGAGGCCGAGCGGCCCCTCGAGTGGCGCAATCACCGGCCCGCGACCGGCATGCAGGCGGCCGCCCGCCGCGTGCCAGACGGAGTCGTCCACGAACAGGTCGATCGCATGCGCGCCCAGAAGCCCCGGCAGCACGTCGAGGCTGTAGGCCGAGATGCCCGAGCGGACAGGCGGCAGTGGGGAGAACCAGGCGAGGCGCATGTCAGGGTCAGGGTACAAGCAATGCGGAATGCCGAATGCGGAATGCCGGACGCCCTCCGCGTCTCCCGTTCCTCCGCGGCCTCCGCGTGAAACGACGTGGCCTGAGCAACCCGAGTCCAGAACCCCGAGCCCCGAGCCCCGAGTCCCGGCGACGGCCAAAGGCCGAATGAGGAAGGCTGTCGGCCTTGTGCATCTACGACCGCTTCGGTCGCATTGCAGATGCCGCCGAGGCGGGCTAGCATCTACGGGTTCCGGGCCCGTCGGACGTCCGACGGGAGGCGCGACCGCGCGTCACACGTGATGGGCACGTGGTGATGGGCGTGCGCCGAGATGCAATCGCGCCACCTCTGCCGCCCGACGCGGCGACCAACTCGCATGGACGGCTGGCTTCCCATTCTCCTGCTCACGGCGTTCGGCTTCTCGTTTGCCGCGGGCAACGTGTTCCTGTCGCAGTTCCTCGGGCCGCGCAACCCCACGGCCGAGAAGCTGGCGCCCTACGAGTGCGGCATGCCCGCCGTCGGGGACGCCCGCGAGCGGATGTCGGTGAAGTTCTACCTCGTGGCGATGATCTTCCTGTTGTTCGACATCGAGGTCGCGTTCCTGTATCCGTGGGCCGTCGCGCTGCGCGATCTGCAGTGGACGGGGTTCATCCAGATCCTGGTGTTCTTCCTGATCCTGATCTCCGGATACGTCTACGTCTGGCGCAAGGGCGCCCTCGACTGGAACACGCCGGACTGACGCTCGCGCGTCGAGACCGCTGGGCCGTACGCCATGGCTGATATCGAAATCCCCGTTCTGACGACCACCGTGGACAAGCTGGTGGGCTGGGCCCGCCGCTCGGCGATCTGGCCGGTCGCCTTCGGGCTTGCCTGCTGCGCGATCGAGATGATGGCGATGAGCGCGTCGCGCTACGACATCTCCCGCTTCGGCGCCGAGGTGTTCCGCGGCTCGCCCCGCCAGGCCGACCTGATGATCGTCGCCGGCCGGCTGTCGCGGAAGATGGCACCGGCGCTGCGCCGCGTCTACGACCAGATGCCCGAGCCCAAGTGGGTGATCTCGATGGGTGCCTGCGCCTCGGTCGGCGGCGTCTTCGACAACTACGCGATCGTCCAGGGCGTGGATCAGGTCGTGCCCGTGGACGTCTTCGTGCCCGGCTGCCCGCCGCGCCCCGAGTCGCTCATCTACGGCATCGTGCAGCTCCAGCGGAAGATGGCTCGCACGCCCCAGCCGCTCGTGAACCGGGGCTGATCGCACATGGCATTCGACACCCGACTCGACGCACTCCGCCAGGCGCTTCCCGACGTCACCATCGAACAGGTCCCGGCCGTCGATCAGCCGGCGATCGTGGTGCCGGCCGAGGCGATGGCGCGTGTGGCCCGGCAGCTGCGCGAGCACCCGGTCCTGCAGTACCAGGTGCTGGCCGAGCTCACGGCCGCCGACTACTGGCCGGTCGAACCCCGCATCGAGGTGGTCTACCACTTCGTGTCGCTGGGCCCCGACGCCGTGGGCGGGGATGCCCCGGCGCCTGCGCGGTTGCGCGTGAAGGTCCGCGTCGGCACCGGCGCGCTGACGGTCCCGAGCCTGTGCGCGGTGTATCCCAACGCCAACTGGTACGAACGGGAGGTGTTCGACCTCTTCGGGGTCGCGTTCGAGGGGCACCCGGACCTGCGACGCATCCTGATGCCGGAGGACTGGGAAGGGTACCCGGCCCGCAAGGACTACCCGGTGCAGATCCAGAAGGCCGTGGACATCGGCGCGCCGCTGCAGGTGACCGAAGAGGAGTTCGTGCGGCACATCGAACGCCAGAAGCGCGTCGCAGACGCTGCCGCCGGCTTCGACGGGCAATGACCGCCGACGCTGCGGCGCGCTGCCGGGCGGCCTGCGAGGCTGCCGCAGAGGCGCACCGGCGCGCGGGAGATACGCTGGCGGCGCATGTGGCGCGTGCCGTGCGGCGCCTCGACGAGGCGCTCGGGGCCGGCCGCAAGGTGCTGGTGTGTGGGAATGGCGGCAGCGCGGCGGAGTGCCAGCACTTCGCTGCGGAGCTGACCGGCCGGTTCAGGCGCGAGCGGCAGGCGCTGCCCGCGCTCGCGTTGACGGTGGACACGAGTGCGTTGACCGCGATCGGCAACGACTACGGGTTCGACCGGGTCTTCGCGCGCCAGGTGGAGGCGTACGGGCAGCCAGGCGACGTGCTGCTGGCGCTCTCGACGAGCGGCCGCTCCGCCAACGTGGTGGCCGCGGCCGAGGCCGCCCGCGCGCGAGGCGTGGCGGTCGTGGCGCTGACCGGCGCGGACCCGGGTCCGCTCGGCGCGGCGGCCGACGAAGTGCTCGCGGTGCCGGAAGCCGACACCGCGCGCGTGCAGGAGGTGCATCTCACCCTGCTGCACGTGATGTGTGACGAGATCGAGCGCGCGCTGGCCGGGGAGGCCTGACGCGGTCGCTGTAGGCCGAAGCCCGTATGGCAGAAATCCGCACCGAAACGATGACGGTCAACATGGGGCCGCAGCACCCGGCGACCCACGGCGTGCTGCGCCTCGTCGTCGAGCTCGACGGCGAGACGATCGTCAGCGCCCAGCCGACGATCGGCTACCTGCACACCGGCATCGAGAAGACCGCCGAGCAGAAGAAGTGGCAGCAGGTGGTGCCGCTCGTCGAGCGGATGGACTACCTCGGGCCGCAGTCGAACGCGCTCGCCTACGTCCTGTCGGTGGAGAAGCTGCTCGGCATCGACGTGCCGCAGCGCGTCAAGGACATCCGCGTGCTGATCGCGGAGCTCAATCGCATCTCGAGCCACCTCGTGTGGCTTGGCACCCACGGCATGGAAGTGGGCGCCATCACGATGATGCTGTACTGCTTCCGCGAGCGTGAGCTGCTGCTCAACATCAACGAGATGCTCGCGGGATTCCGGTTGTTCCCGTCCTACATCCGGGTGGGCGGCCTGCGCGAGGACCTGCCGTACGGCTTCCACGACGCGGTGACGGCCTTCCTCGACCGCTTCCCCGGGAAGATGGACGAGTACGAGGCCCTGCTCACGAAGAACTCGATCTGGATCGGGCGCACGCGCGGTGTCGGCGTGCTCACGAAGCAGGACGTGCTCGACTTCGGCCTCGTCGGGCCGATCGCGCGCGCCTCCGGCGTGAAGTACGACGTGCGCAAGGCGTTCCCCTACCAGGGCTACGAGACCTACGACTTCGAGGTCGCCTCGCAGCAGGACGGCGACGTCTATGCGCGCTACCTGACGCGCCTCGCCGAGATGCGCGAGAGCTGGAAGATCTGCCGGCAGGCCCTGGCGCGCATCACGCCGACCGGGGCCTGGGGCGTGGACGACCCGCGCGTCGTGCCGCCGCCCAAGGACAAGGTCTACGCGGAGATGGAAGCGCTCATCCAGCACTTCCTCATCTACTCGCAGGGCTTCACGGTGCCCGCCGGCGACGCGTACGTGCCCATCGAGGGCCCGCGCGGCGAGCAGGGCTTCTACGTGGTGTCGGACGGCGCGAACCGTCCGGTGCGCGTCAAGTCCCGGCCGCCGACGTTCCTGGCCCTGCAGGCGCTGCCGAAGCTGATTCAGGGCGGCCTCATTGCCGACGTCATCGCGGTGATCGGGTCGGTCGACGTCGTGATGGGAGATTCGGATCGATGAGTTTCCACCCGCAGATGCCCTACGGCGAGGGCTGGCACAAGAGCGAGCGCGTCACGCCGGAGCCGGGGCCCGACTTCGCCTTCACGGCCGAACAACGCGCGCAGCTCGAGGAGCTGTGCACGCACTACCCGCCGGAACGCCGCAAGTCGGCGATCATCTCGGCGCTCTACATGGTGCAGGCGCAGCAGGGCCACATCACCGGCAACGCGATGCGCCACGTCGCCGAGGTGATTGGCTGCACGCCGGCCGAAGTCGAGGACGTCGTCACCTACTACGTGATGTTCTTCACGAAGCCGGTGGGCAAGTACGTGCTCCAGGTGTGCCGCACGCTGTCGTGCGCGCTCAACGGCGCCGAGAAGGTCACGGCCGAACTGTGCCGGCACCTCCACGTGCAGCCCAACGAGACCACCGAGGACGGCATGTTCACGGTGATGGAGTTCGAGTGCCTCGGCGCGTGCGACCGTGCGCCGGTGATCATGGTCAACAACGAGCACTGGGCCGAGCGCCAGTCGCCCGAGGGCGTCGCCGATCTCGTGCAGTCGCTGCGCGACAAGGGCCTTGCCGGCCTCGACGGCTGCCACCTCGTGAAGGAGCGCGCCTAGCCATGTTCGAACCGGTCCTCACGAAGTACGTCAACGAGCCGAACGGGCACACGCTCGACTTCTACGTGCAGCACGGCGGCTACGGCGCAATGCGCACCGCGCTCGGCATGACGCCCGACGCGATCGTCGACAGCGTCAAGAAGTCCGGGCTGCGCGGCCGCGGCGGCGCCGGGTTCCCCACGGGCCTCAAGTGGTCCTTCGTGCCCAAGGACAACCCGAAGCCGAAGTACCTCTGCGTCAACGCCGACGAGAGCGAGCCCGGGACCTTCAAGGACCACGTCCTGATGGAGCGCAACCCGCACCTGCTGTTCGAGGGGTGCGTGATCGCGTGCCGCGCGATTGGCGCCAAGACGGCCTACATCTACATCCGCGGCGAGTTCTATCACGTGCAGAAGGTGATGGAGGCCGAACTCGCCAAGGCGCGTGCGGCCGGCTACGTGGGCAGGAACATCCTCGGCACCGGCGAGGACATCGACATCTGGATCCACCGCGGCGCCGGCGCGTACGAGGCCGGCGAGGAGACGGCGCTCATCGAGTCGCTCGAGGGCAAGCGCGCGCAGCCGCGCATCAAGCCGCCGTTCCCGGCCGTCGTGGGCCTCTACGGCTGTCCCACGGTCGTCAACAACGTCGAGACGATCTGCAACGTGCCGCCCATCATCGAGAAGGGCCACGAGTGGTACGCCGCCATCGGGCCCGAGAAGAACACCGGGCCGAAGCTGTTCTGCATCAGCGGGCACGTCAACAAGCCGGGCGTGTACGAAGACTCGATGCACCTCACCCTGCGGCAGCTGATCTACGACCGGGCCGGCGGCATTCCCGGCGATCGGCAGCTCAAGGCGGTGATTCCCGGCGGGTCCTCGACGCCGGTGCTGCTGCCCGACAAGCTCGACACCGCCCTCAGCTTCGACGCCATGGTCGCCGCCGGCTCCATGCTCGGCTCGGCCGCCGTCATCGTCATGGACGAGACGACGAGCATGGTGTGGGCCGCCAAGAACCTGATCCACTTCTACAAGCACGAGTCGTGCGGCAAGTGCACGCCCTGCCGCGAGGGCGCCGACTGGCTCTACAAGATCCTCGACAAGATCGAGCGCGGCGATGGCGAGATGCGCGACGTCGAACTGCTCCTGAGCGTGTGCGACAACATCGGGGGCAAGACGCTGTGCCCGTTCGGTGATGCCGAGATCGCGCCGGTCCTGAGCACGATCCAGCACTTCCGCGCCGAGTACGAGGCCTACATCAAGACGGGCGAGTCGCCCGTGCAGAGCGACTTCCGCGCCGCCGACCCGGTCGGCGCGCACTAGCGAGAACGAGCCCGTGCCGACGATCAGCCCCAGTCTCGTCTTCCATTTCACGCTCATTGTCGTCGTCTTCTTCTCGCTGCAGATCTCCGCGGCGGTGCTCGTCTACTTCGAGCGGAAGATCGCCGGCTGGGCGCAGCACCGCGTCGGGCCGAACCGCACCGGCCCGCTCGGCCTGCTCCAGCCGCTCGCCGACATCGTGAAGTTGATCTTCAAGGAGGAGCTGCGGCCGCGCGCCGCCGACAAGTGGCTCTTCTACCTCGCGCCGGTGCTCTCGGCGACGACCGCGTTCGCCGCGTTCGCCGTGATCCCGTTCGGGCCGCCGACGACGTTCTTCGGGCTGCTGGATCAGCCGGTGCCGCTGCAGGTGGCCGACCTGAACGTCGCGGTGCTCCTGATCTTCGCCATCACCTCGATGGGCATCTACGGCATCGTCCTCGCGGGCTGGGCATCAAACAGCAAGTACTCGCTGCTCGGCGCGCTCCGGAGTTCGGCGCAGATGGTGAGCTACGAACTCGCGTACGGGCTCTCGATCGCGTCGGTGCTCGTGATTGCCAACACGCTGTCGGTGCGCGAGATCGTCGACCAGCAGGCCGGTGTCTGGATGGTCGGGGGGATGCTGCCCGTGCCGCGCTGGAACGTGTTCCTGGCGCCGCTGGCGTTCTTCATCTTCTTCGTCGCCGGCATTGCCGAGACCAACCGCGCGCCGTTCGACTTCCCGGAAGCCGAGCAGGAACTGGTGGCGGGGTATCACACCGAGTACAGTTCGATGTCGTTCGCGCTGTTCTTCCTCGCCGAGTACGTGAACATGGTGGTCGTCGCGGGCGTCACGGTGAGCCTGTTCCTCGGCGGGTTCTACCTGCCGGGGCTGCCCGTGTGGCTCGGCCCCCTGTGGTTCGTGCTCAAGCTCGCGGTGCTGCTGTTCTTCTACATCTGGATGCGGTGGACGCTGCCGCGCTATCGCTACGACCAGCTGATGGATTTCGGCTGGAAGCGCCTGCTGCCGCTGGCCATCGTCAACGTGCTGGTGACCGCGGCCGGCGTTCTCTACTGGAGCTGAGACCGTGGCCCCCTGGCTCTTCTACGTGTTTGCCGTCATCGCGGTCGTCAGCTCGCTCGGCGTGATCGGGCAGCGCAACCCGATGTACAGCGTGCTGCTGCTGATCGGCTCGTTCGTCGCGCTTGCCGGCCTCTACGTCGGGCTCGACTCGCCGTTCGTGGCCGTGACGCAGATCGTCATCTACGCCGGCGCGATCATGGTGCTGTTCCTCTTCGTGGTGATGCTGCTCAACGCGCCGCGCGAGGACGTCGCGCCGGGGGCGCAGGTGCCCATTCCCGGCGGCGTGAAGGTCTACGGCACGCTGCTGTCGGTGGCGATGGCGGCCATGGCGTTGTGGGCGGTGAGCCGCATCGAGACCGCGCCGATCGTCGCCGACGCCCAGGCCGCCGAGCGCGTGTCGTCGGTGCGCGAGATCGGCGTGATGCTGTTCCGCGACCACGCGTTCTCGTTCGAGGTCACGTCGCTCCTCATCCTCGTCGCCATGATTGGCGCCGTGGTGCTGGCCAAGAAGACTCTCTGATGCCCGCGTCCAGCCGATGATCACGCTCAACCACTACCTGCTCCTCTCGGCACTGCTGTTCAGCATCGGCACCGCGGGCCTGTTCCTGCGGCGCAACCTGATCACGCTGCTGCTCTCGGTGGAGATCATGCTGAACGCGGTGAACCTGACGTTCGTCGCGTTCGGCCGCTTCCATGGATCGGTCGAGGGCCAGATCATCACGTTCTTCGTGATGACCGTGGCGGCTGCGGAAGCGGCCGTCGGCCTGGCGATCATCATCGCCCTGTTCCGGCATCGGGAGACGTTGACGCCCGATGCCTTCACCTCACTGAAGTGGTAGGGCGCCAGACGCGATGCTCCTGTCCATCATCCTTGCCCCGTTCATCGGGTTCCTGATCAACGCGACGCTCGGCCGCCGGCTGACAAAGGGCGTGTCGGGCGGCGTTGCCGTGGCGGCGATGCTCGTCGCGTTCGGGCTGTCGCTGGCGTCGGCGGCGCAGATCTTCGGCGCGCCGGCCGACCAGCGCGTCATCGAGCAGACGGTCTACACCTGGATGACGGCCGGTGACTTCTCGGTGCCGGTCACGTTCCGGCTCGACCCGCTCGCGACGCTGATGATCCTCGTGATCACCGGCATCGGGTCGCTCATCCACGTCTACTCGACCAGCTACATGCACGAGGAGCGCGGCTCCGAGTACGCCCGCTACTTCTCGTACCTGAACCTGTTTGCGGCCTTCATGCTCACGCTGGTGCTCGGCGCCAGCTTCCCGATCATGTTCGTCGGCTGGGAGGGCGTGGGCCTCTGCTCGTACCTGCTCATCGGCTTCTGGTACTCGAAGAAGTCCGCCAACGACGCCGGCAAGAAGGCGTTCGTCGTCAACCGCGTCGGCGACTTCGCGTTCCTCCTCGGCATGTTCCTCGCGTTCTCGACGTTCGGCACGCTCGACTTCACGGCGATTGCCGAGCAGGTCGTCGCGATGCCCGTGGAAGTGACGTGGGGCGTGCTCTCGCTGATGACGCTGCTGTTCTTCATCGGGGCCACCGGCAAGTCCGCGCAGCTGCCGCTCTACGTGTGGCTGCCCGACGCCATGGAAGGCCCGACGCCCGTCTCGGCCCTCATCCACGCCGCGACGATGGTGACTGCCGGCGTGTACATGATCGGGCGCAACGCCGAACTGTTCGCCCACGCGCCGCAGACGATGGAGATCGTCGCGGTGATCGGCGCGCTGACGGCGTTGATGGCCGGCACGATCGGCCTCGTGCAGAACGACATCAAGCGGGTGCTCGCGTACTCGACGGTGTCGCAGCTCGGGTACATGTTCCTCGCGATGGGCGTCGGCGCGTATTCGGCCGGCATCTTCCACCTATTCACGCACGCGTTCTTCAAGGCGCTGATGTTCCTCGGCTCCGGCTCGGTGATCCACGCCATGGCCGGCGAGCAGGACATGCGGCGCATGGGCGGGCTGAAGAAGTACATGCCCGTCACGTACTGGACGTTCGTGATTGGCGCGGCGGCAATTGCCGGCGTGCCCGGCCTTGCCGGCTTCTTCAGCAAGGACGAAATCCTGTTCTACACGTTCTACTCGGGACACACGGGGCTGTGGGTCATCGGCGCGCTCACCGGCCTGCTCACCGCCACGTACATGTTCCGCCTGATCTTCATGACGTTCCACGGCCCGGAGCGGCACGCGCACGCCGCGCACGCCCACGAAGCGCACGCCCACGACGCGCATGCGCACGACGCACACGCGGGCAGCCACGGGCATCATGGCGCGCCGCACGAATCGCCGTGGCCGATGGCACTGCCGCTCGTCGTGCTGGCCATCGGGTCCGTGCTTGCCGGCTATGTGGGCGTGCCGCATGCGCTCGGCGGCAGCAACCGGATCGAGACGTTCCTGCACCCCAGTTTCCACCCCGTGGCTGTCCATGGTCCGGCGGAGGCCGGGACTGGCGGGCCATCGGCCGATCACGGCGCGGCCGATGCGCACCACGATCCCGACAAGGAGCGCCTCGAGTTGACGCTGATTGCCGTGTCCACGGTGCTGGCGTTTGCCGGCATCGGGCTTGCCGCCTTCTTCTTCCTCAAGCGTCCCGATGCGGCCGAGGGGGCAGCGCGCAGCCTGGCCCCCGTCCACACGCTGCTGTTGAACAAGTACTACGTGGACGAGATGTACGACGCGGCAATCGTGCATCCGCTGCGTGATGGGTCTGCCTCGGTGCTGTGGAAGGCGGTGGACGTCGGGGTGATCGACGGCGCCGTCAACGGCACGGGGCATCTGGTGCGCGAGTCGGCCGGCGCCCTGCGCCTGCTGCAGACCGGCTCGGTGCGCGTGTACGCGGCGTCGCTCCTCACGGGCGTGCTGCTGGTCCTGGGCTACTTCCTCGCGCGATGAGCTTCCCGCTGCTGTCCCTCACCGTGTTCACGCCGCTCGTCGGCGCCCTCCTGCTGCTCGCGGTGCCGAACCGCAATGGGGAGCGCGATGGCCTCGTGCGCAACCTCGCGCTGGGCATCTCGATCGTCGCCTTCGCGCTGACGCTGCTCGTGTGGCGCGCCTTCGACGGCACCTCGGCCGACTTCCAGCTCGTCGAGCGGGTGCCGTGGATTCCGGCCTTCGGCATCGACTACCACCTGGGCGTGGACGGCATCAGCCTCTGGCTCGTGGTGCTGACCGGGTTCCTGACGCCGCTCGCGCTGCTGTCGTCGTGGCACGGCGTCGACCGCAAGGTGAAGGAGTTCAGCTTCTTCGTGCTCGCGCTCGAGGCGGGGATGCTCGGCGTCTTCGTGACGCTCGACCTGTTCCTCTTCTACATCTTCTGGGACGCGATGCTCGTGCCGATGTACTTCCTCATCGGCATCTGGGGCTACGACCAGCGCGTGTACGCCGCGGTGAAGTTCATCCTGTACACGATGGCCGGCAGCGTGCTGATGCTCGTGGCCATCATCGGCCTCGCCGTGATCCACGCGCAGGCCACCGGGCAGTACAGCTTCAACGTGCTGCAGCTCTATCAGCTCACGCTCGACCCGCGGACGCAGTTCTGGTTCTTCCTCGCCTTCGCCCTGGCGTTCGCGATCAAGGTGCCGCTGTTCCCGTTCCACACGTGGCTGCCCGACGCGCACGTGCAGGCACCCACGGCTGGCTCGGTGATCCTTGCCGGCGTGCTGCTGAAGATGGGCACCTACGGGCTCATCCGGTTCGCGTTCCCGCTGTTCCCGGATGCGGCGCTGGAACTGTCGCCCTACCTCGGCGCGCTTGCCGTCATCGGCATCGTCTATGGCGCGCTCGTGGCGATGGTGCAGCCCGACATGAAGAAGCTGGTGGCCTACTCCTCGGTGAGCCACATGGGCTTCATCGTGCTCGGCATCTGCGCGGCCAACATGCAGGGCATGCAGGGCGCGATCTACCAGATGCTGAACCACGGCATCAGCACCGGCGGGCTGTTCCTGATCGTCGGGATGCTCTCGGACCGCCGGCACACGCGGCAGATCGCCGAGTACGGCGGCCTCAAGCACGTGATGCCGAAGTTCGTCGCCGCGTTCCTCATCATCACGCTGTCGTCGATCGGCCTGCCAGGCCTCAACGGTTTCATCGGCGAGTTCCTGTCGCTGCTCGGCGCCTGGCGCTGGCGCCCGGTGTTCGCGGCGTTCGCGACGACGGGCGTCATCCTCTCGGCGGTGTACATGCTGTGGCTCTTCCAGCGCGTCAACTACGGCGAGGTGACGAACCCCAAGAACAGGAACCTGCCCGACCTCGAGCCGCGCGAATGGGCCGCGCTCGGCCCCTGCCTCGTGATGGTGGTGGTGATGGGCATCTTCCCGAACGTGTTCCTCGCGCCGATGGCCCCGGCCGTCGAACGGCTCCTGGATCGGCTGCACCAGCAGCGCCCTGCCTACGCAACGGCTACGGTTGAAGGGGCCGAGGTCGCCGTTGCGACGGCGGGCAAGCCCATCGAGACCAGGGCAGTGCCTCTTACTTCGCCGAAGCCGGTGCCCGCGATGGTTTCCCTGACTGCGGAGCAGGCAGCCCGATGATGACCGACCTGCAAGCCATCATGCCGACCCTCATCGTCACGCTCACGGCGATCGTGACGATGGTGGCCGAGACGTTCCAGCCCAGGGACGAGCGCGTGCCGCTCGGCGGCCTCGGCCTCATCGGCCTCACGGGCGCCGCCGTCGCCTCCGTGCTGCTCTGGGGACGCGACCTCACGGGCTTCGGCGTCATGCGCGCCGACAACTTCGCGCTCTTCCTCAACATCACGCTGTGCGCGATCGGCATCCTGACGATCCTCTTCTCGGGGCCCGTCGTGGACCGCGAGCGGCTGCCCTCGGGCGAGTACTACGCCCTGACGCTGTTTGCGATTGCCGGGATGATGCTGATGGCGGGCGCGAGCGACCTGCTCGTCATCTTCCTCGCACTCGAGGTGATGTCGCTCGCGGTGTACGTGCTCACGGGCATCCGGCGCACGAGCGAGACCGGCGCCGAGGCGGCCTTCAAGTACTTCCTGCTCGGCGCGTTCTCGAGCGCGTTCTTCCTCTACGGCATCGCGTTCACGTACGGCGTCGTGGGCAGCACGCGCCTCGAGCAGGTTGCGGCCACCCTCGCCACCCAGGTTGACGGCCCGAGCCTGATGGCGATCCTCGCGCTCGGGATGCTGCTCGTCGGGTTCGCGTTCAAGGTGTCGGCCGTGCCGTTCCACATGTGGACGCCCGACGCCTACGAGGGTGCGCCGACACTCGTGACGGGCTTCATGTCCACCGGCGTGAAGTGCGCCGCGTTCGGCGCATTCATCCGCGTGTTCCTGTCGGCCTTCGAGCCGATGCACGCCGAGTGGGCGCCCATCGTATCGGCGATTGCCGTGGCGACGATGGTCGTCGGCACGACCGTCGGCGTGGCGCAGGGCAACGTCAAGCGCATGCTCGCGTACTCGAGCATCGCGCACGCGGGCTACCTGCTGCTCGGCCTCATCGCCGCCAACTCGGTGGGCAAGGCGGGCATCCTGTTCTACCTCGCGGCCTACGGCATCACGAACGTCGCGGCGTTCGGCCTCATGGCGCTGCTGTCCACCGAGGATCACCCGCACGACAACGTGCGCGACTTCGCCGGGCTCTGGTACCGGCGCCCGGTGCTGGCAGGCCTGATGACGGTGTTCCTGCTGTCGCTCGGCGGCATTCCGCCGACGGCCGGCTTCGTCGCCAAGTGGTACGTGATCGCGGCGGCCGTGCAGGAGGGGTACTACGGGCTCGCGTGCATCGCGATGCTGACGAGCGTGGTGTCGGTCTACTTCTACCTGCGCATCGTGGTGCTGATGTACATGTCCGAGGACGTCGCGGTAGACCCCGCGCCCGTCGTGCCGCGCAGCGCGATGGCCGGCCTGGCCCTGGCGACGGCCGTGATCTTCTACCTCGGCGTCGTGCCCACGCGCGTCATCGACCTCGCCGTGCAGAGCGTGCAGGGACTGTTCTAGCGCAGGACGGCCTTCGTCATTCGGCCTTCGGCCGTCGTGGAAGATGGCTGTGTCTTTTCGAGGGCCGACGGCCGATTGCCGACGGCCGACAGGGCTCTATGTCCACGATTCTCGTGACCGGCGGCGCCGGGTTCATCGGTGCCAATTTCGTCCATCACTGGGTCGCCAGCCGCGGCGGCCTCATCGTCAATCTCGACAAGCTGACGTACGCGGGCAATCCCGAGAACCTGGCGCCGCTGTCGGCGGGCAATCGGCACGAGCTCGTGCGCGGCGACATCGGTGACCGCGCGCTCGTCGGTGAGCTGCTGCGCACGCACGTGCCGGTCGCCGTCGTCAACTTCGCGGCCGAGAGCCACGTCGATCGGTCGATTCACGGGCCGGCGGCCTTCGTCGAGACGAACCTCGTCGGCACGTTCGCGCTCCTCGACGAGGTGAAGGCCTACTGGAGCGGCCTCGAGGGACGCGCACGCGACGAGTTCCGGTTCCTGCACGTGTCCACCGACGAGGTGTACGGGTCGCTCGGGCCAGACGATGCGCCGTTCTCCGAGACGACGCCGTACGCACCCAACAGCCCGTACTCGGCGTCCAAGGCCGGTTCGGATCACCTCGTGCGTGCGTACCACCATACGTTCGGCCTGCCGACGCTCACGACAAACTGCTCGAACAACTACGGGCCGTACCAGTTTCCCGAGAAGCTGGTGCCGCTCGTCATCCACAACGCGCTCGCCGGCAAGCCGCTGCCGGTCTACGGCGACGGCCAGAACGTGCGCGACTGGCTCTACGTGGAAGATCACTGCTCGGCAATCGCCCGTGTGCTCGATGCAGGGCGTCCCGGCGAGACCTACAACGTCGGCGGCAACAGCGAGCGCCGAAACCTCGCGGTCGTCCACACGCTGTGCGAGATCCTCGACGCACTGCGGCCGCGGTCGTCGGGCCAGTACAAGGACCTCATCACCTTCGTCCGCGACCGCCCCGGTCATGACCGGCGCTACGCGATCGACCCGACGAAGATCCGCACCGAGCTCGCCTGGGAGCCTGCCTACTCGTTCGAGGACGGCATGCGCCGGACCGTGCAGTGGTACCTGGACAACCAGGCGTGGGTGGAGCACATCACGAGCGGCAGTTACCGCGACTGGGTCACGACGCAGTACGGCGGGTAGGGGGTGCGTCGATGTGAACATCGACGCCCACGAATCGACTGTTCATGCTCCCCGATGGCCACCGGCCCGGGGGCCGACTTGTCCGACGCGAGCCTGCCGCCCCGATCTGGCGCTGCCCCCGCGATCTGTTCGCGGCGATCGACGTTCAGGCCGACCGATCGCTCCCGATCGGCTCCCAGACGGCCGCGACGACAGCGACGACGGTCTCGTCGTCATCCCTATCCACCGTTCGCGGGTCGAGGCAGACCCGATCCTCGACGATGCGCGCGACGACGGGGCGGTCGCCGCGGCGCAGGCGCGCCAGCAGTGCGTCCGGCGACGACGACTCGATGCGCACGAGCGTGGTCGGCAGCGACGTGCCGGGCAGGCTGCCGCCGCCGACGGTGGATGCCCCCGGGCCGATGCTCGCGGGTACCCCTTTCTCGCGCAACTGGCTCGCCATCGCCTCGGCACGTCGTGCCAGGGTGTCGTCGCGCAGGGCGAGCATCCGCATCACGGGAACCGTTGCGGCGGCACGGCCGTCGGTGAAGGCGCGCAGCGTGGCCTCGAGCGCGGCGTACGTGGCCTTGTCCGCGCGCATCGCGCGCATCAGGGGGTGGGCGCGCACGCGCGCGACGAGGTCCGCTCGCCCGACGACAATGCCCGCCTGCGGTCCGCCGAGCAGCTTGTCGCCGCTGAACGCGACGAGGTCGGCGCCATCACGGATGCTGTCGCGGACGGCCGGTTCAGTCGCGAGCAGGGCTCGTGCCGCAGGCGGGAAGGCCTCGGCCTCGAACATGTCGAGGCCGAGCCAGCCGCTGCCGACGTCCTCGATGAGGGGGATGCCGAACCGCCGCGCCAGGCCTGCGAGATCGGCGAGGACCGGCCGTTCAGTGAACCCCTCCATGCGGAAGTTCGAGGCGTGGACCCGCAGGATGGCAGCCGTGCGGTCGCCGATGGCGGCAGCGTAGTCGGCCACGCGCGTGCGGTTCGTGGTGCCGACTTCACGCAGGATTGCGCCCGAGCCGCGCAGGATCTCGGGAACCCGGAAGCCGCCGCCGATCTCCACGAGTTCGCCGCGACTCAGGATGACTTCCCGTCCAGTCGCCAGCGCCGCCAATGCGAGCGTGAGGCCCGCGGCGGTGTTGTTGGCCACGAGCCCCGATCCCGCCAGCGTGGCGCGCCCCAGCAGCCGATCGAGGTGCGCGTGGCGCGATCCACGCTGTCCGGACGCGAGGTCGTACTCGAGCGCGCAGTACCCGTGCGCGACGCGCTGGATCGCGGCAAGGGCGTCGTCGGACAGCGGCGCGCGGCCCAGGTTCGTGTGGATGACGACGCCCGTGGCGTTGATGACGGGCTGGAGTGAGGAGGACTCGGCTCGGAGTGCGGCCTCGAGCCGGTCCACGATCAGCGCGCCGGCCGCTTCGCGCGTCGCGGCCCCGGCCGCCCCGCTGAGGATCGCCTTCCGCAAGCCGTCGAGTTCCTCGTCGAGGGCCTCCCGCACACGGCGGGATCCGTGGCGATCGGCGAGCGCCGCCACGGCAGGGAGAGCGAGCAGCTGATCGACGGCCGGAATCACGCGCGCCCGCGACATCGCGGCGATGCTACCATTCACCCGGGCCGGCGACTCGCGCCGGCCCAGCACGTCCCCGTGGCGATGAGCGATTCACCCCCGACCACATCCGCGCCGGCTCCCGGCAGCCGGCCGCTCCCCGATTACCAGCCGCAGGAGCGGTTCTGGCCGTACGTCGAGCTCACCGAGCAGCCGACGTCCGAGGAACTGGCTGCGCTGGATCCCGATCTGCGCCAGGCGCTGTACGGTCCAGCCGACATCCCGTTCTCGTTCACGGTCGTGTTTCCGCAGTTCGACGGACCGAACTACGAGCGGGCCGTGGCGCTGGCGCGCGCCTCGGCGGAGTATCGCGAGGTGGGCGCCGGCGAGCAGTTCCGCGTGCGCGCCCGCTTTCATGCGCCCGACGCTCCGGCCCTGCGTGACCTGTACGCGCTCGTCGGTCCGGTGCCCGGCTGCGAGGTGCTCGTGGACGACAGGCCCGTGCCGTTCGCGCGGGAGCTGTGGCTGCCGCTCACCTGGTTCCTGCTCCCGCGCTGATGCATCACGCGGTTGGCCCGCGAGGAAAGTCCGCCCGTGTCAAAGCCCAGCGTCATCGACCGCGAACTGCAGGCCCTCGCGGCGCAGATGAAGAAGGTCGAGACCGAGTACACGATGTACTTCTCGGGCCGCACGCCGAGGCCGCCGATCGAGGCTCGAGCGGCACTCGACCGGGCGTTCAGGCGGTTCGATCGGGCCCCGCTCGACAGTCCGGTCGCGCGCTTCCGGTTCTCGACCCTCCAGGCCCGGCATTCGACGTTCACCGATCTCTGGGATCGCGGCGTGCGGGCTCGCGAGGAAGGGCGTGCCGGCCCGTTCAGCCGGCCGGCCGCGGAGGCGCCGCCTGCCGTGGCCGACGAGGTCGTCCACGCGGCGTCCCTCGAAGATCCGGTTCGGGAACTCGACGCGCTGCGCGACCTGTACGAGGCGCTGATGCACGCCCGTCGCGACGAGGGCCATGCGGCCGTGCCGTTCCACAAGTTCGCGGCGATGGTGAAGGAGCAGGTCCACGACCTGCAGCAGCGGCATCCGGGCGATGAGGTGTGGTTCCGCGTCACGCGGCGGGACGGCAAGGTGTCGCTTGCGGCCCGGGCCGTGCGCCGTGGCGACGGCAACACGGATTCGTAAGCGCCCGGAATCGGATGGCGGTGCCTGTCGCGCGTGCGCGACGAGGGCTGGGGATGGAGCGCGTGGGCGTCGTGGCGACGCCCACGGGTTCAACGGGCGCTAGTTGGCCTTCGTGACGTTGCCGGCCTGCGGACCCTTCGGGCCGTCGACGATCTCGAACTCGACCGGCTGTCCCTCCTCCAGCGTCCGGAAGCCGGCACCCTGGATGGCGGAGAAGTGCACGAACACGTCGCTGCCCGACTCGCGCTCGATGAACCCGTAGCCCTTGGCGTTGTTGAACCACTTGACCTTGCCGGTGATGCGTTCCATGGTGCTGACCTGCCTTGCTGGGCCGCCGGTGTTCCAACCGGCAGAAGGTACACGCCCGGCCACCATGGGCCAGGACGGTACGGTTACACCGGAAACCGTCCGCTTTCGTTCGATAGGGCTTTTCCGGCGCCCGCAAGGATAGCGACGCTGGCTCAGCAGTGTCAAGCTGCGTAAACTCCTGCTTTCTCACGCTATGTCTTCCCATGCCCTGATCAGCGTGTCCGACAAGACCGGCCTGGCGCCCCTGGCGCGTGGCCTCTCGGACCTCGGCTTCAACATCCTCTCGACAGGCGGCACCGCCAGGGCGCTGCAGGCCGAAGGCCTTGCCGTCACCCAGGTTGCCGACGTCACCGGCTTCCCGGAGATGCTCGACGGCCGCGTCAAGACGCTGCACCCGCGCGTCCACGGCGGCATCCTCGCGCGCCGCGATCGGCCCGACCACCTCGAGTCGCTGGTGCAGCACGAGATCCCGCTCATCGACGTCGTCGTCGTCAACCTGTATCCGTTCGCGAAAGCGGCAGCCGACCCATCGACCGACGTGGCCGGCCTCATCGAGCAGATCGACATCGGTGGTCCCGGCATGGTGCGGGCCGCCGCCAAGAACTTCCGGGACGTGCTCGTTCTCGTCGATCCGGCCGACTACCCGCGCGTGCTCGCGGCGCTCTCGGCCGGGACGCCCGCGCCCCAGGCGCTCCGCTTCGAGCTGGCGCGCAAGGCGTTCGCGCACACCGGCGCGTACGACCGGATGATTGCCGACGAACTCACGCGGGTGACGATGGACGAAGCGGGCGGGACGCGGACACCGGCCGTCGAGGGGGCATTCGCCGGCGAGGTCACGCGATCGCTCTCGCTCATTCGCACGTTGCGGTATGGCGAGAACCCCCACCAGCCGGCGGCGTGGTACGCGGACGGGCCCACCGGATTCGGTGCCGTGACGATGCACCAGGGCAAGGAGTTGAGCTTCACGAACCTGCTCGACCTCGATGCAGCCGCCCGCATCGTCCTCGAGTTCACCGAGCCGGCAGCGAGCGTGATCAAGCACACGAATCCGTGCGGCGTGGCGACGGGTGCCGACGCGGCCGATGCCTACGTCCGCGCTCGTGACGCCGATCCGCTCTCGGCGTTCGGCGGCATCATCGGCCTGAACCGCACGCTCGACGTCGCGACGGCCGAGGCCATCGTCACGACGTTCATCGAGGCCGTGGTGGCCCCCGACGTGGAGCCTGCGGCCCTGGCGATCCTCGGGAGGAAGGCCAACCTGCGGGTGGTGACGGCCGACTTCCGGGCGCTTGCGACAGCCGACGGGCTCGAGTGGCGATCGATTCTCGGTGCCACGCTCGTGCAGCAGCGCGATCGGGTGATCGAGGCGCGCGAGCCGTGGTCGGCCGACGGCGGCCTGAAGGTCGTGACGAAGCGGCAGCCGACGTCCGAGGAATGGCAGGCGCTGCGGTTCGCGTGGCGCGTCTGCGCGCACGTGAAGTCCAACACGATCCTGTTTGCGTCAGCCGACCGCACGCTCGGCGTCGGCGCCGGGCAGATGAGCCGCGTGGACTCGGTGAAGGTCGCGATGATGAAGGCGGGCGAGGGGAACCTGACGGGATCTGTCGTCGCGTCGGATGCGTTCTTCCCGTTCCGCGACGGGCTCGATGCGGTTGCTGCGGCTGGCGCGACCGCCGTCGTGCAGCCGGGCGGCTCGCTTCGCGATCAGGAAGTCATCGACGCGGCCGACGAGCACGGGATTGCGATGGTGTTCACGGGGAAGCGGCACTTCCGGCACTGACGCGCGACCTCACGCGGCCAGTCACCCGAGTCGGTCCAGCAGGTCCTGCCTCGTGACGGCGACGGCGCCGAACCGGCTGACGGCAATGCCGGCGGCGACAGTCGCCAGTTGCGCGGCCTCGACGAGCGACGCGCCGGCCGCCAGTGAGACGGCAAGCGTGCCGATCACCGTGTCGCCCGCACCGGTGACGTCCGATACCTCGAGGGCCTCCGACGCGAAGTTGGCTTCGGCCGCTGGCGTCGAGGCGCCGTCGAGCACCCACATGCCCTGTTCGCCGCGCGTGATCACCACCGAGGCGCACTGGAGTCGCTGCCGCAGCCGCCGTGCCGCGTCGCGCGACTCGTCGTCGTTGCGGATGCGCGCGTGCGTGGCCGTCTCGGCCTCGAACTGGTTCGGTGTCACGAGCGTGACGCCCCGATAGAGGTCGAGGTGCGGGATCTTCGGGTCCACGAGCACGGCCATGCCGCGCGCACGGGCCGCCGCGCGCACGGCGGCCATCGTGTCGGCCGTCACCGCGCCCTTCAGGTAATCGGACACCAGCACGACGTCGGACCGCGCGGCTTCCCGCGCAATCGAGTCGGCGAGGCCTGCCGCTGCGACGCCGGTCACGTCGCGGTCGGTCTCGTAATCGACGCGCGCCACCTGCTGCTGCCGCTGCGTGACGATGCGCAGCTTGCAGGTGGTGCGGCGGTCCGCGTCGGCGACGAGGGACGTGTCGGTGACGCCGCCCTGTGCGAGCAGCGTCTGCAGGCGATCGGCGGCCTGGTCGGCCCCGACGACCCCGACGAGCGACACGTCGGCACCGAGCGCGGCGATGTTCATGGCGACGTTTGCGGCGCCGCCCGGTCGGAACTCGTCGTGGTCGTACTCGACGATGGGCACCGGCGCTTCGGGCGAGAGCCGCTGGACGCGCCCGAACAGGAACTGGTCGAGCATCACGTCGCCGACGACGAGCACGCGCCTGCCGGCAAACGCGCCCACGAGATCGCGGACACGCGCGGTGCCGATGGCCGACCGCTCGGGGCCGGGCCGGAGGGGAGTCGTCACGGGTGGCGTGCGACCGACTCGGGGCGTTCGGCCGCAAAGGGCAGCGTCAGCACGACGAGCAGGAGCATCAGGAATTCGGAGTCGCCGAAGTTGTACTCGAACAGCCCGGCACCCAGCATGGCGCAGAGCGCGGCGAGTGCCCCGGCCGCGAGCGCACGGGTGACGCCGGTGCGATGCGTGATCCGGTGGTACAGGTCGCGCGCGACCACGGCGACGAACCAGAGCCACACGAGGAGTGCCGGAATGCCGCGTTCGGCGGCAATCTGCATCGGCACGTTGTGCAGGTGGACGTTGAGCGGCTGGACCGACTCCGGCACGCGGTACTGCGCGTACACGGCCTTGACCTGATCGGGGCCGACACCGGTGAGGGGGTGGTCCTCGACCATGGCCGCACCGGACTTGAGCATCGCGACGCGATCGCGATTTGTCGGGTCCTTGAGGTCGAAGATCGAGTACACGCGATCGGTCACGCTGGCCGGGGCGAGCACGACGGCGACGGCAAGCGCCAGCGGCAGCGCGGCCACGAGGCGGCGGTCACGCAGGGCCAGCAGGAGCGCGATGCCGATGCAGACGCCCACCCAGGCGCTGCGCGTGAACGTCAGGCCGAGGGCCACGAGCACGGCCGGCAGCACGAGCATCGGCCAGACGCGATCGCGAGTGCCGAAGACGAGGCGTGCGACTGCCACGCACGCGACGATCATCAGCGCGCCCGAGTAGGTCATGTAGTGCGACAGCACGCCTTCGGGACGACGCCCGAGGTTGTCGAACTGCAGGAAGCCGTACTGGAACAGGCCGACGAGGGCACTTGCGGCGCCGACCGTGATGATGACCGAGCCGAACAGGTGTGCGCGGTGTCCGCGTGCCAGCCGGTACACGAGCGGCACGATCAGGAACAGCACGAGTTGCTTGCAGTCGACGAGGCTGAGCGCCGGGTCGATGGAGGCAGTGGACGAGAGCAGGGTGACGAGGGCGTACGCGGCGAGCGGCCAGAAGAAGGCCGGCACCTCGAACTGCTCCTCGCGCAGGACGAGCAGCGCGCCCCAGCAGAGCAGCGAGAGCGCGAGCAGGACGCCGGAGGCCGCCACCGACAACTGCAGGGCCGCCACGAAGCACAAGAGGACCGACAACGAGAGCGTCTCGAGGCGGTCCATCCGGGCGGTTCGCAGGGCCGGTGCGGTCACGTCGTGATCGACATCCTTCTCAGTCGGCCCGGCCAGCCACCGCCGGAGCCTCCAGGGCTCGCTCGGCTGCGGCGACGACCGCGTCAACGGTGATCCGCGTCAGGCACCGGAAGTCCCCGGGTGCGCAGACGCGTTGTTCGCACGGCCGGCAGGGCAACGCCCCGACATCGACGGCCGCACTGTACGCCCGTGGGTCCCGCCACGGTGCCGAACGCACCGGCAGCGTCGGACCATACAGGCCGACGATCGGCGTCGCGGTCGTCGAGGCCACGTGCAGGGGCCCGCTGTCGCCGCCGATGTAAAGACTCGCCCGGCCGATCAGGGCGTGCAATTCGTCCAACGACATGTCCCCGCACGTCCTGACCCGCTCCGCGGCGTCTGGACGGCGCTCGCGCACCGCGCGGACCACGTCGGCGGCGGCCGCCGCCTCCGAGGGACCTGACGTGAGGATGATACGACGATTGGGCTCCCGGGCCGTCAACAGGAGCGCCAGTTCGGCAAAGGATGCCAGCGGCCACCGCCGGAATGCATTGCCCGCGCTGACGTGGACGACCACGAGCGAATGGCCCGGATCGAGTCCTTCCCGCCGCATCCAGTCCTCGACTGTCTTATCGGCGGCTGGCGCGTGGACCATAGACACCGGGTCGCCGCCGGGCGTCGGCGGCGGCAGGTCCGGCAGGAGTGGGGCGAGGATGTCCCACTGGTTCTCCACCGAGTGCCGCGGCCGGAGCTCTCGCGGCCGCTCGACGAGATCGGTGTAGAGCCAGCCCCTGCCCTTGACGTCGAAGCCGATGCGTTGCGGGGCACGGCTGAGCCATGTGAGCCACGAGGCGCGCGGACCGCTGTGCAGGTCGAAGACGACGTCGAACTGCTGTTGGCGGAGGTGCCAGCCGAGGGCGGCGTCAGACGCCATCCGGCGCCAGCCCCGGCTCCGTGGCGCGATGATCACGTCGTCGAGTTCGGGAAGGTGCGCAACGACCGGCGCGGCGGAGGGCTCGACGAGGTACGCCAGGTGGGCGTCTGGCAGGGCGCGGCGCAGCGCCGTGATCACGGGCGTCGTGAAGACCACGTCGCCGATGAGGCGCAGTCGCACGATCAGCACGCGCACGCGGGCGACTATAGACCACACCGCACAGGCACACGATAATCGACCATGCTTTCCTCGCTCCTGCTGGCGCTGACCCTCGCGGCCCAGCCTCCCCCGGAGGTCAGGACCGCCCAGGCGGCCCCGCCAGCCCAGACGGAACCGTCGGGTCGTGCCGAGGCCTACCAGGCGTTCCTCGAAGCGCGTCGGCTCGAGACCCGCGGCGACGCCACCGGCGCGATTGCGGCCTTCGAACGCGCCGCACGGCTCGACGAGTCACCGGCCATCCTCACCGAACTCGCGCAGCTGTACGCCCGCCAGGATCGCGCGGCCGACGCCCGGAAGGCTGCCGAGCGCGCACTGACCATCGATCCGGAATGGGCTGACGCCCACTGGATGCTCGGCATGCTGAGCGTGCCTGCCGCTGCCATGCAGGGCGATGGTGTTCGTGACGAGGATCGCCCGGCCGTCGAGCGCGCCATAGGCCATCTCGAGAAGGCGGTGGCGGGCCGCGGTCACGACATGAACCTGCCCGTCGTCCTCGGGCGGCTGTACCTCCAGGTGGATCGTCCCCAGGACGCCGAGCGGATGTTCCGCAGCGTGTACGACCGTGACAACGGTGCGCTCGAAGCCGGCGTGCTCCTCGCGCAGGCGCTCGACCGGGTGAACCGCCGCTCCGAGGCGCTCCAGGTGCTCGACCAGGTGCTCGCCAGCGAGCCCCGGTTCTTCCGGGCCCGCCTCCTTCAGGCCGAGTTGTTCGAGCGATCCCGCCAGTTCGCCGATGCCGCCCGTGCTTACGGGCAGGCGGCCGATGAGAACCCGAAGGCCGTCGAGCTCCGCATGCGACAGGCGTCCGCCCTGCTCGGCGCCGACCGGCCCGAGGAGGCACGCAAGGTCCTCGAGCAGGTGATCGTGACGCACCCGGCCGACCTCCAGGCCCGCTACCTGCTCGCACAGACCCAGCGCGAGATGGGCGACGGCGAGGGCGCCGAGGCTACCGCCCGCGCCCTCATGAAGATTGCGCCGGACGACGTCCGCGGTCCTGTGGTGCTCTCGCAGGTCTTTGCCGACCGCGGCGATCACGCCCGTGTCGTCGAGGTGCTGTCGCCCATCGTCGAGAAGCAGTCGGTCGCCAACCCGCAATCGGCCGTTGGCGTGACGCTGCGCCTCGCCAATGCCCACATGGCGCTCGGCAAGCCGGACGACGCCATTGCCGTGCTCGAGAAGGCGCGCGCGGCCCGACCGGGTCCGTCGATGGATGCGTACCTGTTGCAGACGCTCGTCATGGCTCGCCGCTGGGATCGCGCGGTGACCCTCGGCCAGCAGATGCGCGCTGCCCGGCCCGACGACACCCAGATCGGCCGCCTGCTCGCACAGGCCCTCATCGGCGCCGGACGCGCCGGCGACGCGGTCTCGATTCTCGAGGACGAACGTCGGCAGCGGCCCGACGATGCGGCGACCGTGCTGGCGCTGGCGACGACGCTGGCCGATGCCAGGCAGGAAGAGCGGGCGATGTCGCTCCTCGCGGAATCAGAGGAGGCGTTCGGTGACCAGGTCCTCTTCTGGTTCCAGAAGGGCGCAATCCTCGAGCGCCTCGAGCGTCGCGAGGATGCGAAGGTCGCGTTTCGCCGCGCGCTGACCGTGGACCCTGCGCACGCCCCGACGCTCAACTATCTCGGGTACATGCTCGTCGAGGACGGCGCGCAACTCGACGAGGCGGTCACGATGATCCGGCAGGCAGTCGCCGCCGACCCCGACAACGGCTCGTACATCGACAGCCTCGGGTGGGCGTTCTACAAGCAGGGCCGGCTCGACGAGGCGCGCACGCACCTCCAGCGTGCCGCGGGCCTGTCGAAGACCAATTCGGTAATCCAGGACCACCTCGGCGACGTGCTGCACGCACTCGACGATCGCCCGGGAGCCATCGCCGCGTGGGAGCGCGCGCTTGCCGGCGACGGCGAGTCGATCGATCCCTCGTCGATCAAGTCGAAGATCGAACGTGCGCGGCGTCGCTGACAGCCGCGCGGCGGCAGCCGTGCGCATCGCCCGGGCCGCGGGCCTCGCCGTGGTCCTCGCGGCGGCGTCCACGGCGTGCGCGCCGAAGGTCCGGCTGTCGCTCCCTGCCGGCGAGGGCACACCGATCAGCGACATCGCACCCGTCGAGGCCGCGGCGCGGGCGTCCTGCCGCGCACCGGACGCGCTCACCGCCGACTTGCGCCTGTCGGGCCGGATCGACGGCGAGCGCGTGCGGGGCACGCTGCAGGTGGGCGTCGCGCGCGATGCGATGCGTCTCGAGGGCCTCGCGCCCTTCGGCGCGCCGGTGTTCGTGATTGCCGCCCGTCCGTCCGAGGCGGTGCTGCTGCTGCCGCGCGAGACTGCGGTCGCGCGGGCGCCCTCGGCATCCGACCTCCTTGACGCCGTCGTCGGCGTCCCGCTCTCGCCGGCCGACCTGCTGGCCATCGTCTCGGGCTGTGGGCTGGCTGCGTGGGAGGCGCGGGGCGGTGCACGTTTCGGCGAGGACTGGGCGCGGCTCGACGTCGATGACGGCCGTCGCCTGTGGCTGCGCAGTGGCAGGACGTCAGGCGGTGGGCGCGGTGAGGCCACGGGTCCTGGCGGCTCCGGGGTGCCCGTCATCGTCGCGGCCGAGGACGGCCGGTGGCGCATCGAGTACGTCCGCGACGGCGCGGGCTGGCCGACCGCCATCAGGTTGCAGGGCATGGGTGCAGAGGCCCGCCGGACCGATGCGGTCTTTGCGGTCGACGCGCCCGAAGCCCTCGATGCGCTGCCGTCCGGTGCGCTCGACGTGGATGTGCCGGCAGGCGCGCGATCGATCTCGCTTCAGGACCTCCGGACACGCCGTGACCTTGCGGACCGCTGACGACGCGTGGCAGGTGCTCGCGCCCGCAAAGGTCAACCTCGACCTTCGCATGCGGGGCCTGCGTGCCGACGGCTACCACCTGGTGTCCACCGTCCTGCAGTCGATTGCGCTGGCCGACACGCTGGTGCTGCGCCGCGTGCCCGGACCATTCCGCATCTCGTGCGACACGCCCGGCGTGCCGCTCGATGCCGGGAACCTCGCGTGGCGGGGCGCCGCGGCCATGGCGGCAGCACTCGGCATCACGCTCGACGGCCTGGAGATGCACCTGATGAAGCGGGTGCCGGCCGAGGCCGGGCTTGGGGGAGGCAGTTCGGATGCCGTGGCGGCGGCGAGGCTCGTGGCGCACGTGGCGGGCGTCGCGGTGCCGGCCGAGCGGCTTGCCGACGTCGTGCGGCCCCTCGGCGCCGACGTCGCGTTCTTCGCGCGCGGCGGCACGATGCGTGGCGAGGGGATTGGCGATGAGTTGACTCCGCTGCCGGACGTGCCGCGTACCGACGTGCTGATCGTGCGCCCGGCTTTCGGTGTGTCCACAGGCGACGCGTACGCGTGGTACGACGCCGACGCCGCGGATGGTCCGTCAGGCGCCGAGGGCGCGGCCGGCCCGTGGCGCAACGATCTCGAGGCACCGGTGGCGGCGCGGCACGCCGCGATCCGGACGATCGTCGAGCGCCTCCGCGCGGCGGGCGCGCAGCATGCCGCCATGTCGGGCAGCGGGTCGGCATGCTTCGGCCTCTTTGCGCCGGGGGCCGACACGGGCGCGATCGAGTCCGGCTGGCCGTCCGGGACGCGGCTGTGGCGGTCGCGCCTGCTCTCGGCGGCCGAGTACGCCGCGGCCACTGCCTGCGTCGCGTCATGACCTGGCCGGGCGAGGGTGTGCCTGCCGTTTCCGCCTTGTCGAGTTCCCGGGGCATCGTGTACGCTATCGGTTTGCGCGGCCCGGCCTGGGTGTCAGCCGGGGGCTCTTCCATGCAATCGCGCCGCGTCCAGGGCCTCGCGCCGACCGTCGTGAGCAGGGCTGTGCAGACGCCGGGCGATGTCGGTCCGGCGCCTCGTTGGCCGACACTGGGGCGTCGCCAAGCGGTAAGGCACGGGACTTTGAATCCCGCATTCGAAGGTTCGAATCCTTCCGCCCCAGCCAGTTCTCTTGCGCGAACTGGCCGGTCGGAAGGCTTCTGGGTCACCACCGACGCGCCGGGGCGCGCCGGTGCGAGGGCGAATCCTTCCGCCCCAGCCTGTTCCCTTGTGCGAACTGGCCGGTGGGAAGGCTTCCGGGGGCGCGGGCTGGACTTCGACGGACGGAAATGGCGCGATCGAACTTGAAGGTGTTCTCGGGCAGTGCGCACCCGCAGTTGGCGCAGGAGATTGCCGATTTCCTGTGCGTGGCGCCCGGGCAGGCGCGGCTGCAGCGTTTCCCCGACACCGAGGTCTCGTTCCAGATCGACGAGAACATCCGCGGCACCGACGTCTTCATCGTGCAGCCGACGTCGCGGCCGGTGGACGCCAACATCATGGAACTGTGCGTGATGATCGACGCGTTCCGGCGCTCGTCGGCCTCGCGCATCACGGCGGTGATTCCGTACTACGGCTACGCACGGCAGGACCGCAAGGACAAGCCCCGGGTGCCGATCTCGGCAAAGCTCGTGGCCAACCTGCTGAGTGCCGCGGGCGCCAACCGCATCCTGACGATGGACCTGCACAAGGCCCAGATTCAGGGGTTCTTCGACATCCCGGTGGACCACCTGTTTGCCGCGCCGGTGATCATCGACTACCTCGCGCGCCAGAACTTCCCGAACGTCACGGTGGTCTCCCCGGATGCGGGCGGTGCCGAGCGCGCCCGTGCCTATGCCAAGCGCATTGGCGCCGACCTGGCGATCATCGACAAGCGGCGCAGCAGCGAGACCGGTGCCGCCGAGGTGATGAACGTGATTGGTGACGTTCGGGGCCGCACGTGCGTGCTGCAGGACGACATCATCGACACCGCCGGCACGATCGTGAAGGCGGCGCAGGCGCTCGAGGCCAACGGCGCCGAGCGGGTCATCGCCTGTGCGGTGCATGGCGTGCTGTCGGGCCCGGCCATCGAGCGCATCGAGCGGTCGCCGATCGAGACGCTCGTGGTGACCAACACGATTCCGCAGGCCGTGCCGTGCGAGTCGTCATCGAAGATCAAGTGCCTGTCGGTGGCGCGTCTGCTCGGGCAGGCCATCCGCAGCATCCACGAGGAGACCTCGGTCTCTTCACTGTTCGTGTGATGGGACATCTGGTGTTCCGGACGCCCAGTCACGCGTAGTCCCAATGGTAGGTCCGCCCCTGCCCCCGGCTGTGGCGCGATCGAGAGTAGGAGCAGAGACGCAATGGATACGACACTCGAAGCCGTCGTCCGCGAGAGCCGCGGCAAGAACGAGGCCCGCCGCCTGCGTGTGGCCGGGCAGATTCCCGCCGTGGTCTACGGCGGCGGCAAGGATCCGCAGGCGGTGGCCGTGAGCCCGAAGGAACTCTCGCGGCTGCTGCACTCGGAAGCCGGCCTCAACACGCTGATCGACCTCGCCATCGACGGCACGAAGACCAAGGTCATCGTGAAGGACTTCCTGCTGCAACCCATCACGCAGCAGTTGATGCATGCCGACTTCTATCGCGTCGCCCTCGACCGCAAGGTGCAGGTCAAGATCGCGGTGCGCCTGCACGGTGAGCCGAAGGGCGTGAAGATCCAGGGCGGCATGCTCGACTTCGTCCACCGCGAGGTCGAGGTCGAATCGCTGCCGACCGAGATTCCCGACCTGATCGAGATCGACGTCAGCGGCCTGTCGGTCGGCGAGGGCGTGCACGTGCGCGACGTCGCCGAGGGGCAGTCATGGACGCCGATCAGCCCGGCGGACATGCTCATCGTGCACGTCGTCGCGCCGCGCGCGAGCGCCGAGGAGACACCGGCCGCCGCAGCCGAGCCCGAGGTCGCCAAGAAGGGCAAGCCGGAAGCCAAGTGATGCTCATTTCATGAAGCTGATCGTCGGCCTGGGCAATCCCGGCCCGAAGTACCGGGAGACCCTGCACAACGTCGGCTTCATGACCGTGGACGTCCTCGCGGAACGCCACCGTGTGGCGTTCGAGAGTGCTCCCGCCGATGCGCTGATGGCGCGGGTGCGGGGGGCGGACGGCGGGCTGCTGCTCGCCAAGCCGCTGACGTTCATGAACCGCAGCGGCGCCGCCGTCGGCGACCTGCTCCGGTTCTACAAGATCCCCGTCGAGGACCTGATCGTGGTCGTCGACGAGGTGGCCCTGCCGGCAGGTCACCTGCGGGCACGGCCAGGAGGATCGGCAGGAGGCCACAACGGCCTCAAGTCGATCATCGGCGTGCTCGGCACGGAGCAGTTCGCACGGCTCCGCATCGGGGTGGGACGCGGCGATCCGCGTCGTGACCTCGCCGATCACGTGCTGTCTGCGATACCGCCGGATCTCCGGCCCGTCGTGGACGAGGCGGTCGTCAAGGCCGCCGACGCCGTCGAGTGCTTCGCGCGCGACGGCATCGAGAAGACCATGCAGGTCTTCAACGCGCCACCGCAGGGGTGACGCGTCCTCCTTGTCCGCCGTAGCTCGGCGCTCGAGCCCGCAGGGATCGAGGCGACGAGCGGAGGTGGAACGTTCAGGCCAGAAGGAGGCCGAATGGCAGGACAGAAGCAGTACGAACTCGTGTACATCGCCTCGCCCGACGCAACCGAGGAGCAACTCGCCGACGTGCAGACGCTCATCGACGGCATCGTCACCAAGGCGAACGGCACCATCGACAAGACCGACGTCTGGGGCCGTCGGCGCCTCGCATACCAGATCGGGCGCCACAAGGAAGGCCACTACGTCGTCGTCCTGTTCAGCAGCGAAGGGGACCTCGTCAAGGAACTCGATCGCCGGCTGAAGGTCAACGACCTCGTCATCCGCCATCTCGTCGTCCGCGTGGACGAGGAACTCCAGAAGGCCGCACGCGCCAAGGCGCGCCGCGACGAGGAGACCCGTCGGCGCCGCGTGGCACGCGGGCTCCCGCCCGAGCCGACGCCGGAGGAACTGATGGCCAAGCAGGCCGCTCTCGAGAACCAGGACGACGCGGAGGCATAACATGAGCACCGACAACCCCATCCAGCAGCAGGACGATCGCGGCGGGCGCGGCGGGCGTGGCCCGCGCGGCGAGCGCAGTGGCGGTGGACGGCGCGGCGGTTTCCGCCGGAAGCGCGTCTGCAAGTTCCGCACGGAGAAGATCGACTACATCGACTACAAGGACGTGCGGCTGCTGTCGCAGTTCGTCCCCGAGCGCGGCAAGATCCAGCCGCGGCGCCTCACCGGCACGAGCGCGAAGTACCAGCGCAAGCTGCAGGTGGCCATCAAGCGGGCGCGCTTCCTGGCGCTGCTCCCCTACGCGACCGACTGAGGAGCGAGACGATGATCGAAGTGATCCTGAAGGAGCACGTCGAGCACCTCGGTGAGCGGGGCGACGTGGTCAAGGTGGCTCCCGGGTATGCGCGCAACTACCTGTTGCCGCGCAAGCTCGCGCTCGCGGTCACCGCGGGCAACAAGAAGCAGATCGAGCACGAGAAGAAGATCGCGGCCCAGAAGGCGGCCGAGGAGCGCGCGGTGGCCCAGGCCCTCGCGACGCGCTTCGCGCAGACCGAGCTGACGCTCACGCGCCGTGCCGGCGAGAACAACCAGCTGTTCGGGTCGGTCACCTCGGCCGACATCGCCGAGGCGCTCGCGGCCCAGGGCTTCGAGGTGGATCGCCGCCGCATCCAGCTCGCCGAGCCCATCAAGGCCATCGGCGAGCACTCCGTGCCCGTGCGGCTGCACCGCGAGGTGACGGCGCAGGTGAAGGTGCACGTCGCTGCCGAGGGCGGCACCGAGGAGCCGGCGCAGGCATAGCGTCGACGGCCCACACCACGGCCTGCGAGAGGCCTGTCACCGATCGTGTGACAGGCCTTTCGTTTTGGCCCACTTCTCGTGCGTCTTTGGCAGGCAGGCTGAAGGCTGTAGGCTGTAGGCCGTCCTGCTCTTCCCATGAACGACCGTACGCTGCCCCACAACCTGGACGCGGAGCGATCCGTGCTCGGCGCCATCCTCCTGCGCAACGACGCCATCAACGCTGCGGTGGAGGTGCTGCAGCCCGACGACTTCTATCGCGAGGCGCACCAGCTGCTGCTCGAGCACATGATCCAGCTCAGTGAGCGCGGCGCGGCCATCGACCTCATCACGCTGTCCGAAGCGCTCGATCGCGCCGACGCCCTCGAGAAGGTCGGCGGCCCGGCCTACATCACGCGGCTCGTGGACGGCGTGCCGCGGACGACAAACGTCGAGTACTACGCGCAGATCGTCAAGGAGAAGTCCACGCTGCGGCGGCTGATCACGGAGGCCGGCCGCATCGCCGCCGAGGCGTACGACGCCGATCGCGACGCCAGCGAGATCCTCGACGAGGCCGAGCGCGGCATCTTCAGCATTGCCGACGCCCGCATCGGCCAGGGCTTCACGCCGCTGTCGGCCCTCGTCGACTCGGCGCTCGACACCGTCGAGAAGCTCCAGCAGTTCAAGAGCCTCGTCACGGGCGTGCCGACCGGCTTCTACGACCTCGATCACAAGACGTCGGGGATGCAGCCGAGCGACCTCGTGATCATCGCGGCGCGCCCGTCGATGGGCAAGACGTCGTTCGTGATCAACATGGCGCAGAGCGCGGCGCTCGAACACGGCAAGGTCGTCGGCGTGTTCAGCCTCGAGATGTCGAAGGAGCAGCTGTTCATGCGCATGCTCACCTCCGAGGCGCGCGTGGACTCGCAGCGCCTCCGCCAGGGCATGCTGCTCGAGCGCGACCTGCCCGCCATCGCCCAGGCCGCCGAGAAGCTGTCGATGGCCAAGATCTTCATCGACGACACCGCGTCGATTGGCGTGCTCGAGATGCGCGCGAAGGCCAGGCGCCTGAAGGCCGAACACGGCCTCGACATGCTGGTCATCGACTACGTGCAGCTGATGCAGGGCCGCGGCCGCTTCGAGAACCGCCAGCAGGAGCTGACGAGCATCTCCCGCTCGCTGAAGGCACTCGCCAAGGAACTGCACGTGCCCGTGCTGATCCTCTCGCAGCTGTCGCGCGCGCCCGACGCGCGCGCCGACCACCGGCCGCAGCTCTCCGACCTCCGCGAGTCCGGCGCCCTCGAGCAGGACGCCGACGTCGTGATGTTCATCTACCGCGAGGACCGCTACAAGGGGCCCGAGGACCAGGACACGGGCGAGGCCGAGATCATCATCGCCAAGCAGCGCAACGGCCCGGTGGGCACCGTGAAGCTCGCCTTCATCTCCGACTACACCCGGTTCGAGAACCTCGAACGCGGCGGCAGCGACTACTGACGTGCGGCACACGGTTGCACGCGTCGATCTCGAGGCGCTCGGCCGCAATGTCCAGGCCATCGCCGGCCTGCTCGCGGGCGGCGCGCGTGCCGCCGGCCGCCCGACGCGGCCTCGGATCATCGCTGTGGTCAAGGCCAATGCATACGGCCACGGCGCCGTGCCCGTCGCCAGGGCCCTCGAGGCTGCCGGTGTCGCGATGCTCGCCTGCGCCGACGTGGACGAGGGCGTGACGCTGCGCGAGGCCGGCGTCACGCTGCCGATTCTCGTCTTCGGCGCGCTCGGCATCTCGGACCTCGAGGGCATCTTCAGTCACCGCCTCACGCCGACGATCTCGTCGCCATGGGCCGGCCGCGCGCTGGCCGCGACCGCCGCCGCCCGCGGCACGACGCTTGGCTGCCACCTCAAGATCGACACCGGCATGAACCGCCTCGGGCTGCGGCACGACAACCTTGCCCGCACGCTGCCGGCCATCCTCGCCGCGCCGTCGCTGCGCGTCGAGGCGCTCTACACGCACCTTGCGACGGCCGACGAACCCGAGTCCGACCACGCGGTCGTGCAGCAGCAGCACTTCGCGGCCGCACGCCAGGCCGCAGCCGCGCTCGGCCTCGAGACGACGGTTGCGCACATGGCCAACAGCGCGGCGCTGCTGCGCGACGAACGCGCGTGGCTCGACGCCGTGCGCCCTGGCCTGCTGCTCTACGGCGTGGTGCCGCCGCCGCTCGCCACCACGCTGCCGCTCGAGCCGGTGCTCTCGCTCCACAGCCGCATCGTCGCGGTCAAGGGCGTGCGCGATGCGGAAGGCGTGGGTTACGGACAGACCCATCGGGCCGACGGCCCGCGCACGATCGCCATCGTGCCCGCCGGCTATGCGGACGGCGTGGACTGGCGGCTCGGCAACCGGGGCGTCGTGCTCGTCCGGGGGAGGCGGTTGCCGATCGTCGGCCGCGTGTCGATGGACATGCTGACGGTCGATGCGACCGGGCTCGACGTGTCGCCCGGCGACGACGTGGTGCTGCTCGGCCGACAGGGCGAGGAGCGCATCGACGCCCGCGAACTGGCCGCGACGATCGGGACGATTCCGTGGGAGGTGCTCTGTCGGCTCGGATCGAGGATTCAGCGGGAGTACACGTGAATCCGTCGCCATGCGAAGGCAGATGCGCCCCGATCGGGTCGCTCGGCAGATGAAAGGCGCCTGCGATAAGGTGAAGGCGTGATTGCTCAGCGTTCGGCGTTCGTGGAGCTCTCGTGATGTCGCGAGCTCCGCGCACCGTCTTTGCCTGCACCTCCTGCGGCGCACAGTCCCCGAAGTGGCTCGGCCGCTGCCCCGATTGCGGGGCCTGGAACACGTTTGCCGAGGAGGCCGCGGCCCCACCGACGGCGCCGGCAAAGGGCGCGGCCAGGCCGAGCCTCGGTGCGGCGGGGGCCCAGGCACGCCTCTATGCCGACGTGGACATGGTGCAGGCCGAGCGCATCTCCACAGGCATCGGGGAGTTCGATCGGGTGCTCGGCGGCGGCCTCGTGCCGGGCAGCCTCGTGCTCCTCGGCGGTGAGCCCGGCATCGGCAAGAGCACGCTGCTGCTCCAGGCTGCGGCGCAGTTCGCGCAGTCGGCCGGGCCGGTGCTGTACTGCTCGGGCGAGGAGTCCGAACACCAGGTGAAGAGCCGGGGCGAACGGCTCGGCGTCGGGCGCGCGCCGCTGTACCTGCTGGCCGAGACCTGCACCGAGCGCATCCTCGAGGAAGTGCAGCGCATCAGGCCCGCGCTGCTGATCGTCGATTCGATCCAGACCGTCTATTCGCTGGCGCTCACGTCGGCGCCCGGGACCGTCGGCCAGATTCGCGAGACGGCCACCCAGTTGCTGTTTGCGGCCAAGGGGCAGAACCTGCCCACCATCCTCGTGGGCCACGTCACCAAGGACGGCGCCCTGGCCGGCCCCAAGGTGCTCGAGCACGTGGTGGACACGGTCCTCTACTTCGAGGGGGAGCGGCACCACACCCACCGCGTCATCCGCGCGGTGAAGAACCGGTTCGGTGCGGCCAGCGAACTCGGGGTCTTCGAGATGACCGGCACGGGCCTGCAGCCCGTGCCCAATCCCTCGGCCCTCTTCCTCGCCGAGCGCCAGGCCGGGGCGCCGGGATCGGCCGTGCTCTGCTGTATGGAGGGCTCGCGTCCGATACTCGTGGAAGTGCAGGCGCTGGTCTCGAGCAGCGTCTACGGGAGCGCCCGCCGCATGACCAACGGCGTGGACCAGCAACGGCTCGCGCTGCTGCTGGCGGTGCTCGAGAAGCGAGCCGGGCTGAACCTGGCCGGCGAAGACGTCTTCGTGAACGTCGCCGGCGGATTCACCGTGGACGAACGCGCCGCCGATCTGGGCATCGTCGCCGCCGTGGTCTCGAGCGTGCGTAACCGCCCCGTCCGGCCGGGAACGGCGATGTTCGGGGAAGTGGGGCTTGCTGGTGAGGTCCGGGCAACGGGGCAGGCGCTCCTCCGCGTCAGGGAGGCCGCACAGATGGGCTTCGAGCGCTGCGTCGTGCCGGCTGGCAACGCCGCACTCGACGAAGACGGGGTCGGCTGCGACGTCATCGGCGTCCGCACGGTCGCCGAGGCCCTTGATGAGGTGATCGGTTGGGATTGATGGGCGTATGATGGGCACTGGCGTCGCGTGGCCGTCACACCCCCCGGGGTCACGCGTCACCCGGTCGTCATTCGTCGCGCATTCATCTCGGGGTCGTGCATGACGTGGTTCGTGTTTGCCCGCGTGCTCTTCGTGGCCGCGGTGGCCTATTCGGCCTCACTCGTGAGGCCCGTCCACGACGACCTGGCCATCCTCAACGTCCTTTTCGGGGCGGGTGTGGCCGGGCTTGTCGTCGTCTTCGAGTCCCAACTCCGGGACACGTCGGTCTCCTCGATGCTCGGTGCCCTGCTCGGGGCCACGATTGCCCTGAGCCTCGCCAAGACCATCACCACCACGCTCTTCTGGGCCGACACCACTGACGCCCGCGTCGCGTTCCTCCACACGGTCACGCTGCTGGCGCTGACGTACCTCGGCCTCGTCATCGGGGCCAGGAAGGGCGAGTGGCTCGAGCCGTCTCGCCTCATCAGCCTCTTTCGCGCCACGGCACCGAAGAAGCACTACAAGATCCTGGACACGAGCGTCATCATCGACGGCCGCATCGCCGACATCTGCGAGACCGGCTTCCTCGACGGCACCCTCGTGATCCCGCAGTTCGTGCTGAAGGAACTCCAGTTCGTCGCCGACTCCTCGGACGCGATGAAGCGCAACAGGGGACGCCGCGGGCTCGACATCCTCCAGAAGGTCCAGAAGATGACCAACCTCGATGTCGTCATCTCCGACGTGGACTTCCCGGACGTCAAGGAAGTGGACCTGAAGCTCATCGAACTGGCGCGGTCACTCGAGGGCAAGATCGTCACGAACGACTTCAACCTCAACAAGGTCGCCGAGTTGCGGGGCGTGCACGTCCTGAACATCAACGAGCTTGCCAACTCGCTGAAGCCGGTCGTCCTCCCCGGCGAGTACATGAAGGTCTTCATCATCAAGGAAGGCCGGGAGTACAACCAGGGCGTCGCCTATCTCGACGATGGCACGATGGTGGTCGTGGACAACGGCCGCAAGATGATCAGCAAGAACATCGACGTCGTCGTCACAAGCGTGCTCCAGACGACAGCAGGCAAGATGATCTTCGGCCGGTACATCGAGCCGGCCGGCGAAGCGGGACGCGCCGCCGAGGCCGGCGAGCCGGCGGCACAGGCACCTTCGACCCAGACCGCCTCCTTTCGCCGGCCCCGAGCCGTTTCGCAGACCTGACGCGGGCTGATGGCAGTGCCCCCGTTCCATTGGTGGCGGACGGTCTTCTTCCTGATCCCCGCCATCGCCGTCTACACGATCGTCCTCGGCACCCTGTCGCTGCTGTCGGTCGTCGTCGACAGGCGCGGACACCTCGCACACTCGTGCGCGCGGGCCTGGGCCTTCCTGATCCTGAAGACCACGGGCGTCCGCGTGTCCATCAGCGGGCTCGACGCACTGCCCCGCGACACGCCGTACCTGTTCCTCGCCAACCACCAGAGCATCTACGACATCCCCGTGTTGTTCTGGCACCTGCCGTACCAGATCCGCATCCTCGCCAAGGCGTCGCTCGGGTCGTTCCCGTTCCTCGGCTGGCACCTGCGCCGCAGCGGTCACGTGCTCGTGGACCGCAGGAATCCCGGCAACTCGACGATGCTGCAGATCAAGGAACTGATGCGCCAGCGCGTGTCGCTCCTCGTGTTCCCCGAGGGCACGCGCAGCGCCGACGGCCGCGTCGCCAGGTTCCGCGCCGGCATCGTGCTGCTCGCCATCGAGGCCGGACTGCCGATCGTGCCGGTGGCCGTCGAGGGCACACGCCACGTGATGCGAAAGGGCCGCCTGATGACGTGCCCCGGCGACGTGCGCGTGCGCGTCATGGAGCCGGTGCCGACCGGGCCGTGGGAGGCGTCGCAGGCGCGTGAGCTGGCCGGCGTCATCGAGCGCACCGTCCGCGCGGGCGTCGAACAACTGCAAGGACCGCCGAATGACGCTGACCGTCGCTGACGACGTCGCCGACATCGTCGTGCCCGCCGTCCTCGAGATGAGGGGCGTGACGGTGCTGGCGCACGACGAGCGCCTCGATGCACCGCTCGCCGCGGCAGCAGCCGCGCTCCGCGAGGCGACCGGCCTCGACGGGGCGATTGCCGCGACCCGGACGATGTACAAGCGGGCCGGGATCGATCCCACCCGGACTCGGCCCTCGAGCGAGGCGCTGCTGCGGCGTGTGCGGCGGGGCGATCCTCTACCGCGCGTGAACGGCCTCGTGGACATCATCAACTGGTGCTCGGCCGAGACGCAGATCTCGTTCGGCCTCTACGACCTCGGGAAGGTTCAGCCGCCCGTGACGCTCCGGCTCGGGACCGATGGCGAGGGCTACGACGGCATTCGCAAGGATCGCGTCAACGTCGAGGGGCGCCTCACGCTTGCCGATGCCGTCGGGCCGTTCGGCAACCCGACGTCGGACTCGGCGCGCACCATGACGACCCCCACGACGACCGACGTGCTCGTCGTCCTGTACGTACCCGCCGTGGCCGCCCCGGGTGCCGGAGAACGGGCGCTGGCCCTGACCCGCGAGCGCCTGGCGCAGTACGTCGGCGGCGCGTAGCACGAGGCCGCTGGACAAGGCCCGCGGCTGCATCCCCGCAAGCGGACGGTCAATAGCCGAAGTGGAACATCAGTACCGTCGCGCGGAACACGCCGAGCCACGCGAGAGCGAGTGCCGGAAGGACCAGCCCGACGACGGCTGCGCCGACCCGCCCGACACGTGAAGATGCGCTTACGAGATGCGCGAGCCCGGCGGCGACCAGTACCGCGGCGGGCGCGGTCAGCGGCAGGATGTGTCGTGGCGTCCAGTGGACCACCATGTCTGCGCGCGGGAACAGGTTGACCCCAATCCACGCCGCGAGCCCGATGCTGACGCCGGCTGCACAGAGCCACACCGGCACCGCCCGAATGACGGCCGCCTCGCTGCCGGTGCCGGCCCGACTGCCACGCCGCACGGCGGCCCACGCACCGGCCACGCCGATGAACGCCATGCAGAGGAGCACCAAGGAGGCGCCTCCGTACACGATCCACACGCGGCTGTCAGGGAACGGTCCTGCGCCGAGCGAGCCGAAGCGTGCCCAGAACGGCTCGAACACCATCACGCGCATCTGGACCCAGAACTCGGCATGCCACGGCATCGGCCCCCGGGCGGGAACGAACCCGCCCGCTTCGAGTACCGCCTTCTTGAACGCGAATGCCTGCGGGTCGCCGAACACCAGCCATGCGCGCACGTGAATCCATGCGGACGCGAACAGCGTGCCAGCGCCGACGATCGAGGTCAGTCGCACCGTCTCGCGCAGGACGCGCGTCGGCTCACGGCGTTCACGCTCCGGGTGTCGTGACCGCACGCCGCGCGCCGCGATCGCACAGGCGAGGAGTGCCATCGGGACGAGGAACACCGCCGTCGTCTTGACGGCATAGGCAGCGCCGATCGACACGCCAGTCAACAGGAGCCAGCCTGCGTGCACCCGCCCCAGGCCGATGCGTACGACGGCGAGCGTGGCCAGGGCCGCCAGGAACGTTGCGGGTGGATCCGTCGAGACCGCGCCCATCACCGCACACCATTGCGGGACGAGTCCGAGCCCGCCGGCAACCGTCGCCACGATCAGTCCCTCGTCCGTGACGAGCGCCACGAGTCGCGCGATGGCGATGGCCGTACCCACGGCCATCAGCAGGGACATGAACCGCAGGAGGCCGAGCCCCTGGTGCGGTGCCGCCGGCGCCGGTGGTGCGGCGTGGCGAAAGATCGTCGGCTCGGTGCCGCCCGCCTGCATGCGTGATCGCGGATTCAACGCCAGTGCCGGCCGTGCTGCGTCGAGGTCCGCAGCCTTCAGTGCCGCCGCGGCGGCGATGTAGTACAGCGGTTGCTGGACCCACTCGTACGACGACGCCCGCCACTCGCTGTCGTGCGGCGGCACCGCGTCCGGCAGCGCGCCTGTCGCGGCCACGTAGCGGGCGTACTGGAAGTGCGCGAGTTCGTCCGGCGGCTCGAAGGGCGGGACCACGAGGGCATACACGGCGGTCGTGGCGAGCGTGAGCGCGAGGGGCACCCACAGCGTGGTGCGGTACCCGACGCGGGCGGGAGCCCCTCCCGACAGCGCGCGCGCAATCCAGGCGGCCCCGAGCCACGCGGCGCCGGCCATGACGAGCAGCGTCGCGGCGACGACCGTCCACGCCCGTGCGCGCCGCCCGCCGTCAAAGGCGCACGCGAATCGACCCAGCCACCCATCGTCGAACACGTCGAGTGCAACCGGGCGCGCGGGATCGAGCGGGATGGGTGCGAGTCCCGGCGCGGACTGTCCCACGGAGTCGACGACGCGAACCTGCAGCGTCAGCGCCTCGCGCCATGCCGGTGCTGCTGCATCGAGTGGCACGGTCACCGGTGCGGCACCCGCGACGCGGAGGGTGGCGCCGCCGACGTGCGTGGTCTGCACCTGGCCGCGTGGTCCCCAGTCGCGACGAAGGAACTCGACGCTCAGCCAGCCGGCCGACCCTGGCGCCGGATGGAGCGCGAACGAGCGGACGTCGCAGGCTGGGACGAAGACGGTGAGGTCGCGCGGGGCCTGATCGAAGACGACGGGCGAGGCCGCCCACCCGCCGCGCGCGCGTGGGTCGATGTCGCGCAGCCGTGAGAACGTGAGGCCTGCGGCGGCGAGGAGGCCGGCGGCGAGCAGCAACACGAGCGTGCGACGTACGAACCGGGGCGTCGCAGAACCCATGGCCGAGGCCGGTGGCATCGCGGTGTACCTTACCACTCGCATGGAGCGTGCCTCGTGAACGTGGATGTCGTCGTGGCGGCCGGTGGACAGGGGCGTCGGCTCGGGGGCGCCGTGGCGAAGCAATGGCTTGCGCTCGGCGAGCGGACGATCTTCGAGCACGCCATTGCGGCGTGCGCCGCGTCGCCCAGGGTTCGCGGGATTGTCGCCGTCACGCCGGAAGCCGATCTCGAGGCCGCGCGTGTGCTCGCGCAGGCCGCCGCCGGTTCGAAGTTCCTGGGAATCGTCGCCGGGGGAGCGCGACGCCAGGACTCGGTCGCCGCCGGCCTCGCAGCGGTGCCGGACGACGCCGCGGTCGTGCTCGTGCACGACGCCGCGCGACCGTTCGTGCCGCGCGAAGTCGTCGATCGCGTGATCGATGCCGCGATGGAGACCGGTGCCGCAATTGCCGCGGCACCCGTGCACGACACCGTCAAGCACTTCGTCCGCGACGGCGAGCGCCGCTGGATCGACGGCACCATCCCGCGGGACGAGGTCGCGCTCGCGCAGACCCCGCAGGGTTTCCGGCGCGACGTCATCGCGGCGCTCCTGCCGGCCATGACGTCGGCCGTGGACGTGACCGATGAAGCGTCGCTTGCCGAGCGCCTCGGCCATCGGGTGCAGGTGGTGGACGGACATCCCGACAACGTGAAGATCACGACCGCAGACGACATCGCGCGCGCGCGCCGCGCGCTGGCCGTGGAGCGCTCGTCACCCGGTGCGGGCACGACGCGCATCGGCATCGGCTACGACTCGCATCGCTTTGCCGACGGCCGTGCGCTCGTCGTCGGTGGCGTGCACGTGCCCGACGCTCGCGGGCTTGCCGGGCATTCGGACGGCGACGCGGTCTGTCATGCCGTCATCGACGCCGTCCTCGGCGCGGCTGGCCTCGGTGACGTAGGCGGCCTCTTTCCCGACACCGACCCCGCCTGGAAGGACGCCGACAGCCTCGCGCTTCTTCGCGATGCGTTCGCGAGGGTACGCTCCGCCGGCTGGGCGATCGGCAACGTCGATCTCGTCGTGATCTGCCATCGCCCGAAGATCGGGCCCATCGCCGAGGCGCTCCGCGCGTCCCTTGCAGGCGCGCTCGCGACGACGACCGATCGGATCAGCGTCAAGGGGAAGACGCCGGAAGGCACGGCCGCACTCGAGGACGCCATGATCGTCCACGCCGTCGCGCTCATCGAACGGCGTTGACGGCAGGGCGCGCTCCCCGGGGTCGCCCAGGCGGGATTGCGCGACCCGCCAGCCGGTAAGATGGCTGCGATGCGTGTCCGCTTCGCCCCGAGCCCGACGGGCTACCTGCACGTCGGCAACGCCCGCACGGCGCTCTTCAACTGGCTGCTGGCCCGCGGCCAGGGCGGCACGTTCGTGCTGCGGCTCGAAGACACCGATGCGCAGCGGTCCACGCAGGCATCGGCCGACGGCATCCTCGAGGACCTGCGCTGGCTCGGCCTCGACTGGGACGAAGGCCCGGACATCGGCGGCCCTGCCGGCCCGTATCGCCAGACCGAGCGGCTGTCGCTCTACCGTGAGCACGCCGGGCGGCTGCTCGCGCTGGAGCAGGCATACCACTGCTTCTGCACGCCCGCGGATCTGGAGGCGGTGCGCGAAGCCGACCTCGCCGCGGGCCGGACGCCGCAGTACGCCGGGACGTGCCGGGCGATCGATCCGGCCGACGCGCGCGCGCGCGTCGAGAGGGGCGAGGCCGCCGCCATCAGGTTCCGCGTGCCGCAGGTCGCCTCGATCACGTTTGCCGATCGCGTGCGCGGCACGATCACGACCGACGCGGCCACGATTGGCGACTTCGTCCTGCTGCGGCAGACCGGACTGCCCGCCTACAACTTCGCCGTCGTCGTGGACGATGTGCTCATGGGCATCACGCTGGTGGTCCGCGGCGAGGACCACGTGCCGAACACGCCGCGCCAGGTGCTGCTCTATCGCGCGCTCGGAGCGACGCCCCCGCAGTTTGCACACCTTCCGCTCGTGCTCGGCCCCGACCACGCCCCGCTCTCGAAGCGGCACGGCGCGTCGAGCGTCGGCGAGTTCCGCGCCCGGGGCATCCTGCCGGAAGCGCTGCGGAACTACCTCGCGCTGCTCGGGTGGTCGCCCGGCCAGGACGAGGAGATTCTGCCTGCCGACGAACTCGCACGGCGCTTCCGCGTCGAGGACGTCACGAAGAGCGCAGGCGTGTTCGATCCCGACAAGCTGGCGTGGCTGAACCGCCACTACCAGAAGGAAGCCGATCCCTTACGCATGGCGTCGCTGCTGGCCTCGCACCTGCATGCCGCCGGACGGTTGACGGCAGGCGAGAACCGTGGCGAGGCGTGCAGGGCCTTCCTCCTTGCGTGCGTGCCCGTCGTTGCCGGCGCCGTGGATCACCTCTCGGAGGCGGCCGACCGGCTGCGTTCCGTCTTCGAGGCACCGGAGCCAGGCGCCGTGCTGGCGCACCTCGATGCCGAGGGGCCCGATGCCGGGGCGTCGGGGCGCGCCGTCATCGTCGCGTTCGCGCAGGAGGCCAGTGCCCGTCCCCGACTGACCCGCGAGACGTTCCGCGAGATTGCGCAGCGCGTGCGGCAGGCGACGGGGCAGAAGGGCCGCGGGCTGTTCCATCCGATTCGCCTCGCGGTGACCGGTGCAGACAGCGGCCCGGAACTCGATCTCCTGGTGCCTGCCATCGAGGCCGGCGCCGATCTGCCCGCGACGGTCCTTGCCGCGCCGATCGCGGGATGCCGTGAGCGTGCCGCAGCGTGCGCTGCGGCCATCGTCGGAGCCTGAGCGATGCCACAGATGGTCGTCGTGGGCGTCCACCCGGTGCGCGAGGCCCTCAAGGCGGGAGGCGTCAGGGAGATCCGGATCGGCCCGCGGCAGGACGCCCGGGTCGGGGAGATCGTTCGGCTGGCCGAGGTCTCGGGCGTGCCGGTGCGTCGCGTGGACGTGGCCGAACTCGATCGGCTTGCCGATGGCGAACGGCATCAGGGTGTGGTGGCGGCGCTCGGGGACGCTCCCCGCCGGTGGACCCTCGAAGAGGCCGTCCAGCAGGATCCGCAGCCGCTCATCGTCGTGCTCGATGGGGTGGAGGATCCGCACAACGTCGGCGCGATCATCAGGACCGCCGATGCCGCTGGCGTCACGGCCATCGTGCGGCAGGAGCGCCATGCGGCAGCGCTCGGCCCGGCGGCGGCCAGGGCCTCGGCCGGCGCACTCGCCCACGCGCGCATCGTGGATGTCGTCAACGTCGCGCGCGCGCTCGAGGCGCTGAAGGCGCTCGGAGTCTGGGTCGTGGGGCTCGACGCGGACGGCGCGCAACCCTACGACCGCATCGACTTCCGGCCGCCCACGGCCATCGTGGTCGGCGCGGAGGGGGAGGGGTTGCGGCGCCTCGTGCGCGAGCATTGCGACTTCATCGCCGCGCTGCCCATGCGCGGGCACGTCAGCAGCCTGAACGTCTCGGTCGCGACCGGCGTGGTGCTCTACGAGGCGCTCCGCCAACGCCAGGCCGATTGAACGGCCAGGGTGGAACGCCTGTTGCGTACGGTGGGCAGCCCACGCTAAACTTTGGGGTTGCCGGAAGCCGGCCGGAGACGGCCGAGCGGAATGGGCCGACGTGTCGAGTGCGAAGGGCGAGGTGTTGAGGGGCGTCAACGCCGTGTGCTACACTCTCCTCCTTTGTCCGGCTGGCGTAGCTCAGTCCGGTAGAGCAGCTGATTTGTAATCAGCCGGTCGGGGGTTCGAATCCCTTCGCCAGCTCCAGATTTTTCGAGGGTGCGAGGTGCCTGGAAGCCGCCGGGCCCGCACTCGATTCCGGTCCAGCGGGTCCCGGCCCGGTCAGGTCTCTTCGGCGAGGTTGCGGAGCGGTCAAACGCAGCAGACTGTAAATCTGTCGGCCAAGCGCCTTCGAAGGTTCGAATCCTTCCCTCGCCACCAGCCTTCGCCCGCCGTAGCGCCTTGCGCGGAGGCGGGCCGCGGCTGGCAGGCCGGTGCGCGGGCCTCGCTGTGGATGGTGCAGGTAGTGAGTGCGGGTGGTGGGCGTGGGTGTGGCGGGTGTTGCCCGCCGTAGCTCGCGCAGCGGGGCGTGGGTGTGGCGGGCTTGCCCGCCGTAGCTCGCGCAGCGAGCGTAGGCGGGAGTAACTCAGTGGTAGAGTCACAGCCTTCCAAGCTGTTGGTCGCGGGTTCGATCCCCGTCTCCCGCTCCAGCCTTCGCTCACGCGCTGAGCGCGTGAGCTTCGGCTGGCAGGCCTCTGCCGCAGTCCGCTTCGGCTGGCGGGCCCTGCCGCAGTTCGCCGCGCAGTGAGAGTGCGATGCAGGTGGCCGTCCGGCCGTCCCACTCCGTGAAGGGCAGTGCGAACGAGTGCGAGGTGTCGCCCGTTGCACGCGGCGACGAGGTGGTGCAAGAAGGGTCGACTTGTCGGCCGTAGCACTCGGCGAAGTGAGCTGTGCGAACGAGTGCGACGTGTCGGCCGTAGCACTCAGCGAAGTGAGTAGTGCGAAGGCCGATGTAGCTCAGTTGGCAGAGCGCGTCCTTGGTAAGGACGAGGTCACCGGTTCAATCCCGGTCATCGGCTCCAACCTTCGCTCACGCATGGCATCCGACGCGTGAGCGACGGATGGCAGGCCCTGAAGCGAAGGATGCAGGTCGCAGTTCAGGCAATCGGTCCGCAAGCGTAGTCGCGGGAGAGTGTAGAGGTCATGGCCAAAGAGAAGTTCGACCGTTCGAAGCCGCACGTCAACATCGGGACGATCGGCCACATCGATCATGGCAAGACGACGACGACGGCCGCGATCACCAAGGTGTTGAGCAAGCACAACCCGAAGGTGTCGTTCCGGTCGTTCGACTCGATCGACAACGCGCCGGAAGAGAAGGAGCGCGGGATCACGATTGCGACGTCGCACGTGGAGTACGAGACGGCCAATCGGCACTACGCGCACGTGGACTGCCCGGGGCACGCCGACTACGTGAAGAACATGATCACGGGGGCGGCGCAGATGGACGGGGGCATCCTGGTGGTGGCGGCCACCGACGGGCCGATGCCGCAGACGCGCGAGCACATCCTGCTGGCGCGGCAGGTGGGGGTGCCCTACCTGGTGGTGTTCCTGAACAAGGTGGACGCGGTCGACGACCCGGAGCTGCTGGATCTGGTGGAGCTCGAGGTGCGGGAGCTGTTGTCGAGCTACGGGTTCCCCGGGGACGAGATTCCGATCGTGCGGGGCTCGGCACTCAAGGCGCTCGAGGGCGACCCGGAGTGGGAGAAGACGATCGACGCGCTGATGGAGGCGGTGGACCAGTACGTGCCGCTGCCGGAGCGTCAGGTGGACAAGCCGTTCCTGATGCCGGTCGAGGACGTGTTCTCGATCTCGGGCCGCGGGACGGTGGTGACGGGGCGTGTCGAGCGCGGGCGGGTGAAGGTCGGCGAGGAAATCGAGATCGTGGGTTTCGGGCCGACGCGCAAGACGGTGGTGACCGGCGTCGAGATGTTCAAGAAGCTGCTCGACGAGGGCCAGGCGGGCGACAACATCGGGGCGCTGCTGCGCGGCATCGACAAGGAAGCCGTGGAGCGGGGGCAGGTGCTGGCCAAGGGCGGGTCGATCACGCCGCACACGAAGTTCAAGGGTGAGGTGTACGTGCTCACCAAGGAAGAGGGCGGGCGTCACACGCCGTTCTTCAACGGGTATCGGCCGCAGTTCTACATCCGGACGACGGACGTGACGGGCGTGGCCAAGCTGCCCGACGGGGTGGAGATGGTGATGCCGGGCGACAACGTGTCGATGGAGATCGAGCTCATCGGCCCGGTGGCGCTGGAGAAGGGCCTGCGGTTCGCGATTCGCGAGGGCGGCCGCACGGTCGGCGCCGGCACGATCACCGAGATTCTGCAGTAAGAAGAGCGGCCTGCAAGCCTGCAGCCTGCACGCCTGCGGGTAGGCTGCAGGCCGCAGGCCATAGGCCTGACGAGCCGGGTAGGCAATCATGAGAGATATCGTTCAGCTCGCGTGTGGCGAGTGCAAGCGTCGCAACTACAGCACGACGCGCAACAAGAAGAAGACGACCGAACGCCTGAACATGAAGAAGTTCTGCCGCTTCTGCAAGTCGCACACGGACCACAAGGAAAGCAAGTAGGGCGTACAGGCCAGTAGCTCAATTGGCAGAGCACCGGTCTCCAAAACCGGGGGCTGGGGGTTCGAGTCCCTCCTGGCCTGCCACACACCCGCCGGCGGCGCCCGGCCGCGGGCCGACGCGATGGACGCGTCGGCGACGCACCGGGTACTGCGTGCAAGGAACCGTACCGTGAAGACCGCGATGGTGGACAACGTCAACGACGCTCAGGGTGGCCGTCGCGAGGCCGAGGCGCCCGTCGCCGCAGCCCGTGGCCCGCTGGGCTGGTGGCCGCGCGCCAAGGACTTCCTCTCGAAGGTCCGCGAGGAGGTCGATCGCGTCACCTGGCCCACCCAGCGCGAGGTGCAGGCCACGACGATCGTCGTGATCGTGTTCTCGATCATCATGGGCCTCTACCTGTTTGCGATCGACGCCGCCTTCAACAAGCTCGTCGAGGGCATCTTCCGCTGGCTCGGGGGAACGGCATGAGCGAGTCGTACGAAGGCGCCACACCCGCGGCGGCGCTCAACTGGTACATCGTGCACACCTACTCGGGCTTCGAGAAGAAGGTCAAGGAGTCGCTCGAGCAGCGCGTGCACGCGTACGGCCTGCAGGACAAGTTCGGCGAAGTGCTCGTGCCGCAGGAGACCGTCATGGAGATGCGCGCCGGCCGCAAGGCCGAGATGCAGAAGCGCATCTTCCCCGGCTATCTCTTCGTCGAGATGCTGATGACCGACGATGCGTGGCACGTCGTCAAGAACACGCCGAAGGTCACCGGGTTCGTGGGAGCCGGCGCCAAGCCGACGCCGCTGACCCGCGAAGAAGTGGACAACATCCTCGCGCAGGTGCGCGAGAGCGCCGAGAAGCCCAAGCCGAAGTACCACTTCGAGAAGGGCGACCAGGTGCGCATCAACGAAGGTCCGTTCACCAACTTCAACGGGACGGTGGACGAGGTCAATACCGAGCGCAGCACGCTGAAGGTCATGGTGACGATCTTCGGGCGGTCCACGCCGGTGGAGCTCGACTTCCTGCAGGTCGAGAAGCTCTAGAGGTCGAGAACACATGGCCAAGAAGGTCCAAGCACTCGTGAAGCTCCAGATCGCCGCCGGCAAGGCAACGCCGGCGCCGCCCGTCGGCACCGCTCTCGGTCCGCAGGGCGTCAACATCATGGACTTCTGCAAGAACTTCAACGCGAAGACCGCCGGGCAGGACGGCCTCATCATCCCCGTGGTGGTGACCGTCTACGCCGACAGGTCGTACACCTTCGTGCTGAAGACCCCGCCGGCGCCGGTGCTGCTCAAGCGTGCCGCGAAGGTGGAGAAGGGTTCGGCCGAGCCCAACAAGAACAAGATCGGCACGGTGACGGCGGCGCAGGTCGAGGAGATTGCCAGGACCAAGCTCCCCGACCTCAACACCGAGTCGCTCGAGAACGCGATCCGCAGCGTGGCCGGCACGGCACGCTCGATGGGGATCGACGTCGTCTAGCGCGGACGCAGGCGGCCTTCGTCGTTCGGCCGCCGGCTTTCGGAGTCCGGGCAGCCTCGACGGCTGCCTGGGGAATGCGGAATCACCGTCGTGGTTTCGACATTCCCGTATTCCGCATTCGGCATTTCCTGAATGCGGTGACACGTGGGAGGCCGCTCGGCGGCCGACTGCACCACGGAGGTGACATGCCCAATCCCGGGAAGAAGTACGCGGCGGCGCGCGCGCAGGTCGAAGAGCGTCCGTACGTGCTCGACGAGGCGATTCCCCTCGTCCAGAAACTGAAGTTCACGAAGTTCGACGAGACCGTCGAGGTCGCGATGCGTCTCGGCGTCGACCCCAAGCACGCCGACCAGATGGTGCGCGGCACGGTGGTGCTGCCGCACGGCCTGGGCAGGACCAAGCGCGTGCTGGTGATTGCCAACCCCGAGAAGCAGCGCGAGGCCGAAGCGGCCGGCGCCGACTCGGTGGGTGGTGAAGAGCTCGTCGAGCGGATTGCCGGCGGCTGGACGGACTTCGATGCCGTCGTGGCGACGCCCGACATGATGCGTGCGGTGGGACGCCTCGGCAAGGTGCTCGGCCCGCGCGGGCTGATGCCCAACCCGAAGACCGGAACCGTGACGACCGACATCACCAGGGCCGTGCAGGAGATCAAGGCGGGCAAGGTCGAGTTCCGTGTGGACAAGACCGGCATCGTGCACGCGCCGATCGGCAAGGTGTCGTTCCCGGCCGAGAACCTCCTGGCCAATGCGCACGCGCTGTTCGACAGCGTGATGAAGGCGAAGCCTGCAGCGGCCAAGGGCAAGTACCTCAAGAGCCTGACGGTCAGCTCGACCATGGGCCCGGGCGTGGCGATCGACACCTCGCATGTCGAGTCGCTCGTCAAGTAAGGGGGGAGACCATGGCTGTTTCTCGCGCTGACAAGCAACTGGAACTCGGACAGCTGACCGAAGCCTTCGGCGGCACCGAGAGCCTGATCGTGATGGACTTCCGCGGGCTGAAGGTGCCCGAGGTGACCGAGCTGCGGCGGCAGGTGCGAGCCGTACAGGGCTCGTATCGCGTGGTGAAGAACACGCTCGCCCGCCGTGCGATGGCCGGGACGCCCTTCGAGGCGTTGACGCCGCACTTCACGGGCACGACGGCCGTCGCCTTCAGCGGCGACGACCCGGTGGCGCTCGCGAAGGTGCTGACGACCTTTGCGCGCACGGCGCCGGCGCTCGTGCTCAAGGCGGCGGTGGTGCAGGGCGACGTGGTCGAAGGTCCGGCCGTGGCCGAACTGGCCAGCATGCCGGGCAAGCCGGAGCTGTACGCCAAGCTGCTGTACCTGCTGCAGGCGCCGATGGTCCAGATCGTGAGCGTGCTCAGTGCCGCGCCGCGGGACCTGATGACCGTGCTGACGCAGGTGGAGAAGAAGAAGGGCGAGTAGGTAGGGCGGCCTCGGCGAGGCCGCCGAGATGGTTCAGAAACGGCGCGCTCTGGGAGCGCGCCCTACCAAAGTGGAGATCAGGACAATGGCAGACGTGACGCAGGATCAGGTTGTCGAGTACATCAAGAACATCTCGGTGATGGAGCTTTCGAAGCTCGTCAAGACGCTGGAGTCGGAGCTCGGCGTGTCGGCCGCGGCGGCCGCGCCGGTGGTCGTGGCCGGTCCGGCCGGCGGCGGGGCGGCGGCTCCGGCCGAGGAGAAGACGGAGTTCGATGTGGTGCTGACCGACGTGGGCGCCAACAAGATCAACGTCATCAAGGCCGTGCGCGAGGTGACCTCGCTCGGCCTGAAGGAAGCCAAGGATCTCGTCGAGGGTGCGCCCAAGCCGATCAAGGAAGGCGTGGCCAAGGACGAGGCCGAGAGCATCAAGAAGAAGTTCGAAGAGGCGGGCGCGAAGGTCGAGATCAAGTAGGACGGTCCGGCTTCTCGCAAGCCGCGTGTGCCCCGCCTTCGCCCCTTCGGGGGCTTCGGCGTGGCCGCGCGGCTTTCGCCGTTGTTGTAGTTCGCCATCGCAAACCTCGTCTGACGGGTGGTTCGTGGCGGAATCGACCCGGGGGAATCGAGCAGTATGAGCAGCAGCCTGGCCAAGAACGTCTACCGCGAACGCATCGACTTTTCCAAGATCCGGACTACGGTCCCGATTCCCAACCTGATCGAAATCCAGAAGAAGTCCTACGACCGCTTCCTGCAGATGTACACGCTGCCGGCCGAGCGCGAGGACGTCGGGCTGCAGGCCGTCTTCAAGTCCGTGTTCCCGATCTCGGACTTCCGCGAGAACTCGTCGCTGGAGTTCATCGAGTACTCGATCGGCAACTGGGACGAATGCGGCTGGGGTGACGAGGCCCGGGGGCTGGTCCACGAGATCGGCGGGCGCCGCATGGCGCTCAACCTCAAGTACGACATCAACGAGTGCCTCGAGCGCGGGATGACCTACGCCATCCCGCTCAAGGTGACGATCCGCCTCGTCGTCTGGAACAAGGACCCCGAGACGGGCGCCAAGACCATCCGCGACATCAAGGAGCAGGAGGTCTACTTCGGCGACATCCCGCTGATGACCGATCACGGGACGTTCATCATCAACGGCACCGAGCGGGTCATCGTCTCGCAGCTGCACCGGTCGCCGGGCGCCTTCTTCCACACGGAAGACAAGACGCTGTTCATCGGCCAGCTGATCCCGTATCGCGGCTCGTGGGTCGAGTTCGAGTACGACAGCAAGAACCTGCTGTACGTGCGCATCGACCGCAAGCGCAAGTTCCTCGGCACGGTGTTCCTGCGCGCCCTCGGGCTGCGCAACGCCGACGAGATGCTGCGCGCGTTCTACACGATCGACTCGCTGCACCTGAAGGACGACCGGGTGCTCTGGACCGTCAACGACAGCCCGGTGGACTGGCGTGCCGGCGAGGACATGGCAATCCCGGGCTCCGAGCTCTCGCTCACCCGCGGCAAGCGCATCACGCGCGCGCTGATCAAGGCGCTGCGCAACGGCGGCGTCACCGAGGTGCCGGTGGACCTGTCGCAGCTCGAGGGCGAGCTGCCCTACACGGCCGCCGACATCGTCGATCCATCGTCGGGCGAGGTGCTGCTCGAGGCCAACGAGGAGCTCACGGCCCGCGTCATCGCCATGGCGCAGGAGAAGGGCATCGACCGCATCGACATCTTCTTCCCCGAGAAGGACGAAGTCGGGCCGGTGCTGTCGGCAACGCTCAAGAAGGACCCGATCCGCACGCACGAAGAGGCGCTGATCGAGATCTACCGCCGGCTGCGTCCCGGCGATCCGCCGACGCTGGAGAGCTCGCGCTCGCTGTTCGAGAGCATGTTCTTCAACCCGCAGAAGTACGACTTCTCGCGCGTCGGCCGGCTGAAGCTGAACACGAAGCTGAAGCTGCAGACGCCGCTCGACGAGAAGGTGCTGCACCCGGCGGACTTCTACGAGGTCATCAAGTACCTGCTGAAGCTGCGGCGCAACCCGGCCAACGTGGACGACATCGATCACCTCGGCAACCGGCGCGTGCGCTCGGTGGGCGAGCTGCTCGAGAACCAGTTCCGCATCGGCCTGGTCCGGATGGAGCGTGCGATCAAGGAAAAGATGTCGGTGTACCAGGAGATGGCCACCGCCATGCCGCACGACCTGATCAACGCCAAGCCGGTGATGGCGGCGATCCGGGAGTTCTTCGGCAGCTCGCAGCTCTCGCAGTTCATGGACCAGACCAACCCGCTGTCGGAGATCACGCACAAGCGGCGTCTCTCGGCGCTCGGGCCGGGCGGCCTGTCGCGCGAGCGCGCGGGCTTCGAGGTCCGCGACGTCCACCCGACGCACTACGGGCGCATCTGCCCGATCGAGACGCCTGAGGGCCCGAACATCGGCCTCATCTCGTCGCTGTCGTCGTATGCGCGCATCAACGAGTTCGGCTTCATCGAGTCGCCGTACCGGAAGGTCGAGAACGGGTTCGTCGTCGATTACGTGAAGATCACGAACGGCGCGGGCAAGCTCGAGGCGGGCGCGGTGGTGCGGGCCGACGAGGCCGCAAAGGCGCGCAAGGGCCACGCGTCGCTCGAGTTCGAGCCGCACCCGTTCTACCTCTCGGCGTGGGAGGAGGACCAGTACATCATCGCCCAGGCCAACGCCGAGGTCGGTGACGACGGGCAGTTCGTCAACGAGCGCGTCAACGCGCGCCAGGCCGGCAACTTCATCCTGGCGCCGCGTGAGAACATCCAGTTCATCGACGTCTCGCCCAAGCAGCTGGTCTCGGTGGCGGCCTCGCTGATCCCGTTCCTCGAGAACGACGACGCGAACCGCGCGCTGATGGGCAGCAACATGCAGCGGCAGGCCGTGCCGCTGCTGCGCGCCAAGGCGCCCTACGTGGGCACCGGCATGGAGTACATCACCGCCCGCGACTCGGGCGCGGTGGTGCTCGCGCGCCGGGCCGGCGTGGTGGACTACGTCGACAGCCAGCGCATCGTCGTCCGCGTGGAGGGCGAGCAGATGTCGAGCGAGATGGGCGCCGACATCTACAACCTGATCAAGTTCAAGCGCTCCAACCAGAACACCTGCATCAACCAGCGGCCCATCGTCCGCGTGGGCGACAAGGTGCTCAAGGGCCAGGTGCTCGGCGACGGTCCGTGCACGGAGATGGGCGAGCTCGCGCTCGGCCGCAACGTGCTCGTCGCCTTCATGCCGTGGCGCGGCTACAACTTCGAGGACGCCATCCTCGTCTCCGAGAAGCTGGTCAAGGAGGACTACTACACCTCCATCCACATCGAGGAGTTCGAGATCGAGGCCCGCGACACCAAGCTCGGGCCCGAGGAGATCACGCGCGACATCCCGAACGTCGGCGAGCACTCGCTGCGCGACCTCGACGAGAGCGGCATCATCCGCATCGGCGCCTACGTCAAGCCGGGCGACATCCTCGTCGGCAAGGTGACGCCCAAGGGCGAGACCCAGCTGACGCCCGAGGAGAAGCTGCTGCGGGCGATCTTCGGCGAGAAGGCCGGCGACGTGAAGGACGCGTCGCTGAACTGCCCGCCGGGCATCGAAGGCATCATCGTCGGCGTCAAGATCTTCTCGCGCAAGGGCATCGAGAAGGACGAGCGGGCCAAGGCCATCGAGGCCGAAGAGCTCGAGATGATGGAGAAGAACCTCCAGGACGAGATCCGCATCCTTCACGACGAGGTGAAGAAGCGCGTGATGGGTCTCCTGGACGGCCAGACGCTCCGCACCGACCTCTTCGACCAGCACGGCCAGCAGCGCCTCGTGAAGAAGGGCACGGTGCTGACGCGCGAGCTGATGCGCGACGTGCCGTTCCTCTCGCTCGTGCGCGCCCGCATCGAGGCCAACGACGTGCGCCTCGAGGACGCCCTGCGCGAGATCGAGGAGCGCACCGACCGCCAGGTCGAGGTGACGCGCGAGGTCTTCGAGGAGAAGAAGGAGAAGATCCGCCGCGGCGACGAACTGCCGCCGGGCGTGATCAAGCTGGTCAAGGTCTACGTCGCCATGAAGCGCAAGCTGTCGGTGGGCGACAAGATGGCCGGCCGCCACGGCAACAAGGGCGTCATCGCGCGCATCCTGCCCGAGGAGGACATGCCGTACCTGCCGGACGGGCGTCCGGTGGAGATCGTGCTGAACCCGCTCGGCGTGCCGTCGCGCATGAACGTCGGGCAGATCCTCGAGACGCACCTCGGGTGGGCCGCGCACGGCATCGGCGAGCAGCTCGACGCGATGGTGCGCGAGCAGCAGTCGATCGAGGACGTGAAGTCGCGCCTCGCGACGGTGTTCCCGCACTCGGACCGCGTCAAGGGGCTGCAGGACGCAGCCATCGACGACGTCGCGGCGTTCACGAGCACGCTGAAGGAAGGCGTGCACTTCGCGACGCCGGTGTTCGACGGCGCGAAGGAGGACGAGATCCGGCAGTACCTGTCGTTGGCCGGCCTGCCTGACGAAGGCAAGACCGACCTGTTCGACGGGATGACCGGGCAGCGCTTCGAGCAGAAGGTGACCGTCGGGTACATCTACATGCTCAAGCTCTCGCATCTCGTGGACGACAAGATCCACGCGCGCTCGATCGGGCCGTACTCGCTCATCACCCAGCAGCCGCTGGGGGGCAAGGCGCAGTTCGGCGGCCAGCGCTTCGGCGAGATGGAGGTGTGGGCGCTCGAGGCGTACGGCGCCGCGCACATCCTGCAGGAGCTGCTCACCGCCAAGTCGGACGACGTCACCGGTCGCGCGAAGATCTACGAGGCGATCGTCAAGGGCGACGCCAGCTTCACGCCGGGGCTGCCCGAGTCGTTCAACGTGTTGATCCGCGAGCTCCAGGCCCTGTGCCTCGACGTGGAGCTCGTGAAGCTGCGGGCGCGGCCCGCTCCGGTGGCGGCCGACGAGCCGGCGCCGGTCGAACCCGTGGGGCAGGGGGTGTAACGCAACATGCGACCAGATTTCACGACAAAGGGCACCCTCACCGCCGACTTCGACTCGATCCGGATCAGCCTGGCCTCGCCAGACAAGATCCGGCAGTGGTCGTACGGTGAAGTCACCAAGCCCGAGACGATCAACTACCGCACGTTCAAGCCGGAGCGCGACGGCCTGTTCTGTGCCCGGATCTTCGGTCCGGTCACCGACTGGGAATGCCTCTGCGGCAAGTACAAGCGGATGAAGCACCGCGGCGTCATCTGCGACAAGTGCGGTGTCGAGGTGACGCAGGCCCGCGTGCGCCGCGAGCGCATGGGCCACATCGAGCTCGCCACGCCCGTGAGCCACGTGTGGTTCTTCAAGGGCCTGCCGAGCCGCATCGGCCACCTGCTCGACATCTCGCTGCGCGACCTCGAGCGTGTCCTCTACTTCGAGGCGTACGTGGTCATCGAGCCCGGTGACACCGAGCTCAAGCAGAACGAACTCCTCAACGAGGACCAGTTCCGCAAGGCGCGCGAGGAGTACGGCTTCACCGCTTTCACCGCCCAGATGGGCGCCGAGGCGATCAAGGGCCTGCTCCGCAACGTCGAGATCGACACGCTCGCGGTCGAACTGCGCGAGCGCATGAAGACCGAGACCTCGGTGCAGAAGCGGCAGAAGTTCGCCAAGCGCCTGAAGGTCGTGGACGCGTTCCGCAAGAGCAGCAACCGGCCGGAGTGGATGATCCTCGACGTCATCCCGGTCATCCCGCCCGAACTGCGCCCGCTCGTGCCGCTCGACGGCGGCCGCTTCGCGACGTCGGACCTGAACGACCTCTATCGCCGCGTCATCAACCGCAACAACCGGTTGAAGAAGCTGATGGAGCTCAAGGCGCCCGACGTCATCATCCGCAACGAGAAGCGGATGCTGCAGGAGGCGGTGGACGCGCTGTTCGACAACGGCCGCCGCGGCCGCGTGCTGCGCGGCGCCAACAACCGGCCGCTCAAGTCGCTGTCGGACACGCTCAAGGGCAAGCAGGGCCGGTTCCGCCAGAACCTGCTCGGCAAGCGCGTGGACTACTCCGGGCGCTCGGTCATCGTCGTCGGGCCGGAGCTGAAGCTCCACCAGTGCGGCCTGCCGAAGAAGATGGCGCTCGAGCTGTTCAAGCCGTTCATCTACAACAAGCTCGAGGAGCGCGGGCTCGTCGCCACCATCAAGCAGGCAAAGGAGATGGTGGAGGAGCAGCGGTCCGAGGTGTGGGACGTGCTCGAGGAGTGCATCAAGCAGCACCCGGTGCTGCTCAACCGCGCCCCGACGCTGCACCGCCTCGGCATCCAGGCCTTCGAGCCCGTGCTCGTGGAAGGCAAGGCCATCCGCATCCACCCGCTCGTCTGCACGGCGTTCAACGCCGACTTCGACGGCGACCAGATGGCGGTGCACATCCCGCTGTCACCCGAGGCGCAGATCGAGGCCTCGGTGCTGATGCTCTCGAGCAACAACATCCTGTCGCCGGCAAACGGTGCGCCGATTGCCGTGCCGTCGCAGGACATCGTGCTCGGCTGCTACTACCTGACCAAGTCGAAGGCCGGCGCGGTCGGCGAGGGCCGCCTCTTTGCCCACATCGACGACGTCGTGGTGGCGCTCGAGAACGGCGAGCTCGAGACGCTGACGCCGATCCGCCTGCGCTACAGCGGGCCGCTCATCGACCTGACCGTCGCGCGCGACGACCAGGCCGTGCTGCACACGCCGGTCGTCGAGGTCGAGCGCCGCATCATCAACACGACGGTCGGCCGCGTCATCTGGAACAGTTCGCTGCCGCCGGAGATGCCGTTCGTCAACGGGCTGCTCAAGAAGAAGGGCCTGCAGCAGGCGGTGCAGTACTGCTACCTGCACTTCGGGCTCGAGAAGACCGTGCAGATGCTCGACAGCCTCAAGACGCTCGGCTTCACGTACGCGACGCAGTCGGGCCTGTCGATCGGCATCAACGACCTGATCATCCCGTCGGTGAAGACCGACCTCGTCGATCACGCGCGCGACGAGGTCATCAAGGTCGAGCAGCAGTACCAGGAAGGCGCGATCACGAACGGCGAGCGCTACAACAAGGTGATCGCCCTCTGGTCGGAGGCCACCGAGAAGATCGCCGACAAGATGTTCGGCGAGATGGAGGAGCGCGATCGCTCGGGGCAGTCGTTCAACCCGGTCTACATCATGGCCGACTCGGGTGCGCGAGGCTCCAAGCAGCAGATCCGCCAGCTCGCGGGCATGCGCGGCCTGATGGCCAAGCCGTCGGGCGAGATCATCGAGACGCCCATCACGTCGAACTTCCGTGAAGGGCTGACGGTGCTGCAGTACTTCATCTCGACGCACGGCGCGCGCAAGGGCCTTGCCGACACGGCGCTCAAGACCGCCGACTCGGGCTACCTCACGCGCCGACTCGTGGACGTGGCGCAGGACGTCATCATCCACGAGCCCGACTGCGGGACGATGGACGGCATCGAGGCGCGTCCGATCGTCGAGGCGGGCGAGACCATCGAGCCGTTGCGCGACCGGATCATCGGCCGCGTCGCGCTCGAGGAGGTGATCGATCCGATCACCAGGGACGTGCTCGTCCCGGCCAACGGCGAAATCACCGAGGACCTCGCCACGGTGGTGCAGGAAGCCGGCATCGAGATGGTGAAGATCCGCTCGGTGCTGACCTGCGCGAGCCGCCGCGGTGTGTGCGCACGCTGCTACGGCCGCGACCTCGCGACCGGCCGCATGGTGGAACTCGGCCTCGCGGTCGGTGTCGTCGCCGCGCAGTCGATCGGCGAGCCTGGCACGCAGCTGACGATGCGGACGTTCCACATCGGGGGCACGGCGTCGCGGATCTCGGAGCAGTCCACGCAGGAGGCGCGCCACTCGGGCACGGTGCGCTTCGAGAACATCGCGTCGGTCGAGACCGGCGTCGAGGGCGGGCTGCGCGACTTCGTCGTGATGAACCGCAACGGCGTCCTGATCGTCCGCGACGACAAGGGCCGCGACGTCGAGCACTACCAGGTGATCTACGGTGCGCGCCTGCGCGTGACCGACGGCCAGCGCGTCGAGCCGGGCCAGGTGCTCCTCGAATGGGACCCGTTCACGTTCTCCATCCTCACGGAGGAGGCGGGCACGGTGAAGTTCAAGGACATCATCGCGGACGTCACCGTCCACGAGGAGGTGGACGAGGTCACCGGGCTGTCGCGGCGGATCATCATCGAGGGCATCGACGAGAAGAAGCAGCCGCTCGTCGAGATCCGCAACGCCGACGGCAAGGTGCTCCGCAAGTACCACATCCCGTCGCACGCCCACCTGATGGTGGACGACGGCGACGCGGTGACGCCGGGTGCGGTGCTCGCGAAGATTCCGCGCGAGACCACCAAGACCAAGGACATCACCGGCGGCCTGCCGCGGGTGGTGGAACTGTTCGAGGCCCGGAAGCCCCGCGAGGCGGCGGCCGTCATCAGCGAGATCGACGGCATCGTCAAGATCGGCGGCATCGTCAAGGGCCAGCGCAAGGTGATGATCGTCCCCGAGGAGGAAGGCGGGGAGCCGCGGGAGTACAGCCTGCCGCGCGGCGTCCACGTCAACGTCCAGGACGGCGATCGTGTGCGCGCGGGCGAGCAACTGATGGACGGCCCGAGCAACCCGCACGACATCCTGGCGGTGCTCGGCGAGCGGGAACTGCAGAAGTACCTGGTGAACGAGATCCAGGAGGTCTACCGGCTGCAGGGCGTCAACATCAACGACAAGCACATCGAGACCATCGTCCGGCAGATGATGCGGTGGGTGAAGATCGAGGATGTCGGAGACACCGAGTTCCTGATCGACGACGTGACGGACCGGTTCCGCTTCATCGAGGAGAACGAGCGTGTGGTGCAGGCCGGCGGCGTCCCCGCCAAGGGCCGGCCGATGCTGCTCGGCATCACCAAGGCGTCGCTCTCCACCGACTCGTTCATCTCGGCGGCCTCCTTCCAGGAGACCACGCGCGTGCTCACCGAGGCGTCCATCAGCGGGCGCGTCGACACGCTGCGCGGCCTGAAGGAGAACGTCACGATGGGCCGCCTCATCCCGGCCGGCACCGGCTTCGAGGCGTACCAGCACATCCGCATCCCGCCTGATGCGCCGCCGCCCCCGCCGCCGCCCTCACCCGAGGACGCGGACCTGGAGCGGGATCTCGACTACCTGTCGGATGCCGACGACCTCCTCGACCGCGAACGCGGCGAAGTGGTCGAGTAGGTTGCAGTCCCGGGCGCGTTCACTCCGGTGAACGCGCCCTTCGTCTTTCCGCCCACTTCAGTGCGCCTCGTTCGGGCGGCGCCCCTCGTTCGTTGTGCAGAACAACGAGGAGGCCACCTTGAACACGCTGCTGCGCGCCGCGATGGCTGGCGCCTGCCTGATCCTGTCGACCGCGCCGGTTCGCGCCCAGGTGCCAGACACGGTCGCGGGCCTGCTGCCGAACCTGATCCTCAACGGCATCCGCCTCGACGCCGGCACGCCGGTGCCGCACGACGCCCACTTCACGCCCCTCAACGAGCTCTACGTCGGCACCGATCCGCGCTCCGGCAGCGGGTTCCAGGTCGATGCCGCGGAAGTCGTCCTCAACTTCAACCGCCTGCTGGCGACCCAGTTCGCGACGTTCCCGCTCGGCTCCTCGAGTGGCGCGTTCTCGTTCCGGACCGACGAGACCACGGGCCTGCCGGTGCGCAACACGCGCAGCTTCGGCCCCTCGTTCGGTGAGCGGACGCTGACGATTGGCAAGGGCCGGTTCTCCAGCGGGTTCTCGTACCAGCGCACGTCGTTCGACAGCTTCGAAGGGGAGGACCTCGACAACGGGTCGATCCAGTTCCTGCTGCCGCACAACGACTGCTGCCCCGGCCAGACGGCCAACCTGCAGGCAGGTGGCGACGGCAACCTGCTCAACCCGGGCTTCGAGTCCGACATCGTCACCGTGCGGCTGTCGATGAAGGCGTCCACCGACACCGCGGCGTTCTTTGCCACCTACGGCGTGACCGACCGCTGGGACGTCGCCATTGCCGTGCCCTTCACGCGCGTGGATCTCGAGGCCACCGCCGACGCCGAGATCGTCAGGCTCGGCACCGCGTTCCAGCCGCACGTCCACACCTTCGAGACCGACCACGACGTCTCGAAGAAGACGTTCGTCGATGCACGCAGCGCCAGCGGCATCGGCGACATCGTGCTGCGCACCAAGTACAACCTGCGGCAGCAGGGCGCGCAGGGGCTTGCCGCGACGTTCGACCTGCGCCTGCCGACCGGCGACGAGGCGAACCTGCTCGGCACCGGCGCCGCGCAGGGGCGACTGGCAGTCGTCGCCTCGACGGGCACCGACAGCTTTGCGCAGCACTTCAGCGTCGGCTACACGTTCAGCGGGCGCACCGATGCGTCCACGTACATCGGCGAGAACGCAGATCTTGCGCGGGCCCTGCTGCCGACCGACTCGCCGCCCGACGAGTTCAGCTTCAACGCAGGACTCGAACTGGCCGTCAGCGAGCGCGTGACGCTGCTCGGCGACTTCGTCGGGCGTACGCTGCGCAACGTCGGCCGGCTCGAGGTCGGCCAGCGGACGTTCACGTACTCGCCGCAGGGGCAGCCCATCGTGTCGCCGCCGCTCGAGTCGCCGTCGTTCCGCGAGTTCCAGGCGCGCACCGGCACGCTCACGCTCGGTCTGGCGGCAGTCGGCGCGAAGGTCAACATCGGGTCGCGCGCACTGCTTGCCGGTCACGTGCTCGTGCCGGTCACCGAAGGGGGCCTGCGCAGCCGCGTGACGACGACGATCGGTTTCGAGTACACGTTCTGACGACACGGCCGCGTGTCTGCCGTCGGCCGGCGCCCGTCCGTCGGGCGGCGCCCGTCGACATGAAGGTCGACGGCTACGAAACGATTGCTGGCTGTCGCCCGCCGTCGGTGTGAACGTCGACGGATGACGAACGTCCGCCACCTTCATTGCGTCACCCGACGCGGGTGCCCGTGATGCGCCATTGGTCGCCGGACTTCTGGAGCGAGAAGTGCCGGCGCCGGCCGACGTTCGACTTGCCGCCGAACCGCGTCTCGGCCGCGAACTGCTCGGCGCAGTCGGCCGTGGCCGCTGCGTCGCGCACCGAGATGCGACAACCCGAGAGCGACACCTGCACGCTCCGCAGGTCGGCGAACTGCTTCTCGAGTGTCGCCGCCGCGCCTGGCTGCACATCGTCCACGCCGCGCGCATCGCGTGCGGCATACGCGCGCGCCCACCGATCCAGCACGCCCCTGATCGCGTCCTCGTCCGAGGGGCCTGCCGGGGGCGTCGGAGGCGGCGGGACGGCAGCGCGCGTCTCCGCAGGAGCGGTCACCGCGGGAAGATCGCGGGCCGCGGCCGTCGCCGCTGGATCCTGGCGCGGCCCGATCTGACTCGTCGCGGCTTGTCCAACGGGCCTGATCGGCTGGGCGGTGGGGACGGCAGCCGTCCTGCTTCCGGCCGCGCTCGCTCCCGTGGCGCGGGCGGCAGGCTCGTCCCTCGGGCGAGGCACCCCTGCCGGCGGACGCTGCGGCTCCGGGGTGGGCGACTGGGCCGCCTCGGGCGCCGCCTGCGCGGGCCCGGACGGAGCCGGTCCGGCCGCCAGGTTGCCTTCCTTCGTCACGTGCGGGGGCAGGGCCTCGTCGGGTCGTTCGCGCACCCCGTCGGTCGGGCGCTCGACCTTCGACTCGGCCGGCACCTGGCCGGGGCGCACGACGAACCACACCCCGGCGCTCCCGACGACGAGTCCGCCGAGCAGCACGGCAATCGCCCACGTGGGTCTCGTGCGTGCCGGCGACGCATCGACGGTGGCCGCGAGCCGCGCATCCGGTACACGGGCCGTGGACCTCGGCGTGAGCGGTCCGCTCGCCGGGGCGGTCACGTCGAGGGCATGCGACCAGATGGGCGCCGGAGCAGAGCCGGTTGCCCCGCCATCGGCGGCCGCGGGCGGCGCGAGGGTGGCAGCCTGCGCAGGATCGAGTCGCGCCGCAACGGCCAGCAGGTCGCCGCGCATCGCGTCGAGGTGCGGATAGCGGTCGTCGACGTGCCGCGCCATCGCGCGCTCGATCACGGCACACAGGCCCGGGTCGGCGTCTGGCTGGATCGACCGGATGGGTTCAGGGGACCCGTGGACGATGCGGTACGTCAGCGTGGCGAGGTTGTCGCCGGGGAATGCCTGCCGGTAGGTGACGAGTTCGTAGAGCACCAGGCCCACCGCGAACACGTCGCTGCGATGGTCGATCGGCTGCCCGGTGATCTGCTCGGGCGACATGTAGTTCAGCGTCCCGACGATGTTGCCGTGCATCGTCAGGCCGAGGGTGCCGGCGGGATCGGTGCCGCGAGCGATGCCGAAGTCGAGCAGGCGGATGGCGCCCGAACCGTTGGCGACGATCAGGTTTGACGGCTTGACGTCGCGGTGGACGACCCCGGCGCGGTGCGCGAATGCGAGTCCGGCGCACAGGTCCGCACCCATCAGCAGCTTGCGATGCAGTCCCCAGGGCGCCCGGCGCCTGATGCCCTCCGAGAGCGGTTCGCCCTCGATGTACTCCATCGCGATGAAGGGCTGCTGCTCGTGCTCGCCGACGGCATAGATGGCGACGATGTTCGGGTGCTGGAGCCTGGCGACGGTGCGCGCCTCCCGGCGGAAGCGCTCGCGCTGGTCGTCACTGTCGGTGCGCAGCACCTTCAGGGCGATCTGCCGGTGCAGCGCCGGGTCGAATGCCAGGTAGACGACACCCATGCCGCCCTTGCCGAGCACACGGCGGATCTCGTACTGGCTGATGCGCGAAGGGAGCACATCCATCGTCTTGCCGGAAGTTGCTTCCATTGTTTTGTAACGCGCGGGAGGACGCAAGCGCATGCCGCCCCGGGCATAATGTCCGGCATCCGTACCGGTTACCGGGTTGCCGGGTTACCGGGTTCCGGGGCAGGGTCGGGGGAAGCGGAACCCCGAACCCGGTGAATGGAGACGTGCCATGCAGCTGATCCAGCGTTTCGTGTGTGGAGTATGCGCGGCGGCTGCGGCCGTGGCGGTCGTCGCGGGGGGCCCTGCCGTCGCGCAGGACCTCGCGTCGTTCGAGAAGCGTCTGACGGTCCACCGGCTCGAGAACGGGTACACGTTCCTGATCCTCGAGCGGGCGGGTGCCCCGGTGTTCTCGTTCGCGACGCGGGTGGACGTCGGCTCGGCGCAGGAAGTGCCTGGCATCACCGGCCTCGCGCACATGTTCGAACACATGGCGTTCAAGGGCACGCCGCGGCTCGGGACGACCGACTACGCGAAGGAGAAGGTCGCGCTCGAGGAGCTCGAGACGGCGTATCAGGCGTACGAGCGCGCGCGGGCGGCAAGGAACCCCGACACCGCCGAGATCGAGAGGCTGCTTGCCGCCTTCAAGGCGAAGCAGGAGGCCGCGCAGGCGTTCGTCGTGCCCAACGCCTTCGACGAGGCGGTGTCGCGCGAGGGGGGCGTCGGCCTGAACGCGAGCACGAGTGCGGAAGCGACAACTTACTACTACTCGCTGCCGACCAACAAGTTCGAGCTCTTCGCCTATCTCGAGTCCGAGCGCTTCCTCCACCCCGTGTACCGCGAGTTCTACAAGGAGCGCGACGTGGTGATGGAGGAGCGGCGCCAGCGCACCGAGAGCCAGCCGATCGGCCGCCTCGTCGAGCGCCTGCTGGCCACGGCGTTCCTCGCCCATCCCTACAAGCAGCCGACGGTCGGGTACATGAGCGACCTGCAGCGCTTCACGATGACCGACGCCGAACGGTTCTTTCGCGAGTACTACGTGCCCGCCAACATGGTCACCGCCATCGTCGGCAACGTGAAGGCGGCCGAGGTCATCCCGATTCTCGACCGGTACTTCGGCCGCCTGCCGAAGGGGCCGAAGCCTGCGCCGCTGCGCACGATCGAGCCGCCTCAACAGGCCGAACTCTCGGTGACGCTGCGCGACAAGGCGCAGCCGTTCTACATCGAGGCGTACCACAAGCCCGCGGCGACCCATCCCGACGAGCCCGCGTACGACGCGATCGCGGAGATTCTCGGGCGGGGCAGGACGTCTCGCCTCTACACGTCGCTCGTCGAGAAGCAGAAGGTCGCCGTGCAGGCGCAGGTGGGCGGCGGACTGCCCGGCGTGAAGTACCCGCACCTGTTCCTCGCGCTCGCCGTGCCGGCCAGGGGCGTCAGCAACGACACGGTCGCGACCGCGCTGCGCGCCGAACTCGCGCGCATGACGACAGAGGACGTCACCGACGAGGAACTCGCACGCTTCAAGACACGCGCGAAGGCCGACCTGATCCGCTCGCTCGACAGCAACAGCGGCCTCGCCTCGCAGCTCGTGACCTACCAGACGCTCACCGGCGACTGGCGCGAGCTGTTCACGTACGTCCAGAAGATGGAAGCCGTGACAAAGGCCGACATCCGCCGCGTGGCGACGAGCCTCTTCCGCGACGGTAACCGCACTGTCGCGCGGCTCGAGAACGACGCGGCACCCGCGACGCCGGCGTCCGGAGGTGCCCGATGAACCGCCTGCGTCGCATTGCCGGCGCGGCCATGGCCGCCGCGCTCGCCACGTGCCTGCCCGACCCCGCGTCGGCGCAGGTGCAGACGATCGATCAATTGAAGTACCCGCCGCTGCCGGAGTTCTCCCTGCCCCGGCCCACACGCACGGTGCTGCCGAACGGCCTCGTCGTGCTGGTGATGGAGGACCACGAACTGCCGCTCGTCAGCGTCTCGGCGCGATTCCGCACGGGCTCGCTGCTCGAGCCGGCCGAGCGCACCGGTGTGGCCGGCCTCACCGGCTCGCAGATGCGCAGCGGGGGCACGAAGGCGCTCGCGCCCGACGAACTCGATCGCTACCTCGAAGGCCGCGCCGCCTCCATCGAGACGAGCATCGGCGACGATGCCGGGTCGGCAGGCATGAGCGTGCTGAAGCAGGACTTCGCCGACGTGCTGCAGGTGTTTGCCGACGTCATCAGGCACCCGCGGTTCGATCCCGCGCGGTTCGAGGTCGCCCGCCGGGGCATCGAGGCGGGCATCGCACGGCAGAACGACGACGCGAACGCCATCGCCAGCCGCGAGTTCCGCGAGTTGATGTACGGCGGGCAGTCCCCGTTCGCGCGTCCGATCACGTACGCGACGCTGCAGGCCATCACGCGCGACGACCTCGTGGCCTGGCACGCCGAGTACCTGCATCCCGACCAGACGATCATCGCCGTCCACGGCGACATCGCGCCCGCCGAGGCGCTTGCCGCGGTGACGAAGGCCTTCGGCGACTGGCCGCGCGGGCCGAAGCGGACGATCGCGTTCCCGCAGCCGGCGCCGCAGTCGGCCACCGGCGTCTACGAGGTCGTGAAGAACGACGTCGCACAGTCGTCGATCCGCATCGGGCACATGGGGACGCTCGAGAGCACCGATCCCGACTACTACCCGGTGCAGGTCCTGAACGAGGTGCTCAGCGGCAGCTTCACGTCGCGGCTGTTCTCCACCGTCCGCACCGAGAAGGGCCTCGCCTACTCGGTGGGGGGCGGCGTGGGATCGGCGTTCACGCGCGTCGCCCCGTTCGCGATGAGCACCAGCACCAAGACCGCGACGACGGCCGAGACGATCGAGACGCTCATCGCGGAGGCCAGGCGCATCATCGCGGAGCCGCCGACCGCCGAGGAGATCGCGCGTGCCCGGCAGTCCATCCTGAACTCGTTCGTCTTCAACTCCGCGACGTCCGAGCAGGTGCTCGCGCAACAGGTGACCTACGAGTACTACGGCCTGCCGACCGACTGGCTCGAACGCTATCGCGCCGGCATCGAGAAGGCGACCGAGGCCGACGTCGCGCGGGTCGCGAAGCAGTACATCGAGCCCGACCGCTTTGCGATCCTCGTCGTCGGACCCGCCGAAGGCCGCGACAAGCCGCTCGGCACGTTCGGTCCGGTGACTGCGGTGGACATCACGATCCCCGAGCCGCCGTCTGCCGCCCCGACGGCAGCTCCGAGCGCCGCCACGCCTGCAATGGCCGCCGAAGGCCGCGCGCTCGTGGAGAAGGCCGTCGAGGCCATGGGGGGCGCCGCCGCGATCGACGCCGTGAAGGGCTATCGCGAGGTCAGCACGGTCGCGGTGACGACGCCGCAGGGCGAACTGGAACTCCAATCGACGCTGATCGTCGCGCCGCCGGACCGCGTGCGGCAGGAGATGTCCACGCCCATGGGTCAGATCACGCTCGTGATCGCCGGCGATGCGGGGACGGTGAGCGGCGGTCCGCAGCCCACGCCCCGTCCGCTGCCCGACGCGCAGCGGACCCAGACGCTGAAGCAGGTGCAGCGCTCGCCGATCTTCCTCCTGCAGCGTCGCGCGCAGCCGTCGTTCACGGCGGTCGCACGCGGCGAGGGCACCGTTGCCGGGACCGCCGTCCGCCTCGTGCGGGTCGAGGTCGATGGAGACGCGATGACGCTCGGCATCGACCCGGCAACCGGACAGGTGCGCAGCCTGCTCGCCCGCGGCACCGGCCCGACCGGCGCGCCTGCCGACGTGCTCACCGAGTACGGTGACTACCGTGCCGAGGGTGGCCTCACGGTGCCTCACTCGCGCGTGTCGTCGATCGGGGGCGCGCGGGCGCAGAGCATCACGGTGACGTCGGTCGAGGTGAACCCCGCGATTGCCGACAGCGCGTTCGTGGTCGGGAAGTAGGGCGTTCGCGGCAGTGAGCGTCGGGGCCTGGGCCTTCGTCCTGTCGGTGGCGCTGCTTGCGGCGCGAGGATGGGCGCGCCTGGCCGGCGGCTACCTCTGGTCCGAGGACATCACGATCTTCCTGAAGGGGGCCATCGAGCACGGTGCACCGTCGATCGTCGAGCCGTTCGGAGGCTACGTGCACGTGCTGCCGCGCGTCGTCGCGTGGCTCCAGTCCGTGACGGGCCCCATCGAGGCGGCGCCCTTCGTCTACGTGTGGACGGCCCTGCTCCTGACGGGTGCGTCGTGCGCGATCTGCGCCGCCGCGCTGCGTCGCACCGTCTGCGCCGATGCGCCGGCGGTGGCGGTGGCCATGAGCGTGCTGCCGGTCCTCGTCCCGCACAACGGCGAGGTCTATCTCACCATCACGAACCTGCAGTGGGTGATGGCGCCGGCGTTCCTCGCGCTCGTCATCGAGGCGTCGTTCTGGCCGGAGCCGCCACGGTGGTCCGCGCCCCTGATCCTGTTGCTCGGGCTCTCGGGCGGCATGGCCCCGCTGCTCGTGCCGGTCGTCGTCGCGGGAATCGTCGTCAGGCGCCGGCTCACGTGGGGCGGCGCATCGGTCCTTGCAAGCGCCGCCGTGGCGATCGTGGCGTTCGCGACGTCGGGCCTGCCGTCGCCGTCGATAGACGACGTCCACTGGCGCCAGGCGTTCTTTGCGGACCTGCTGATGGGGATCTTCACGCCAGCCCTGGCGCCGCATCCGCTGAGTCCCCTCGCGCGCATCGTCGGCCGGATACTGCCGGTGGCGCTGCTGGCGGCCGCGCTGTCGTCGCGCCGGAGGGGATGGGCCCTGGCGCTCCTCGCCCTTGCCGTGATCACGTGGGTCCCGGGTGCGCTGCGTGGGGCGTTCTTCGCTCCGGGGTTCTGCCTGAAGACGGATGGCCACGGCGCGCGGTATCTCGTCGTCCCTGCCGTGCTGATGGGGTGGGCGGTCCTCGTGGGGGGATGGCGTGGGCCGCGCTGGTCCCTCGTCCTCCGTGCCGGACTCGTGGCGCTCCTGCTGGCGTCGGCGCTCCGGCACCCCGTCGTCGATACCTATCCCCCCTGGCAGATCCAGCAGACGGCACCGGGCACCTGGCACGTCCGTGCCGCCCCGCCGGTCATCCAGACGACGATCACGGCCCCGGCTCGATAGGATGGCGCCAGCCCCACCGGCGCGGCCGTGTGGGCGGACTATACTCGATGGTGTGCGCCCGCCCGGGCGCGTGTCTACTGCATGCCGGCAACGCCCCCACCTCCAGGAGTGACATACGTCCACGGGCTCGTGCGCCCGAAGGGGCTGTCGGTCGGCCGCGAGTTGTACGTGCCCGACGACGCCTTCGGGTGGCGTGCGGTCGTCGTCCTCTGCGGCGTGCTCCTGCTGCTCGTGGCCGCGCTTCCCGTGCTCGTCGATCGCGTCGGTCCCCTCGGTATCGTGGTGGTGCTGCCACTGATCGGCGCCTACGTCTACAAGCTCACGATCCTGATGCACGAGTGCTGTCACCGCACGCTGTTCCGTGCGCGGGCGACGAACGACCGCGTGGGCCTCCTCGCGAGCGGGTTCCTCGTCTCGGGCTACGATGCCTTCTGCCGCGCGCACTGGCAGCACCACCGCCACTGCGGGACAGACGATGATGGGGAAGAGTCGGATTACCTGACGCTGCAGGACGCGCCGCCGTCGCGGCTGGTCCTCCACCTGCTGAAACCGCTGCTCGGCGTGCAGGCGTTCCGGATCGTCGTCGCGGCGCTCGGCGGCCTGGCCGCGCGGCCCGGCGGGGCGGCCGACGCCGACGACATGCCCGACGACGCCGCGCGCGTGCGTGGCCCGATCGTGTCGCCGGCGGCGCAGGTGGCGTCGATTGCGGCCGTGCAGTTCGCGATCGCGGCGCTCGCGACCGGCTTCGGGCGCCACCCGTGGCTTGTGATCGCCTATCCGGCCACGGCCGCGACGTTCGGCCTCTTCTTCAGCCGCGTGCGGGCGTTCTGCGAGCACGTGCACATCCATCGCCACGAGGGCGAATGCTCGGTGCGGTCGCACCTGCCCAACCCGTTCGATCGGCTGTTCTTCTACACGCTGAACATGAACCTGCACGTCGAGCACCACCTCTTCCCGCAGGTGCCGGCCTGCCACCTGCCGCGGGTGCGTGCGCAGCTGGCCGACGCCGGGTACCTGCAGCCGTCGATGACGTCGCGGTCGATCCTCGCGACGATCGCCGGCGTGCTCGCCGATGCGCGGGCGCGGCGCGCGCAGCCTGCCGCCTGATGCTGATCGAGACGATCGACGCAGCCTGCAGCACCTGCGGCAGCCGCGAGGCCGACGAGGTCGGCCGGTCGCGCGACTACGAGTTCGGCACCTGCAGCAACGAGTTCGTGTTCGTGGAGTGCCGGCAGTGCGGGCTGACGTACCTGAAGAACCGGCCTGCGCTGCACACGCTCGGCATCATCTACCCGCCGTCCTACTACCGCTACGCGGCGTTCCTCGGCCCGGTGACCACGCGGCTGCGCGCGATCGTGCAGGGCGGCCGCGTGCGGATGCTGAAGCGGCTCGTGCCGCGCGGCGCCACGGTGATGGAGGTCGGCTGCGGCGAGGGCCAGTTGCTGCAGGCGATAAAGGCCGACGGGGACCCGTCGTGGCGCGTCGTCGGCGTGGACATCTCGGAGCAGGCGTGCGCGGCGCTGCGTGCCGCGGGCATCGAGATGCACTGCGCGCAGTTCGAGGCGCTCGAGTGGCCGGTGGGCTCGGTGGACGTGGTGATCATGAACCAGGTCATCGAACACCTTGCCGATCCGCGGGCCTGCGTGGCCCGTGCGATGTCGCTGCTGCGTCCGGGCGGGCGGCTCTTCATCGAGACGCCGTCGGTGCACTCGTGGGATCGGGACTGGGTCGCGCCGGACCGGTGGGGCGGCTGGCACTGCCCCCGCCACTGGTCGCTCTACACGCGCGAGTCGCTGACGGCGCTGCTCGAGCAGCAGGGGCTGGAGGTCGAGCGGTCCGAGTACCTCCCCAGCCCGTTCGTGTGGGCGCACTCGATGCAGAATGCCGTGCGCGACAGGCCCCGCTGGCGATGGGCGTCGAACCTGCTCTCCGAGCGGTCGGTCCCGGCCCTGATGGCCTACACGACGCTCGACATCGTCCAGCGGTGGGTCGCGGGCCGGACGTCGAACATGCGCGTCATCGCGCGCAAGCCCGTCGCGGCCTGAGACAGTCGTGGTATCCTGTCGTTTCGCCGCGAGCGCCCCGTTCGAGAGCAGTCGAGAACGGCGGGGGCGGCAGGACGCCGGACGGCATGTTGCACTTGCCGTTCCAGCCGTGATAGGCTCGCAAGGTTTTGTCGGGGTCAGGACACCCTATCTGACCCCGAGCCACGCGAAGTGAGGCCCGGATCCCGGGCGCTGCGCCTGCACCAGGCGGGCAGTCAGCGGGGATTGGCGGGCACATCCGGGCGGGCGGTCCAGAGGGCCAACCGCGACGCGACAACTTCGAATCCGTAGGGTACCCCCGTCCCGGGTACCAGGCCGGCAGTGCCGGCTTCAAGGCCCGGGACCTCGCCTAAGCGACGCGTGAGCGCCGCGAAGGCGGGCAGGTCTAAATCGGGCACGCCTGACGAGGTGTGCCCGGATGCGTGTCTCTCAGCGGTCGAGGTGGCCGTGGGCGGGATGCGCGTGCAGGTGGAGTCACTGTGCCGACCATCAGTCAGCTTGTGCGCAAGGGCCGTGAAGCGGTCATCGACAAGACCAAGAGCCCTGCGCTGCAGGAGAGCCCGCAGAAGCGCGGCGTCTGCGTCCGGGTGTTCACCCAGACGCCCAAGAAGCCGAACTCGGCGCTGCGCAAGGTCGCGCGCGTGCGGCTGACGAACAAGATCGAGGTGACCACCTACATCCCGGGCGTCGGCCACAACCTGCAGGAGCACTCGCTTGTGCTCATCCGCGGCGGCCGTGTGAAGGATCTTCCGGGTGTCCGCTATCACGTCGTGCGGGGCACGCTGGACGCCACGGGCGTCGCGAACCGCCGGCAGGGCCGGTCCAAGTACGGCGCCAAGCGGCCCAAGTCGTAGCAGGAGCTGAAGTCAGATGCCACGCAGACGAGAGATTGCCAAGCGCGAGGTCACGCCCGACCCGCTCTACAACAGCACGCTGGTCACCAAGTTCATCGGCTCGGTGATGAGTGACGGCAAGCGGAGCACGGCGGAGCGGATCCTCTACAAGAGCTTCGAGATGATCCAGGAGAAGACCGGCGAGGAGCCCCTCAAGGTCTTCAAGAAGGCGATCGACAACACGAAGCCGAGCCTGGAAGTGAAGTCGCGGCGCGTCGGCGGCTCCAACTACCAGGTGCCGATCGAGGTCAACGTCAACCGCCGCCTGTCGCTGGCAATCCGCTGGCTCGTCGGGTATGCGCGGTCGCGCGGCGACGGCAAGACGATGGAAGAGAAGCTCGCCAACGAGCTGCTCGACGCGAGCAACATGCGTGGCGGGGCCGTGAAGAAGCGTGAGGACACGCATCGCATGGCCGAGGCGAACAAGGCCTTCGCCCACTATCGCTGGTAAGAAACCGTTTACGGGGAATTTGAAGTCGAGATTTCAAATTTCCAATTTCAAATTTTCCGTTTCCCTGTACTGATCCATGGCTCGTCAGGTACCTCTCAGTCGTACGCGCAACATCGGCATCATGGCCCACATCGATGCCGGCAAGACGACCACGACCGAGCGCATCCTCTTCTACACCGGCATCACCTACAAGATCGGCGAGGTGCACGAAGGCACCGCGACGATGGACTGGATGGAGCAGGAGCAGGAGCGGGGCATCACCATCACGTCGGCGGCGACCACCTGCTTCTGGCGGGAGCACCGCGTCAACATCATCGACACGCCCGGCCACGTGGACTTCACCGCCGAGGTCGAGCGGTCGCTGCGTGTGCTCGACGGTGCGGTCGCGGTGTTCGACTCGGTGGCCGGCGTGGAATCGCAGACCGAGACGGTGTGGCGCCAGGCCGACAAGTACCACGTCCCGCGCATCTGCTTCGTCAACAAGATGGACCGGATCGGCGCGAACTTCGAGCGCACGGTCGAGCAGATCAAGTCGCGCCTGCAGGGCAACCCCTGCGTGCTCGCCTTCCCGATCGGCGGCGAGGACCGCTTCCGCGGCATCGTCGACATCGTCCGGATGAAGGCCATCGTCTACAAGGACGAGACGATGGGCGCCGACTACGTCCTCGAGGACATCCCGGCCGACCTGCAGGACCAGGCCGCGGCGTACCGCGAGCAGCTGCTCGAGAAGGTCAGCGAGGCCGACGACGCGCTGCTCGAGAAGTACCTCGGCGGTGAGGAGATCTCCGAGGCGGAGATCAAGGCGGCCCTGCGCAAGCGCGTGAACCAGTCGGTGCACCAGGGTGGCGAAGCCCCCTTCGTGCCCGTCCTCTGCGGGTCGGCGTTCAAGAACAAGGGCGTGCAGCCCCTGCTCGACGCCGTCGTCGACTACCTGCCGTCGCCGATCGACATCCCGTCGATCACCGGTGTGGCGGTCGACAACCCCGAGCAGTCGATCGAGCGCGCGGCCGACGACAAGGCGCCGTTCAGCGCCCTGGCGTTCAAGATCATGACCGACCCGTTCGTCGGCCAGCTGACGTTCATCCGCGTGTACTCGGGCGTGATGACGTCGGGCTCGACGGTGCTCAACAGCACGAAGGGCAAGACCGAGCGCATCGGGCGCCTCCTGAAGATGCACGCCAACAAGCGTGAGGAGATCAAGGAGGTCTACGCCGGCGACATCGCGGCGGCCGTCGGGCTGAAGTCGGTGATGACCGGCGACACGATCTGCGACGAGAAGAACGCCGTGATCCTGGAGTCGATGGACTTCCCGGAGCCGGTGATCTCGCTGGCCATCGAGCCCAAGAGCAAGAGCGACCAGGAGAAGCTGGGCGTCGGGCTCGGCAAGCTGATGGCCGAGGATCCGACCTTCCGCGTGAAGACGGACCAGCAGACCGCCCAGACCGTGATCGAGGGCATGGGCGAGCTGCACCTCGAGATCATCGTGGACCGCCTGAAGCGCGAGTTCAACGTCGAGGCCAACGTCGGCCGTCCGCAGGTCGCCTACAAGGAGACCCTGACGATGGCGGCCGAGGGCGAGGGCCGCTACGTGCGCCAGACGGGTGGCCGCGGCCAGTACGGCCACGCCAAGATCCGCCTCGTGCCGCGCCAGCCAGGCGAGGGCTACCTGTTCGAGAACAAGATCGTCGGCGGCGTGATCCCGAAGGAGTACATCAAGCCGATCGACGAGGGCATCAAGGAAGCCCTGACGACGGGTGTGCTCGCCGGCTTCCCGATCGACGACGTGGGCATCGAGCTGTACGACGGCTCGTACCACGATGTCGACTCCAACGAGATGGCGTTCAAGATTGCCGGCTCGATGGCGTTCAAGGATGCCGCCAAGAAGGCACGGCCCGTGCTGCTCGAGCCGGTGATGCGCGTCGAGGTGGTGGTGCCCAAGGAGTACCTGGGCGACATCATGGGCGACATCGCCAGCCGCCGCGGCCACATCCAGTCGCAGGACGACCTCGGGGGCACGCAGATCGTGAGCTCGCGCGTCCCGCTGTCGGAGATGTTCGGCTACGCCACGGACCTGCGGTCGCGCACCCAGGGCCGCGCGACGTACTCGATGCACTTCGATCGCTACGAGCAGGCCCCCGGGCATGTCGCCGACGAAGTGATCGCCCGGATGCAGGGCACCAAGCAATAGGTCAGGACGCGTTCCCGACTTGTCCGCCGAAGCATGGGCGGAGGTGGAATGCGCCCCGTGAGTTCCGTAGGACCCGTTAGAACCGGAGAGCAGGCGCAATGGCCAAAGAGAAGTTCGACCGTTCGAAGCCGCACGTCAACATCGGGACGATCGGCCACATCGATCATGGCAAGACGACGACGACGGCCGCGATCACCAAGGTGTTGAGCAAGCACAACCCGAAGGTGTCGTTCCGGTCGTTCGACTCGATCGACAACGCGCCGGAAGAGAAGGAGCGCGGGATCACGATTGCGACGTCGCACGTGGAGTACGAGACGGCCAATCGGCACTACGCGCACGTGGACTGCCCGGGGCACGCCGACTACGTGAAGAACATGATCACGGGGGCGGCGCAGATGGACGGGGGCATCCTGGTGGTGGCGGCCACCGACGGGCCGATGCCGCAGACGCGCGAGCACATCCTGCTGGCGCGGCAGGTGGGGGTGCCCTACCTGGTGGTGTTCCTGAACAAGGTGGACGCGGTCGACGACCCGGAGCTGCTGGATCTGGTGGAGCTCGAGGTGCGGGAGCTGTTGTCGAGCTACGGGTTCCCCGGGGACGAGATTCCGATCGTGCGGGGCTCGGCACTCAAGGCGCTCGAGGGCGACCCGGAGTGGGAGAAGACGATCGACGCGCTGATGGAGGCGGTGGACCAGTACGTGCCGCTGCCGGAGCGTCAGGTGGACAAGCCGTTCCTGATGCCGGTCGAGGACGTGTTCTCGATCTCGGGCCGCGGGACGGTGGTGACGGGGCGTGTCGAGCGCGGGCGGGTGAAGGTCGGCGAGGAAATCGAGATCGTGGGTTTCGGGCCGACGCGCAAGACGGTGGTGACCGGCGTCGAGATGTTCAAGAAGCTGCTCGACGAGGGCCAGGCGGGCGACAACATCGGGGCGCTGCTGCGCGGCATCGACAAGGAAGCCGTGGAGCGGGGGCAGGTGCTGGCCAAGGGCGGGTCGATCACGCCGCACACGAAGTTCAAGGGTGAGGTGTACGTGCTCACCAAGGAAGAGGGCGGGCGTCACACGCCGTTCTTCAACGGGTATCGGCCGCAGTTCTACATCCGGACGACGGACGTGACGGGCGTGGCCAAGCTGCCCGACGGGGTGGAGATGGTGATGCCGGGCGACAACGTGTCGATGGAGATCGAGCTCATCGGCCCGGTGGCGCTGGAGAAGGGCCTGCGGTTCGCGATTCGCGAGGGCGGCCGCACGGTCGGCGCCGGCACGATCACCGAGATTCTGCAGTAAGAAGAGCGGCCTGCAAGCCTGCAGCCTGCAAGCCTACGGTAGGCTGCAGGCCGTAGGCCATAGGCCTGACGAGAGATACGACCATGTCTGGATTTGGCGAAAAGATTCGCATCCGCCTGAAGGCCTACGACGCCAGGGTGCTCGATCAGTCCACGACCGAGATCGTGGACACGGCGCGTCGCACGGGGGCCCGCCTGGCGGGGCCGGTGCCGCTGCCCACCGAGAAGAACAAGTGGACGGTGCTCCGCTCGCCGCACGTGGACAAGAAGTCGCGCGAGCAGTTCGAGATCCGCACGCACAAGCGCCTCGTGGACATCTTCGAGCCGACGCCGCAGACCGTCGATGCGCTGATGAAGCTGGATCTGCCTGCGGGCGTGGACGTCGAGATCAAGGCGTTCGGCAAGGAACACGGCAAGTAGGCCGACGAGACACGGGTTGGCGTCCGCCTCGGCCGCGCGTCCTGCGCGGCGTCGGCGTGAACGGACCCCGAAGGTGAGAGACAAACGATGGTGACGGGAATCATCGGCAAGAAGATCGGGATGACGCAGGTGTTCGGCGCTGACGGCGTCGTGACGCCCGTCACCGTGATCAAGGCCGGCCCCTGCGTGGTGGTGCAGACGAAGACCGCCCAGGGCGACGGCTACGAGGCGGCGCAGATCGGCCTCGTGGAAGACAAGCCGGCCAAGGTCAGCCGCGGCCTCCAGGGCCACTACGCCAAGGCCAACGTGCCCCCGACGCGGGTGCGGCGCGAGGTCGGCGTGAGCGGCGACGGCGTGACCGCCGGCAGCGAAGTGCTGGCCTCGGCGCTCTTCGCCGACGGCGAGGTGGTCGACGTCATCGGCACGTCGCGCGGCCACGGCTTCCAGGGCGTGATGAAGCGCCACGGCTTCGGCGGCGGCGCCGCGTCGCACGGTTCGATGTTCCATCGTGCACCGGGCTCGATTGGCGCCTCGTCGTACCCGTCGCGCGTGATCAAGGGCATGCGGGCCGCCGGCCACATGGGGTACGACCGCGTGACGGTCCACAACCTGAAGATCGTGCGGGTGGACGGCGACAACCACCTCCTGCTGATCAAGGGCGCCGTCCCCGGCCCCCGCAACGGCATCGTCCTGATCCGCAAGGCGAAGAAGGCCAAGCCGGTGCGCGTGCCGCAGGTCGTGGCGAAGAAGGGGAAGAAGTAAATGCAGCTCGACATCGTCAACGCCAGCAACCAGAAGGTCGGCGCACTCGACCTGCGCGACGAGGTGTTCGGGCAGCGCGTGCGGACCGACCTGATCTGGGAAGCGGTCAGGCACGAGCAGGCCGAGCAGCGCGCGGGCACGCACGCGACAAAGAGCCGCGGCAATGTCGCGGGCTCGGGCCGCAAGCTGTGGAAGCAGAAGGGCACCGGCCGGGCGCGCGTCAGCGACGTGCGCAACCCGATCTGGCGCAAGGGCGGCACCGTGTTCGGGCCGCAGCCGCGCGACTACGGGTATGCCTTCCCGAAGAAGATGGCCAAGGGTGCGCTGCGTGATGCGCTCGCGGCGAAGATTCGCGACGGCGCCGTTGTCGTCGTCGATGCACTGACGGTGGATGCGCCGAAGACGCGCGAGGGGGCGCGCCTGCTGGCGAGCCTCGGTCACACGCGCAAGACGCTGGTGATCGACGCGCAGCCGAGCGACGCGCTGGTGCTCGCGACGCGCAACCTCGCGGGCGTGCGCCTCGTGCCGGCCAACCGGGTGACGGCGCGCGACGTGATGGACTGCGCGAAGGTCATCGCCAGCCAGGCGGCGCTGACGCGTCTGCAGGAGGCGCTGGGCTGAGGCGCGAGCCGCAGCCCCGCGACGAGGAACCATGAAACTCACCGACGTCATTCGCCGGCCGCTCGTCACCGAGAAGAGCACGCTCCAGCGCGAGCTGGGCAACGTGCTTGCGTTCGAGGTGCACGTGGACGCCACGAAGGTGGACATCAAGAACGCCGTCGAGCAGCTGTTCGGCATCAAGGTCGCCGATGTGCGCACCGCCAGCCAGCACGGCAAGCTGAAGCGCCAGGGCCGGTTCGTGGGCCGTCGCAGCGACTGGAAGAAGGCCTACGTTCGCCTGAAGGCCGACCAGAAGGTGCCCGAGATCCTGGAGATCGCGTAAGCGAGGACGATCATGCCAGTTCGCACGTACAAGCCGACGTCGGCGGGGCGCCGTTTCCAGACGGTGCAGACCTTCGACGAGATCACGGCCACCGAGCCGTACAAGCCGCTGACCGAGCCGCTGAAGAAGTCGGGCGGGCGCAACAACGCCGGCGAGCTGACGTCGTGGTGGCGCGGCGGTGGGCACAAGCGCACCTATCGCGTCATCGACTTCCGCCGCGACAAGCGCGACATCCCGGCGAAGGTCTCGACCATCGAGTACGACCCGAACCGGTCGGCGCGCATCGCGCTCGTGACCTACGCCGACGGCGAGAAGCGCTACATCCTGCACCCGCTCGGGCTGAAGGTGGGCGACTCGATCACGGCCGGCGTCACGGCCGACATCCTGCCGGGCAACGCGCTGCCGCTGCGCAACATCCCGCTCGGCACGGTGGTGCACAACGTCGAGCTTCGTCCCGGCAAGGGCGGGCAGATGGCGCGCAGCGCCGGCGCCGCGGTGCAGCTGGTGGCCAAGGAAGGCGACTACGCGACGCTGCGCATGCCGTCGAGCGAAGTGCGGCTCGTGAACCTCGAGTGCTACGCGACGATCGGCCAGGTGGGCAACGTCGACCACGAGAACGTCTCGGTCGGCAAGGCGGGCCGGACGCGCTGGAAGGGCAAGCGCCCGCACGTGCGCGGCGTGGCCATGAACCCAGTGGACCACCCGCTCGGTGGTGGCGAGGGCAAGACGTCCGGTGGCCGTCACCCGGTGACGCCGTGGGGCGTGCCGACCAAGGGCTACAAGACGCGCAACCGCAAGGCGACCGACGCGTTCATCGTCACGCGCAGGCAGAAGTAGGCCGGAACCATGAGCAGATCGCTGAAGAAGGGCCCGTTCATCGACACGCCGCTCCTCGAGAAGATCGAGGCGATGAACGCCGCCAACGAGAAGAAGGTCGTCAAGACGTGGTCGCGGCGCTCGACGGTGATTCCCGAGATGATCGGGCACACGCTCGCGGTGCACAACGGCCGGAAGTTCGTGCCGGTGTACGTGACCGAGAACATGGTCGGCCACAAGCTGGGCGAGTTCGCCGCGACGCGGTCCTTCAAGGGGCATCCCCTGAAGACCGAGAAGGCCGGGAGGTAGGGAGACGATGGTGCAAGCGACAGCGACCTCCCGCGGCGTCCGCACGTCGGCGCAGAAGGCCGGCCTCGTGCTGGACCTGATTCGTGGCAAGGACGTCACGAGCGCGCTCGCGACGCTGAAGTTCTCCACGAAGGGCGTGGCCAGGAGCATCCACACGCTGCTGAAGTCGGCCATCGCCAACGCACAGCAGAACGAGGCCTTCGGTGGCGACGTCGAGCGGCTCTACGTGTCGGCGGCCTTCGCCGACCAGGGCACGTCGTTCAAGCGTGTGCGTCCGGCCCCGATGGGCCGCGCCTTCCGCGTCGTGAAGCGTACGGCGCACCTGACGGTGCAGGTGGCCGAGCGACCGGTGCGTCGCCGGGCCCCGCAGGCCCCCACCAAGCCGCGCGCGCGCAAGACGGCGGGCGCCGAGAAGAACTGAGGACGAGGATTTCATGGGCCAGAAGGTTCATCCCTACGGGTTCCGGCTCGGGTTCAACAAGACCTGGCGCTCGCGGTGGTTCGCCGACAAGGACTACGCCAAGCTCCTGCACGAGGACCTGGCGCTGCGTGACGACCTGAAGCGTCGGTTCTCGCACGCCGGGGTCTCGAAGGTGGAGATCGAGCGGGCGGCCAACAAGCTGAAGATCGACATCCACACCAGCCGGCCGGGCATCATCATCGGCCGCAAGGGTGCGGAGGTGGACAAGCTCAAGGCGCAGGTGCAGAAGCGCACCAACCGCGAGGTGTTCATCAACATCCAGGAGATCCAGAAGCCCGAGCTCGATGCGCAGCTGATCGCCGAGTCGGTGGCCATGCAGCTCGAGAAGCGCATTGCCTTCCGGCGTGCGATGCGCAAGGCCGTGGAGTCGGCGCTGCGCTTCGGCGCGCGCGGCATCAAGGTGCGCGTGTCGGGCCGGTTGAACGGGGCCGAGATCGCGCGGTCGGAGTGGTACCTGCACGGCCAGCTGCCGCTGCAGACGCTCCGGGCCGACATCGACTACGGCTTTGCCGAGGCGCGCACGACGTACGGCGCGATCGGGGTCAAGGTGTGGCTCTTCCAGGGAGAGCGCCTCGTGCCGAAGTTCGGCCGCGAGGAGGAGCAGTACCGGTCGCCGCGGCGTGCCGCGGGGGGCCGGGGATAGGAACGAATCGCCATGTTGATGCCGAAGAAGGTCAAGTACCGCAAGCAGCAGCGCGGGCGCATGACAGGCAAGGCCTGGCGCGGGTCCGACGTGAACTTCGGTGACTACGGACTGAAGGCGCTCGAGCCCTGCTGGCTGACGGCGCGCCAGATCGAGGCGGCGCGTATCGCGATGACCCGCTTCATCAAGCGCGGCGGCAAGATCTGGATCCGGGTGTTCCCCGACAAGCCGATCACGAAGAAGCCGCAGGAGACCCGCATGGGCAAGGGCAAGGGCGCGCCGGAAGCCTGGGTGTGCGTGGTCAAGCCGGGCCGCATCCTGTTCGAGATGGAGGGTGTGGACGAAGCGACGGCGCGCCGCGCGATGGAGCTGGCGGCGGCCAAGCTGCCGATCCTCACCAAGTTCGCGACGCGGTTCGCGCAGGAGCACGGGTGATGGCGAAGGTGGCGGAGTTCAAGGACCTCGGCGTCGAGCAGCTGCAGGCCCGGGCCGCGGAGATCGACAAGGAGCTGTTCACGCTGCGCATCCGCAAGGCGATGGGACAGCTGGATCGCCCGCTGCAGATTCGGTCCCTGCGCCGGGACCTGGCGCGGGTCAAGACGGTGCTGCGGCAGAAGGCCGGCCAGTAGGCCGCACGGGATCAGGAAGCGAGCTATGGCAGCCAAGGCAGAGATCGTCGGTCGCGTCGTGAGCGACAAGATGGACAAGGGCGTCGTCGTCGCCGTGACACGGCAGGTGCGTCACGGCGTGTACGGCAAGGGACAGCGCAAGACGTCGCGGTTCATGGCGCACGACGAGCAGAACAGCGCGAAGGTCGGCGACACGGTGGCGATCGTCGAGAGCCGGCCGCTGAGCCGCCGCAAGCGGTTCGTGGTGACGCGCGTCGTCGAGCAGGCGAAGGTCATCTAGGAGGATCCGATGATTCAGATGCGATCGGTCCTGGACGTGGCCGACAACTCGGGCGCGCGCAAGATTTCGGTGATCAACGCGATTGGCGGATCGACCGGGCGCTATGCACGGCTCGGCGACATCGTCACCGCGTCGGTCAAGGAAGCGGCCCCTGACGGCAACGTCAAGAAGGGCCAGGTGGTCAAGGCGGTGATCGTCCGGACGCGCAAGGAGCAGCGGCGCAAGGACGGGAGCTACATCCGCTTCGACCGCAACGCGGCGGTGCTGGTCAAGGACGACGGGGAGCCGATCGGCACCCGCGTGTTCGGGCCGGTGGCGCGTGAACTGCGCGAGCGGAGGTTCATGAAGATCATCTCGCTCGCCCCCGAGGTGCTGTAGGCGATGGCTGGCTTGAAGCGGATTCGCAAGAACGACGAGGTCATCGTCATCGCCGGCCGTGATCGCGGCAAGCGGGGACGGGTGACGCTGGTGGATGCCGGGCGCAACCGGGTGGTGGTCGAGGGCGTGAACCTCGTCAAGCGGCACACGAAGCCGAACCCCCAGAAGCAGGTGCAGGGCGGCATCGTCGAGCAGGAGGCGTCCATCCACGCCTCGAACGTGATGCTGGTGGACCCGGCCTCCGGACAGCGCACCCGCGTGGGGATGCGCATCGAGAGCGACGGCCGCAAGGTCCGTGTCAGCCGACGCAAGGACGGCGGAGTGATCGACAAATGAGCCGGCTGAAGGAGCGCTACAGCAGTGAGGTGGCGCCGGCGCTGCAGAAGGAGTTCGGGTACGCCAACGTGATGGCGACCCCGAAGATCACGAAGGTCGTGGTCAACCTCGGGCTCGGCGAGGCGACACAGAACGCGAAGATCATCGACGTCGCGGCCGAGGAACTCGGGCGCATCGCCGGGCAGAAGGCCGTGGTGACGCGCGCGAAGAAGTCGATTGCGCAGTTCCGCGTCCGCCAGGGCATGCCGATCGGCACGATGGTGACCCTGCGCGGCCAGCGGATGTTCGACTTCCTGGACCGGTTGATCTCGATGTCGCTGCCGCGCGTGCGCGACTTCCGGGGGATCCCGACCAAGGGCTTCGACGGCCGCGGCAACTACACGCTCGGCCTCAAGGACCAGCTGATCTTCCCGGAGATCGACTACATGCGCGTGGACAAGCCGCGCGGCATGAACATCACCGTGGTGACCACGGCAAAGACCGACGAGGAGTCGCGCCGGCTGCTGCAGCTCCTCGGTTTCCCGTTCAGGCAGGCGTAAATGGCGACGACCGCAAAGATCGCGAAGGAAGAGAAGGCCCACAAGTTCGGCGTGCGCGCACGCAACCGCTGCAAGCGCTGCGGCCGCCCGCGGGCGTACCTCCGCAAGTTCGCCCTGTGCCGTCTGTGTTTTCGTGAGCTCGCCCTGAAGGGCGAGGTCGCGGGTGTGACAAAGAGCAGCTGGTAGAGCCCACTGGGGCCGGGAGCGCAGGCCCGCGTCGGTCGTGACGACCGCCGGGAACCGCGCTGCCGTGGAGCGCGCGCATGGCCGGAAGGCCGACGACGCGCCCGGCCCGCGAGGAATAGGTATGACTGACCCGATTGCCGACATGCTGACGCGGCTTCGCAACGCCGCCCAGTCGCGCCACACGCGCGTGGACGTGCCCGCGTCGAAGCTGAAGCTCGAGATCGCCCGCATCCTGGAGGCCGAGGGCTACATCGCCGGCTTCAAGCTGATCGACGACCCGGCCAGCCCGGCGTCGCCGCAGAAGATGGTGCGCATCCAGTTGAAGTACGGGCCGCGCGGCGAGCGCGTGATCTCCGGTCTCGAGCGGGTGAGCCGTCCGGGCCGCCGCGTCTACTTCGGGCGCACGGCGGTGCCCACGGTGCTCGGCGGGCTCGGCACCGCGATCCTGACCACGTCGCAGGGCGTGATGACGGGACGCGACGCGAGCAAGGCGGGCGTCGGCGGCGAAGTGCTCTGCAACGTCTGGTAAGGACTGAGGAACATGTCTCGAATTGGCAAGAAGCCGATCCCCGTCCCCAAGGGCGTCCAGGTCACGCTGAAGGACGGCGCGGTCGATGTGAAGGGGCCCAAGGGGCAGCTCTCGCAGACGCTCCCCCCGGGTGTCACGGTGGCGCTCGAGGACGGGCAGATCGTGGCCACCGTCGGTGAGGCGCGCGACCAGCGGAAGTTCCACGGGCTGGGACGCACGCTCGTCGCCAATGCCGTGCACGGCGTGTCGGAGGGCTTCAAGCGCGAGCTCGACATCGTCGGCGTCGGCTACCGCGCCGAGGTCAAGGGCCGCGACGTCCACTTCGCGCTGGGCTATTCGCACCCGGTGGTGTTCCCGCTGCCGCAGGGCATCGACGTCGCCATCGAGAAGCAGACGCACCTCACGGTGTCGGGCATCGACAAGCAGCTTGTCGGCCAGGTGGCCGCCAACATGCGGTCGCTGCGCAAGCCGGACCCCTACAAGCAGAAGGGCGTCCGCTACACCGGGGAAGTGCTGAAGAAGAAGGCCGGCAAGACCGGCGCGAAGTAGGGCGCTGACGGAGAAGCTGCCGTGAAGATCGAAACCAAGAAGGACCGGCGCGAGCGCATCCGCCTCCGCCTGCGCAAGAAGTTCGCTGGCGACGCCGCCAGGCCGCGGCTCGCGGTGTTCCGGAGCGTGGCGCACATCTACGCGCAGGCGATCGACGACGCCTCCGGCACGACGGTGGCCTCGGCGAGCACGACCGAGGCGGCCATCCGGGGCCAGCTGGCCGAGGGAGCCCGCGGGAGCAACGTCCGCGGCGCGTCCGCGGTGGGCCGGATTCTCGCCGAGCGGCTCAAGGAGAAGGGCATCACCCGTGTCGTGTTCGACCGCGGCGGGTTCCTGTACCACGGGCGCGTGCGCGCCGTCGCCGAAGCCGCGCGCGAAGCCGGCCTCGAGTTCTGAGGACTGACCCATGTACGAATTCCGCGATCGCATCGACGCGAGCCAGCTGGAGCTGAAGGACACCGTGGTGTCCATCAACCGCGTCACCAAGGTGGTCAAGGGCGGCAAGAACCTGTCGTTCAGCGCCCTGGTGATCGTCGGCGACAACAACGGCCACGTCGGGTTCGGCGTCGGCAAGGCGAAGGAAGTGCCCTCGGCCATCAAGAAGGGCATCGAGGCCGCCAAGAAGTCGCTGATTCAGGTGCCGCTCAAGGGCACGACGCTGCCCCACGAAATCGTGGGCCGCTTCGGGGCCGGGCGCGTGCTGCTCAAGCCGGCCCCCGAGGGCACGGGCATCATCGCCGGCGGCGCCGTGCGAGCGGTGGTCGAGGCGGCGGGCATCCAGAACGTGCTGACAAAGTCGCTCGGGTCGCCCAATCCGCACAACGTCGTGCGTGCGACGTTTGCCGGCCTGGCGGGCCTCAAGGACCCGTCGTCGATTGCCCGGCTGCGCGGCAAGACGACCGAAGAACTGGTGAATGCCTGAGGACGTGATGTCGGAAACCACCACCCGTCGACAGAAGCCGGCCACGCCGGCGGCACCCAAGGGCAAGACCCTGAAGGTGACGCTCGTGCGGAGCACGATCGGCTACGGCAAGAAGCAGGGCGAGATCGTCAAGGGCCTGGGCCTGCGCAAGATTGGCCACACGGTGGAAGTCCTGGATCACCCGGCGATGCGCGGGATGATCCAGAAGGTCCGCCACATGGTCACGGTCGAATAGGTCAGGCGCGTTCGTCGAACGCGCCTGGAGTCGGCCTTCGGCCATCGGCCTTGGGCCTTCGGGCAATGCGAAGGCCGACGGCCGAATGACAAGGGCCGACAGGAAAGACACATCATGGATTTGAGCAATCTCAAGCCGGCCGACGGCGCAACTCACGCCAGCAAGCGCGTCGGCCGTGGCCAGGGTTCCGGCAACGGCAAGACCGCCGGGCGTGGACACAAGGGCGCCAAGTCGCGTTCGGGCTTCAAGCGCAAGCGCGGGTTCGAGGGCGGCCAGATGCCGCTGCATCGGCGGCTGCCCAAGCGCGGGTTCACCAACGTGTTCCGCACCGACTACGCCGTGATCAACCTCGACCAGCTCGAGGCATTGTTCGAGGCGGGCGCGGAGGTGACGCCGGAGGTGCTGCACGGGCAGGGTCTCGCGCAGGGCAGCCAGCGGATCAAGGTGCTCGGCCGTGGCGAGGTGACAAAGGCGCTGACCGTGAAGGCCCACAAGTTCAGCGGCGCGGCTGCCCAGAAGATCCAGGCCGCGGGTGGCACTGCGGACACACTGTGAAGGCACTCCAATTTCAAATGTCCCATTTGAAATTCGGGAGGCAGGGCCGACATGGATAGCTTGAGGAACATCTTCGCCGTCCCGGAGTTGCGTGCCCGGGTGCTGTTCACGCTGGCGCTGCTCGGCGTGTTCCGCATCGGCCACCACATCCCGACGCCCGGCGTGAACACCGAGGCGCTCGCGGAGCTGGCCCGGCAGGCGCAGAACACGATGTTCGGCCTGTACGACCTGTTCTCGGGCGGCAACCTGTCGCGGGTGACGATCTTCGCGCTCGGCGTGATGCCGTACATCAGCGCCTCGATCATCCTGCAGCTCCTGACGGTGGTGTGGCCAACCCTCGAGCGCATCTCGAAGGAAGGCGAGCTCGGGCGGCGCAAGATCACGCAGTACACCCGCTACGGCACCATCCTGCTGTCGGTCATCCAGGCGCTGAGCATCGCGATCTTCCTGGAACGGCAGACCAACATCGCCGGCGGCCTGCCGCTCGTGTACGACCCGGGCTGGGCCTTCCGGCTGATGACCGTGCTGACGCTGACGACAGGGTCGGTGTTCGTGATGTGGCTCGGCGAGCAGATCACCGAGCGCGGCATCGGCAACGGCATGTCGCTCATCATCTACGCCGGCATCGTCGTCGGGCTGCCGCGGGCGGTGATGACGACGTTCGACCAGCTGCAGACCGGTGAGATCGGGCTGCTGCGACTGGCGCTGCTGCTGCTGGTGATGGTGGCGGTCGTCGCCGTGATCGTCTTCGTCGAGCGCGCGCACCGGCGCGTGACCGTCCACTACGCCAAGCGCGTCGTGGGGCGCCGGCAGTATGGCGGATCGAGCACGCACATCCCGCTCAAGGTCAACACCGGCGGCGTGATGCCCGTGATCTTCGCCTCGTCGCTGCTGGCGTTCCCGGCGACGATTGCCGGGATGTTCCCGCCCGAGAGCTGGGTGCAGGGGATGGCGCAGCAGTTGTCGTGGGGCATGCCGCTCTACAACCTGCTGCAGATCGTCCTGATCATCTTCTTTGCGTACTTCTACACGGCCATCGTCTTCAACCCGGACGACGTCGCGGAGAACATGCGCAAGTACGGCGGCTTCGTGCCCGGCATCCGTCCCGGCAAGAAGACGGCCGAGTACATCGACCTGATCCTGACGCGGATCACGCTCGTCGGCGCGCTGTACCTGGCGGCCGTCGCGCTGCTGCCCGAGTTCCTGATCAGCGGCTTCAAGGTGGCGCCGATCCCGTTCATCGGCGAATCGCTGGACGCGCAGCTGCCGGGCTGGTTCACCAACGGCCTCGGCGTGACGTTCTACTTCGGCGGCACGTCGCTGCTCATCGTCGTCGGCGTCGCGATGGACACCGTGCAGCAGCTCGAGTCGCAGCTCATCATGCGGCACTACGACGGCTTCATGAAGAAGGCGCGCATCCGCGGGCGGAGAGGATAGGCCGCGGTTTGGCTCGACACGGACTCAACGTGGTGATGCTCGGCCCACCGGGGGCCGGCAAGGGCACGCAGGCGAGGCGGCTTGCGAGCCAGCACGGGGTGCCGAAGATCTCGACCGGCGACATCCTCCGCGAGGCGGGCGCCGCCGGGACGCCCCTGGGGCTCGAAGCCAAGGCGCGCATCGACAAGGGCCTCCTCGTGAGCGACGAGGTCGCGATTGCCATCGTCCGGGAACGCCTCGCTCGACAAGACGTCGCATCAGGGTTTATCCTTGATGGTTTCCCGCGGACGGTCGACCAGGCCGTGGCGCTGGACGAGATGATGGACGGGCGGTCGCCGCTCGCGGTGTTGCACCTCGTGGTGCCCGTGGACGTGCTGGTCTCGCGGCTGCACCACCGCCGGGTGTGCAGCGTGTGCGGCACCAATGCCGACCCGACGAAGTCCGAGACGGTCTGCGCCGTGTGCGGCGGCGAGCTCATCACGCGCGCCGACGACGACGAGCAGGTGGTGCGCAACCGGCTGCGGATTTACGAGGACCGGACGGCGCCGCTGGTGCAGTACTACCGGGAGCGGCCGACGTTCTTCTCGATCGACGGCAACCAGGCGCCCGATGCGGTGGCTGCCGCGATGCAGGGCGCGCTGGCGTCGGTGATGGCCGTCGGCCAGCAGGAGGGTGGACGGTGATCACGTGCCGGTCGTCGGAGGAGCTCGCGAAGCTGCGGGCCGCCAACCAGTTGGTGGCGCGGATCCTCGACGAGCTGCGGGCCCTCGTGGTGCCGGGCGCGACGACGGCCGACATCGATGCCGAGGCCGAGCGACTCGTGCGCAACGCGGGTGCGCAGCCGGCCTTCAAGGGGTATCGCGGGTTTCCCGCGACGATTTGCGCGTCGCGCAATCACGAGGTGGTCCACGGGATTCCGTCGGGCGAGCCGTTGGTCGAAGGCGACATCCTCTCGATCGACATGGGCGTCAAGCTCGACGGGTTCTACGGGGACTCGGCGGTGACGGTTGGCGTGGGGGCGATCAGCCCCGACGCGCAGCGCCTGCTCGACGTGACCGACGCGTCGCTGTCGCGGGGTATCGACGCCGTGCGGCCCGGGGCGCGGGTGTCCGACATCGGGCAGGCCGTGCAGGCGTACGTCGAGGCGCAGGGGTTCACGGTGGTCCGCGAGTTCGTGGGCCACGGCATCGGCACCAGGCTCCACGAGGAGCCGCAGATCCCGAACTACGGTCCGGGGGGCCGCGGCCCGCGCCTTGCCGAGGGCATGGTGCTGGCGATCGAGCCGATGGTGAATGCCGGGCGTCCGGGCGTGAAGGTCCTGTCGGACGGATGGACGGCGGTGACGGTGGACGGCAAGCTCTCGGCGCATTTCGAGCACACCGTGGCCGTGACGGCCGACGGGGTCGAGATCCTGACGCTGCGGCCGGCGCTGGCGCGGACGTGATGGTTCGATGGGTGAAGGACTGCGCGGCACGGTCATCGAGCAGTTGCCGCAGGCGCTCTATCGCGTGAGCCTCGAGTCGGGGCATGTGATCACGGCGCACGTCACCGGAGACATCCGCCGCAACTTCGTGCGGATCCTGGTGGGAGATCGAGTGGTCGTGCGGGTGTCACCGATGGACGTCACCCGCGGCCGCATCGTCGAAAGGCTGTAGGCGAGAGGGAACGATGAAGGTCAGAGCATCAGTGAAGCGCATCTGCGCCAAATGCAAGATCGTCCGCCGGCGTGGTGTCGTCCGGGTGATTTGCGACAACCAGAAGCACAAGCAGCGGCAGGGATAAGGCATGGCACGTATTGCAGGCGTGGATCTCCCGCGGACAAAGCGCGTCGAGATCGGGCTGACCTACATCTTCGGCATCGGGCGCAAGCGCTCGGGTGACATCCTCAAGGCGTCCGGCGTGAGCCCCGACGTGCGGGTCAAGGACCTCACGGAGGAAGACGTCCGCTCGATCTCGAAGGTGATCGAGGACGTGGGCGGCGTGGAAGGCGATCTCCGCAAGGAGATCTCGCTCAACATCAAGCGCCTGATGGAGATCGGCTGCTACCGGGGGCTTCGCCACCGCCGCAGCCTGCCGGTGCGCGGACAGCGCACGAAGACGAACGCGCGCACCCGCAAGGGCCCGCGCAAGGGCGCGATCGCCAAGAAGAAGACGGTGTAGGGACGATGGCAGACGAGAAGAAGGGCGCAGCAGGCCGCAAGAAGGTCTTCAAGAAGCGCGGCGAGAAGAAGGTCGTGCACAGCGGCGTGGCCCACATCCAGGCCTCGTTCAACAACACGCTGGTGACGATCACCGACGCCGAGGGCAACGTGGTGTCGTGGTCGAGTGCCGGCGCGATCGGCTTCAAGGGATCGCGCAAGGGCACGCCCTTTGCCGCCACGCAGGCGGCGATGAACGCCGGCACGGCCGCCAAGGCCGTGGGCATGCGGACCATCGAGGTCCGCGTCAAGGGACCGGGTGCGGGTCGCGAATCGGCCGTCCGCGCTCTTTCCAACGTCGGGCTGGACGTGAAGACCATCCGCGACGTCACGCCGATTCCGCACAACGGCTGCCGGCCGCCCAAGAAGCGTCGCGTCTAGCGTCGCGGGCGAACCACGGCCGCACAACAGGGAGGGCACGCCGCAGGGCGTGCTGTCGCGCGCGCCTCGGCGCGCGGTGAGAAGGACACGAAGGTTACATGGCTCGATACATCGGACCGGTCTGCCGCCTCTGCCGGCGAGAAGGCATGAAGCTCTTCCTGAAGGGAGAGCGCTGCTACACGGAGAAGTGCGCGATCGAGAAGCGCAACCTGCCGCCGGGGCAGCACGGGAAGGCCCGCAAGCCCAAGCTGATTGGCTACGGCCTGCAGCTGCGCGAGAAGCAGAAGGTCAAGCGCATCTACGGCGTGCTGGAGAACCAGTTCCGTCGCTACTTCGAGACCGCCGAGCGGCAGCGCGGCATCACGGGCGAGACGCTGCTCCAGCTGCTGGAGCGCCGCCTCGACAACGCCATCTACCGCCTCGGCTTCGCCACGTCGCGGCCGCAGGCGCGCCAGCTTGTCAAGCACGGGCACTTCCTCGTCAATGGCAAGAAGGTGGACATCCCGTCCTACCAGCTGCGCCAGGGCGACGTCGTGAGCATCCGGGCCTCGAGCGAGAAGAACCCGGCGATCGCGCATGCGGTCGAGGAGGTGAAGGGCCGCGGCATTCCGGAGTGGCTCTCCCTCGACACGTCGGCCTCGTCGGGCCGCGTGGTGTCGCTGCCGACGCGCGAGCAGATCAACCTGCCCGTGCAGGAGCAGCTGATCGTCGAGCTGTACTCGAAGTAGCTGCCGGCCCTCGGCGTGGCTGCCGGGCTTGTCCGGCGGTCACGCGAATGTCCGGAGCATGCCGGGATGACCGGCGGCCGTCGAGGCGTGCGCACGAGCGCGGCCCCGGCCTCTTCATTGACTGGAAAGGACTACATCGATGCTGTGGAAGGGGTTCCAGCGCCCGAAGCGTCTCGACGTCGATCGCGATGGCCAGACCGGCCGGTTCGGACGGTTCACCGCGCAGCCGTTCGAGCGCGGGTGGGGTACCACCATCGGCAACGCGATGCGCCGCGTGCTGCTGTCGTCCATCGAGGGCGCAGCCATCACCGCGGTGAAGATCGAGGGTGTCCAGCACGAGTTCTCGCCCGTGGAGGGCGTGGTGGAGGACGCCACCGACATCATCCTCAACCTCAAGCAGGTGCCGTTCAAGCTGCACGGTGACGAGACGCGTACGCTCTACGTCCGTGTGGACAAGCCGGGGCCTGTGTACGCGCGCGACATCGAGGTCGACCAGGCGGTCGAGATTCTCGATCCCGATGCGCACATCGCCACCGTGTCGGACAACGGCAAGCTGTACATGGAGATGCGCCTCAAGAACGGGCGCGGCTACGTGTCGGCCGACCGCAACTTCGACGAGGACCTCGGCATCGGCTGGATTCCGGTGGACTCGGTCCACTCGCCGGTCCGCAAGGTGAACTACCTCGTCGAGTCGGCGCGCGTCGGACAGAACACCGACTACGACAAGCTGACCCTCGAGGTCTCCACGAGCGGCGCCATCACGCCGACCGAGGCCATCGAACTCGCGGCGCAGCTGCTGCGCGATCACCTCTTCATCTTCGGCGGCGACGACGATGACGACGTGGTGGCCGGCGAGAGCGGCGACACGACGCCCGCGACGCTCACCGAGGAGAGCAACGAGCACCTCGACAAGAGCATCGAGGAGCTCGAGCTGTCGGTGCGCTCGTACAACTGCCTGAAGAACGCCAACATCCGCACGATTCGCGAGCTGGTGGCCAAGACCGAGAACGACCTGCTGAAGACGAAGAACTTCGGCCGCAAGTCGCTCAACGAGATCCGCGAGATCCTCCAGACGATGGGTCTCAGCCTCGGCATGAGCGTGGAGCAGCCTCAGTAGGAAGCCTGCGGGCCTACGGCCTGCAGCCTACGAGAAACAGGTAGGCGGCAGGCTGCAGGCTGAAGGCTGCATGAGACGAGTGAAACCATGAGACACGCTGTTGCCCATCGCAAGCTCGGACGCGTCACCGAGCACCGCATCGCGCTCCTGCGCAACCAGGCCCAGGCGCTCCTTCGCCACGAGCGGATCGAGACGACGCTGCCCAAGGCGAAGGAACTGCGTCCGTACGTCGAGCGGATCATCTCGATTGCCAAGCGCAGCCTCGTCGCCCCGGGCACCGACGAGGAGAAGCGGATCCGCCGCATGACCGCCGAGCGCCTCGTCGCGCGCGACGTGGCCGACAAGAAGATCGTGACGAAGCTGTTCGACTCGATCGCGCCGCGCTTTGCCGAGCGGCCAGGGGGCTACACCCGCCTGCTGAAGCTCGGTCACCGCCGCGGTGACGCCGCCGAGGTGGCCCAGATCGAGCTCGTCGGCAGCGAGTACGACCCGAACGCCGGGACGCCCGATGTCGAGGCCGCCGAGCAGCCGAAGGGCCTGCGCGGTCGCGCCCGTGCCGCCGTCAAGAAGCTGCAGGATGAAGGCGCGGCGGCCGACGGCGAGGAGAAGCCGAAGCGCGCCCGCAAGGCGGCGAAGAAGGAAGAGTAAGGACCGTCTTCCGGGTACGGGATGAGGAAGGCCGCGCCACACGACGCGGCCTTTTCTTTTTCGGGGGAGCGCGTCGAGCTGCCAGGCTCGGCGTGTCGGGCTCGCGAGAATGCTGCGATGCCGAATGCTGAATGTCGAAGGGGTGACAGGTGGCCCGCCATTCCCGGCATCGCGGCATTCCGGCATTCGCGTTCTCGCCGCATTCCAGCATTCTCGTTCGGCACACAAGCCGTGGCGCGTTCTGACGTGTGATGGCCTCCCACGTCCTCCAGTCGCTCGCCGTACGCCTCGGCGGCGGACGCAGCCTCTGGGCCGTCGCCGCCTTCCTGTTTCCCACCCTCGCCATCGTCAAGGACGACAGCGTCGCGCTCGCGATGCTGTTGTTCGTCGGCGAAACGCTGCTCGCGTCGGCACTGCTTGCCATCCGCGTGATGGTGAGCCGGCGGGCGTCGCACACGCAACCCGGCGCGGCGAGCCGCCTTCACGAAGCGTGGCGCGTGCTGCTGTTCTTCGTCGGCCCATTCAGCCTTGCGTGCGCCTTCATGCTGGCGGTCGTGACCTTCATCGAGACGAGCAACGGCGGGCTCCAGGTGGACATGCGGGCCTTTCTCGATCGCGCGGCATGGATGGCACTGGCGCTGCTGGCGAGCGCGGTGATCGAGTCCCTGCTCGCGCCGGTTCGCACGGTGCACTGGATCGAAAGCGGCATCTCGTGGCAAGGGAGCCGCACCGCGGTCCTGTTCCTCGCGGTGCTCGTCGGCTGGCCGGTGATGCTCGTCACCGGCACGACGCAGGGGTTCTTCTGGATCTTCTTCATGCTCCGCCTGCTCAGCGATCTCGGGAGCCTGAGGGCGAGCGAGCGTGAAAGGATTCGCGCGCGGATCTTTGGCGAACCGTACGTGCCGGGCGCTTCGGCACTCCCCTAGCCGGGCCGCCTGGTCATCACCGGCTGCGTCCAGGCGAACGCGCCGTTGGACTCGTGGATCTTCGCGCGCACGTACGGCTCACGCCCGGTGCGCTCGTACGTTGCCGTGGGGCCGTCCACCGTCTTCAGCACCCTGCCGCCGTCGCCGATGAAGTCGATCCGGTAGCCGCTGAACGTCGTCGGCTTGACGGCAATCGTGATGGCGGCGTCGGTCACGGTGTACTCGGCCAGTTCGACGCCCGTCGAGGCATAGAACTCGCCGCGGTCGAGGGCCTCGACGATGGCGCGGGGCTCGAGCCTCGGGGCGCGGACGACGACCCAGCCCTGGCCGGGTTTCGAGGCCGTGGCGTCCCAGGGCCGCTTGAAGTGGTGGGCGTCGTCCACGGCAATGCCATAGAGCAGGATCCCGCGCGAGAGGATCGCGTCCCACGCCTGTTCGAGACCCGGGTGTCCGCTCCCACCGAGGTGGTTCACCGCCGGATGGCCGTTGAAGATCTCGAACAGCCTGTTGTTCTTGACCGCGGCGAGCTCGTCGGGAGTGATTGCCCAGCCGAAGTTCGGGTGGTTGATGTGCGGGATGCCGTTGGCGCCGCGGATGGCGTCCACGTTCTGCTGCAGCACGTCCACGACGCTCGTACCCGAGGCGGGCGCGACCCGGCGCGCGACGTCGAGGCCGTTGACGTGCAGGGGCTTGCGGTCGTGGCTCGACGTCACTTCCTCGCCCTTGATCACGAGGAACTTCTCGTCGGCGCCGTGCAGCGCCTGCAGCGCCGTGACGTCGGTGAGGAAGTTGTGGTCGGTGATGACCACGAAGTCGTAGCGGTGCTCGCGGTACCAGCGGACGACCTCGTCGGGCGTGCTGTCGCCGTCGCTGTTCAGCGTATGCGTGTGCGTGTTGCCCTTGTACCAGCGCATGGGCGCATCGCCGGACGCGGGTGGCGCGGGTGCCTGCGCCTGTGCGCCGGTGATGACGGCGTACCCGGCGGCGGCCAGCACCGTGGCGACGAGCAGCAGGCGTCGGTTCATGTGTTCCCTATGCCTCGCTGTGCTCGACGTCGGACTTGTGCGCGGCGACGATCTTCGCCTGCAGGTGCGCCGGCACTTCCTCGTAGTGCGAGTGGGTCATCTGGTACGACCCGCGGCCGCCTGTTGCCGACGTGAGGTGCTGCTCGTAGGTGAGCATCTCGGCCATCGGCACCTGCGCCTTGATCACCGTGGCGTGCCCGCGCGCCTCCATGCCGCTGATGCGGCCCCGCCGCCCGTTGATGTCGCCCATCAGGTCGCCGGCAAAATCGTTGGGCGCGTGGACCTCGACCTGCATGATCGGCTCGAGCAGCACGGGCCGTGCGCGCGTCATCGCGTCGCGGAAGGCCATGGACCCGGCCATCTTGAATGACAGCTCGTTGCTGTCCACCGGGTGGAACGAGCCGTCGAAGACCGTGGCCTTGAAGTCCACCATCGGGAAGCCGGCGAGGTAGCCGCGCGTCCGTGCCTCCTGGATGCCCTTCTCGACGGCCGGCACGAACTGGCGCGGGATCGATCCGCCGAAGATGTCGTCGTGGAACTCGAAGTCGGCGCCGCGCGGGAGCGGCTCGACGCGGATCTTGCAGTCGCCGAACTGGCCGTGGCCGCCGGTCTGTTTCTTGTGCCGGCCATGCGCCTCGGTGGCCGCCGTGATGGTCTCGAGGTACGGGATGCGCGGCAGCTTCAGCGTGACGTCCACGCCGAAGCGGCGCTTCAGCTTCGCGACGGTCACTTCGAGGTGCATCTGGCCCTGGCCAGAGATCAGCTGCTCGTTTGTGCGCGGGTCCCTGTCGGTGCGGATCGTCGGGTCCTCTTCCTGGAGCCGGTGGAGCGCGGTGCTGATCTTCTCCTCGTCGCCGCGCGACTTGGGCTCGAGCGCGTACGACATCAGCGGCGCGGCGAACTCGATGGGCGGCAGCGCGTAGTCGGTGACCTTGTCGGCGAGCGTGTCACCCGTCTGGGCATCCTTCAACTTGGCGATGGCGCCGAGGTCGCCGGCGTGCAGTTCGTTGACCTGTGATTGCGTCTTGCCCTGGAGCGCGAGCAGGTGGGCGATCCGTTCCTGCGTCCCGCGTCCGACGTTGACGAGGCTGGTGTCGTTGCGCACCGTGCCGGTGATCACGCGGAACAGCGACACCCGGCCTGCGAAGGGATCGGCGACGGTCTTCCAGATGAACACGCGGGCCGGGGCCGATTCGTCGGCCGCAACCGGCACGACCGCACCGGTCGCACTGTCGATCGCCGGCACCGGGCGCTCGACTGGCGACGGTGCGAACTGCACGATCGCATCGAGCAGGCGATCGGCACCGATGTTCTCGGTGCCCGACGCGCAGAACACCGGCACGACGGCTCCGGCACGGATGGCGGTGCGCAGCCCCGCAATCAGCTCCTCGTCGGTCAGCGTCCCTTCGTCGAAGAAGCGCGACATCAGCTCGTCGTCGGCCTCGGCCACGAGCTCCACGAGCGCCTCGCGGGCGTTCTTGGCCTCTGCGGCGATGGTCTCGGGAATGGCCACCGCCTTGCCACGCCCGTTGCCGCCCTCGTACGTGAAGGCACGCTGGCCGATCAGGTCGATCACGCCACGAAAGCTCTTCTCCTCGCCGTACGGCAGCTGCACCGGGACGAGCGTGCGGCCGAACGCCGCGTGCAGGCTCTCGAGCGCGGTTGCGAAGCTGGCGCGCTCGCGATCGAGGCGGTTGACGACGACGGCGCGTGCAAGCTGCTGCTCGCCGGCGAGCGTCCACACGCGTTCGGTCTGCACCTCGACGCCGCTGACGGCGTCCACGACGACGAGCGCGGCGTCGGTGACGCGCAGTGCCGAGCCGGTCTCGCCGAGGAAGTTGCCGAACCCCGGCGTGTCCACCAGGTTCACCTTGGTGCCCTGCCAGTCCAGCCAGGCGGGCGTGGCGGCCAGTGTGTGCTTGCGGGCGACGGCCTCTTCCTCGTAGTCGGTCGGCGCCGTGCCATCGTCCACACGCCCGAGCCGGGTCGCCGCGCCTGCCGTGAACAGCAGGGCGGAGATCAGCTGTGTCTTTCCGGAGCCGTTGTGGCCGACGACCGCCACGTTGCGAATTGACGCCGCGTCATAGGTGGGCATGAGCACCCTCGGAAAGTGAACGCACTACACGTTCGGGGATGCTATGACAGTCACGGCGGTGCGACAAGTCGCGGTGCCGGCGGCGGACCTATTCGTACCTGAGCGCCTCGATCGGATCGAGCTTTGCCGCCTTGACGGCCGGGAGCATGCCGAAGAGGATGCCGACCGTCGCGGAGAACCCGACGCCGAGCGCGAACGACCACAGGGGCATCGCGACGGGGAAGCCCGCAAAGACGTTGACGGCGTACCCGATCCCGGCGCCGAGGCCGATGCCCAGCAGGCCGCCGAGCGAGGTGAGGAACACCGCTTCGAGGAGGAACTGGACGAGGATTTCGCGACGCCGCGCCCCGAGGGCCTTGCGGACGCCGATCTCGCGCGTCCGTTCGGTGACCGAGATGGTCATGATGGCCATGACACCGATGCCGCCGACCATGAGCGCGATCGACGAGATGACCACGAGCGCCAGCACGATGGCCCGCGTGAACTGTTCGAGGAACTTCATCACGCTGTCGGCGGTCATCATGTCGAAGTCGTCGGGCTGGTCCATCTTCAGCCGGTGCCGGGCCCGCATGATCGTCGTGATCTCGTCCTTCAGTTCCGCCTGGCTCACACCCTCCGCCGCAGAGACGACGATCGTGAACGGCCGCCAGAGGTACCCGCGAAAGCGCCACGGGTCGTAGCGCTTCTCGTACGTGGTCCAGGGCACGGCAACGAAGGAGTTGGCGTCGCCGAGCGGGCTGGGACGCTGGCCGAAGACGCCGATGACCGTGTAGGCCTTGCCGTCCATCCGCACGACCTTGCCGATCGGATCGGTGGCCGGGAACAGCGTCTCGGCCACCGTGAACCCCAGCACGGCCAGCGCCTGGCGGTTGCGGACCTCGAAGTCGACGAAGTAGCGACCCTGCATGATCTCGATCGAGTTGGTGTCCGGGAAGCTGGCCGACGTCCCCACGAGCGGCAGCCGCTTGGTGGCCTGGCCGGCATAGGTGACGCGGACCTGCTCGCTCCACGGTCCGCCGAAGTCGCCCGCCTGTACGTCGATGCGCCCCACGAGCGGCGAGGCCGCGAGGGCTGCCGCGTCTCCCTCGTTCAGGTTGGGCCGCTTCAGCAGCTCCATGAAGTCGCGCCCGCTCGAGAAGGACTCGAAGCCGGCCTTCTCGACGTACACGGTGTTGGCGCCGAGCTGGTTGATCTGCGTCCGGATCTGGTCGGAGAAGCCGCCGATGAGCGAGGTCATCGCGACGATCGACATCACGCCGATGACCACGCCCAGGATCGTCAGTGCCGAGCGCAGCTTGTTGGCGCGCAGCGTGTCGACGGAAAGGCGGAGGATCTCCCAGAGCAGACCGGGCCGGAACGTCATGCGTGCTCCTTCGGGAGGCGCCTATTCGTACCTGAGTGCCTCGATCGGATCGAGCTTTGCCGCCTTGATGGCCGGCAGCATCCCGAAGAGGATGCCGACCGTGGCCGAGAAGCCGACGCCGACGAGGAACGACCAGACCGGCAGGGCGACGGGGAAGCCGGCAAAGATGTTGACGGCATATCCGATCGCCGCACCGAGCGCGATGCCGAGCAGGCCGCCGAGCGACGTCAGGAACACGGCCTCGAGCAGGAACTGCACGAGGATCTCGCGCCGCCGCGCGCCGAGCGCCTTGCGGACGCCGATCTCGCGCGTCCGTTCGGTGACCGAGATGGTCATGATGGCCATCACGCCGATGCCGCCGACCATCAGCGCGATCGACGAGATCACCACGAGCGCCAGCACCACGGCCTGCGTGAACTGGCGCAGGAACGCGACGATGAAGTCCGCGGTCACCGTGTCGAAGTCGTTCTCCTCGCCGAGCTTCAGGCGATGGCGGGCGCGCATGATCGACTCGATCTCGGTGCGCAGGTCGTCAACGCTGACGCCCTCGCGTGCGGCAACGACGATTGTCAGCGGCCGGAAGAGGATGCCGCGGAACCGCGGCGTCGGATACCGCTTCTCGTAGGTCGTCCACGGGATGACGCCGAAGTTGTTGGCGTCGCCGAGTGCCGCCGGGCGCTCGGCCATCACGCCAATCACCGTGTAGCTGTCGCGGCCGACGCGCACGACCTTGCCGATCGGATCGATGCCGCGCGTCAGGAACAGCGCCTCGGCCGGCGCATGGCCCAGCACGATCACGCTCCGGCGGTTGCGAACCTCGAAGTCCCCGAAGAACCGACCCGCGAGGAACGGGATGAAGTTCAGCTCGCCGAAGTTCGAGGTCGAGCCGATGATGGCCGCGGGCTTGGTGCCGACGCCGGCAAACGACATGCGCTCGGTCGCGGAGAACGGGCCGCCACCGCCGAACTGGAGCCCGACCTCCGCGACGAGCGGAGACTCGGCAAGCGCGCGCGCGTCCTCGTTGGTCAGGTTCGGGCGCTTGATCAGCTCGAGGAAGTCCCGCCCGCTCGAGAAGCTCTGGAACCCGAGCTTCTGCACGAACACCGTGTTGCTGCCGAGCGCGCGGATCTGGTTCTCGAGCGAGTCGCCGAACCCCTTGATGAGCGCGGTCATCGCCACGATCGACATCACGCCGATGACCACGCCGAGGATCGTCAGCGCCGAGCGCAGCTTGTTGGCGCGCAGCGTGTCGACCGCGATGACGAGGATTTCCCAGAGCAGGCCGGCCCGGATTGCCACGCGGCTACTCCCGCCTCAGGGCTTCGATCGGGTCCAGCTTCGAGGCCCGCATCGCCGGGTAGAGCCCGAAGAACAGGCCCACGCCCGCCGTCATGCCGATGCCGAGCACCACTGCCCAGGGCTCGATCCGGGCAGGGATTGGCGAGAAGTACGCGACGAGCGCCGCGACGATGAAGCCGAGCACCGTGCCGATCACCCCGCCGACGACCGACAGCGTCGTCGATTCGGTGAGCACCTGCCAGACGATGTCGCGGCGCCGCGCGCCGAGCGCCTTGCGCAGGCCGATCTCGCGCGTCCGCTCGCTCACCACCATCAGCATGATGTTCATGATGACGATGCCGCCGACGACGAGCGAGAGCGAGACGATGCCGATGAGCACCGCGAAGGCGCCCTGGCTGAAGCTGCGCCACAACTCCATGAACGTGTCGGACGTCACGATGCCGAAGTTGTCCTTGTCGCGCGGGCGCAGCTTGCGCGACGTGCGCAGCGCGACGCGCGCGTCCTCCATTGCCTGCGGGACGAGCGACGGGTCGTTCGGCTTGACGGTGATCTCGAAGCTGCGGCGCGACCCGAACATCTTCTGGAACGCGCCGAGCGGGATCATCACGAAGTCGTCCTGCGAGTTGCCGAAGAGGCTGCCCTTGCGCTCGTTGACGCCGATGACGCGGTAGTGGACGCCGTTGACGAGGATGCGCTGGTCGACGGGGTTCCGGCCCTTGAACAGCTTGTCGGCCGTCTCGACCCCGAGGTAGGCGAGCGGACGCGATCGCTGGATCTCGATGCGGCTCAGCGTGCGGCCGCGCTCGGCTTCGTACCCGCCGAACTGGTCGTACTCGGCCGAGACGCCGCGGATGCCGACGTTCTCCACCGTCTCGGTGCGGTAGGTCACGTTCGCCTGCGCGTTTGCCTGCGCCATCACCGCGTCGATCGTCGGGCTGCTGTTCTTGATCGCCCGCAGATCCACCATCGAGACGTCGGGATTGCGCCGGCGCGCTTCTTCTTCCTCTTCCTCGTCGGTGATCACGCCGACGCGCGACACCTGGAAGGTGCCCACGCCGACTTCCTGCACGATCGACTCGGCCACGTAGCCGTTCATCCCCTGGATGAGCGACACCACCGCGATGATCGACGTCACCGCCACCACGTTGCCCAGCACCATCATGAACGACCGGAGCTTGTTGGCCCAGATCGACGAGAGCGCGAGGCTGACCGCGTCGAGGAACTTGTTCATGTCAGGTGATCAGGACTTCTTCTTCGCCGCGTCGGCGACGTGCACGGCATCACCATCCTGCAGGTCGCGCACCGAATTGAACGGGCCCGTGATGACACGATCGCCCGTCTTCACACCCTCGAGCACCTCGAAGTAGCGTTCACCGGCGATGCCCGTGCGCACCGGGACGAACTCGGCGACCGTGTCGCGCAGCAGGAACACGCCCTCGGTCTCCTTGCGCACCTGCCCGGGCGAGAGTTCGGCCGGCGGGGCCGACGGATCGGCCTTTCGGCCCTTCTTGCCCTCCTCGCGCGGCGCGCGGACGACCGCGCCCGACTTGTCGTAGGTCAGGTCGCGAACCGCCATCGCCTGGATCGGCACCGCCACGGCCTGGGTGCGCGTCGCCGTGGTGATCTCGGCGGTGCAGGTGAACCCCGGCCGCACGTCCTCGATCGTCTGATCGAGCTGGATCGTGACCTTGAAGTTCGTCGCCTGCTGGCCTGCCGACGTCGCCTGTGCGCCGGTCGTGGCCTGGATCGGGCTGTTGCCGATCTCGGTGACCTTGCCCGTGAACTCGCGGCCCGGCAAGGCGTCGATGGTGACCTTGGCGACCTGGCCGAGGCTGATCGACGGCACGTCGGTCTCGTCCACCTCGACCTCGGCTTCGATGATCGACATGTCGGCAATCGTCAGCAGCACGGTGCCGGCGTTGTTCATCGTGCCGACGACAACCGTCTCGCCCTCCTCGATGTTGCGGCGCGACACGATGCCGTCGATCGGGGACTCGATGCGAGCGCGACTCAGGTTGTACTGCGCCTGGTTCAGTGCCGCGGCTTCCTGGCGGATCCGCTGTTCCTGCGTGCGGAGCTCCTGCTCGCGCTGGCGCAGGTCGGCCTCCCCGACTGTGACCGCATTCTCGGCGCGGTCGAGGTCCTGGCGCGTGGTCAGCTGCTGGGCCCAGAGCTCCTGCTGCCGCTTCAGGTCGGCGCGCGAGAGCGCAAGCGTCTCTCGCGCCGAGACGACCGCAAGGCGCTGCTGTTCGAGCATGGACCTGGCCGCCTGTTGCCCGGCGGCGCTCGACTGCACGGCGGACGCGAGGTTGCGCGGGTCGATCTGCATCAGGAACTGCCCCTTCTTGACCCGATCGCCTTCCTCCACCGACAACTGCGTGACGCGCCCCATGTTGTCGGCGCTGATGTTCACCGTGCGCTCGGCCTGGATCTTTCCGGATGCCGACACGATGGCCGTCAGGTCGCGTGCCTGGATGGCCTCGACCGTCACTTCCTTGCCCGTCTGCTTGCGGAAGGCGAAGTTGGCATACGCCAGGCCTCCCGCCACGAGCAGCACCACGATGGCCCCGAGCCACCGCTTCGTCGAACGTTTCATCTTCCCCCCAGGAATGCCTTGATCGTCGCGATGACGAGGCCGATGAGGACGTACACGGTGAAGAACCCCACGGCAATCGAGTTCCACTTGCGGCGATACACCGCCCCGACGCCAATCGCGAGCACGACCAGGTACCAGATCCAGAACAGGTCCACGACCCCGAGCAGCGAGGCCAGGAACGAGCCGTCGGGCAGGTTCGGGAAGAACACCGCCAGGTTCGTCGCGCTGCTCATGGATTGCCGCTGGTAGTTGAGCGGCAGCGTGAACGCCTGCTGGAGCACGCTGATGACCCCCGTATGGGCCACCACGGCGAGCAACTGCTTGAAGCGGGCCTCGCCGCCGAGCACGGCGAACACGCCGAACAGGATGCCGGCGATGGCCGCGGCGACGATGGGCGAGAAGAACAGGATGGAACCGCCCTGGATCCAGGACGCCATCTCCGCCTGCCGCTGCACCGCCGTGTACATCTGGTCGTTGACCGTGCCGCCGAACGACTCGATGCTCGCCACGGCCTGGTCCACGTAGGCGGCCTTGCCGACCTCCGTGGACAGGAACCAGCCGAACCCGAGCGCCACGAGCAGCGTCGTGAGGGCGAGGACGTCGAGCCACTTCGGGTGCGCCGCGACGCTCGCCATCGTCTCGCCCGGTGCGATGACGACGCCGACGAGGCGTCCGACGAACGACAGTGGCGGGGCAGCGTGGGGGACTGGTTCGTTGGTCATGGAACGAATGTGACGAACGGGATGCACCCGGAGGACGCCCGGCTCGTCCAAGTCTCCTTGATTCACGCGTATAGTACGCAACCCCGACCGCGGATGTTCGGACGAGGGGCGCGATCCGTTCCGCCGGCGAAGGTCGGGCGCAGCCTGCCGGCTTGTTGTCAGAACGACACGCGCAGGCCGACCCCGAACGCATCCGTGGCCGCCTCGTCGAGCCCGATCGCGACGTAGCCGTCGGCAAAGAGCCCGCTGCGGAGGCTGATGCTGCCCCCCGCGGTGGCTACCGGCCGGGTGTCGCCGACCGTGCTGAGCCGGAAGCCGCCCCGGACGGCCGCCCGTTCCTGCCAGAAGCGCTGCTCGGCGCCCGCGGCAAGCGATCGTCGTTCGCCCGCCGGATCGTCGAGGGTCGTGAGGTCGGAGTCGAGCGACAGCGTCAGCGTCGATGTCGGCCGCACGGAGACCCCCGCGCGCACCTGCCGGGGGAGTGCGAGCCGGACGTCGCCGGGTGTGTCGAACTCCGGCTCGAGCAGGTTCCTGACCGTCAGCCCCAGCCGGAGTCGCGGAAGGTCCGCGATGATGCCGGCGTCCACGTCGAACCGGCTGCTGCCGCGGGTGGCGAGATTTCCGGCGGCGTCGAGCGGGTCAGCAGGGGACGGAGCCACGCGCTCGGACGCGGCGCTGCCGTGGACGTACTTGAGGGCGGCCCCGACATGAACTCCGGAGACCAGCGTCTGCAGCACGTTCACGCCCACGTGAGTCGTCGTCAGGCGGCTGAGCGTGGCGGCCGGGTCGCCGGATGGGGCGGGCCCCGGACGCACGACGCGCGCGGCCGAGCCGGGCAGCCGGTAGAAGGTGGCCCCGAGCGGCCAGGTGCCGAGGGCGATGAGCGTGCCGCCCTGGCGGATTGACGACGTCACGCCCGGTCGGCCTGGCACGGGGGCATCGTCGTAGCCGCCCACACCGGTCTCGGCCACCAGCGTGAACAGCGGCCCCGTCACGAGGCCTGCCGGGTTCCAGAACGTCGCCGACGCGTCGTCTGCGACGCCGACGAAGGCGCCGCCCATGCCGAGGGCGCGCAGGCCGACCGTCTCGAACCCCTGCGCCTGCGCGCGCGGCGCCAGCGCCATCAGCACCAAGCCCAGGAGCAGGGCCCGCCGGAACGTCATCCCGCCAGTGTACGTGACCCCGGAGTGCAGAATCTCCCCGCCCCTGCCGATTCCCCGTGGCGAGAGTTGCATCCGCGTGACCGGGACAGCCCGTCCCGGCGCGCCCTGCGGCGTCCCACCGCAGCGGCATCCTGGGTGCATGCACTCGTCAGGGGAACATGGCGGTCAGAATCGGTGAGCTCCTCCTGAAGGAGAAGAAGATCACGCCGACGCAGCTGCAGGAGGCGCTGGGTTACCAGAAGGCCAATGGCGGCAAGTTGGCGCTGAATCTCGTCAAGCTGGGCTTCGTGCGCGATGAGGAGATCACCGCGCTCCTGAGCCGCCAGTACGGCGTGCCCTCGATCGATCTCGCGCGGTTCGAGATCGACCCGGCCGTCGTCAAGCTCATTCCGCCCGAGACCGCGCAGAAGTACCAGGTCGTGCCCCTCAGCCGCGCCGGCGCCACGCTGACGCTGGCGATGACAGACCCGACGAACGTGTTCGCCATGGACGACATCAAGTTCATGACGGGCTACAACGTCGAGCCGGTCGTCGCGTCGGAGCAGGCGGTCGGGGACGCGATCCAGAAGTACTACGCCGCGCCCACGCGCCAGACGTCGTCGGCCGCCAACACGCTGGAACTCGCGAACCGCGCGCTCGAGGACGCGCAGCAGCGGACCGACGGCGCGAGCGAGGCGGTGGAAGTGCTCGACGATCTCGAGGAGATCGACGTCGCCGCGCTGGAGAAGCAGACGGGCGAGGCGCCGGTCATCCGCATGGTGAACATGGTGCTCACGTCGAGCATCCAGAAGGGCGCCAGCGACATCCACATCGAGCCGTACGAACGCGAGTTCCGCATCCGGTTCCGGATCGACGGCATCCTCTACAACGTCATGCAGCCGCCCATGAAGTTCAGGGACGCGATCATCTCGCGCCTGAAGATCATGGCCAAGCTCGACATCGCCGAGAAGCGGCTGCCGCAGGACGGCCGCATCAAGATCCGCATCAACGACAACGGGCACAGCAAGGAGATCGACTTCCGCGTCTCGTGCCTGCCGACGCTGTTCGGCGAGAAGGTGGTGCTCCGCCTCCTCGACAAGGACAAGCTGATGCTCGACATGACGAAGCTCGGGTTCGAGCCGAGTTCGCTGTCGAAGTTCAAGACGCAGATCGAGAAGCCGTGGGGCATGGTGCTCGTGACCGGGCCGACCGGCAGCGGCAAGACCAACACGCTCTACTCGGCCATCTCGCAGCTGAACACGCCCGAGACCAACATCATGACCGCGGAGGATCCGGTGGAGTTCAACCTCGCCGGCGTCAACCAGGTCAACGTCCGCGAGAGCATCGGCCTCACGTTTGCCGCCGCGCTGCGCTCGTTCCTGCGGCAGGACCCGAACATCATCCTGGTGGGCGAGATCCGAGACTTCGAGACGGCCGAGATCGCCGTCAAGGCCGCGCTCACGGGTCACCTCGTGCTGTCGACGCTGCACACGAACGACGCACCGAGCACCGTCAGCCGCCTGATGAACATGGGCATCGAGCCATTCCTCGTGGCCAGCTCGGTGAACCTGATCTGCGCGCAGCGCCTCGTGCGACGCATCTGCACCAAGTGCAAGGTGCCGCATCCGCTGCCGCCGCAGACGCTCACCGACATCGGCTTCTCGCCCGAGGAGGCCCAGACCGTCGTGCCGATGCGCGGCACCGGCTGCGACAACTGCAACAACACCGGCTATCGCGGCCGCGTCGGCCTGTACGAGGTGCTCGAGATCACCGACGAACTGCGCGAACTGGTCCTCGTCGGCGCCTCGGCTCTCGATCTCCGCAGGAAGGGCATCGAGGAGGGCATGATCACGCTCCGCCACAGCGGCCTCCTCAAGGTGATCGAGGGCGTCACGACCACCGAGGAAGTCACGCGCGAGACGGTCAAGTAGGTAAAAGGGCGAAGTCGGAAGTCTGAAGATCGAAGGAAAGGCCTAAGGTCGAAGGTCGAAGGAAAGTCTGAAGGTCGAAGGGGAGCGGGCTCGACCATGCATGGTCCCGCCTCATCCCGTCGCCCCGGCGCGCGATCGGACGCAGAACGCTTGGCCCGGGCACGGCCGACGCTGCCTTTCTCCGCGCTCCTCCGCGCCTCCGTGTTTCCTCCGCGGTCTCCGCGTGCATGATTCGGCGCTCGGGACCCGGCGCTCGGGACCCGGCGCTCGGGACCAGGGACTCGGGCGCGGGACCTGGGTGTTGGCGGCGCGAACCGAGGCCACCCTGCCTTCGACATTCGGCATTCCGCATTCCGAATTGCTCCATGTTCTCCGCGCACACCGCGATTTCAGAAACGTCGCTCCACCGTCAGGGCCGGCACGCGAATCCTGCCATCCGCGGGCGATCGCGCGCGGCAAGTCCCGACGGCACGGCAGACGTAACGCATTGAGCACGCATCAGTTGTAGGTGGTGGTGGCCGTCGGGCCGGTCCCTGACAAAAAACGGCGCCGGGGTTGCAAAGAACGTCGGTACGCGCTCACGCGTCGCAACGGCCTGCCGATTAGCAGGCCAGCGCGTGGAAAGGCAGTGCGCGGTCTGCGGCCGGATGTGCCGGGACCGCACGCTGCCCGGACACGCCAGGCACGGACACGCCGAACGCTTGAGACCACCTGTGCGCCGTCGCGACACGCGCGGCGGCCGAACGACGAGACGACATGGCCTCCTTGCCGGAACTGCTGAAGACGACGGTCGAACTCGACGGCTCCGACCTGCACCTCACGACGGCCGCGCCGCCGATGGTGCGGGTCCACGGCAAGCTGGTGCCGCTGAAGCTGCCGCCGCTCACGGCACCCGAGACCAAGCAGCTCGCCTACAGCGTCTGCACCGACGCGCAGAAGAAGCGCTTCGAGGAGACGCAGGAACTCGACTTCTCGTTCGGCATCCGCGGCGTCGGCCGCTTCCGATGCAACATCTTCAACCAGCGCGGCGCCGTGGCCTCGGTCTACCGCCTCATTCCCGAACGCGTGCGCGGGTTCCAGGAACTGAACCTGCCGCCGATCCTCGCCAGGCTCTCCGAACGTCCGCGCGGCCTGGTGCTCGTCACCGGACCGACCGGCAGCGGCAAGTCCACGACGCTGGCGGCGATGATCGACAAGATCAACACCGAGCGGAACGAGCACATCCTCACCATCGAGGACCCGATCGAGTACATCCACCAGCACAAGGGCTGCCTGGTGAACCAGCGCGAGGTCCACAGCGACACCCAGGGCTTCTCGCTCGCCCTGCGCGCCGCCCTGCGTGAGGACCCCGACGTCGTGCTGATCGGCGAGATGCGCGACCTCGAGACCATCGAGTCGGCGCTGCGCATCGCCGAGACCGGCCACCTGACGTTCGCGACGCTGCACACGAACTCCGCGGCGCAGACCATCAACCGCATCATCGACGTCTTCCCCGCGCACCAGCAGTCGCAGATCCGCACGCAGTTGAGCCTCGTGCTCGAGGGCATCGTCTGTCAGTCGCTGCTGCGCCGGTCGAACGGCCCGGGCCGCATCGTGTCGCTCGAGATCCTCGTGCCCACGCCGGCCATCAGGAACCTCATCCGCGACGACAAGGTCCACCAGATCTACTCGATGATGCAGGCCGGGCAGGAGAAGCTCGGCATGCAGACGATGAACCAGTCGCTGGCCTCGCTGTACCTCTCGCGGCAGATCACGCTTGACACCGCCATGGCGGCGTCGTCGATGAAGGAAGAACTGCAGGAAATGATTCAGCGCGGCACCGGCGTGGTTCCGGGCGCCGGCATGAGCCGCATGGCGGGTGCAGGCCTCCCCGTGCGGCGGTCGTAGGGACGGCGGCCGACGGCCGACTGAAAGGTTGTTCTGATGCAGGCGTTTGCATTCTCTGGACGGACCCGCGGGGGGGAGGCGATCACCGGTGAGCGGCAGGCCGAGTCGCTCGAGGCGGCGGTCGCCTCGCTGCGGCGCGAGCAGATCCTCATCACGCGGATCGACCCGGTCAAGGCCAAGGCGGCGGCCGGCGGAGCACGCGCGGGCGGCAAGGTGCCCGCCAAGAGCCTGGCGATCTTCACGCGGCAGTTCAGCGTGATGATCGACGCGGGCCTGCCGCTCGTGCAGTGCCTCGACATCCTCGGGCGCCAGGAGCCGCACAAGCGGTTCGCCGCGACGATCCTCAAGGTCCGCGAGGACGTCGAGGGCGGCATGTCGCTCGCCGATGCGATGCGCCGGCAGCCGCGCACGTTCGACGCACTCTTCACCAACATGATCCAGGCCGGCGAGGCGGGCGGCATCCTCGACACGATCCTCAAGCGCCTGGCGACCTACATCGAGAAGAACGTCAAGCTGATCTCGCAGGTGAAGTCCGCGATGATCTACCCGGTCGCGGTGATCATCATCGCGGCCGTCGTCGTTGCCGTCATCCTCTGGAAGGTCATCCCGACGTTCGCGCAGATGTTCGCCGGCCTCGGCGCCGCGCTGCCGCTCCCGACGCGCATCGTGATTGCGATGAGCAACGGCCTTGTCGCCTACGGCCCGTTCCTCATCATGGGACTTGCCGCGCTCGCGTTCGCGATCCGTACGTACTACCGCACCAACCAGGGCCGACACACGATCGACGCGCTGCTGCTCAAGGCGCCGATCCTCGGCACGATCCTGCGCAAGGTCGCGGTGGCACGCTTCTGCCGCACGCTGTCCACGCTCATCAGCTCCGGCGTGCCGCTGCTCGACGGCCTCGAGATCACGGCCCGCACCGCGGGCAACGCGATCATCGAGGACGCGATCATGGAGACGCGCGCCAGCATCGAGCGCGGCGAGACCGTGAGCAAGCCGCTCCAGGACACGAAGGTCTTCCCGCCGATGGTCACGCAGATGATCGGCGTCGGCGAGGCCACGGGCGCCCTCGACATGATGCTGTCGAAGATCGCCGACTTCTACGAGGACGAAGTGGACACGGCGGTCGCCGGCCTGCTGACGCTGCTCGAGCCCGTGATGATCTCGTTCCTCGGCGTCATCGTCGGCGGCATCGTGATCTCGATGTACCTCCCGATCTTCGACCTCATCTCGAAGCTGACGTGACGATGGCCACGCTCCCCGCCGCGGCCGCCCCGGCGTCCCTCTCGGACGCGCCCGCCATCGCGTGGCCCGAACGGCCGCGCGCGTCGGCCCTCGTGTGGCTGGCCGGCCTGCGCGCGTTCGTGGCGATTGCCGTCCTCGCACCGCTCGCGGCATTCACGGCCGGGCGCGGCGAGTTCAACCAGGCGTTCTGGCTCGCGCTGCTGCCGATCGTCCCGCTCGGTGCGAGTGCCTTCGGCGTGTTCGCCGCCAACCGCGGTTCGCGTTCGGTCATCGCCGCGCAGGTCGCGCTCGACGCCCTCGTGGCGCTCGCCGTCGTCTGGAGCACGGGCGGCCTCTTCAGCTCCTACACGCCGCTGCTGCTGCTGCCCGTCCTCGCGGCAAGCGTCCTCGGCGGCCGCGATCAGGGCCTGCGCGCCGCCACCCTCCTCGGGTTGGGTGTCGTGGCAATCGCTGCCGCGCAGTACGGATGGATGGCCGCGCCATCGGCTCCGCTCCAGCCCGTTCCGCGGGGGCCGCTGCCGCTGACGCCGCTTGCCGGCTACGCCGTGGTCGCCAACGTCGGCGGCCTCGTCGCCATGGCGCTCCTCGTCGGGCAGCTGTCCGAGTCGCTCTCGCGCACGGGGGCCGATCTCGCGCGCGCGACGACGAGCCTTGCCGACCTCACGACGCTCAGCCAGCGCGTCATCGACAGCATGGCGGGCGGGCTCATCGTCGTCGATGCGCACGGCGCGGTCGTGCTCTTCAACCGGACCGCCGAGACGATCATGGGCGTCCGCGCCGAGCACGTGCTCGGGCAGCCGCTGTCCGACGTGCTGCCGCTTGCGTGCATGGCCGAATCGGCTGCCGGGATGCCGGTGCGGCTCGAGTGCACCTACGCACGGGTGGATGGCACGGTCATCGAGCTCGGTGCGACCGTGGCGCCGCTGCTCGCCGCCGGCGGCCAGCGGGCCGGGCAGCTCGTGACGTTCCAGGACCTCACGTCCATCAACCAGAAGGAAGCCGAACGGCAGCGGCAGGAGCGCCTCGCTGCGGTGGGGGAGATGGCCGCGGGCATCGCGCACGAGATTCGGAACCCGCTGGCGTCGATGACCGGATCGATCCAGCTGCTGCGCAAGGAGCTGACGCTGCGCGACGACCAGGCGCGGCTGCTCGACATCGTCATGCGCGAGTCGCAGCGCCTCAACGACATCATCAAGAACTTCCTCTCGTACGCGGGTCCGCAGCGCGTCACCCGCGCGCGCGTCGACGTCGCCCGCCTCGTGCGGGAGGTCGCGGCGTTGCTGCAGCAGCAGGCCGACGCCGCCGAGCCCTCACTCGAGATCGACGTCCATGCACCCGAGCGGCTGCTGCACGATGTCGACGAGGCACAGGTGCGGCAGGTCGTGTGGAACCTCGCCAGCAACGGCATCAAGGCAATGCCTCAGGGCGGCACGCTGCACCTGACCGCGGCTGCCGGCGTCGGCGCGCAGGACGGCGCGTTGCGTCTCGCGGTGCGCGACGAAGGCATCGGCATGGCGCCGGCCGACGTCGAGCGCATGTTCCAGCCGTTCCAGAGCGGCTTCCGCCAGGGCACCGGCCTTGGCCTTGCCATCGTCCGACGGATCGTCACCGATCACGGCGGCCGCGTCTCCGTGCAGTCGACGCCTGGCGCCGGCACCGAGGTCACGGTCGTCCTGCCCGCTCCCGCGCGCCGGCCCGCGCCGGTCGACGCACGACTCACGGCGTGAGTGCCGCCCCCACACGTCCTGCCATGACACCCGCCCCTCCCCGCATCCTTGTCGTGGACGATGAGCGATCGATGCGCGAGCTGCTCGGCATCATGCTCACGCGGGAGGGGTACGAGGTCGTCGTCGCCGAGAGCGGGACGCAGGCAATCGCGTCGCTGCGGCAGCGTGCGTTCGACCTCGTGATCTCGGACATCCGCATGCCCGACTGCAGCGGCATCGACGTGCTGCGCGAGGCCAAGCGGTTGCAGCCCGACCTGCCGGGCGTGCTGATGACGGCCTTCTCGTCCACGCAGACCGCGATCGAGGCGCTGCGCACGGGGGCACTCGACTACGTCAGCAAGCCCTTCGACGTGGACGAGATGAAGCGCGTCGTTGCGCTCGCGCTCGAGCGGACGCACCTGCGCGAGCTGACGCCGTCGCAGTCGGACGCAGGCGATGCGGCCGACCGCCCGCGCGCAAGCGACACGATGATTGGCCGGAGTCCCGCAATGCAGCGCGTCTTCGGCCTGATCGAGGCCATCGCGGGCACGGCCAGCACGGTGCTCATCACCGGGGAGTCCGGCACGGGCAAGGAGATGGCGGCTCGCGCCATCCACCGGCTGTCGCCGCGCGCGGCGCGCCCGTTCGTCGCGCTCAACTGCGGTGCGCTCACCGAGACGCTGCTCGAGTCGGAGCTCTTCGGCCACGAGAAGGGTGCCTTCACGGGCGCGCTCCACACGACGCGCGGGCTGATCGAGCAGGCCGACAAGGGGACGATCTTCCTCGACGAGCTCGGCGAGATGAGCCCGCTGATGCAGGTCAAGCTGCTGCGCGTGCTCCAGGAACGGCGCTTCCGGCGCGTGGGCGGGGCCGAGGAACTTGCTGCCGACATCCGGATCATCGCGGCGACAAACCGCGACCTCGCGAAGATGGTCGCCGAGGGTACGTTCCGCGAGGACCTCTACTACCGCGTCAACGTCATCCCGGTGGCGCTGCCGGCGCTGCGCGAGCGGGCCGAGGATGTCGTCGTGCTCGCGCGGCACTTCGTGCAGGGGTTCGCGCACGAGATGCGGCGTCCGGCGTCCGACATCACGCCCGACGCGCTCGACGCCCTGCGGCGGCACGTGTGGCCGGGCAACATCCGCGAACTCGAGAACGTACTCGAACGCGCGGTCGCGCTCGAGCCGAGCCACGCGATCACGCCGGCAAGCCTGCCCGACTACGTCATGCGCACGCTGCCCGCGACGGCCGGCGTCGGCGTGGCCGCGGCCGCTGCGCTGGCAGGCGCGGCAGTTGCGCCGGCCGCTGCCTCCCTGTTCCCGGCGCAGGGCTTCGACCTCGAACGCCACGTGCGCGACGTCGAGCGCGAGTACCTCGCCGAGGCCCTCCGCCGCACCGACGGCGTCAAGATGCGGGCCGCCGAACTGCTCGGCATGAGCTTCCGCAGCTTCCGGTACTACGCCAAGAAGTACAACCTCTAGGCGCGCGACTTCGTCGTCTCGGCCTTCGTCATGCGGCCGTCGGCCTTCGGGGTTCGGGGCTCGGGATCTGCAGTCGGGACTCGGGATTCGGGACTCGGGATTCGGGACGACTTTCTGGCCAGGGCCTGGTGGGAGGGCTCTGTCCCGACCTGCCGATGGGATCGCGCGCGCGTCGGCCGCCTTCGAACTTTGCCCTTCGACCTTGCCTTCGGACTTTGCCCTTCGACCTTGCCTTCAGACTTGAGACTTCCGACTTCAGACTTTGGCCCGCCACCCGGTCCGCCGGACGGAGGCGAGAGACTGACAACTAACGGCACTTCCGGGTAACGTGAGTTGTCGGTACTGACAGGTTTGGTCACCGACCTACCGAAGGTGGTATCGAGGGGGTCGGCCATCCGACGCCCATGTACGTCGAATACGAAGGAATTCCGCAGTATCGTGCGGATCGAGCGGTCGAGACCCGTCTGGCACCGCGCTTGCTATTCAAGGGGGACAACGGAGCACGGAGCCCGGCAACGGCTCCAGCACACGGGTCACGAACGTTCACGAGGGAGAACAGCACATCATGAAGATCCGCAACAACAAGGGTTTCACGCTCATCGAACTGCTCATCGTCGTCGCGATCATCGGGATCATCGCGGCCATCGCCATCCCGGGCCTCCTGCGCGCCCGCATGTCGGGCAACGAGTCCTCGGCCATCGGCTCGATGCGCTCGATCAGCAGCGGCCAGGCGACGTTCGCGTCGAGCTGCGCGGGCGGAGGGTTTGCCGGCTCGCTCGAGCAGCTCGCGACCCCGCCGGCTGCCGGCGGTTCGACGGCAGGTTTCGTCAGCCCAGACCTCGACCCGTCGCAGGCCAGCGCAACGGCATGGGGCGTGGCTGGCCTCGTGAAGAGCGGCTACGGCGTCGATCTCGCGGTTGGCGCGAACGCGGCAGCGACGCCCGTGACGGTTGCGGCCAACACGTGCAACACCATCGCTGATGCCGAGTCGGCGTTCTACGCGCGCGCTGAACCCCTGACCATCGGTTCGACGGGCCAGCGCTCGTTCGCGGTCGACGAACGCAACACGGTGTTCCAGGACCAGAGCGGCGCCCAGATTGTGGACCCCATCACGCCCAGCGCGACGGTCACGCCGGTTCAGTAAGCATCATCGAACAGAATCAGCCCAGGACGCCCCGGGGAGCGAGAAGCTCCCCGGGGCGTTCGTGCATTCAGGGACAAGTGTGCCAGCTGCCCTCTCGGCATCCGCGCACGAGCGGTCGATTACTGACGAGGTTGGCCCGCGCATTGCATTGAACTCCAGTGCGATGACACGACACATGATTCCCGCGGGACACCCGGGTACGCGCGACGGCTTCACGCTGATCGAACTGATGATCGTCGTGGCGCTCATCGGCATTCTCTCTGCGCTTGTCGCCCCGTTCCTGATTGCGGCAAAGGCCTCCGCCAACGAAGCCTCGGCCATCCAGTCACTCCGTTCGCTCGTGAGCGCACAGCACACGTACGCGAACGTCTGCGGCAACGGCTCGTACACGACGTCGCTGACCACGCTCGTCAGCGAGGAGTTCGCGTCACCTGATCTCGACATCACGCCGAAGAGCGGCTACAGCTTCCAGCTGACGCCCTCGGCAGGCTCGTCGCCGGGCGGGAACGACTGCACGGGCGCAGCGACGCGGAGCGGCTACTACTTCCGCGGCGAACCGCTGGCGGCCAACACCGGCAAGCGAGCCTTCGCCACCAACGAAGCCGGCACCATCTGGCAGGACACGTCGGGCGTGGCACCCGGGGAGCCGTTCACCGCCGGTGGGACCGTCTCGCCGCTCGAGTCGAACTGACGAAGAACCCGGCGTCATTCCTCTCGAGATCGTCGAGACGCCGTTCGAGGATGTGGTCGCGCTGCCTGGCATCGGCATCCACGCGGTCGACCTTCTCGCCGAGACGACTCAGCCCATCGACGACCGTAGCCCAACGCCTTCAGGTCGTTCTGTCGCCAGTGTCGGCAGAATCTGCTCCGTCTGCGCTCGTCATACGACGCAGGGAAGTCAGGGCCGCGAGACCTGTTCGATGAGCCGCTGGAGCGTCATGTCGCGCTGCCTGGCCCCGACGTCGACGCTGGCGATCGCTTCCCAGGTGCGTTGCTGCTGATCGACGACCGCTCGCCAGCGCTCGCGTTCGGCCTCGATGAGGACGTACAGCTCCTCACGGGATGCGCGTCGATTGGCCTCGCATTCGACCCGGAGCAGTCGGCGGGCCTCCTCCCCCTCGGTGCGGATGTGCGCGATGGTCTCACGCAGGAACTCGCGCATCGTGGTCATCTCGTGCTCGAGGTCCTCCTTCGTCGCGAAGCGCTCGAGATCCTCTTTGGTCGCGAAGCGGTCGAGATCCTCTTTGGTCGCGAAGCGTTCCAGATCCTCCTTTGTCGCGTAGCGTTCGAGGTCTTCCTTCGTGGCGCACCGCGCGAAGTCCTCCTTCGTCGCGAAGCGATCCAGATCGTCTCGCGTCGCGAAACGTTCGAGGTCCACTTTCGTTGCGAGTGTCGGAAGGATGTCGTCGAGTGTCATGACGCTGCTCTCCTCGCCCCGTGGGGCGCACGGCGAGCCAACCTGACGACGACGGTCGCATCGTCGGCGGGGCGTGTCAACGGGATCGCACGAGGTGACGGCCGCGGCGGGGCGGCCCCCCGCTCACCCCGTCTTGCCGTGCTAGCATCGAGACGCTCATGTCCAGTCGTGCCCGCACCGTTGCACTGGTGTTCGTCCTCCTCGGCCTCGGCGCGTCGGTGACCGCCGCCTACATCCACTACCAGCTGGCGACGACGCCGAGCTACGAGAGCTTCTGCGACGTCAACGCGACGTTCAGTTGTGCGCCGGCCTACCAGAGCGAGTACGGACGACTGTTCGGCGTCCCCGTTGCCATCCTCGGCGCCGGCTACTTCGGCGGGCTTCTCGCGCTGCTGGTGTTCGGGCGTCGGCTCGAGGCGCTGGCGAGCTACCTGCTCGTCGCCTCGCTCATCGGCCTCGCGTTCGTGCTCTACCTGGCCTGGGCCACTCTCTTCGTCCTCGGCACCCTGTGCCTCGTCTGCCTGGCGACGTACGCGGCCGTCGTCGGCCTGTTCTTCACTGCCGGAGCCGCTGCCTCGACGCCGATGATCGACGTGCCCGATAGCCTCTCCCGTGATCTCCGCCGGTTCGCGGCCAATCCACTGGCCCTCGGCCTGTGCCTGTTCGTTGTCGGCGCGACGATGGCCTCGGCGGCGTTCTTCCCCGCGGACGCGGCAGACCCGGCCCGGGCGGCGTCAGGTGGTGCGTCGGCCTCGGCCCGTGCCGCGGCTGCCGCACAGCAGGTGGCTGCGTTGCCGCCCCTCCCGGAAGACCAGAAGGCGCAGATCCGCGCGTCATGGGACCAGATGCCGCGCATGATCGTGCCGGCCGACACCGCCGGCGCCCGCGTGGTCATCGTGAAGTTCAACGACTACCAGTGCCCGCCCTGCGGGCAGACCTTCGAGCTGTATCGCCCGATCGCGCGGAAGTGGGAACAGCAGGCGCCGGGCCAGGTCCGGTTCATCACCCGCGACTTCCCGCTCGAGAACGAGTGCAACGCCAGCGTCTCCGGTGGATCGCACCAGGCCGCCTGCGAAGCGGCCGCTGCGGTCCGGATGGCCCGCACGGTCGGCAAGGCCGACGAGTTCGAGCAGTGGCTCTTTGCGCACCAGCCCGAACTGTCGGCGGACCGCATCAAGCAGGGCCTGCGCGACGTGGCCGGCATCACCGACTTCGACGCGCGATACCCCGGCGTGCTGCCCCAGGTGAAGAGCGATACCGCGCTTGGCGCCAGCCTCGGCGTCCAGTCCACGCCGACGTTCTTCGTCAACGGGGTGCGCGTTGCCGGCGGCATGAATCCCCAGCTGCTGGACTACGTGATCGAGTACGAACTGAGCAAGGCCAGCCCGCCGGCTGTACAGTGAACGCCGCGGCTGCCGATTGAGCAGGCGTCGCGGGGCGGAGCCCGCGGCCTCCTCGCACGCCATGCCCGAACCGGTCATTGCCGTTCAACGACTCACGAAGGACTATCCCGTCGGCTTCTGGCGCCCACGGCCCTACCGCGCGCTCGACGACCTGACGTGCGATGTCGCTCCCGGCGAGGTCTTCGGCCTGCTCGGGCCCAACGGGGCGGGCAAGAGCACCACGCTCAAGCTGCTCATGGGCCTCGTGGCCCCGACGAGCGGCAGCGCCCGCCTGTTCGGCGTCGACGTCGCACAGGTCGCGTCCCGCCAGCGCGTGGGATTCCTGCCCGAGAACCCCGTCTTCTACGACTACCTGACCGGCGAGGAACTGCTTGCCTACTTCGGGCAGCTCTGTGGACTGGCCCCCGCCGACGCGCGCCGCCGCGGCACGACGCTGCTCGATCGCGTGGGACTCGGCGCCGAGCGCCGCATGGCGGTGCGCCGCTACTCCAAGGGCATGGTGCAGCGCCTCGGCGTCGCCCAGGCGCTCGTGCAGGACCCGGAACTCGTCGTGCTCGACGAGCCGATGTCGGGCCTCGACCCCATCGGCCGCCGCGACGTCCGCACCCTGATCCTGTCGCTGCGCGACGAGGGCCGGACGGTCCTCTTCAGCAGCCACATCCTCTCGGATGCCGAGACGCTCTGCAGCCGTGTCGCGATCCTCGCCGCCGGGCGCCTGCAGGCGCTGGGGAGCATGACCGACCTCGTGCAGTTCTCCGTGCGGGCCTGGGACCTGCTCCTCGATGGCGCCGGCGAGGCGCTCGTCGAGCGGCTGCAGGCCGACGGCGCGGCCGTGACGACGGTCGGGCCGGGTCGCGTGCAGGTCCACCTCGATGGCAGCCGGGAGCCCGAGCCGCTGCTGCGGGCCGCGGCGGCTGCCGGCGCCCGCGTGCTGTCGCTGCAGCCGGTGCGGCAGACGCTCGAGGAGGTCTTCCTCGAGCACGTCGAGGGCAAGCGCCGCGACCAGCCGCCGCAGGGAGCCGCGTCATGACTCTGGGGCTCGTGCGCGCGGTGGCGCTGAACACGTTCCGTGAAGCGGTCAGGGACCGGGTCTTCTACAACCTGCTGCTGTTTGCCGTGTTGCTGGTCGGCACGTCGCTCGTGATCGGGCAGCTGGCCGCCGGCCAGGACGTCAAGATCATCAAGGACCTCGGGCTTGCCGCGTCGCTGCTCTTCGGCGTCGGCATCGCGATCTTCATCGGGATCCAGCTCGTGGCGCGCGAGGTCGAGCGGCGCAGCGTCCACGCGACGCTGTCAAAGCCCATCGGGCGTCCGGCGTTCCTCCTCGGGAAGTACTTCGGGCTGCTCCTCACGCTGGCCGTGAACATCGCCGTGATGGCCGTCGCGCTGTTCGTCGTGCTGGCCCTCTACGCCATGAACACGTCGTCCGGCGTGCAGGCCGCATGGGCCGCACCGGCCCTCGATCCACGCCTGCTCGTCGCGCTCGGGCTGATCTACGTGGAGCTCGCGGTCGTGACCGCCATCGCGCTGCTGTTCTCGACGTACTCGTCGGCGCTGCTCGCGGCGTCGTTCACCGCGGCGCTGTGGGTTGCCGGGCACTTCGTGCAGGACATGCGCACGCTCGACCAGATTGGCGCGGCGGGCGCCACGTCGTGGACGGCTTGGCTCGTCTCGTGGGTGCTGCCCAACCTCGCGCTCTTCGACGTGAAGGCAGAGGTCGTCCACGGCGTCGCCGTTCCCGCCGCGCAGGTGGCCGCCGCCGTCGGCTACGGCGCGGCATACAGTGCGGCCGTCCTCCTGCTCGCGATCGCGATCTTCCGGCGCAGGGATTTCAAGTGACCCGCCACCTGATTGGCGGCGCGCTCCTGCTGCTGGCCTCGGCGGTCGGGCTGCAGGCCGTGTCGCTGCGTGCGCGGCCCGACCGCGAGCTGCCGGCGGTGCTGTACCTGCAGTCGCCTGAGGTCGCGCGGCGCGTGGCCTTGTCGTTCGACAACCTCGCGGCCGACTTCTACTGGATGCGCGCGCTCCAGCACTTCGGCTCCACGCGGTTGCAGGACGATGGCGATGCGCGGTTCGAGAACCTGTACCCGTTCCTCGATCTGGCGACGTCGCTCGACCCGCGGTTCACGATTGCGTACCGTTTCGGCGCGATCTTCCTGTCGGAAGCGCCGCCCGGCGGGCCCGGACGCCCTGATCTCGCGATTCGCCTGCTCGAGAAGGGCGTGGCGGCAACGCCCGATCAATGGCAGTACCACCAGGACATCGGCTTCGTGCACTACTGGTGGACTGGCGATTTCACGAAGGCCGCCGCCGCGTTCTCGAAGGGCGCAGCCCTGCCGACCGCGCCGTGGTGGATGCAGTCGCTCGCGGCGGTGACCGTGGCGCAGGGCGGCGATCGACGGACGTCCAGGCTGCTGTGGCGTGCACTGGCGCAGACGCCCGACAACGACTTCCTGCGCCGCGATGCCGAGCGCCGCCTCCTCCAGCTCGATGCCCTCGACCAGATCGACGCGCTCTCCGCGATTGTCGATCGCGCGCGCGCCGCCGGCGTGTCGGCGCCGTGGTCGTGGTCGCTGCTCTTCGAGCGGGGATACCTGGTGCAGTTGCCGATCGACCCCACAGGCACCCCGTACGCCCTCGACCTGACGACGGGGCGGGTGGGCCTGGCACGGCAGTCGTCGCTGTGGCCGCTGCCTGCCGAGCCTCGTGGTACGGCGGGCCCGCTGGAGCGTCCGCAGTGAGCATCGAGACGGCGCAGCTGGTGCTGCTCGGCGTGATGGGGCTGCTCGTCGGCAGCTTCCTCAACGTGTGCATCCATCGGCTGCCGCGCGACCTGTCGGTGGTGTCGCCCGGGTCGCGGTGTCCGGCATGCGACACCCCCCTGCGCTGGTACCACAACATTCCCGTGATCAGCTGGATCGCGCTCGGCCGGCGGTGTGCGTACTGCCGCGCACCGATTTCGACGCGCTATCCCGCGGTCGAGCTGCTGAACGCGGCGCTGTGGGTGACGCACGGGCTCGTGTTCGAGTGGGATGCCCTGCTCGTCGTGCGGGTCGCGTTCGCGACGGCCCTGCTCGTGCTGTTCTTCACCGATCTCGACTGCCGCATCCTCCCGAACGAGATCACGATTGGCGGCACGGTGGCCGGCATCGTCGCCGCCATCTTCCTGCCCCCGGGCATCGTCTCGTCGCTCGTCGGCGTGCTGATCGGCGGTGGTGTGCTGTGGGCGACTGGCGCGCTGTACGAGAAGGTGCGCGGTGTCGAGGGCATGGGGATGGGCGACGTGAAGATGCTCGCGATGATCGGTGCCGTGCTCGGCTGGCCGCTCATGCTCCTCACGCTCGTGCTGTCGTCGATTGCCGGCGGGCTCGTCGGTTCGCTGCTGCTCGCGCTGCGAGCCGACGCGCGCACCACAGCCCTGCCGTTCGGGTCGTTCCTGGCACCTGCCGCGCTCGTGGCGTCGCTGGTGGGCCAACCGCTCCTGGACTGGTATCTTGGGTTCTATCGGTGATGCCGTTCTCGACGCTCGTCTGGCTGCTTGGTCCGCTCGTCCTGCTGTGCCTCGTCCTGTCATGGGCGATGCGTCGCGCCGCCCTGCGCCGCGAGCAACTCGACGCTGCGCGTGATCGTGGGCGATCGAGCGAGGCGGGGCTCGCGTCGGCGATGTCGGACGCGCTCACGCGCATGCGTGGACAGGAACTCGCACACCAGGCGCGCTTCGAGGCGCTCGACGGCTTCTTCCGCCAGGTCATCGAGAGCTTGCCTCACGGCGTCTTCGTGCTCGGTCGGGACGGCAACCTCCGCATCGCGAACGCAGACGCGCTGCGCTGGCTCGGCCTGCGCACCGCGGCCGAGGGGCAGGTGCTCTGGACGCTCGACGGCACCGAGCCCCTGCGCAGCGTGGGACGCGACTGCGTGCAGGCCGCTGCGCGGCGCGACGCGGTGGTCGTGGGCCCGGGCGCTCCGGGCATCCCCGTGCCGGTGACCGCGGTTCCGCTCCGACTGCCCGATGGCGAGACCGACGGCGTGCTGTACCTGGTCAACGTCGAGCGCGTCGCCTGAGCCCCAGCCGCGTGGCACGAACTGCGCGGTGCGATCGGTGAGCGATGGCGCTTTCTGCACACGCGAATTGCGTACGTCGCCACTTTCCCATTGATATCGGCCATGGCCTGATGGCGCGTGCCTTGCCTTTGCTGGGGGCATGGCAAGTCCACGAGCGCGTTCGAGCCAGGGCACCTCACTGATCGAGGCGGTGATGGCCGCCGGCCTGCTGGCCGTGGTCCTCACCGGCGTCGCTCCACTCGTCACGATGGCGGCCTCGGGGAGTGCCGCGGCGCGCGTGAACCTGCTTGCCGATCGCCTCGCGCTGCAGCGCCTGGCGCACCTCCAGACGCTCACGCACATCCGAGTGCCTGGCGCCGTGGCCATCGACACGCAGACGAGCATCGGCAGTGACTTCCTCGTCGGTGGTCCGGGCCTGTCGATCAGCGGGCTGGGGCCGCTCCAGACCACGACGGCCGGCTGGGCCGACTGGCTCGACGAGCAGGGAGGGTGGCTGTCGTCGGCGACCACGGCGCCCCCGGGCGCGCGGTACCGCCGGCGATGGGCGATCCTGGCGGGCGGCTCGACCGACTGCGTCCGGCTCTGGGTGGAGGTCGCCCCCGTTCCGGCGCTCGTCGGCGGACGCGCGGCGCATGCAGGCGCCGTGCAGTGCGCCTGGGGAGCCTGGCCATGACTCGCCGGCCGACGCTCAGGCTGCGAGTGCGCGCCGTGCGGGATGGCTGCGGCGGTGTGGCGCTGCTCGATCTTCTCGTCGCGACCTGCGTGGCCCTCACCGCGCTTGCAGTCGTCACCGCCGCGCTGCCCCCGGTGCTCGACATCGTCTCGGCCGTGCCCGAAGAAGCCGACCTGCGGCAGCGGGCGCGCGAGCCGAACGCCTGGTCGCGTCGGTTGCGGGCACGGCAGGGGCGGGCCTCGATCTCGTGGGCGAGGGGCCCCTGGGCACGGCGGTACCGGCGTTGGTGCCGCGTCGCGTGGGATCGGCACCCGATCCCCCGGGGACGGCCTGGGCCGACCGCTTCACGGCAATGCGGGTGCCCGGCGGTGCGGCGCAGGCGCCGTTGGCCCAGCCGCTGCTGCCGGGCGCCGCGACTGTGTCGCTCGCCTGGCACCCGGCGTGCGGGTCGCACCCGTCGTGCGCCTTCCACAAGGACGACCTCGTGCTGATCTACGCGCGGGGCGGTGCGATGGCGCTAGGAACTGTCGCGCTCGTCAACGGCCTCGTGTTGTCCCTTGTCGATGCGGTCGATCAGGCCATCGACCTGCCGGCCTTCGCAGCGCGCGTCGAGACAAGCGCGGTGCTCTTCGACCCGGTCAAGCGCCAGCTGCGGCGGGCCGACGATCGGGCACCGAGCCAGCCGGTCGTGGAAGACGTCGTGGGCATGCAGGTGCGGTACTACGGCACCGCCGCTCCGCCGAGGCGTCCGCTCGTTCCCGGTGTGGCGACCTGCGCAGTGGCGGCCGACGGCACGCCGCTGCTCGGGCTCCTCGGCCCGGTGCCGGGGCCCCCCGTCGAACTCACGCCCGCCGACCTCGCCGACGGGCCATGGTGCGGCACGGGCCAGTGGCGGTTCGACGCCGACCTGCTGCGCCTCAGGGCGGTGCGGGTCGCGGTGCGGTTGCAGGCAGGGGCGCCGAGCGTGCGCGGCTCGTCGGGGACGTTCTTCGTGATGCCGGGCACTGCCAGTCGCCCGGGGCAGGAGGTGCGGGATGTGTCGATCGACATGTTCGCGACGGCGCCGAACCTGGCGTGGGGGCAGTGACGCCGATGCCGTTCCCACGGATGGTCGCGTACGGCAGGACCAGGGAGCGGCGCTGCCGGGCGTGCTCCTGCTCGCGGCATTCCTCGTCGGCGTCACGGGCTGGCTCGTCGGGCACGTCCGCACGGACGCCCTGCTCGGGATGGAGCAGCGCGACGAGGCGTCGGCTTCGCAGGTGGCCGCTGCGGCCCTGCAGGTCATGGCGATGGCGTTCGGGCAGGTTGCCGACTGGACGACCCTGGCCGCTCCGCCAGTTGCCTGCCCTGCGTCCGGGGGCGCGGTCGTGGCCCTCGACGAACCGCAGGAGCACGCGTGGCTGCAGGCGGCAACCGATGCCGCCAGCCGTTGGGGGGCCGACACGCCGCAGTGGCAGCTGGCCTGGATCTGTCACGCGGAGGGCGTGCTCGGCGGCTGGCACGCTGCCGGTGCGATGCCGGAGGTCGCGGTGTGGATGGCCGACGACCCGGAAGGCGACGGACAGCCGCTGACGAGCCTGAACCAGCGCCTGATGCTGCACGCGGTGGCGAGCGGTCGCGACGGGGTTCGGGGCGTGGCGGCTGCCACGATCGCGCGGCAGGCTCCGGGCGCTCCCGTCGAGCTCGCCGCATGGCGCCCCGGGACCTGACCACGGCTCAACTTGTGGTCGTTCCGGCCGATCATGAACAGGTGGGCCTACGTGAACTGGAGGAGGCATCGATGGGACGAGCGGTGACGGGCATGCTGGCGGCAATCCTCTGGGGCGTGATGCTGGTGCCCGCATCCGGGCAGTCCCTTGCCGACGTGGCCCGGCAGGAAGAGGCACGGCGCGCGCAGGTCAAGAAGTCGGGCAAGGTGCTCACGAATGCCGACCTGCCGGCTTCGGCCATCCTGCAGCCTGCACCCGCGGCGGCGCCTGCGGCTGACGGTGTCGATGGGGCTGGTTCGCCCGCCGGCGATGCCGAGGTCTCGAACGGGGACGCCCCGCCGAAGGCAGCTGGAGCGCAGGCAGCGGCCGAGGCCCCCAGGGACGACCAGGCGGGCTGGACGCAGCGTGCCGCTGTCGTGAACAAGGCCCTGACCGACGCGCAGGCCGAGGCGCGCCTCCTGCGGGCCCTTGCCGACCGGTTGGCGCTCGAGATGCATGCAGGGAGCCCGGCCGCGGCCGAGCGGGCCGCGCGGGAGCGCGAAGACGTCAAGACGCGCATGGCAGCCGTCGAGGCACGCGAGATGGAGGCCACGGCCGCGAGGCGTGCGTTCGAGCTCGAGGCACGAGCTGCCGGGGTGCCGCCCGCATGGATTCAGTAGACTCGGTGCTGGGCCCGAAACCAGCAGGCGCGGCCGTGCATCGCCCGCCGTCCGGGTCCCTGCGTGAATCCGTGCCGATGGCATCGCATCGAGAGTCTCCGGACGTGTTGCTCGTCGACGACAACGAAGACCTGCGCTTCGTGCTCGCCACGGTCCTCGCGCGCCACGGGTATCGCGTCGTCGAGGCCGCTGACGAGGCCGAGGCCGTCGAGGCACTGCGCCTGAACCGCCCGTCGCTTGTCCTCTCCGACCTGCGATTGCCGACAGGCGACGGTCTCGGTGTACTCCGCGCCGCCAAGGATCTCGACCCGGCCCTGCCCGTCATCCTGATGACGGGCTACGGAGCCATCGAGGAAGCCGTGGCCGCGATGCGGGAAGGGGCACTCGACTACCTGCCCAAGCCCGTCGACCATGAGCATCTCGTGCTCACGGTCAGCCGCGCCATCGAGCAGCGCCGCATCGTCACAGAGAACCTGCTGCTGCGGGAGGCGCTCGGCGCCCGGCATGGTGCGCCGACGATCGTCGGCGAGCACCCGTCGCTCGTGGAGGTGGCGCGAAGCCTCAGCCGCGTTGCGCCCACCGACACCACCGTGCTGCTCGGCGGCGAGAGCGGCACCGGCAAGGAACTGTTCGCGCGCGCCCTGCACGCGCAGAGCGAGCGTGCCGCCGGGCCCTTTGTCGCCATCAACTGCGCAGCGATTCCGGAGACGCTGCTCGAGACGGAACTGTTCGGCCATGAGAAGGGCGCCTTCACCGGTGCGAATGCCCGCCGGCCCGGCCGGTTCGAGGTGGCGCACGGCGGCACGCTCTTCCTCGACGAGATCGGCGAGATGCCGGTCAACCTCCAGGCGAAGGTGCTGCGCGTGCTCGAGACACGCAGCTTCGAGCGGGTCGGGAGCAACACGACGCTGCACGTGGACGTGCGGCTCGTGGCGGCGACAAACCGCGACCTGCGTGCCGCCGTCGCGGCCCGCACGTTCCGCGAGGATCTCTTCTTCCGGCTGTCGGTCTTCCCGATCGTGATCCCGCCGCTTCGCGAGCGTGCGTCCGACGTCCCGCTGCTGGCCCGTCACTTCGTCGAGAAGTTCGCGCGCGAGCAGAACAAGCGCCCGCCGCACCTGTCGTCGGCCGCCGTCGACGCGCTCGAGCAGCATCCCTGGCCGGGCAACGTCCGTGAACTGCAGAACTGCATCGAGCGCTCGGTGATTCTCGCGGAGGGCGATACCGTCCACGCACGGCACCTGAACCTCGGGCCGGCCGACATCTCGCGCGAGACGGCGCCCCCGCCGCGCGACCCGTGGGACGACATCGACACCTCCGGGACGCTCCCGGAGGCGTCGCGACGCATCCTGCTGGAGGTGGAGCGCCGGAAGATCCAGCAGGCGCTCGACGATGCGCGCTGGGATCAGGCGCGGGCGGCTGCCGCGCTGGAGATTCCGCCGCGGATGCTCCTCGGCCGCATCCGGGACTTCAAGCTCGCGCCCAAGTGAGCGGCGGCCCGCCGGGCGTCACGCGGCGTGGACGCCTATCCCCGCCAGGGCGGCGCGGACTTCCGCGTCGCTGACGTCGGTGGCCGTCGTCGTCTCGCCCATCCGCGTTGGCAGCACGAAGTGCAGCTGGCCGGCGATGACCTTCTTGTCGCGACGCGTGGCGGCGAGGATCGCGTCGGCATCGAGTGACGCAATGGCGGGCAGCGGACCCATCCGGTCGAGCAATTCGACGAGCGCCGCGTGGCCGTCGGCCGGCCATGTGCCGCGGGCGACGGCAATCGCCGATGCCGCCTTCATCCCGTAAGCGACGGCTTCACCGTGGCGGAGCAGCCGGTAGTGCGTCACGGCCTCGAGCGCATGGCCGATCGTGTGCCCGAAGTTCAGGATGCGGCGCAGGCCGTCCTCGCGTTCGTCCTTGCTGACGACGTCGGCCTTGATCGCGCAGCATTCGGCAATCACCGGCAGGAGCGCCTCGGCCGATCCGTCGAGCAGGGCATCGATAGTCTGGACGCACCGCTCGAACAACGGGGCCGACGCAATCACGCCGTACTTGACCACCTCGTAGAGCCCGGCGCGCAGTTCGCGACGGGTGAGCGTGGCAAGCAGCGTCGGGTCCACGGCGACGAGCGCCGGCTGGTGGAACGCGCCGAGCAGGTTCTTGCCGAGGCGATGGTTGACGCCGACCTTGCCGCCGATCGCGCTGTCCACCTGCGCCACCACCGTGGTCGGGACGTGGACGAGGCGGATGCCCCGCAGGTAGGTTGCGGCCGCGAACCCGGCGAGGTCGCCGATGACCCCGCCGCCCACCACGACGAGCACGGCCTTGCGGTCCACGCCGAGGTTCACGAGCGCGTCGTGGACCTTGCCCATGGTCGCCATGGTCTTCGCCTTCTCGCCGTCGTTGACGAGGACCGGCGCGTCGGCAACGCGGCTCGCCGTCGAGAGCCCGGCCATGACGGCGGCGCCGTGGAGGTTCCAGACCCGCGGGCTCGAGACGACCACGATGCGCGAGGCGGAGGGGCAGGCCTCGGCGACGTCGGCACCGAGCGAGCCGAGAAGTCCCGGCGCGATGCGGATGCGGGAGACCTGGCCGGACGACGTGCGGACCTCGAGCGAGTGAAGAGGCATAAGAGGAAACGAAGAACGCGTGCCTCGCCGTAGCCGAAGGCGGGTCGAACGCTTGCCACGCCGAATCAGCGAATTCCGGCGTGAAACGGGTGGTAGGATAGCAGGGTCCCGGCGGGTAGTGACCGCGACAGAGGGGGCGGGCGACGCGCCGCGCCGACCCTGCGGGCACGACAGGCAGGCCGTTCAGGAGCTGACACCCCACTGGTGACCCACGACCCCGACTTCCTGGTGCTCGGCAGCGGCATCGCTGCGCTCCGCGCGGCGCTGGCACTGGCGGCGCGCGGGCGTGTCTGCATCCTCACGAAGGGCGAGCCGAACCAGGGCAGCACGGGATGGGCGCAGGGCGGCATTGCCGCCGCGCTCGGCGACGACGACTCGCCGGCGCTGCACTACGCCGACACGCTGGCGGCCGGTGACGGCCTGTGCGAGCCGGGCGCCGTGCGGATGCTCGTCGAGGAAGGGCCCGGTTACGTCTGGGAGTTGCTCGAGTGGGGCGCACGGTTCGATCGGCTGCCCGACGGGCGGCCGGCGCCGGCCCGCGAGGCCGCGCACAGCGTGCGGCGTGTCCTGCACGCCGAGGACGCGACGGGACGCGAGATCGCCCGTGTGCTGCACGCGCAGGTCTCGGCCATGTCGTCCATCGCGCTCATCGACCACGCCGTGGTCACCGGCCTGCTGCGCGGCGCTGGCCGGTGTGTCGGGGCGGCGTACCGCGATGCCGATGGCCATCGGCACGAGGTCCACGCCGCGGCCACGCTGCTTGCGACCGGCGGCGCGGGCCAGGTGTTCGCGCAGACGACAAATCCCGCGGTCATTGCCGGCGACGGCATGGCCATGGCCTTCGACGCCGGGGCCGAACTCGCCGATCTCGAGTTCGTCCAGTTCCACCCCACGGTGCTCGACGTGCCGGGCCGCCCCCGGTTCCTGCTGTCGGAAGCCCTGCGGGGCGAAGGCGCCAGGCTCGTGAACACCAGGGGCGAGGCGTTCATGCCGCGCTATGAGGAGGCTGCCGACCTCGCGCCGCGCGACCGCGTCGCGAGGGCCATCGTGCGCGAACGGGAGCGGACCGGCGGCCCGATCTACCTCTCGCTTGCGCATCTCGGCGGCCTCGACGTTCATGCCCGCTTTCCCCAGATCTCGGAAGCGTGCCGCGCGGCCGGACTCGACCTGGCCACCGACCCGGTCCCGGTCAGCCCCGCCGTCCACTACGTGATGGGCGGCGTGACGACCGATCTCGACGGCCGGACCTCGCTGCCGGGACTCTATGCCGCGGGTGAAGTGGCCTGCACCGGGGCGCACGGCGCGAACCGGCTGGCGAGCAACTCGCTGCTCGAAGGACTCGTGTTCGGCGCCCGCGCCGGCGCCGTCATGGGCGAAGTCCCGCGCGCGCGGGCAGCCTGGGCCGACGGCCGGCTCGTCACGTGCGCCGTGGACCTGCCAGGGACCGGCCTGGCACGGCCAGCGGACCTGGACATCGCCACGGTGCGGGCCCGCGCCTGGCGCGATCTCGGCCTCGTGCGGACTGCCGACGGCCTCCGCGAGGCCGTCGCGTACTTTTCCGGGGCATACGCCGCGTGTGCGGCGGCCGGGACCCCGGACCTGGCGGCCGCGCAACTGCGCAGCCTCGTGACCGTCGCGCATCTCATGAGCCGCGCCGCACTGCGCCGCGAAGAGAGCCGCGGGGGCCACTACCGGACCGACTTCCCCATGCGTCGCGACGACGCCTGGGGGCATCACTGCGGCGACGTGCTGCCGCGCGAGACAGACTGACGACGATGAGCGAGCAGGGCAGGGAACAGGGACAGAAGGGCGGCAAGGCGGCTGGCAAGGGTGACGCGCTCGTCACCGCCATCACGCCGCAGGGCGAGGACTACTCGCGCTGGTACCTCGACGTCGTGTTGCGCGCCGAACTGGCCGACTACACCCCGGGGCTCAAGGGCTGCATGACGATCCGGCCGTACGGCTATGCGATCTGGGAGCGGATCCAGCAGCTCCTCGACGCACGCCTGAAGGCCACCGGACACGTCAACGCATACTTCCCCCTGTTCATCCCCGAGAGCCTGCTGATGAAGGAGGCCGAGCACGTCGAGGGCTTCGCGCCGGAAGTGGCGTGGGTGACGCATGGCGGCAAGGAGAAGCTCGAGGAGAAGCTCGCCATCCGGCCGACCTCGGAAGTCATCATCGGCACGATGTACGCGCGCTGGCTCCAGTCGTGGCGCGACCTGCCCATCCTGATCAACCAGTGGGCCAACGTCGTGCGCTGGGAGAAGGTCACGCGCCCGTTCCTGCGCACCACCGAGTTCCTCTGGCAGGAGGGCCACACGGTCCACGAGACCGAGGCCGAGGCCGAGGAGGAGACGCTGAAGATCCTCGGCGTCTACAAGGAGTTCGTGGAGACCGAACTCGCCATGCCCGTCGTCGAGGGCCGCAAGAGCGACGCCGAGAAGTTCGCGGGTGCCTCGAAGACGTACTCGATCGAGGCGCTGATGGGTGATGGCCGCGCGCTGCAGGCCGGCACGTCCCACAACCTCGGACAGAACTTCGCGAAGGCGTTCGACATCAAGTTCCAGGGCCGCGACAAGGTCGAGCAGCACGCATGGACGACGTCATGGGGCGTCTCGACGCGCCTCATCGGCGGCCTGATCATGGTGCACGGCGACGACAGCGGCCTCGTGCTGCCGCCCAACATCGCCCCCTACCAGGTCGTGATCGTGCCCATTCCCCGCGGCAACTGGCAGGAGACCGTGCTGCCGCAGGCCGAGGCGATCCGCGACCGACTCGTCGCCGCCGGCGTGCGCGTGATGCTCGATGCGCGTGATGCCTACACGCCGGGCTGGAAGTTCGCCGAGTGGGAGATGCGCGGCGTGCCCGTGCGGATCGAGATCGGGCCCAAGGACATCGAGAAGCAGCAGGTCGTGCTCGCCCGCCGCGACACCCGCGAGAAGCAGTTCGTGCCGATGGACGGGCTCGTCGGCGCGGTCCAGGGCTGGCTCCGCGACATCCAGCAGGCCCTCATCGAGCGCGCCAAGCGCGTGCGCGAGGAGCGCACGCACTACACGGAGAGCTACGACGAATTCAAGGCGCTCATGGCAGGTGCGCGCCCGGGCTTCGTCTACGCACCCTGGTGCGACGACCCCGAGGTCGAGGCGCGCGTGAAGGCCGAGACGCAGGCCACGATCCGCAACTACCCCTTCGAGGCGCCGTCGTTCGACGGCAAGGCCTGCATGGTCACCGGGCGTCCGGCCACGGCGATGGCCTGCTTTGCCAAGGCGTACTGACGCGCCTCACCCCCACAACGCGCCGATCGTGTCGGGCAGCCGGGCGGCGAGCTTCTTCATCGTCGCCTGGCGCCGCGTGAGTTTCTCGCGTTCCACGATGGCCCGGAAGATGGCCGCCAGCTGGCCCCGGAACCACGTGTCGGGGGCCGCGGCGTGGGCATCGGCCACCACGTCGAGCACCGACGCATCGCCGACCTGCTGCAGCGCCGAGAGCATCCCCACAGGCGTCTGGCCGCCGAGCGCCTCGAGCGTCTCGCGCAGGTCGTAGACCGCCAGCCGGCTGCCGCGCGCCGCGAGCGCGAGGTGCGCGGTGGCCCGCGCGACGCGCCACTGCTCGAGCCCCTCACCCTCGATCGTGGCCTCGCGGGCCCGAATGCGCTCGATCAGCCGATGCAGGACCGTCAGGGGCGCGGCCTGGCCTTGCGTGCCGAGCAGTTGCCGCAGGCGCTCGGGGTCGGCGGGCAGATCGCCGGCGGCAATCGCGTCGAGCCGGTCGTCTCCGTCGGGCCCCACGGCGTCAGTGGGTGCGGCCACGGGTGCGTCCGAAACGCCCTCGCGGATGGCGGCCGAGGGGTCCTTGCGCAGCTGCCTTCTCAGCGGAGCGACGATGTCCGCATCGTAGGCGGCCGAGCGCACCGGCGCCGTGGCGATGACGTCGAAGGCGCGCAGGCGAATGGCGTCCGCTCCGGCGCGATCGAGCGCGGCGGCCGTGAGCGCGTCGAGCGCCGCGGCGGCCGCGACGGCATCGGGCGAGTCGAGGACGGCCCCGAGGGCGTCGACCGCCGCGATGGCAACGTCCTCCGTGTCGTGACCGAGGAGTGCCTGCAGCGTGGGCAACGCGCCCGGATCCCCGATGCGCTCGACGACCCGCAGCAGCCGCGGCAGGTGCTCCGGAGGTGCGTCGGCAAGACGCTGGACGACCTGCCGGAGGGCAGGGCGACCGATGATCGCGAGCCGCGCGATTGCGGCCTCGGTGGCAACGGGATCCTGGCTGGCGAGAAGTTGCTCGATCAGCGCCTTCGACTGGCCGGGGCGGGTAGGCACGGGCGGGATCTTAACGTCGAACGCCGAACACCGAACGTTGGCCTGCTGACGAGCGGGACGATGAGAAGCCTGAAAGACGAAAGGCCCGCCAGCGGAGTGCTGGCGGGCCTTCCTCGTGCAGGGCCGGTGCGCGTTACTGCGTCACGCGAACCGTGAGGGCGGCGCGGCGGTTCAGGCGGCGCGTCTCCTCGCGGGTGTTGTCGTGCTTCGGACGCTCCTCGCCGTAGCTCACGGTGCGGATGCGGTCGGCACCGACGCCACGCGAACCGAGGTAGTCGCGCACCGAGTAGGCGCGGCGCTCGCCGAGCGCGAGGTTGTACTCGGCCGTCCCGATGTTGCAGGTGTGGCCTTCGACCTCGATGCGCAGCTCGGGGTTGTCGGTCAGCGCCTTGAGGGCCTCGTCGAGGATGCGGGTCGCCTCGGGCCGCAGCGTGTAGCGGTCGAAGTCGAAGTGGACGTCCTCGAACGTGTAGTCCTTGATCGCCGGCTTGACGACCTGGATCGTGACCGTGTCGGTCACCGTGCCGCCCTTGCCGTCCGACACCGTGACCGTGGCCGGCACGGGGCCTTCCTGCATGGGCGCGGTCCACAGCGTTTCGCGGTCGGCGCCGTTGGCGAACGTGCCGGCGGGAGCGGACCACTTGTAGGTCAGCGGATCGCCGTCCGGATCGTTGGCATCAGCCGTGACCGTCGAGCTCTTGCCGACTTCGACCGTGCAGGGGTTGCAGCGCGCCTTGACGGTCGGCGGGCGGTTCTCCTGGACGGGCGGCGGAGGCGGCGGCGGGGGCGGCGGCGGCGCCTGGTAGACACGCGCGCCGGGGTGGAAGCCGATGCGCAGCTGGCCGCTCAGGCGATCGGCCGTCTCCGATTCGTACGCGCCGAACTTGTCGCGGGCATCGTGCGCCAGGGCGTAGACGATGCCGCCGCCGACGAAGAAGCCGCGGTCGCTGATGAACGTCAGGCCGAGAGCGGCGTCGAGCGGGCTGCGGAGCGAGAAGACACCCTCGCTGGTGCTGCCGTCGAACGCCGTGAGGCCGGTGGACGTGATCGTGTCGTCGAAGTACTTCTCGCCGAACAGTTCCGCGGTGAAGCGAAGGCCGCTGCGGCTCGGCACGCCGAGGCCGACGCCGTAGCGCAGGCCGTTGCTCTGGTTGCTCTGCTCGGCATCGGCGCGGAACGCGGCGCCGACGTAGCCCGAGAGGTCGGCGCTCTGTGAGACTTCCTTGCTCAGGATGTAGTCGACGAAGAAGTCGGCCTGGCCCGAGCTCGTGCCCTTGTCGGAGCTGCCGGTGGGCAGCTTGGCCATCGCGCGGAGGGCCATCGCCAGCGGCGCCTGGTCGGCCTCCGACAGGAGGTTCACCTTGCCGCCGACGAGCACGTCGCCGAAGGTCGTCCCCGACCAGCCCTGGCGCACGCGCGGGTAGTCGTTTGCGGGCCCGCCGGCCTCGTTGCCGGGAATGAAGATCGGCCGGATGTCGCGATCGACCCGGGCGACGGTGGACAGGGCCGCGAAGATCTCCGCGCGGCCGCCGACGCCGAACCCGAAGGTCACCGGCACGAACGAGATGTCGGTGAAGCCTTCCTGCCGGTCGAAGTTCGTGTAGTACGCGCTTGCCGACCAGCGGCCGCGCGGCAGGACCTCACCGAGGGGCACGAACCACAGCCCGGTGTCGCCCTGGAAGGTGGTGGTGGCGCGCCGGGTCTCGATGGCCAGCGAGGCGTCCGGCTGCGTGGTGGAGGCGGCCGTTGCGGCGCCCGTCCCGGCCGTGCCGCCCTGGCCAGTGGTGGCGCCGTCCTGCTGGGCGAAGGCGGGCGCAGTGAGCGCCAGCGACATCGCGGCGGCGAGACCAACCCTGAAGAGGCGTGTCATGTGCGTGACCTCGAATTCAACTCGACAACAACTGACTACGAAAAATGCACCGCCAGAATAGTACCGGCGGGTTCGTCATGCGTCAAACCTATCCGTAAGTCGATACGGATCTGTAAGCCGGAAGAAGACCGTTACCGCCGGCGATGCGTCACCGCCTGCCTACGCCTGCAAGAGTCTGACCAGCACAGCCGCGCATCCGCGCGAACGGGTGACGGCTACTCCGCGGTGGCCGGCTTGCGCTTCTGGAACACCCATGCGACGAAGATGCTGAAGCCATACAGCACGAACATCGGGAGCGCGAGCAGGAACTGCGACACCACGTCGGGACTGGGTGTCACGAGCGCGGCGACCACGAAGATGATGAGGATCGCGTACTTGGTGTTGCGGATGAGGAAGCGGGGCGTGACCATGCCGACACGCGCCAGGAACATGACGAGCGTCGGCATTTCGAACACCGCGCCCAGTCCGAGGGCCATTCGCACGTAGAGCGAGAACACGGGCTCGATGCGGGGCGCGAACTCCACGGTGTCGGTCGAGAAACTGGCGAAGAACCGCCACATGGCCGGAAACACGACGTAGTGGGAGAAGAGGGCGCCCCCGATGAAGAACGCGGTGGACATCGCCACGAAAGGAATCGCGAACCGCTTCTCGTGCGCGTAGAGCCCCGGGGCGATGAACGCCCAGACCTGCCAGAGCACCACCGGCAGCGCAATCATCAGCCCGACGAGCGCCGCCATCTTCATGTACAGCATGAAGGCTTCGGTCGGCTCGGTATAGATGAGTCGGCCGCCTGCCGGCAGCACGGCCTGCAGCGGCGTCATGACGAACTCGAAGATCGGGTTGATGAACGCCAGGGCGACGACGAACCCGAGGAGCACGGCGAGGAGCGCCTTGATCAGGCGCTGGCGCAGCTCGTCGAGGTGCTCGAGGAACGACATCTTCCCGCCGATGCCCGATTCCTCCTCCTCATCGTCGTCGGTGGGGCGGGGCGGGGGCGGCGCGGGGACTGGCGACAGGGACATGCAGCGGTCGTCGGGCCGGGGATGACGCGGAACTACAGGTTCGCGCCGCGCGGCGTGGTGTCGGCGACGGGCTGCCGGGCTTCGTCGTTCGCCCGGTCGTAGAGTTCGTCGTGCTCGTACGGCGAATCGGGAGGCGCGTCAGCCGGAGTGCCCTCGCTCGCCTCGACGGCGGCCGGGGCGGCGACGGCCGCCGGCGCGGGCGCCGCCTTGGCGGTGCGCTCGCGGTCTTCCTCGACGCGAATCTCCTCCTCGAGCGAATTGCGCAGCTCGTTGGAGGCGCGCTTGAACTCCGCGAGGCTCTTGCCGAGCGACTTGCCGAGTTCGGGAAGCTTGCGCGGGCCGAAGACGATGAGGGCGATGACGAAGATGATGACCAACTCCGGCATGCCGAGAGGACCGAACATCGTGGGCTCCTGAGAGGGTCCGGAGAGCGACCCTGAACAGCCGGGGAAAGCCTGGACCAGCGTCGATTATGAAACGCGCGGCGCATCGGGTCAATCGCGTGAGCCCGCCCGCAGGACGCAGCATCCACGTGGTACCCTGCCAACATGCCGAAAAGCCGCGCGCTTCCCGCGGTGCTGTTCGCCGTGGCGGTCTCTGCTCTCGTCGGTGGCGTGCTCGGGCGTCGGGCACAGGCAACCTCCGATCCCCTGACCGATCGCTATCGCGTGTTCACGGCAGCGCTTGCGGCCATCGAGAGCGGCTATGTCGAGGAGGTCGAATCGGACCGCCTCGTCTACAGCGCCATCACCGGCATGCTGCAGACCCTCGACCCGCATTCGAGCTTCCTCGACCCGCGGGCCTACGCGCAACTGCGCGAGCGGCAGGAAGGTCGCTACTACGGCCTCGGCATCAGCATCACCCCGCTCGACGGCAACATCACCGTGATGTCCCTCTTCGAGGGATCGCCCGCCTACCGCAAGGGCATCCGTCGTGGCGACGTGATCGCCCGCATCGAGCAGGAGGACACCAAGGGCTGGACGAGCGACCAGGCCGTCAAGGCCCTGCGTGGTCCCAAGGGCACCGAGGTGAAGCTGGGCCTCCGCCGGCAGGGCTACACCGACCTGATCGAACTCGCCGTCGAACGCGACGAGGTGAACATCCCGACGATCAAGGGCGTGTTCATGATCGGGAAGGACACGGGCTACGTCCGCCTCAACGACTTCTCGGAGACGACCGATCGCGACCTCGGCGAGGCGCTCGCGTCGCTGCAGTCGAAGGGCATGACGCGCCTCCTGCTCGACCTGCGCGACAACCCGGGCGGCCCGCTCGACCAGGCCATCCGCGTCAGCGATCGCTTCCTGCCCAAGGGCGACATGGTCGTCTACACCCGCGGCCGCACGCGCAACGCGGACCAGGACTACCGGGCCTCCGACGCCGCCGATCTCGCCCCGATGCCGATCGTCGTGCTCGTGAACCGCAACAGCGCCAGCGCCGCCGAGATCGTCTCGGGCGCCCTCCAGGACCACGACCGCGCGCTCATCGTCGGCGAGAAGACGTTCGGCAAGGCCCTCGTGCAGTCGGTCTATCGCATCAGCGAGGGCGCCGGCCTCGCGCTCACGACGGCGCGCTACTTCACGCCGAGCGGACGCCTGATCCAGCGTCCCTGGGACGGCACCTTCGACGAGTACCTGACCTACTCGCTGCGCGAGCAGAAGGCCGACGAGCCGCACGACCCGGCCAACATGAAGCTGACCGACGCTGGTCGCAAGGTCTACGGCGGCGGCGGCATCGAGCCCGACAAGTACATCCTCGGCCCCGTCGAAGGCTTCAACCCGACGCGGTTCGGTCGCGCACTCTGGGCGCGCCAGATCTTTGCCGATTTCGCCCAGCGCTTCACGGCCGAAGGCGACACGCGCATCCGCACGAACGGCCAGACACGCAGCCTCAGCCGCGGCTTCAGCGTCGACGATGCCATGGTGGCCGAGTTCCGGAAGTACCTCGACACGCGCAAGGTGCGCGTGGACGCCGCCTCGTTCAAGACCGACACCGAGTTCATCCGGGCGATGATCCAGTACGACATCGACCTGGCCCTCTTCGGCGTCGAGGAGGCCCGGCGCAACCTCGTGGCTCGCGATCCGCAGGCGCAGTTCGCGCTCCAGCAGTTTGCCGAAGCCGCCCGGCTGCCGCACCTCCAGGAGTCCAGCCCGACGGCCTCCCGACAGGCCGCCCAGTAGTCGAACGAACCATTCATGTTGGGGTCTAGCGGGCGCTTGCCCCAATTAGTAGTCGCCTGCTAGACTCCAGCAGTCCCTTGCCCGCGCGCTCGATCCTCCTGATCGCACGCGGCCGGACCGTGCCCTGCAATGCGCCTGAACCGCCTCGAAATCAACGGCTTCAAGAGTTTTCCCGATCGCGCTGACCTCGCCTTCGACCTCGGCGTCACCGCCATCGTCGGGCCCAACGGGTGTGGCAAGAGCAACGTCGTGGACGCCATCACCTGGGTGCTCGGCGAGCAGAGCGCCAAGAGCCTTCGCGGCGAGCGGATGGAGGACGTGATCTTTGCCGGCAGCGATGCCCGCAAGCCGACCCACACCGCCGAGGTGAAGCTCAAGATGAGCGGCGTCATCTCGCGCGTCGGACTCGAGGACCACCCGCAGAAGAAGACGGTGGCGCAGGAGCTCGAGGAGTCGGTCGAGACGTTGACCGAGGACGTCGTGCTCGCGCGTGACGTCGAGGTCTCGCGTCGGCTGTATCGCTCGGGCGAGAGTGAGTACCTGATCGACGGCCACGTCGTGCGGCTGCGCGACGTGCAGGACCTGCTGATGGACGCCGGGCTCGGCGTCAAGGGCTACGCGGTCATCGAGCAGGGCAAGATCGGCCAGATTCTCGCGGCAAAGCCCACCGAGCGGCGGCAGCTGATCGAGGAGGCGGCCGGCGTCACCAAGTACAAGTCGCGGCGCCGCCAGGCGGAGCTGAAGCTCGAGGCGGCCCAGCAGAACCTGACGCGCGTCGACGACATCATCTTCGAGCTCGAGAAGCAGCGCGGCTCGCTCAAGCGGCAGGCGGCCAAGGCGAGGCGCTACCGGACGCTCCGCGAGGAGCTGCGCCAGTGGGAGAAGCTGCTCTTCGGGCAGAAGTACCAGGCCCTGCAGGCGGCCATGGCGTCGGCGATGTCGCGCCTCGAACAGGCGCGCACGAACGAGGCCGGGCTCGCGGGACGTGCGGCCGAAGTCGAGGCGGCGCTCGAACGCCTGCGCATCGAGCTCACCGAGGCCGACGCCTCGGCCAATGCGGCCCGCGGCGCCGCCCACGCCAAGGAGCTCGAGAGCGGTCGCCGGCAGCAGCAGCTCGAGTTCGATCTCCAGCAGGTGCAGGCCCTCGCGGCCGCGCTCCTCGGCATGGACGAGGAGATCGCGCGCCTGCACGAGCGCATCGGTCCGGCGCAGGCCGAGCTCGACAGCCGCCGCGCCAGCAGCCAGCAGGCCGACGCGGAGCGTGACGAGGCCGCCGCCCGGGTCACCGAAGAGGACCTTGCCGTCGGTCGTGCCGCGACCGAAATTGCCGGTCTCGAGCAGGCGGTGGAGAAGGCGCGCAGCGAGCTCTACAACGGCATGACGCAGGTCAACACGCTGCGCAATGCCATCGAGCGCGCCATCGAGGCGCGCGATCGGATCGCGCAGGAACTCGGGCGCCTCGAAGTCGAGAGCGACGACCTGCGCGTCGAGCAGGAAGCGGCGCTCACCGAGCGCGAACGCGTCAGCGTGGCATTACGCGATGCGCAGGCGGCGCTCGAGCAGGTGCGCGGCCAGCGGGCCGCGAGCGAGGCCGCGCTCGGCACCGCGCGCATCGAACGCGAGTGGCGCGAACGCGACGTGCGCACGCGCGAGCGCGAACTGGCGGCCGTGCAGGCACGCCTGAAGTCGCTCGAGGAGCTCGACGCGGCGCGCGCCGAGTACGGCGAGGGCGCACGGCTCCTGCTGGCCTCGGGCACGGAGGGCTTCGTACACCTCGGCTCGGTGGCGGATGCGCTCGAGGTCGATGCCGATCACGAGACCGCCGTGGCCGCGTGCCTCGGCGAACTCGTGCAGCACGTCGTCGTGCCCGACATGTCTGCCGTGCAGGCGGGCCTGTCGCTCGTCCGCGATCGGGATGCGGGCCGCGTGGGGTTCCTCGTCGCCGACGGCGATGCCGGGGCGTCCGCGGTCCCCTCGGTGGCCGGCGTGCGGCCGCTGCTCGACGTCGTCCGCGTCAGCGGTCCGGCGGCCGATCACGTCCGCAGCGTACTGCGCGACGCCTGGATTGCGGAGACCTCGTCGCAGGCGCGCGACGCGGCGCGGCAGGTGGCCGGCCCCGTCGTGACGCCGCAGGGTGACGTCTTCCGCGGCGCGAAGCTCGTGTCGGGCGGCGGCAAGGCCGACGCACGCGAGATCCTCCATACGAAGGGCGAGATCAAGCACCTGCGCGAGCAGATCGCGGAGGCCCAGCAGGACATGGAGCGCCTTGGCGCCGATCTCTCGGCCGCCGACGCGGTCATCACGCGGCTCACGGGCGAGATTGCCGCGCTGACGGCCGATCAGGTCGCGCACGAGAAGTCGATCGTCGGCCTCGACCTGCAGCTCAATCGCGCGTCGGACGAGCGCGATCGCGTGGCCCGTCGCATGGAGCTCATCGACAACGAGCGCCGGCGTGCCCAGGAGGAGCGCGGCACGCTCGAAGACCGCGAGGCGGAGGCCCGCCGATCGATCGAGGACCTCGAAGTCGAGCAGCAGACGCTCGGCGACGAACTTGCCGACGCCCAGCGCCGGCTGCTCGATGGACGCGAGCGCCAGGCTTCGGTCGGGCGGCGCGCCGCCGAGGCCCGCGCCACGCACGCGGCACTCGTCGAACGGGCGTCGGCGCTCGCGCAGGACGTCCGCCGCCTCGAGGATGCGTCGGCCGACCTGCGGCAGCGCATCGGTGCGCGCCAGGCCGAGATCGATGCCTCCATCGCTCGCCGCGGCGCGCTCGACCTGTCGATCGTCGCGCTGCGCTCGGCCATCGACGACGACGTGACGGCGCTCGACGATCTCAAGCGGCATGTCGTCGACGCCGACGAGCGGGTCGTCCAGGTGCAGGCGACGTTTGCCGAACACGAGGCGCTTGCCCGCGACGCGCGCAAAGGGCTCGACGAGGTGCGATCGCTGTCCACCGCCCTCGAAGTGGCGCGTGCGACGGCCGAATCGGACCTGGCGCACCTTGCCGAGTCCTGCCGCGAGGCCCTCGACCAGAGCCTCGAGGAAGTCGCCGCGGCGATGGCCGAGATGCTCGCCGACGAGCAGGCGCTGCCGAGTGCCGCGAGCGTGGCCGCGGCCGAGCGCGCGGGGGCCGACGAGGAAGGGGCCGAGGGCGCGGTTGCCGAGGCGGCCGATGCCGACGCGGAGGAAGCGGCACCGCCGGTGCTCAGCGCCGAACAGGCCATCACCCGCCTCAAGGCGCGCATTGCCGCGCTCGGCGCCGTGAACATGATGGCGATCGAGCAGTTCGACGAACTCGAGCAGCGTCACGTGTTCCTCACGGGACAGCGCAAGGATCTCGTCGATGCCATTGCCTCGACCGGAGAGGCGATCTCGCGCATCGACAAGACGACGCGTGAACGCTTCGCCGAAGCCTTCGTGGCCGTGAACCAGAACTTCGAGGAGATGTTCACGACGCTCTTCGGCGGCGGACGCGCAGGGCTCGTGCTCCTCGATCAGGAGGACGTCCTCGAGAGCGGCATCGACATCGTCGCGCAGCCGCCGGGCAAGCGGCTGCAGAACGTCCAGCTGCTCTCGGGCGGCGAGAAGGCCCTCACGGCCATGGCGCTGATGTTCGGCATCTTCAAGTACCGGCCGAGCCCCTTCTGCCTGCTCGACGAGATCGACGCGCCGCTCGACGATGCCAACATCGGCCGCTTCGTGGAGATGCTGCGCAGCATGCAGGACCACACGCAGTTCGTGCTCATCACGCACCACCGCAAGACCATGGAGATCGCCGATCGGTTGTACGGCGTGACGATGGAGGAGCCGGGCGTGTCGAAGGTGCTGCGGCTCGATCTGACGCACTAGGGGTGCGTCGATCTCGAGATCGACGCCTGCGGATTGCCTGTTCGTCGCTCGCGATGGCGGGCTCGCCCTGGGCAACTTGTCCGGCAGCGCAACGACTCCCGTGAACGAAGACAAGGGCACACGGTATCGGCGTGTGGAGCGCGGCCTCCGCGTGATCGAGATCGCCGCCAGCGTGATCGCGCTCGCGGTGCTCACGTTGGGGTCGCTGCCGCTGGCGCTCCGCGACGGGGCGGCACGCGTCTTCGACCACCTCGGCCTGCCCGCCGGTGTGCCGCGCGACACCGCGACGGCGGTCGTCGTCCTTGGCGCGACGCTGCTCGTGCCCGCACTCGCGGGCCTGCCGTTCGCGCTGCGTCGCGAGGGCCCGATTGCCCGGCGCTTCGGCCTGCCTGCCGTGCCGGCCCGTGCCGTCGTGCGCAGCCGCCTGCGCCGAGGCGTGATTGCCGTCCTCGGCGGCGGAGCGGCCTGGGCTCTCGTCGCCTCGCTCGCGAGACCGTTCCCCCTGCTTGCCGGCCTCCTCACGCTGACGTTCGCGCTCGTCGTCGCGGCCATCGTGATGGTCGTCGCGCCATGGGCGATTGCCTGGTCGCCGCGGGTGCGGCCGGTGCGCGACGAGGCCATCACCGGCCGGCTGCACGCGCTTGCCTCGCGCGCGCAGATCCGGCTTGCCGGCCTTCACGAATGGGTGGACGGCCTCCATGGTGACCAGGCCAACGCGGCGCTCGTCGGCGTTGTCGGGCCGCGCCGGCTCCTGCTCTCGGACACGTTGATCGAGGGCTGCAGCCCGGAGGAGATGGATGCCGTCGTGGCGCACGAACTCGGCCACCACGTCCACGGGCACACGTGGCGCCGCGTGCGCGGACAGGCCGCGTGCGTGTTGCTTGCCGGCCTTGGCGCCCAGGTCGCCGCGGCGGGCCCGGCCGCCTGGTGGAGCGGCACGGGCGGGATGAGCGATCCCGCGTCGATCCCGTGGATGGTTGCGGCCGCAGGGGCCATCTGGCTGGCATCGCGCCCCTGGCGGCTGGCCCAGTCGCGCACCCACGAGGCCGAAGCCGATGCGTTCGCGCTCGCGCTGACGAGCCGCCCCGACGTGCTCGAGCGGGTCCTCGCGCGCCTCGGTGCACGCAACCTCACGAGCGACGACGAGTCGCTGCTGACGCGTGCGTTCTTCCTGACGCATCCGCCGATTCCGGCGCGGATAGCCGCCGCCCGGCGCGCCGCAGTCAGGACCGGCGTGGATACCCGCGACTGAACGCGGTCGGCTGCGATACCCTTGCGGCGGCCATGATCACGCGTCGCGCGTTCACGCTCTCCACCCTCGCCGGCCTGCTGGGATCGTCCACGCTGCACGCCCAGCCGGCGGGCGCCAACTACGACGAACGGCTCGTCCCGCGCTACACGCTGCCGCCCATTCTCGAGTTCGCCGACGGCCGGCGCGTGAGGACGCGGGCGGAGTGGCCGCGGCGGCGCGAGGAGCTGCTGGCGTCCTTCGCACAGCACGTGTACGGCCGGACGCCCGACGGACTGCCCGCGTTCACGACCCGCAACATCGAGGGGCCAACCGCGGTGCTCGACGGCCGTGCCTGGCGCCAGCAGGTGCGACTCGAGTGGGGAAGCCGGGCGTTCGTCGACCTGCTGGTGTTCCGGCCGAGGCACGAGCGGCCGGTGCCCGTGTTCGTCGGGCTGAACTTCTTCGGCAACCACGCCGTGCACGCCGACCCCGCCATCCGCCTCTCCGAGCGGTGGATGCGCAGCAGCGAGCCGAACTTCATCGTCGATCACCGGGCCACCGAGCGCTCGCGAGGCATGCTCGCGCGGCGCTGGCCCGTCGATCTTGTGATCGAGCAGGACTGTGCGCTGGCAACGGCGTACTGCGGCGATCTGGCGCCCGACGATCCGGCCGAGGTGACGCACGGGATTGCGCCGCTTGCCGAGGGGCATCTTGACGGCATTCCCCGGGGAGAGCGTTGGGGGGCCCTCGGGATGTGGGCCTGGGGCCTCTCGCAGATGCGCAAGGCCGTGAGCACGCTACCGGGGATAGACGCGACGCGTGCGATTGCCATCGGCCACAGCCGGCTCGGCAAGGCCGCGCTCTGGGCCGGCGCGCAGGACGAACAGTTCGCGATGGTCGTCTCGAACAACTCGGGCGAGGGCGGGGCATCGCTGAGCCGCCGGATGTTCGGCGAGACGGTGGCGGTCATCACGCGCAGCTTCCCGCACTGGTTCTGCCCGACGTTTGCGACGTACGCCGACCGCGTGCCTGAACTGCCCGTGGACCAGCACCAGCTGCTCGCGCTCGTCGCGCCGCGCGTGCTGTACGTGGCCAGCGCCGTCGAGGATCGATGGGCCGACCCGCGCGGCGAGTTCCTGGCGACGCAGGCTGCCGACGAGGCCTGGCGCTTCCTCGGCGCCCGCGGCCTCGACACGCGGCGCATGCCGGCGGTGGACGCGCCAGTGGGCGCGCGCGTGCGTTACCACGTCCGGCGCGGCGGCCACGACATCACGCACTACGACTGGACGCAGTACCTCGCGGCGGCCAGGCGCGAACTCGCGTAGTCGAGGGACTTGTTCCGCGGGAGACCACCGGGCACGTCCCGCTATCGGACGATCAACTCGCCGCGCATCTCCTGGCAGCGCGCGTCGGCGCGCATGCTGCAATAGAACGGGAATCGTCCCACTTCGTCGGCGCGGAACTCGAACGTCACGCTGCCGCCTGCCGGGATGCGCTTCTGGATGCGGTACGCGTCCACGGTGAAGCTGTGCGTGATGTCGGCCGACGTGATCGTCAGGCGGACGATGTCGTTCCGGCGGACGTCGAGGACCTCGGGGTCGAACGTGAACTGGCGGGCCGTGATCGCGAAGGCCCGGCGTCCAGGCACCTCGCCGTCGGGTTGGACGGGCGCCACGAACACGGCAAGCGATGCGGCACAGCGGCGCAGCCAGCCGCGGCGGCTGATCGGCGGTCGCACTCTCATCCTCACCATCATCGCGCATCCTGCAGGGCGGCCTCGAGCCGGACGAGATCGTCGTGTGCCTGGCTGGTCCTGCGACCATCGGCCAGCAGCCTGCGTGCACGCGCAACGCGGTCGCGCGCCTCCGCGAGCCGCCCGGCGTCTCGCGCGATCTCGGCCAGCACGATCTCCGCCTCGGCTGCGCGGATGGCCGGCGCGTTCGGGTTGTCGGTGGCATCGCGCAGCACGCGATGCGCCTCGCCTGCAGCCGCTGTGCGGTCGCCGCCCCGCAGGAGGACTCGTGCGAGCTGCGCCCGCGTCGCCAGCGTCTGCGGATGCGTCTCCCCGAGGGCGGATGCCCGGAGCTCGAGGGCCTCGCGCAGGAGTCCCGCGGCGTCATCGAACCGCCCTTCGTCGGCATGCGTGAGCGCGATGTAGTGCAGGCTCGTGGCGATCCTCGGGTTCGTCGATGCGAGGCGCTCGCGGCGGATGCGCAACCCACGTTCGAAGAGCGAGGCGGCTTCGCGCGAGCGTCCCTGGGCGCGTACGCTCCGGCCCAGGTTGGTGAGCCCCAGGGCCACGAGGTCCTCGCCTGCCTCGCGCGCATCCCCGCGCTCCCAGATCGCCAGGGCCCGGCGGTGCAGTGACTCGGCTTCGGCGAAGCGACCCTGTTCATGGCGCACGAGCGCGAAGTTGTTCACGGTCTCGGCGACGTCTCGATGCTGATCGCCGAGGTGCTGCACGCGCAGTCGCAGGGCCTCTTCGAGAGGCGCGACGGCGTCGTTGGCGCGGCCGGCGTAGCGCCGGACGTCGCCGAGTGCATCGAGGCTGTCGGCGAGCACGAGCGGCGCACCCTCGCGCCGCAGTGCCACGGCGTGCACGGTCAGGCGCTCCGATCGGTCGTACTGCCCGAGCTGCTTGTAGACGTTGGCGAGCGACTGCAGGAGCTGCGAACGCACGTCCGGCGCCTCCCGGAGATCGGACTCGAGCGCGCCCGCGGCGCGCTCCAGCATCTGTTCGGCCGTGAGCGACGTGCCAAGCGCCTGACGTGGATCGGCCTGCCGGAACATGCCCACGAGGAAGCTGTTGACCGCTTCCGTGCGCGCGAGGGCCTGCTCGGCACGATCGCGCTCGCGCGCGACGCGCGCCGACTGCACGGCGGTCACGATCGAGAACGCCACGAGCGTCGCCAGCGCCATCGCTGCCGCGGAGAGCCAATAGCGATGCCGGCGCGCGAACTTGCCGGCGCGATACCGCCAGGAGTCGGGGCGGGCCTGCACGGGCTGCCCGATCAGGTACCGCTCGACGTCCTCGGCGAGCTGATCGACGGAGGGGTATCGCCGTGCGGGCTCGAAGGCCATCGCCTTGAGCACGATCGTGTCGAGGTCGCCGCTGAGGATGCGGCGCAGGCGCTCCGGTGTCGTGCGTCGTGCCGCCGCCGCAGCCGCCTGTTCCAGCGGGCTCGTGCCAGAGTCCGCCGGCATCGGCGTGAAGCGACCGTGCCAGCGGGTGCCGACCGCGGTGCTCGGCCGGGCCGTCGGCTGAGCGCGCAGCACGCGGTGCACCTCGTCGCGCGTGCCGGCGGCGAACCGATGCGGCCGATGTCCGGCGAGCAGTTCGTAGAGCAGCACCCCCAGCGCGTAGACGTCGGTGCGCGTGTCCACGTCGGCGTCCACGACGCCTGCCTGCTCCGGGCTCATGAACTCGGGCGTGCCGACCATCTGGCCAGCGCGCGTGAGCAGTACGCCGTCGTCGTCGCCGTCGGCCATCACCTTCGCGATGCCGAAGTCGATCACCTTCGGGACCGGACGTCCGTCGTCCTGCGTGACCAGGATGTTGGAGGGCTTCAGGTCGCGATGGACGATGCCCTTCTGGTGGGCGTGCTGCACGGCGCGGCATGCGAGCACGAACAACTGCAGCCGATCGCGAATGGGCAGGCGGTTCGCGTCGCAGAACTCCGTGAGGGGAGGGCCGTCCACCAGCTCCATCACGAAGTACGGGCGCCCGTCGCTCGTCGCACCCGCGTCGAAGACCTGCGCGATGCCCGGATGGTTCATCCGGGCGAGGGCCAGGCGCTCGGCCTCGAAGCGCGCAATCAACCTGTCGGTGTCGAGTCCGCGCCGAACCAGCTTCAGCGCAACCTCGCGGCGCAGCGGCCGGTGCTGCTCGGCACGGTGCACGACGCCCATGCCTCCGGCACCGAGGACGCCCGTGATCGTGTAACCGTCGATCCGGACGTCGGCATCCGCCCTCGTGTCGAGGACGATGCCGGCCGCCCCCGTCGTCGCCGACGACGGATCGAGCACGGGCACGGTCGGCAGCGACGGCGCGTCGTCCATGTTCTCCAGGAGTACGACAGACGGGGCCCGCCGCGCGTCACGCACGGCGAGCGGGCTCTCGGGGCGCGGCCGGCCTCACTTGCCGAAGCGCACGGTGACGGTCAGGAGCACGGCGACTGGCAGGCCGTTCAGCGTCGGGGCATCGTAGCGCCACTGGCGCACCGCGTCCACCGCCGCGGCGTCGAGCAGGGGCACCGACGCTTCTGTGGGTCCTGATGTCGCCGCCGACGCCCGGCGGACGGGCCGATGGCGTCCGGTGGGAAGGGGGTGGGAGATGGACACCGTAACGCAAGAAGGGCGCGATCGCGTGATCGCGCCCTTCTCGTTGACGGGTTGCGGGCCGGGGAACGTGCCCGCACGACGGGACCTACGCCTTCGGTTGCTCCTCCTGGAGGAGGGCCTTCCGGCTCAGGCGAATCTTGCCCGAGGGATCCACGTTGAGGACCTTGACGAGGAGCTGCTCGCCTTCCTTGAGTTCGTCGCGCACGTCCTTGACGCGGTGCAGGGCGATCTCCGAGACGTGGAGCAGGCCGTCCACGCCGGGCATGATCTCGACGAACGCGCCGAAGTCGGCGATGCGCTGCACCTTGCCCATATATGTCTTGCCGATCTCCGGGGTCGCGGTGAGCTCCTGGATGATCGCGAGGGCACGCGCGGCCGACTGCTCGTCGTTGCTCGCGACGTTGACGCGGCCGTCGTCCTCGACGTCGATTTTCACGCCGGTGCGGTCGATGATGCTGCGGATCATCTTGCCGCCGGGTCCGATGACGTCGCGGATCTTGTCCACCGGGATCTTGATCGACACGATGCGCGGTGCGTACTGAGAGGTCTCGGCGCGCGGGGCCGCGATGCTCTCGGCCATCTTGCCGAGGATCTCGAGGCGGCCCTTCAGGGCCTGGGCGAGCGCCTCGCGCATGATCTCCATCGTGATGCCGGAGACCTTGATGTCCATCTGCAGCGCGGTGATGCCCTGCGCCGTGCCGGCGACCTTGAAGTCCATGTCGCCGTAGTGGTCCTCGGCGCCGGCGATGTCGGTCAGCACCGCGTACTTGCCGGTGCCCTCGTCCATGATGAGGCCCATGGCGACGCCGGCCACCGGGGCGCGCAGCGGCACGCCGGCGTCCATCATCGACATCGAGCCGCCGCAGACGCTGGCCATCGACGAGGACCCGTTGCTCTCGAGGATGTCCGACACCACGCGCACGGTGTAGGGGAACTCCGCCTCGGTCGGAATCACCGGGGCGAGGGCGCGCTCGGCCAGGGCGCCGTGGCCGATCTCGCGACGGCCGGGGCCGGTGAAGCGACCCACTTCACCGACCGAGAACGGCGGGAAGTTGTAGTGGAGCATGAAGCGCTTCCACGACTCGCCCTCGATCGTCTCGATGCGCTGCTGGTCGTCAGCGGTGCCGAGGGTCGCGGTGACGAGCGCCTGCGTCTCGCCGCGCGTGAACACGGCCGACCCGTGCGTGCGGGGCAGGACCGAAACCTCGGTCCAGATCGGGCGGATCTCGTCGAAGGCGCGACCATCGAGCCGCTTGCCGCGCTCGAGCGCCTCGTCGCGCATCACCTTCTCCTTGAGGCCCTTGACGACCTTCCTGGCATCGGCGCGCTTCTCGGCCTCTTCCTCCGGGTAGGAGGCGATGAGGTCGGCAATCACCTGGTCGACCTTGCCGTAGTTCTCGAGCTTGTCCTTGATGCGCATCGCCTCGGCGAGCGGCTCGTAGACCTTGCCCTCGACCTCGCGTGCGAAGTCGGCGTCCACATCCTTCGTGGCGAGCGTCAGCTTCTTGCGGCCGGCGGCCGTGGCGAGGTCGTCGATGGTCGCGACGATCTGCTTGATGGCGGCGTGACCCGCGTCGAGCGCGCCCACCATCGTCTCTTCCGAGACTTCCTGCGCGCCCGCTTCGACCATCATGATCGCGTCGGCACTGCCGGCGATGATCAGGTCGAGCGCACTCGCCTTGCGCTGCGCGTACGTCGGGTTGATGACGTAGGCGCCATCGACGTGGCCCACGCGGACGCCGGCCACCGTCTTCTGGAACGGAATCTCGGCGAGGGCCAGGGCCGCTCCCGCACCGGTGACCGCCAGCACGTCGGAGTCGTAGTCGGTGTCGGCCGACACGACGAGCGCGATGATCTGCGTCTCGAAGGCCCAGCCTGCCGGGAAGAGCGGGCGGATCGGCCTGTCGATCAGGCGGCTCGTGAGCACTTCCTTCTCGGTCGGCTTGCCCTCGCGCTTGAAGAAGCCGCCGGGGATGCGGCCCGACGCGTACGTGAACTCGCGATAGTCGACCGTCAGCGGCAGGAAGTCGATGCCGACGCGCGGCGAGGCCGCGTGACAGGCACTGACGAGGACGACGGTGTCGCCCATCCGGACGAGGACGGAGCCGTCGGCCTGCTTGGCGAGCTTGCCGGTTTCGAACGAAAGCGCCCGGTTACCGAGCTCGAGACTGCGTGTGTGCATGGGGTTCCCTGTCATGGTGAGGGCCAGGGGACCTCTCTGCCCTGGCGGTGTGCGCTGAAACGACCTGCGTACGAGTGGGGCCGCACGGCGGGACGCCGGGCCTGCCACGATCGCACGCGGGACTGCTGCGGAGCCAAATGCGAAGGGACGGAAGCGCGCTTCCGTCCCTTCCTGTCTCCGCTACTTCCGGATGCCGAGCCGCTTGATCAGCTGCGCGTAGCGATCCGTGTTCCTGGCCTTGACGTAATCGAGGAGCCGGCGGCGCTGGCCCACGAGCTTCAGCAGGCCGCGGCGCGAGTGGTGGTCCTTCGCGTGCGTCTTGAAGTGCTCGGTCAGGTACGTGATGCGTTCGCTGAGGATTGCCACCTGCACCTCGGGGGAGCCGGTGTCGGCGTCGTGCTGGCGGAATTCCTCGATCAGGTTTGTCTTGCGGTCCTTCGTCAGTGCCACGGGTGCTGCCTCCGCGATCGGCCCAGCAGCCTCCCGGCCCCGGTCCGTCGTCGTGTCGAATGGTCATGACGCCGCGAGAGCGGCGCCAGCGAACTACGAATGATAACACGCACGGCTCATCCGGCTGGCTGGCCGAGCACGATGTCGGCGTGGACGAGGTGGGGTGCGCCCGTCGCCGCCCGGCCCAGTCCGACGAGCGTCGTGCCGGCAAGCAGCCGCACACGGCCGGACGGCCCCGGACGCGCTTGCCCGGGCCCGGGCTCGAACAGGCGGCCGTGCATGACGTCCTCCACCTGCGCGGGCTCGAGCTGGAGCGCAGGCAGGTCCGGCAGCAGCGTCCCCATCGGACGCACGAGCGTGCCGAGGTCGGCACACCCGGGACCCACCACGACGTCGAGCGTGGCCGCATCGGCCAGCGTGAACTCGCCGCTCCGCGTCCGGCGCAGTGCCGCCAGGTGCGACGGCACGCCGAGGCGCCCGCCGAGGTCGCGCGCGAGGCTCCGCACGTAGTAGCCGGCCGACGTTTCCATGTCCACCGTCGCCACGGCGCGGTCGGGGTCCCATGCGAGCAGCCGGAGCGCGAATGCCGTCACGTCCACCGCCGGCAGGTCCACGAGGGTACCGCGGCGCGCCAGGACGTACGCCCGCTCGCCGTCCACCTTCTTGGCCGAGTGCGCCGGCGGCACCTGCGCCTGCGTGCCCACGAATGACGCGAGCGCCCGCGCCACCGCGTCTGCCGTGATGGCCGCGATGCGATCGGCGGGGGCGGTGGCAACCGTCTCCCCCGTGCAGTCGCCCGTATCGGTGGCCGTGCCGAATGCGATCGCCGCGACGTACCCCTTGCGCGTGGCCGTCAGGAACTGCGCGAGCCGCGTGGCCTTGCCGATCACGAGGGGGAGCACGCCCGTGGCAAACGGGTCGAGCGTGCCGGTATGACCCACGCGGGTGCGGCGCGGTACCTGGCGCCGCACGGCAGCCACGACGTCGTGCGACGTCACGGCGTCGGGCTTGTCCACGACGAGGACGCCGTCGAGCGACGGCGTCATTGCACGGCGTCGCGCAGGAGGGGGAGCAGGGCGTCTTCGACCGCGGCAAGCGGGTCGGCGGTGGTGAAGCCGCTCGCGTTGCGGTGTCCGCCGCCGCCGAACCGCTGTGCCACGGCCCGCACGTCGACGTCACCCTTCGATCGCAGGCTGACCCGCGTCGAGCCGTCCTCGTCGTTGCGCAGCAGGCACACCGCCCGGATCGCCTGGGCGGTGAACGGCATGTTGATGAGGCCCTCGGTCTCGTCCGGCGTGGACCCCGCCCGCACGTGGACGTCTGGCGTCAGGGTCAGCACCGCAATCCGGCCGTCGCCCTCGAGGCGCATGCCGTGCAGCAGTTCGCCGATCAGGCGCACGCGGCCGAGGCTGAAGCTGTCGTAGGCGACCTGGCCGATGCGCACGGGATCGGCCCCGGCAAGCACGCAGCGTCGCGCGAGTTCGAAGCTGCGCGCCGAGATGTGCGAGTGGCGGAAGCCGCCCGTGTCGGTGAGCAGGCCGAGGTACAGGTGCGTGGCGATCTCGGGCGTCCAGGCGACACCGATGGCGTCGATGGCGTCGGCCACCATCTCCACGCACGCGGCGGCACCCTCGTCGAACCAGTTCACGGTGCCGAAGCCGGTGTTGCCGAGATGGTGATCGATGTTGACGATCACCGGGGCTGCGTCGAGGCCGGTGATGCCGGTGCGCGCGAGGGATCCCGACTCCATCACGATGACCGTGGTGCCGGTCGCGTCGATGGTGGGGACGAGTTCGAGCGACGCCATGCCGGGCAGCACCGTCAGCGACGGCGGGGCAGGGTCGCTGCCGATCGTGCGCACCGGGCGCCCCATCGCGCGCAGGGCGCCCGCCATGGCCATGACCGAGCCGATGGCATCGCCGTCGGGGCGGGCATGGCCGCAGATCAGGACCGGGCCCGAGGCGCGCAGGGCGTCCACCAGGGCAGGCGGGACGGCCACCGCCGCCTCAGTGCGTGTCGTCATCAGGTGTCGGGGTGGACTCGCGTTCGCGGGCTTCGCGCGCCTCGCGCTCGCTGGCGATCTCGCGCAGCAGCGTGGCCACGCGTTCCTGCCGCTCGAGGTCCTCGTCGTAGTGGAACCGCACCTCGGGGGCGCGGCGCATGTTCATGTCCTCGGCGAGGCGGCGCCGCACGAACGGCGTCGCCCGGTCGAGGGCGCGCGCCGTCCGGCGACGCTCGGTGTCGTCGCCGACGAGGGTGTAGTACACGTGCGCGAGCCCGAGGTCGCTCGTCAGCTTCACGTGCGTGACGGTCAGCAGGCCGATGGCCGGGTCCTTCACTTCGAAGGCCAGCAGCTGCGTGACCTGGTCCTTCAGCTGATCGGCGATGCGCTCGGCGCGTGATCCGGGACGCTGCATCGGCCGCTATCCCGGAATCGTGACCGCGACTTCCTCGGTGACGAACACCTCGATCACGTCGCCGACCTTGATGTCGTTGTAGCGCTCGAACGTCATGCCGCACTCGAGGCCGCTCTTGACCTCGGAGACGTCGTCCTTGAACCGGCGCAGCGAACTGAGCTTGCCGGTGTGGACGACAACGCCGTCGCGCAGCAGGCGGGCCTGGGCGTCGCCCGAGCGGCGGATGACGCCGTCGGTGACGAAGCAGCCCGCCACCGTGCCGGCCCTGGGCACGCGGAACACCTCGCGCACCTCGGCGGCACCGATCCGGTTCTCCTTGAAGGTGGGCTCCAGCATGCCCGCCATCGCGGCGCGGATCTCGTCGGTGACGTTGTAGATGATCGAGTGCAGGCGGATGTCCACCTTCTCGCGATCGGCCACCTGCTCGGCGTTGCGATCGGGCCGGACGTTGAAGCCGATGATGATGGCTTCGGACGCCGTGGCCAGCAGCACGTCCGACTCGTTGATCGCGCCGACGCCGGAGCTGATGACGCGCACCTTGATGCGCTCGTCGCCGAGCTTCTGCAGCGAGTCGGCCAGCACTTCGGCCGAGCCCTGCACGTCGGCCTTGATGATGAGCGCGAGCTCCTTGACGCCGCCCTCGGCGATCGCCTTCTGGAGCGTCTCGAGCGTCATGCGGCCGCCGCGCGCGCCGAGCGACTTCGCCTTTGCCTGCTCCTCGCGGAACAGTGCGATCTGGCGCGCCTTGGCGACGTCGTCCACGGCCTGGAAGGTGTCGCCGGGCGTGGGCACGCCGCCGAGGCCGAGGACCTCCACGGGCGTCGAGGGGCCGACCTCGCGGACGCTGCGCCCGCGGTCGTCCTGCAGTGCGCGCACCTTGCCGACGATCGTGCCGACGAGCAGCGTGTCGCCGACGTGCAGCGTGCCGTCCTGGACGAGCACGGTGGCGACCGGGCCGCGGCCGCGATCCAGCTTGCCTTCGAGCACGGTGCCCGAGGCGTTGCGCGCGGCGTTGGCCTTGTGCTCGCCGATCTCGGTGACGAGCAGGATCATCTCGAGCAGCGTGTCGAGGTTCTGCCTGGCCTTGGCCGACACCGGCACCATCACCGTGTCGCCGCCCCAGGCCTCGGCGAGGAGGCCGATCTCCGACAACTCGCGCATCACGCGGTCGGGGTTGGAGTCCGGCTTGTCCATCTTGTTGATGGCCACGATGATCGGCACCTTCGCCGCGCGCGCGTGGTCGATGGCCTCACGCGTCTGCGGCATGACGCCGTCGTCGGCCGCGACCACGAGGACCACCACGTCGGTGACCTTCGCGCCGCGCGCACGCATCGTGGTGAACGCCGCGTGGCCCGGCGTGTCGAGGAAGACGATCTTGCGGTCGTTCAACTCGACGGCGTAGGCCCCGATGTGCTGCGTGATGCCGCCGGCCTCGCGTTCGGCGACGCGCGTCGTGCGGATGCTGTCGAGCAGCGTGGTCTTGCCGTGGTCCACGTGGCCCATCACCGTGACGACCGGCGCACGGGCCTCGAGGTCCTCGGGCTTGCTGACGCCCTCCTCGAACTCGACGATCTCCTCCTCGAAGGTGCGCACCTCGACTTCGGCGCCGAACTGGCGCGCGAGCATCGTGGCGGTCTCGGCATCGAGCGTGCTGTTGATCGTCATGCGCATCCCCTGTTCGAGGATCACGCGCATGACGTCCTTCACCTTCGCTTCGAGCTTGTCGGCCAGGTCCTTGACCGTCATGCCCTCGGCGAGCGTGATGATGCGGGTGATTGGCGGCGGGGCGGCCGGACCCTGCATGACCGGCGCCTCGATGCGCATGCCGCGACGGCGACCGCCGCTGCTGCGTCCGCCGGGACGCGGGCGATGGCCGGTGCCGCCGCCGGGGCGGTAGCCGCCCGGCTGGCCGGGCCGCGGG
>CAKTDA010000006.1 GCA_934541105.1 uncultured Luteitalea sp. | reverse complement strand
GGTGAAAACCGACTTGGACGTCCCATCGACCCCATCCTCCCAAGAAATGAGGTCTCCGAGAAAGCCGGGGCGCTTCATATCGCCTCGATCGATGGCCGTTGACGATTGGGGCCGGCGTGCGCGGACAGGGTCGCTTCTTTGCCAACAACGCCAACACGACGCGCCTTGCCGGCTACGGCCTCCTCGATGCGCAGGTGAGCTGGCGTGCGGGATCCGGCGAGATCGTCGTCCGCGGCAAGAACCTCACGAACGCGTTCTTCGCCGAGTGGGCCGTCACCGCCAACCAGATCCTGATCGGCATGCCGCGGATGGTGGAGGCGAGCTACCGGTTCCGCTTCTGAAACCCCCGCGTCAACGGCGCATGGTCTGGCGTGAGATCCGAACCCCGAGTTCCGAAGCGCCCGCCCCGAACGCTGGCGCGGGCCACCACTGCCAGGGAATCACCTAAAGTCGCGCCCAATGGCGACTAGTCGTGCATCAGTGGCGACGAGTTACCGCCCGTTCCGAAACAGACATCAGGACCGAAAGTTGCAAAGCAGCCAGGCGAGGCCGTGACGAACGTCGTCCGGTGTGGTCCTGATTGGAGATCTCCTTGTCGATGACTCGTGCGGTGTTGAGTGCAGTTCTGAGCGTGGGGCTGGTGGGCGTTGGTGGGCAGGTGGCCGACGCGGCTCCCGTGATCTTCTTCGGCAATGACGTCGGGGTCGGCGAGGGCACCCGGCTCGCATCCCATCCGAATGCGGATGCCGCCCGCGCGGCGTTCTTCGCGAACCTCGTTGGTGTCGGCACGGAGACGTTCGAGGGGCTGAGCATCGGCGCGACGTCTCCCACCGTGAGCTTCGGGAGCGTCTCGGCCACGCTCAGCGGCGGATCGGTGGACGAGCAGCTCGGTGGTACGAATGGCGTCGGGCGCTACCCGATCTCCGGCACGAAGTACTGGGAGAGCGACAGCGCCATGACCCTCGACTTCTCGTCGCCGGTTGCGGCCTTCGGCTTCTACGGCGTGGACATCGGGGACTTCAACGGCCGGGTGACGCTGACGACCGTGTCCGGTACGCCGAGCGTGCTGACCGTGGAGAGCCCGCTGAATGGCCCGGGCGGCGGGGTTCTCTACTTCGGCTTCTACGTCACGGAGCCGGACGAGCTCTTCACCGGCATCAGCTTCGGCAATACGGCGTCAGGGAGCGATTTCTTCGCCTTCGACGACTTCTCGATCGGCACGCGTGAGCAGGTCGTTCCCGGTGTGCCGGAACCGACGTCGCTCGTGCTGCTCGGCAGCGCGCTTGCCGGCCTCGCGGTCCGTCGCCGCATGCGCACCCGCGCCTGACAGCGTCTGCACCACATGCCGGCCGTGCAGCGCTCGATCGAGCGTTGCGCGGCCGGCGCACCATCCGGACTGCGGCAACGCCGCTCACGACCCCAGGCGCGCGAACACCGCTTCGGTACGCCTGATGGTCCGCTGCCACAGGGAGCGCGGCGCCGGATCGAAGACGGTCCGCGCGTCGGCGTCGAGCACATGCCACGCACCCTGCCGCGTCTCGGCCTCCAGTTGCCCCCCGGACCAGCCTGCATACCCCAGATAGACGCGAAGCTGCTGATCATCCCCGCCGCCGGCCAGGCGATCCTTCAACGCATCCGGCGTGTTCACGAGGTACACGTCCCGGCCCACGACCGGGCACGCGCCGCATGCCATGCGAGACAGCGCGAGCGCGGCGCCCTGTGAAACGGGACCTCCGATGAACGCGGTCGCGGCGACGCCCGACGCCTGTTCGATGCCCGGCAGCGCGCGCGACAGCGGCACCGAGGACGGTCGGTTCAGCACGAGACCCGCCGCGCCATCCCCGGAGTATTCCACGAGGAGGACGACGGTGTCGGCGAAGTTGGGGTCGGGGAGGTTGCGTGCGGCGACGAGCAGCTTGCCTGCCGCGAGCTCGCGCACGATGACGTCGCGTCCCGGCTGCATCGATCGCTCGGCCAGGATCGCCGCGACGCCACCACCCACCATCAGCAGTCCACAGACGCCGGCGATCACGCCCGCGCGGCCGGTCCGGACGCGCAACCGCGGCTTCGCGTCAGCCATGGACGTGAGGATACCCTCAGCCGCGTCGTGCCGCCTCGATTGCCGCGACGTCGATCTTCCCCATCGTCATCATCGCGGCGAACGCGCGGCGGGCTTCGTCGCCGCCGGCGGCCATTGCGTCGGTGAGCACACGCGGGGTGATCTGCCACGAGATTCCCCAGCGATCCTTGCACCAGCCGCACGCACTCTCGGCGCCGCCATTTGCCACGATGGCGTTCCAGTACCTGTCGGTCTCCTCCTGATCGTCGGTCGCGACCTGGAAGCTGAATGCCTCGCTCTGCGTGAATGCCGGGCCGCCATTCAAGCCGAGACACGGGATGCCGAGCACGGTGAACTCCACCGTCAGCACCTGTCCGGCCTTGCCGCCGGGGAAGTCGTCTGGCGCCGTGCGCACCGCGGTGACGGCGCTGTCGGGGAAGGTCGCGGCGTAGTACTTCGCGGCCTCGTGGGCGTCGGAATCGAACCAGAGACAGATCGTGTTCTTCGGTGTCATGGACATGGGCTCCCGACGGCGGCTGCCGTCATCATCTGACCGGTAGACGGCGGCCGTCGGCGGAACTCATCGCAACCCGACCACGTCCGTCGTCCCACCCGTGATGCTGGTTGTGCTTGCAGGAGGGTCGTCGGCTCTGGATACTGCGCGCCATGGATTTCATCGCGCTGATGCTTGCCGAACTCGACGGCGAAGCGGCCCGCAGCCGCCGTACGCTCGAACAGGTCCCCGAGGGGAAGGCGGACTGGAAGCCGCACGACCGGTCGATGCCGTTCGGCTACCTTGCCAACATGGTCGCGACAATCCCGATGTGGCTGACGATGATCGTGCGGCAGGACCAGTTCGACGTGGCCCCGAAGGACGGCGGGGGGCAGGAGTGGCCGTCGCCCTCGACGGCGGCCGAGTACGTGGCGGCGCTCGACAAGGCTGCCGACGAGGCGCGAAAGGTGCTGCGCAACACCACCGAGGCGCACCTGCAGACGCGCTGGCAACTCCTCGCCGGAGGCGTGGTCGTGGCAGACACGACGCGGCACGAGATGCTGCGTGACACGATCAACCACTGGGTCCACCACCGCGGCCAGATGACGGTCTACCTGCGGCTCATGGGCGCGAAGGTCCCGGCGCTCTACGGGCCCTCTGCCGACGACACCGCCTTCGCCTGAACGCGACCGGCGGCGCTACGGCAGGACCACGGGAATCACTGTCGGCGTGGCGCCCTTCTCGGACAACCAGAACTGGTTCTCCTTCACGACGTCGAGGCTGAGTTCGTAGTCCGCAGCGTCGAGCTCCAGCGGATCCAGCACCAGGTTGAACGACACCGGCTCTTCCGGTGTCGTGGGCAGCGCCGCCAGCGGCGCCCGGAACTCCCGAATCGGTCCGCCCTCGCCGTCGCGCCGGAGGAGCCGCGCCCCGAGGCGCAGGTCGCCGCCGCCCGTTCCCCCGGGCCAGGGCTTGCCGCACGTGTTGCGGACGGTGCCGCTGACGACGGTTGCGGTGTCGGGCGACAGGGTCACGGCATCGACGTCCACGGCGATCTCGTGGCTGAACGCTTCGACCCTGAGCAGCGCGGCAGCCGGCGTCGCCCCGTGAAGTGCCATCCAGTTGCGCGGCGGCATCAGCAGGTCGATCCACACCTCGTAGATGCCGGCCGGCAGTCCACGCGTGTCGATGGGCACGGAGAACTCGAGTGCGGCCCCCTGTTCGACGATGCAGTCGGCCGGTGTTGTGCGGAACTGGCGGAGCCACTGCTTGCGCCGGCCGATGCGCGTGATGTACCCGGCGACGCTCCACCTGTCGGGCCCGCTGCCGACGTGCCAATCGGTAGGTGACACATTACGGATACGTCCCGTCACCGTGGCGACGTCGGACATCAGCACCCGCGTCGTCGGTGTGTCGAGCGTCACCTCGTAGCGGAGATCGACGAACACCAGTTCGTTGGCCTTCTTGCGATGCGGCGGCGCCATCTCCTCGAAGAAGGCGCGCTCGGACGGCGAGTAGCGTGAGATCGTCCCGTCGTTGTCCACGCCCTGCCATGACGACAACGTGAACTCGATCGCCTGCTGCTCGCACCATGCCTTGTACTCGGGCGCGAGGTACAGCTGCAGGGGATAGCCGACGTAGTTGACCGACACGGGGAAGCCGGCGTTGCGCAGCAGCAGCACCGATCCCTTGAACAACTCCCAGTTGAAGCCCCTGGACGTAGGGTGCAGGCTGCAGTTGACTCCCGAGAGGCCCACGGGAACGTCGCCGAAGCCCGCGACATCGGCGCGACTGCCCGGAGGCACGCTGCGGCTGAACTCCATCACGTTGCGGCTGACGTTCGACGTGACGTAGCAGGCGAACTTCCGCCCCGCGATGCCGAGCACGGGAATCGTCGCGTCACTGAGCAGCGGCTCTCCGCCGGTCACGCTGAGGATGCCGTAATCGAAGCGGTCGAGGATGTCGCTCCAGACGTCCACCCAGTCGTCCACGCTCAACTCGGGGGCCGATGAGGGAAAGTCGTTCCTGATCTGCTTCTCGCCGGCGGCGCACCCACAGTAGGCACACGTGTAATTGCACGCGAGCGTCGGCGACCAGATGAAGTACGCCATGCGACGCTGCGGCGCGTCGAGACGCTGGTTGCTCAACAACCGCACCGCCGCACCCCCGCTCGCCCTCCGCTGCCCCTCCAGCGTGCGCTCGAGCCGGCCCTCGTCGTCGAGCTGCCACTTGGTGGTCCAGTCGAGATCGCACGCGTTGTAGCAGCGCTCGTGATCGCAGATGGTCGGGGCGGCCGATCCACGCCAGCCATCGGCCTTGACGTTGAACATCGGGGGGCGGCGCGCGTTGAAGTCCGCGAGACAGCGGTAGACGTCGCCGTTCGGATAGACGTGGAAATAGCTCACGCCCGCCGAGCAGAGCGTCTGGCCGGCGAGCTGAAGGTCCTGGATCTCCTGCATGGAACTCGGGTCGTCGCTGAAGTTCTTGCCAAGCACCGTGGCCCGGCTTCCGGTGAACACTGCAGAATCGGCGCCAGTGGCCGGTGTCACCTTTCGAGGCGCCTGCCGTCACCTCTGGGTCCGGAATCCACACAGAGGTGGAAGGGTTACACGGCCGGACGGACAGCCCGGTGATAACACGATAAACGAGTACCGCACACGTTGAAAGAGTAAGATGCGACACTCAAACCGACCTGTCGGCCGACTCGTTGAGCGTGTTCTTGCACACATATAACGAGTGCGCGATAGTGCAGGGAAAGTAACCCTCGGGAGGTTGGCGCTGGACACGCTCAGGGAACGACGACTCGCGGCGCGCCTCACCCAGGACGAGCTGGCGCGGGCGCTCGGAACGACGCAGCAGACGGTGGCCCGCTGGGAGGCGGGCAAGGCCGAACCCAACGTCGCGACCCTTCGCGAGCTGGCGATGATCTTCGCCACGACCGTGGACGCGCTCGTCGGTGGAGCCCCACCCTCGACGCGCCACTCACCGACGACGTACGGGCTGCTGTCGGGGGGAGCGCAGGAGCCGCTCTGGGGGCATGCGGGCGTGCTCCTGCCGGGGCACGCAAAGAGCCGGTGGTTTCCCATCAACGAACTCCACGCCCGGCGGATCGCTCGCCTCCTCGATGCGGGCCAGGCTGGATGGCTCACGTTTGCGAGCCTGGACAACAGGCTGGTGGCCGTCAAAGTCGCCAACGTCACCAAGGTCTGCCTGCTCGAACGCGAGGCGGATCGTCCACGCGCCGACTGGGACGTGCGCTGGGGCGAGGACGCGGGGATTCCGCTCGACTTCTACCGCGTGCTCGACGGCCATCTCGTCGCCGACGCGGAGCCGGACGCATCCATCCCGTCCACGCTCGTCGCCGTCGTGCGCGAAGCCGTGGCGACGCAGGGGTGGGATCGCGAGACGCTCGTCCGCATGACCCGCGACGCCACGCTGTGGCTTGCGGACGGCACGACGCCCGGGCCGGCATCGATGGCACCGGTGCACCTGTGGGAACTGCTCGTCGGAATCGAGCACGGGACCGCGCCCCGGGTGCTCCGGATCGACGATGAGGGGCGGCACTACTATCCGGCAGAGAGGGTCGCGCTGTTGCAGATGCCGCTCCTGCACGTGCTCGCGGCAGGGGAGTCCGATCTCGACGCGGACGACGATTCCGTGTTCGACGATGACGTCAGCGGACGATCGTGACGCGTCGCGCCGTCGCGCCATCACGACTTGCGGCGCGCGGAATCGTTGCCCGGATCCGGCCCTTCGCGTTTCGGTTTGCCGCGACGGGTCGCGGCGGCTACAGTCGCCGGATGCCACGCGTCGATCTGTTCACGAGTCTCGAGGCACTGCTGCGCGAACTGACATACGGCACGGCACTCACGGGCGGCTTCGTGCTGAATCCGGGCGACGCGGGGCTGATCGCGTCCCTCGATCGACTGACGCCCCGCGAGGCGTCGACGTCGGCATCCGGCGGCGCCTCCATTGCCGCGCATGTCGCGCACCTGTCGTATGGGCTGTCGCTCCTGAACCGCTGGGCTGCAGGCGAGAACCCGTTCGAGTCTGCGGACTGGGGCGCTGCCTGGAGGCTCGGCGACGTGTCCGAGAGCGAGTGGACGCACCTGCGTGCGGATTTGCGCACGCAGGTTGACGGCTGGCTTGCCGCACTGGCGACACCCCGCGACATGTCGGACGTCGAGCTCAACGGGGTCGTCGGGAGCGTCGCGCATCTCGCGTATCACCTCGGCGCGATACGGCAGATCCAGGCGGGGACGCGCGGTCCCAGGGACGGCGAATCGTGAAGCCCTTGCGAATCGCCTGCGTGATGACGGCCGCCTGCACGGCGGCGACGCTGACGCTCCACGCGCAGCGGCCCGGCGGCGATCGCCCCTGGTTCGACCCGGAGCGTCCCGTTGCCGAACGCGTCGCCGCACTCGTCGGCAGCATGACGCTCGAGGAGAAGGTCGGCCAGATGATGGATCAGGCGCCGGCCATCGACCGCCTCGGCGTCCCTGCGTACGGCTGGTGGAACGAGGCACTCCACGGCGTGGCGCGCGCCGGTGTCGCCACGGTGTTCCCGCAGGCGATTGGCCTGGCCGCGACGTTCGACGAGCCGCTCATGCAGCGCGTGGCCACCGCCATCAGCGACGAGGCCCGCGCGAAGCACCACGAGTTCGTGCGCCAGGGCCAGCGCGGCCGCTACCAGGGCCTGACGTTCTTCTCGCCAAACATCAACATCTTCCGCGACCCGCGCTGGGGGCGCGGCCACGAGACCTACGGCGAGGACCCGGTGCTCACGGGCCGCATGGCCGTGGCGTTCATCCGCGGCATGCAGGGTGACGACCCGACGTACCTCAAGACCATCACCACGGCGAAGCACTACGCCGTACACAGCGGTCCGGAAGCAGACCGGCACACGTTCGATGCGAGGGCGACGGCCCGCGACATGGCCGACACGTACCTGCCGCACTTCGAGCGTGCAGTCCGTGACGGCGGCGTGTTGTCGGTGATGACCGCCTACAACGCGGTGGACGGCGTGCCGGTGAGCGGCAACCGCGCGCTGCTCGACGAACTCCTCCGCGCCCGCTGGGGATTCGATGGCTACGTCGTCACCGACTGCGGCGCGATCAACGACATGTGGAAGCGGCACCGCTACTCGGCGGACGCCGCGGTGGCCTCGGCGCAGGCCGTGAAGGCCGGCACCGACCTCGAGTGCGGCAGCGACTTCCGCCGACTCACGGCCGCCGTGCAGCGCGGGCTGATCACCGAGGCCGAGATCGACCGCGCCGTGTCGCGGCTGTTCACCGCGCGGATGCGGCTCGGGCTGTTCGATCCGCAGGAGCGTGTTGCCTACGCACGGATCCCGTACTCGGTGAACGACTCGCGGGCACACAGGGCGCTCAACCGCGAGGTCGCCACGAAGTCGCTCGTCCTGCTCGAGAACGATGGCGTCCTGCCGCTTGCCCCGGGGCTGAAGCGACTGGCGGTCATCGGCCCGACGGCCGACGACATCGACGCGCTCGTCGGCAACTACAACGGCACCCCATCGGCGCCCATCACGATCCTCGAGGGCGTGAGGCGGGCCGCTGCGGCGCGCGGAGGCGTCGTCATGGGCGTGCGTGGCAGCGACGTCACGCGAGGCACGCCCGAGGCTCGTCGCGAGGCCGTTGACGCGGCGCGTGCAAGCGACGCCGTCGTGCTGGTGCTCGGCCTCACGCCCCGGCAGGAAGGCGAGGAAGGGGAGGACAAGAGCAATCCGGGCGGTGACCGCCGCGCGATCGAGCTGCCCGCCGCGCAGCTCCAGCTGTTCGACGAAGTCGCGGCCGCCGGCAAGCCGCTCGTCGTCGTGCTCACGGGCGGCAGCGCGCAGGCGATCCCGACGATCAAGGCGCGGGCCAACGCGATCCTCGTGGCCTGGTACCCCGGCGGTGAGGGCGGCGGCGCGGTCGCGGACGTCCTCTTCGGCGGCGCAGATCCCGGAGGCCGCCTCCCGCTCACGTTCTACGCCGCGACGAGCGACCTTCCGCCATTCGACGACTACTCGATGCGCGAGCGGACGTACCGGTACTTCTCAGGCGAGCCGCTCTGGTCCTTCGGTCACGGTCGCAGCTACACGACGTTCAGGTACGACGCTCTGGAGATCGATCCAGCAGGCACGCCAGGCGCACCGCCGGTGATGTCGCTCACGGTCACGAACACCGGCCGTCGTCGCGGCGACGATGTGGTGCTTGCCTTCGTGACGCACGGGGGCGCGGGAGGAGCGGCGCCGCGAAAGGCGCTCGCGGCGTTCGCACGGGTGACGCTCGACGCCGGCGCCTCCACGCGCGTGAGCCTGCCCCTCGATGCCGAGCCGCTCGGCATCGTCGATGCGGAGGGCGTGCGACAGGCGGCAACGGGACCCATCACCGTCACCGTGGGCGCGCTGACGTCACGGTTCCAGGCAGCGGGAGTGCGCTGAGCGCCGGAGCCGCGTCGTCGCTCAGGGGCCGGTACCGGCCCGACTGCGTGACACAGTCCGGCGGCCGACGTGGGCCGCGAGCAATCGCAGCGGCCGGCGCCACGCGAGTGCCAGCCACGGCGGCGGCCATTGCCCCGGCGCGGCGTCGGTGATCGCGGGAGTCCACCAGAGCCGCCACGCGTGACGCGCGGCGTCGTTCCAGCCGTCCTTGCTGCGGAAGTGGTCGCCGAGCCACCCGGCAAGCGGCGGCGCCAGCTGGCCGCGCCCGATGCGCGTCACGACGGCGCGTGCGGCACGCCGTGCGCGCCCATCCACCCCATGCGGCACGTTCGTGTCGAACAGCTCGTGAGCCACGAGCAGCGACGCGTCGAGTGCCGTGCGGCACCGCAATGACGCGGCAAGCGCTCGCGCACGATCCCAGTCCATGTCGTCGCGCGTGGCCAGCACGGCGATGTCGCCAATCCAGGCGAGCCGCTCCCAGCCGTGGCAGAAGCCGTGCACGGCCAGGTGTGGTGCGGTGTCCTCGAGCGACGGCATGGCCACGGCCTTGCCGCCGACACTGAGCGACAGGCGGTCCTGCCAGAGGGCATCCACCGATCGACTGCGGCCCATGAGCGGACCCGTCAGGCGCGTGTGGACCTCGACGAGCTGTCCGCCGCTGTCCCGGAACACGAACTCGTGGTGGAGCGGCGCCCAGCGCAGGAAGTCGTCCGCGGACCCCTGCTGCCACGGCGCATCGGGCGTGAACCCGAGATCGCGGAGTGCCGTGACGACGAACCCGATGTCGCGCGGTGCGACGAGCACGTCGAGGTCGGCCGCGTGCCGCCGCGCGGGGTCGCCATGGAGGGCGATCGAGAGGGCCACGCCCTTGAGCGCGAGCAGTGGTGCGCCCGCAGCCTCGGCACGACGCGTCAGCGTGGCGAGCAGCGCGACCTGCGCGAGCGCCCGCCGGGTGGCCTCGACGCGGGCGCGGCCGAGACGAGCCTGCAGCGCCGACGGCCAGCCCCGAGCGCCGGCGACGTCGTGCGCCCATGCGAGCAGTCCCTGCTCGTAGACGAGCCGGACCACCGCGTCGTGCGCAGCCGCGTCGTCCTGCGGGACGCCCGGCACGGCAAGCGCGACGAGCCTGTCGGCGAACGCCTCAGTCATGTCCCGCGCTCACGGGACGCAGGCGCCTGTACGCCGTCGACGACGCGTCGAGCGAACGGCCGTCGATCTCGACCCACGCATGCGCGACAAGCGCGTCGCCGTCGCGGCGTGCGCCGTAGCGAACGGCGGCGTCAAGACCCTGCCATGCCAGGAGCAGCCGCGTGGCGAGAGCCTGCGTCAGGCAGGATGCCCATGGCACCGCGCGCGCGACGCGCGCCACGCGCGCAGCGGTTCGTTCCGGCGCCTCCGCGCTCATGCCGGGCCGGAGCCGGCGCGCCCTGGCCAGCAGGTGCTCCGTGCGTGTGAAGGACGTCGTGGAGAGCAGCAGCCGCACGCCGCCGACGACGGCAATCGTCAGCAGCACGCGTGAGAGGCGCGGTCGCACCTCAATCCGCCCCGGGCGTATCGTCGACCACCTGCACCAGGCCGCGATCGATCAGGTCTTCGAGCAGCGCGACGACGTCGCGTTCGCACGTGGCATGATCCACGGCGTACTCGGCCTGGACCCGTGCACAGAGCGACGCCACAGTCGATGGCGCAGCCAGTGCTGCCCAGACCGTCATGCCCGCGCCTTCGATGCTGAAGTACCGTCCGCCCACCGGATCGAGCAGGATGCTGGCCTGGTCGCCGACATCGCTGCCGAGGACGTCGGGTCGCGCAACGAGGCGCACGCCTGGAGTGAGCATCGGGACCATGTGCGGGAACGGGCGCCGGTGACCGGCGCGAGAAGCGTAGCACGCGCGCCGCGGCGCCGGGCCCTGCCAGCGTGCCTTGCGACGCTGCTCGTCGTCGCGTGTGCGCTGGTGTTCCGCGTGCAGGGCCTGCGTTGGGATCGCGGCACCCTGCTGCATCCCGACGAGCGTCACCTCGCGATGGTCACGGCGAAGCCGGCACCGCCCGCCTCGCTGCTGGCGTACGTCGCGGGCGATACCACGCCGATCAATCCGCGGCCCCGCGTCCTTCACGCGTACGGCCTGTTCCCCGTCACGTTCACGCGGCTGGTCGCCGACGTCGCGGGTGTGGGCGGCGCAGCGCGCGTGGCGCAGCTCGGCCGACTGCTTGGCACCGCGGCAGACGTCGTCTCGCTGCTGGCGATCGGCTGGATCGGCCGGCGCTTTCTCGGGTCGGCGGTGGCGTGGCTCGCGATGGCGCTCTACGCGTGCGCGGTCCTGCCCATCCAGCAGAGTCACTTCTTCGTCGTTGATCCCTGGCTCACGGCGTGTGCGACCGTGGCGATCGCGGCGCTCACGGCCGTGCATCGACGTGCGAGCCGCACGGCGGCAGTGGTCGCAGGGCTTGCGGCAGGCACCGCCGTGGCCTGCAAGCTCACAGGCGCGCTGATTGCCGTGCCGGCTGCAGTGGTGATCGCCACGACCGCCTGGAGCGCCCGCGCCGGCGCGACGCGCGCGCCATGGCGTTGGCTTGCGCTGTTCGTGCTCACGGGCGCCGTCGTCGTCCGCCTGCTGGCCCCGGACATGTTCGGCGCGTGGAGCCTCCGGCCGTCGGCCACGTGGCTGGCCGACATGCGCATGACGCTCGACATGCTGGCCGGGCACGACTGGCCGCCGACGCACCAGTGGGCGAGGCGCCCCGTGTGGTTCGCCTGGTGGAACGCCGCCGCGTTCGGTCTTGGCTGGCCGCTCGGCGTCACGGCCGCCGCCGCAATGGCCGCGGCGTCGTGGCGCGCACTTGGCGCGTGGCGGCACCCAATCGTCGTGCCGACGGTCTGGGTCCTCACCGTTGTCGGCGCCGCGTCCCTGCACCTCGTGGCGACGATGCGCTACCTGCTGCCTGCATACCCGGCTGCGTGCCTCGTCGCCGCGTGGTTCCTCGTGGCCGTCGTCGGACGGGCCTCCGCTCGCGGCGCCATGGCGCGCCGCGCGGCGCTTGCGCTCGTCGCGGTGGTGGTTGCCGGCACGGCGGCGTGGGCGGTCGCGTTCACGCACGTCTATCGCGAGCTGCACCCGAGGCTGCACGCGTCGCGATGGATCTACGACAACGTCCCCGCCGGCGCGACGATTGCGGTCGAGCACTGGGACGATGCGCTGCCACTGCAGGCCGGGTCCGTCTCGACGCCGGAACGTTACCGGATCGTGACGCTTCCGGTGACCGACGCGGATACGCCCGCCAAGCGTGAAGTCCTGCTGGCGCTGCTCGACCGCGCGGACTACGTGGTGCTGTCGAGCGACCGCCATGCCGGCAGCCTCGTGCGCCTGCCCGAGCGGTTCCCGATGATGGTGCACTACTACGACGGCCTCGCCGACGGATCGCTCGGGTTCGCACTCGAACGGGAGGTCGCCGTGCAGCCACGGCTCGGCGCGTTCGTCGTGGACGACCGGCACGCCGACGAGGCCTTCTCGGTGTACGACCATCCGCGCGTGCGCATCTTCCGCAGGACGGCGGCGTGGTCGGTCGGCCGTGCGCGCGATCGACTCGACGTGGACGACTGGTCGGGCGTGCTGCCCCTCACCGCACGGCAGGCGAGCGCCGCGCCGAACCTCCTGATGTTGCAGGCCGGCAGGCAGGAGGGGCTCGCGTCCGAGGGGACGTGGCACCGCAACAGCGGGAGTTCCGGACGCTTCGATGCCACGCCGCCGACAGGGCGCGGCGCCGTCCTGCGCTGGCTGGGCGTGATGGCGATCGTGACGGTGTCGGCCCTGCCGATCTGCCTGAGGATCTTCGCGCACGCGTGGTTGCGCGGCGCGCTCGTCGCGCCCGTCCTCGGGCTGTGCTGGATCGCGTGCGCCACGTGGTTCTGGGGCACGTTCGCGCCGTGGCCCGTGACACGGGGTGTGATTGCGGGTGCGTGCGCGGCACTTGCCGCCATCTCGTGGGGCGCCGCGTGGCCCGTCCGGCGCGCGCTCGTGCGCTGGCTGCGGGTCGAGTCCATTCCACTGCTGACGGCCGTGGCATGGCTCGCGACGCTCGGCGCCTTCGCGCTGCTCCTGCGGTGGATGAACCCGGACCTCTGGCATCCGACGCTCGGCGGCGAGAAGCCGATGGACATCGCGATCCTGTCGGCGCTCGTGCGTGCCGATCGGTTCCCGGTGGCCGACCCGTGGTTTGCGGGCGGCGCGCTGAACTACTACTGGTTCGGCTACCTGCCGGTGGCGCTGCTCTGCAGGCTCACCGGCGTCGAGCCGGCCGTCGCCTACAACCTTGCGGTGCCGACATGGTGGGTGCTCACGACGGCCGTTGCGGCGGTCGTCGGCGGCACGCTGGCCCGCGCGCTCGTGCCCTCGGTGCGGCCCGGCATTGCGGCGTTCGGCGCCGGTGTGACGGCCACGCTGCTCGGCAATCTCGCGCAGGTCGCGGTCGTCGTCCGAGGCACGCTGACATCGATCCCCGAGTGGGAGTGGTTCTGGACAGCAAGTCGGGCGATACCCACGCCGGCCGGCGAGGTGGCGCCGATCACCGAGTTCCCGTACTTCACGTTCCTCTTTGCCGATCTTCACGCGCACATGCTGTCGATGCCGATGCTGCTCGCGGGCGTGCTCGCCGCAACGCTCGTCGGCATCGACTCCGCAGGGATGAACGACGCGCGAAGTCGCTCCCGCATCGCGCTCCTCGGCGTCGGCGGATGGCTCCTCGGCCTGCTCTCGGCGACCAACCCCTGGGACGTGCCCGTGCTCGCTGCCGTCATGGCGGCAGCCGTCGTGCTCGCCGCATTCTGGGAGAGCCCGCTCGACGCATGGCCCACGCAGGCCCGGCGCGCCGTCGTCTCGCTCCTCGGCGTCGCGACCGTTGCCGTCCTCACAGCGCGCCCGTTCTGGCTGTACTACGGGGCGCCCGCCGGTGGCGTGGCCCTTTGGCGAGGCGCGAAGACGCCGCTCGTGGACTGGCTGATCCTGTGGACGCCGTTCGTCGCCCCGCTGGGGCTTGCGGTGCTTGTTGCGTGGCGCGCGCGCGTCGTACACCCGCTGACTCGCGCGCAGGTCTGGCTGGGGATGCTGCTCGCGATCGGCCTCGCGTTGCTGATGGGAGTGGAAGTCGCCGTCGTCCGCGGCGACGTCGGCCGCATGAACACGGTCTTCAAGACGTACCTCGCGGTCTGGTTGCTGTGGAGCCCCGCCGTCGCGGCCGCGATTGCCGTCGTGCACGCGCGATGGGCCGGCACGAGGCGCCGTCGCCTGCTGCACGTCGCGACGACGTGCCTGGCAATCGGCATGCTGACCTACCCGTTGACGGCAACGGGCCCACGGCTGGCGACGCGGATGTCCGGCGAGGCCCCACGCTCCCTCGACGGCCGCGCCTTCCTCCGGTACGCCGTGCTCCTGCACGACGACATCGAGCTGCCGCTTGCCGAGGACGCGCTCGCGATCGACTGGCTGCTCGACAACGTCACGGGCACACCAATCGTCATGGAGGCGCAGGCCGATCAGTATGGATGGGGAGGGCGGATCAGCGCGCACACGGGGCTCCCGACCATACTCGGCTGGACCTGGCACGCGCGACAGCAGCGCATGGGACTGCCCGTGCAGATGATTGCAAGGCGCCGTCGGCATGTGCGCGACTTCTACACGACGCGCGATGCCGCCGACGCCAATCGCATCGCGTCCCGCTACGGCGTGACGTACGTCGTCGTCGGCCGGCTCGAGCAGGCGATGTATCCGCGCGAGGGTCTTGCGCGGCTCGCGTCGGACCCTGCATGGGAACGCGTCTTCACGGCAGGAGCCACCGCGATCTACAGGCGGCGATGACGCCGCGCGCTCGTGGCGGTGTCTCGCACGGCACGCGCGACGCCCTGCCAGAGCCGCAGGCCCCCGAGGGCGCGACGATGCGGCCGCGGCTGCTCGACGACGGGCACGCTCGCCACCTGCCAGCCGTGGCGCAGCGCGTGCAGGGTCATGGCGAGGTTCGGCGCGAACGTCTGCGGAGGCATCGCCTCGAGCACCGACTGCAGCAGCGCGCGCGGCACGAGTCGGTACGGAACGTTTGGATCACGCACGGCCCTTCCCGCGAGCATCCGCAGCCACAGGCCCGCGAGCGTCGTGATTGCCCGCCTGACGAGCGGTCGGGTCGCGGGTTCCCGGCAGCCGAGCACGAGCACGGTCTCGCTTCGCGCCGCCCAGAGTGCCTGGAACTGCGAGGCGCCGATCTCGTCGTCGCCATCCACCTGCAGCACGAAAGGCGCGGAGGTCAGGCGATAGCCGGCCAGCACAGCGGCGCCGTGGCCGGCATTCGCCTGCCGCACCACCGCGACGTTGTCGAGGGCGAGGCCCTCGACGATCGCGCCGGTCCCGTCGGTCGAGCCGTCGTCGATCACGATGATCGCGGCCCTGATGGCGTGGTCCGCGAGGGTCGCGTGCCAGCTCCGGATCGAGGCGGCAATCGATCGCGCCTCGTCGTGGACCGGGATCACGACCGACAACTCCGGCGTGACCGTCATCGCGCCCCCCGCCATGTGCGGAGCGCGAACCGCGCGAGGTCGATGAACTGCCCGAACACGACCGGCAGCGCCGCACCCGACGCGACACCCGCCTCGCGCGGCCGATGCGGAACCGGCACCTCCACGACGCGCGCGCCAGCGTGACGGGCGCGCCACGTCAGTTCCGCGAAGTAGAACGAGGATCGCGACGACACATGCGGCAGCACCGCCTGCACCACCTCACGTCGACAGGCGCGGAACCCGCAGTTGACGTCGTGAAGGTCGAGGCCGATCAGGCGGGTGGCGGCGTTGTAGGCCCTGCTACCGAGCGTACGCGCACCGCCCTCGGCACGCTGCTGCCGCCACCCCACCACGAAGTCGGCGTCGTCCAGCGCCGACAGCAGTCGCGGCATGTCGCCGGGCGCGAACTGTCCGTCGCCGTCGATGTAGCAGATCACGTCGCCAGCCGCGGCGAGCAGCCCGGCGTGGCTCGTGCGCGCGATGCCGCTCCACTGGTCCTGGCGAAGGAGTCGCACCTCGGCGCGCTCCCACCCCAGTGCGTCGACCTGCGCCGGCGTCTCGTCGGTGCTCGCATCGTCGACCACGAGGACTTCGCAGCGATGGCCCGAGGCGTCGGCCAACCGCAGGCATCCCGAGATGACCACCGCGATCGTCCCGGCCTCGTTGCGCGCGGGAATGACGAAGGACAGCGCGGGTGCGGGGGACTCTGGCGTCACGGCGCCGCCCGGCGGTAGCGCCCGTTCACACGATCGGGATGGAAGTACGTCTCCTCGGGCGTGCCGTCGAGCAGGCGGTCGGCAAGCTCGTGGCCCTGCATGTAGCTGTGGTCCTGGTTGGACACCTCGTAGCGCCAGCCGCCGAAGCGGCCGCGCGAGTAGATGCCCAGTGGTTCGAGCATCCCGTGCAGTGCCCCGAGCGCCTCGTCGCGATCGCGTGTCGGGATCGGATAGCCGTACGGCAGCGTACGGTGCCACGTGGAGCGGATGGGCGCGCCTTCGGGCAGCAGTCCGTCGTGCTGCAGGGCGGCAATCGTGTCGGCGACGAGACGGTCGGCGTTCCGGGCGGGGGCGGATCGTTCGCGGCTCGACTCCGTGAGCAGGGAGTAGCAGCCCGCCGGTGCGTTCGCGGCCGCGTAGTTGGACAGCACGGTGACGCGGTAGTACGGGCTGGCCGGCTCGGGGAAGTACATCCACGTACGTCGCCGCATCGACTCGTCGGGCTCGAGACCGACGCCGACCCCCACGAGGTCCACCGTGTTTGCCACCAGGTGTGCCGCGGCCGCGTGCGCCTCGCCCGCCAGGCCGAGCATCACCGACACGAGCGCGTCGAGCGGCATCGTCGACACGAGCGCGTCGTATCCGACGCGCCCGCCATCGTCGAGGATCACCTCGCGCGCGGAAGGGTCTACCGAGACGACGGCGCGGCGTGTCCGGACGTGCGACGATGGCAACGCGTCAGCGATCGATGACCAGATCGCGCCGGTGCCGCCGGACGCCGGGTAGCGGAATCGCGCGTTGGGTCCCCACGCCGCTGGCGGCCGCTCGGCATTCCCCGGCGTCGTCGGCCGCGCGACGCGATCGCCGACCCAGCGCCAGCCCATGTCGTCGAGGGGGTGCGACCACACCTTGCGGTTGTACGGCTCGAGAAAGAGATCGCAGGTCGTGGGGTTGAACGTGCGCCGCAGCCAGGCGGCAAACGAATCGCCGTCGCCGCGAGAGTCGGGAGAGGGCGATTCGTGGAGCGCACGCGTCCGGTGCGGCTCCGGCAACCGGTGGAGATGATGCTGGAACGGATACCCGACGTCGTGGCCCTCGATGCGCACGCATGCGGTGCGGGCGTGCGTGATCCACCCGGTGCCGAGTGCGCGATCGAGCGCGGCGTCGTACGCCGCGTAGTGGCTGAACTGGACGTGGCCCCCGAGGTCCCACGTGAATCCGGCCGCGTCGCGTTCACTGGCCGCGAGCCCGCCGGCGACGCCGGCTCGCTCGATCACCAGGTAGTCGGTCCAGCCTCGCGCCTGCAGGCGGTCGGCGACGCCGAGGCCGGTCGGGCCTGCGCCGATGATCACGATGCGGCCCCGTGCCCGTTGGCTCACGCGCGCGCCCTGGCGATCATGGCGCGGGAGTCTAGCAGACGGCCTGCTTGCACCGGCTCGCTCCATCGCAGACACTGCGTCGCCATGTCGCCCGCTCCGACCAGCCGCCGGTACCGCATCGCGGGGCTCGTCGTGCGATCGGCGTTCATCCTGCAGGGCGCTCCGACGGACACGACGCAGGACGCCGACGACCTCGTGATCGAGGACGGCCGCGCGCGCGGACCGGCGCCGGACGGTGCGCGTCACGCGACGAGTGCCGACGGCCGCCGCGTCAGGCTCGTCGCGCCCGATGGCGGCCGCTTTCTCGTCGAGGATGGCGCGCGCGTCACGGCATGGCCCGCGGACGGGTTCGACGCCGGCACGCTCGCGCAGTGGCTCATGGGGCCGGTCCTTGCGGTGGCGTCGCTGCAACGCGATCGGCTGGTCCTGCACGGCGCCACCGTGCAGATCGGGCCGGCCGCCATCATCGTGATCGGCCATTCGGGGGTGGGGAAGTCCACGATCGCCGCCGCGTGTGCCGCGCGCGGCCATGCGGTGCTCGCCGACGACATCACCGTGATCGACGACGCAGCGACGGGGTGGCCGCAACTGCACGCGCATGCACCACTCGTGCGCCTTCACGAGGCCCCTGAGGTGCTGCCGGTCATGGCGCGATGGGCTGCGTCCGACAAGCAGGCATTCGCGTTGCCGGCCGCGGCCCCCGGGTCGCCAGAGATTGCTGCCATCGTATCGGTTGCCGACGGGGACGCGGGCCTCGAACGCCTCTCGGCGGCAGCGGCGGCGTTCGCGCTCGTCACGTACTCGTTCTGCCAGCCGATCCTCACGGGTGCGCAGCGGGCCGCGAACCTCCGCCAGTGCGCGCACGTCGCATCGCGCGTGCCGGTGTGGCGGGTGACGCGCCCGCGCGACCTGTCGGCAGTACAGGAGGTCGTCCGGGTCCTCGAGACGCTGGTCGGTGATCTCAGCCATGCTAGACTGCCCCGGACCCCCCTGGACGAGGAGATCCGTTGACGCCGAACACACCCAGAACAACCGTTCCTCTCCCCGCTGAACGCAAGGCGTACGTGCCGCCCCGGCTCGTCGAGCATGGCGACGTCGCGAAGGTCACGCAGCAGGGACCGACAACGCCGGGATCCGCGCTCACCGGCGCCGACGCCTTCTAGACCCCGGCGCCGTCTGCCGTGACCGCCGCCGGCGCGTGCCTGTCCGTCGCGGCTGGCGCCTGGTGTGTCTCGCTCGCCGCATTCGGCGTGATCCGCCCGCTCTGCCGCGGGTGGCCGGACGAGGGCTACGGCCTCGCGCGCGTCGCGGGCCCGCTGGCGCTCGGTGCCGCCACCTGGATGCTGCATGCGTGGGCCGCGCTTCCGTGGTCGCCGCGCACCGCGGCCCTTGCTGCCGGCCTGCTGCTTGCCGGCGCCGCGGCGTGTACCCGATCGACATCCTGGCCGGCGCGTCACGTGGTCCGACGCTGCGCCGCGCTCGACCTGACGTGGCTCGCGGCACTGTCGGCGTTCATCGTCATCCGAAGCTGGAGCCCTTCGATTGCGGGCGCCGAGCGCCCGATGGACCACGCGCTGCTCGCCAGCGTGCTGCGCGCGACGGCCCTGCCGGCAATCGACCCATGGCTTGCCGGGTTCCCGATCAACTATCACCACGCCGGGCAGATCCTCTGGACGCCGCTCCTCTGGCTGAGCGGCGTGCCGCTTTCCTGGGCGTACAACCTGCTGACGACACTGGTGCCCGCTGCCGCGATCACGGCCGCGGCGTCGATTGGCCTGCGCATCGCCCCCCGGCACTGGGGCTGGGGAGCGGCCGCCCTTGCTTTCGCTGCGCCTCCCGCGGTCCTCGCGACCGTCATCCGCACGTCATCGCTCTCGTCGGCGCTGCTTCCGGCAACCCGCGTCATCGACGGAACGGTGAACGAGTACCCGCTCTTCACGTTCGTCTGGGGTGACCTGCACGGCCACCTGCTGGCACTCGCCTGGCTCGTGCTCGTGGCTGGCCTGCTGATTGCCGCTGCCGATCGCGTCGAGGAGGATGCGTCCCTCGGCATGCCGTCATGGGCGACGGCCGGGACCGGCGCGGCCATCGGCCTCGCAGCATCCGCGAGCGTGCTCACGTCGAGCTGGGACCTCCCGACGGTCGCGATCGGCGCCTGCGGCCTCTGCGTCGTCATCGCCGTTCGTCACGGCATTGCAGCGGCGGTGCGCGTCCTCGCACCGGCACTCGTTGTCGCCGCGGTCGTCGCATGGCCCGCCGTGTCGGCATTCGATCCGCCGGCGGTCGACTGGGGCATGGAGCGCGACGGTTCCAACCTGTGGGCGTTCGGCCTCGTCCATGGTGCCTGGCTCGTGCCGGTTGTCGCAGCCCTCGCGCGTTCCTCCCGCACGGCGCAACGACGGACGGTTGCCGCGGTCGTCTTCGTGGCGGCACTCGCGTTCGTCGCGCCGGTCCTTGCGGTGCGCGTCGGACTCGTCCTGCTCCTCATCGGCGTCGTGCGCGGGTTTCCTGCCGGATGGCCTGCGTCGGCACTGCTCGCGTGGGCCGTCCTGCCGCTCCTGCTCGCCGAGTTGGTCTGGGTGGACGACGTGTACGGGTCGGACCTGCGTCGCTACAACACGGTCTTCAAGTGGCACCTGCACGCGATGGTCCTGGCGCTGCTCGCGCTGCCCGCTGTCGTCGGCGCCCTGCCGTCGCTGACGATCCGGCGCGCGGCGGCTGCCGGCCGATCACGCGATCGAGAGCGCGATCGCGCGGTGGACCACGTCGCCGCCTGGTTCGTGCGAGGCACGGCTGCGGTCTCGCTGGCCGGAGCCGCCCTCGTCGTGCTCGCGTTGTGGCGCGGGCGCGAGCCGCACATGTCGCTCGATGCCCTGTCGCGGACCGAGCAAAGGGCACCTGGCGATGCCACGGTCGTGCGGTACCTGTGGGCTGACGGCGAGCCGGGGGCGGTGCTCGTCGAGGCTCCGGGTCGGCCGTACACGCGGCTGTCGCGGATCTCGTCGCTCTCCGGGCAGCCGACGCTGCTCGGATGGGAAGGTCACGAACGACTCTGGCGCCGCGGGGAGGCGTGGGACCGCATCATCACGGATCGTCGTGATGCCATAGACGCCATCTACGCCGGCCCACCGTCCGGGATGGCGGAACTCCTGCGCGAGAACCTCGTGCGCTACATCGTCGTCGGCGACCTCGAGCGCGTGCGCTACCCGCACGTCACGGCCGAGCGCTTCGACGCCGTTGCGGACGTCGTGGTGCGTTCCGGAGACACGGAGTTGCTGCGTGTGCGCTGAGCACCGCTTCTCGGGTGCACGTCTTGCGTGGGTGGCGCTCGTGCTGCTGCTCGTCGTGTCGCGGCTTGCCTGGCTCGGGGATCGACAACCCCACCAGGACGAGATGTCGCATGCGGCATTCGGCGAACGCCTCGCGCTGCGCGGCTCGTACGTCGCGGACCCCGTGTTCCACGGCCCGCTGCTCTACCACCTCGAGGCGGCCGTCGTGCGCGTCGCAGGCCCGGGCCTCTGGCAGTCCCGTCTCGTCCCTGCACTGGCCGGCATTCTCGCGGCCGCGTGGCTCGCGCTGCTCGTCGGGCGCCAGGCGGGTGCCAGGACCGGCATTGGCGTCGGCGCACTCGCGTCGATCTCGCCGTCGTGGCTGTACTACTCGCGCTTTGCCGGGCACGACACGCTCGTGCTGCTCGTTGCGGTGGCGCTCGCGTGGGCCGTGGACGCGTGGGAGCGCGGCCGTGGACGCGAGGCCGCTTGGGTCGGCGTGCTTGCGATGGCGGCGGGCTGGGCAACGAAGCTGAACGTGCTCTTCCTCGTCGTGGCCGTCCTCGGCTGGGGCGTGCTTCGGGGGCTCGCGGGCCGCGCGAACGGATCACCACCGCCGGCGCGGCTGCCGATCCGCGCGGTTGCGGCAGCGACCGGCGTGGCGGTCGTCGTCGTTGCCGCCCTCTTCGTCAGCACGCTGCTCGGCGTGCTGCGGGATGCCACGCTGCCCGAAGCCGTGTGGATCACGATCCGTCGCGCGACCGTGGACGGCATCCTGCACTGGTCACAGATGCACGGGCAGCAGCGGATTCCCGGCCCGGCCGACTATCACGTCGTGCTCGTCGCCCTGTACGAACCGCTGCTCATCGTCGGGAGCGCGGCGCTCGCGTGGCGGTCGTGGCGCGACAGCCGCGTCCCGTGGTGGCTGGGCCCGGCACTCCTCGCTGCCGGACTCGCGATGGCCGTCGCAGGACGTTACGCCGAGGGCACGCTCGCGGCCCTGTCGATGAAGCCCGCCCACCTGGCGGTCGTGCCGCTCGTCGCGGGCGTTGCCGGGGTCGCCCTGCTCCAGGCGCTGCGTTCGGGACGCACATGGCTTGGCTTCTGGATCTGGCTTGCCGCGACGCAGGGCGCCCTGTATGCCGTTGCCGGGGAGAAGACGCCCTGGCTCGTCCTGCATACGGTGCTGCCCCTGCTGCCGATCGCGGCGTTCGGGATCCTCGGCGCATGGGAGCACGCGACCCACACGCGCGGCCGCGTCGTCTTCGGCGGGATCGTCGCCGCGGGCGCAATCGTCGCGGTCCATGGCAGCATCGCCCTCACCACATACAACCGAAGCAACGTCGGCGAGCCGCTCGTGCAGGTCGAGTACGACACGCAGACGCACGACGTGCTCCGCGAGGTCGCCCAGGCGTGCCTGTCGATGCCCTCCACCACCCCCTGCATCGTCACGACCGACGATGCGGCGTGGCCGGCGGAGTGGTACCTGCGATGGCATCCCGCCGGGGCGCGTGCCGTTTCGACCGATGCGGCGGCCGTCACGGCAGCAACGCCGTTCGTCTTCGTCCGCGCGTCGGACGTGGTCCCGGTATCGACAGGGACGCACGAACCGCGTCGTACCCGCTTTGCCAGTGCCGGCCGGTGGATGGCGGCCATCCGCGGAGGCGACTGGCGATCGGTCCTGCGGTTCCTCGCGTTCCGGGAACCGCTCGGCACGCGCGTGGCGGTGCCGTACATCCACTGGCGGCACCGTGACAAGTACAGCCATGAATGATACATTTCTGTAGATGAACCGTGAGCCGCTGGCGCTGTCGATCCTCGAGCTCGGCCGTGTGCGACAGGGAGGGGACCGCCGCGCCGCCCTGGACGAGGCGCGGGCGCTTGCCCAGCACGCCGAAACCTGGGGATACCGGCGCTTCTGGGTTGCCGAGCACCACAACACGCCCACCGTGGCGACGGCGGCGACATCGCTCGTGATCCAGCACATTGCCGCCGGCACGAGGACGATTCGTGTGGGGGCTGGCGGGATCATGCTCCCCAATCACGCACCGTACGTGATTGCGGAGCAGTTCGGGACGCTCGAGACGCTCTTTCCGGGCCGCATCGACCTGGGTCTCGGTCGCGCACCAGGCACCGACCAGCTCACGCTGCGGGCGCTCCGTCGTGACCCCGCGAACGCGGATCACTTCCCGCAGGACGTACTCGAACTGCAGGCGTTCCTCGGTCCGGTGCAGCCCGGCCAGCGCATCGAGGCCGTGCCCGGGTCGGGCACGCGCGTGCCGTTGTGGATCCTCGGGTCGAGCCTTTTTGGCGCGCAGCTCGCCGCGCAACTCGGCCTGCCGTACGGCTTTGCCTCGCATTTCGCGCCGCAGGCGCTCGATCAGGCGCTCGCCATCTACAGGGAGCGCTTCAAGCCGTCCGATCAGCTCGACAGGCCCTATGCGCTCGTCGGCGTGAACGTCGTGGCCGCACCGAGCGACGAGGAGGCACGGCGGCTCGCGACGTCGCAGCAGATGTCGTTTGCCGATCTCGTGCGCGGTGCCCGATCGCTGATCCAGCCGCCCATCGACGACATCGACACGTACTGGTCGCCTGTCGAGAAGGCGCACGCGTCGCAGATGCTCGCCTGCAGCGTGGTCGGCAGCCCTGCCACCGTGCGTCACGGACTCGACGCGCTTCGTGCCCGCACCAACGCTGACGAACTGATGGTCGTCTCCGATCTGTACGACCCCGCCCTTCGCCTGCGCTCGTTCGAGATCATCGCCGACGTCGCGGGTCTCGCCCCCGCGGCACGCCCCGCCTGACGCGGCGATGTGTTAGCGTTCGCCATGCCTTCTCGACTGCTGGTCATGGCCCTGGCCTGCGCCTCCGTGCTGCTGCCGTGGACGGCACGCGTCGATGCGCAGGGAGCGACGACGAAGACCATCCGGGCGCTCTACGTCACGGGCGGCGGGTTCCATGACTTCGTGGCGCAGGCCGACATCCTGCCGCCAGGGTTGTCCTCGCGCGCCGACATCGCATTGACGATCGACAACACGGCGGGCAAGGCCACCGATGCCCTCATCGAGCGCCACAAGGACACCGCCTGGACGAAGGACTTCGACGTGGTCGTCTACAACATGTCGTTCTCGCACGTCGTGGATCCCGCCTGGATCGAGCGGCTGACGACGGCGCATCGCGAGAGCGGGATTGGCGCCGTCATCATCCACGGGGCCGTGCACAGCTACCGGCGTTCGACGACGAAGGCCTGGGGCGAGCTGATGGGCGCCTTCAGCATGCGCCACGACAGGCAGCGGCCCTTCACCGTCACGACGGTGGCACCCGACCATCCCATCATGCGCGGCTTGCCCGCCAGCTGGACGACTATCGACGAGGAACTCTACGAGATCATCGAGACGTTCCCGGGCATGACCCCGCTGGCCCAGGCGACGAGCGTCGAGAACGGCCGCACGTCGCCCGTGATCTGGACGAACACGGCAGGCAAGGCACGCGTGTTCGTGACCACGCTCGGCCACAACAACGAGGCCATGCGCGACCCGAAGTATCTCGGGCTCGTGAGTCGCGGGCTGCTCTGGACCGTGGGCCGTCTCGAGGGCGACGCCAACCGGTAGAACGTCAGGGCGTCGCCAGCTTCATCAGGACGAGCCCGGAGACGATGAGGACTGCGGCGAGCACGCGCAGGCCGGTCATCGGCTCGCCAAGGACGGCAAAGCCCACCACGAAGGCGCCGACGGCGCCGATGCCGGTCCACACGGTGTAGGCAGTGCCGAGCGGCAGCGTCCGCATCGAGATCGACAACAGCGAGAAGCTCGCGATCATCGCGACGATCGTCACGATGCTCGGCGTGGTCCGCGTGAAGCCCTCCGAGAGCTTCATCGTGAACGCCCAGACGATCTCCAGCACACCAGCCGCGAGCAGCAGCACCCAGGCCATTCCGGCCCTCCTCGTTCCGAAAAAGGGACCGGGCCGTCCCGGATGTCTTCCCGCAGCGCGGGCGGAGGACGTGGCCTCCCGTGATGAGACGGTCATTCTTGCACACGGATCACGCAGATCTCACGCGGTGCTGACCGTTCCGTCACGACATGCGGGTGCGCCGGAGCCATGATGTCGCGACGGCTGATCGACGGCCGGCCTCGCTCCCGACTGGAGGGGACGTGTCGAAGCGCTGGAACCGGGCCGAGACGTGGCTCGCACTCGTCGCCGCTGGTATCGGCCTGCTGATCGCGGCGATCGCCGGGCTGCACGCCTACATGACCGCCACGGCGTCGCCGGTCCATCCCGACGCCCACGCCGTGCCGTCCACGGCCGGTGTCGTGCCACCCGCCGAGTGGACACCCGCTGTCGGTCGCGGCCGGGCACTGCTGCGCGAGCAGATGATCGAGCACAACCTGCCTGGAGTGTCGGTGGCCGTCGGCCTCGGGGACGCACTCGTCTGGTCCGAAGGCTTCGGCTGGGCGGATCTCGACCGCCGCGTGCCCGTGACGCCCGATACCGTGTTCAGGATCGGAACGGCATCGACGGTGCTGACGTCGGCAGCGGCCGGCCTGCTGCTCGAACGCGGCGCGCTGCGGCTCGACGCCGACATCCGCACCTACGTGCCCGACTTCCCGGAGAAGCCGTGGCCTGTGACGTTGCAGCAGGTGATGGCGCACGTCGCCGGCCTCCGGAGCGACGGCGGTGACGAAAGCCCGCTCTTCGGCGAATCCTGTCGTCGCGCCCGCGATGCCCTGGCGCACGTTGCCGGCCGCGACCTGCAATTCGAGCCGGGCACGCGCTACCACTACTCGCGGTACGGCTGGATCGTCGTCAGCGCCGCAATCGAGGCTGCCGCGGGCGAGGCCCTGCCCCCGTTCATGCGCGAGGCCGTCTTCGATCCGCTGCAGATGGCACACACGCGGACCGATCGCGAGGCGCGTGCAGGCCGTGCGACGTCGTACTTCCCGCGCTATGCCGCCGATCCGCGCTACGGGCTCGACCCGATGCGGCCCATCGACACATCCTGCTACTCGGGCGCGGGCACCTTCGTGTCCACGCCGCCGGACCTCGTGCGGTTCGGCCTTGCCATGGCCAACGACACGCTGCTGCAGCGCGAGACGACAGCACGCCTCCAGACGTCGCAGCGCCTGGCGGACGGCACCGAGACCGGCTACGGCCTCGGCTGGGACCTCGAAACGATCACGCTGTCTGGTGAACCGGTGCCGGTCGTCGGCTACGACGGCGACCTGCTCGGCGGCATGGTCGCGTCGCTGCTCGTCGTCCCCGATCGCGGCATCGTCGTGGCCGTGACGTCGAACACCTCGTATGCAGACACCGCAGCGATTGCCGCGGCGGTTGCCGAGGCGTTTGCGGGCTACCGCAGGTCGTCGTAACGCACGGCGACGATCTCGACCTGCTCGGCGCCACGCGGCGCGCGCACGGTGACGATGTCGCCGACGGCGGCCGACAACAGTGCCTTCGCCAGCGGCGATCGCCACGACACGCGCGTGCCCTCCGCGTCGATCTCGTCGACGCCGACGATGGTGATCTGGCGTTCCGCTCCGGTCTCGTACTGGATCGTCACGGTGGCCCCGAAGTGTACGCGGCCGTGCGTCCTGCCCGCGTTGTTCACGACGACCGCGTGGTCGAGGCTCTTCGAGAGATGGCGGATGCGCCGATCGATCTCGCGCAGCCGCTTCTTGCCATAGATGTAGTCGCCGTTCTCGGAGCGATCGCCGTTGCCCGCGGCCCACGCGACCGTCGAGACGACGGGCGGTCGCTCCTCCTTCCACAACCGGGAAAGCTCCTCCTGCAGGCGGCGATACCCGCCCGGCGTGATGTAGTTCTTGACGGCGTCGCTCATCGCACCAGCTTCAGGCTCATCCTACCGTCTCTCTGTCCGTCGACCGAGGGGCCGCGGAATCAACGGCCCCTGGCCGCAGACGGGGGCGCTATACTCCCCGCACTTCAGCTGGCTCGGTGACTTGGACGGCGAACGCGTGTCTCTCAGGCTAGGGGGCCGGCGTCCCTTCGACGGGGCGTCCGACGAGGAACTCGTTGCGGCAGCGCGCGAGGCGCTCGAGATGGACACACGGGCATTCGAAGTGCTCGTGGGTCGCTATCAGCGATTCGTCGCGGCCAACTGCCGCGCCATCACGCGCATGCCGAACGACGTCGAGGACCTCGCACAGGAGGTCTTCGTCAAGGCCTTCTTCGCCCTGCGCCGCTTCGAGGGGCGGACGACATTCGGCGGCTGGCTCAAACGAATCAAGGTGAACCACTGTCTCAACCACCTGCGCAAGGTCAGGGGCGTCGTGATGGTGGACGTGGACGACGCCGATGCAGCCGGTCATCCGGCCGTGACGACGGCCGCAGGTGCGGATCGGGCGATCGAGCTTGCCACCGATCGCGAACGGCTCGTCGCGACGCTCGAGACGATGTCGGACGCGCTGCGTGTCCCGTTGTTGCTGCGTGATGCCGACGGGCTGTCGTACGAAGAGATTGCCGCGCAGCTCGGCATCGGGCTGTCGGCCGTGAAAATGCGCATCAAGCGCGGACGGGAAGAGTTTCGCCGGCGATTCCGCGCGGGAGATCACGTGTGACCGATGAACAAGTGGGCCGCCACCCCGCCGACGGCGACGATGAGGACGGGCTCGGCGAGCCGATTGCCGAACTGCGCGGCGTCGAGTGGCCGGTGAGCGACGTCTTCGGCGGCCGCGTTCGCAACCGCATCGAGCGGCGCGTGCTCGGCAACAGCCTGCTCGAACTGTGCTGGACGGCGCCCGCGGCGGCGCTGCTGGAGTTCCTCCGGTGGCCGCTCGAACGGCTGTCGGATCACCGGAAGTAAGGAGGACGGACCGGTCATGCGGGAACAGCTGATCCTGATTGCCAACGACCTGCAGCACACGGTGACGGCCGCGGTGCCCCGCGTCCTCACCGGCATCGTGGTCTTCGTCGTCCTCGTCGGCGTGGCGAAGATCGTCGAGGTCGTGCTGCGCGCGATCCTCGTCAGGCTCCGCTTCGATGCCGTGCTCGAGCAGGCGGGCATCGACAAGAGCCTGCACCGGCTCGGCATCCGGCAGTCCCTGGACCTGCTGCTGCCGCGCCTCGCTTACTTCCTGCTGCTGTTCCTGTTTGCGCGGACCGCCGCCGACGCGCTCGGCCTCTCGGCCATCTCCGAGGCCATCGCCTCGATGTTCGCCTACCTGCCGAGCGTCGTCGCGGCCATCCTGCTGGTGGTCGTGGGATCGTCGGTCAGCCAGTTCGTCGGCCGGGCGGTCGCGCAGGCGGCCGAGGAGTCGGGCATCGAGTTCGCCCGCCAGCTCGGGAGCCTGGTCTCGGGGCTGATCCTGTTCGTGGTCTGCGTGATGGCAATCGCGCAGTTGCGGTTCGACACCGACATGGTGCGCATCGTCACCATCTGCACGCTGTCGGCGCTCGCGATCGCGTTCGGGCTCTCGGTGGGCCTCGGCAGTCGCGATATCACCCGCAACGTCCTTGCCGGGTTCTATGCGCGCAAGATAGTCAGGCCTGGCGACCCGATCGAGGTCCGTGGCCATCGCGGCGTGCTCCGGGCGGTCACCGCGACGCAGACGCTCATCGACAAGGACGATGGCGTCGTCCTCGTCGCCAACAGCGTGTTCCTCGACGAGGTCGTCGAATCGCCTGTCAGCGGCTCACCGGGGCCGTCGTGACGGTCGCGGGGGCCGCGTCGGCGGTTGCCTCCGACGGACCGATCGTCACACTGGTGAAGATGGTCCACATGATGGCCGCGAGTACGGCGAACGGCAGCGCCCACGTCAGCCAGGTGATCCCCGTGCGCGCGGCGTCGCGGGCCGACGGTGCGGGAGCGGCGGCAGGCCTGGCGACGGGCGGTGTCTCGATCACGCGAGTCGTCACCGTGCCAGGCGCGAGGCCGGCCGGCAGGCCCTGCAGGAAGGCCGCTTGACTGGCGAGCAGGTCGGCGAGCGCGCGGGGGGAGAGGCTGCCATCCACGGCGACAACCTGCTTGGACACGAAGTCCATCACGAACGGCACGACGAGGCCGAGCAGCGTGCCGGCCGATTGCCGCCGGATGCCGGCGAGTGTCGAGAGCCAGCCGTGCGCGGTGTCCTGCTGGGTACCGAACAGCGTCGAGACAAGTGGCCTGCCCGTCGTCACCATGTCGCCCACGGCACGCGTGCTGCCGAGCACCTCGGCGGCCGCGCCGGTACGGCTGCCGTCGAGGCCGGCGCCGCGGAGCAGACGGAAGAGGTCGCTCCTGCCGCGATCGGATGCGGTCATGCTGACGAGGCGCCCGAGCACGGCCGGGAGCGCCCCGCCGAGGGCGCGTTCGGTGGCGCGCTCGTCCTCGCCGATGACGGTGGCGACGCGGGTGATCACGTCGCCCGAGAACTGGTTCCTGAGCAGATCGAGCAGATTGCGTGTCACGTCCGACCCTCCGTCGCCGCGGGACCGGCGAAGAATGAAGACCAGCGAGCCCGTTGGGTGCCACGACGCCAATGGTTCGCTGCGCCCTGGTGGGAGAGACACGGGCGTGCGCCGGAAGTCACATGGGGAGAGATGCGGCCATGAAGTTCCTCGACAAGCCGGGCGTTGCGCCCATCCGTCACCTGCTCGAAGACCCGTCGGTGACCGAGATCATGATCAACGGGCCGGGGCAGGTGTTCGTCGAGCGTGCCGGCGCGATGGAGGAGTTGCCGGCGGTGTTCGCGACCCCGGCGCAACTCGACCTGCTCGTGGACAACCTCGTCGTGGCAGCCGGGCGCGGCGTGAACGCGCGGTCGCCGATGGTGGACTTCCGCCTCGAGGACGGATCGCGGGTCAACATCTGCATTGCCCCCGTGTCTCTGCAGGGCCCGGCGATCACGATCCGCAAGTTCACACAGGCGGTGCGCTCGCTCGCCGACCTCGTGCGGCACGGGACGCTCACGCCGCGCATGGCGGCGTTCCTCACCACCGCGGTCCGCGCGCGGCTGAACATCGTCTTTGCCGGCGGCACCGGTTCGGGCAAGACGACGACGCTCGGCATCCTCGCGAACGAGATCGACGCGGCCGAGCGCCTCGTCGTGATCGAGGACACGGCGGAACTCGACATCGCCGTGCGCCATTGCGTACGACTGGAGGCACGCCGGTCGAATGCCGAGGGTGCCGGTGCCATCACGCTCGGCGACCTGCTGCGCAACAGCCTGCGCATGCGGCCCACGCGGATCATCGTCGGCGAGATCAGGGGCGACGAAGCGTTCGAGATGGTGCACGCGATGACGAGCGGTCACGACGGGTCGATGGCCGTGCTGCACGCGAGCTCGCCCGAGCACGCGATCAACAGGCTCGAGATGCTGATGCTCTCGCGGGGGCTGGAGCTGCCGCTGTGGGCGATCCAGAAGCAGATCGCGACGAGCATCGATCTCGTGCTGCAGCACCGGATCATGCAGGACGGCGTGCGGCGCGTGACCAACGTCAGCGCCATCGGCAGGGCCGGTGACGGACAGGTGGCGGTCGAGGACCTGTTCACGTATCGGCTCGAGGGCTACGACGCCGACGGCCGTGCCATCGGCCACTTCGTCTCGAGCGGCACGCGGCCGAAGTTCTACGACAAGCTGCGCCTCGTGGCGGGTGACGCCGTGGACACGCTGCTCGAGCCGGGGCCGCTGCCCTGACGCGCCCGCGTCAGCCGACGGGTGGCGCAGTCGCCGTGGACGGTGTCACCGCGGCGCGCTATCGGCGCGGCGCACGGGTTCGCTGGAGAAGCGCACCCGCGTGAAGAGCTCCGGCATGTGTGAGTCCCACACACCGTGCGGGCTCCACGCCCAGCCGCCCGGGTCCTTCGCGGGAGGCGCTTCCTTGTACTGGTTGAAGCGCGAGAAATCCATGGCCCAGACGTCGCCGTCGCGCGGGGGCAGCGATCGGCCGTCCGGCATGGCGAGCGGTTCGAGCGAGCGCCAGGGAATGCGGAGCTCCACCGTCCAGCCGCGGTCGCGGTCGGTGTTGTCGTTGATCGTGCCGTCCAGGTGCACGGCCGTGGCAAGCCCCGGCATGTCCCAGTTCCAGTAGCCGATGCGCCGCCCGCGCGGGTGATTCCTGAACCCGACGCCGTTGAACGGCCTCACACCGTCGCGCGCGCGATCGAACTCGGGTCGAGTTGCGTACCCCGACGATTCGAACGCCTGCTCCCAGATGAAGAACACCTCGTAGATCGTGCCGAACGCGTTGATCTCGAACTCGTAGTAGGCGTCGCGGCCGGCGATGAAGAGCTCGACGTCGTTGTCCTTGTAGATCGGCGCGTCACGTTCGGTGAGTGTTGCGGCGAGGAACGGCTCCTCCACCCAGTAGCCGACGTAGAGGTATGTCTCGTCCCACAGCACGGCGGCGCGCGTGTCGTGTACGCCTGGCCGGCCCGCGATGAGATCGGAGAACCGCGGCGATCGTTCGGCGGCGATCCAATCGGCTTCGTCGAGGCGCCCGTCGATCGCGATTGCCGATGTGGCGCGGCGTGCCGTGTACGTCGCAATGCGATCTTCCGGCCAGGGGAACGGCCACGGCTGCGCGATGTGCGCAAGGAGCGGGGCCGTGCAGCCCGCAAGCAGCAGCACGACGATCCCGTAGCCGATAGCGAGGTGACGTCCCCAGTCGTCCATGGCCGCGTAGCTTACTGCGGCCGGGGTGGATGCGCATCGACGCGGCCCGCGCGGATCGCGGCGAGCTCTGCCGTGTTCGACTCCACAACCACTCGCGTTCTAGGTGATGGCCCCGCAATCCCTCCGATGGGCGCCAGGCACCTGCTGCGCCGCGGGGCAGGAGAGGCATCCATGGCCAAGCGCTCGCGCGACGTTCCCCTGAAGCCGGCGGCCGCGGCATCGACGCGCCTGCCCGACATCGAGCGTCGGTTCCTTCCCAGCCTCGATCTCGTCGATGCCCCGGGACGCGATCTCGAACGGCTCACCGACGAGGACAAGGCGCAGGTCATCGGCACCAAGGTGGCCGACGTCACGCACTTCCGCGTGGGCCTCGACAGCGTCAAGCGCCATGCAGACGTCGCCCGGGAGATGGCGGCTGCCGCGCGGCCGCTGCCGCGTGCGGTCCGCGGGCTCCTGCTGAACCCGGGCGGCGCGGCGGCCACACGCGTCAGCGTGCAGCCGACGCTCGCCGACGACACACTGCTCGGACGCGGCGTCGTCACCGACGATCTCGGCGTGTTCGACCTGCCGCTGCCGTCGGTGTCCGAGCCGCAGCACGACGCGCTCATCGCGAAGGGACTCGGCCTGCGGGTGACGGGCCGGGGCAACGCCGTGCAGCGTCTCGTCGTGCCGGTGCCGCCGGCCGACGCGCAGGCACTCGGCGAGCTCACGCTCGCCGCTGCGCTCGACCCGCTGCCGGCCAGCGTCGTCGGCGCGCTCGTGGACCTCGTGTCGGGGCTGCCCGGGGCCACGCCGGGCGGATCCGGTCCCGGATCTGCCGCGCCTTCTGTCAAGGTGCAGCTCGGACAGGGCGCCTGCAGCATCGTCTTCGAGGAAGACGCGACGGTCAGACGATTCCCGTACCAGATCCTCGTGCGGCTGATCGAGCCGCGCACGACGACAGTGACCCGGGTGTTCTTTCCGGGCAATCGTTTCGAGGCTGTGGTGGGCGACCTGAAGGATCGGGTCGTGATGCCCCTCTGGAATCCGGACCTCCTGACGGTCCTGCAGCTCGAGCGCACGCAGGTCGTCGAGCGCATCCCCATCGACAAGCCGATCAGCGTCGATGGGTTTCGTGATCAGCTGATCGGCCTCTCCGGCAGCCAGATCGGCATCGAGCGTCGGGTGCCGATGGCCGGGACGCTCGGTCTCGGGTATGTCCTCAACCTCGCGCAGACGTGGAACTACACGGGACTGACGCTCGGCAACCTCGTCTACTCGCTGCCGCTTGCTCCGGGGGAACAGCAGCGCATCGTCGTGTCGGAACGGGTGGCGACGGCGTCGGTCTCGGACATCGAGCGTCTCGACATCGCCGAGAACCAGCATTCGGCACTCCGGGAGAACACGTCCGCGCAGGCGACGTTCGAGTCCGCGTTCGAGGAGCACGTGAACGCCAGCTCCAGCTATCGGAACGAGGCGCGATCGTCGAGCTGGGGCGTGGCCGGCGGCGTGGGCGCGGTGCTCGGTCCGGTGGCGCTCGGGCTCGGCGGCGGCGGAGGCGGCGGCAAGTCGAGCAACAACGGCAGCGTGACGAGTGCCCTCGACGGCGCGCGCACCTACACGAGCACGGCCTCCGAGTCGATGCACCGCGGCGTCGAGCGCCAGGCGGCGGCCCGTCGATCCGCGCAGCGCACGTCCATCCGCCTGGCCACCGAAACCGATCGCGAGACGGTGACGACCAAGGTCATCACGAACCACAACAAGGCGCACGCCCTCACGATCCAGTACTGGGAGGTCCTGCGGCGGTTCACGGCGAGCACCGCGGTGGAAGGCGTGAACCTCGTGTGCTTCGTCCCGCTCGACGTCGTGCGGTTCCTGCCCGCGGGCCAGCCGCTCGAGGTCGCCGACGTCGTGGCGTTCTCGTCGCGGCCGCAGATCCTGGCGCGCTACGCGCTCCTGCACCGCCATGCCGACGCCGTCCAGCCGAACCTGCCGGGCATCCACCGCGAGGGCCTGCGACTGCTCGAGGACTTCGCGGCGAACCCGCGCGCATCGGTGGACTTCACCACGGCATCGGACGTCCTGCAGTTCTCGCTGCGCGGGACGTTCATCCCGTACGAGCGCGTGTGGGTGAACGTGCTCGTCAGGGGCGGGCGCCGGCTCGGGCCGGTGCCGCTCGACTCGACGCTGACGGTGTTTGCGCCCAACGCGTTCGGCACGCGTGCCGAGGTCATCGCACACCTGAAGAGCACGCGCAGGACGGTCCTGACGTCGTCGGAGATGACCGGCGCGATTGCGCTGCCCGAAGCAGTGGACAAGAGCGAGATCATCGGCTTCGAGGTCCGTCGGGCGTTCGACACGCTCGACCTGCAGCTCGATCCGGCGAAGAACCCGGAGTACCTGGCGCTCAAGGGGCTCGAGAAGTTCCTCGACATCCCGCTGTCGCTGTTCCAGTCGTCGCTGCGCCTGTCGCCCGCGGAGCTCGAACGCGAGATCGGCGGTCCGCGCGTCTTCGGCCTCGTGGCGCGCATCAACAACGCCACCGACTCGATCGCGGCGGGCGAGCAGGCAACGGTGAGGGAACTGCCGCCGGGCGGCCTGCCCGTGCCGGCGCTCGAGCGGGAGCCGGTGCTCGGGTTCCGCGAGTTCATGAAGATCGAGCGCACGCTGCAGCACGTCGTGCGCAACACGCTGACCTACTCGAAGGCCGTGTGGACGTCGCTCACGCCCGAGGAGCGCGTCGTGATGCTCGAAGGCCTGACCATCGGCCTGCCGGAAGACGGCCTCGACGCCGACGGCTTCACCGATCCGAGCCAGCACGTGCCGCTCCTGAACTGCGTGGCCAACCAGGTGCTGGGCTTCTACGGCAACTGCATGATCATGCCATTCTCGATCCCGGCCGCACTCGCCGTCTCGCTTGCCGGCGCGCCGGATCCCGATGGCGGCGAGGTGAAGCCATTGACGACGGGCAGCGTGCAGGACGCCCTGACGCAGTTCCACCGGCAGTCGTTCTCGCCGCCCGTTTCGCACTTCACGCTGCCGACGCGCGGCGTGCTCGGCGAGGCCGTGCTCGGGCACTGCCCGTCGGCCGAGAAGATCGACCTCACGCGCTTCTGGAACTGGCAGGACTCGCCGGCCGACGAGGCGACGGCAATCGGCAACGTCGGGCTGCGCGCGAACTCGCTGGCGCAGCTGCAGGCGCCGTCCACGCTGACGGCCCTGCCGACGATCATCAACAACGTCGCGGGCGAAGGGGGTGGCGCGCTGGCGCCGGGATCGCTCGTGCAGCAGCTGGCGGGCCGCGCGCCGCAGGCGCAGGACTTCTCGACGGACTTCCTCGGACAGGCGACGCTCTCGGCTCTCGGCCAGAAGACGATCGAGAGCGCCGAGTCGGCTCGCAAGGACGCGCTGGGATCGGCGACGCAACTGGCGGGCAAGGCGCTCGACGCGGGCGTCGAGGTGTTCAAGGTCCAGCACAACGCCAACAAGGAAGCCCAGGCGAAGAAGGACGCCGAGAAGAAGGAGAAGGACGACAAGGCGAAGGCGGAGAAGGCCGAGAAGGAAGCGCGCGAGCTCACGGCCCTGAAGAACCTCAAGGACAACGCGAAGTCGTACCTGGCCTCGGCCACCAACAAGCCGGACCTCGACTCGGCCATCGCCTTTGCCGACGGCATCCTCGTCGCGCTCAATGGCGGCAGGCTGCCGTCGAACCTCGCCGCGCAGCTGTTCAGCCTCTACGACGAGAAGAAGGCCACCGACCCCGACGACCGCACCATGGGCAGCAAGGCGTGGCTGCGTGTGCTCGGGCTGACGTAGGAGAGGAAGACGACAATGGCCGACACCGACGTCGATCCGACCGAACCGACCGAACCCGAGACGCCCGACGTCCCTCCGGCGACGCAGGCGTTCGCGGGCGTGATGGACGCGCTCGTCGAGGCCATGCGCGCCGGCGTCCGTCCGGACGTGCTCGAGGCACAGCGCATCCTGCTGCAGCGCCTCGCCGGGCAGGGCGACGTGTTTCCGTCGCGCATCCCGCTGCCGCGCAACATCACGGAAGTTGGCGGTTACCTGAACCTCCTCGAGCGCGCCGGACAGGACGGGATGCGGACGTCGGCGATTGCCAGCGCCCTCGGCATCGCCGCGCCGCCGGCACCGGTTGCGTCGGGCGCCGTCGCGATCGGCATCGTGTCGATGGCCAACGATCGCCCGGCAGGACCGGTGCAGGCGTCGATTCCGCCGCTCGTGACCGTGCGCGCCGACTTCCACGCGCCGCTCGCCGCGGCGCTCCAGGTGCTGCACGCATCGGGGTGCCAACTTCCGCTGCGTGCGCCGCGCGCCGTGCTGCCGGCCACACAGCCAGGCGCAACGGCCACCAGTCTCGACGCGCGGGCCGTGCTCGTCGCGCTCGGGCGCGTGCTCGACGCCTTCCCAGGCACGCTGCTCGTCGATCCCGCCGCGGATGCCCTCGCCATCGCCAGACCCGAGTTGCCGGCAAGCGATCCGGTGCGACTCGTGGCCCGCGAACTCGACGGCGGAACGCTCGTGGCCGAAGCCTCCTGGGTGGCAACCCGGGCCTCGACGTCCGCGGTCAGCGAGGACCCGCCGGCGCTCCGCCGCTATCTCGACGTGCTGCCCGCGATGCAGGCCGCCGGCTGGATCCATCCGGAGCCGTTCGCGCCCGTCGTGTCGCTTGCCGATCGCGGCACGCTGGCGACGTTCGTGAACCTGACCGGCCTCGTGCCGGGCGAGACGACGCTCGGCGACGAACTGGCGCTCCTCTACACGCCGGCGGCAATCGGCCAGTCCGCACTGGTGCCGTTCCTCCAGTGGGCCTGGAACGGAGCGGCATTCGCGGCGCCGGCCTGAGGGCTGCGGCGCTGGCGGCGGTATGCTGCACGCCATGTCGCCCAGTCCGTTGCTCGCCGCCGTCGTCTTGCTCTCCGTCGCGTCCATCGCCATCCCCGGCGCGCAGGTCGCCGGGCCGCGAATCTGGGCCACGCACGACGGCACAAAGGTGCTGCGCGACGACCGCGCACACCCGGACCGCGAGCGCAACGCGATCTGGGACGGGTCGGCGATTCACCTCGTCGCGGCGCGGAACGAGACCGTCGCGTTCCAGGTCATCGTCGAGGGCGGTGCCGGCATCGAGGCGCTGACCGCCACCCTGCCGTCGCTGGCGACAGCCGGAGGCGACCGGATCGGTGGTGCCGCGATCGCCGTCCACTCCCAGCACTACCTGGACGTGAGCCGGCGTTCACGCGCGACGTGGGTCTTCAGGGATGCCGCGGCGCCGACCACCCCGCTCGGATGGACACCCGTGGCGCTCGTGCCGTCCACCGCGCGCGCCGGGCGCGGTGGGATGCCGCTTGCCGTCGCCGCGGGGCACAACCAGGGCCTGTGGATCGAGATCCACACACCGATGGAGGCGGCGCCCGGCACCTACACCGGCGAGGTCGTCGTCACCGCCGACGATGTGCGCCAATCGATTCCGGTGCGCCTCGACCTGCTCGCCGTCACCATTCCCGACGCCCCGACGCTGCCGGCGATCGTGTACTACGAGCGATCGCAGACCGACCTCTATCACGGCCGCAACATGGACGCCGCATACCATGCGTTCGCGCACAGGCACCGCGTCGAGTTCACGCATGCGTACGACGACGAGACGGCAATCGCGGCACGCGGGCGATTCGACGGGTCCGCGTTCTCGGAAGCGGCCGGTTACGAGGGGCCGGGAGCGGGAGATGGCAATCGTGTCCTGCCCCGGACGTTCTATTCGCCGGGCACGCTCTTCGACTCGCCCGACACCGCACGCGCGACGCTCGAGCGCTGGAACACCACGCTGCAGGCGCTGTCGCCGGCGCTCACGTTCGTCTACCTGCCCGACGAGCCGACGCCGCCGCAGTACCCGCGCGTGCTCGCGGTCGGCACGCGCGTGCGCGAGGCCGCGCGCGCCGTCGGGTCGCCCGTGAAGACGTTCCTCACGCACGGGTACGCTCCCGAGCTCGCGGATGCCGTCGACATCTGGGCGGCGGTGCCGGCGCATTACGACGCCGCGCGGGCGCGCGAGGAGCGCAAGGCGGGCAAGCAGATGTGGTTCTACAACGGCGGCCGTCCGCACATGGGCGCCATCATCGTCGACGCACCGGCCACCGATCCGCGCGTCGTCGGCTGGGCCGCGTTCCGCCACGACGTGGACGGCTACTTCTACTGGCACGCCAACCACTGGCGGCACAACTCGCAGAAGAAGATCGGCGATCGCAACCAGGACGTCTGGCAGGAGCCCATCACCTTCGACAACCGCACCGAATCCAAGCAGGACATCGGCTTCATCAACGGCGACGGCGTGCTCGTCTTCCCGGGCGAGGACGTGCTGCACCCGGCGCAGGACCGCGGCCATCGCGGTCCGATCGGCACCATCCAGTTCGCGAACCTCCGGCGCGGACTCCAGGATCACGCGCTGCTCACGATGGCGCGCGAGCGTGGACTGCACCGGGACGTGGAACGGGCACTCGACGCGGTCGTCCCGCGAGTGCTCTCCGATGCCGGCCGCACGGTGGGGTTCTCCGAGGACGGCAACCTGTGGGAGCGGACGCGCCGCGACCTGCTCCAGGCGATTGCCGTCAGCGGCGGCGGCGACGCACGACCGGCTCCTCGCGCTGCTGGAGCTCGGTGAGCCGCACGCCATGGGCACGCAGCAGGTCGCTGCGCGTGAGGATGCCGACCACGAGGCCCGGCCCGCCGCGCTCGACCACGGCGAGGCGCCCGACGTGCTGTCGCACCATCTCGTCGGCCGCGTCGCGCAGTGACCAGTGGCCGTACGCGACGACGGGCGGCCGCTTGATGGCGTCGCCGACCGTGCTGCCGACGGCCTGATCGCCGAGGATGTCGCGGCGCGTGACGACGCCCACGAGGCGATCGTCGCGATCCACGACGGGGAAGCCCTGGTGCGTGAGCGACGGATCGTCGCGCAGCCGCGCCCGCACCTGCTCGAGCAGCTCGCCGACGCCGAGGGTCACGACCGGGCTCGCCGCCCAGTGGCGCACGAGCTGCTGGCGGAGGTGGTCCACCTCGTAGCCGCGCGCCACGGGAATGCCGCGCCTGACGATCTTCTCCGTCATGATCGAGTAGCGCATGTTCAGCATCGAGATCAGGTAAGCCGCCGCGCACCCACCGAGCAGCGGCAGCAGGCCGACGGGCTGCCGGGTGGTCTCGAACGCGAACACGACCCACGCCAGCATCGAGTGCGACGCGCCCGTGAAGAGCGCCGCCATGCCCACGAGCCCCGCAAGCCGCGGATCGATGCCGGCCTGCGGCAGCAGGGCCGCCGCCGCCACGCCGAATGCGGCGCCGAGTGCGCCACCGACCGTGAACAGCGGCGCGAGCGTGCCGCCCGACGTGCCGCTCCCGAGCGCGATCGACCACGATGCGAACTTGAGGATCGCGAGCAGCAGCAGGCCACGCCACGACAGCAGGCCCTGCAGGATGTGCTCGATGTTCTCGTAGCCCACGCCGAGCGTCTGCGGCGCGACCCAGCCCACGACGCCCACGGCGACCCCGCCGAGCACGGGCCACCACATCCAGTGCAGCGGCAGTCGCTCGAAGAGATCCTCGATGCCCAGCACGGCGCGCGTGACGGCGACGCCCGTGAGGCCCATCAGCGCACCCTCGATCGTGTAGATGGCAATGGCGGCGCCCCCCGGCTGTGCGACGAGCGGCATCAGGAAGACCGGGTCGGCGCCGTGCAGCGCGATGCGGATGGCCGTCGCCGAGACCGTTGCGAGCGCGACGGGGATGATCGATCGCGCACGGAACTCGAACAGCAGCAGTTCGATGGCAAGCAACACCGCCGCGACGGGCGTGCCGAACGTGGCGGCCATGCCGGCGGCCGCACCGGATGCCAGCAGGATCTTCCGCTCCACGCCCGTCACCCGCACGGCCTGGCCGAGCAGCGACCCGAGCGCCCCGCCCGTCGCGATGATCGGGCCCTCCGCGCCGAACGGGCCGCCGGTGCCGATGGCAATCGCGGCCGACAGCGGCTTGAGGATCGTGATGCGCGGCGGGATGCGGCTGCGGTTCGTGAGGACCTGCTCCATGGCCTCGGGTATGCCGTGCCCGCGGATTGCCGCGGACCCGAAGCGCGCCATCAACCCGACGATCAGTCCGCCGACGATCGGGGGCACGAGCACGAACGCTCCGAGCTGGTGCCCGGCCGGGCTCGCGTGCGCGGACGACAGCGTGCCGTAGAACGCGAGGTTGGTGACGAGCGCGATCAGGTGCGTGAGCAGTTCGGCGACGAGCGCGGCGGCCGCGCCGAGACAGAGTGCCGCGGCGCTCGTGAAGACCACACGCCGATCGACAGGAGGCGGGGAGCCCGGGATGTGTGCGCGCTCGAGCGTGGGTGCCAGCGACGGCGCAATCGGCAGCGAGTCGCTCACGCGCGGCCCTTGTGGAAGAACATCTCGGCCCGCCGCTCGGCGAGCATCGCATCGGCGAGCTGCTGCAGTGCACGTCCGACGGTCCGCCGGCGGGACGGCGCCATCTCGACGACGGCGGCCACGAGGCGCTCCTGCGCGGTCGCCGGCGCGCCGGCAAGCGCCTGCCTGCCCCGTGGCGTGAGCGTCAGCAGCCGGCGGCGCCTGTCGGCCGGGTCCGGCCGCTGCACGACGAGTCGCCGCCGGACGAGCCGCGCGACGACCTCGGAGACCGAGCTCTGGTGCGTGTACGTGCGTGCGGCCAGTTCGTTGACCGACAGGGCGTCCTCCTCCGCGAGACGGGTGAGGACGAACGACTGTGCGGCGCTGAGGCCCGTCAGCTGCTCGCTGGCCCGGGACGACTCGCGCAGGCTCTGGACGATGCGGCGGATGCCGTCGAGGACGTCCTGCACGTCGGCGACGCCTGCTGTCGATGATTCATGGGGCCCCATACGTCTTGGAGCTTAACACCGCCGGCCGCGGCGGTAGTACTATGCACGCGCGCGCCCCGGGCGCGGCCCCCGGCCGCCGAGCCGGCACCGAACCGCCTGACATGGACGTGCTCTCCTCCATTGCGACGCTGTTCCTCGTCATGGACCCGATCGGGAACGTGCCGTTGTTCCTGTCGATCCTCAAGGACGTGCCGCCCGAGCGGCGGCAGCGGGTGCTGCTGCGCGAACTGGCGATTGCGTACGTGGTGCTCGTGGCCTTCCTGCTGATGGGCGGCAGCCTGCTCCGCTTCCTCGGCCTCCAGCAGGAAGCCGTCAGCATCGCCGGCGGCATCGTCCTCTTCCTGATTGCGCTGCGGATGATCTTCCCGGGCGAGGGCGGCATCGCCGGCGGGAGTCCCGGCGGCGAGCCCTTCATCGTCCCGCTTGCCATCCCGCTCGTGGCAGGGCCCTCGACACTCGCGACGCTCCTGCTGCTCGATCGCAGCGGCACGTCGGCGACGCTCACGCTGCTCGCGGTGGTCACCGCGGCATGGGCGATCAGCTGCATCATCCTGATGTCGTCGACGTTTCTCTACAGGGTCCTCGGCGAGCGGGGCCTTGTTGCGATGGAACGGCTCATGGGCATGCTGCTCGTGATGGTGGCGGTGCAGATGCTCATGAACGGCGTCGCGACATTCATGGCGCGCCAGTGAAGGGGAGGGGTACCACATGCGTCGAGTCGCACTGATTCGCGTCCCACCGTCGGCGCTCAACGCCGTGTGGGCGATCCTCGCAGCGGTCCTGGCTCCGATGCTTGCGTCGCCGGCGCACGCCGAGGTGAAGCACGCGTCGCCCTCGGGCTTCACCATCGAGCACGCACGCGACGTCCCGGTGGATGCGTCGACGGCCTTTGCGGCGCTCGTCACGCAGGTGAACCGCTGGTGGCCACGCGATCACACGTGGTGGGGGGCGGATGGGATCCTCTCGATCGATCCGCGTGCGGGCGGCTGCTTCTGCGAGCGCGCCGGCACGCGCGAGGCGCTGCACATGCTCGTGACCTTCGTCGATCCGGGACGCACGCTGCGGATGATCGGCGGCCTCGGCCCGCTTCAGGGCATGGGGCTGCACGGCGTGCTGGAGTTCCGCCTCGCGCCTGCAGGGGAGGGCGCCACGCGCATCACGATGTCGTACCGCGCCGGCGGCTACTCGCCGGAGGACCTGGGCGCGTTCGCGCCGGTCGTGGACAAGGTCCAGGGCGCACAACTCGGCGGACTGGCCGAGTTGCTGGGAGGCAAGCCGGTGGATCCGCCGAAGTGATCGAATGGACGGAGGTGGGCGGGCATCCGTCCATCAGCTCAGGTATTTGGGGCGTGCGGCGTAATCGCTTTCCACTATTGAGACGGGGCCGGCCGACCACGGAACATCCTGTCGCGACATGCCTCACATCGACCTTGCCGAAGACGTCCCCGGAATCCGCAGTGCCTTCCAGTTCAGCCCGCAGACGGCGCGTCCGATGCTCGAACTCGCCGAGGTGCTGCTGCGCGGCGAGAACTCGCTGTCGAGCGCGGAGCGCGAGATGATCGCGACGCGCGTCTCGCATCTCAACGGCTGCCATTTCTGCACGTCGAGTCATCGTGCCGCGGCCGCGCATCATCTCGATGGCGACTACGGCACCGTGGATGCCGTGCGTGCCGACCCGGCGTCAGCGCCCGTCACGCCGAAGATGCGCGCGCTGCTCACCATTGCCGATCGCGTCGTGGCGGGTGGCCTGCAGGTGACTCCCGACACCGTGGACGCCGCGCGCACCGCGGGCGCCACCGATCGCGAGATTCACGACACGGTGCTCATTGCCGCGGCCTTCTGCATGTTCAACCGCTACGTGGACGGCCTCGCGACGTGGTCGCCGGACGATCCGGCGCTCTACCATGAGATGGGCCGACGCCTCGCGGATGTCGGCTACGCGGCGCGCGCTCCCGAGCACGTCGACGCCGCGCCCTGAGACCGGCGCCAGCTGCGCCCGGGTGGTCGCAGCCGCGAGGGATGAACAGGCTCCCCCGTCCGGGTTTCTCAGACCGTCGTGTAGCCGCCGTCGATGAGGTAGTAGCCGCCCGTGATGAACGAGGCTTCGTCCGACAGCAGGAAGCACACGAGGGGCGCCACTTCGTCGGCTCGCCCGAGCCGTCCGAGCGGGTGGCGGGCGACGAGGGCCGTGCGGAACTCGTCGGGCAGGTTCGCGAGCAGCGGCGTGTCGATGTAGGCGGGTCCCACGCAGTTGATGCGCAGGCCCTTCGGCCCGTACTCGGCGGCGGCATTCTTCGTCAGGCCGACGACGCCGTGCTTGGCTGCCGTGTAGGCGGCATTGCCGATCGCGGCCACGGCGCCGTGGATTGACGCCATGTTGACGATCGCGCAGCCGCCGGCTCCGGCCTCGAGCATGGCCGGCACCTGATACCGCATGCCGTACAGCACGCCATTGAGGTTGATGTCGATGACGCGATTCCAGTCTGCGAGATCCACGTCGCCGACAGGCGCCTGCGCACCGCCGATGCCGGCGTTGTTCACGGCATAGTGCAGCGCGCCATGCGTGTCGATCGCGTGACGGACGACCCGCTCGGAGTCCTCGGCGCGCGCCGTGTCCTGCCGCACCGCGCTGGCCGTCCCTCCCGCCTTCACGATGTCGGCTGCGACGCGCTCGGCCGCGTCGAGCGCGATGTCGGTGAGCACGACCGTCGCGCCGTCCTTCGCCAGTGCGCGGCCGATCGCCTCGCCAAGTCCGGAACCGCCGCCGGTCACGATTGCCACCTTGCCGTCGAAGCGCGCCATGGAAATCCTCCTGCGGCCATTCTATGCCGCAGGTGCCCGGCCAGCGTCAGCGCGAGGAGATGGCGTACGGGCGCCGGCGGAGCCAGGCCACCAGCACGAGGAGCGCAAGCAGGATGGCGGTCGTGACCGACGACCCGTACTCTCCCCGCGCGACGTGCAGCACGGTGGCGCCAATCATGATCGGCACGAGTCCCGCCGCCGCGAGCGGCACGAGCCATGGCTTGATCCGCGTCACCCCCGGCACGACAAGCCCGATGGCGGCCGCGACCTCCGCCACGCCGAGGAAGTACCGGAGCGGTCGCGAGAGCGACGCGTCCATGACGGCCACGAGGTCGGCTGGCGGGAAGAGGAACATCAGGCCGTGCGCGAGGAACGCGGCGGCGAGGAGGACCTGCAGGATCCAGAGCAGTACGTTCATGGGCATCTCCGTGTATTGGACGGCACGTGCTGGCCGGAATCATCGCGAGGGGGACGTGATGCGATGCCGCCCCTTGCGTACACGACCGTTCGGCGACACGATTGACACCTTCGACGATGAGCCACGTCCTTGCCGCGGATCTCGGTGGCACGAAGACCGCCCTTGCGCAGGTGTGCGGCGACGGCACGATCCGGACCGTCAGCCGGCATCTGGCCGCCACGACGCTCGAAGGGAGCGTGGCACAGATCGCCGCGGCCGTCGGTGATGCCGCCGCGGTCGGCGTCATCGTTCCCGGTATCTACACGCCCTCGACAGGCCGCGCGTGGTGCCCCAACCTCTGGGGGGCCGACGAGATGCCGCTGCTCGACGCGCTCCGCGCCCGGATCGACGTGCCGCTGGCCATCGACAGCGACCGTGCCGGATACGTACTCGGCGAGGCATGGCTCGGCGCTGCGCGCGGCCTGCGGCACGCGGTCTTCGTCGCGCTTGGCACCGGCATCGGCGTCGGCGTGCTCGTGGACGGCGTCGTGCTGCGCGGTGCGCACGGGATTGGCGGCGCGGCCGGCTGGTTCGCGCTCGATGCCGCATGGCAGGACGAGTACGCCGCCTGTGGCTGCTGGGAGCGCAAGTCGTCCGGTCCGGGAATCGCCGCCGCGTTCGGGGCGACGGACGCTGCCACCGTCTTCCGGGCAGCGCGTGAGGGCGAGGCGCGTGCGCAGGCAGTCCTCGACGACGCGGCGCGGTTTGCCGGCATGGGCATCGCCAACCTGGTGAGCCTGCTCGACCCGGAGATCGTCGTGCTCGGCGGCGGCGTCATGTCCGGCGCCGGCGAGCGGTTCCTCGAGTCGATCCGGCGCGAGGTGCGCCGCTGGGCGCAGCCCGTGGCGGCCGGCCGCTGCCGCATCGAGACTACCGTGCTCGGCGATCGCGCCGGGCTTCTCGGCGCCGCGAGATTGGCGCTGTCACTCCACACGTCCTGAACGAACCCATGTCAGCAACGACTTACCTCCAGAGCATCGCGGGCGTCATCGACCGCATCGCGACGACCCAGGCCGATGCGCTGCGCGCGGCTGGTGCGATCACCACCGGCGTCATCGCCGGCGGCGGGCGTGCCTACCTGTTCGGCAGCGGGCACTCGGTCATCCCGGTGATGGACGTGTTCCCGCGCTACGGCAGCTTCGTTGGCTTCTTCCCGCTCTACGATCCGCGGCTGATGTGGTCCAACGTCGTCGGGCCGCACGGCGCGCGCGAGCTGCTGTGGATCGAGCGCCGCGAGGGCTACGTCGAGCAGTTCCTCCAGAGCTATCCGATCGGGCCTGACGACTGCCTGATCGTGTTCTCGCACGGGGGGCTCAACGCCGCGCCGATCGAGGCGGCGATGTATGCGCGGGCTCGCGGCGCGAAGGTGATCAGTGTCTCGTCGCACGAGAACGCACGAGTCGCCACGCACACGCACTCGACGGGCAAGTCACTCTCGGACCTCGCCGACGTCGCCATCGACAACTGCGTCGCGCCCGAGGACGCGCAGGTGGACGTCGGTCAGCCCGAACGCGTCGCGGCCGGCTCCACGGTGGCATCGGTCTCGGTGGCGATGGCACTGGTGGCCGAGACGGCCGCGGGCCTCGTGGAGAGGGGGCACTCGCTCACGACCTTCGTGTCGCCGAACGTCGAAGGCGTGCGGAAGGACCACAACCTGCGCGTGTTCGATGCTTACGCGCGGGCCTGGTTCGAGCGCGGGCCCGAGCCCGTCGTGCGGTGAGCGCCGGCCCACCGTCTGTCGGCGGAGCGCGTCCGGGCGGCGCGTCAGGCCGTGCGCTGGGTGCACTCGCCCAGGCCGGGATGTTCGTGTTCGGCATCGTCATGGCCCTCGTCGGTGCGGTCGTCCCTGCGCTGTCGGAGCGCCTGGCCGTGACGCTGGCCGACGTCGGCACGCTGTTCCTGGTGATGAACTTCGCGATGCTCGTCGCGAGCCTCCTGCTCGGCCTGGCGGTGAACCGGATCGGACTCAAGCCACCGCTTGCCATCGGCGCCTGGCTCGTGGCCGCGGCCCTCGTGTGGATTGCCGTGGCCGGGAGCCTCGGCGCACTGCTCCTCGCGGTGGCGTGCCTCGGCTTGGGCGGCGGCCTCCTCAACGGCGGCACCAACACGCTCGTCGCCGACCTGCACGACGACGAACGCCGCAAGGGCGCCGCGCTGAACCGGCTCGGCGTGTTCTTCGGGTTCGGTGCGCTCGCGCTGCCGTTCCTGCTGGGCACGCTGACGTCACGGTTCGGCGTGCCGGTGCTCCTGCAGGCCGCGGCGGTGCCCTGCGCGCTTGCCGGCCTCGCCGCGCTGCTGCTGCAGTTCCCGCCGCCGCGTCAGGTACACGGATGGCCGCTGGCGAGCGTCGGGCGCTTCGCGCGGATGCCAGTCGTGCGCGCGCTCGCGCTCCTCCTGTTCTTCCAGTCGGGCAACGAGTTCCTGCTCGGCGGCTACATCTCGAGCCTCCTGACGCAGGACCTGCATGTCTCCGTTCAGGTGGCGTCGTACTGGCTGGCGGCGTTCTGGGCGTCGATCATGCTCGCGCGGCTCGCCCTGAGCCGTCTGCTGCTGCACACGTCGGGCGCCACGGTGGTACTCACGAGCGCGCTCGTTGCGGGCGGGGGCGTGCTCCTGATGGCTGCGGCACCTTCGACCGCCGTCGCGGCCGCGGGCATCGTGCTCACCGGAGTCGCCCTGGCGGGCATCTTCCCCACGGTGCTGGGATTGGCAAGCGGGCGCTTCCGCGATCAGTCCGGCACGGTGTTCGGCCTGCTCTTCACGGTCGCGTTGAGCGGGGGCATGACGATGCCCTGGGTCGCCGGCCACCTCGCCGAGGCGGCCGGCATCCGCTGGGTGTTCGTGCTGGCGGCCGCGGCCTTTGGCGCCGTGGCGGTACTCAGCGTCGTGGCCAGCCGCGACCTGCGCGCGGACGCCTGACGCGCGAGGCTCACGGCGTTGTGGCCGTGCGCACGCGTACGGTCGTGCCCCACGGATCGCGCGCGACGAACTCACCGGGAGCATCTTCCCCGATCGTGAAGCCCGCCGCCGCGACGCTTGCGGCGGTCGCTGCCACCGTCGCGGCATCCGGTAGCTCCAGCGCCCACTCGAGCAACTGCGCTTCGTCGCGCGCCGGGGCCGCCGCATCCGGACCAGCCCACGTGTTGGTGCCCACGTGGTGGTGATACCCGCCGGCACCGAGGAACAGCGCGCCGGGGTAGCTCCAGGTGATGCGGTCGAGGCCCAGGCCCTCTGCGTAGAAGGCGGCTGCCCGGCCGACGTCGCCGACGTGCAGGTGCACGTGCCCCATCACCGTGCCGGCCGGCATGCCGGTCCACGGATCGTCACCGGCAGCCTTCACGAGATCGTGGACGTCCACCGGGTCGGTCGCCATCATCAACTCGCGGCCGATGCGGCGCCACTCACTGCGCGGACGATCGGCGTAGACCTCGATGCCGAGGCCGTCCGGATCGTGCAGGTAGAACGCCTCGCTCACGAGATGATCGCCAGCGCCCGCGCGCACGCCGACCTCCGCCAGGTGCCGCACGAACCGTCCGAGCGAGGCACGGTCGGGCAGGAGTATGGCGAAGTGATAGAGCCCCGTCCGGACCGCCCGTCCTGCCCGGCGCGCCTGCGGGTACTCGACGAGTTCGACGAGCGGGCGATCGTCGCCGTGCGCTGCGAGCGTCGCCACGCCGTCGGACTGCGCGACGACGCGCAGGCCGAGAATCTCGACGTAGTACGTCGTCGAGCGCTGCAGGTCGGCGACCTGCAGCCGCACGGCGCCGAGCCGCGTGGTGTCCGGCAGGCGATGGCCGCGCGGCGGTTCACCATAGGTACCCGGTGCGGCCGGTTCCGGCCGTGCCGCGTGGCCGAAGATGTCGCGGGTGCCCGATCCCATGGAACTCCTCCTTCGTTGTGCCGCGCCCGGCGGGCGTCAGGCGTGTGTGCGTCGTCCCGCGAGGACGGCGTCGAGCGAGTAGCGCCCGGCGCCCACGAGGGCCAGGAATGCCGAGGCACCAAGCAGCAGGAGCACGAACTCGTAGCCGTTGGGCAGGAAGAACCCGGCGGCCATGTGTGCGAACAGGATCGCACCGACCATCGTCACGGCCAGCCCGGCCGACACCCAGCGCGTCAGCAGGCCGGCGATGAGCGCGATGCCGCCAGCGAACTCCAGGAGGGCCACCGCAGGGCCGACGACACCGGCAAGGGGAATGCCCATCGACGCGAACGCGCCGGTCACGCCTCCCAGGCCGAAGACGAACAGCTTCTGCGCGCCGTGCGCGATGAAGATCACGCCGGTGATGACGCGGAGGATGATGAGGCCGAGGTGCCACTGCGATGTCGTCGGTCCGTTGCTTGTCGTCATGTCCGTCTCCTGCTATTGAACGTGTTCACATCAAGTGTGACGACACCTTCATGGTCTCGCCACGCCATTCATTTGCGGGTCCCGATCAGGCGAACCGGCGCGCCCAGCCCGCTACGCGCCGGCCAGGGCCCCGCGAACCCGGTCGAGCAGCGCCACGAGCGCCCGCGTCTCGGTTGCCGTCAGCGCCTCGAAGCGGAGGCGATGCTCGGCGGCAACCGGCTCCGCGAGCCGCTCGAGCACGTCTGCCCCAGCGGGCGTGATCCGCGTGGTGACGAGGCGGCGATCCTCGGTGCTGCGGGCGCGCACGACGAGGCCGGCGTCCTCCATGCGATCGAGCAGCCGGGTCATGTCGGGCATGCGCGTCAGCATCCGATCCCGCACCTCGTTCCGGCACAGCCCGCCCGGCCCGGCGCCCCGCAGGATTCGCAGCACGTTGTACTGCGCCATCGTCAGCCCGTCGGGCCGCAGCACCTGCTCGATGGCGTCGGTGAGCGCGGCGGCGGTCCGCACGACCGCGAGGAAGGCTTCCTGCTCGAGTGCCTTCGTGGGCCGGCGCTGCTGCCCGATTTGCGTACTCCGTGAACCCATGTCTCACATGGTACGTGTTTAGACACTCAATGTCAACACATTGAAATGCAGGCGCCCGCAGCCCGCGCCCCGCCATGGCAGACGGACGTTCGCAGGCGCCCGCGGCGCCGTTCAGAAGGACATGTGGGTGATTCGCACCTTCGCCGGGTGGACGCTGGGCTTCGTGCTGGCCATCGTCCTGCTCGTCGCGGTGGAATCGGCCGGCGTGCCTGCCGTGCAGTTCCCTCTCGCCCTGGGGATGGGTATCGGTGTGGGGGTGTTGCAGGGCCGCATCCTGGCGCCACCGTACCCCGCCGTGCGTGCCTGGACGATCGCGACGGCAAGCGGCCTGTCGGCTCCCTTCGTCGTCGGCGACCTGCTCCAACTGGCCGGGGCAGGCATCCCGTACTCGCTGCCCGTCCACGTCGCCCTTGGCGGCGTCTGTGCGGCGCTCCTGCAATGGCGGCTGATCCGGACGGTCGCCGCGCGTGCGTGGTGGTGGATGATCATCACGCCGCCGGGCTGGCTGCTTGCCGGCTCCACGATGTGGATCAACGAGGCGTTGCCAAAGACTCCGGGTCTCGCGGGTGCGCTCGTCTATGTCGCGGTGGTGCTCGCCGGCGGGTTGATCCTCGGCGCCGCCGGGTCCCTTGCGTGGCGGCTGATGCACGTCCCGCGCCCGCTTGCGGCGCGCTGGTAGGAAGTGCTTCCAGGGCGTGCGCTCGATCAGCCGAGCGCGACGTCGAGCGTCATCATCACCGCGAAGCCGACGATGGTGCCGAGTGTGGCCATGTCGCCGTGGCCTCCCGACTGCGACTCGGGGATCACTTCCTCGACCACCACGAAGATCATCGCGCCGGCGGCGAACGCGAGCGCGTACGGCAGCAGCGGACGCATGGCGCCCACGGCGAGCGCCCCGAGCACGGCGGCGCCAGGCTCGACGACCGCCGAGAGCTGGCCGTACCACCACGCCTTCGTGCGCGAGAGCCCGTCACGCCGCAGCGGGGCGGCGACGGCAGTGCCTTCCGGACAGTTCTGGATGCCGATGCCAATCGTCAGCGCGATGGCCGCCGCGAGCGTGGCCGACTCGTAGCCTGCAGCGACGGCGCCGAATGCCACGCCGATCGCCAGTCCTTCAGGGATGTTGTGGAGCGTGATGGCCAGCACGAGCAGCGTGGTCCGCCGCCATTCGGTCTTCACGCCTTCCGCGTCCTCGGTCCTCTCGAACAGGTGGACGTGCGGCAGCAGCAGGTCGACGAGGCGCATCGAGAAGGCCCCGCACAGGAAGCCGATCACCGCAGGGACCCACCCGGTCATGCCCATCTCCTCGGCCATCGAGATGGCGGGCGCGAGGAGCGACCAGAAGCTGGCGGCGATCATCACGCCGGCCGTGAACCCGAGGGCGGTGTCGAGGACGTCCCGCCGCACTTCGCGGAAGAAGAACACGACCGCCGCGCCAAGGGCGGTGAGCGACCAGGTGAAGGTGGCGCCGGCAAGCGCCTGCAGTGCGGGCGGCCATGTCGCGAACGTCTCGATCATCGTGGGGGTCTCGGCACGCGTCCGTGCACTATGGCACAGGCGGCCGGACTGCCAGGCCTCACGCCGCGGATGGTATAGTCCGCCCCTCACAATCGATCGAGGAGGGACGAATGACCCTGCGCGCCGCCATGGTCTGCGCCGTCGGTCTCGCTGCGGGCAGCGCCGCGGCCATGCAGGCCCCGCCTGCCGACGGACTGTTGATGAAGTCCGCGCTCTTCACATGGGCGTCGGTGCCGGAACAGCCGACGGCAAACGGCGGGCGCCGCACGGTGTTCGCCGCGCCGACGGCCACGCTCGACGAACTCGAGTACCACAGCACCACACTGAAGCCGGGCGCCTCGCCGCACGCCCCGCACACCCACGCCAACGAGGAACTCCTCATCATCAAGTCCGGCGAGGTGGAAGCGTACGTGAACGGCACGTGGCAGCGTGCTCCCGAAGGCTCGCTCGTCTTCTTCGCGACGATGGTGCCGCACACCGTGCGCAACAGCGGCACGGTGCCGGCGACCTATCACGTCGTCAACTGGGCGGCGCGCGGCACGAAGCCTACGGCAGCTCGCGAACCCTGATGTTGCGGAACTCGATGGGCGAGCCCTCGGCCTCGAGGCACAGGTACCCGGTGCGGGGATCCGCACCGCGTCCGCCCGACACTTCCTCGCCGTTCACCCACAGGCGGATCTCGCCGTTGATCGCGCGCACGTAGTAGTGGTTCCACTCGCCGGCGCCGCGGCTGCGCTCGGCGCGCGGAAAGCTGCGCGATCCGTCCGGCGATCGCGGCTCGAACGGCTCCAGCTTCGAGTTGCCGACGGCGAAGATGTCGCCGTTTGTCGAGAACCAGTCGTCCGGCTTGCCCTTGCTCTCGCGTCGGAACCACTCGCGGTAGCCGTGATCGAGCATCTGCACCTCGATGCCCCAGCGCGGCAGCCTGTCGGGTGGCAGGCCCTCGAGCGCCTGCATCGGCACCCATGCGAAGACGCCGGAGTTGCCTGCCGGCTTCAAATGGCGCCACTCCACCACGAGCTCGAAGTTGGTCAGCGGCTCGCGCGTGCGCATCACGCCAATCGGCACACCGGTCGAGACGAGCAGGTCGCCCTTCCACGTCCACGTGTCGGGGTAGCCGTTGACCGGCGCGAAGTCCGCGGGCCCGAGCGTGCGCCAGCCCGGCCCCGTGCCGTCGATGTACGCGCGTGCGGATGAGTTCGGCGTCTGTGCCCCGGTTGGCACGACGAGTGCGGAAGCGATGAGCACGAGGCTCGACAACAACAGGCAGGAACGCATGGGGTAGTGTCGCCCGACTGCCCCGCCGCCGCGCTGTGTAATTAGTACCCGCGCTGCCTGCTGTCGCGCGATGCGATGACGTGCATTTCGGCCCAGCCGACGTGGCCGGACCCTTGCACTAGGTGTCTGCGCTGGTCCGACATCCAGCACGACGATATGAACGACACCGTCCGCTTCTGGCACGGCTGGCGCGAACGCGCCGTCGCCCTTCGCAACGTCCCCGCACTGCTGCGCCTCGTCTGGGCCTCCGGCCCCGGCGTCGTGGCCGCGGGCTGGGCGTGCCGGCTCGTCGCCGCGCTCATCCCGTTCGTGATGCTGATGGTCGCCAAGCGGATCCTTGACGCCGTCCAGGTGAAGACCGGCGGGGGCGCTCTGCCGCCGGAGTTCTGGTGGCTCGTCGGTCTCGAGTGCGGCCTTGCGGTTGCCGGCGGTGTGCTCGGCCGCACGATCGGTTTCTTCGACTCGCTGCTCGCCGATCGCTTCACGCGCCACGTCAGCCTGCGCGTGATGGAGCACGCGGCCCGACTCGACCTCACGTCGTTCGAGGACCCGACCTTCCACGATCAACTGGAGCGCGCGCGCGTCCAGGCCACCGATCGCATCGCGATGATCCAGGCGATCGGCCAGGTCGCGCAGCAGGTCATCGTCGCCACGAGCCTCTCGCTGGCGATCCTGTCGTTCTCGCCGTGGCTGCTGCTGGCCCTCGTGCTCGCGGTCGTCCCGGCGTTCATCGGCGAGAGCCACTTCGCGTTCCTCGGCTACTCGCTGAACCTGCGGCAGACGCCGATGCGCCGGCAGCTCGACTACCTCCGCGTGCTCGGTGCGAGCCGCGAGACGGCGAAGGAACTGAAGCTGTTCGGGCTGGCGCCATACATCACGGGACAGTACGCGCAGATCTCCGACACGCTCTACGACCAGAACGTCGCGCTGGCGCGGCGCCGGCTCGTCGTCGGCGGTCTGCTCTCGCTGCTCAGCACCGGTTCGTACTACGGGGCGTACGCCTACGTCATCTACCGCACCGTGCAGGGCGATCTCTCATGGGGCTCGCTGCAGCTGCTCGCGGGCAGCATCGCCGGCGCAAGCGCCAGCATCCAGTCGATCTTCTCGACCTTCGCGAACATTGCCGACCAGTCGCTGTTCCTGACCGACCTCGTGCAGTTCATGCGCGTCGAGCCGACCCTCGCGAACGCTCCCCATCCGGTGCCGGCACCGCGGCCCATCCGGGACGGCTTCGTGTTCGAGGACGTCTCGTTCGCGTATCCCGGCAACCCGCGCCCCGTGCTCGATCGGCTGGACCTGCGCATCGCACCAGGCGAGCGCGTTGCCCTCGTCGGCGAGAACGGCCAGGGCAAGACGACGCTGGTGAAGCTGATCACGCGGCTGTACGACCCGACCGGCGGACGCATCCTGCTCGACGGCGTCGACCTCCGCGACTACGACGTCGACGACCTCCACCGCGAGATCGGCGTCATCTTCCAGGACTTCGTCCGCTACGAGATGAGCGCCCGCCAGAACATCGCGGTCGGACGCCTCGACGCCGTCGGCGACGACTGGCGCATCCGCAAGGCGGCCGGCCGCAGCCTCGCTCACGACGTCATCGCGCGGCTGCCGGCGGGCTACGACCAGCTGCTCGGCCGCCGCTTCGACGGCGGGCTCGACCTGTCGGGCGGCGAGTGGCAGAAGGTCGCCCTCGCCCGCGCGTACCTCCGTGACGCGCAACTGCTGGTGCTCGACGAGCCGACGGCCGCACTCGACGCTCGTTCCGAGTTCGAGGTGTTCGAGCGCTTCGCCGAGCTGACGGACGGACGCATGGCGCTGCTCATCTCGCACCGCTTCTCCACCGTACGCATGGCCGACCGGATCGTGGTGCTCGCCGATGGGCGCATCGAGGAAGACGGCCATCACGAGTCGCTGATGGCGCGCGGCGCCCGCTATGCGCGGATGTTCGAGCTGCAGGCCGCCAGTTACCGGTAATCGAGGAAGACCGAACCATGAACATGCACGTACCGGGAGCCGACCTCAGGGTCACCTATCGGGTGGCCGACGGCGTCGGCCTCGCAAGCGGCGGCACACCGCGAGTGGACCTCAAGGCGTATCGCGATGCCGGCGTGGCCGCGGCCCGCGCGCTGCCGCCACTGACCCTCGCACGTTCGCGTGTGCGCGGCATTCGCCGGCGCGCGACGCGGCTGCGGGGCGACCTGAAGGCCGCAATGGCCCGCCCGCACGCGTCTGCGGCCCTGCGGGACTGGCTGTCGGAGAACGCGCGGCTGCTGTCCTCGGCCGAAGGCGAGGCGCGCGACTTCCTGTGGACGTCGCACGATCATCCGGCCGTGAGCGACGAGGCCGGCACTGGCCCGCGCGTGAGCCGCCTTGCTGCCGCGTACCTGGCGTACGCCGGCCGCACAGGCTTCGGCGACGAGCCGTTCATCGCCTTCCTGCGTGGTGCGCAGGACGTGGACGACCTGCAGCTCGGCGAGCTGTGGGCGACGCGCGGCGCGCTGATGCTCGACCTGCTCGATCGCGTCGTGGCCGCCGCCGATGCCGGCGATGCGGCGCGCGCCTCGCGTGCCATCGAAGGCATCCGCCGCGTGGGCGATGCGAACTGGGAGCAGCTGTTTGTCGAGGCCAGCGTCGTCGATCACGTCCTTGCCGCGGATCCTGCCGGGGCGTATGCGTCGATGGACGAGGCGAGTCGCGATGGCTATCGCCACGTCGTCTCGTACCTCGCCAGGCATGCGGTGGCTTCCGAGCGGCAGGTCGCGGAAGCCGCGCTGTGCCTCGCGGACGCCGCAGCGTCCGCCGAGACAGCGGGCGACGACGATCCGGTCGCGACGCGCCGCATGCACGTCGGCTTCTACCTCGTCGCCGAAGGACGGCAGGCGCTGGAGGCGGTCATCGACGTCCGTCCGCCGTGGCACCACCGACTTGCGGCATTCGTGCGCGCACATGCGACGGCGTTCTACCTGGGCGGCGTGGCCGTCGCCTCGGTCGCCATCGTCCTGTTCATGCTGCAGGGGATCACGTTACCCGCCCCGGCGCTCGTGGCGTTCGCGCTCCTGCTGCTGCCCGCGATGCAGGCCGCCGTGGAGTTCGTCAACGCGCTCGTGCCAGCCGTCGCGCGGCCGCGCTCGCTGCCGAAGCTCGATTTCGCGAAAGGCATCCCGACCGACTGCGAGACGATGGTCGCGGTGCCGGCGCTGCTGCTCGACGAGCAGCACGTCCACGAGCTCGTGATGGATCTCGAGATCCGGTACCTGGCCAACCGCGATCCGCAGCTCCATTTCGCGCTGCTGACCGACTCGACCGACGCCGCCGATCAGGCCGGCGCCGACGACGAGCCGCTCGTCCCGCTCGCGGTGTCGCTCGTCGAGGGGCTCAATGCGCGGTACGGAACGGCCGAACGGACGCCCTTCTACCTGTTCCACCGGCATCGCGTGTACAACCCGTCCGAGCGCCGCTGGATGGGATGGGAGCGCAAGCGCGGCAAGCTGCTCGACCTGAACCGCCTGCTGCGCGGGGGCTTCGACAGCTTTCCGGTGAAGGTGGGCAACCTGGACGTGCTGACGCGCATCCGCTACGTCATCACGCTCGACAGCGACACGCAGTTGCCGCGTGACTCGGCGCATCAGCTCGTCGGCGCGATCGCGCACCCGCTGAACCGGGCGGTGATCGATCCGCGCACGAACCGGGTGATCGAGGGCTACGGCATCCTGCAGCCGCGCATCGGCATCAGCACGCATTCGGCGTCGCGCAGCTGGCTTGCGCGCCTGTTGTCGGGCGAGACGGGCTTCGACATCTACACGCGGGCGATCTCCGATGCGTACCAGGACCTGTTTGGCGAGGGCATCTTCACGGGCAAGGGCATCTACGACGTCGATGCGTTCCACACGGTGCTCGGGCACCGGTTCCCCGAGAACGCGCTGCTCAGCCACGACCTGATCGAGGGCATCTTCGCGCGCGCGGCGCTCGTGACCGACATCGAGCTCGTGGACGACTACCCGACGCACTTCAGCGCGTACAGCCGGCGCAAGCATCGCTGGATGCGCGGCGACTGGCAGATCCTCCGCTGGCTGATGCCGCGCGTGCCCGATGGCCGCGGCCGCATCGTCAGGAACCACAGCTCGCTCATCGCACGCTGGAAGATCCTCGACAACCTGCGGCGGAGCCTGCTGGAACCGGCGATGCTGCTGCTCTTGCTCGCCGGCTGGCTGGTGCTGCCCGGGAGCGCCGCACTCTGGACGGCGCTGAGCGTCGCGATGCTGGTGCTGCCGGCATGGACGGGCCTGGCCGTGTCGCTCGTGCGGGCGCCGTGGGGCCGCACCGGATTCTGGCGCTGGTGCGCGAGCACGATGCGGACGTTCGCGCGGCAGCACGGCATGGTCGTGCTCACGCTGACGTTCCTGCTGTACGACGCGCTGCTGGCGGTCGACGCCATTGCCCGGTCGCTGTCGCGCGTCTTCGTCACGCGACAGCGCCTGCTCGAATGGGAGACCGCGGCCGAGACGCGCGACGCGCGAGGGCCCAAGCGTGCTGCCGACCTGTACCTGGACTGGTCGCCGCTGATCGTGCTGGCGCTCGTGGCCGCCATTGCAGCGCTGCGGCCGGACGCGATGTGGGCGGCGACGCCGGTGCTCGCGCTCTGGGCATGCGCGCGCCCGATCGCGATCTGGCTGAGCCGCGCCCCGCGCCAGGGGGCAGTTCACCTGTCGGCCGACGAGGACGCGTGGCTGCGCGTGCAGGCATGGCGCATGTGGCGCTACTTCCGCGAGTTCTCGACCGACCGCCGCAACTGGCTCGTCCCCGATCACGTCCGCGAGGACGGCGTGGCTGCCGAGCGCCTGTCGCCGACCAACCTCGGGTTTCTCCTGAACGCCCGGATCGCTGCCGTGCAGATGGGGCACCTCACCGTCGCCGAGTTCGCCGCCGAGACCCGGCGCACGCTCGAGGGCATGGGCCGGCTGCCGAAGGTGCGCGGGCACGTCCTCAACTGGAGCGACGTCGAGACGTGCGGCGCGCTCGAGCCGACGTTCGTCTCGACGGTCGACAGCGGCAACCTTGCCGCGAGCCTCTGGACGCTCAAGCAGGCCGCGCTCGACTTCCTGCGCGAGCCGCCCCGCGCCGAACGTCTCTTGTCGGGAATCCGGGATCTCGCGCACCTGTTGCGCACGACCGACGACCCGGGCGCGCAGGCACTCGCCGACCGCGTGCTGCGGTCCGACGTTGACGGTGCTGCGGCGCTCCCGCAGCTCGAGGCGCTCGCGCGACACTTCGCCTCCGACGTCGCCGCCCGATCGGCCCGCGACCGTGACGACGAACAGGCACGCGAACTGGCGTGGTGGGCCGGCGAGCTCGTGGAGCGGATCGTCCGCGCGCGCACGCTGCGTCCCGCGCTCGGGGCCGTCACGCGTGCCGAGCTGACGGCAATCGCGGAGCAGGCGGGCCAGGCAGTGGCCGACATGGACTTCGCGTTCCTGTACGACGCCCGCAAGAAGACGCTGTCGGTCGGCTACGACGCGGCGACGGCCAGGCTCGAGCCATCGACCTACGACCTGCTGGCATCCGAGGCGCGGATCGCGGCGTTTGTCGCCATCGCGAAGGGCGAGGTGCCGCAGGACAGCTGGTTCCACCTCGGGCGTGCGCACGTGGCCTCGCGTGGCATCAAGGTGCTCGCCTCCTGGACCGGCACGATGTTCGAGTACCTCATGCCGGCCATCTGGATGCGTCACTATCCGCGCACGATTCTCGCCGACAGCGTCAAGGCCGTCGTGCGGCTGCAGCAGGCGTTCGCGCGCCGCCGCGACATCCCGTGGGGCATCTCCGAATCGGGCTGCGTCACGCCCGGGAGTGCCGAGTACGGTTACGCGCCGTTCGGCCTGCCGGACGTCGCGCGCAGCCAGCGGACCGACAGGGCGCTCGTGGTGTCGCCGTACTCGTCGTACCTGGCGCTGGCGGTCGATCCGCATCACAGCATCAGGAACCTGCGGCAGATGGAGGCGCGCGGCTGGGCCGGCGCGTACGGTCTCTACGAAGCGGTGGACTTCAGTCACGGCGATCCTGTCCCGGTGCGCACGTGGATGGCGCACCACCAGGGCATGAGCCTGCTGGCGGTGTGCAACGTGCTGTGCGGCAACGCACTGCAGCAGCACTTCCACGCCGAGCCGCAGGTGCTGGCCACCGAGCTGCTGCTGCACGAGCGCGTGCCGGCCATCGCGCTCGCGGATCTCGAGGAGTGGCTCGTGCCGCCGCCTCGCGTGGTGGGCGAACAGAACGCCGCGTAGAGAGATCAGCCGGCGATTACGGCGGTCTCGCCGATCTGCCGCAGCGCGATCCGTCCCTGCTCCTGCGCGAGCGCCGCTTCCGTGCGCTCGATGGGCTCGAGCAGCGGTTCGCGGCTCAGCCGGAACGACTGGTGGTGCACGGGCACGAACAGGCGGGCCCCGGCGGCATCGGCCATCCGGACCGCCTGTTCGGGCGTGCAGTGGAATCGGATCCAGGGGTCGTACGCGCCGATCGGCATCACGGCCGCCTCGAAGGGACCGTGCCGCCGATGGCTGGCAAAGAGCGGCGTGTCGGCGGTGTCGCCGCCAATCAGCAGGCGCCGGCCCTCGCGTTCGACGACGAAGCCGGCAAATCCACGCCAGGTGTCCCGCCTGATCCGCGCGCCCCAGTGATCGACCTCGATCGCCCGCACGCGCGCATCGCCTCGCGGCGTGACGACGTGCGTCGTCTCTTCCCAGCGAAGTTCCGTCACCGAGGTCCATGGCCGCCGCGGCAGCAGGTCCGACGTGGCGTGGGCCATCACCACGGCCGGGCGCCCGGGCACGGCCGCAAGCGAGGGCGTGTCGAGGTGATCGAAGTGCGCGTGCGTCACGAGCAGCAGGTCGATCTCGGGGACCGCTTCCGGCCGCAGCGCGCAGCGCACGAGTCGCAGCGGTCCGATGGTGCCGAGCCAGGCGTCCACGCCGATGCGCGTGAAGAACGTCGGGTCGACGAGGATGCGCAGGCCGTAGAAGTTCACGAGGACGGTGGCGTGCCCGAGCCAGGCGATCGTGATGGCATTGTCGGACCAGGCCGCCGGCGTCGGCGTCAGCGGGGCGTCAGGCACGGTGCGTCCGAACTCGCCGACGCGCTCGCGGATGAAGCGTGCGCCCCACGACGGCGACAGCGAAGCCCACGCGCCGCCGGCGCCCGCGGCAAGTCCCGTGGCAAGGAAGGTGCGGCGCCCGGGGAATCCTCGTCTGCGCCTCCCCGCGGGCGCAGGGTGCTCGGCGGGCGGTACGTGGGGCATCTCGTGCACGGCCTCTTCCGATGGTAGCCCAACGCGGTCTCTCGCATTCCCCTCGTGGACGGGAGAGAATACGCCGCGAGGATGCGATGACCTGTGACATTGGCGTAGTGGGCCTGGGCGTGATGGGCGGCAATCTCGCCCGCAACATCGAGAGCCGCGGATTCACCGTGGCTGGCTACGACCTCGACGCCGCGAGGACGCAGGCCTTCGCGGCCGGCGATGGACGCCGCGTCATCGGCGCGACATCAGCCGAGCAGCTGGCGGCAAGTCTCGCGCGTCCGCGGAAGCTCCTGCTGATGGTGCCCGCCGGCAAGGCCGTGGACGACGTGATCGCGCACGTCCTGCCGCACCTCGAGGCCGGCGACATCGTCATCGACGCGGGCAACTCCTTCTTCAAGGACACCGACAGGCGCGAGGCCGAACTGGCCGCGCGCGGCATCAGGTTCGTCGGGACGGGCGTCTCGGGTGGCGAGGAAGGCGCGCTGCGTGGTCCGGCCATCATGCCCGGCGGCGCCCGCGAGGCATGGGATGCCGTCAAGCCGATCTTCGAGGCGATTGCCGCAAGGGCCGACGACGGGTTGCCGTGCGTGGGGTACGTCGGCGCGCGCGGTGCCGGGCACTACGTGAAGATGGTGCACAACGGCATCGAGTACGGCGACATGCAGCTCATCGCCGAGGTGTACGACGTCCTCGGCCGCGGGCTGGGCATGCGTGCCGGCGAGATTGCCGAGGTCTTTGCCGAGTGGAATCGCGGCGAGCTGAAGTCGTACCTCGTGGAGATCACCGCCGACGTGTTGTCGCAGCAGGACCCCGACACGGGCGGGCCGCTCGTGGACGTGATCCTCGACGAGGCGCAGCAGAAGGGCACCGGCAAGTGGATGAGCCAGGACTCGTTCGACGTCGGCGCGCCGATTCCGACCGTGAACGCAGCGGTCGAGTCGCGGCTGATCTCCGCGCAGAAGGCCCAGCGCGTTGCGGCATCGGCAGTGCTCACGGGCCCGTCGGCGGCCTTCACGGGCGACCGCACGAGGCTGATCGACACGGCGCGGCAGGCGCTGTATGCGAGCAAGGTCACGTCCTACGCGCAAGGCATGTCGCTGCTGCGGATGGCCTCGGCCGAGTACGGCTACGACGTGGACCCCGGCGAGGTTGCGCGCATCTGGCGAGCGGGCTGCATCATCCGTGCGACGCTGCTCGAGGACATCCGCGCGGCGTTCGCGCGCGACCCGCAACTCGTGAACCTGCTGACCGACCCGGCCTTCAGCGCGGCAGTCGGTGAGCGTCAGCAGGCCTGGCGCGAGTTCGTGCAGACGGCCATCGGCCTCGGCATCCCGACGCTTGCCACGAGCGCCTCGCTCGCCTACTACGATGCGTTCCGCAGCGCGCGGCTCCCGGCAAACCTGACGCAGGGCCAGCGCGACTACTTCGGCGCCCATACGTATCGCCGCACCGACCGCGACGGCTCGTTCCACACCGAGTGGAACAGCTTGCAGGGCTGAACGCCGAACGCGGAACGTCCGAATCCCGAATCCCGAGCCCCCAGTCCAGAGCCCGAGTATGCCCAGCACCCTGAACGTCCCGACCGCCGGCCAGTTCGATCTCGTGTCGCTCGGCGCCATCATCCATCGCCTCGACCCGGGCCGCGTGCCGTTCCGCAAGGCGCACACGCTGCAGGTCCACGTGAGCGGCGGCGAGTTCAACGTCGCCGCCAACCTCTCGGACTGCTTCCGCCTGCGGACGGGCGTGGCCACGGCGATGGTGCGGTACCCGGTCGGCGACCTCATCGCCGAGCGCGTCCGCGCGATGGGCGTGACGCCGTTCTACAAGTACTTCGATCACGACGGCGCGCGCGGCCCGAACATGGCCACCGTGTACAGCGACCGCGGCATGGGCGTGCGTCCGCCCGTCGTCTTCTACAACCGCTCGCAGGAAGCGGCCGCGCTGCTGAAGCCCGGTGACTTCGACTGGGCCGCGATCTTCGGGCAGGGCGTCCGCTGGTTCCACAGTGGCGGGCTGTTCGCGGCGCTCTCCGAGAGCACGGCCGAGGTGATCATCGAGGGGATGCAGGCGGCGCGGAAGGCCGGCGCGATCGTGTCGTTCGACCTCAACTACCGCGAGAAGCTCTGGAAGGCGCAGGGCGACGTCGCGCGCGCCCCGAAGGTCTTCTCGCGCATCGTCGAGCACGTGGACGTGCTCGTCGGCAACGAGGAGGACCTGCAGAAGGCGCTCGGCGTCAAGGGACCGGAGGCCGGCAAGGATTCGGCGCTCGACACGGGCGCGTTCTTCGACACGATCCAGCAGGTCGTCGAGCGCTACCGCAACATCAAGGTCGTGGCGACGACGCTGCGCGAGGTGCATTCGACGAACCGCCACACGTGGTCGGCCGTCGCCTGGTTCGAGGGCGAGCGGATCACCGCGCCGGCCATGCAGCTCGAGGTGTTCGATCGCGTGGGCGGGGGCGACGGGTTTGCGTCAGGCCTCATCTACGGATTGCTCTCCGGTGAGGCCCCCGAACAGGCCGTGCGCCTCGGCTGGGCGCACGGGGCACTCATCACGACCTTCCCCGGCGACACGACGATGGCGACCGTGGAGGACGTGCAGGCACTCGCCCGCGGCGTCTCGGCGCGCATCCAGCGGTAATCACAGGAGTCCGCAGGCGTCGATCGTCGGATCGGCGCCTGCCGTCGTCGCGCGCCGGACGCTCGCTGACGCCTACCAGTGCGTCAGCGATCCGTCGGGGCGCGTGTAGACGTTGCGGCGCCCGGGTTCGGTCACCTCGCCGATCTGCGTCAGCGGTCCGGTGTCGAGCGTCACGCCAAGGCCTGGCCGTTCGTTGGGATGGAACTTGCCGTTGCGGAAGTCGGCCCATTCCGGCAGGTAGTCGAACGCGCGGCCGCCGAACGCATACTCGAACAGCAGCGGCCCCGAGAACGGCGACAGGCAGTTGACGAGCGCGGCCGTCGCAATCGGTCCCGTGAAGTGCGGGATGATGCCCACGGCGTGCGTCTCGCACATCGCCGCGATCTTCGTCATCTCGGTGATGCCGCCGACGTTGGGCAGCGTGGCGCGGATGAAGTCCACGTCGTGGGCCTCGACGAGCTTGTTGAAGTCCCACCGCAGGCCCCACTCCTCGCCGTGCGTGAGCGGAACGGCCGTCATCTGCCGCAGCTTCGGCAGGTCCATCAGCGCGTGCTCGTCGCGCACCGGATCCTCGACGAAGAGCGGGTCGTACGGCTCCATCGCCCTGCACACGCGGACCGCGTCGTTGAGGTCGAAGCGCTGGTGCAGGTCGATGCACCAGTTGCCGTCCGGCCCGACGCCCTCGCGCGCATCGCGGCTGTCGCGCTCGATGCGCCGCACCACGCTGCGCGTGTCGTACGTCCCCCCGATCGGCACGTCGCCGGCGCCCATCCTGTATGCGCGGAAGCCCGCCTCCATCGTGGCCTGCGCGCGCTCCTTGACGCCGACCGGGGCGCCCGGCGGCAGGCCCGCAGGGCGCACGCTGCTCGTCGCGTAGCACTCGCAGTAGTTGCGCGCCACGCCGCCGAGCAGGTCGTGCACCGGCACGCCGAGCGCCTTGCCCTTGATGTCCCACAGCGCGAGGTCGAGGGCGCCGAGCGCGTGTGTCTTCTCGCGGCCCGGCGGATAGAACCAGGCGATGTAGGCCTCCTGCCAGATCGCTTCGATGCGGAACGGGTTCTTCCCGATCAGCGTGCCCGCAACCTGCTCGAGCGTGTCCTTCGCGCCGCCCTCGCCGATGCCGGTGATGCCGATGTCGGTCTCGACCGCGACGATCATGTTGCTCTGGTTGAAGAGCGGGTTCAGGTCGGGCGGACGGTAGATGCGGACGCGCGTGATCTTCGCCTTCGGCAGCGCCGCGTCGGCACGCCGGGCCGACAGCACGCCGAGGGCCGGCGCCGCCGCAAGGGCGGCGAGGAAGGCTCGTCGATCCATGATGGCCGCGAGTATACGGGGACAGGCGCGTCCCGCATATGCTTGGGCCGCTGATGTTCCTGTCAGGAGTCATCGAGGGGTTCTACGGGCCGCCCTGGACGCAGGCCGAACGCCACGCGCTGTTCGACCGGATGGCCGCATGGGGCCTCGACACCTACCTGTACTGCCCGAAGGACGACCTGCACCATCGGGCCATCTGGCGCGAGCCGTACGGCGCCGACGATGCCGAGGCGCTGTCGGCGCTCGTTGCCGCGTGCACCGCGCGCGGCCTGCGGTTCGTGTACGGCATTGGCCCCGGCCTCGACATCCGGTATGGCGACACGGACGACAGGGCACGGCTTCGCGATCGCTGCGCGCAGGTGCTGGCGATTGGCGCGCGGGGCATCGCGCTGTTGTTCGACGACATCCCCGATCGCCTCGACGAGTCCGACCTGGCGCGGTGGGGAACGCTTGCTGCCGCACAGGCCGACGTGGCGAACGAGCTCCTCGCGTGGGTCCGGGAGCAGCAGCCGGACGCGCTCGGCGCCTTCTGTCCCACGCCGTACTGCGGTCGGATGGCCGCGGCGGGGCATGGCGGGGACGGCTACCTCGACGCGCTCGGTGCCGCACTCGACCCGGCCATCGAGGTGTTCTGGACCGGCCCCGAGATCGTCTCGGGCTCGATCACCGTCGCCCACGTGCGCGAGATCGCGGCCCGCCTGCGCCGAGCGCCGATCATCTGGGACAACCTGCACGCGAACGACTACGACGGCCGCCGCATGCTGCTCGGGCCGTACGACGGCAGGCCGCTCGCGCTGCGCAACGAGGTCCGCGGCATCCTGACGAACCCGAATACCGAGTTCCCGCTGAACCATGTCGCCGTGCGCACGCTTGCGCTGTTCGTGCACGCGGACGGCGACACGTGGGACGCACGGGGCGCGTACGACACCGCACTCCGCGAGTGGCAGCCATGCTGGCGCACGGTTGCCGGCGCCGTGCCGCTCGACGACCTCACGCTGCTGGCCGACTGCTTCTACCTGCCGTACGGTGACGGACCCGGCGCGTCCGCCCTCCTGGACCTCGCCGCGCGTGCGCTCCTCGTCGAGTCGCCGTCATGGCGGAGCGAGGCCGAGGCCTTCGTCACGCTCGCGACACGCCTGCGCGACCTGTGCGCGCGGCTGTCCACGCTGCGCGATCGCGCGTTGTTCCATGCGCTGCACCGCCGCGTCTGGGACCTGCGCGAAGAACTCGACCTGCTCGTGCGTGCCGTGGAGGCGCGGCGTGCGGAAAGCGGCGGGCCCCTCGCGTTCCGCTCGGACTTCCACCTCCCGGGCACGTACCGCGGCGGCATCGTCACGCAACTGCAGCGCCTGCTCGAGCAGGACGGGGCGGGGACCTTCAGGCAAATCGCGAGGAAGGAGCCCGGCAAATGACGGGGCCCGCGTCGAGTGATGCCATCATCCGCCTTGCGCGTCCCGGCGACGCGGCCGGTGCGTATCACGTGTGTCTCAGGACCGGTGACAGCGGAGGTGACGGCGAACCGCTCTATCGCGAGGATCCAGACGCGCTCGGCCGCCTGTTCGTGGGCCCGTACCTGGCACTCGAGCCCGAACTCAGCCTCATTCTCGAGGATGCCGAGGGCATCTGCGGGTACGCGCTCGCGGCCCTCGACTCGCGGGCGTTCTACGCGCGCTACGACGCGGAGTGGCGCCCGGCGCTGTGCGCGCAGTTCCCCGACCCGGCGGGCGATCCCGCGACGTGGACACCGGTGCAGCAGGCCTACGGCTGGTATCACCATCCGGACTACTTCTGCCCGGAGCCGTACGAGGCGTACCCCTCGCACCTGCACATCGACCTGCTGCCGCGCGCCCAGGGGCGCGGCCTTGGCCGCGCGATGATCGAGGCACTGCTCGATCGGCTCCGCGCCCGGGACTCCCCGGGCGTCCATCTCGGGATGTGGGCGCGCAACGAACGGGCCCATGCGTTCTACACGCGCCTCGGATTCAGCGAGTTGGCACGGGTTGACGACAGCATCTACATGGGCAGGCGGCTGGCGTAGCGCCGCGCAGGAAGGAACGAGATGGGATCGACATTGGCGCTCCTCGGCGGTGAACCCGTGCGGGCTCGTCCATTCCCGTCGTGGCCGGTCTTCGACGACCACGACGAGTCGCGCGTGCTGCGGGCGCTCCGCAGCGGGGCGTGGGGCAGGCTGCAGGGGCGCGAGGTCGAGACGTTCGAGCAGCGCTTCGCGGCCATGCACGGGTGCCGCCATGGCATTGCCGTGGTCAACGGCACCGTGTCGCTGCGCATCGCGCTCATTGCCGCCGGCCTGCAGGCGGGCGATGAAGTGATCGTGCCTGCGTACACGTTCCTGTCCACCGCCACGGCCGTCGTCGAGGCGAACATGGTGCCGGTGTTCGTGGACGTCGATCCGGCGACGGTCAACATCGCGGCCGCCGCCATCGAGGCCGCCGTGACACCGCGCACGCGTGCCGTGATTCCCGTGCACTTTGCCGGGCAGCCTGCCGACATGGATGCGATTGACCTCGTCGCGCGTCGCCACGGGCTGCTCGTGCTCGAGGATTCCGCGCACGCCCATGGCGCAGCGTGGTCGAGCAGGCCAGCGGGATCGCTCGGCCGGATTGCGTCGTTCTCCTTCCAGTCGAGCAAGAACCTCACGTCGGGCGAAGGCGGCATCATCACGACGAACGACGATGCGCTTGCTGCCGCGTGCCGATCGATCCACAACTGCGGCCGAGTGCCCGGCGGGATCTGGTACGAGCACCACGTGATGTCGGGCAACTATCGGCTCGGAGAGCTGCAGGGCGCGCTGCTCGGGGCGCAACTCGATCGGCTCGAGGCGCAGACGCGCCTGCGCGACGAGAACGGCGGGCACCTGTCGGCCCGGCTGTCGTCGCTGCCGGGCATCGTGCCGCAGCGGCGGCCGCCCGCATGCACGAGGCACAGCCGTCACCTCTTCATGGCGCGCGTCGAAGACGCATTCGGCGTGAGCCGCGACGACCTGCTCACGGCCCTCCGCGCCGAGGGCATCCCGTGCAGCGGTGGCTATGGCTACCCGCTGCCCGACCAGCCGCTGTTCAGGAACAAGGCGTTCGGACCGTACCTGCCCGAGGTCCGTGATCGGCTGGACTTCAGCCGTGTCGCGTGCCCGAACAGCCGTGCGATCTGTGGTGACGTCGTCTGGCTTGAGCACGCCCTGCTGCTCGGCACGCGCGCGGACATGGACGACATCGCCGACGCGTTCGAGAAGGTGCATGCCCATCGCGCCGCGCTTGCTTCACGCGGCCGGCAGGCCATCGACGCGTGACCCGCTTCACGGCCTTCCTCGACAGGCGGGTGCTCCCGGCGCTCACGGCGCTCAGCGAGCAGACCGACATGGCGGCAATCCGCGCCGGCATGGTGTCGGTCGTGCCGCTGACGATCATCGGCGGCGTGTTCATGGTCGTGTCGTACCTCCCGTTTCCCGGGTGGGAGGCCGTCGTCGCGCCGTGGCTGCCACTGCTCGAGATTCCGGTGACCGCGACGTTCGGTTTGCTGGGGCTCGTTGTCGGCATCGCGATCGCGCACGATCTGGGGCGCCGCCTCGGCCAGGAGCCGCTCGTCAGCGCGACGATGGCGGCGGTCGTGTTCATGCTGATCCAGATCGAGCCGGCCGACGGATCGTTCAGGACTGCGGGGCTCGGCTCACAGGGGCTGTTCACGGCCATCATCGTCGCGCTCGTCGTCGTGCATACGCAGAAGCTCTTCACCGATCGCGGCATCGTCATCGCGATGCCCGATACGGTGCCGTCGGTCGTCTACCAGTCGTTCCTGTCGATCGTGCCGCTGCTGGTGCTCGTCGTCGGGTTCTGGCTGCTGCGCTTCGTGGGCGGCGTGGACATCAACGCCGCGGTGCAGGCCGCGTTCTCGCCGCTCGTGTTCGCGCTGAACACGCTGCCGGGAATCCTCGTGTACGCCTTCCTGGTGAGCCTGCTCTGGTCGGTGGGCATCCACGGCGACAACGCGCTCGACGCGATCGTCGCCCCGATCTTCCTGCAGTACCTCGCCGACAACGTCGCAGCCGTGCAGGCCGGGCAGCCGCTGCCCTACATCACCGCCAACGGCTTCTTCACGACGTTCGTCAACGTCGGCGGCACCGGCGCGACCCTGGCGCTCGCGATCCTGCTGTGGCGATCGAAGGACCCGGCGATGCGCAAGGTCGGGCGCGTGTCGCTGCCGACGCAGGTGTTCCAGATCAACGAGCCGATCTTCTTCGGCCTGCCGATCGTGCTCAACCCGGTGTTCATGATGCCGTACGTCCTGAACGCGCTGCTGCTCACGGCAGGCAGCTACCTCCTGATGTCGTGGGATCTCATTGCGCGGCCGTTCGTGAACGTGCCGTGGACCACGCCGCCCGTGATCGGGCACTACCTCGTCACCGGCGGTGACTGGCGCGCGGCGGTGTGGGGCGTCGTGTCCCTCGCGCTCGCGATGGTCGTGTACTACCCGTTCGCGAAGGCCGCGGAGCGTGCGCGAGCGGCCCGGACGGCGTCCGATCGAGGCGACGCTCGCGTATAGTCTGCCCATGGTGCAGGACGGTTCACGGCGGGCATTCATGGATGCCCTGATGGCGCTCTCTGCGGCCGCGGTCGTCGATCAGGCGAGCCTGCGGGCACAGGGCCCGGCAGCGGCCGCTGCCCGCCCCGATGGTGCCGGACCGCCCCCGGACGTGCCGCGGTCTGTCACCGCGGCTGGAGCCGACCTCGGATCGAACTTCGGCGTCGTCGAGCGCCTCGATGACGGACCGCGCTACGAGGCGTCGTACCTCTCCGGCCGGTTCCCGTCGATGGAGGCGTTCACGTCGCACGGACGCTCCGCCATCCTCGACGCCTACGGCTATCGTCCCGCGACCGTGGACCCGGCGCCGGAAGTCGTCGATCGATACGAAGGCCCCGACTTCATCCGCGAGAAGGTCGTCTTCTCGACCACACCGCACTTCCGTGTGCCGGCGTACGTCCACATCCCGCGTGGCCTCACGGCACCCGCGCCTGCCATCGTGGACCTGCACTCGCACGGGGGCATGTTCCTCTTCGGCAAGGAGAAGGTGATCGACTTCGGGCGCAATCACCCGTCGATGACCACCTATCACGCCGGCAACTACGCGGGGCGGCCGACGGCCACGGCACTCGTCCGGCGCGGCTACGTCGTGATCACGATCGACGCGTTCATGTTCGGCGAGCGGCGCGTGATGATGGACGCCGATCTCGCGAGCGGGTGGGAGCGGTCCAACTACAGCGTCGAGGACGTCACGCGCCTCAACCAGGTGTGTCGCGGCAAGGAGTCCACGCTCGCAAAGACCCTGACGGTGCTCGGCATGAGCTGGCCCGGCGTCGTGGCCTGGGACGACATGCGAACCGTGGACTACCTCGCGACGAGGCCGGAAGTCGATGCGTCGCGCATCGGGTGCGTCGGCGTGTCGTTCGGCGGCTGGCGCTCGCTGTTCCTCGCGGGGCTCGACGCACGCATCGCCGCGGGCTGCGTGGTGGGGTTCATGTCCACGATCCGGTCGATGCTCAGGCGGCACGTCGACACGCACTCGTGGGTCCACTTCGTGCCCGGGCTCCATCGCCACCTCGATCTGCCCGACGTGCTGACGCTCGCGGCACCGCGGCCGATCCTCGTGCAGCAGTGCCGCCGCGACGGGCTCTTTCCTCTCGAAGGCATGGAAGCGTCGGTCAGGACGATTGCCGACGTCTATGGCCGGCTCGGGCTCGCCGACAGGGTCACGAGCCGGTTCTACGACGTGCCGCACCGATTCGACGTCGAGATGCAGGAGGACGCCTTCGCCTGGTTCGACGCGATCCTGAAGCCGCGCCGCCAGCTGCGATAGCTATTCCAGTGCCTCGGTCGAGAAGCGCTCGCCACACCTGAGCACGTCGCCGCGCTGTCCGAGCCGCGTGCACGCGTCGACGAACACCGACGGGTCCGCGGTGTTGAACGTGAACATGTCGTAGTGGCAGGGAATCACGGTGCGCGCGCCGGTGGCCTTGGCGAGGCCCGCGGCTTCGTGCCCGTCCATGTTCCCCGCGACCCGGCGTTCGGGTGCGCGGCCGTTGATCGGCAGCAGCGCCACGTCGACGCGGTGCGGCCGCAGCCGCTCGGCCATGCCCTCGTACAGCAGCGTGTCACCGCTGTGATAGATCGTCCATCGATCGCAGGCGACGACGTAGCCGGCGTACTCGGGCGCGAGCTCCTCGTGCGCGGCGGGGACGGCCGTGATACGGAACGGGCCGATTGCACGCGTCTCGCCGTCCTGCACACCCACCGGCCAGCCGGCGTCGACACCGAGCCTGTCGCTGACGATGGCACGGTTCGCCTCGGGAATCACCAGCACCAGCCGCGGGCTGGCAGCCATCACCGGCAGCAGCGTGGCGGCGTCGAGATGGTCGGTGTGGGCGTGGCTCGACGTCGCGACGTCGATGAAGTCGAGGCGCGCGGGATCCACGCAGCGGGCGGTCATGCGCACATGCGGCTTGTCGGTCTCCGCGTACTTCGCCGTGAGCGAGTCCGACAGGTACGGGTCGAGGAGCAGGTGATGCCCGTCGTACTGGAGGAGGAATCCGCTCTGGCCCAGCCACCAGAGCCGCACGTGCCCGTCGCGCCGATTCGATGCGCGCACGTCGGCAAGCAGCACCTCGTCCTGCTGGACCGGCACGATCATGCGACGCCAATCTCCTCGCGCACGCGCCGCACGCCGGCCACCATGTTCACGAGCTTCTGGCGCGCGGCCCATCGCGCGGTCTGACTGAGGCCGCAGTCCGGTGCGAAGGCAAGGCGCTCCGCGGGCGCGTGGGCAAGGCACCGGCGCACGCTTGCCGCCACGTCGTCCGGCGTCTCGACGTAGTAGTTCTTCACGTCGATGATGCCGACCGCGACGTCCATGCGCTCGGCGATGGCGCCGATGATCTCGAGTCCTGCGAACTCGCGGCTTGCCATCTCCAGGTGCAGTTCGTCCACGCGCGCGTCGAGCACGGCCGGGAACAGCGGCGCGTACGATCGCGGCGCGACGGCGCGTCCCTTGTAGTTGCCGAAGCACAGGTGTGTGGAGAGCCGCGTGCGCCCGACGACAGGGGCGACCGTCTCGTTGAAGAGCGCCACGAGCCGGCGCGGATCCTCACGGTGCGCGTAGACGCTCATCGACGGTTCGTCCACGCAGACTTCGGTGCAACCCTCGGCCACGAGTGCCTCGAGCTCCGCCTGCACGATGGGCACGAGCGCCTCGGCGACCGCGAGACGATTGGCGTAGCGGTCGCCGGGAATCAGCCGGCCGCTCAGTGTGTAGGGACCGGGCAGGCTCGCCTTCAGCGTCACGCCCGGCGGCGCAATCCGCTCGAGCCTCCGGTAGTCGGCAACGGTTCCGAGCCCGCGCGGCGCAGCCAGCTCTCCGACGATCGCATGTCGACCGCGTTGGTCGTGACCCGGCGGGCCGAATCGCCGTCGTGACGGCGGCTCCGGCGCGAGCCCTTCGAGGAATCCGTAGAACGACAGGTTGAAGTCCAGGCGCGTCTGCTCGCCGTCGGTGACGACGTCGAGGCCGGCATCGACCTGGTCCTTCACGGCCACCGCGACGGCATCGTCGATCATCTCGGCGACGTCGTCCTCGCCGAAGGCGTCGATGTTCGCGCTCGCGTGCTCGAGCCAGCCCGGGAACGGATAGCTGCCGACGACCGTGGTGCGGAGCGGAGGAGGCATGGTCACGTAGTCTGCCGCGTGAGGGCCGCGGACGGAAGGGCAATCGCTGGGCGATACTGTCGCGATGCACACGGGGCGCCTCGAAGGGCTGTCCATCCTCATCGTCGGCGGCACGAGCGGGCTCGGGTTGTCCGCGGCGCGCGCGTGCACGCGTGAAGGCGCCCGCCTCACGGTCGTCGGCCGGCCCGACGACGATGCGGATCGGGCGACAGGGGTGCTGGGCGACGCCGCGCACGTCCTGCGCGGAGACGCGACGGATCCGTCGGTTGCTGTCCGGGCCGTCGAGCACGCCGTTGCCGTCTTCGGGCGGGTCGATGGCGTGTTCCATGTGGCCGGCGGCAGCGGGCGTCGGCACGGCGACGGGCCGCTCGACCGCGCGAGTGATACGGGCTGGCGCTTCACGCTGGACGCGAACCTCTCGTCGACGTTCTTCACGAACAGGGCCGCGGCGCAGTACTTCCTCCGGGCTCGGCACGGCGGCTCGGTGCTGAACATGGCCTCGGTGCTCGCGTACGCGCCCTCACCGGATCACTTCGCGACACATGCCTACGCGGCGGCAAAGGCCGGGGTGATCGGCCTGACGACATCGTGCGCGGCGTACTACGCGCGGCACGACATCCGCTTCAACGTGGTCGCGCCCTCGCTCGTGCTCACGCCTGGCGCGGCGCGCGCGGCGGCCAGTCCCGATGTCGCGGCATACATCCGCCACAAGCAGCCGCTCGGCGGCGGCCGCATCGGGCAGCCAGAGGACGTCGATGGCGCGGTCGTCTACCTGCTCTCGCCGGAATCGAGGTTCGTCACCGGGCAGGTGCTTGCCGTGGACGGTGGCTGGTGCGTGAGCGAGCCTCCGGCCGGCGCGGCAGGGAGCGTGCGTCCGTGACGGCGCCGTCCTCGCGCGACACCGGCGCGTACGCGCTCGGCGTCGACATCGGCGGCACGTTCACCAAGCTCGTGGCCCTGAGCCCGGACGGCGTCGTGATCACGCGATCGCGGATTGCCACCGACGACTCGCCTGCACGTCGGCTGCCTGCGGACGTCGCCGCCGAAGTGGCGCGCATCGAGGCGGCGCTCGGTCGAGCCGCGGCGCTCGGCATCGCCTGTCCGGGCCTGGTGCGGCGCGAGGCCGACGCGGTCTACTGGATGAAGGGCAGGCTGGACGTACTCGAAGGGCTCGACTGGACGCGTGCCCTCGAGCGCGCGGAACCCGCCCACGTCGTCAACGATGCGCAGGCCGCGCTCGTCGGCGAGGCCTGGCTCGGCGCCGGGCGTGGTTGTCGCGACCTCGTCCTGTTGACGATTGGCACGGGCGTCGGGGGCGCCGTCATGTGCGACGGCCGCGTGCTCGGTGGGCACACCGGGCGCGCCGGCCACCTCGGACACATCGCGTTACGGGTTCCTGGGCCGCTCGACATCGTCAACACGCCGGGCAGCCTCGAGGACGCGATCGGCAACTGCACGGTCGCGATGCGCACGAGCGGACGCTTCACGAGCACGGAAGCCCTGGTGGCCGCGCACAGGGCCGGCGATGCGGACGCGACGGCGGTGTGGGACACGAGCGTGATGTACCTGGCGGCGGGCCTGGCGTCGATCATCAACGCGGTCGATCCGGCGCGGATCATCCTGGGCGGCGGCATCGCCACCAATGCCGGCGACGAGCTGATGACCCCGCTGCGCGCGTGGATGGACGAGTACGAATGGCGGCCGGGCGGGACGGGAGTGGAGATCGTGATCGCGGCGCTCGGCGACGAGGCCGGCGCGATCGGCGCCGCGAAGCGGGCCATGGAGCAGGAGCGATGACGCCGACGGGAAGGTACCTCGACGAGTGCGTGCGAATTGCCGCGGGCGTCCGGGCGCAGGAGGCGGCAATCCACACGGCAGCCGGATGGTTTGCCGCCAGCATCGGCGCCGGGCGCATGGTGCACGTCTTCGGGTCCGGTCACAGCCGCATCATGGTCGAGGAGATGTGGCCGCGCTACGGCTCGTTCCCGGGGTTCAACCCGATCGTGGAGCTGTCGTTGACGTTCCACAACCTCGTGGTCGGCGCCAACGGCCAGCGGCAGGCGATGTTCCTCGAGAACGTGCCGGGGCTGGCGGCGCGCATCCTGCGCAACTTCGTGATCACGCCCGAGGACTCGGCGCTCGTCATCAGCTCGAGCGGTTGCAACGTGGTGCCCGTGGAGATCGCCGAAGGCTTCCGCGCGCGCGGCGTGCGCGTCGTGTCGATCGTCAGCCTTGCCCACAGCGAGCAGACACCGAGCCGGCGCGCAGACGGCCGCCGGTTGCAGGACTTCTCGGACATCGTCCTCGACACGGGCGCGCCCGTCGGCGATGCGATGGTCGCGATCGACGGCCTCGACACGCCGGTCGCGCCGGGGTCCAGCGTCGGCGGCTGCATGCTGGTGAACTGCCTCAAGGCGGAGGTCGCGCAGCGCCTGACCGACGCCGGTGCGCCGCCGTCGGTCCTCACGGCGGCAGCGCTCGTCGGCACGGAACGGGCGACGAGCCTGTTCGAGTCGGCCTACGACGAACACGCCCGCCGCCTGGCGCGCCTCTTCGATCACCGGTAGGGCGCGCCGCAGGTCAGGACGCGGCCTTGCGTGGCACCAGGCGCCAGATCTCGCCGTTGGCTTCGTCGGTGGCGATGTACACCGTGCCGTCGGGACCTTCGCGCACGTCGCGGATCCGCTGGCCGCGTTCCTTCAGGAGGTGCTCCTCGCCAACGACCTTGCCGTCCTCGAGAACGAGGCGCACGAGGCGCTTGTCCGCGAGTGCGCCAATGAGCAGGTTGCCGCGCCACTCGGGGAAGGCATCGCCGTCGTAGAACTCGGCCCCCGACGGCGCGATGACCGGATCCCAGTAGTAGACCGGGTCCACGTAGCCCTCCCGCGTCGTCTCCGCTCCCGCGATGGGCGAGCCCGAGTACTCGATGCCGAACGCGACGATCGGCCAGCCGTAGTTGTTGCCGCGCTCGACGAGGTTGAGTTCGTCGCCGCCGCGCGTGCCATGTTCGATGACCCAGAAGCGCCCCTCCGCGTCGAACGCCGCGGCCTGAGCATTCCGGTGGCCGAGCGTCCAGATGCCTGGCAGCGCGCCCTCCTCGTCCGCGAAGGGGTTGCCCGGCGCCGGTTCGCCTTCGGGCGTGATGCGCAGGACCTTGCCGAGATGGCTCGTCAGTTGCTGCGCCTGCGGGCGCATCGGTGTGTCGGACCGCTCGCCGAGCGTCACGTACAGCATGCCGTCGGGCCCGAACGCCAGGCGCGAGCCGAAGTGCTTGTCGCCGTCGTAGGTCGGGTAGGTCCTGAAGATCACCCGCACCTGCTCGAGGCGCCGCCGGTCCTGCGAGAGCACCGCGCGCGCCACGCTCGTCGCGTTGCCCGTGTCGCGCGGTTCCGCATAACTCCAGAACACCACCCGGTCGCGGTCGAACGAGGGAGCGAGCGCAACATCGAGCAACCCGCCCTGTCCATCGGCGTCCACCGCCGGCACGCCCTGGAGCGGCGCACTGACCTGGCCGCCGGGACTGACGATGCGCATCTGGCCGCGCTTCTCGGTGACGAGCAGGGCGCCGTCCGGGAGCGGTTCGACGGCCCAGGGATGATCGAGGCTGCGCGCCACGACCTCCACGTCGAACGGCGTCGAGGTGGTGACACCGCACGCCCGATTCTGCCCGGAAACCGTCGGACGCTGGCTCGTGGCGTTCGGCTTCCGTTCCTCGAGCGGGGCGCAGTCGGCTGGCCGCGCGGCCCCCGCCTGCTCGGCGGTGGCGCTCGCGGATTCGCCCGCGTCTTCTCCCGATGTGTTGCCGCAACCAGTACTGATGAGCAATGCACCAGCAATCACGCAGCCCGCAACGCCGAGTCGGCTCATGTCCATGTCGTCTCCAGGGTGGTCGTCACCTCCGTCGGGTATGCAGGATGCCTACCAGATCCGTCGAGCCAACGGTTTCCGAGTCAGAGGGAGTCCGCTTCCCCGGCTTCCATCACGCCGGCACTGCGCCGGACGCATGCAGCTCGCGGCCAATCCGCACCACGATCTCCGGCACGGCGTCCACATCGCCCGGTCCCGTGTTGATGTTCACCACGCACGCCCGCAGCAGGTAGCGGCCGTTGACGATCGCGTTGGAGACGAACGCGTCGCCGCCCTGCTGCAGGCGTTCGAGCAGGGCCTCGTTCAGCGCATCGAGGTACCGCCCGACGCCGGGTTCGCGGGTGCGCGCTGCGCAGTCGAGTGGCACGTAGCGGAACGTCGTGATGCTCAGCGAGCACGAGCAGGCATCGAGTTCGGGATGTGCCGCGGCCGCGTCGTACAGCCGGCGTGCCAGCGCGATGTCGTCGGCAATCATGCGGCGGTATCCGTCGGCACCCGCCTGCTGGAGCGTCAGCCACACCTTCAGCGCCTTGAAGCCGCGCGAGTTCTGTGGCCCGAGGTCCACGTAGTTCACGCCGCCGCTGTCGTCGAAGTGGTAGTACGCGGGGTGATACGAGAACGCCTCGCGCAGCACGGCGTCGTCGCGCGTCAGCACGCAGCCGGCCTCGAGCGGCGCATAGAGCCACTTGTGGGGATCGACGGCGAGCGAATCGGCGAGGTCCAGCGCCTGCAGGTCGTCCGGCGTGCCGGCCACCGCGGCGGCGGGGGCACCGTAGGCACCGTCAACGTGGAACCAGGTGTCGTGCTCGCGGCAGATGGCTCCAAGTTCCGCGAGCGGATCCACGACGCCGGTGCTGACAGAACCCGCAGTACCGACGACCAGCATCGGCGCGACGCCGGCCGCGAGGTCCTCGGCAAGCATCGCGCGCAGGGCGGTCGTGTCGATTCGCAGGTCTGCGGCCGTGGGCACCCAGCGGATCGCATCGGTGCCAAGGCCCGAGATGTCGGCAGCCTTGTGCAGCCACGTGTGCGTCTCCGCTGACGCATAGACCGCGAGGGGCGGTCCGTCGGCCGCCCGGAGGCCGCGCTCGCGCAGGCCCCAGCGCGTGCCTGCCGCGGCACGCGCCGCCAGGAACCCGACGATGTTGGCCATGTTGCCGCCGCTCACGAACAATCCGCTGCCGCCCTCGCGGTAGCCGAGCAGCTGTCCGATCCAGCGGACCGTCTGGCGCTCGATCTCGCTCGCCATCGGACTGAGTCGCCATGCACCGACGTTTGCGTTCATTGCGGCCGCGACGAAGTCGCCGAGCATGCCGAGCGGGGCCGCGGATGCGGTGACGTACCCGAAGAAGCGCGGGTGTCCGTTGAAGAGCGAATGACTCGCCAGCAGGTCGATCGCTCGGGCCAGCAGGTCGTCCGGCGAGGCCGGTCCGGACGGCAGGAGGCGATCGGCGTCGAGCACCGCCTGCACCGTCCGCGGCGACTCGCCGCATGCAACCGGGCGGGTCGGCAGCTCCTGGAGAAAGTCCGACAACCTGTCCACGAGCGTGTGGCCGAGGCGCCTGAAGTCGGCGGGCGACAGTGCGAGCGGTGCGTTCCGCGGCAGTTCCCCTGGCATGTGCCTGAGCGTCCCTTCAGCGCTCGCGGGCCGAACGCTGCTTCGTTCAACGTCCCGGCGAGGCCCGGCCGCACACGATGGTATGTTCCCGGCGGAGGTTCGCCATGTCTCGCCATGCCCTCACGTTCGTCGTCGCTGCGCTCCTGGCCCTGCTCATGCCATCGGGAGGCCTGGCGAGTGTGAGCGCCCAGCCCGGCAGCGACGCCGATGCAGTCCGGGCGCTCGTCGCGCGCTACGTGGACGCCCGTGAGGCGCGCGACGCCGCCGCGCTGGCGGCGTTGTTCACCGACGATGCCGATCAGCTCGTGTCGTCGGGCGAATGGCGACGCGGCCGCGAGGCGGTGGTGAGCGGCGGCCTGGCGTCCTCGGCACGCAACAGCGGCACGCGCACGATCGAGGTCGAGACGGTCCGTCTCGTGACCGGCGATGTCGCCGTTGCCGACGGCCGGTACGAGATCACCGGCGCCGCTGGGGCTGCGCCGCGCCGCATGTGGACGACGTTCGTGATGCAGCGCACCCCCGCGGGCTGGCGCATCGCGGCCATCCGCAACATGCGGCCGTCGGAGTGAACGACGGTCTCCGCCGCATGGTCATCCTGCACCTGACGACATTCCTCCAGGGCGGCGCGGGCCTCGTGATTGCGAGCCTCGCCGCTGCCCAGCGTGCCGCCGGCCACGAGGTGGTCGTCGTGACGTCGGCCACTGGTGCGCCGGGATACGGCAACTACACGGGCCACCTCGCGTACCTTGCCGCCGCCGGCGTTGCCGTCCACGTGGTCGATTCGCTGTTCTCACGGGCTCCGGGCGACTGGGAGCCGGTGCTCGCCACCCTGCTGGCCGATCCGCGCGCCTGCGAGGCGCACGTCTGCCATGCGCACGCCGCAACGCCGAGCCGCATCGCGCTGGCGTTCGAGGCACGCACACGCCCTCGACCCGTCGTGCAGACGATGCACGGGTGGGGCATCGGGAAGTCGGAGGCGCAGGCGCGGGCCGACGTGGAGGTGATGAACCGGGTTGCGGCGGTCGTGGTGCCTGCGCAGACGTCCGCCGTGCTGCTCGGCACCCTCGGCGTGGACCCGTCGCGCGTTCGTCGCATCGCATACGGCGTCGCACCCCGCGGCGCCCGCATGGAGCCCGCGCACGATGTCGAGGCGGAGATGCGCGACTGGCGTGCGGCTGGGGCCCTCGTGCTCTGCTGCCCCGGGACGGTCGGAGCGCGCAAGAACCAGCGAGCGCTGCTGCAGGCGCTGGCCGCGCTCGAGTCGAGCGGCATGGACGTTCGTTGCGTCTTTGTCGGCGAGGGTGAGACCGCGGCGCTCGTCGAGCACGCGGCGGCGCTGGGGATCCTGGCTCGCGTGCGTGTCTGCGGCTACCGGGTCGATGCGCGCCACATCACGGCCGCGGCCGACCATCTCGTGCTCCCGTCACTCAGCGAGGGCCAGCCGCTCGCGGTGCTCGAGGCGTTTGCCGACGGCGTCCCGGTCATCCTGAGCGACATCCCGGAGCACGCTGAACTTGTCGGCGATCGCATCCCGCGGCTGCTCTTCGATCCGCACGACCCTGCCGACATCGCACGAACGATTGCGGCCGCGGCATCCCTGTCTCCGCAGGAGCGAGCACGCCTTGCGCACGACGCGAGGCAGGCGTGGCTCGCGCAGTTCTCGATCGACGGGATGACCGCTGCGTACGATTCGGTGTACCGGGGCGTCCTGCCGGCCTGATCGATCAGCGCGCGTGGCGGTCCCACGGACTCGCGAGCGGAAAGAGCGCCGACCCCGTCGGATCGAGCCGGTGCAGGTGCGACTCGAGCGCGTGGAAGTGCTGCGAGGCCACCACCAGTCGATCGAAGGACAGCGCGGCCACGCCGTCAAGCGGCACGACGGGTCGCCCCGCGAACCGGGTACGCGTCGCAGTCGTTTCCGTGTAAGCCACGATGTCGATGCCGTATCGCCTGAACGCGCGCGTCAGGCCTCTGGCGGCGAGTCCCGTGCCGAACACCACCGTGCGGCGTACTCCCTGTCGCCTCAACCTCTCGAACGCGGCACGCTCGTCCGGCACGAGCCGGTGGTTCCACCTGCGCCGATAGCGCGCGTAGTTGTGCGAGAGGTCCTGCGTGCGCCGCACGCTGCCGAGCGTTGCCGACTCCACGTGGACGGCCGTTGCCGACGGCACGTACCGCACCGGTGCACCTGCCGCATGGGCCGCGAGGCACAGGTCCACGTCCTCGTAGCCCCAGCGGTAGCGTTCGTCGAAGCCGCCGATCCCGCGAAACAGCGCCGCCGGCATCGCGAGCATCGCGCCCGTGACGGCAAACGTCTCGCCTGCATCGTCGAGCAGCGGGTGATCGGCTGGCGCGCCAGTCCCGAGGTTCGACGCATAGCCCCACAGCATCTGCTTCATGCCCGCGTGCTGGATTCGCTCGCGGCCGGGGAACAGGAGGCGGGCTCCCGCCACGCCGCCCGTGATGGCGGCAGTCGTTGCGAGCACGCGGATGGCATCCGGATCGACGACGACGTCGTTGTTCAGGAACACGAGGACGTCCGCTGTCGCGTTGCGCGCCATGCGGTTGTTCGCGATCGAGAACGACAGGTTGCGTGGCGAGCGCCGGTAGACGAAGCGGCCGAACCGGCCTGCGAACTCGCGCTCCAGCGTCGGTGTGTCGTCGGTCGATGCGTTGTCGAGGAGCAGGACCTCGAGCGCGGCGTCCGACGCGGCGAGTGCCTCGAGGCACGCGCGCGTCAGCTCCAGGCGGTTCCGTGCGAGGACGATGACGCTGGCCAGTGACCGCACCACGGGTGACGTATCATACGCAACGCCTGACGCGCCTGCCGCGGAATCTCCGATGCGTCCTCTCCTGTTCGTCAGCCACAATGCCAGCCGCACCGGGGCGCCCGTCGTCCTGCTGCACCTCTGCCGCTGGCTGGCGCAGGCAGGGCGGCCGTTCGAGATCGTGCTCGGCGATGGCGGCGACCTGACGGCACGATTCGAGGCACTGGGACCGACGTCCGTGCTCGGCCTCGTTGCCGAGCCGAGCCAGGCCAGCGAGCGACTGTCGCGTCTGGCGCAACGCGTCGCCTCCCGCGAGTTCGCCCTCGTGTACGCCAACACCGTAGAGTCTGCCGACATCATTGCTGCGATCGCGCACACGGGTACGCCGGTACTGACGCATGTGCACGAGCTCGGCTTCTGGATCGAGCACCACACGACGCGCGCGCGCTTCGAGGCTCTCCACGCCCGCACCGACACGTTCGTGGCCGTATCGGATGCGGTGCGCCGGCACCTCGTCGACGGCCTTGGTGTCGATGCGGCAGATGTCGTGCTCGTCCACGAATGCATCGACACCACGCGCTGGAGCGAGACCGATCGCGGGCAGGCCGCGGAGCGCGTGCGGCTCGGCATCGGCCCGACCGACCCCGTGATCCTCGGCGCGGGTACCCTCGACTGGCGCAAGGGACCGGATCTGTTCGTGCAGGTTGCCGGCGCCGTGCAGCGTCTGGCGCCGCGTCACGGTGCGCACTGGATCTGGGTCGGGGGTCAATCGGCGGGCCGGCACGTTGCGGCGCTGCGCCACGACGCCACGCGGCTCTGCGTGGACGACAGGCTGCACATCCTCGGCGACCGCGACGATCCGGCGCCCACGTACGGGATGGGCGACATCTTCCTGTTGACGTCGCGTGAGGATCCGTTTCCGCTCGTGGCGCTCGAGGCCGCAGCGACCGGCATGCCCGTCATCTGCTTCCGCGACGCAGGCGGGACACCGGAGTTCGTCGAGGACGACGCGGGGATGGTGGTGCCGTACCTTGCCATCGACGCGATGGGACGAGCCGTCGTGGCGTTGCTCGACGACCCTTCCGAGCGCGCACGGCGCGGCGCCCGCGCGCAGGCGAAGGTGCAGGCGAGGCACGACGTGGCCGTTGCGCTCCCGCTGCTGGCCGACGTCATCGACCGCACGATTGCGGCCGGGCCTGCTGGAGCACGCCTTGCACGGCAGGCCGCCAGCGGCGCCCTCGTGCCGGCGCGCATCGCGCACGGCTTCGACGCAGGTCTCATCGCGCTCTATCGGCTGGCATCGGCCCGCGCGGCAGCGGGCGACGTGGATCGCGCGCGGATCGCGTTCGAGATGGTTGCCGACGAGGCCTCGTGGGCCGATCCGGAGCTGGCCGGCAAGGCGTGGTACAAGGTCGCGACGCTCACCGTGCGTTCCGACGAGGCGCGGCACTGTTGCGAGCGTGCCCTGGCGCTGCTGCCGACGCACCAGGCGGCGCGCACGCTGCTCGATCAACTCGCTGCGGGGCCTTCCGTCCATGGCTGACGGCATCGCGCCCGGGCGCGTGCGTGCGCTGGCCTTCCTGCTCCCGCAGTTCCATCCGACGCCAGAGAACGACAGGTTCTGGGGCCCCGGGTTCACGGAATGGACCAACGTCGTGCAGGCGTCGCCGCTCTTCGAGGGGCACCAGCAGCCGCACCTGCCCGCCGATCTGGGCTTCTACGATCTGCGGCTGCACGAAGTGCGGCAGTCCCAGGCCGATCTTGCGCGTGCGCACGGCCTGCACGGGTTCGTCTACTACCACTACTGGTTCAGCGGACGCCGCCTCCTGCACCGGCCCATCGACGAGGTGCTGGCGTCCGGGGCTCCCGACTTCCCGTTCTGCCTCTGCTGGGCAAACGAGAACTGGACGCGGCGCTGGGATGGACTCGACAGCGAGATCCTCGTCGAGCAGCGCTATTCCCGCGATGACGACATCGCGCACATGCGATGGCTCGCCCACGCCTTCGCGGACGCGAGGTACATCCGGGTCGACGGCCGGCCCCTGTTGCTCGTCTATCGTGCGAGCCGCCTGCCCGACCCTCTCGCGACGACCCGCGTGTGGCGCGACGAGGCGCGGCGGCTCGGCATCGGCGAGTTGTATCTGTGTCGCGTCGAGTCGTTTGCCACGGAGAAGTCCGACCCCCGCGCGCTCGGCTTCGACGCTGCCGTGGAGTTCCAGCCCGACTGGGAGCATCTCGGCGCGCCGTGGCGCGTCGGGAGCCATCGGATCTTCGACTACGCCACGAGCGCCGCGCGCATGCTTGCACGACCGCTCGTCCACCATCCCCGGTTTCCGTGTGTCGTGCCGTCCTGGGACAACGCCGCGCGGCGCAAGGCAGGGGCGACGATCCTGCACGCCGCGAGCCCGGCGTCGTACGAGCAGTGGCTGCGCGACGTGCTCGTCGCTTTCACGCCGCCGAGCACGGACGAGAACTTCGTCTTCGTCAATGCGTGGAACGAGTGGGCGGAGGGCAACCATCTCGAGCCGTGCCAGCGATGGCAGCGCGGCTATCTCGAGGCGACGGCCCGCGCGCTTGCGGGGCACACCGTTCCGGACCCCGAGTGGCGCGCGTTCGCGGATCGGATTGCGCGTGAGGCGAAGGGAGGCCGGGCGGACGCCCTGCTTGCGCTCTACCGCGACGCGTCGCGGTTGCTCGACGCCGGCGATGCTGGGGCCGCGCGTGCGATGTTCTCGCACGTCCTGACGCAGGCGCGGGACGTGGATCCCGAACTGGCCGGAAAGGCCGGCTTCAAGCTCGCGATGGCCGGCGGCGACGATGCGCGCCGACTGCTGGTGGAGTGCCTCGCGCTCTGCCCGAATCACGAGGCGGCCCGGCGACGGCTCGATGCCATCGACGCGGAAGGAGCGCGCTGAGCCGATGCCCCGCGTGTCGGTCGTCGTCACCTGCCACGACTTCGAGCGGTACATCGGTCCGTGCCTCGCGTCGGTGGCGGCCCAGGATTCAGGCGACTTCGAGGCAATCGTCGTCGACAACAACTCGAGGGATCGATCGCGCGACATCGTGGGCGCGGTGGCAGCCGGCGATTCGCGCTTCCGGCTGGTCCGCGAGACGACGCAAGGTGTCCACCATGCGCTCCAGGCCGGCATTGCGGAAGCGGCGGGAGAGTTCGTGCTGCTGCTCGACGGCGACGACTTGTACGAGCCGGCCCGCATCGCACGGACGATCGCCTGCTTCGACGCCACGCACGCGGACGTCGTCGCGTGCAATGGGCAGCGGATCGATGCCGACGGACGTCGCGAGGAACCGTTCGAGGCCTACGACCATTCACCGGAGTTGTTCGCGGCGGTGGCCTGCCAGTACAACCCGATCTGGACGGTGTCCTTCCTCGCGTTCCGGTCGGCAGTCCTGAAGTCCTGGTGTCCGCTGCCCGCCGACTGCAGCCGAATCCTCGACTGGCACTTCCTCCTCCGGACGTTCGAGGACGCGCGGCACCTGGAACTGCTCGACGAGCGCCTCGTGCTGAAGCGGTACCACGGCCGCAACCTCGCGTTCGACGTCGAGACCACCGAGCGGCAGGCAGTTCCCAGGCTTGCTGCCTTCATGTCACGACACGCGCCGGTCCGGGAGGTGTATGGGCCGGAGGACCGTCGCCGCCTGCTCACGACGAGGTACATCCGGGCATTCGAGGCGATGCGCCGGTCGGGCCGCTGGGCAGCCATCCCCGACTACCTGAGCGAACACGTCGGCCGGGACGGCATCCGCGAGGAGGTCCATCGATTCGTGCGCCTCGCGGCCCTGTATCACATCGACCGCGAGGGATTCGCACGCGAGGCCCTCGCGTTCGACACCCCGCATCCCCTGGCGACGTTCATGCGAGGGCTTGCGGCCTTCGAGGAGGGCGACGCCCTGCGCGCCGCCGGCCTGTTCGAGCATGCCTACGTGCGCCCGCTCCGCCGGTTCGCCGAGGCGATGAACTCGTGGGGAATCGCGCTGTCACGTGTCGATCGGCCGCGCGCGGTCAGCGTGCTGGAGGAACTGGTGCGGCGCCACCCCGACTACCGGGATGCGCGGCTGAACCTCGAGTTCGTCCGGAGGGGCACGCCCGACGAGTGCCGCCACACCGTGTGCCTGCGTCCAGACACGCTGCACGCGCTTGCCGACGTGCCCTGAGCGGCCGTCACCGCTTGCGGCTGACGAACACCTCGAGGAACTCGCCGTCGAGGCCCTTGGCGCGGTCACGTTCGACGTAGATCGTCGTGGCGAGTCCGCCGTGGGCGAGCACCACGTCCACGAAGTCGCGGCCCCAGTCACGCGTGACGAGGGCTCCCTCGGACGTCAGCGGGTTGCCGTGATACACCGGCTCGCACAACTGCACCACCGTGCCGTCGTCTCGGCGTGCGGCGCGCACGCGCGTGTGCTCCAGCGCGGGATACCAGGGCATCGTGAAGACGTGCGCCCCCGCCGGGCGCAGGACGCGCGCGATCTCCCGGAACGCGCGTTCCGGCTCGAGCACGTGCTCGAAGACGTCCGACGTCACCAGCATGTCGAGCGAGGCATCCGCGAACGTCAACGCGGCCAAGTCCTCGGAGCGATGCGGGCCCACGTGCGCGCCCCGCGGCACGTCGTCGTAACAGTAGGAACTCGTGTAGCGAGGACAGGACCTGCGCAGGAAGTCCGAGAGCGGTCCGCCGGGTGACGACTCGTGCAGTTCCGACTCGCGCCAATCGGGACAGAAGATGCCGAGCGCGTTCGCGAGCGCGCGATTGCGGGGAATCGACTCGCAGGCCGCGCACCGGTAGTGGTCGCGCAGCCATGCGTCGTGGATGACGAAGGTCGCCGGTCCTTCGCAGATCGGGCAGTAGCCGTCGTGGGAATGCGGCGTTGGCATCGACGACCCGCTCATGACGTCTTGGCGCGGAGTGCCGCGTAGCTCGGGAGCACCCGTGCGCCTTCGCGCCAGGGCAGGTCGAAGGCGTAGCCGCCGTCCGACGTCACGTAGCGGTGGGCGGCCAGCGCATCGGGGTAGCGGAGCCGCTCGGGATAGGCGTCGAGCGACGTGTAGTGCGTCACGTACGACCTGCGTGTACGGCGGTCGTCCCCGATTCGGGTGCCCTCGTGCGCAAGATTGCCATGCCACACGAGCACGTCGCCGCGCCGGGGCAGGAACACCCGCGGCGACAGGCCCTGTTCGCGCATGCGGTCCCAGAGGTAGTGCGCGAAGTCCATCGGCGTGCGACCGCTGTCCTTCTCGTAGAGGATGCTGCCACCGCCCCAGTCGAAGAAGCCGGAGACGTCCACGCGGTGCGAGCCGGGATAGTACGCGAGAGGGCCCGATTCCGCGTGGATGTCCTCGAGCGGGATCCAGCTCGCGGCCAGGTGCGCGAGATGCGTCTGCGTCCGCACGTACGGATAGTCGATGTGTATCGGCTGCTGGCTGCCCTTGTAGAACGTCAGCGATTGCGTCACGCATGCCGGATGCCGGAACACGTGGCGCAGGAACCCGGAGACGGCCCGGTGCAGGCTGAGGCGCATCGCGTGTCCCGAGACCGTGTGCATGTGATTGAACTTCACACCCGGCGAACTGAGTTCCGCGCGGTCGACCTCGCCGATCGGCATGTGCCGGGATCCGCGCACTTCGACGGTCAGGTCGTAGGCATCCGGATGGCTTTGCAGCTCGTGGAGGTCGGCCTCGAAGGCGTCGAGGCATGCCGGTTCGATTGCGTTCTCGAACACGACGACACCGTCCCGCCGCCAGCGCTCGAGTGCCGAGCGAAGGTCGAAGCCGGGATCCTCGTCGAGCTGCCGCACGTAGCCGTCGATGTCGGCATCATCCCTGTCGATCCAGGGCATGCTCTCGAGCCACGCCTGCCTTGTCACGACCGTCATCGGAGTCCCTCGCTCCCGTCCCGCATCGACGTCTCCATCAACTCGCGCGCAGCACCATGGCCCGGCAGCACGTCGAGGCATTCGCGCAGGTGGCGCACCGCGGACTCGCGGTCGCCGCGCGACGCAAGAATCGCGGCCACGTGGTAGAGCGCCCCGCCGCGAAAGTGCGGCGGCAGGTCCCGTTCGTCTGCCGCGAGTGCGGAGAAGGCCGCGAGTGCCGCGTCTTCGTCACCCAGTTCGCGCAACGCCGACGCGCGGCCGTACGTCGCGACGAGGCGGGTCTCTGCGTCTACCGCGCGGTCGTCTGGCGCCAGCACCGCGTCGAGCACGCGCAAGGCGTCGGCGGTCGCGCCGTGTGCCCGGAGCGCCGATGCAAACGTCACCGCATGCCGTGCAAGGCCCGGAGGCGGCGGCATGGTCGCACCCGCGATGAACGCCGCGTGCCACTCGGCGGCGGGGTCCGCGTCGAGGCGTCGCGCCTCAGGCCCTTCGAGTGCCGCAACCGTTCGCTCGAGCGTCGCGCGCTGGGCACGGAGCTCGTCAAGCTCCGCCTGGCGCGCGGCGTGCGCCTGCTCGAGCACGGCAATCTCGTCGTCGCGGGCGGCGAGGTGGGCGAGCCATGTCGTCAACTCCGCCGCACGAGGCCCTCCGGTCGTCAGTTGGTCGAGCCACGCGCGCAAGCGACCGGGATCGTCCTCACGATGGCGGGGGTCGTCGCGAGCCATCAGCACGACGAGGCCGTGCAGTGGCGAGGATGGCGGACAGGCATCGAGCAAGAGCCTGCCGATGGCGTGCACGTCGGAGGCATTGCGCCGAGCATCGAAGCCTTCTGGTGTGAAGACGGGCAACCCCGGTGCCGTGGCCCAGCCGAAATCGAGGAAGACGAGCCGTTCGCCATCGACGAGGACGTTGCCATCCAGCAGGTCGCGATGCGCGACGCCCCGTGCGCGCCAGTGCTCGAGCGCGTCGAGGGCGGATCGGAGGCACCGGGCCAGCCGCTGCGCGTTCTCGCGCAGGCCGCCGACGGCCTCACGCCATGGCGTGCCGGCAACCCTGGCAAGGCGCAGGACCGACGTGCCGCCATCGTCGTCCACGCCCAGCACGCGGGGGACCTGCGGTCCGGCGAGACGCTCGAGAATGGCAGCCTCGCGCGAGGCGAGCGATCCCGTCGTCTGTTTGACGATGCAGTCGCCGAGATCGTGGACGCGGCTCCAGTAGGCGACGCCGTCATGGGTCGTCAGGCGGCTGCAGGAGATGATCGTCGAGACCTCGTGCCGCAGAGGCATGGGACACGTGAGATCCACGACGTGTGGGTGTACACGGGCCAGGTACAGGTGTCGCGTCGCGGAGATGCCACCAAGTCGCTCCACTCGAGCGAAGCGGTTCGCGAGAGCCTGCTCGAAGACGCCGCGATCGTAGACACCTGGCCTCGTGCCGGTGCGCCAGTCGAGATGTCCGAACGAGACGATCGCCGGGTCGTCGGCGTCGACCCATTCCACGACCAGTGCGTGGCGAGCCAGGCCCGCGAGGTGATCGACGACGGCGTCGAGATCCCCGAACCTGGCGGTGCAGTCGAACAACCAGTGGACGAGTGCCAGGGCCACCACGACGTCGGCCGGCGCCTGCCAGTCCTCGACATTCGATCGATGGGCGCGCATGTTCGCAAAGCCCAGCGCCCGCGCGGCCTCGTTCACCATGTCCACGTACGGCTGCTCGATGTCCACCGCCGTGGCCCCGGTCGCGCCGCGCTGGAGGCACAGGAACGAGAAGAACGCCGCGTTGGCACCGAGGTCGAGCACGGTGCGTCCCGACACGAGGGATGGCGCCAGTGCGGGATCGAGGAGGTGGTATTTGGCCGTGAGCGTGTGGTCGAAATCGCGCGGCTCGACGCCGTGCGGCGTCAACAGGTAGTCCTGGTAACCGGAGAAAACGGCACTCGATGGCGTGATGCGAACCGATGCGGGCCGCGCGTGCTGGTTCGGCGTGTCGCAGGCGGGCCGCACGCGTGCCGTGCCGGACTGCCGTGGTTCAGCGGCCATCGGTGTGCTCCGTGCGCGGAATGCCGAGGCCGGTCAGTCGCTCGACGATGAACTCCGAGTGGAACAGGACGTCGCTCCACGCGTGCAGGGTGTGGCGGTCCCAGCGGAAGTCGTCCGCGGACCGGAAGCGATCGTAGTGGGCGTGCCAGCCGCGTTCCTGTCGTTCGCGCGCGATCCGCGGGGCGCGATCGAGGAAGACCTTGCGCGCGGCCTGTGCGCGCGAGCGCAACGGATAGTGACGGCAGAGGAACTTCAGCGGGTACACCGTGCGTCCCCCGAACGTCACGTCGTGCCCGCCCGAGCTCGCGAGGTCCACGACCACACCGGGGGTCTGTCGCCATGCCTTGACCTGCCGGAAGTGTCCCGCCCGCCGCCCGAACTCGAAGTGGCGCACCCGCTGTTCCCACGTGTCGCCGACAGGGTCGTCGCCGACCGGCCGGAAGTCCACGACCGTGAAATCGATGGCGGTGTAGCCGAGCGAATCGACGAACGCGATGCCATCGGCGAGGCCGACCCCGCGCCACGGCGACGCGCGCAACTCGTCGGCGTCGTGGTGGATCACCCACGCATGCGGCGACTGCGCCGCGATCGCTGCGGTGTGTTCGAGGAGCCGATGCCACTCGTACTCGCCGCTCGGGTGGTCCGGATAGCGCGACACCGTCAGCCTGCCACCCGCACCCATCGAGTCGAGCACGCGCAGCGTCCCGTCGGTGGACCAGTTGTCCACCACGTGCACGTCGATGCCGTCGTCCAGCAGGTGTCGCACCGTCTCCCCGACGATGTCCTCCTCGTTGTACGCGTTGATGATGGCGAGTACCGGCACACGGCGCGACGGGCGCCAGTCGGCGTGAGTGCCGGCAACTGCGAGCAGCGTGCTCTTGACGTCGTGGTGATCGGTGTTGATCGTGTGTCCGATCAGGCCCACGCCGAGGCCGGCCGCACGAAGTGCCCGCGCGAACTCGTCGTGACTCCACTCGCGGACATGGCTCGGGTTCGCCGGGGGACCGTCGTCTGCGGCTCCGCGCACACGGACGCGGTCCGGCGTGGACAGCAGCACGAACGGCGCCTTCCCTGCCCAGTGCGCAAGTCCATCGAGCAGCGGGCCGGGATCGGGCAGGTGCTCGATGATGTCGGCCGCGATCACGACGGCGCGGGCGAGCAGGTCGTGCGGCAGGTCGGGCATCCCGGCTGCGACATCGTGATCCAGGACACGCGCGAAGCCGAGCGCGGAGAGCCTGGCGAGGTTCGCGCCGTGGTCGATGGCCATGACCTCGGCCCGTCCACCGAGGGGCCGCAGCTTCTCGCCGTTGCCCGCGCCGACGTCCACGACGGCCCGAAGGCCAGCGCGTTCGACGAGGTACGACGCCATCTCGTAGACGTGCGGCTGGAACACGAGGCCGCGCGGGACGTCCTCGAAGTACGCCGGCGACGCGTTGACCCGATAGTGTGGCGGGAGGGCGTACCCGGCGCGATCCGTGTGGGAACTCATGGCGCCTCGGTCAGGCGATCGACGACTGCGGCAAGGCCGTCGAAGAGAAGGAGGTCGCCGTACAGCGTACTCACGACGAGTGAGTCGTCAAGCCAGGCAAGGCGCACCGGATAGTAGCAGACGAGCCGCAGCGCAGCGTGTGCGCCGCGGCGCAGCACGACGGCATCGGCATGCGGATACGCTTCGGCCGTCAGGCCGTGGAGCGTCGTCGCGACCGACGTTCGCGGCCCCAGTGGCCCGAGTGCGTTGCGCGCGGTCCGGCCATCGGCGAACAACAGCACCTCGTCGCCCGTCACGCGCCGCTCCACGCGGCCGTCGGCAGTCCGCCGCAGCGGAAGTGCCGCCAGGTGGCCGCCTCGTGCCTCGAGGGACAGGAACGGATGTGCGAATGCGAGGCTCTCGGGCTCCGTGCCGGGCGCCCATGTGCCGAGGCCCGGCTCGACGCAGGTCCAGTACAGCCGATCGTTCCAGACGACCCCTGACGAAGGCCTGAACGGCAGGTCGGCGATCCGGGTCTGCCTGCCGGCGGCGTCGCGCCACATCACGTACCCGCGCAGCGGATCCTCCCATGCGGCCGTCCCGTTGCTCCACGCGACGACCGTGTCACCCCATCGGAGCTCGCTGACGATGGGCCGGGGCCATTCGATGTGCGTGGCCAACTCGCCGCCCGGTCGGAGCAGCAGGCTTGCCGAGGCACCCGGTACGACACAGACGACGCCCGCTTCCGTGCCATGGGAGACGTATGCCGTCCGACCCGGCGCGAGTGCGAGCACGCGGGGGCGGACGAGCGCCACGGCATCGGTCCGCTGCCCGAGGCCGCTGACGACGATCGTCCCGAGACCGCACACGTCACAGGAGCGCGCAGCAAGCCAGTCGATGGCGTCGGGACTCGGCGCCTGATCACCAGTGGCACAGACGAGACCGGTGTGAAGCCTCGCCATCGACCAGGAGGGCACGTGCAGGGGGATGGCGTCCACCGGCGAGCCGGAGGCATCCTCGATTCGCACGGTGACGGTGCACGTCGATCCATCGGTCGTGCGACTTGCCGCTCCCGAACCCGACCCGCCGGAGGCGAAGACCGCCGGATCGATGGCGTCCGCCGGGTCGGCAACTTCGCAGAGCCGCAAGGCGGTCAGCGCAATGGATCCGCGTATGGACGCAGCGCGCTGGACGTCGGCGGACTCCGATGCGGGCTGCGTGGCCTCGTCGTTCGGATCCGGCCGACGGCCGAAGAAGTCCGTGGATCGAGGTGTAGCCGTGCTCGTCCACGCGGCTCCGAGGAGCGCTTCGAGCGCGGTGATCCGCCAGGAGAGTCGTTCGGGCCAGTCGAACAGGGCCGTGACGGGCGTCACGGCCGTCGGCGACAACCGTTGCGCGATCTGGCCGAGGTCCGTGTCCCTCGTCGTCGCACCGAGCTCCAGCAACAGGCGGAATGCGTGCCCGAGGTAGGCATCACGGTCGGCGGAGGCCGGCGCGTCGCCCGACGGCACGCCGTACAGCCACTGCCGCCAGCGGATCATCGACTCCGGCAGTCGGGACGACACATCGCCCGGCAGTGACGACACAGCGGACGATTCCGAGGGAGGCGCCCCGCCACCCGCAAGTGCGGACGCAGACGCGTCGAGGGCAGCAGCCACCGCGACGGGGTCCCACGCGTCGCCGGCGAAGCCCCGCCAGGCCGAGAGCGCGGTCGAGGCGCGTGCCGCGCCGATGTCGGCGCCAACGGCGCGCATGCGTAAGTGCCAGGCGACGCGGTCCGCGCGATCCGCATCCGACGCAGTCTTTGGCAGGACGTCGGACACCGCTGGCAGGGTCACGCCTGCCGGCAGCGCGGCGGCAAGCGTCGCCTGGACGATGCCCTCGCCCATCAACAGGCCGGCACCCGAGGCGTTGACGATCCGGCGACCGCTCGCCACCGCGCGCGATGCCAGCCAGTCCCTGAACGCGAGCAGTGCCGGTGTCGTCCGGCGGGCCCTGCCTGCCACGTCCTGCACGTCAGCCGTGGCGCCTGCCAGCCAGGTGAGCCAGGCGTCCTCTACGAGCGTGCCGTTGGCGGCCCACGCCGCCCACTGGAACTCGTACGTCGTCCCGCGGGCGTACGGCTGGCGCCCGTCGTAGGAGAGATCCGCCCCCACGAACACGATCGGGTCGCAGCCGGCGAGCACGGCGACCTGGAACGCGGCCGTGATCACCGAGCCCCAGACGTCGAGGTGCTGCACGTCGAGCCCGTGCGATCGCAGCCACGGCCACGGCTCGTGGTCGGCAACGCGGAACCACAGCGTCCGGCTGCCGAAATGCCGCGCGGCCGCCGGCGCGAGCGCGGTCTCGCTCACGAGCCATGTGTCGGGCGCGTCCGGGAGCGCCGCGAAGTGCCGCGCGTTGGCCTCGCCGGGGTCGAGCCCGACGACGAGGTGTGGCGCGATGCCGGCGGCAAGCAGGGGGCGCAGCGCCGTGTCCACCGCGATGACGAGGGCCCGGCCCTTCAGTGCGCGCAGGTCGTCGATTGATCGGTCGAGCGACGGACCCGCGGCGACGATCACGGCCGCGTGCCCCGCGCAGGTGCCGGTGAGATCGGCGAGGTCGCGTCCCTCGACCATCGCGGGCACGTTGCGCAGCGCGTTCAGCAGGTAGCGTGGCGCGAAGCGGCGACGGGCGTCCGCATTGGCGCGGGCGCCATAGAGCACACGCTTCAGTGTGCGCGCCGCGGCGACGGCACCAGGGGTCGGCGCACGTTCGACGTCTGGCGCCACGAGGATCACGTGGTCCTCGGGATCGGCCGGAAAGGCGCGCCACGCCTCCGCTTCACCCGCAAAGTCCGGCGCGGCGAGATAGGTCAGCCGATCGCGCCACCCTGGCCACGCCCCGGCGTGGAAGGCAGCGGCTGCCTGCGGGTCCGTCTCGAACGCGAGCACCCGGGTGCCCGGGGCATGCGCATCAAGGGCGCGCAGCAGGGCGCCGTCGCCGAGGCCGATGGCGACAACGAGCGACGGCACGGGGCGTGCGCCCAGCCTGTCCTTCAGCAACTGCCACGCGCGCGCTGTGGCGCGACCGGTCGGGGAGTCGTCCTGCATCCGCCAGCGCATTATTCACGAACGCTGCGCGTACATGGGCGCCGGCCCGTTGCCTGCGGGGCGGGCCCGGGGAACCCGCCCTGCTGTGCCCGGCGCGCTCAGACCGCGAACGACACCGCCCCGTTCGCGAACGTCACCGGGTACGTCGTCAGCGCCCGTGTCGCAGGCCCCCGCACGACGGCGCCCGCGAGCGTGAACTGCGAGCCGTGGACCGGGCACTCGAACTGCCCGTTGTTGGCGTTGCTGACCGTGTTGCCTTCGTGGGTACAAACCGCGGAGAGTGCGACGTAGGCATCGACCCCGGTCCGCGCGACGAGGAAGTTGCCGATGCCGGTCCGCACGATGGCCATGCCTCCCGGAGTAGCAAGCGGCGAGCCGTCCACGGGAACCGAGACGGTCCGGCCCGAAACGGTCGCGCTTGCCGTGGCGAGCGGGTTGCCGGTGCCCGAGCCTCCTGGCGACGGGCCCGTCGGAGTCGAGCCTCCGTCGCTGCTGCCCCCGCAGCCGGTGGCAAGGGTGCCGAGTGCGACCGCAGCAGCCGACAGGCAGCCTTGCGAGCAGAACTCGCGACGCGAGACGTCCGGGACCAGGCGAACCGATGAGTACACGGGAACCTCCAGTGGCGACAGCAGGTCGTGGCACCGTGGTTCGGGCAAGACGCATGCGAGCGGGCAGTCCGTCCGCCGCACCGCAAATGCGCGTTCCCGCCGACGCCGGCTTACGCGTGCCGAAAGCCGATGTCGGAATTCGTCAGGCCCCCTGAGCTCGACCGATGTGTGATGATCGGACGGTGGTGCGTCGCTTCTCCGCCCGGCCCCTGTGGCTGGCCCTCGCGCTGCTCGTGCCGGTCCCGATCGGTGCGTCGGCCCAGGCGCCGGCACCCCGCATCGTCCAGCCCGGCGCGCCGGGCGAGCCCACCCGGGAGATCTCGGCGATGGAGGCCATCGACACCTCTGGCGTGCGCCACACGGCCGCAGATGCGGCATTCATGCAGGGGATGCTCGGCCATCACGCCCAGGCACTCGAGATGGCGGCCCTCGTCCCCTCGCGAAGCCGGAACGAGCGGCTGAAGCAGCTTGCGAAGCGGATCGACGCCTCGCAGCGCGACGAGATGCAGATGATGCGCGACTGGCTCACGCGGCGAGGCGAGCCGCTCCCGGATGCCCATGCTCATCATCACGCGGGAGGACGCATGCCCGGGATGCTGACCGCGGCCCAGATGCAGGCACTTGCTGCTGCCTCCGGCCCGGAGTTCGACCGCTTGTTCCTCGACGGCATGATCCAGCACCATGCGGGCGCACTGACGATGGTCGAGGAGCTGTTTGCGACGCCGGGCGCCGGTCAGGAGGCCGAGATGTTCGACTTCGCGTCCGAGGTCGAGTCCGACCAGGCGATGGAGATCGCGCGGATGCGCGCGATGCTGAAGGAGTTCTCACGATGACGTGTGTGCGCAGGACCCTGGCCGGCATGGCCATCCTCGTGTCGGCGGCGGCCCTTGCCGCCGCCCAGACAGCAACAGGACCCGCGACGACGGCCTCGGCCACCGCAGGTGCATCGAGCGATCCGCGCGTCGGTTTGAAGCCTGGGCTGTTTGACGCCGGCGTGGCCGCCAAGGGCTTCGAACTGCTCGTCAATGTCCCGAAGCCTGCCGGCTTCTTCGACCCGAAGGCGCCGGCGGGCGAGCCCAACCCGCGTCAGGGCGACGACGAGGAGCCGGCGGCCGAGGCCAAGGCCGCCGCCTCGAAGAAGGCCGCGGCGGGCAAGCGCCCCGAGCGGTCCTGGGGCGGACTGAACTTTGCCAACTCCGATCTCGCATTCAGCGGGACGCACCTGTTCATCGGCAACTTCAGCGGCTTCAACGTCTACGACGTCGCCAACCCGGCATCGCCCACGCTCGTGACGTCGGTCGTGTGCCCGGGCGGCCAGGGTGACGTCTCGGTCCACGGCCACCTGCTGTTCATGTCGGTGGAGCAGACGCGTGGACGCCTCGATTGCGGCGTCGCCGGCGTCGAGGAGCCCGTGAGCAAGGAGCGGTTCCGCGGCGTGCGCATCTTCGACATCACCGACGTGCGGACGCCGAAGCAGGTCGCGGCCGTGCAGACGTGCCGCGGATCGCACACGCACACGCTCGTGACGAATCCGGACGACGCGACACGCGTGTACGTCTACGGCTCGGGCACGTCGACCGCGCGCTCGGCCGAAGAGCTCGCCGGGTGCTCCGGCAAGGATCCCGAGGAGGACCCGGACACCGCGCTCTTCAGCATCGACGTCATCGAAGTGCCGCTCGCGCGCCCGCAGGACGCGAAGGTCGTCGCGCGGCCGCGCATCTTCGCCGACGAGAAGACCGGCAACATCGCCGGGCTCTGGAAGGGCGGCGACCACGGTCCCGGTACGCAGAAGACCGCCGTCACCAACCAGTGCCACGACATCACCGTGTTCCCGGCCATCGGGCTTGCCGCCGGTGCGTGCTCGGGCAACGGCATCCTGCTCGACATCTCGGACCCGGTGGCGCCGAAGCGGCTCGACGCGGTGGCGGACGAGAACTTCGCCTACTGGCATTCCGCGACGTTCAACAACGACGGCACCAAGGTCGTGTTCACCGACGAGTGGGGCGGAGGCACGCGGCCCCGCTGCCTCGCCACCGACCAGGCCAACTGGGGCGCCAACGCCATCTTCGACATCGTCGATCGCAAGCTGCAGTTCAGGAGCTACTTCAAGCTTCCCGCCCCGCAGACGCCGCAGGAGAACTGCGTGGCGCACAACGGGTCGCTCATCCCGGTGCCCGGCCGCGACCTGATGGTGCAGGCCTGGTACCAGGGCGGCATCTCGGTGATGGACTTCACCGACTCGGCCCACCCGAAGGAGATCGCGTTCTTCGATCGCGGGCCGCTCGACGCCACGCACCTCATCACGGGCGGCTACTGGTCCGCATACTGGTACAACGGCCACGTCTTCGGGGCCGACATGTCGCGCGGGCTCGACGTCTTCAGGCTCACGCCGACAGAAGGGCTCACGCGTCATGAACTCGATGCGGCCCGCCTCGTGACCGCGAAGGCCTTCAACGTGCAGCACCAGGACCCGATCCGCTGGCCCGCCGACAGGGCGGTCGCGCTCGCGTATGCCGACCAGCTGATTCGATCGGGTGCCGTGCCGCGCGATCGGGCCGGGATGCTCGAAGGCGCGCTGAAGGACGGCGACGCTGCGACGCTGTCGATGATCTCGACGCGCGTCGGCGAACGCGCCGCCGCGGCGACGGGCGCGGATGCCGTGCGCATGAAGGCGCTTGCCGAAGTGCTCGCCGCGCTGGGGAAGTAGGTCAGCGAACGAGTCGAAGGGGCGGCCGGACGACTCCGGCCGCGACCCCTCGCTGCGGCAACCATGACCGTCGCCGAGCGGATCAACGCCGAGCGCCTCGTGCTTGCCGGCTGGAGCCGGGCCATCCTGTTGCAGCTGGCCCATCCGCTTGTTGCGGCGGGCGTTGCCGAACACAGCAGCTTCCGGGCGGGCCTGTTCCAGGCGGCGGTGCGCCTGCACCACACGGTGGCGGCCATGCGGCGGCTGACCTTCGGTGCGCCCGACGAGGCGCGTGCGACGCTCGACGGCATCAAGGCCATTCACGCCCGCGTCAATGGCACGCTCGCCGCCGCCGTCGGCCCTTTTCCGGCCGGCACGCCGTACTCGGCCGAGGACCCGGCGCTGGTGCTGTGGGTCCACGTCACGCTGCTGGAGTCGCTGCCGCTCGTCTACGACACCGTCGTCGCCCCACTCACGACGTCCGAGCGGGACGCATGGTGTCGTGAGTCGGCACCGCTGGCCCACGCACTCGGGGCAGGAGACGACGTGCCGGAGACATGGGCCGGGCTGCAGTCATGCATCGGCCACTTCCACGACAGCGGTCGTATCATCGTCGGTGACACGGCGCGGGCGCTTGCGCGCGACGTGCTGGCGCCGCGGCTGTCGGCACTCGTGGCACCGGCCCGCGCGATGAACCGGACCGTCACCGTCGGTTTGCTGCCGGCGCACATCCGTGCGCAGTACGGGTTTGCCTGGCATGGCGACGACGATCGCCGGCTGTCGCGCGCGCTGCGCGTGCTCCGGCTGGTGCGCCGCGCGATGCCGCAGGCGATTGCGCACTGGCCCGACGCCCGGGCGGCCCGACGAGGACCATGACCTCCAACCCATCGACCGCACCGCCGCCCACGCCTCCCGGCCGACCCGGTGATCCGCCGCCGGACCGTGCGACGCCCGCGCGTCCGTGGCGCACCGAGGGCGTGCCGCGCGGCGACGACGCGCCGCCGCCGCGCAAGATGCGCTGGCCCGTGCTCGCGAGCTGGGCCATCGGCTACCTGGTCCTGTTCGGCATGCTGACGCTGCAGGACCGGATGCAGGGTCCGCAGGCGGTCACCTACACGGAGTTCAAGGCGCAGGTCGAGAAGGACAACGTCGCCGAGGTGTTCGCCCGGGGGAACACGATCGAGGGCACGCTGCGCAAGGCCTCGCCAACTCCAGGCGGCACCGACACGACGTACCAGGGATTCACGACCGAGCGGCCGACGTTTGCCAACGACGACCTGCTCGTGGAGCTGGAGCGGTCGAAGGCGAGCGTGCGCGCCACGCCGCTGATTCGTGAGCGCGGCCTGCTCACGAACCTTGTGATCTCGATGGCGCCGATCCTCCTGCTCGTCGGCTTCTACGTCTTCATGATGCGTCGGCAGCAGCGGATGATGGGCGGCGGCCTGTTCGGCGGCGTGGCCCGCAAGCCCGTGGACCCCACCACGGTGCGCGTCACCTTCAACGACGTCGCCGGGATCGACGAGGTCGAGGCCGAAATCAGCGAGATCGTCGATTTCCTCAAGGATCCCGAGAAGTACCGGCGCCTCGGGGCCCGCGCGCCAAAGGGCGTGCTGCTGGCCGGCGCTCCGGGCACGGGCAAGACGCTGCTGGCGCGGGCAACGGCCGGCGAGGCCGACGTGCCCTTCTTCAGCGCCAGCGCCTCGGAGTTCATCGAGATGATCGTCGGCGTCGGCGCGAGCCGCGTGCGCGAGCTTTTTGCCGAGGCCCGCAAGGTCGCGCCGGCGATCGTGTTCATCGACGAGATCGACACGATCGGCCGCGCGCGCGGTGGCGCACGGGCCGTGGGCGGCCACGACGAGCGCGAGCAGACGCTGAACCAGATCCTTACGGAAATGGACGGCTTCTCCGGAAGCGAGGGCGTGGTCGTCCTGGCGGCCACGAATCGGCCCGACGTGCTCGACCCTGCGCTGCTCAGGCCGGGGCGGTTCGACCGCACGATCATGGTGCACGCACCGGACCAGAAAGGTCGCGCGGCGATCCTGCGCGTGCACACCCGGGGCGTGCCGCTCGGCCCCGATGTGGATCTCGAGCGGCTTGCGGCCGCGACGCCGGGCATGACGGGCGCTGAACTCGCAAACCTCGTGAACGAGGGGGCCCTGCTCGCCGCCCGCCGGGGCGACGCGCACGTCACGCAGCGCGACCTCACGAACGCCCTCGAGAAGGTGCAGCTCGGCACGGCGCGGCACGTCGTGATCTCGGATGCCGAGCGGCAGCGGACGGCGTATCACGAGGCGGGCCATGCGCTGCTCGGCATGCTCCTGCCTGGCGCGGACCCTGTGCGAAAGGTCTCGATCATCCCGCGCGGGCGGGCGCTCGGCGTGACGCTCTCTACGCCCGATGCGGACCGGTACGGGTACGACGCGGATTACCTGCGCGGCCGGATCGTCGGCGCGCTCGGCGGCATGGCCGCCGAGCAGGAGGTCTACGGCGTCATCACGAGCGGCGCCGAGAGCGATCTCGAGATGGTCACGCGCATCGCGCGCTCGATGGTCGGCAGGTGGGGCATGTCCGAGCGGATTGGCGCGGTGTCGGTGCTGCCTGCCGATGGCGATCCGCGGATGGCCGGTGTCTCGGATGCCCTGCTGGCTGCCGTGGACGAGGAAGTGCGCCGGCTCGTGGACGAGTGCCACGCCGAGGCTCGACGGCTGCTCAGCGAACACCGTCCGCAGCTCGATCGGATCGTCGAGCAGCTGCTCGAGCACGAGACGCTCGACGAGGCCGAGGTCTATGCCGCGGCGGGCATCGAGAAGCGGGCCGTCCCGGCCGAGGACCGGCATCCGGAGCCAGCGCCTGCCGAGGTATGACCGGCCGACCGTTCGGTCCTCCCGGGGGCCCTACGGTAATCTGGAGGGTGACATGTTCCGTCGGACTGACGACCTCCGTATCACCCAGGTCCGCCCGCTGCTGCCGCCTGCGATTCTGCTCGAAGAGATTCCCGTCACCGAGCGGGGCTCCAACGTCGTGGTCAACGCGCGCAACGCCATTGCCGAGGTGCTCGCCGGGCGCGACCCCCGCCTCGTGCTGATTCTCGGGCCGTGTTCGATTCACGATACGCGCGCCGCATTCGAGTACGCCGAGCGCCTGCTGCCGATCGCCGAGCGCTACGAGGACCAGCTCATCACCGTGATGCGCTGCTACTTCGAGAAGCCCCGGACGACGGTCGGTTGGAAGGGGCTCGTGAACGACCCCGATCTCGACGGCAGCTACCACATCAACAAGGGCCTTCGCCTCGCCCGGCAGCTCCTGCGGGACGTGAACGACCTCGGCCTGCCTACGGCGTGCGAGTTCCTGGACACCCAATTGCCCCAGCACGTCGCCGACCTCACCTCGTGGGTCGCGATCGGCGCCCGCACGACGGAGAGCCAGGTACACCGTGAACTCGCCTCGGGGCTCTCGATGCCCGTGGGGTTCAAGAACGGCACCGACGGCTCGACGCAGACAGCGGTGGATGCCGTCCTCTCGGCACGCTCGCCGCACCTGTTTCCTTCGGTGACGAAGCAGGGCGTGACGGCCATCTTCGAGACGACCGGCAACGACACGTGCCATGTGATCCTGCGGGGCGGTTCGCGCACGGGGCCCAACTTCGACGCGGCGTCGGTGCGCGACGTGTGCGATCGGCTGCGTGCGGCCGGGCTCCCCGAACGTGTGATGATCGACTGCTCGCACGGCAACAGCCAGAAGGACCATCGGCGGCAGGTCGAGGTCGCTGCGGCGATAGCGGCACAGGTGGCCGACGGATCCCAGGCCATCATCGGAGCCATGATCGAGAGTCACCTCATCGAGGGGCGGCAGACGTACGGGCCAGGCTGCTCGGCCGTCTACGGCCAGAGCATCACCGATGCGTGCCTCTCGTTCGAGCAGACCGAGCCGTTGATCGAACAGTTCGCCAGGGCACAGCAGGCGCGAAGCGCCCGCCTCGCCGCGGCCGCTGCCGGGTAGCAGGCGCGCCACCACGGCCTCCCTCTTGCAGCGAGGGAGGCATGGCGCAGCAACCCGCTCCTCAGGCGCAACCAACCGACCCCAGGTCCGCCGGCCCCAAGCCCGAGTTCGAGCAGGAGCCGATTCCGTACCCCGGGCTCGATTCGCAGATGACGCCCAGCGCCGATCACGGCGAGGCGTCCTATGTCGGTCTGGGTCGGCTTACCAATCGGAAGGCACTCGTCACGGGTGGCGATTCAGGCATCGGGCGCGCGGTGGCGCTCGCGTTCGCGCGGGAAGGCGCCGACGTGCTCATCAGCTACCTTCCCGCAGAGGAATCGGATGCCCGCGAGACCTGCCGTCTGGTGACAGACGCAGGTCGCAAGGCCGTCGCGGTGCCGGGCGACATCCAGGACGAGGCGCACTGCCGGGACCTCGTGGACCGCGCATTCGCCGATCTGGGCGGCCTCGACATCGTCGTCAACAACGCGGCGTACCAGGTGACGCACGACAGCCTCGACGATTTCACCACCGAGGAACTCGAGCGGTCGTTCCGCACGAACGTCTACGCGATGTTCTGGATCTGCAAGGCGGCGCTGCCGCGGCTGCCGGCAGGCGCCTGCATCATCAACACCTCGTCGATCCAGGCCTACGACCCGAGTCCCAACCTGTTGACGTATTCGCCGACGAAGGCGGCCATCGTCAACTTCACCAAGGGCCTGGCGCAGGTCGCGATCGGGCAGGGCGTCCGCGTCAATGCCGTGGCTCCCGGCCCGGTCTGGACGCCGTTGATTCCATCGACGATGCCCGAGGAGAAGACGAAGCAGTTCGGCGGACACACGGCGTTCGATCGTCCCGCGCAACCCGTCGAGCTCGCGCCGCTCTTCGTGTTCCTCGCGTCGAACGAGTCGCGCTTCGTCACCGGCGAGGTCTACGGCGCGACCGGCGGCCAGACGCCGTACTGAGCGGCCCGGCAGTCAACGTCGGCGAGGGCGCTTCGGCGCGACGCGGAACTCGTCGAACAATGCGCGCATCTGCGACAGCGTGTCTTCGTGGAGCACGAGCATGTGACGGCGCAACTCCTCGTGCTTGACGGTGATCTCGTCCCGAAGCTCCGCGACCTGCCGGCCGACCTCGATTCGGAGCTCCTCGATCTGCTGCCCGACCTCGGCGCGGAGTTCGGCGATCTGCTGCCCGACCTCGGCGCGGAGTTCGGCGATCTGCTGCCCGACCTCGGCGCGGAGTTCGGTGATCTGCTGACTGACCTCGGCGCGGAGTTCGGTGATCTGCTGACTGAATTCGGCGCGGAGTTCGCGGGCGAGCGCTGCCTGGCTCGCAGCAATTGCAGCAGCCACATCGGCCCTGAATTGCAGGAACTGCGCATCCATCCGCGCTTCGAGTCGGTCGAGCCTGGCCTCGAGCCGGTCCATCCGCCCGGGGAGCGACCGCAGCGAAGTGACTGATTCTTCAAGGGATTTCACGCGAGCCTCCAGGACGATTCGAGCCATGCCGGGCCTCCGGACGTCGAGACGACGGTGTGCGGGATGCCACCTCGACTTGCCAGGCCCATGCCATCTGCCAGACGACGCTACCATCGTCGGGCCGTCCTCGGGAGGAGCTTCGAAGGGATGCGACCTACCTGCGGGTTGCTGGTGCCCAGGCGAGGCCATCGGCCTGCTTGCCCGCGGCGATGACCTTGTCGATCGTCCAGTCGCCCGTGCGGATGGCGACGACCTGGCCGCTGACGTCACAGGACACGTACGCGATTGCACCGTCCGGGCGCATCAGCACGAACTGCGGTGCCGCCGGCACGTCGAGCACGCGCGCGACGGTGAAGGACTCGAGGTCCACGACAGCAACCTTGTTTGCCTTCGACAGCGCCACCACGAGGAACCTGCCGTCGGGTGTCGGGGCCGTGCCGTAGCCGGTGGACGGCAGCGTGAGCCTGCGCTCGATTGCGTTCGTCTTCGTGTTGATGGCCACGAGCGTCGGCGTCTTCTGGTCGGACGTGAACAGCCACGCGTCGTCGACCGACAGCGACACGCGCTGGACGGTTGCCGCGACCGGCAGCACGGTCAGCAGCGCGCGCGTGTCGAGGTCCAGCACCGAGATGGTGCCCGACGCGACGTTGGCGGTATACCCGCGACGTCCATCCCGCGTCACGGCGAGCATGTGCGCTTCGGGACGCCCCGTGTCGGTGCTGCCCTTCACCTCGAGGGAGCCGAGGTCGAACTCGGTGACCGTGTTCGTGATCTCGGTCGTGACGAACAGCTTGCCGCGCGCGACGTTCACGACGGGATGGTGGGGCCTGATACCCGCGCCAAGGTCGATGGTGCGCGCCAGCGTCCGCTTCGCGAGATCGATCACGGCCATCGTGCGACCGTCGCTGCCGGGCCGACCGACGCCCGAGTCGCCATAGATCGGCACGAACGCGAGCCTGCCATCGGGAGATGCGGCGACCTCGTGGCCCGTGACGCCTTCCAGCGGAACGGCGGCCACCTGCGTGGCGGCGATCGGGTCCACGATCCCGAGCGTCCGATCGCCCTTGTTCACCACGAGCAGCCAGCCGTTGGCTTGCGCCATGACCGGCTGCGCGGCCATTGCCATCATCGCCACCATCGCCGCCGCGAGTTCCCGCACCATGGACTGCCTCATGCCGCGGATTCTACTCGCGGACGGTCAGCGCGACGTGACCCGCGGCGGCGCGCCGGTCGCGTCGCCGCCGCACGCTCCAGGTAGGGCGGGCTCCCTCGAGCCCGCCCCGCAGGGCCGCACCACCCGGTCGTGCATCGGGTCAGTGGGCGCGGCTGTCCTGGGGCAGGACGGGTGCATCGAGCGCGAAGTGATCGACGGCGCGGTCGAGCATGTCGATCAGTCGCAGCAAATCCTTCGGTTCGAGCTCGAGGACGACTGTGCCGAGCTTGACGCGCAGCAGCTCGCACTCGCATTGCATGACGCCCCACTGGTCGTGCGACTCGGCGTCGCGGCACTCATGACTCATGGCTGGCCTTACTCACGCGTAGAACTCGATGACGAGCCGCACATCGATCGGGAACGGAATGGCATCCGACTCGGGCAGCGACGCGACACGCGCCGAGAAGGCCACGTCATCGACCTCGAGCCAGCCCGGACGAGCGAGTGGTACTCCTGCGGACTGCTGGAGGCCGACGGCCTTGTGCGCACGCTCCCGGATGGTGATGACGTCGCCGCGGTTCACGCGCGCCGACGCGACGTTCACGACCTGCCCGTTGCGCAGCACATGGCCGTGCGCGACGAGCTGACGCGCCGCAGGCACGGTCCGTGCGAAACCCGCGCGGAACACCACGTTGTCGAGGCGACGCTCCAGCAGCTGGGCGATCACGTCGCCTGTCGGACCGGGCGCCCGCGTGGCCTTCTCCGCGATCGTGCGCAGCTGACGTTCGGTGACTCCATAGTGGAAGCGCAGCTTCTGCTTCTCGCGAAGCCGCTCGCCGTAGAGCGAGACCTTTCGCCGCGACCGCGGCCCATGCTGTCCGGGCGCGTGGGGGCGCCGCTCGATCGACTTGGCCGAGAGGCCCGGTAGTTGTACGCCGAGCGCGCGCATGACGCGCAGTCGTGGTCCCCTGTAACGTGACATGTTCCTTCCTCGATCTCAGTGCGATGCCGGCAATGCCTCGACGAGTGCGGAGTTTCCGCCTCGCGTGGCCCCGCCGATGATGTAGAGGCGTCCCTTGTCGGACACCATGCGATGGACGATGCGGGGCGTGGCCCGCCCGTACGGCTCCCAGGCCGTTGACGTGTCGTTCAGGCGATGGACGCTTCCATCGTCGATGCTGATGAAGAGCCGTCCGTCGGCGACGGCGGCGGCCGGCCCGAAACCGCTGCGACGGCCGCCAGGCAAGTCCGGCCCGGCCCCCCAGCGGTCCTGCTTCACGTCGTAGATCGCGACGTCGCGCAGGACGTTGTCGTCCTCGTCGAAGCCGCCGATCACGTAGACACGTCCGTGCGAGGCCGCCGCGACGAACGCGCGGCGCTTGAAGGGCTGTCGCACGCTGCGCCACGCAAGCGTCGGCGCGGAAAGGTCGAGAACCTCCAGGGTGTCCAGCCAGATCGGCGCGCCTTCGCGGCCCCGCATCGACCAGCCTCCCATCACGATCAGCGACTGGCCCACGACGACCACGTCGTGCGACGAACGCGGCGTCGGCAGCGGCGGAAGCGCCTCCCACGCACCACGGACCGGATCGAAGCGGGCCACGTCGGCAAGCGACCACGTGTCTGACGGTTCGCCCACCTGATTGCGAGGCTGCATGCCGCCCACGCGGTAGATCCGCCCCTCGTGCGCCACGATGTTGAGCCCCTGGGCCGGCGGTCCGGCTGGCAGCGATTCCCACGACGAGCCCTCCGCGAGGCGGCGGCGCGCAAAGCGACCCGTCACCGCCTCGACCGAGTAGGAATGCGTCGGCACGACGTGGCCGCCATAGACGTACAGCCACCCGTCATCGGCAGCAGCACCGAAGCTCGACGCCGCGACCGGCAGTTCGCCCTGCGCCGTCGCCGTGTGCAGGTCGGGTGTCGCAGGCGGCGATGACGCGGTGCCGGCATCGAGGACGACCATCGTGTAGTGGCGCGTCTGGTCGAACGCCGTGCCGCGGAGCGTCCCCTTCACCGGCTGCACGTACCGCGCCCAGCCGGCGTAGCGGCCCCGCGCCGCGAGCGGTCCGGTGAGTCCGTCGCTGTCGGTCTGCACCGTGACTTCCGTACCGTCCGGCTGCAGCAGGTTCACGTCCACGGCCGATGCCGGTTGTCCGTCGATGAGGACCTTGAATCGCAGTGCGCCCGGACGTCCGACCGCGACGATGTCGATGGGGCGCCCGTCGATGGCGGTGTTCCTCGCAAACGGATCACCGACGATGGTCTTCGGGTAGTAGTGCAGGCGATAGGCGCGCTGCCCGCTCGGGCGGACGCCGAAGTCCACATGTCCGTGGACGAGGCCCTCCGCGCCCGGGAGTGCGGTCGTGAGCACGTACCCCTGGCGGGACAGCGTCATCGGGCGGTCGGCCCCTCCCGCATCGCGCCAGAGCAGCGACGCACCCGAGACGATGTCGATGTCGACGCGTGCGTCAGCCGTGAGCGTCTCGCTCACGATGACGTGGGCGGTGCTGCCGTCGGCCTGCGGCACGACCCACAGGAAGTGAGCCGATGCCGGGGCCGCGATGCCGGCAAGGAAGCACAGGGAGAGGAGAGTTCGCATGGGCGTCACCATCCGTACGACACGCCGACCATCGCGCTGATGCCCGGGCTGGAGTAGCGATCGATGACCGGATCGGCGGCGCTGCGTCCACGCACGTTCGTCCACTCGAAGTACCGGGCGTCGGTCAGGTTCAGGACCGCGGCCCGGAGCGTCAGGTCGCGGCGGAGCGACAGCCAGCCCGAGAGGTCCACGACCTGGTAGGCGTCGGGTGCGAACGAGCCGTCCCCCGCGCGCTCGGGCGACTGCGCGCCCGCGAGCCGCAGCGTCAGGTCACTGCCCCAGCGGCTGCGTGCGTCGGTGTACTGCAGGCCCAGCGTCCCCTGATCCGGGGCGATCGTCTGCAGCGGCACGTCCGTCCCCGACGAGACGTCGTTGCCACGGATGCGGGCGTACGCACCGCGGAGTCGCAGGGTGGAGGCGAGCCGGACGTCGCCCCGCAGCTCGATGCCCTGGATGCGCACGCGCGAGAGGTTCTGGTACTGGAACGTCAGCAACCCGGTCACGGGATCGAGGCCGGTAGACTCCTGCAGGATGAAGTCGTCGTAGTGGTTGCTGAACACCGTCGCGCCGACACTCGCATGCCGCGCCGCGACGCGCACGCCGCCTTCGATGTTGTCACTCGTCTCCGCGCGCAGGTTGGGGTTGGGCACCGACGTGTAGCCGCCGAGGACGTTCGTGAAGCCGCTGTTCACGGCGCTGTAGGGCGGTGCACGGAAGCCTCCCGCGTACTGGGCGTGCAACGTGACGGCATCCGACACCCGATACGACGCCGCGACGCGCGACGAGAGGCGGTCGTCCTCGAAGTCCGCAGCGGGCGGACTGAGTGTGGCGATGAACACCGGGTCGTCCTGGTCGGCGTCCATCGTGAAGCGGTCGTACCGGATCCCCGGCAGGAGCGTCAGCCGCTGGAACTGCAGTTCGGCCTGCACGTAGGCACCCGTCTCGCCGACGTCGCTGCGCGGGAAGTACTTGGTCGGCAGGATGATGCCGGTGTTGGGGACGACCGCACCCGTCGACGCGTCCACGTCCAGCCGGTCGCGGAACATGTCGAAGGCGTGGTGCTTGTGGCTGCCACCGGCGGTGATCAGCAGCGGGCTGCCCCCGGGCGTCAGGGCCTTGCGTCCCTGTGCGGCCAGGCCGAACGAGTCCTGCGAGAAGTCGAGCGTGCCCGCGCGCTGGACCGCGGGCGTCCGGCCGGCGGCCACGCGCGACTCGTTCACGACCTGCGCGGTGTCGCTGCGCTGCACGTAGAGGTTCCAGGAGAGCGTGTTGAGCCCGAGCCGGCCCGTCATCGCGTGGTCCACGGCGTACCGCTGGCGCGCCATGTCGTCGTCGGAGTCGATGTCGGGAACCGCCGCCGTGCGGAGCGAGTACGCCGCGGTCTTCACGCGCGTGTCGGCGAGTTCGACGGCGCCCCGCAACTGGCCCCAGTCGGGCGTCGAGACGACGGCCTTGCCGAGGACCTGGCCGCTACTGCGGTCCTGCGGGTTGAGGCGGGTGCGCCGCGCGTCTGTCGTGTCCACCCCACCGCGGTTTCGCGGTTCGTGGCCGGCCGAGTAGCTGCCGAACAGCGACGCCTGCACGCCGCTCCGCCCGCCTGCCACGACCACGTTCCCGCTCGTGTCGCGCGACCGGCTGTCGTAGAGCGCCTTGCCGCCGAGATGCAGCCGCTGGCCCGCGAGATAGTCGGCGGGATCCTTCGTGAAGAACGACACGACGCCACCGAGCGCGTCGCTGCCGTACATCGACGAGCCGGCGCTGCGCACGAGTTCGGCCGACTTGAGCGTGTCGAGGTCCAGCGTGAACTGGTGCACGTTGAACGGCCCGAAGTCGAACTGTTCCGACGTCTCGACCCCGTCGACCTGGGTCATCACCCGGTTGCCGCCGATGCCACGGATGTTGAAGCCGTTCAGGCCGATGCGCGTGAGGTTCGCCTCGGCATACACGCCAGGCTCGAACCGCAGCAGGTCGGCCGTGTTCTCGATGAGCCCGCGCGCGATCTCGCTCGCGGTGATGACCGACACCGTGCCCGCGGCGTCCTTCACGGCAACAGGGTTCATGGTGGCCGTTACGGTCACCGTGTTGAAGAACGTCGGGGCGCCATCCTTCGGGTCCGCCGGTGGGTCGCCGGGCGAGTCGGCGGCAGCAGGGACATCGACGGACGGCTGCGGCGCGGGCGGCTCCTGCGCCCACGTGGACGCCCCGGCGAGCAGAAGGGTGAGGGTCAGGGCGCCGCACCGCTCGAGGGCTCGAGGCGCGGAAGGAAGAGAGCGAATCACGGGCGTGCACTCCAGTTGCACGCGGCGGACAGCGCCAGATACGATGCAGCGATCGGGCGCGTCCAGCGCGCAAGCGTCAGGACAGGGTTCCTAGCAGGACCTGCAGCGTTCGGTCGGCCCGTCGGGTGTTGGCGCACCCGACGGGCGTCTTCGTTCGGCCCCATGCATCTTGAGACCGATTCGCAACTCGCGGAGACTAGCGCGGTGAAATGCGACCTGTCAAGTCCGAGATGCCGACACGGCCCCCGGGTATCCTGCCGAGCATGGTGCACGCGCTGCTACGGCCCGACGACCAGCAACTGGTGGCAGACGAGCGGGCTGCGCTCGAGGCGCTCCGCGACGCATTGGTTCGGCTCGACGCCTCGCCCGAGAACCTCCAGGCGCTCAGCCGCTCGCTCCAGCAGCTCGACGAGCTGTTCCTCGTCGTCGTGGTCGGCGAGTTCAATGCGGGCAAGAGCGCGTTCATCAACGCCCTGCTCGGCGTGCCCGTGCTCGGAGAAGGCGTCACGCCCACGACCGCGCAGGTGAACCTGCTGCAGTACGGCGAGGCGCGCTCACGCGAGCCGCGGTCGCCCCACCTGCACGTCATCACGGCGCCGGTGCCTTTCCTCCGCGAGATCACGGTCGTCGATACGCCGGGCACCAACGCGGTCATCCGCGAGCACGAAGCCATCACCGCCGACTTCGTTCCGCGCTCCGACCTGGTCCTCTTCGTGACCTCGTCGGACCGTCCGTTCACGGAGAGCGAGCGCCAGTTCCTCGGCGTCATCCGCGAGTGGGGCAAGAAGATCGTGATCGTCGTCAACAAGGTGGACCTGCTCGAGTCGGAGGCCGACGTGCAGCAGGTCCTGGCCTTCGTCCGCGAGCACGCCGAGGCGGCCCTCGGCAGCGTGCCCGAGACGTTCCCGGTGAGCGCGCGCCTCGCGCAACGCGCGCGCCAGGGCCATCCCGAACTGTGGGCCGCCAGCCGGTTCGAGGCACTCGAGCAGTACGTCCACGAGCGGCTCGACGCGCGCGAGCGTCTGCGTCTGAAGCTGGCCAACCCGGTCGGCGTCGGCGCGGCGCTCGTGACGCGCTACCTGGAGGTCACCACCGGCCGGCTGTCGCTGCTCCAGGACGATCTCCGACTGCTCGACGACGTGGAGAAGCAGCACCAGGTGTTCCGGGCGGACATGGACCGGCAGTTCGAGCTCAGGATGGGGGAGATCGACAACGTCCTGCTGCAGATGGAACAGCGCGGGCATGCGTACTTCGACGAGATGCTGCGCATCGGCCGCGTGGTGGACCTGTTCAACAAGTCGCGCGTGCAGGAGGGCTTCGTCCGCGAGGTCGTCGCCGACGCGCCCGCGCTCATCGAGCGCAAGGTGTCGGAGCTGATCGACTGGATGGTCGGGGCCGACCTGCGGCAGTGGCAGCAGGTGAACAGCCACCTCGCCGATCGCCGTCGCCAGTATCGCGACCGCATCGTCGGCGACCCGGAACTCGCGACGTTCCATGTCGAACGGGGGCGCCTCCTCGACTCGGTGGGCCGCGAGGCGCAACGCGTCGTGGACAGCTTCGATCGCCAGCGCGAGGCGGAGAGCCTTGCCGAAGGTGCCCGCAATGCGGTGGCGGCGGCGGCCGCGGCTGGTGCCGGGGCCCTGGGGCTCGGCACGCTCGTCACGATCGCGGCGTCCACGGCGGCGGCCGACATCACCGGCATCCTCCTTGCGGGCGTCATCGCGACACTGGGCCTCTTCATCGTGCCGGCGCGGCGGCGCAAGGCCAAGGAGGATCTGCGGCAGAAGGTCCAGGACCTGCGCGAGACGCTCTCGCGCGCCCTGCGGACGCAGTTCCAGCAGGAGGTGCAGCGCAGCACCGAGCGTCTCGACGAGGGGATTGCGCCCTACAGCCGGTTCGTGCGGGCCGAGCAGCAGTCCCTCGGTGCGGTGCGGGACACGCTCGACGGCCTGCGCGCCCGGCTGCAGGCGCTCGGAACGCGTATCGACGCGCTAACGTGATCCCGGCGGTGCCGGCGCGGCCGACAGGATCGCGTCGAGTGCGTCGTAGCGTGGGCGGTGCGGCTCGGGCCCGGCGGTAATGCGCGAGTCGAGCCTGAGCACCTGCGGCAGCTTCGGCCACGCCGGCAGGCCGCCGCCGTTGGGATCGCCCGTCCGCGCGAAGTTCGTCCAGTACGTCCCGATCGCATCCGAGAGCGCGCGGTCGGCGTCGGTCCATGTCACGCCGGCCACGCTGTCGAGCGTGCCGAACACGTACTCGATCTCGCCGGCGTGTCGCGCGCCGACGTCTTCGGCCGTGGCGGGCCGGCCATTGACGACGTGGTTGGCGGGCACGGGAATCTTCCGCGCGAAGAGGTAGCGGTAGACGGGCGACTTCGCGGTCGCCTCGTGCACCTCGGTCCACTTCCACGTCGCATAGCCGATGAAGAGGTCGCCGGCGAGCGCCGCGGCCGACTCCACGGCCTCGGCATCGGTCGATGCCGGGTACGCCTGCAGCAGGCGGTCGGCGGCTGGGCCGAACCGCTTCTTCGTCTGCTCGGTGAACGTGGCGGCCGTCGTCGCCTCCTTGCCGAGCACCACGCCGGCGCGCACCTCGTCGGCGTTCCAGCCGGCGAGCAGCGGCACGTCGGCCTGGCGGCCGGCCGCAAACGTCGCGGCAACGGGTTCGGTGAGCACGACGCCGTCCACGATGGGCGCAAACCATGGCTGCCACTTCGTCGCGGCAGCCAGCACGTCCCCGGCGGGCTTCTCGCGCAGCGCCGCCGCCGTCGTCGCGCCGAGCGAGGCGCCGAACTTCTCGCCGTTCGCCTCGCCTGCCTGCCGTGTCGCGAGCGCGAGCGACGGCCCGAAGGCCGCGCCGCTCTCGCCAATCACCTTGTGGAACAGCCCGCGCGCCTGCGGCACCGCCATGAGCGAACTGACGGCAAACGATCCCGCCGACTCGCCGAAGATCGTGACGTTGCCGGGATCGCCGCCGAACGCGGCGATGTTGTCACGCACCCACTCGAGGGCGGCGACCATGTCGAGCAGCGCGTAGTTGCCAGACGATCCGCGGGTGCCTTCCTGCGCGAGCGCCGGGTGTGTGAAGAACCCGAAGACGCCGAGCCGGTAGTTGATCGTGACGAGCACCACGCCCTTCGACGCGAGGCGTGTGCCGTCGTGCCGGGGCTCGTGCGAGGCGCCGGCCTGGTAGCCTCCGCCGTGAATCCACACCATCACCGGCAGGCGGGCCGTCGCGTCCGCCGCCGGCGTCCAGAGATTCAGGAAGAGGCAGTCCTCGCTGGCGGGCCGGTCGAAGACGATGTCGCCGAAGATCGGCGGCTGGTGGCACTGGGCGCCGAATGCATCGGCCTTGCGCACACCGGTCCACGATGGCGCCGGTTGTGGCGCCTTCCAGCGGAGCGGGCCGACGGGCGGGGCAGCATAGGGCACCCCCTTGAACACGCGGATGCCTCCCGCGTCGGTCGTCGTGCCTTCGAGCAGGCCCGCGGTCGTGCGGACCTGCGCCGCGGCAGGCCCGGCCGTGAGCATCGCCATCACGGCGGCGGCAGCCGCCAGGGGCGCCGACCTCATGACATCGCCTTCCAGGCCGCCAGGCACTTCTCGGCGGTCTCGAACGGCGGAAAGCGGCTGCCTTCCTGCTCGATCAGGTAGGTCTCGACCCCACCGACCGACTCGGCGGCCGCGCGGATGGCCTTCCACGGCGCCACGCCCTCACCCGTAAGGACGTGGTATCCCTTCGTGTCGCCCTCGCCGGGTGCCCAGTCCTTGCAGTGGATGCTGCCGATGCGGCCGGGATGCGCCTTGATCCACGCCACCGGGTCCTGTCCGGCGTGCACGCAGGTGCCCACGTCCAGTTGCAGCACGAAGTCCTTGGGCGTGTTGGCTGCCAGCACGTCCATCGGCCGGCTGCCACCGATCGGGGTGAACTCGGTCTGGTGGTTGTGGAACCCGGCGCGCATGCCGAGCGGACGCAACGTCTCGGAGGCGGCCGCGAGTTGTTCGGCGATGCGCTTCCAGTCGTCGAGCGACTCGACGCGCCGCCCGGCGCTGGCCATGACGATCAGGGACGAGCCGATGATCCGGTTCAGCTCGATGGCCTTCTTCAGGCCCTCCGGCGTGAACGCACTGGCGCTGTTGTGCGTGGACGGCGCCTTCAGCCCGACGTCGTCGAGGAGCGCCCGGACCTTCTTTGCATACGCCGGCTCCCATTGCGCATACGGCGAGAAGAACTCGACGGCTTCATAACCGATCTCCGCAACCTTGCGGACGGTGCCGAACAGGTCCTGCGCCAGTTCGTTGCGGACGGAGAACAACTCGAGGCCGACGACGGGGCGGGCGGCCGCCGAGACCGCCGCGACGAGCGGCGAGGCGAGCGTCGCCGCGAGGAAGCTGCGACGCGAGAACGACGAGAGGGCTTCGGGTGCCATGGAACCTCCGGTGGCGGCGAGTCTGACACAACCATCGCGCCACGGGGAACCAAGACGCTCGAACCCCTCGACGGCATGAGCACGCGGGGCTCGCGCCCTGCGTGCTACTCGATCCCGGCGTCGCTGCCCGACTCGACCCGGTCCTCCTCGCGGGCGGGGGCACTCGTGCGCGCGATGGGCACGCCAAGGCGGGCCGACATGCGATAGAGCGTGCGCCTGTCGATCCCGAGCGTGGCGGCGGTGCGCGTGCGATTGCCGTCGCACCGTTCCAGCGCGTAACGCAGGTACCGGCGTTCGAGCTCGTCGAGGGTCGGCAGGTCCGCGAACGGACTCGGGTCGGCAGGCGCCGGCGAGGGCCCATCACCCGGACGTTCGTCGTCGCGTTGGCCTGACGGAGCGTCGGAGAGTTCCACGGCAGATCTCCAGTCTCGCGTCCGTGGCGGGGCGATCGTCTGTCGCGGGCGCGTGTCGGCGACGCGTCGAGGCGTCGCCTCGGTTGTCCTTTGTTGGAAGCAGAGTACTCCGGAGTGGTCCCGGACGCGAATGGCCTCAGCGGGACGCGGCAGGAATCTCCGGGACGGACTGGCGCTGCCCCGGCAGCGTCAGCTCGAAGGTGGTGCCATCCGGCCCCGACGTCCGTACCCGCAGCGTGCCGTCCAGCCACGTCGCGATTGCACGGCTCAGGGCCAGCCCGAGGCCCGCGCCACCCGTGCGCCGCGATCTCGAGGGCTCGCGCCTGTAGAAGCGCTCGAACACGCGTTCCCATTCGTCGGCTGGAATCCCGTGCCCGGAATCGGCGATCTCGAGCCGGATGCGGCCTGCTTCCCAGGCGTCGCCCCGGGCCGGCTCGTCGTGGCCGGTGATGCGCACGCTGCCGCCGTCGCGGTTGTACTGCACGGCATTGGCAATCACGTTGTCGAGCACGCGCGCCAGCAGCCCCGGCTGTGCGTATGCGACGAGCCCGTCGAGCCCGACGTGATCCACGGAGATGCCGCGCGCGGAGGCGTGCGGCGCCAGACGGGTGCACGCCGCGTCCACCATGTCACGCACCGGGACCTCCTCGGCCGCGAGTTCGCCGGACCGTTCCTCGGCCCGCACGAGCAGCATCAGATCCCCGGAGAGCGTTGTCAGCGAGTCGATCCGGTCGCGCAGTCGCCGCAGCGTCTCGCGGTACTCCCCCGTCTCACGGTCCCGCTTGAGGGCGACGTCGATCTCCCCGGCCATGGCGGTCAGCGGACTGCGCAGCTCGTGCGAGGCGTCGGCGGCAAAGCGGCGGTTGCCATCGATCACGCGATGCAACTGGTCGAGCATCTCGTTCAGCAGGCGCGTCATGCGCCCGATCTCGTCGTCGGTGCCCGGCGGGTCGAGGCGCATGTCGATGTCGCCGCGTGCGATGCGCGAGGCGCGGCCCGTGATGCGGTCGATCGGCTCGAGCGCGCGCGAGGCGAGGACGAAGCCGATGGCCGCCGTCGCGCCGAGTCCGACGATCCACACGCCGCCGAGGATCCAGGCGAGCCGCGCGAGCTGGAGGTCGAGCGAGTCGGTGAGCAGTCCGACGGCGGCGACGTACTGCGCGGTGTTGTCGCGGATCGTCGCGGTGATGACGCGGCCGGCCCGTCCGGCGACGTCTACCGAGCTGATGGCGTGGCGCCCGTCGCGCGCCCGCGCGAACGTCTCGTCGTCGAGCACGCGCGTCCGTCCCTGCAGGATCGGCGACTGCACGACGACGCGGCCGTCCATGTCGTAGTACTGCACGAACTTGCCCGCGAACTCGCCGCCGCCGATCTCGTCCACGGAGAAGTCGTGCAGGTGCAGCGCGCCGCCCTGGTCGGTGGACGACGCGATCTCGGTGGCGGCAAGCGTGCGGAGGTTCGCGTCGAGGTCGCGCCGCGCGGCAGTTCGCACGCCGGTGTAGACGGCGGTGTTCGCGCACGCGAGCAGGAGGCCGAAGGCAATCGTCCAGCGGAGGGTCAGGCGCGCGCGGAACGACAGTGGGTGCATCGCTTACGTGTCGCTGCGGCCTAGCATGTAGCCGAGGCCGCGGATCGTCCGAATCTGGTCGGCGGCTGGCGTGCCGGCGAACTTGCGGCGGAGGTAGCCCACGTACACGTCGGCGAGGTTCGACGCCGGATCGTAGGCGCCGCCCCAGACGTGCTCGGCGAGCTGGTCGCGGGAGACGATCGTGCCGACGCGGCGCATGAGGTACTCGAGCAGCCGGTACTCGGTCGCCGTCAGCGTGACGAGCTCGTCGTCCACGCGCACCTGGTGGGCCTCGAGGTCGAGCGACAGCGCACCGGCGGTGAGCACGGCAGACAGGCTGGCGGTCCGTCCCCTGCGCGTCAGTGCCCGCAGCCGGGCCACGACCTCGTCGTACGCGAACGGCTTGACCATGTAGTCGTCGGCCCCGGTGTCGAGGCCGCGCACCCGGTCGCCGACGGCATCGCGCGCGGTCACCATGAGGATGGGTGTGTCCACGCCCTGCGCACGCAGGCGGCGGCACACCTCGATGCCGTCCTGTCCCGGGAGCATCACGTCGAGCAGGATGGCGTCGTAGTCGCCGGCGAGCGCCTGCGCCTCGGCGGCCTCGCCATCCTCGGCGAGGTCCACGAGGTGCTGGTCCTCGCGCAGGCCCTTCACCAGGAAGTGGCTGATCGCGGGGTCATCCTCGACGACGAGCAGGCGCATGGAACGTCTCGATCATTTCATACACGACCGGCAGGACGACGAGCGTGAGCAGGGTGGACGTGATGACGCCGCCGATCACGACGGACGCGAGCGGCCGCTGCACCTCGGCCCCGGCGCCCGTCGAGATCGCCATGGGCACGAACCCGAGGGCGGCGACGAGGGCGGTCATCAGCACGGCCTTCAGCCGCGATCCAGCCCCGGCGAGGATGGCCTCGCGCAGCACGTGGCCCTGTGCGCGCAGCTGGTTCACGGCGGTGATGAGCACCACGCCGTTCAGCACCGCCACGCCGAAGAGCGCAATGAAGCCGACCGACGCCGACAGGTTCAGGTTCAACCCGCGAATCCACAGCGCCGCGATGCCGCCGACAAGGGCGAACGGCACGTTGAGGATGATGAGGGCCGCCTGCCGCAGGTTGCGGAAGGTGAGCCAGAGCAGCGAGAAGATGATGGCAAGCGAGAGCGGAATCACGAGGGCCAGCCGCTGCATCGCGCGCGCCTGGTTCTCGAACTGTCCGCCCCACTGCAGGTAGTAGCCGCTCGGCATCTGCACGGCGGTCATCCGTTCCTGGGCCTCGGCGACGAAACTGCCGATGTCGCGGCCGCGCACGTTGGCCTGCACGACGAGCCGGCGCTGGCCGTCCTCGTGGCTGATGGCCTCGGGCGTCTGTGTCCGCTCCATCCGCACCACGCGCGAGAGCGGCACCTTCTCGCCGCCCGGCGCGGTGAGCAGCAGCGCCCCGAGGGTCGCCTCGTTCAGCCGCACGCTCTCGGCGAACTTCACCACGACCGGGATGCGGCGCGGCCCGTCGAGCACGTCCGTCGCGTCCATGCCGCCCACCGCCGCGTTGACGATCCGCTGCACGTCGTCCACGTGCAGGCCGTACCGTGCGATGGCCTGCCTGTCGATCGTCATCTCGAGCTGTGCGGCACCCGAGAACACCTCGACCTGCAGGTCGGCCACCCCGCGCACTCGCGCGAGGACGGCCTCGATCTCGCCCGCGAGCCGTTCGAGGGTCGCCGCATCCTCGCCGAAGATCTTGACCGCGACGTCGGCCTTCACGCCCGAGACGACCTCGTCGAGCCGCATCGCCATGGGCTGCGTGAAGTTGGACGTCACACCCGGCATCTCCTGCAGCGCCGCCGCCAGCGCCTCGATGAGCGCGTCCTTGTCGCGTCCCGTCGTCCACTCCTCCTCCGGGTGCAGGTTCACGTAGACGTCGCCCTGGTAGATCCCCATCGCTTCGGTCGCGAGATCGGGCCGTCCGATCTTCGTCACGACCTGCGAGACCTCGGGGAACCGCCTGACGATCTGCTCGACCCGCGTGGAGATCGCCACCGACTCCTCGAGCGACACCGACGGCAGCTTGCGTGTCTCGATCAGGATCGCGCCCTCGTCGAGGCGCGGCATGAACTCGGTGCCGATCCATGCGAGCGAACCAATCGCCGTCGAGACGACGGCGAGGGCGACCGCGATCGTCCGTGCGCGGTGCCGCATGGCGCCCGCCAGGTGCCGCAGGTAGCGGTCGCGCAGGCGCAGGAACCACCGCTGCTCCTCGTGATGGCCGCTCATCTTCAGCAGATAGGACGAGGCGGCAGGCACCGCCGTGAGCGAGAGCAGCAGGGCGCCGAAGATCGCCGAGCAGACGGTGATCGCCATCGGCCGGAACATCTTCCCCTCGAGCCCCTCGAGCGTGAAGACGGGCAGGTACACCGCGATGATGATCAGCACGCCGAACAGGATCGGGCGCGCCACCTCGGTGGCTGCCGGCGAGAAGAGCGCCAGCCGCAGCCGCGACACCTCTCGCGGGTCGTCCGGCACCACAGTCTCGGCCTCCGCACGACGGCGCACGAAGTTCTCCATCATGACCACGGCGCCGTCCACGACGAGGCCGAAGTCGATCGCGCCGAGCGACATCAGGTTCGCCGACACGCCGAACACGCGCATGCCGATGAAGCCGCACAGCATCGAGAGCGGAATCACCGCGGCGACGATCAGCGACGCGCGCACGTCGCGCAGGAAGAAGAACAGCACCGCAATCACGAGCAGCGAGCCTTCGATCAGGTTCTTCCGTACCGTCCACGCGGTGCGGTCGATCACCTCGGTCTGGTCGTAGAACGGCACGACGCGGACGCCCGCCGGCAGGGACTTCCGGATCTCGCCGATGGCGAGCTTGGCGCGCTCGCCGACGTCGCGCCCGTTCTCGCCCTGGAGCATGATCACCATGCCCGCGACCGACTCGCCGCGGCCGTCGCGGGTCACCGCGCCCTGGCGCGGCATCGCGCCCGTCCGGACCTCCGCGACGTCGCGCACGAGCACGGGCACGCCGTCCACCGCGGTGACGACCACGGCCTCGATGTCGGCAGGCCCCGTCAGCAACCCCACACCGCGGACCGTCGTCCGCTCGGACCGGCGCTCCACGAAGCCGCCGCTGAACGAGATGTTGTTGTCGGCAAGCGTCTCGACCACGTCCGACAGGCTGACGCCATACCGCTCCAGACGCTGCGGATCGACGACGACGTGGAACTGTTCGGTGAGGCCGCCCCACGTGTTGACCTCGCTGACGCCGGGCACCGCCCGCAGCCGGTTGCGCACCGACCAGTCGTGCAGCGTCTTGCGCGTCATCACCGAGGCATCGTCGCCCTCGACGAGATACTGGTAGATCTCGCCGAACGCCGTGGCCACGGGACCGAGCGACGGCTCGGCGCCAGGCGGGATGCGGCTGCGTGCCTCGTTGACGCGCTCGGTGACGAGCTGCCGCGCCAGGTAGATTGGCACCGAGTCGGCAAACACCACCGTCACCATCGAGAGGCCGAACTTCGAGATCGACCGCACCTGCTCGGCACCGGGCGTGCCCATCAACGCGGTCTCGATGGGATACGTGATCCGCTGCTCGACCTCTGGCGCCGCCAGCCCTTCCGACTGCGTGACGACGACGACCTGGTTGTTGGTGAGGTCGGGGAACGCCTCGACCGGGAGGTCGCGATAGGCGTAGAGGCCGGTCAGCGCCAGCACCGCCACGCAGGCGAGGACGAAAGCCCGGTGACGCAGCGCGGCCGCGGTGAAGCGCTCGATCGCACCCACGGCTAGTGCTCGTCCCCGGGCGCGCCCATCACCTGTGACTTCAGCAGGAAGGCGCCACGCGTGACGACGCGATCGCCGTCCGCGAGTCCGCGGCGGATCTCCACGCGGCCGTCGTGCTCGGAGCCCGTCTCGACGTCGCGCGCTACGTACCGGCCTCCCTCGCCGGGCACGAACACCACGCGGCGCCCGCCCATGTCCTGCACGGCGTCGATCGGCACGTGCACGCGGGGTTCCACCGACACACCCTCGAACTGCACCCGCGCGAACATGCCCGGCTTCAGCCGTCCGTCACCGTTGGCGGCCTCGCACCGCACGACGACGCGCCGGGTGGACGGATTGATGGTGTCGCCAATCATCGTCACCCGCGCCGCGAACGCCTCGTCCGGGTACGCCGACACGGCGACGCGGACGGGCAGGCCGACCCGCACCTGGCCGAGCGCCGCCTCGTCGATCTCGGCGAGCACCCAGAGCACCGACGTGTCGGCGATCACGAACATCGGCGTGCCGGGCGTCACGGCCGTGCCTGCCGTCACGAGCTGTTCGAGCACGACGCCCGCCTGTGGCGTCCGCACCGGGATGATCTCGGACACCGGCTGCCCGGGCGTCTCCTTGATGTTGAGTCCCAGGTGCGCCAGCGACTCCTCGGTCCGCCTGACCTCGGCCTGCGCCATCGTCAACTGCTCGGCGGCAGCCGCGCGTGCCGCGCGTGCGCGCTCGACCTCGAGGGGTGCGGCGGCGCTGTCGGCGAGCAGTCGCTCGGTGCGGCCGACGGCATCGGTGGCAAACGTGAGCTCCTGTTCCACGCGGCGCCGATCGGCGAGGGCCTTGCGATACTCCGCCCATCCGTCGTGGACCTGGTGGCTGTGGAGTCCGGCGAGGAGGGCGCCGCGCCGGACCCGTGCACCGACGTGCGCGTGCGTGGCCGAGACGACGCCGTCGACGAGCGCGCCGACTCGTGCGGTCCGCGTGTCGTCGAGGGCCACGGTGCCGACGGCCTCGAGTTGCGGCGCGACCGACTCGGCCCGCACGGTGACCACCGTGATGCCGGCGAGCTGCTCGGCGTTGCTCGTCAGCGTCACCGCGTCGGTGTCGTGCGCGGGCGTCGGATCCTCGGGGGGCGAGCTGGTGCACGCCGACCCGGCGGCGAGCAGGATGGTGAGTAGCGCCGCGGAAGTGCGCGGCGGGAACGGGACGGTCATGGAAGGGGGTCCTCCCCGAGTGCCAGTCGGGCGCGGAGGCTGGCGGCGCTGGCATCGAGCTGCAGGTCGAGTGCCTCGCGGCGGGTGTCGAGATACACGCGGTCGGCGTCCACGAGCGCGAGCGCGTCGCCGGTGCCTTCGCGGAAGGCGGCTCGTGCGGCGCGCTGGGCGACGGCTGCCGGCTGCACGAGGTCGTGCTCCACGCGTGCCGCCTGTTCCGAGAGCAGGCGCCCGGCCACGAGCGCGCGCTCGATGTCGGCGCGCGCGGCGGCGCGGGCCTGCTCCAGTTCGAGGGTGGCCGCGGTGACGTCGCCCTCGGCACGCAGCAGCGCCGGCTTGTTGCGGACGCCAATCGGCAGGTCGATCGCGATGCCGGCGGTGCCCGTGTGGAAGCCCTCGGTGCGCTTGTACCCGCCGGTCAGCGCCACGGCGGTGCCGCCGAGGGCACGCTCGAGCGCGGCCGCCGAGCGGCGTTCGGCGAGGTGGGCGACGGCCGCACGCACGTCGGGCCTTCGCTCGACGGCGGCCTCCACGTCGGGCATGCCGATCGGCAGCGGCGGCGGCGGCGTGACGCGGTCCACGAGCGGCAGCGCGGGCTCGCCGGTCAGCATGCCGAGCGTAAGGGCATCCTGACGCAATGCGATCTCGGCCCGTGCACCGGCGAGCGCGATGCGCGCGCGCTCCGCCTCGAGCTTGCGGAGGTCGCCCTCGGGCGCCACGCCCTCGGCAACCCGCCGGCGAGTCAGTGCGACGACATCCTCGACGGCGCGCTCGTGCGCGGCGAGCAGCCCCATCGCCTCACGGTTGCGCACCATCGCGATGTAGGTCTCGATGACGACGGCGTCGAGGTCCTGCCGGTGGACGTCCACCGCGCGGGCCAGCGACTCGTGCGTCGCGCGCGCGGCGGCGATGCGCGTGGACCGGCGGGCGCCGATGTCGAGTGGCTGGGTGAGCCAGACGAAGGCGTCGTGCTGGAGGTCGCGAGGCCCCAGGTTCTCGATCGAGACGTCGAGGGTCGGTTGACGCCAGGCGCGCGTGGCCTCGGCGGCGCGGCCCTGCGCGGTGGCCCGCTCGCCAGCGGCCTTCACGGCGGGCGCCCTGGAGCGCGCGAGAGCCAGGGCGGCCGCGAGCGTCAACGGCTCGGCCGACTCCGTGGCGGCAGCGGGCGGCGCGGCCACGCCCTGCGCCGCGCCGCCGGCAGGCAGGCACAGGCACAGGCACACGCACAGGAGCACGGACCGGGATCCGGAGGTCGTCACCAGGCCACTCTGCCAAAGGCAGGTGAGATCGACATGAGAGCAGCGAGCGCGCGAGCCGGGACAGAATGCAGGCATGCGTGCCCGCCTCGGCCCAGCGTGCCTCGCGGTGCTGCCCATCGTGGTCTGGCCCGGACTGGTCCGGCCGTTCTCGTCGCCCAAGCTCCTGCTGGTGGTGCTGATCGCGGCCGTGCTGGCCTGGTTCGGCTCTCCGGGATGGTCCTCCCTGGCCCCCGCCCTGCGATGGAGCGCCCTCGGGTGGATTGCGACGTTCGTGATCGCGGCACTCGCGTCGGACCTTCCGGCTCTCGGGCCCCTGGTGCTCGGCGTCGCGGCACCACTGCTCGCACTGGGCGCGCTGCGAGCATCGGTCGCGCCGCTGGCGCTCGTGCGCGCGATGGTCGTCGGTGCCACCGCGTGCGCCGGTGTCGCCGTCCTCCAGTGGGCGGGGCACGACCCGTTCGTCTGGGCTGGCTGGCACGCGCCCGTGGACGGCGCGAGCGTGCGCATGCGCGTCTACGGCACGCTCGGCAACCCGAATTTCGTCGGGGCCCTGATGGCGATGAGCCTGCCGCTGGCCGCGGCCGTCCATCGCGAGACACGGCGTGCCGTGGGGCGTCGCGTGATCGAGGTGTCGCTCGGCCTCCAGGCGCTCGCCCTCGTGGCCACCGGGTCGCGCGGTGCCGTCCTCGGCCTCTGCGCCGCCGCCGCGATCTACGCCTTCCTGCGGTGGTCGCGCCGTGTGCGGCTCGCCGTCGGCGCCCTGATCGTCTTTGCGGGGATCGCAGTGATCAGTTCGCCCGCGCGCCCGCTCGACACCACGGCCGCGGGCCGGCTGCACCTCTGGCGGGTCGCCCTGCTCCATGCCGCCGAATCCCCCTTCACGGGCCTCGGGCCGGGTGCAGTGACGCTGCACTTTCCTGCGTGGCAGCGCGATGCCGCGCGCACGGGCGTGCGTGATCCGCGCTTTGCCGGGCCCACCGACCACGTACACAACGACTACCTCGAGGCGCTGATCGAACGCGGCATGCCCGGCCTGCTCGCGCTCGTGCTGCCCCTCGGGTTCGTCCTGGTCCGGGCCGTGCGCTGCCGGCGGCCCGCCTCGCCGCTCGTGGCCGGTTCGTGCGCCGCGGTCATTGCCGGTGCGGCGTGTGCCGTCGTGGACTTCCCGCTCGCCCGCCCCACGGAACTCACATGGTGGTGGGTCGCGCTGGCGGTGGCGCTCCAGGCCACGGCCAATCCGGCGTCCGGCGTCACGTTTGCCCCGGCCGCGCCCACTCCTTACAAGTCTCGACAAGACCGGGACTCGGGAGGGGACAGATGCGTGCAGGAACAGTGACATGGCGTGCCGCGACGGTGGCACTCGTCGTCGTGGCGGCAGGCGGAGCGCTCGTCAAGGCCGCGGGCCTGACGACACGGTACGAGGAACAGCTGCAGCGGCTCCGCAGCGAGTGGCGCGCCGCCCAGGTGGCTCAGGGACTCGACCCGGCTCGGGGACGCAAGACGCTGTACGACAAGTACCCGACGCCGGAGATCACCCTGTGCAAGCCGGTCGTGATTGCTCCCGGCGCATCGGCGGCGTTCACGATGGGCGGCCGGTTCACGCCGCAGACGACGTTCCTCATCGACCACGACAAGGTCACGCTGGAGCCCGGCGCGGCCGCCGCTGGCAAGTATGCGGCGACGGCGCGCGTCGCGTCCGACGCCCTCCCCGCCGTGGCCCGGCTCTTTGCCTACGCACCGGTGAGCGGCGCGTGGGATCGCTGCGGCGCGGTCGTCGTCGGCGCGATGCCGACGATGTCGCTGACGGCGAGCAACGGGTGGACCATCACCCTGTCTCCGGCCGCCAGGGCATGGACGGTGACAGATTCGGGCGCCTCGATTGCCTACAAGGCGGAGTACTTCGAGGCCGGCGCGACGGCGCCGTTCGAGACGATGACGGGGGCGCTGACCGTGTCGGCCGACTCGGCCCCGCGGACCGAGCTGACGTTCGACATGCAGCCGGGGCTCGCGCCGAACTCCGCGGCCGCCGAGTACCAGGCGCTCGCGGCGAAGATGTCCGACCCGCAGGCGTTCATGCGCATGTCGCCGCGTGAACAGGCGGCCTTCCAGAAGAAGCTCGAGGAGATCGGCGATCGCATGACGAAGGAGATGGAGTCGATGGCGGCAAACGTCGAGGCCTTCCAGGCGAAGCAGGCGGAGTTCGGCTGCGGCAACATCAGCGTGCGGCTCGAGGACGGCAAGGTGACGGGCGGCGTCGGTTGCGGCGACAAGGTGCGACACCTCCAGTTGACTGGCGACATCACTCGCTGACGCGTGGCGATTTGCCACTGTGTGCGGCAGTTCGGCATTCTGCGTTATGACTGCACGTACAACCCACGTGGGCAGCCGCGCGCACGGCGATGTGCGCGCACTGCGAGAAAGTCTGGCGCGCGGACAGCCTCCGCGCCATCGGCCTGGAGGTCCTCGTGACCATCCCTCGGAGATTGCCGATCGTCCTCAGTGAGTTCCAGCGGGATCAGTTGATCCGCTGGGTGTCGACGCCGGGCGTTGCCGCACGCGTCGTCAGGCGGAGCCGCATCATCCTGCAACTCTCGTCGGGCGCCTCGGTACACCGCTCGTCGCAGGTCCTGAACATCAGCGAGCCCACCATCCGGTTGTGGCGCGAACGGTTCCGTCACGGTGGCCTCGACGCCCTGACGACCGACGCGCCGCGGCCCGGACGCCCCCGTCGGGCGCGCGACCAGGCGCGCATGCAGATCACCGAGAAGCTCGCGACGCTGCCGCCCGGCACCATGCCGAGCGTGCGTGGCCTCGCGCGGGAGACGGGGCTCGGCCGCCACCTCGTGCACCAGGTCCTCGTGGACATGGGCGTCATCGGCGGCCAGCACGTACCGTCGGCCGCTCCCTCGGCCCCGCCGTCGTCCTGAACCGTTGCGCGGCCCTCGCCTTGCAGTCTCCGCCGCAGGTCGTACGGTTGCCGGCACGCGCGGCACCGTTCGGCGGAGGAGGCACATGCAGACGCACGAGCGCGGCCGGCTGCCGCACGAACGGTTGTCCACGGGTCTCGGGTTGTTCAGCCTTGCCGTGGGGACGGCGGAGCTCGCGGCGCCGCGCGCGCTGGCGCGACTCATCGGCCTCCCGGAGGATCCGCGCCTCGTGTCGGTGCTCCGGGCCTTCGGCGCACGCGAGATCGCGAGCGGCCTCGGGTTGCTGACGCAGCCCGATCATCCCGGCTGGGCATGGTCACGCGTGGGCGGCGACGCGATCGACCTCGCGTTCCTCGCCTCGGCAGCCAACGAGGAGGGCTCGAACCGACAGCGCGTGGCGCTCGCGGCCGCCGCCGTCACCGGGGTCGGCATGCTCGACGTCGTCTGCGCCCGTGGGCTGCACGACGACCGCGAGAGCCGTCGGGCCGCGGCAGGCGAAGTGCCCCGGGGCGGGGTCGGCGTCGAGCGCTCGATCACGGTGAGGCGCCCCATCGAAGAGGTGTACGGCTTCTGGAAGGGCTACGCGAACCTGCCGCGGTTCATGCGACACCTGACGTCGGTCGAGACACTGGGCGAGAAGCGGACCCGCTGGACGGCGACGGGCCCGGCTGGGACCACCGTCTCGTGGGACGCAGAGACGCTCGTCGATCGCGACAACGAATGGATTGCCTGGCGGTCGCTCGACAACGCCGACGTGGAGAACCACGGGTCCGTGCGGTTCACGCGCGCTCCCGGTGACCATGGGACCGAAGTGCGGGTCCACCTGCAGTACCGCCCGCCGGCAGGACGGCTCGGCCGAGGCATCGCGTGGCTGTTCGGCGAGGAGCCCGGCCAGCAGGTGCACGAAGACCTGCACCGGTTCAAGCAACTGATGGAGACCGGCGTCGAACCTCGACTGTTGTAACCGGGCGCTACGCAGCGTTGCAGGGTTGAACACGCAGGCAGGCAGGGTCCGGACGTCCATCGCGCACTTCTGCCACCCCGGGTGTATCGAGTCCGGACGCCGGAAGTGCACAGGGGGGCGGATCAGGTTCGATCTGTCGATCGAGTGCCTGTGCTTCCTTGCGGATGGGGTGATGGCAGGGAAGCTGCAGGCGGAATGCCGGTTCGAGAGTGATGCGACTTCCCGATGCACGCCGACGTGGATACCTGAAGACGGTCGGCATGGCCGTTCCCGGTTTCCTGTTGTCTGGTTGGGCGCCCGCCCGTGTCCCGGCGCAGCCGGTCCACATCGGTGTCCGCGACCTGTCGCGGCCCGGGGCCGAGAGCCTGCGCCGCGGCGTGGCGTTCGGTGTGCACGAGGTGGGGGCGACTGCTCGCCTCACCCGGAGTGTCGTGTCCTTCCATCATCTCGGCCCCGAGGGTCACGCCCCGGACGCCATGGTCGAAGTCGTGGTCAGCGCGCACGACGACATGACCATGGCCGACGCGATGGATGGCATCACCCGGATTCACACCTGCCCCCTTCAGGAGTGGCGGTGCGACGCGTGGTCCGTGGCGTCGGGGCCCGCGTCGGACGGCCGTGCGCGCGACTGGCATCCGATGCTGGCACGGAGTGGTGCGGCGCAGTTGAATACGCGGTTCAGGCAGCACGCCGGAATGGCGATGGACGAAGCCGCATGGCGCGGCTGGATGGCCGTGAAGGTGGCCCATCAGGCGGCGATGCGCACGCTCGCCGGCGAGGCGGACCTGCTCGCCCTGGAGTTCGACGGCCACAAGGGCATGCCGCTCCGGTTCGGTGAGGACGGGCACCTGCGCCAGCCGACCTTCCGGGTCGAACGCAACTCCCGCCTCGTCACCGTCTTCCCCCGCCTCGATCTCGGCGACGCCTTCGCGTAGCCCCGCGGTCGCGTCCGTCGCGGCCGGCAGCGTTCCCCCCTGACACGTGTCAGCTGAAGCGGTAAGCTGTGCGCATCGATCGCCAAAGGCGCGCGCCGCGCGTCCCGTCATCCCAGGAGTCCTTTCGCATGAGCGACAACAGCAACTCCGACAAGCAGGGCCTGCCACGCCGCGAGTTCGTGCGCAGCGCCTCGCTCGCCGCCGCCGGCCTCACCATCGTCCCGCGCCACGTGCTCGGGAAGGGGCAGACGCCGCCAAGTGACCTCGTCAACGTCGCCGGTGTCGGCATCGGGGGCATGGGCCGCTCGAACATGACCGCCCTGTCGAGCCAGAACATCGTCGCGTTGTGCGACGTCGACTGGGGATTTGCCGGCCGCGCGTACGACGCCATCCCGCAGCAGATTGCCGGCATCGAGAAGCGGCTCGCCGAGGCGAGCCCGGCGCCGACCGCCGAGCAGCGGGCGCGTGCGCAGCAACAGATCGACGGCCTGAAGCAGCTCTCGCAGAAGGCGTCGAAGGCGACGCGGTACCAGGACTACCGCGAGATGCTCGAGAAGCAGAAGGACATCGACGCGGTGATGGTCGCCACGCCCGATCACACGCATGCCGTGATCGCGAGCGCCGCGATGAGCCTCGGCAAGCACGTGTACGTGCAGAAACCGCTTGCCTGGTCGGTCGACGAGTGCCGCCACCTGGCGAAGAAGGCGGCCGAGACGAAGGTCCAGACCCAGATGGGCAACCAGGGCCACTCGTCCGACGATGCGCGGCTCGTGAACGAGTACATCCAGTCGGGTGCGCTCGGTGAGGTGCGAGAGGTCCAGATCTGGACCAACCGTCCGCTCGCATACTGGCCCCAGGGCATTCCGCGCCCGGAGCCGTCGAAGATGACGGCAAACCCGGCGAGCTCGCAGCCGTGGAACCTCCGCTTCGTGATGGACAAGCTGGCGGGAGCGATGGCATCGGCGCCGCACGCGGTGCCCGACAAGCTCGCGTGGGACCTGTTCCTCGGGCCGGCGCCGCAGGTGGACTACCACCCCGTCTACCACCCGTTCAACTGGCGCGGCTGGACCGACTGGGGCGTCGGCGCCATCGGCGACATGGGCGCGCACCTGATCGACCATCCGTTCTGGGCGCTGGACCTGGGGTACCCCACGACCGTGGAGACGCAGTCCACGCCGTACAACAAGGCCACGTACCCGATGGCGACCACCACGTACTACGAGTTCCCGGCGCGCGGCGCGCTGCCGCCGGTGAAGATCACGTGGTACGACGGCGGCCTGCTGCCTCCCAAGCCGGAGGACCTCGGCGAGGAGGAGTTCGACAAGGGCGGCGGCGTGCTCTACATCGGAAGCAAGGGCAAGCTGCTGCACGGCACGTATGCGCAGAACCCGCGCCTGCTGCCTGCGAAGTTCGCCGCCAGCACGCCCAAGCCGCCGCAGACCTTCAAGCGCATCACGACGTCGCACGAGATGAACTGGATCGACGCCATCCGCGGGCGCCAGGAAGTGACGTGCCCGTTCTCCTACGCCGCCAAGCTCACCGAGGTCATGCTGCTCGGCGTCGTCGCGCTCAACGCGGGCAAGAAGATCCACTACGACGGCGCGAACATGAAGATCACGAACGCGCCCGATGCCGAGCAGTTCCTGCGCCGGCAGTACCGTCAGGGCTGGAGCCTGACGTAAGGGGCGTCCAAGTCAGGCGGCGATGCGGGCCGACCGCGTCGCCGCCCGTGCACGCCACGCGGTGAACCGGCGCCACGTCAGCGCGAGGCCGGTCCACACGAGCACGATCGATCCCGCCGTCACGACCATCGCGATCGTCTGTCCGGTGAGCCCGTAGTACTCGCCCGTGTGGACAAAGCGCATCCACGACCGCCACTGACGGCCGCGCGACTGCGCCTCGAACGGCTCCCACGCCTTCTCGGCACCGGTGGCGCGATCGAGCATCAGCGTGGCCTTCTTCTGCGGCTGCGCACCGGTGCCCGTGTCAACCGTCACCTGCACGGTCGAATCGGAAGCGTTGGGCACGCGCAGCGTGAGGATCGTCCAGTCGGCGGCCCGCTGCTGCGCCGCCTGCACCATCGCCTCCAGGGGCCGGTAGGGACGCGCCGCCGACGCGTCGCCCACCTCGGCATCCGCACCGCCCGCCCCCGATCGCACCGGTCCGGCCTGGGCAGCCCGCTGCGGCGGGGCCTCGCCGACCATGCGGTACGTGAGGTTGCTCGCCCACGGATAGCCGATGACGACGCCGGACCAGATGATCACGACGAGCGGGACGAGGCTCCAGTAGCCGATGACGTGGTGCCAGTTGAAGTCGCGCGCCTTGCTCGAGAGCCCGCGCCGGAACCACAGCACCTGTCGGAACTGCGCCCAGCGGAAGCTGCGCGGCCACCACAGGTAGAACCCGCTCACCGTGATGAAAAGGAACACGAGGTTGCTCACGCCCGTGATCTGCTTGCCGATCGGGCGGCTGTCGTCCTTCATCGCCAGCCAGCGATGCCACTCCATCGTCGAGCGGAAGAACGCCCGCGCCGTTGCCGAACCGCTGCCGAGCAGGCTGCCCGTGTAGGCATCGAAGAACAGCGAGCCGTCGCGGCCGTATGCGACTTCGACGGGCGCCGCAGGGTCGCGACGCACGACGATGTTTCCTGGTTGACCCGGCCGTGCCTCGGCGGCGCGTTCGAGGATCGCCTCGAGCGGCAGCCGCTCACTGGCGGCCGGGGACGGCGGGGCGTTGTAGCCGTCGAACCACCGGATCATCTGCTTCTCGTAGGCGAGGAGCACGCCGGTGACCGACATCACGAGCACGACGACGGCAGCCCCCACGCCGGCACAGAGGTGCGTCCAGAAGACGACCGTGCGGAGGGAGGGACGGCGTGCGCGAGCAGGTGTACGGGAATCGTCAGTGGCTGGGGCGTTCATGCGCGGGCCGGTAACTTGAGACGGAGTCTCAGTAGTGTTTGTCCAACTCTATGTGCGACCCACGCGGTCGTCAATGAAAAAGCCAATCCCGTGCACCCGTCGGCAGCCGCGCGCACGTATTGTTCGGCATCGCCATGCGTCGACTCGCGTGCACGGGGCTTCTTCTCGTCGGCTTGCTCCACCTGTTGGCGACGGCAACGGCGGGGCAGGATGTCCCTCGGAGCCCATCGGTAGACGCTGCGACACGCTCGCGGGCCACCGATCTCGACACGCTCATGGAGCGGGTCCTTGCCAACCGCGACCAGGCGTGGCGGCGGTTGCAGGAGTACCTGCTTGCCGAACGCGAGACGTTCCGCCTCCGCGGGCCCGACGGCGCACGCGTGTTCGGGCTCGACCGCGAGTACCTGTGGGTGGCGCGCGACAACCGCGCCGTGCGCAGTCCCGTCCGGATCAACGGCGTGGCTGTCGGCGACGACGACCGACGCCGCGCCGAGGCCGACTGGGAGCGTGAGGAGGAGGGTCGATCCTCGCGAGAGCCCCGCTTCATCTCCGAAGTGCAGTTCCTCCGGTTCCGGTTCGAGCCGGGGAACTACTACTTCGTCGGCCGCGAGTCGCTCGCCGGGCGCGACGTCCTGCGGATCGAGTACTACCCGCGCCGCCTGTTCAGCGAGCCGTCCGAGCAGGATGGCGCTCGCAGGAAGCGCGGCGATCCGTCGAAGGAACAGCAGGCGATCGAGCACGCGTTCAACAAGGTCTCGCTCGTGACGCTGTGGGTGGATCCGGCAGTCGATCAGGTCGTCCGGTACACGTTCGAGAACGTGGACTTCACGTTCCTGCCCGGCCGCTCGCTCGTGCGCGTGGAGGCGGCCAACGCGACGATGACGATGGGGCAGCCGTTCGGGGGCGTCTGGCTCCCGGAATCGCTCGTCGTCGAGGGTGCGGCGACGCTGGCAACCGGCACGTACCGTGTCGAGTACGCCCGCCGCTTCTCCGACTACCGCCAGGCAGACGTCCAGGTGCGCTTCCGCGTGAAGGACGACAAGTGACGCGCATCGCGACGGCCGTCGTGATCGCGATGGCCAGTGCGATTGGCGCCGCGCCTGCGACATCCGCACAGGCGTCCGCGACAAACCGACAGGCGCCGGCGCCGGCCGGAGAGGTCCGGCCGCTTCACCGACCCGGAGCGTCGCCTTCGGCCGTCGTGGACGACATCCGCGTCCACGGCAACCACTCGACACCCGACGCGGAGGTGCTGCGGATTGCCGGGCTCGCCGCAGGGCAGCCCGTGAGCGCCGCCGCAATCGACGCGGCACGCGAACGCCTCGAACGAAGCGGCCGCTTCGCACGCGTCGAGATCAGGCTGCGATCGCGCTCGATTGCCGACGACGGCAGCGGGCCCTCCGCCATCGTCATCCTCGTTGCCGAGCACGCGGCCGTGCGGCCTGTCGGCGTCGGCATTCCCCGCGTGCCCGGACCGATCGAGCGGCTGCGCAGCCAGGTGATGTTCCTGCCGATTCTCGGCGTCGAGGACGGCTACGGGCTGACGTACGGCCTGCGTACGTCGCTCGTCGGCGGCCCCGGCTCGACGATGCGGGTGTCGATGCCGGCGTCGTGGGGCGGCACGAGGCAACTCGCGCTCGAAGTCGAACGGACGTTCGTGCCCGGCGGTGCCGGCGATCGCCCTGACGCGGATGGTCACGACGAGGCGCCGCGCGTCGCGCGCGGGCCGGTCACGCGCGTGCGCGGCAGCGTGGGGCTCTGGCGACAGGAGCATCCGTACTTCGACCGCGGGCAGTTCCGGCAGTACGCAGACGCTGAAGTCGGCATCCGGCCGCGAGCGGGCGTGGGTGTTGGCGTGACGGGCAGCGTCGCAGCGGTGCACTTCGGCGACGTGGACGACCGCATGACCTCCGTCGGGGCGTTCGCCGAGCTCGACACGCGCCGCGATCCGCTGTTCCCGCGCAATGCGGTCTACGCCCGCACCACGTGGCGTCGCGTGGGGTTCGCGCACCCGGAACGATCGGGTGTGCCCGATGGGGCGCGCCTGCGCTGGCGACACGATGTGCGGGGGTACGCCGGCCTCATCGGGCAGGTGGTGCTTGCCGCGCGCGTCCAGGTGGAGACGTCGGACGGCCCGCTGCCGGCGTACGCGATGCCACTCGTCGGCGGTGCCGACACGCTGCGGGGACTGCGGGCAGGGTTCGGCGTCGGCGACAACATGTGGGCGGCATCGGTCGAGGCACGCGTGCCGGTGACGTCGGTCCTGCGGACGACACGGATCGGCGTCCTGGCCTTCCACGACGTCGGCGTCACGTGGAATCATGGCGAACGCTGGCGCGACCGGTCACCGGAGCGCGGCGTCGGCGTGGGGGTGTTCCTGATCAACCCCTTCGTCCGGCTCCAGGTGAGCGTGGCCCGCGGCCTCGATCACGGCACGCGCGTACACGCGAGCACCGGCATCGGCTTCTAGCGCGACGAACCTTCGACTTCCGCGATGACTCCAGACGCATTCCGGGCCCTTGCTGCCCCGCCCGACGACGCTCGCGAGGAACTCGTGGCGCTCTGGCACGACGCGCGCGGCGACTGGGCCCGTGCGCACGAGATCGTCCAGGACCTCACGTCGCCTGACGCGTCGTGGGTCCACGCGTACCTGCATCGCCGGGAAGGCGACGACTCGAACGCGCGCTACTGGTACGGGCGCGCCGGACGGCAGGCCTGCCGCCTGTCGCTCGACGACGAGTGGACGCAGATTGCCGGCGCCCTGCTCGACGGCCAGGCGGCCCCGTCGCGCCGATGATGCGGGGCAGGCACGCCGTCCTGTGCCTCGTGGCCGGTGTGTTCGCGAGCGTCGCCGTGCTTGCCGCCGGGCAGGCCCGCGACGCCGGTTCCACGACGGCCGGGCGAGTCGTGTTGATCAGCCTCGATGGCCTCGGCACGCGGACGTTCCTCGACGACCCCGTCGCCGACGAGCTCCAGGCGCTGCGGGCGCTCCGGGCGCGCGGCACGATGGCCGACGGTCTCGTGCCCCACATGCCGAGCACCACGGCAAACACCCACGCTGCACTCTGGACCGGCGCCTGGGGCGACGTGAACGGCATCACGTCGAACGACATGCCGCTGGCGCCGCGTCGCACCCACCGTGCGACGCAGCGCGTCTCGGGCTATCGATCGGATGGCCTGCGCGCCGAGCCGATCTGGGTGGCCGCGGCACGGCAGGGCGTGCCGACAGTCGCCCAGCAGGCCACGCAGGTCTTTCCCCTGCGGGACCTCTCGAGCGGCGCGGACCTGGCTGTCCCCCCGGTCATCCTCCACGGCTACCAGGTTCCTGTCGTGGCACCGGCGCGGTGGCTCTCGGCCGCCGACGTCGCGCGTGTGCCGTGCGAGGCCGCCGACGGCGAGGCGGTCGTCTGTCTCGCCTGGCAGGCAGGCCCGGTGCCGCTGCGGGCCGCCGTGCTGGCGCAGCCTGCCGAGGCGCGTGCGCTGCGGATTCGCGCTGCAGGCCAGAGCGCGTCCGTGCTCGCGCGGCACGCTCCGACCGAGGACGCCATGCCGCGTCACCGCGCGCTTGCGCGTCGCCTCCTCGTGGACCTGCCCGGTGTGCCTCCGGTCATGGCGTACTTCCGGCTCTTCGAGCTGTCGCCTGATGCCTCCACGCTCGTCCTGTTCCAGTCGGGCCTGCGTCCGGTCATCCGGTCGGGAGGGTCGGCGTCATGGCGTGAGGACGACCGCGCATGGCTCGCCAGCGTCGGTGGGTTCGTGGGCAACGGGCACGCCGAGCCATGGGACGCCGTCGGGATCAGCGGGACGCCGCTATGGATGGGAGGGGACGGCACCCGCGAGCGGCGGTACCTCGAAACGGTCGAACTGGGAATCCGGCAGACGATCCGGCAGGCCGATGCTCTCTGGCGCCTCCATGCGCCGCGTCTCTTCGTGGGGTACGTCAGCATGCCCGACGAGATGGAACACGCCTGGGTCGGGCTCGCGAGCCAGGACGCGCGCTATGCGCCGCTCAGGCGCTGGGGATACCAGCTCGTCGATCGGGCGGTGACCACATACGTGGGCTTCACGACGGAGGCCGACTCGGTGGTCTTCGTCAGCGACCATGGCATGACCGCGATCACCCACGACGTGCACGTGAACCACGTGCTGCGCGACGCAGGGCTCGTGGCGGTGGACGAGCACGGCCGGGTGGACGCGGCGCGCTCGCAGGTGCTGTTCGGCCGGAACTGCCTGCTCGTGCACACGACGGACTGGCAGGGCGGCGTCGTACCGCCCGACGCGCGCGACGAGGTGCTCGCCCGGGCAGTCGCTGCCCTCCGGACGCTGCCAGCCATCGTCGGCATTCACGAATCGGCCGCTGACCGTGAGCGCCTCGGCTTCGGAGGCGAGAACGGCTTCGACGCCTGCGTGGACCTGGCGCCCGGGCACATGGCGTCCACGCGGATCGACCAGGGCCCCGTGGTTCGCAGGCGAACCCGGGCCGGAGGCGACCATGGCTACCTGCCGACGCGGCGCGACATGCAGGGCATCCTCATTGCCGCCGGGCCGCGCCTTCCCGCCGGCGGACGCCTGCCCACGCAGCGCGCCATCGACGTCGCTCCGTTCGTGAGCGATCTGTTACGCATCGATCCTCCGCGCGACGCGCGGGGACGTTCGCTGCTCGCGGGCGGGTGGTAGGGCGGCGTCCACGAACCCGCCCTGTTCCTGCGTCCCGGAGCGTGCCCTGCGGTGTTCAGCTTGCTGGGCGGAGGGCGGTCTTCACGGTGGCCGTCGGCGCATCGACGATCGATGCGTAGATCAGCTGGCGCAGCGTCGAATGCGCGGTCGATCCGGCCGCGGGGAGCAGCTGCGTCATGAACACGACCACGAGCTTCTCGGCCGGGTCCACCCAGTACTTCGTGTGGTACGCACCGCCCCACCCGAACTCACCGACAGATCCGACGCGGCCCGAGCGCCCGACGTGCTCGGTGATCTCGAAGCCGAGGCCGAACCCGAGGTTGCCGTTCGCGTAGAGCGAGCCGACGTGGTTCGACGTCATGAGCTCCACGGTCTTCGGGCCGAGGAGGCGCACGCCGTCGAGGGTGCCGCCGTCGAGCAGCATCTGCAGGAAGCGCGCATAGTCGCCCGCCGTGGACACCAGGCCGGCACCGCCCGCGTACGACCGGCGCGGGCCGTTCACGTAGTTCCCCTGCCCGACACCCGGTTCGGGCGCGCGTTCGAGCGCCCCGCCGGCCTTTGCCGTCGAGTACACGGTCGCCAGGCGGTCGGCCCGGGCGGGATCCACGTAGAAGGAGGTGCTCGTCATCTTCAGCGGCGCGAAGATGCGCGACTCGAAGAACTCGGCGAGCGACTGGCCGCTCGCCTTCTCGACGACGACGCCGAGGATGTCGGTGCTGAAGCCGTAGACGTAGCGCTCGCCGGGCTGCGCATCGAACGGCAGCGCGGCCAGCTTGTCGATCGAGGCCGCGATGGGCTCGTCCTTGTCGGCGAAGTACCAGCCGATCACGCCGGCCTTCCGGTAATCGGCCTCGAACGGGTTGCCGGAGCCATACGAGATGCCGGACGTGTGCGTGAGGAGGTGCCGGATCGTGATCGGGCGCGCGGCCGGTGCGGTGCCGGCGGAGGTGGCCATCGCCGCGGCCGACGTCCCCGCGGGCGGCGGCACGACGACGGTCGTCCGGGTGAATGCCGGGATGTAGCGCGACACCGGATCCTCGAGCCGCAGCTTTCCCTCCTCGACGAGCATCATGACTGCCACGCTCGTCACCGCCTTGGACATCGAGGCGATGCGGAACAGCGTGTCGGTCGTCATCGGCACGCCGCGCTCGATGTCGCGGTGGCCTGCGGCCTCGTGGTAGACGACCTTGCCGTTGCGTGCAACGATCGTGACCGTGCCGGGCAGGCGTCCCTCGCTGACGAGCCCCTTCATCGTCGAGGTGATGCGCGCCAGGCGATCCGGCGCCATGCCCACCGTGCCGGGCGCTGCGGCCGGCATCCCCTGTGCTGCTGCGACCCCGGCGGCCGCCACCCAGATGCCGAACGCCAGAACGGACCTGCGCACCATCGATCACTCCTCCCGGGCGGTTCGCCCAGTCACCGCCGTTTGTCGAGCGCAGCCTCCAGCGCCGCCATGCGGTCGCGGAAGACGCGCAGCACGTAGGCGTTGCGACACCGCTCCAGCAGCGGCGCGAACTCGCGCCGGGTCTTCTTCAGGTACTTCTCGGCATAGTCGCGGCGGGCCGGGACGATGCGCACCAGGTCCTGGATGTTGTCGGTCCGGTCCAGCACCTTCAGCGCCACCGCGTCGTCGTCGCCGAGAATCCGCGCATAATACGCCGCCTTGTCCTGCTCGGCGTCCTCGTCGCCCGACTGCCACCACTTGGTGAGCAGGCGCGCCAGTTCGATGGCGCGACCCGTGAACCCCGCGGCGCGGAGATCGTCCCATGTGTGGGCGGTGTCCTCGACCACGTCGTGCAGGAGTGCGGCCACGACGGCGTCTTCCCCCAGTCCCGCCTGCGCCGCGTGTTCGGCCACGCGCAGCGGATGGTTGATATAGGGGTCGGGGAGACCGCGGCGCGTCTGCCCCACGTGCGCCGTCGCCGCGAAGGTGGCGGCGCGCAGCAGGTCGTGCATGCGCCTCATTCTAGGCAATCACCGGCCGATTGGTGCCCCATGGCTCGATCGGCCGTGTGATGTCCGCGTCCATCAAATCTTCCGAGCAGGTCAACAATGCGCATGCTTCGCTACTCGCTCTGCCTCACCTTCTGCCTCATCCTCGCCCACGCCGTCTCGGCCCGGCCCGCGCACGCCCAGGGTGCCCGCGAGTACCGGGTGCTCGCCACAAACAAGACCTCCACGATGGAGAAGGAGATGAACGAGGCGGCCGAACTCGGCTACCGGTTCGCGGCCGTGATGGGCGGTGAGACGGCGTTTGGCGGCAGCCAGGCGGTCGTGATCATGCAGAAGGACCCGAAGCCTGCTGCGCGCTCCTACAAGCTGCTGGCCACGAACAAGACGGGCACCATGCAGAAGGAAATGCGCGCGGCGGCCGACCTCGGGTACCGCTATGCGGGCCAGACGGTCTTCTCGTCGCTGTTCGGCGGCGAGGAGGTCGTGGTGATCATGGAGCGCGACAAGAACGCGCCGCAGCCGACCGAGGACTACCTCCTGGTCGCGACGAGCAAGACGTCCACCCTCCAGAAGGAACTCGCCGAAGCGGGTGCCGCGGGGTACCAGGTGATCGGCATGACGGTCGGCCAGACCGCGATGGGCGGCGCGGAACTCGTCGCCATCGCCCGCCGGGACCGGTAGGCCCTCCGGAGCTTCGGGCGCCCGCGCCCGCTACCACGTCATCCGGGAGACCAGCACTTCGGCGCTGCTGCGCTGGATGGACCACACGAGCGTCGGGTCCGAGGGGTCGAGGGCGATGCCCTGCCCCTCGCTCTCGATGGGGATGACGGCGTCGAGGACAAGGGTCGCGCCGGCATCGGGCACGCGCAGCACGTGCAGCTCGGGCGCGTGATGGCCGCTCGTGAGCAGCCGTCCGTCGGGCAGCCAGACGCCACCGGAGCTGCTCATGCCGTCCCACCGCGTCACCACCGCCTTCGGGAAGGCGAAGGCCCCCGTCTCACGCCACGCCTCGTCGTAGCGCACGAGCAGCGAGTACTCCGGGCCCTTGCCCGGCTCGCCGTTCGGGGGCGGGTAGTGGGCATACATCACCCACCACGCATCGCCACGCCGGTCCACCCACGTCGCCGAGCCACGGCCCGTCCCCACCGGGATGCTCTGCACGTGCGTCAGCGTGGCGGCGTCCCAGACCTCGATCGAGCTCACCATCGGCACGCCCGGGTAGTTCGAGTGGGCGCAGTACAGCATCCCGTCGATGACGATGCCGCTGTTCAGGTGAATGAAGGGACCGCCCTCGGCGTCCTGCCACTCGGCGACCTTGCGGCCGGTGGCCTTCTCGTACTTTCCGATGCGGCGGTTCGTGATCGCGTAGAAGTGCGTGGCATCGACCGCCACCGCCTGCCGGGCCTCCGGCGCGGCGTATCGACCGACGACGGGCCACGTTGCGCGCGACGACTGGCTGGGCGCCGCTGCCGAGGCCACGCGCGAGACGCCTGGCGATGCCGGCGCCGACAGGAGACACCACAGGACGGCGAGGACGCTCGTCGTCCTCACGCCTTCAGGACCGCTTCGAAGACGGTGCAGGCCCGCTGCATCTCCGCGAGCGTGCCAATCGAGATGCGCGACCACGTGTCGAGGGGCGGAAACGGCCGACCCACGGCAATGCCGCGCGAGAAGCAGTCGTCGCGGAACGCCACCGTGTCGCGCCTGACGTCGGCCATCACGAAGTTCGCGTGCGAGGGCGCGGACCTGATTCCCAGCGCCTGCAGCCGACCGACCGTGAAGGCGCGGGCTTCGGCATTGCGCTGGCGCTCGCGCGACTCGAGGTCGCCGTCGCCCATGGCCGCCATCGCGGCGTGCAGGCCGACGGTGTTCACACTCATGGGCAGGCTCCAGCCCGAGAGACGCCGCAGCAGGTCGGTGTGCCCCATCGCATAGCCGACACGCAGGCCGGCCATGCCGTACATCTTCGAGAACGTCCGGCTCACCAGGACGCGCGGTGAGTCGAGGGCCAGCGGCAGGGCGCTTGCCACGCCGCCGCCATCCGCGTACTCGATGTACGCCTCGTCGATCAGGATCACCGTGTGAGGCGACCGCCTCAGTGCGTCGGTGACGAACGCGCGCACGTCACTCGCGGGCAACGCCACGCTCGTCGGGTTGTTCGGGTTGCACAGGAAGACCAGGCCGGCATCCTCAACGTGCCGCGCCATGGCCTCGAGGTCCACCTGGAGGTCGGCGCGCACGGGCACCTCTCGCACGGGCCTCCCGAGATGCCGCGCGCGGCGCGCGGGTTCCTCGAATGTCGGCACCGGCGCGAGCAGTCCGCGCTGCCCGTCCGTGAAGGCGAGCACGGCGTTCATCAGGATTTCGGACGACCCGCAGCCGACGAGCACGTTCGACGGCGACACGCCCTGCCGTGTCGCGATCGTGCGGGGCAGCCCGCCCTGGAACCGGAAGGGATACACGTGCGACAGCCGTGTCGCGTCGCGGATGGCATCGAGCGACGCCGTACACGGGCCCGCCGCGTTCTCGTTGCTGTCGAGGCGCAGCACATCGTCGGCTGCGGCCGCAGGGACGGCGGCGCCGGCTGCGGCCTCGCGCCCCCGGGCCAGCACGAGGCCAGACGCCGCCATGGCCGTGGAGTGCACGAACTGACGTCTCGACCATGCCATCGGAGCGCTCCTCGTTGATGGTGCGGGCGCCATTGTACGCCCCCGCTCGTCGCCGGCACCGGCCGGGCGCCGCTTCCACGGCTGAGCCTGCGGTGATACCTTCGGCCGCGTTGGCACACATGCGAACCCTGCTCCTGGCGACACTCCTGGCGTCTGTCGGCATTGCCGACACTCGTGCCCAGGCCCCGACGGGTGTCGATGCGCTCCTCGCGCTGCCGCCATCGCCCGGCGTCGAGGCGCTGCTCGCCCCGCATGCGGGGGACCCGCGCGTGCGGCAACGCTGGCGTGACGCGCTCACGGACCCCGACCCGCCGCGGCGCACGGCCGCCGCGCGCATGCTCGGCGTCGTGGCGGCACGGTCGGCGCTTGGCGCCATCGTGCAGGCGGCGCGCACCGAAACGCACCCCGTTCCCCTTGCCGAGATACTGCGCACGCTCGTCATCATCGGGAGCGAGCACTCCGACGCGATCGTCGTCGGGCGGCTGTCGCTCGTGCCGGGTGACCTGCAGGCGCCGGTGATCGCGACAATGGCTTCGCTGCGTCCGGCCGGGATTCCCGGTCTGTTCGCGGCGCCGAACCCGCTGCCGACGAGTCCGGCCGTCGTTGTCGCGGCTTACGACCGTCTCCTCGAAGCGGCCCCCGCCGCGGTGACGGAACTCGAGCGCGTGATTGCTGCGCACGGGACCGAGCAGGCGATCGCTGCGCTCGCGAACGAGGCGGCGCGGCGCTGCACCCGTGTCGCGGCCGAGGTCCTGATCGCCGCCAGCGGCCGGTCGGGGTCAGCCAGTGCCGTGCTCGACTGGCTGGCGCGATGTGCAGGTCATCCCGATCGTGCGCAGGCTGACGCGGCGCTCGTGAAGGCGTATCACGCATTCCGCGACGCCATGCCCCCGCCGAGCGGCACGCACGCGCTCGAAATCGCCCTGCTCGATCGATGGTTGGGACGCGACCGCGCGAGCCTCACGCCGCCACCAGTCGATGCCGCCGCCCAGGGCCTTTCGCGTTTGTGGGCGGTGTCGCCCACGGCCTTTGCCGTCCTTGCCGATGCCGACAGGAAGGCGCTGGCGGCACGCCTCGGGCGCGACGACGACCGGCGAGCCGGCATCGAGCGTGCGAGGTTCACGGAGGAGGCGGTCGAGCCAAGCTCGCGCGGGCCCGCGGTCAGCCTGCTTGCCGACATCCCCCCGACCATGCTCGTGGATCTGCGGCGCCTGACCGGGTGCGTCGTCGAGCCCGTGACGGGCGATCGGCCCGCGGTGATCGTCTACGGCGCGGACGGTCGCCCGCGTCAGGCGACGATCGGGGACCGCGCGCTGACGCCTGGCTGCGAGCGCTACGCGAAGACGCTGGTTGCCATTGCGTATGGCGAGCCGACCCCAACAGGAGGCGCCGCGGCGCCGAATCAGGCGATCCTCCGGCTCGACGGGCAGTGGGCAGCCTGCCTGCTCGAGGCAGAGACGGACGGTGTCGGCCGACGCTCGCCCGGTTCGTCGGAGGGTGGCGATGGAGGCGGCGACTTCGTGCCGCCGCGAAAGACGCACGATCAACGACCCATCTACCCGGATGTCGCTGTCGAGCGCCGCGTGCAAGGCTCGGTCGTGATCGAGGCCGTCGTCTCGCCGGGTGGCTGCATCACCCATGCCCGCGTCGTGCGTTCGGTGCCGATCCTCGATCTCGCTGCCCTGCAGGCCGTCTCGCACTGGCGGTACACGCCTGCACGGCTCGGGGGCAGGCCCGTGCCGATTCGCATGACCCTCACGGTCAACTTCGAGATGTGAGGCGATGGACATGACCCTGCGACGCGCCCGCCGCGCGTGGTCCCGGACCTCACCACCGCCCTTCGCAAGGAGTCGGATGCGCTTGCGGGGAGCGAACTCGCCGATGCGCTGATCGACATCGCCGGCGGCGTCGATCCGGTCGTACGCGAGGCGATCGGCCGCTTCCCGCAGCCGCTCGCGACGACGACGTGGCTGACGCTCCTGCGCAGGGCGCCCGCGGCCCTGCCGCTCCATCCGAGCCTCAATCGCGAAGCCATCGTCGCGATGAGCCGATGGCGGTTCCACCCCGCGACGCAGGACGGCCGCCCGGTGCCGATCCGTGCGGTCGTCGAGATGGAGTTCGTGCTCCGGAAGTAGTCGCCCCCGACTCGCCGGGAGTGCCCGGCGCCTACCGGCCCGGCCAGCGTTCCGAGGGCGTGCGTGCCGACGCGAAGTACGCCCGGAACTGCGCCACGACATCGGGATGCTTCGCGGCGACGTCGCTCGCTTCGCCGACATCAGCCGCCATGTCGTAGAGCTCGATGGGCCTGTCGGGATCGGGCCACACAGCCTTCCACGAGCCGCGCCGTGCCGCGCGGGAATAGCCGCGCTCGTGGAACTCCCAGTAGAGGACACGATCCCGCGGCGCGTCAGTCGCTCCGGTGAGCGGTCCACGCATCGAGATGCCGTCGAGCCCTGTGGGAACCGCGGCACCGGCGACGTCGGCAAACGTCGGGAGCAGGTCCCAGTGGGCCCAGACGAGATCGCTCTCGCGCCCGGCGGGTACGTGGCCGGGCCAGCGCACGAGCATCGGCACGCGGATGCCGCCCTCGTAGAGATCGCGCTTGATGCCGCGCAGCGGGCCGTTGCTGTCGAAGAACTCCGGGTCGGCGCCGCCCTCGCGATGCGGGCCGTTGTCGCTCGTGAACAGCACGATCGTCGAGCGGTCGCGGCCCTGCGCCCGCAGCGCCTCGAGCACGCGGCCGACGCCCTCGTCCATGCGCGTGACCATGGCCGCGAATGCCGCGCGCGGCGTCGGCTGAGACCGATAGCCGCCGCTTACGCGATACGGATGCGTCGGCGTCGTCGCGTCGGCCTTCGCGTTGACGAACGGCGTCTCGTCGAACCGGCCGCGGAACGGCGCCAGCGCGTCGTCGGGCACCCGCAGCTCGGCGTGCGGCAGCGGATAGGCGAGGTAGAGGAAGAACGGCCTGTCGTCGGCGCGGCCGATGAAGTCCACCGCCGCCTGCGTGAAGAGATCGCTCGTGAAGTCGCGCGTCGGCGAGACGTCGATCCAGCGGCCGTCCTTCCACAGCCGGTCGGTGTACTGCCGGTGCGGCTGCTGGTGCGTGAGGTAGCCGAACGCCTCGTCGAACCCCTGGCGCTCCGGCAGGCCCGGGGTGCCCTCGAACCCGAGTCCCCACTTGCCGACGAGCGCGGTGCGATAGCCCGCGGCCTTCAGGACCTCGGGCATCGTGCGGTCGTCGTCTTCGAGCGGGATCTCGCCGTTGCCGCGGATGCGGTTGTGGCCCGTGTGCAGGCCGAGCATCAGGGCGGCGCGCGACGGCGCGCACACCGTGCTGCCCGAGTAGTACTGCGTGAACCGCGTGCCCTCGGCCGCGAGCCGGTCGATGTTGGGCGTGCGGTACTTCTGCTGCCCGTACGACGAGAGGTCGCCGTACCCCAGGTCGTCGGCGTGGATGAGGACGATGTTCGGGCGGCTGCCGGGTGGCGACACGGCCGGCTGCGCGGCGGCCGGCTGTGCCGCAGGCAGGTGCTCCACGAACGGCAGCACGACGAGGGCCGCGACGACGAGGGCGAAGGCAGACCGCAGGCGCATGCGGGAAGACTAGACCATCACGGGTGCGCGGGTCAGCCGCCGGTCAGCCGAACTGCACGACGAGGGGCGCGTGGTCGCTCGTGCCGAACTCCCGCTGGCACTCGGCCCGGGTCGCGGTCGTGCCGAGCGCGCTCGTCGCCAGCACGTAGTCGATGCGCCAGCCGACGTTGCGCTGGCGGAGGTTCCGCCAGGGCGCCCACCACGTGAAGAGCCCCTCGTCGTCGGGATGGAGCGACCGGTGCACGTCGGTCAGCCCGAGGTCGATGACCTGCTGCAGCAGCGCGCGTTCGTCGGGACGCTGGCCGATGGCGTTGGCCTTGCGTTCCTTCGGGTGCAGGTCACGGTCGGTCAGCGCCACGTTGAGATCGCCGCACACGACGATCCGCCTGCCGGCCCGGTGCGCCTCGGCCACGTAGTTGCCGAGCGCCTCGAGGAACCGCATCTTGGCAGCGAAGTCCTTGCCGCCGTTCGGGACGTACACGCTCAGGACCTCGAGGTCGTCGCGCACGACGCTCGCGACGCGATACTCGAAGTCGAATGCGGGATGCGTCGCCTCGCAGCTCGCGCCGGCGATGTCACGGTGCACCAGCAGCGCCACGCCCGAGTAGCCACCCGATCCGTGCCAGCACGCCCAGTAGTCGTCGCGCGCCACGAGCGTCAGCGGCACCTGCTCGCGCGACGCCTTGATCTCCTGCAGGCAGAGCACGTCCGGTCGTTCCATGTCGAGCCACTGCTCGACCTGCCCGCCGCGCGCGCGAATGCCGTTGACGTTCCAGGTCGCGATCTTCACTTGACGATGGTGTCGAGGGTCTGGGTGGAGACGGCGTGATAGGTGCCGCGGGCGCGTTCGTACGTGCGCCGCGCGATGGGCTGGCCCCAGGACGACTGCATCAGGTCCTCGTAGAGCGGACGCAGGAACTTGCGTCGTCCCTGGCTCGTGAGGAAGCGTTCGAGCGCGGGCACCGCGGGGTCGTACTGGCGCGCGACCGCCACCCGCAGCCACGCGAAGAGAATCTCGCTGTTGCCCGACGCGCTGAGCTCGTAGCGCGCGTCGAGCGATCGCACCTGCGCGGGCGTGAGCCGCACGGTGCGGAGCTGTTCGAGGAAGTGCTGCCACTCCTGCGGCGTCCAGCCCGTCGTCTGCAGGTCGGCTGGCGCAGCGCCGTCGGCGAACCGTCGCGCCTCGGCCTCGACGAGCGTGAACGCCTCCGATGACGGCGTGTAGGCGGATGCCGGCAGGCCGGGTCCGTCGAGCCAGGCCTTCAGGTCCAGGCGTTCGTTCAGGGTCGCGTCGCCCTGCACGAGTTGCTGCTGCAGGTCGGCGACGAACTGGCCGGTGGTGATCGACGTGAACGCATGGCGGTTGAAGTACCCGCGCAGCCACGGGTCGAAGCGCTCGCGCCCGACCGCCTGCTCGATCGTCTGGAGGAGGGCAGCGCCCTTGTCGTACGGCACGGCCGTCATGCCGTCGTCCGGGTCGCGCCCTTCGAGGTCGATCACGAGCTTCGTGTCGTCTGGCGGCAGCGTGGCCATCTCGCGCAGCAGGTCGTTGCGCGCGAGCACCGCGAGCATGTCCGCTCGCGGCTTGCCGTAGAGCGCCTCCATGATCCGGTTCTCGACGTACGACGTGAAGCCCTCGTTCAGCCAGAAGTCGCCCCACGTCGCGTTCGTGACGAGGTTCCCCGACCACGAATGGGCGAGCTCGTGCGCGAGGAGCGAGACGAGCGATCGATCGCCGGCGATGATCGTCGGCGTGACGAACGTCACGCGCGGGTTCTCCATGCCGCCGAAGGGAAACGCCGGCGGGAGCACGAGCACGTCGTAGCGGCCCCAGCGGTAGGGCCCGCCGAGCGACTCGGCGGCCGCGACCATGCGTTCGAGATCGACGAACTCGTCGGCCGCGCGGGTCAGCTGCGAGGGCTCGGTGTAGACGCCCGTGCGCGGTCCGATGGAGCGGAACGCGATGTCGCCCGCCGCGATCGCGATGAGGTACGGCGGGACGGGCTGGTCCATCCGGAACGTGAACCGCCGCTTGCCACTGCCGGCGTCCTCGATCTCGGGGTCGCCCTTCTCGGCCGACATGACCACCGTCAGCGGCGCGGGGACGACGATCCGCGCGTCGAACGTCTGGCGGATGCCCGGACTGTCCTGGGTGGGAATCCAGGTCCGCGTGAGGATGGCCTGGCCCTGCGAGTAGAGGTACGGATGCCTGCCGCCGGCGGTCTGCGCCGGGTCGAGCCACTGCAGCGCCGCGGCGTCGGGACGTGTCCGGTAGCGGATCGTGAGGCGGTCGCCGGCATCCGGCAGCGTGATCGCGAGCGGCCGGCCCATGTGCGGAGTCTCGTCGCCGAGCTCGAACGCGAGCGCTGTGCCACGGTCGTCGGCCACCTGCTCGATCTCGAGCCCGCGGGTGTCGAGCAGGAGTTCACCGGCACCGTCGCGGCGGGCGTACGTGAGCGTCGCGGTCCCGTGCAGGACACGGCCCGTGAAGTCGGCTTCGAGGTCGAGCGAGACGTGTGTCACGCGCGCGTCCTGCGGCCGGGCGAACGAGTGGATGTCGCGGGCTTGCGGAGCGTCTGGCATCTCGGGGTACGCCGAACCGCCGCTGCAGGCGGCGACGGCAGACAACAGGAGGATGGCGGGCAGCGTGCGCAGGGTCACGGGTGGGTCCTCCGGGCGTGGATGAGGGTCCGCACGCCGCGCATCAGGCCGTAGCGAGCCGGCGGTTGTGCCAGTGGGCGCGCCGGTGGGCCGTCCACGCCGCGATGACGTGACAGATCCAGCCGAGGAGGCCGCCGCTGCCGATCCAGAAACCCGGCGTGACGATCAGCCAGAAGATGCCGCGCAGGAAGTCGCCGTTGTAGATCTGGCCCACTCCGGGAATCACGATGCTCAGCACCGCGGCGAGCCCTGCGTCCTTGCGGGTGGCCATCCTCAAAGTAGTAGCACAGCCGCGGCAGGCGGGGGCCAGCTGATGTATTCTCGGGACGCAAGCTCAGTCCATTACCTCCTCGTGGATCTCCGAACCCTTCCAGCCAGGCTCCTGCGTCGGGCCCGGCCCGTCGTGGCGGCAGCATGGCCGTCGATCGTCGCCTGGCTCCGCGGACCGGTCCCCCGGATCGTGACCATCGCGATTGCCGTGCGGCTTGCCACGGCGGTGCTGGCCTTCTTCGCGAACGTCACGATTCCGGCGTACCAGGACCAGGGGTTTGGCGTCTACCGGCATCGCCACGCGTTCTGGGACAGCTTCGCCCGCTACGACTCGGGCTGGTACCACGGCATCGCCAGGAACGGCTACGAGTGGGTCGAGGGCGGACGCAACAACCTCGCGTTCCCGCCGGCCTACCCGATGACGATGCGGGTGGCCGGGAAGATGCTCGGGGGCAAACCCGCTGATTTCTACTTCGGCGGCATCGCGGTGTCGTGGGTCGCGTCGATCGCGGCCATGCTCATGCTGTTCCGTCTGGCACGACTCGACCTCGACGACGAAGCCGCCGAACGCGCGACCGCCTTCGCGCTGCTGTATCCGTTCGCGTTCTTCTTCGGCGTCGTGTACTCGGAGAGCCTGTTCCTGCTGTCGGTGCTCGTGGCCTTCTACGGGTTCCGGACGCGGAACTGGGCGCTCGGTGCGGCGGGCGGCCTCGTTGCCTGCATCACGCGGGTCAACGGGATCCTGCTGCTGCCGGCGCTTGCCTGGCTCGTGTGGCGTCACGTGCGCACGCACCGGCAGGGCTGGGCGGCACCCCTCGCAGCCCTTGCCGTCGTCCCGCTCGGGCTCGTGGGCTACAGCGCGTACTGCTATGCCCTGAGCGGCAACCCGCTGGAGTTCATCGACAGCATCCGCCGGTGGGACTACCACCCGGGGGGCACGCCGCTCACCGCCCTGCACGAGCTCGTCACGCGGCTCGTGACCCAGCCGTATCACTACCTGGTTCACGGGCCGATGGCACCGTACGACACCCTGAACGGCCTTGCCGCCGTGCTTGCGCTCTGCCTCGTGCCGCTCGTGTGGTGGCAGCTCGGTACCGCCTACGCGCTCTTCATGGTCGCCAACCTCATGCTGCCCCTCTCGTCAGGGCAGTACGAAGGGCTCGGTCGGTACACGTCGGTGTTCTTTCCGATGGCGATCCTCGCCGCGACGATCGGGCAGCCGACCATCCGCATGGTCGCCCTCGGCCTCAGCGCCGCGTTCTACGCGCTGTGCCTCGCGCTGTTCGTGAACGTACACCCCCTTTTCTGAAAGTCGGAAGTCTGAAGGTCGAAGTCAGAAGTGGTACACCTTCTTCACGAGGCGCTGCGTGAGGTCCACGATGATCTGGTGGGCGTCGGCTTCTTCGATGACGTGGCGTGTGACGAGCTGTGCGAGGAACGTGGCATCGACTCGCCGTGCGACGTCGTGGCGGGCGGGAATCGACGGGAAGGCGCGCGTGTCGTCGTTGAAGCCCGCGGTGTTGTAGAACCCGGCGGTCTCGGTGGCCATGTGGCGGAAGCGCAGCATCCCCTCGACGCTGTCGTGGAACCACCACGGCGGGCCGAGGACGACGGCCGGGTAGTGGCCGGCAAGCGGCGCCAGCTCGCGGCTGTATGTCGTCTCGTCGAGCGTGAACAGGACGAGCGTGAAGCGCGGCGCGTTGCCGTAGGCGTTGAGCAGCGCGTGCAGGTTGCGCGTGTACTCGGTGGCCAGCGGAATGTCGCCGCCGCGATCGGGCCCGAACCGCCGGAAGAGGGCGACGTTGTGATTGCGGAAGCTGCCCGGGTGCAGCTGCATCACGAGGCCGTCCTCGACGCTCATGCGGGCCAGCTCCATCAGCATGTGCGCGCCGAAACGGACCGAGTCCGCCTCGCTGCCCCTGCCGGCGAGCGCGCGATCGTAGATGGCCGATGCCTCGCTGTCGTCGAGCCGTTCGGTGTAGGGCACGGCAACCGCATGGTCGGTGGCCGTGGCGCCCATCTGCTTGAAGAAGGCCCGTCGCGATTCGAGGGCCTTGATGAACGACGCGTACGTCGTCATCGACTCGCCGGTGAGCGCGCCGATGCGGTCGATCTCGGCGCGCCAGGACGGGTGCGACAGGGTCACCGCCATGTCGGGCCTGAAGGTCGGCCGCACGTTGCCCCAGCCCTCGGCGCGCATCGCCTTGTGATGTTCGAGCGTGTCGCCGGCCGCATCGGTCGTGCACAGCACCTCGATGCCGAACCGCTCGTACAACGCGCGCGGCAGGAACTCCGGCTTCGAGAGGCAGTCCTCGATGTGGTCGTAGATGGCCGTCGCGTTCATGCCGTTGAGCGGCTCGTCCACGCCGAAGACGCCCGAGAGCTCGTGCGTCAGCCAGCCCCCGGTCGGCGTGCCGCGGAACAGGTAGAAGTGCTCGGCGAAGAGCGACCAGATGCGGCGCGGGTCGGTCTCGACGTCCGTGCCGTCGCGCGTCGGAATCCCGAGGCGCTCGAGCGCGATCCCCTGCGAGTACAGCATGCGCGTCACGTAGTGATCGGGGATGACGAGCAGGGATGCCGGATCGGGGAACGGCTCGTTGGCGGCGAGCAGCCGCGGCTCCACGTGGCCGTGCGGACAGACGAGGGGCATCGTCTCGACGCGGGTGTGCAGGTCGATCGCGATGCGGCGCGTGGCGGGATCCGGGTCGAAGTAGCGATGCGGATGCAGCATGGGTGCAACAGGATACTGCCGCCGACGCCTAACCTCGACGCGATGGCGTCCGGCGGCGCGGCGGCGGCATCACGCGGATGCGTTCCCACGCGAGCAGCAGCGCGCCCCGGACCTCGGGGCCGCGTGCGGCCGCAAGCGCGACGCTCGTGGCACCCTGTCGGCCCCACGCGCCGGGGGCCGGCGTGAACACGTCCGGGGCGTCTGCCATGACGGCAGCCTGCTCCTCGGGCGTGAGCATGATGGTGCCGCGATCGGCAGTGAGCAGCGTCGCGAAGATGCGGCCGTTCACACGGAAATCGGGGTGTCCCATGTGCGCGCCTTCCTCGGCGCCCTCGAGCTCGAGCACGAGCGATCGGTAGGTATCGGCGGTCATGGGGGGATTCTCCTCCGGTTCGGGGATGAGCGGCTGTCAAACCTCCACCGATGAATCGGTCCTCCCTGCGCTGTCTATCCGGCAGAACGCAAGGAGACGCCCGATGACCGAAGAGACAACCGTCGCAAGCCCCAGCAGCCTCTCGTCCTACATCCTCCGCTCGGTGGCCACGGCCGATGCGGCGCTGGCCACACGTCCCGTTCCCATCTCCTCGCGCGCGCGGCGCGCCGGCCTCGTCGTCAGCGCGCTGCCGGTGCTGTTCCTCGCGATGGACCTCACGGGCAAGCTGCTGCGTGTGGGGCCGGTGATCGAAGGCACCACGCAGCTCGGCTATCCCGCCAGCGTGGTGCTGCCGCTCGGGCTCGTCCAGCTCGCGTGCCTGGGGCTCTACCTCGCCCGCCGCACGTCGGTCCTCGGCGCCATCCTCTGGACCGGGTACCTCGGCGGTGCGGTGGCCACGCACGTGAGGCTCGGCAACCCCTGGGCGACGCACATCCTGTTCCCGGTGTACCTGGGCGTCCTGCTCTGGCTGGGCCTGTGGCTGCGCGACTCGCGGCTGCGGGCGATGCTGCCGCTCTCGTGATCAGTCGAACCAGATCGTGAAGCGTGTCGGTCCGCCATCCGGGCCGTCGAGCGTGAACGGGAACCCGTGCCGCGCCAGGATCTCCTGCACCAGGGTGAGCCCGATGCCCTGTCCTGATTCCTTCGTGCTGTAGAACGGCGTGAACAGGTGCGCCCGCACTTCGGGCGCGAGGCCGGGCCCGCTGTCCTCGACCTGCAGGAAGGCCTTGTCGGCCGACGTGCCAGCGCGCAGCACGACACGCCCCTCGTGATCCACCGCCTCGATCGCGTTCTTGACGATGTTCACGAGCGCCTGCTCCATCAACGTGCGGTCGAGCAGCACGGGCGGCACAGGCGCGAGATCCATGGCAATCGTGATGCGGCGTCGTTCGGCGTCGGCAGCCATGAGCCGGCAGAGGTGCTGCAGCAGGTCGTGGACGTCACAACTTGCGAGCTGCGGCTCGGGCAGGCGCACGACGTCGGCAAAGGCCTTCATGAACGCCGCGAGCTGCGTCGTCCGGTTCATGACGACGTGCAGGGCGCCCTCGAGATCGGTGCGCCCCTCGCCGGGCACCTGCTCGGCGAGCACGAGACACGAGGCGAGCAGCGAGTTCGAAGCGGCAACCGAGTTGTTCACCTCGTGCGACAGCATCCGGATCAGCTTCTCGTACGCGGCCTTCTCGGCCTGGCGCAGTTCCTCGGTCAGCTCCTCGACGAGCAGGAACGTGCGGCTGAAGCCGCGGTCCATGAACGTGCCGCGGCTCGCCTTGGCGCGCCGCCCGCCGGCGAGCGTGACGAGCGCCGCCGGCGCGTGCTCCAGCGATCGGATCACCTCGTGCAGGGTCGTCCCTGTCGTTGCCGCCGGCAGGCCCGGCACGACGTCGGCGCCGAGCAGGCGCGCGGCGGCCGGGTTGAGGAAGTCCACGCGGTCGTCGTGATCGAGGATGACCGCCCCTGACGGCGACACGTCGAGCAGGCTCTGGAGGAAGTGGTGCTGTTCCCGCACGCGGACGCGTTCGGTCCGCAGGGCGTCGGCCATCCGGTTGTAGACGTCGATGAGGCGGTCGATCTCGACCTGGCCCGTGTGGCGGAATCGCGTCGTGTAGTCGCTCTCTTCGAGCAGTTGCGCGCTCTCCTTCACGAGGGCATGCGCACGGAGCAGGCGGTCCACCAGCCAGGCGCCCACGAGCGCGGAGACGACCAGCCCGACCTCCAGCAGCACGAGTGCCCACGGCGTGGCGCGGGCGACCTGCCAGGCGAGCCACGCCAGCACGGCGTGAAGCAGGAACAGGTAGCCGTAGAAGAGGCGCCGGAGAGTCACACCGAGATGCCGTACTTCTCCAGCCGCCGATAGAGGGCCGCGCGGCTGAACCCGAGCGAATCGGCCACGCGGCTGACGTTGCCGCCATGATGGCGCAGCGACTTCAGGATCATCGCGCGCTCGATCTCCTCCATCGTCATGCTCCCGACCGGCGGCAAGGGGTCGTCGGCTGCACGTGCCATCGCGCCCTCCATGGCCGATGTCGTCCGGAAGTCGTCCACGTCGAGGACCTGTCCGGAGCTGACGAGTGCCGCTCGCTCGATCCACTGCCTCAGCTGCCGGATGTTGCCGGGCCAGGGGAGGCCCTGCAGCCACTTCGTGGCCGCCGGGCTGATCGACAGCGATTCGCGGCCCTGGTGCTGCGCCATCGCCTGCACGAAGCGCTGCGCAAGGAGGGGGATGTCCGACGGGCGTTCGCGCAGGGCCGGCAGGTGAACGGTGATCAGGTTGATCCGGTACAGCAGGTCCTCGCGGAACTCGCCGCGCTGCACCATGTCCAGCAGCGATCGGTTCGTCGCCGAGACGACGCGGACGTCCACCGTGCGCGGCTGGCTCGATCCGAGCACCTCGTAGGTGCGGTCCTGGAGCACGCGCAGCAGCTTGACCTGCGCCGCCGCATCGAGGTCGCCGATCTCGTCGAGGAAGATGGTGCCGCCGGCCGCGAGGTCGAAGCGCCCCTGGCGGTCGTGCCGTGCGTCGGTGAACGCGCCCCGGACGTGGCCGAACATCTCGCTCTCGAAGAGCGAGGGCGGGATGCCGCCGAGGTTCACCTTCACGAAGGCCTTGCGCCGCCTGTCGCTGTTGCGGTGCAGCGCATCGGCCACGAGTTCCTTGCCGGTCCCGCTCTCGCCGGTGATGAGGACCGACGCATCGGTGGCGGCGACGCGGCCCACGAGCTGGAGCAGCGACAGCATCCGGGGATCGGCAGTGACGATGGCGTCGAAGTCGTAGGCGGTGTCGAGGTCCTCGCGCGAGAGTGGCGTGCCCTCCGCGCCCGGCGCCGGCCCTGCGAGCCGGAGCGTCGTCTGCACGGTCTGCAGCAGGGCGGCATTGGTCCAGGGCTTGGTGACGAAATCGGCGGCGCCGACGCGCATGCCCTCGACGGCAAGCGCAATCGATCCCCAAGCCGTGACGAGGATGACCGGCAGCAGCGGATGGGCGCTCCGGATGCGCCGCAGCAGGTCGAGGCCTTCCTCGCCGGACGTGCGTCGCGAGAAGTTCATGTCCTGCAGCACGAGCGCGCAGGGATGCCCGGCGAGCCACGTCACGGCGGCATCGGGTGTGCCGACCGCGTGCGTGCGGAACCCGGCCTGCTTCAGCAGCAGGGCCAGCGAGGCCCGCACAGCCTCGTCATCGTCGGCGATGAGGATGGGTGCGGTGTCGGAACGCGCAATGGACATCGACGTGGTGGAGGCCGACGGCCGACCGATGTCGGCCGGCCGTTCGGGTCACTCGTAGCGTAGCGCCTCGGCGGGCGGGATGCGCGTCGCGAGCAGGCTGGGATACAAGCCGCAGAACGAGGTCAGGACGACGAGCAGCGCGGCCGCCAGCACGAGGCTGAACGTGTAGACCCCTGGCGGCACCGGTCCCAGCCAGCCGAACATCGGCACCTGCAGGAGGATGAGGGTGCCGAGGCCGATGGCAATGCCGGTCATCAGGGCAAGCTCCGCGAGGATCTGCTGGCGGATGCGGTTGCGATCCGCGCCCTTTGCGCGCCGCAGACCGAGCTCGCGAATCCGCTGGGTGACGTTCTGCCAGAGCACGCCGCTCAGGCCGAGCGCCACCATCAGGAGCAGGAAGCCGGCGACCATCCCCATGATCACGAGCGGCGTGATGTAGTTGTCGCGCAGGTACTGCGCGCGGACCGCCTCCACGGGCTTCATCACGAACCCCCAGTCTGGCGCCACACCCTGGAGGGCCTTCACGAGCCGCTCCTCGAACTCCGCCGTCACCCCTGGCCGCACGCGCAGGACGATTGCGCCGGGGATGATCGCATCCACGGTCGGCCGTGCACCGGAAGGATTCCCGGCCTCGGCCGCCGGGTCGGACGCCACCGCCGCGACGGCCGACGGGATGTCGTTGCGGATGATCATGTAGTTGCCGGGCGTGGAGTACTCGCCGAACTGCCGGTAGTCCTGGATCACGCCGACGACGCGCTGGGGCTTCTCGGGAGGGCCGTCGCCGGGGTTCGGCGGCTCGTCGCCGCGCGGCATCATCCGGCCTGACGCCTGTTCGGTGCCGAAGACCTCGAGGGCCATCGACGCGTTGAGCACGACGGCATCCCAGTTCTGCCCCGCATCCTCGCGCGAGAACCAGCGCCCGTCGACGACGGGAATCGAGAGTGTCTCGGCGAGTTCGTCGCCGGCGCGGTTGACGTTGAACTCGATGCGCCGGCCGTCGGGCAGGTCGATGTCGCTGTTCCACTGCCAGTTGCGGAACGACGGCATCTGGACGTGCGCGGCCGACTCGACCTCCGGCATCTGCCGCGCCGTGTCGAGCAGGCGCTCGAAGCGTGCGAGCCGCTCGCGGTCCGCCTCGGCCGTCGAGTCGAGCCCGCGCGGCACGCGCACGATCACGTCCCAGACGCGTTCGTACGAGAAGCCGAGCGGCGCCTGGTAGTTGCGCCAGTAGTGCACGGCCATTGTCGTCACGCCCGCGAGCACGAGGAACGACAGCAGGATCTCCGTGATGATCAGGGCATTGGACCGCTTGCGGTTCCAGATCAGCTTCAGCAGGTGCAGGGCCATGGTCCTACCTCGTTCCCTTGAGTGCGACCACCGGATGGACGCGTGACATGCGCCAGGCGGGATAGACGCCCGACAGCAGGCCGAAGGCGACCGACAGCGCGAGTCCCCAGAGGAAGATGCGCCCGTTCAGTGCGAGTTCCGCGTACGGGATCACGCCGCTCTCGTTGATGGCGCGCAGCACGAACCCGGCGAGCACGAAGCCGAGCAGCCCGCCGATGACGGTCAGCGCCAGGTTCTCCACGACGAACTGCACGACGAGCGTGCGGCTCGACGCACCGAAGGCCTTGCGGACGCCGATCTCCGAGGCGCGTTCCATGATGCGGCTCACGTTCAGGTTCACGAGGTTGATGGCCGGCAGTGCCATGAACACGAGCGCGGCAAGCGTCAGCACGAGCACGCCGAAGCCGCCGTACGTGCGGCTGAAGTCGGTGTTGCCGGGATAGAGGCTGCGCGACATGGCCTCGAACCGCGTCTCGAGCGATGCCTGGAGCGTCTTCCACTGCGTATCGGCCGGTGCCTTCCACGTGGCCATCCGCGCCTGGAATTCTGCCCGCACGTCTTCGGGCCGGACCCCTGGCGCCAGCAGGAATGCCGGCCGGAAGTTGCCGAGATACTCCTCTTCCCAGCCCTTCGACTTCTGGGTCGTCAGCGGCGCGTAGAGGTCGGCCGACGGGATGCGAAGCGACGGCACGTCCTCGACAACGCCAATCACCTGGAACCGCTGGCCATCGGCATCGATGTAGCGGCCGACAGCCGGGGTGCCCTCGAAGAAGCGCGCGCGGCTCGTCTCGTTGATGACCAGGACGAGGCGTGCGCTGCTCACGTCGGCATCCACGTAGGGCGACCCCTCGAGGAACGTGAACTGATAGAGCTTCCAGAAGTTCGCGTCGGTGTGCTTGAGCGTGGACTCGATCCTGCGGCCGTCGAGGTACGACGTCGCGGCGGAGCCTTCCGTCTGCACCGTCATCAACTCGACGCCGGGCAACGTGCGCGCATAGTCGTTGATCAGCCGGTAGCCCGGGGGACTCTGCCACGTGCTGCCCCCGCCCTGGATGCGCGCGCGTTCCATCACGAGCGTCCGCTGCAGGTTCACCTCGGGCTGCGTCGGCGAGAGGGCATGGTCGAAGAGCGCCACGGCCACGGTCAGGACCACGAGCGTGAAGCTCGTGCCGAAGAGGCTGATCGCGGTGAAGACCTTGCGGCGCTGCAGGACCTTCCAGGCGAGCGTGAGGTAGTTCTTCAGCATCGCCGCCTCACTGCACCTGGCGCCCGTCGAACAGCCGGACGATGCGGTGCGTCTGGGCCGCCTTCTGCGGGTCGTGCGTGACCATGACGATCGTCGTCCCCTCGCGATTGAGCTTCTCGAGGATGCCCATGACCTCGTCGCCCATCGCGGAATCCAGGTTGCCGGTGGGCTCGTCGGCGAGCAGCACGATTGGCTTGCCGACGATGGCCCGTGCAATGGCGACGCGCTGCTGCTGGCCGCCGGAGAGCTGCGACGGGAAGTGATCCACGCGCGAGCTGAGGCCCACGCGGTCGAGCGCCTCGAGCGCGCGCTCGCGGCGCGCCTTCGCACTCCCCGCGCGATAGAGGAGCGGCAGTTCGACGTTGTCGACGATCTTCAGATCCGGGATCAGGTGGAAGGTCTGGAAGATGAAGCCGATGTCGCGGTTGCGGATCTTCGCGAGGTCGCGATCGCGGTACGACTCCACCCAGCGCTCGTTCAGCCTGATCTTGCCGTCGCTCGGCTCGTCGAGCAGCCCCATCAGGTTCAGGAGCGTGCTCTTGCCGCAGCCTGACGGGCCCATGATCGACACGAACTCGCCCTGTGCGATTTCGAGGTTGATGTCGGCGAGCGCGACCGTCTCGATGCGGTCGGTGCGGTAGACCTTCTGGATTTCTTCGAGATGGATCATGTCGGGACTCGGGACTTGGGGCTCGGGATACGGGATTCGGGATTCGGGCGTTCGGGGAACGCGTACTACCTCACGCGGACCTCGGGCGTGCTTTCGTAGTCGCGCATGTCGGACGCGATGATCTCGTCGCCTTCGGACAGGCCGTCCACGACCTCGAAATAGTCGAAGTTCGACACGCCGAGGCGGACGGGTGTGCGGTAGGCGCGATCGGCCCGCAGCACGAACACGTGCTGCGCGCCGCCGCCCTGCGCGAACGGGCCGCGTGCCACGCGCAGCACGCGCGACTTCCGATCGGTGACGACCTGCACGTCCACGCGCAGGTTCGAACGCAGCCACGCGGCGTCGGGCTCGTCGAGCGTGACCTCGAAGCGCAGCGCACCGTTCTGCATCTGCGGTTCGACGATGCTGACGCGGCCCGTGGTGACGCGGTCGTCGAGGCGCACCGACACCGGCTGCCCGACCGAGACGCGCGCCGCGTTGACGTCGGACGTCGTCGCCTCGACGCGGAACGCCGAGAGATCGGCGACGCGCGCGACGACGTCGCCCTTGCGCACGAGCGCGCCCTCTTCGTCCTGGACGAACGTCAGCACGCCGTCGCGGTCGCTCTTGGTCGTGGTGAGGTCGAGCAGCCGCTGCTGCTGCGCGTCCTCGGCGCGCAATGACTGCAGCTCGAGCGACAGGCCCTCGAGCTGGGCGCGGTTGGTGGCCTCGGCGTTGACGCGGCTCTGCTTCAGGCGCGCGAGATCGACGTCGGCCTGCGCGGCCTTCAGCTCCGACTCCCGCAGCGCCTCCTGCGAGACGAGGCCTTCCTTCGCAAGGGCGGTGTTGCTGGCGAGGGCCGCACGCAGGGCCTGCAGTTCGAGGTCCTTCGACTTGATCTGTCCGTCGAGCTCGATGAGCTGAGCCTGGAGCGTGAGGCGCATGCGCGCCTGCTCGTTGCCCTTGAGCGCGATGTTCTGGCGCAGCTTCTCGGCCTCGAGCTCCGAGTCGCTCGTGTCGAGCCGCACGATGGCGTCGCCACGTCCCAGCTGGTCGCCGACACGCCGGAGCACCGCGAGCACGCGCGCGTCGATGGGGCTGGAGATGACGTGTTCGACGGCGGGCACGACCGTGCCGGATGCGGTGAGCGAGGCTTCGAGCGGTCCGCTCTCGACGCGCGCCGTCCGGACCTGGCTGCGGCGGACCGTCGGGCGCAGGAGGTCGGCACCCCAGACGAGCGCGGACGTGATCACGACGAGGACGACGGTGAGCGGCAGCCAGCGCCTTGCTTGTGCGCGCCTGCGGATGGCTGTGTCGAGGGGACGATCCACGGCCCCTGAAAGAGCAACCGGCGTGCCCGGAAAGGCGGTGCAATTGCGCGTGTCGCGCAGTCCGCGCGTTCAGGTCCGGACGAAGCGGTGTCCGGAATCGGACACCTCAGGCCCTTTCGACGAGAATCCCGCGCGCGGCAAGGGCTGCCCTGAGGGTGTCGGCGAGCCCGTCGAGGCCGAGGCGCTCGGGCGGATGAATCCCGGCCGTGGCGACGGTGCCGCCGACGAGCCATCGCGCGACGATCGCGGCGGGACATCCCGTCGTCCGGGCCATGCTGCTCGTCTCGCTGCCCGCATCCGGACGATCGACGAGCAGCCAGCGTTCGTGGCGCTGCGATCCGTCGGCCGCTCGGCCGGTGACCTCGACACGGAGAACCGTGACGTCCTGCTCGCCCGGCCCGTATTGCCAGTTCGGGAAGAGGAGCGCTGCGGCCATGTCGCGAGGCACGACGTCCTGCCCGCGAACCCGGACCGGTGTCGTGCCGAAGAACCCCGCGTCGGCGAGCACGCGCATCGCGGACAGGTGACCCGGGTAGCGCAGCGTCCGCTCCACCATCCGCTCGGCAGGCACCGTGTCGGCGAGGCTGCGCAGGCCGTCGGTGTTGAAGGCCTCGAGGGTCCCCACGCCGGCGACGTCGATCGTCTCGGGTTCGCTGAGTGCCGGCAGCGTCAGCGGCCGCCCACCACGCACGAGCCGCGCGGGCCGCGTGTACTCCTCGATCACGTCGTGCGGCGCGAACGGTGCCTTGTAGAAGAACGGCGGCTGCGGATCACGCGGCAGGCCGCCCACGTCGATCGTCACGACGGCATCCGAGACGATGTCGCGCATCGCCCCGCCGACGAGCACGTGACTCAGGCCGGGGGCCACGCCGCAGTCGTACACGACGACGGCGCCGGACGCGCGGGCCGTCGCGTCGAGGTCGCGCGGGTCCTCGGCAAGGAAGCTCACGTCCACGTGCCGCCGGCCGAGCCGCGCCATCTCGGCGATGACCGGCAGCGCGAGCGTGCTCGGCAGCGTGCCGATGGACACGTCGCTGCCGGCGACGAGCGACTCGACCATGGCGGCATTGCGCAGGTCGGCCTGCCGGGTCCTGACGCCCAGGTGCTCCGAGAGGTGGTGCAGCCGTGCGCTGTCGCAGTCCACCACCGTGACGTCGGCCACCGGCGCAATCCTGGCGAGATCGCGCGCGACCGCCGCACCGACGACGCCACCCCCCAGCACCACGGCACGCATGGGAGGAGCATAATCCCGAGTCGTGACGTCCCGCGCCCTGTGCGTGATCGTCGTCGCGTCCGCGACGTGGGCGGCGCCATGCCGTGCGCAGGACCCCGAGGGCGCCGGCTCCTGGTTCACCAGGCACGTGCGCGTGTCCGGCGAAGCCAGCGCATCGGTGTCCACGCACGACGCCGAGGACGAAGGCTGGTTCAACTACTCCGACTACGACACGAGCACCGTCCGCTCGATGCGCCTGTCGCTCGTGGCCGAGGTGACGCTCTCGCGGCGCTTCGCCGTGCTCACCGAGGTGCGGAGCCTGCAGCTCGAACGCCCGGAAGCCTACGCGCTCTACCTCCGGATCCGGCCGTGGCTCTCGGAGGAACTCGACATCCATGTCGGGCGCGTGCCGCCGACGTTCGGTGCCTTCCCGCGTCGCCTCTATGTCACCGACAACCCGCTCGTCGGCACGCCGCTCGCGTATCAGTACCTCACGTCGAGCCGTGCCGATGCGCTGCCGGCCACCGGCGACGAGTTCGCGGCGATGCGGGCGCGCGGCTGGCTTGCCACGTACTCGCGCGGCAACACCGAACCCGCGGCCGGGTTGCCGCTTGCCAACGCGCTGCGCTGGGACACCGGCGTCCAGGTACGCTGGCGCCGCGACCCGGTGACCGTGTACACGGCGGTGACCCAGGGGACGCTCGGGGATCCGCGCCTGTCGGCCGACAACGGCGGCGTGCAGGTCGCCGGCCGTGTCGTCTACGCGCCGCATCCCGCGGTGTCGGTGGGCGGTTCGGTCGCCACCGGGCCGTATCTTGCCGAGTCGCTGTCTGCCGTGCTTCCCGCATCGTCACGGCTGACGAGCCATGCGCAGCGGGCATACGGTGCCGACGCGGAGGTGTCGCGCGACCGCTGGCTCGTGCGCGCCGAATGGGTCGCGAACCGCTGGGAACAGCCGTCGCTCGACGCCAGCGTCGTGCGCCCGCTCGACGCACGCGCGACGATGGTCGAGGCGAAGTACACGATCGTGCCCGGTGTGTACGTGGCGGGTCGTGCGGACTGGCTCGATTTCTCGCGCATCGACACGTCGCGCGGGCCCGTCACATGGGATGCCGACGTGCGCCGGACCGAACTCGGCGCCGGGTGGCGCGTGCACCGCCACGTGCTGCTCAAGGCGGCGTGGCAGCGGAACCGGCGCAGCGCAGGACGCGTGCGGACGAGCGACATCGGCGCGATGCAGGTGGTGGCATGGTTCTGAGGGCCGCGCGCGCCGCGGCAATCGGTGCCGCACTCGTCGTCGCGGCGGCGTCGCCAGCCGCGCAGACGGCGAACGCGACGATCCGGGGCAGGCTCCTGCTTCCCGCCGCGGAGCGTGCGGAACGGCGTCCGGCACTGGTCGATCCCCCGCCGACGACGAGCGGGCGTGCGCCCCGGCCCGGGGTCGTGTATCTCGAGACGGCACCGTCCGGTGCCTTCGAGGAACCGGTGCAGGCGCGCGGCCGCATGGATCAGCGCAACGAGACGTTCGTGCCGCACGTGCTCGCGATCCGGATCGGCACCACGGTGGACTTCCCCAACAACGACCGCATCTATCACAACGTCTTCTCGCTGTCGCCGGCCCGACGCTTCGACCTGGGGCGGTACGCGGTCGGACGGTCGAAGGCGGTTCGCTTCGACAGGCCGGGCGTCGTGCGCGTGTTCTGCGACATCCACTCGCACATGAACGCGTTCATCCTCGTCTTCTCGCACCGGTTCTTCGCCATCACCCAGCCGGACGGCCGCTACCAGCTGCCGCCGGTGCCACCCGGCAGCTATACCGTGGTCGCGTGGCACGAGGGCGAGGTGCGCGCGACAAGGCAGGTGACCGTCCGCGCCGGCGAGGCCGCCGTCGTGGACATGCAGGCCAGGTGATGCGCGCGCCCGGGTCGCTCTCGAACCGCCTGTTCCTCGTGTGCGTGGTGCTGTCCACCGCGTCGATTGGCGCAGCCATGCTCTTCGTGAGCGCACGCCTCACGCGCGAGCACGAACGCGCCATGGCGGTGCGGCTCGACGAGACGATCAGCCTCGTCGAGCGGCAGCGGCAGCAGGCGCTCGAGACCTCCACGCGGCTGGCCCGTCTCGTGGCCGACCTGCCGAAGCTGAAGGCGGCCATCGCGACGGGCGATGCGCCGACGGTCGCACCAATCGTGTCGAGCTATCGCGACGAGATCGGCGCCGACGTACTGATCGTGCGCGACGCCGACGGCGCACCGCTGTACACGGCGGGCGACGTCAGCGGCGAGGTTGCCCGGCATCGCGTGCCAGTCGGCCGCGCGCCGGGTGCCGCCCCGGACGTGACGACACTCGCCCACCCCCGCGGCATGCTGCAGCTCGTCAGCGTGCCGATCGTGATCGGCGTGGACGCCGTGGAGCGCCTCGGCGTGCTGAGCGTGGGCACGCTGCTCGACGACGAGCAGGCGCGCCAGCTGCGCGGCTTCACGGGCAGCGAGCTCGCCTTTGCGTTCGGGCCGCACGTGCTCGCATCGTCGCTCGGCGCCGCGGCGGCACCGGCAATCCAGGCCGCACTCGCGCGCGACGATGGGCGCCCGCTCGACGTCAGCGGCCTCCGGTACTCGTGGCACACCTACGCCCTGAAGGTGGGGGAGGGTGACGGCGCGCCCCCCGGGGGTGTGCGCCTCGTCGTGCTGCGATCCACGGCGGAGGCCGCGGCCACGTTGCGCAGCGTCCGCATCGCGCTTGCCGTGATCGCGGTCCTGACCGCGCTCGCCGCCAGCCTTGCAAGCTATGCGGTGGCCCGCACGATCACGCGGCCGCTGGCGAGCCTGACCGCGTCGATGCGTGAGCTGACGCGCACCGGCGATCTCACGCGCGGGCCACAGCCGCCGGTGGAACACGCGTGGGACGACGAAGACGTACGGCTGCTCGCGGGCACGTTCGACTCGATGACACGGGCCATCGCGCGCTTCCAGCAGCAGGCGACCCAGCGTGACAGGCTCGCCGCGCTGGGCCGCCTCTCCACGGTCATCGCCCACGAGATCCGCAATCCGCTGATGATCGTCCGTGGTGCGCTGCGCGGCCTCCACAGGCAGGACGATCCGGCGGTCGTCGATGCGGCCGCCGACATCGAGGAGCAGGTGCAGCGGCTGGATCGGGTCGTCAACGACGTGCTCGACTTCGCACGCCCCGTGCAGCTCGCCATGGCTCCCGCCTCGCTGCATGCGATCTGCGAGGAGGCCGTCGCGGCGTCGCTGGCTGCCGAGCCGGAACCGCCGGTGAGGCTCGACCTCGCGCCAGACGCCGATCGGGTGCGGACCGACGCCGACCGCCTGCGCAGCGTGCTCGTCAACCTGCTGGCCAATGCGAGGCAGGCCGTCGGGGTGCGAGCGGCAGAGGAGGCCCCAGCCGCCGTTCTGCTCCAGGCGCGGCGGGAGCCGGGACGCATCGTCATCGTCGTGCGCGATACGGGTCCGGGGATCGATCCCGGCATCGCGAGCCAGGTGTTCGAGCCCTATGTGACGACGCGGCGTGCCGGCACGGGACTCGGCCTCGCCATCGCGCGCAACATCGTCGAGGGCCTCGGCGGCACCATCACGCTGACGAGCCGCGCGGGCGAGGGCACCGACGTACGGGTGGCTCTGCCGCAGGAGGAGACGCAGGCATGACGCATGGCGCCGTGTTGCTCGTGGACGACGAGGAGAAGATCCTCAAGACGATCGGCCGCGCCCTGCGCGAGGACGACCACGAGGTGACGACCACGTCGTCTCCGCAGGAGGCGCTGCGGTTGCTCGCATCGCGCAGCTTCGACGTGCTGATCATCGACCACCTGATGCCGGGCCTGACGGGGCTCGACGTCGTGCGCGACCTGCAGGCGAGCGTGCCCGAGGCCGATCGGCCAGCCGTGCTGGTGATGACCGCGCACGGCACGGTCCGCCACGCCGTGGACGCGATGAAGCTCGGCGTGCGCGACTACCTCCAGAAGCCGTTCGACATCGACGAGCTGCTCGCGAACGTGCGGCACATGGTGCGCGAGCAGCAGGCCCGCAGCGGCCTCCGGTACCTGTTGTCGGAGCAGCGCGCCCAGTTCGGGCAGTACGGCATCGTCGGCCGCAGCCGTGCCGTGCAGGACGTCATCGCCCGCGTCGAGCTCGTCGCCAGGAGCCGCAGCACGGTGCTCGTGACCGGCGAGACGGGCACGGGCAAGGAACTCGTGGCGCGTGCCATCCACGATCGCAGCGCGGAGCGCGACAAGCCGCTCATTCGCGTCAACTGCGCGGCGCTGCCGGAGTCGCTGCTCGAATCGGAGCTCTTCGGCCACGTCCGCGGCGCGTTCACCGGTGCCGTCCACGCGCGACGCGGCCGCTTCGCGCTCGCCGATGGCGGCACGATCCTGCTCGACGAGATCGCGACGATCAGCAGCAGCGTGCAGGCCCGGCTCCTGCGGGTGCTCCAGGAGAGGGAGTTCGAGCCGCTCGGGGCCGAGCGCACGCAGAAGGTGGACGTCCGCGTGATTGCGGCCACCAACCGCGACCTGCAGCAGCTGGCCGCGGAAGGGAAGTTCCAGAACGATCTCTACTACCGGCTGAACGTGATTCCGATCCGGATGCCGCCGCTGCGCGAACGGCGCGAGGACGTGCCGCTCCTGATCGAGCACGTCGTTCGCCGCGTGGCGACGTCGCTCGGCAAGCCGGAACTGCGCGTCGAGGACGCCGCGGTGCAGGCCCTCATGGAGTACGACTGGCCCGGCAACGTGCGCGAGCTCGAGAACACCATGGAGCGCGCGGTCGTGCTCGCAACCGGGCCGGTCCTCACGCGCGATGAGGTGCTGCTGATGCCTGGCGCCCGCGGCGCGACGGGCCTTCCGTCTCCGCGGCTGCACGAGAACATCGCGTGGGCGGAGCGCGAGTCGATCCTTGCCGCGCTGCGTGCGTCTGGCGGCGTCAAGAAGGACGCGGCGGCGTCGCTCGGCATCAGCCAGCGCGCACTGTCGCACTATCTCGGCAAGCACGGGATCGACTGACCGCACCCCGACCTGTTACGACACCCGTAACCGCCTTACGGAGCCCGTAAGCTCCCGGTCGATCCATCCGCCGAATCACCAGTGAATCCTGCGTCCCACGCGGGCACGCCGCTTGCCACTTGCGGAAGGCGGAGGAGCCACACGTGCCACACATGGTTCGACGACGAGCGGCTCTGGCACTGCCGTTCGTCGCACTCGGGTTCGTCGTCTCGCTGGCCGCGCGGCAGTCGCCGCGCGTGATCGAGATCACGGCAAGGCGATACGAGTTCGTGCCGACGACGATCGAGGTGCGCCAGGGCGAGCGCGTCATCCTGCGGGTGACGTCCGCCGATCGCACGCACGGCATCGGCATCGAGAAGTTCGGGGTCGATCGGGAGATTCCGCGCGGCAAGACTGTCGACGTCGAGTTCGTGGCCTCAGAGCCGGGCAGGTTCGAGGTGCTCTGCACCGAGGACTGCGGCAAGGGCCACGACGACATGGTCGGCACACTCGTCGTCGAGTCGGTGGCGCGATGACGGCGCGCACGATCGGTCGCGCGGCGCAGATCGCCGCCCTCGCGACTCTCGCGCTCGTCGCGGGCTGCGACGAGAAGCTCTCCGACATCGCCGGCCCATCGCCGGGACTGCAGCCGACGTTCTCGAGCATCGCGCAGAACATCTTCGCGAGCACCGACAACGCGGGCCGCGCGGCCTGCACGCAGTGCCATACGAACCAGGGCCGCACGCCGGCAGCCGGCCTCAACCTCCTGCCCGACACCGCGTATGCGCAGCTCGTGAACGTGCCGAGCGTCTTCAAGCCGGGCGCCGTGCGTGTCGTGCCCGGCGACGCCGACAACAGCTACATCGTCCACAAGCTCGAAGGGCGCAGCGACATCGTCGGTCAACGGATGCCGCGGACGTCGGGTCCCTTCCTCACCGACGGGCAGATGCTCGTCATCCGCCGCTGGATCGACAAGGGCGCGCAGAACGATTGAGGACGGCCATGAAGATGAGCACGCTATCCACCGGCCTCGTGTTCCTCGCGCTTGCGGCGGGCGTGGCCCATGCGCAGGCCGACACGAACGCGCAACCCACCGCTGCCGCGCCGTCACCTGTCGCCGAGCCTGACGGCGACAAGGCCGCAGCATCGACCGCTCAGGACGATGATGACGATCCCGACCTGGACGTGAACCCGTCGCAGCCCGATTTCACGATCGCGACGCTGCCGACGACGCTGCGGATGCCTCGCGGCAAGTTCGCGTTCCGTGTCACGCACCGGTTCGGCCGTCCGCTCGGCGACGGCGACTTCGGCGACCTTGCATCAGACCTCTTCGGGCTCGATTCGGGCGGCCTGATCGGTCTCGAGGTGCGGTATGGCCTGTGGCGCGGCACGCAGGTCGGCGTCCTCCGCACGAGCGACCGCACGATCCAGTTCTTCGGCCAGCAGCAGATCAAGGCGCAAGACGACGCGTTCCCGCTCGGGATTGCCGTGCACCTCACGGCCGACGGCACCAACAACTTCAAGGACAGCTACTCGCCCGGCATCGGACTCATCGTCTCCCGCGAGATTGGCGCTCATGGCGCGATCTATGTCGAGCCGACGTGGGTGAACAACACCAACGTGCTGCCGAGTGAGCTGACCGACGACAACGACTCGTTGCTCGTCGGCCTCGGCGCGCGCGTGCGCGTGAGCCGTCGCGCGTATCTCGTCGCGGAAGCCGCGCCACGTGTTGCCGGCCACGACCCGGGCTCGACGCATGTGAGCGTGGGCGTCGAGATGCGAGCTGGCGGCCACGCGTTCCAGCTGAACGTCTCGCGCGGCCTTGCAACCACCATGGCGCAGGTGGCCCGGGGCGGCACACGCGACGACTGGTTCGTCGGCTTCAACATCTCGCGGAAGTTCTGGTAGCTCGGGGCTCGGGGCTCGGGGCTCGGGATTCGGGATTCGGGATTCGGGACTGGGGATTCGGGACCAGGCGATGGAGAGGTCGTCGGGAGAAAGGGGGAGGCCGATGGCGGACACACGGCAGTGGGTTGGGCAGCCGGCAGCCACGTCCGCATCGACCTCACCCGCCGCAGGGCGAGTGGCGCCGGAATTTTCCGGATTGCCCTCGTCCTGCGGCATCATGTGACGGGCCGCGGGCCGGGACACACCGATGGGCGCACCGTCATTGACTCCGACGTCGTCGCACCGCTTCTACGGTGACCTTGCAGAGTGGTGGCCGCTCGTCTCACCGGTGGCCGGGTACGAGGACGAGGCACGCGAGTTCGCGAGGCTCCTCGGAGCGGCGCTCCGTCCCGTGCGCACCGTGCTCGAACTCGGATCGGGTGGCGGGCACAATGCCTTCCACATGAAGCGCCGCTTCCAGCTGACGCTCACCGACGCGAGCGATCCGATGCTGGCGGTCTCGCGGCGGCTCAACCCGGAATGCGCGCACGTCCTGGGCGACATGCGGACGCTGCGCCTGGCACAGACGTTCGACGCGGTCTTCGTCCACGACGCCATCGACTACATGACGACCGAGGTGGACGTCGCGGCGGTGTTGCGCACGGCCGGCGCGCATTGCCGGCCGGGCGGCATCGTGCTTGTCGTCCCGGACCACACGACCGAGACGTTCGCGCCGACGACCGACTGCGGCGGCACGGACGCGGTGGACGGACGCGGCGTGCGCTATCTCGAGTGGTCGTACGACCCCGATCCCACCGACACGACGATCTCGACCGCCTACGCCTTCGTGCTGCGCGACGCCGACGGCACCGTGACGTCGGTCGCCGAGACGCACGCCGGTGGGCTCTTCCCGCGCGACACATGGGTGCGCCTCGTGCAGGACGCCGGCTTTCGCGCGGAGATCGTCACCGAGCGTACCGACGACGATCGCCCGCCGCGCACGATCTTCCTTGCGCATCGCGATCCGCTGTGAGGCGACGCACGCGACCGGCCGCCGAGGCTGGCGGCTAGCCGTCCGAGGCGACGGCCACCACAGCCGGGCGCAGCACGTCGTCGCCGATCAGGTACCCCGGCGCCGCGATGCCCGCGACGATGCCGTCGGGGAACTGCTCGGTGGCGGGGACGGCGGTGACTGCCTCGTGGAACTCGGGATCGAACGGTGCACCGAGCGGCTCGATGCGGCTGATGCCGTAGCCGGCAAGCTTGTGGAGGAACTGCTGGCGCACGAGTTCCACGCCGTCCACGACGTGCTCGGCGCCGCCTGCGGCTCGGGCGGCGGCAATCGCGCGGTCCAGGTTGTCGATCACGTCGAGCAGGTCGGCGAACACCGCGCGGCGATTGAGCTCGGCATCGCGCCCGGCGTCCTTGCGGACGCGGGCGCGCATTGCCTCGAACTCGCGCTGCATCTCGTGAACTGCCGTCACGTACTCTTGCAGCTGCTCGTTCTTTGCCGCGAGCTGCTGTTCGAGCTCCTGCACGTACGTCGGCTTGTCGAAAATCGACGGCTCGTCGCTTGCGGGCGCTGGATCATCCTCGGCCACCGCACGTGCCCACCAGCGGCGGTCCACCACCTTCACCGGCTCCTGGTCACTCATCAGGCGTCCACCTTGTCCCTGCTGGCCGGCGCCGGGGAACTGACGATGTCGAACGTCAGCGCGCCGTCCTTCAGGCCGATCTTCACCGTGCCGCCGTGTTCGAGGCGGCCGAAGAGGATCTCGTCGGTGAGCGGATCGCGCACCTCGGCCTGGATCACGCGCGCAAGCGGCCGGGCGCCGAACACCGGGTCGTAGCCCTTCTCGGCGAGCCACGCGCGAGCCTCGGGCTCGAGTGCGATGGCGACACGGCGTTCGGCGAGCTGCGCCTCGAGCTGCAGGATGAACTTCTCGACGATCGTCTCGACGGTCTGCGGCGCGAGCGTGCCGAAGGTCACCGTTGCGTCGAGCCGGTTGCGGAACTCGGGGCTGAAGATGCGCTCGAGCGCCTGCTTTGCCCGCCCCGCCGCGCCCTTGCTGCTCGTCGGCCCGCTGAAGCCGACCATCGCCTGGCTCATCTCTCGCGATCCCGCGTTCGACGTCATGATCAGGATCACCTGCCGGAAATCGGCCTTGCGTCCGGTGTTGTCGGTCAGCGTGGCGTGGTCCATCACCTGCAACAGGATGTTGTAGATGTCGGGGTGCGCCTTCTCGATCTCGTCGAGCAGCAGCACCGCGTACGGATCCTTGCGGATGGCGTCCACGAGCAGGCCGCCCTGCTCGAAGCCCACGTAGCCAGGAGGCGCACCGATGAGGCGGGCCACCGCGTGCTTCTCCATGTACTCCGACATGTCGAAGCGCACGAACTGGTTGCCGAGGTGAATCGCCAGCTGGCGCGCCAGCTCGGTCTTGCCGACACCCGTCGGACCCGTGAACAGGAAGCAGCCCGCCGGCTTGTCCGGCTGGCCCAGACCGGCCCGCGCACGCTTGATCGCACGCGCCACGGCCTTCACCGCGTCGTCCTGCCCGAACACGACGCGCATCAACTGCTCCTCGAGCGTCCGCAGGCGTTCCTTGTCGGACGCGTGCGCCTGCTTGTCGGGGATGCGGGCCATGCGCGCGATCACACGCTCGATCTCTGGCACGTCCACGACCTGGCGCGGCGCGTCCTCGGCGGCTGGCGTCGCCGTCGAGTCGTCGCCGCGTGTCGAGGCGGCGCGTGCCTCGCCGTCGTCCGCCGTGGCGGCATCGGCTGCCGCAGCCGATTCGGCCTTGCTGGTGCCGGCCTGCAGGCGCAGCATCGCGCCCGCCTCGTCGAGGACGTCGATGGCGCTGTCGGGCAGGCGGTAGTCGCGCAGGTGCCGGCCCGCGAGCTTTGCCGCCGTCTCGACGGCGGCATCGGTGTAGGTCACGTGGTGGTGATCCTCGTACCGGCTGCGCAGCCCCTTGAGGATCGTGACGGTCTCGTCCACCGACGGCTCGTCCACGACCACCTTCTGCAGGCGGCGCGCGAGCGCGCGGTCCTTCTCGACCTGCTTGAACTCCTCGAACGTCGTCGCGCCGATCACGCGGATGTCGCCCGCGCTCAGCACCGGCTTGATGAGCGTGGCGAGGTCCATCGTGCCGCCGGTCGTCGCGCCGGCGCCGACCGTGCTGTGCATCTCGTCGATGAACAGGATCGGCCGCGGGCGCTTCGCCAGCGCGCCGACGACGGCCTTGAAGCGTTCCTCGAAGTCGCCGCGGAAGCGCGTGCCGGCGAGCAGCGCCGTGGCATCGAGCGCGAAGACCTCGGCGTCGGCGAGGACCGACGGCACGTCGTCCTGAAGCAGGCGCTGGGCGAGGCCCTCGGCGAGTGCGGTCTTGCCCACGCCGGGCTCGCCCACGAACATCGGGTTGTTCTTGCGGCGCCGGCAGAGGATCTCCATCGTGCGCTGCACTTCCGCGGAGCGGCCCACGAGCGGATCCAGCGCGCCCGAGCGCGCCTTCTGGGTGAGGTTCACCGTGTAGGCGTCGAGCGGCGTCCGCGAGGTGGACGACCCCTCCTCGCCCTGGCCCGCCGTGGCCGGGCGCTCTTCCCCGGGCTCGTCCGGCGTCGGCACCTTCGAGATGCCGTGGCTGATGTAGTTGAGGACGTCGAGTCGGGTGACGCCCTGTCCCTCGAGCAGCTGGGCGGCATAGGAGCGGTTCTGCTGGAGCAGGGCGGCCAGCAGGTCGCCAGCCTGCACCTCGCTCTTGCCGGCGCTCTGCACGTGCAGCACGGCCGTCTGCAGCGCACGCCGGAACGCGAGCGTCTGCTCGGGCTCCTTCTGGGCGCCGCGGGGGAACTGCTCGATGTTCTGCTGGAGGAAACGGTCGAGTTCCGAGCGCAGGCGCGGCAGGTCCGCGCCGCAGGCCGCGAGAATCCGCTCCGCCTCGGTGTCGTGAGCCAGCACGTAGAGGAGATGCTCGAGCGTGAGATGGGTGTGGCGTCGCGACGTCGCCTCGCGGTACGCCACGCCAAGCAGCAGCTCGACGGATGCACTGAACATGACGGGTCTTACTCCTCTTCCAGGCTCGCGCGCAGCGGGAAGCCGTTCTGTCGCGCGAGTTCGTGCACGGCCTCGACCTTGGTCTCGGCCACCTCGAAGGTGTACACGCCGCACAGGCCCTTTCCCTGCGTGTGCACCTGCATCATGATGCGGAACGCCTCGGCTGGGTTCTTGTGGAACACGGTCTCGAGGACCTCCACGACGAACTCCATCGTCGTGTAGTCGTCGTTGATCAACAGCACCTTGAAGCGCGCCGGCTCCTGGGTCTGCTTCTCGGTGCGCTCGAGGACGAGATCGCCCGACTTCTGGCGTGTGTCGGTCATCGTGGTGTGACCGGCCCACGGGCGTGCCCAGGGTCCGGATCGCGGCTGACTGTTTCTCCCTCCCCAAGTATACGGACGCGGCAGCCGCTGCCGGCGGCCTGCCCCCCGATCGGGCAGGACGGCGCCGGCTTTCGCCGACGCCGCCTGCCGCCCATAATCGGCCGATGCAGGTTCTCGCCCACACGCTCCGCTTCGCCGACGGCAGGTTCAGGGGGACGCCCGGCGTGATCGCGACCGCCGTCCTCGAGGGGCCGTCCGGCATCGCGCTCGTAGACCCCGGACCGGCAAGCGATCTCCCGGCCCTCGAAGCCGACCTTGCCTCCGGCGGGCTGTCGCTCGACGACCTGGAGGCGGTGCTGCTCACGCACATACACCTCGACCACGCGGGTGCGACTGGGACGCTCGTGCGCCGGCGCCCGGCCTGCCGCGTCTACGTCCACGAGCGGGGAGCACGCCACATGGTCTCGCCAGAGAAGCTCATCGCGAGTGCGACCCAGCTGTACGGCGATCAGATGGAGACGCTGTGGGGCGAGTTCGCTGCGGTGCCGCAGGGCAACCTGCACGTGCTGGCCGGCGGCGAAGCACTGTCGGTCGTGGGCCACGACCTCGAGGTGGCCTACACGCCGGGCCACGCGCAGCACCACGTGAGCTACCTGCATCGGGCATCCCGCATTGCCTTCGTCGGTGACGTCGGAGGCTGCCGGACCGCTCAGATGCCGGCCGTGATGCCGCCCACCCCTCCGCCCGACATCGACGTCGCGCTGTGGCACGGCAGCGTCGCGCGCATCCTCGACTGGCAACCCTCGGCGTTGTTCCTGACCCACTTCGGCCCGGTGACGGCGGTTGCCGCGCACCTGGCGGAGCTGCTCGATCGCCTCGAGAGCATGCAGGCCGTCGCGCGACGCCTGCTCGCAGATGCCGGCCTGTCCGACGAGCTCCGTGAGGCGCGGTTTGCCGAGGAGGTGCGTCGCGCCTACCGGCAGGTGATGACGGCTGCCGACGTCGACCGCATGGAACTGGCCGTGCCGCTCGGCATGTGCTGGCGCGGCCTCGCGCGGGCGATCCGGAAGGGGAGTGCGTCGACGTAGACGTCGACGCCCACGACGAGGACACGCATGCGCACACACCTGCCCACGGCGGCGACGGCGGCGATCCTCGTCGCAGGGATCGTCATGTTCTCGCTGCCTGCGCGCGCGGGCACCCAGCCAGCGGCAGGCACCCGCGGCGCGACAACGTTCGTCGAGCGCTGTGCGATGTGCCACGGCGCCGACGGCCGCGGGGGTGAGCGCGGGCCCGACATCGTCACGGGCTTTCGCGCCGCAGGCAGGCGCGCGGCCGACATCGAGCGCGTCATCCGCGACGGCGTGCCCGGCGGCGGGATGCCCCCCATGACGCTCCCGGCCGACGAGGTGTCGGCCATTGCCAGCCACGTGCGCGCGCTCGTCGAGTCCTCGCAAACGGCGCCGACGTGGCCGCGCGTGCGCGTCAGCCGCGCGGGATCCGATCCCGTCGAAGGTCTCGTGCTCGCAGAAGGCGGCTCCGCGCTGCACCTGTTGCGCGACGATGGCGGGCTCGAGACCGTGCGGCGCACGGAGGCCACGCGCGTCGATGCGCTTGGTCGCGCAGGGATGCCGACGCTCGTGCCGCGCACCGGCACGGAGCCGCCGGGGGCCGACGACTGGGCGACCTACAACGGCGACACGGGGGGCAACCGTCACTCGCCGCATCGCCAGATCGCACCGGACAACGTGGACGGGTTGCAGGTGGCCTGGACGTACACCGTGCCCTCGACCCGCGCGCTCCGGTCCACGCCGCTCGTCGTGCGCGGCGTGATGTACGTCGGCGCACCGAACGAGGTCCACGCGCTCGACGCCGTCACGGGGCGGCTGCTCTGGCAATACCGTCGTCCACGCACGCCCGGGGTGATTGGCGATGCCGGCGCCGGCGTCAATCGCGGCGTCGCGATCGACGGCGACCGGCTGTTCATGGTGACCGACGACGCCCGGCTCGTCGCCCTGCACCGGGGCAACGGCCAGGTGCTGTGGGAGACGGTGATGTCGGACTACCGCGCGCACTACGGCGCCACGTCCGCTCCGCTCGTCGTCGGCAACCTCGTCGTGTCGGGCATCTCGGGCGGCGACGAGGGCGTGCGCGGCTTCCTGGCGGCATTCGACGTGGCCACCGGCAGGGAAGCCTGGCGCTTCTGGACGGTGCCGGCCCGCGGCGAGCCGTTCGCCGACACGTGGCGCGGGAAGGCACTCGAGCACGGCTGCGCGGCCACGTGGCTCACGGGCTCGTACGACGCCGTGCTCGACACGATCTACTGGACGGCCGGCAACCCGTGCCCCGACTACAACGGCGCCGAGCGGGTCGGCGACAACCTGTGGTCCAACTCCGTCATCGCGCTCGATCCGCGGACGGGCGCGCGCCGCTGGCACTTCCAGTTCACGCCGCACGACCTCAACGACTGGGACGCCGTGCAGACCGTGATCGTCGCCGACGCGTCGCTCGACGGCCGGCCGCGCAAGCTCCTGCTCCAGGCCAACCGCAACGGCTTCTTCTACGTGCTCGACCGCGAGACCGGCGCGCTGCTGCGCGCGGCGCCGTTCGTGAAGAACCAGAACTGGGCCACCGGCATCGATGCCGATGGGCGTCCCCTGCGCGTCGCGGGCATGGAGCCGACCGTCGGCGGCACGACGATGTGTCCCTCGGTGGAGGGCGCCACGAACTGGATGGCGCCGGCCTTCAATCCCGACACCGGCCTCTACTACGTCCAGGCGCTCGAACGGTGCAGCATCTTCACGAAGTCGTCGCGCTGGTTCGAACCGGGCGAGTCGTTCTACGGCGGCAGCACGCGCCGCGTGCCGGGCGAGACCGGCGGCAGGGTCCTTCGCGCGGTCGACGTCGCCACCGGCGACATCGCGTGGGAACTGCCGCAGGTGGGTGAAGGGACGACATGGGGCGGTCTGCTCTCCACCGCCTCGGGGCTCGTGTTCGTGCCGGAGGACGACGGCCACTTCTCGGCCGTGGACGCGCGAAGCGGACGCAGGCTCTGGCAGTTCGCCGCCAACGCGTTCTGGCGCGGCTCGCCGATGACGTATGTCGTCGAGGGTCGGCAGTACGTCGCGGTTGCCGGTGGCGGTGTCGTGTATGCCTTCGCGCTCCCGCAACGGTGACGCCTGCGAATCGATCCGTCACGCAGCTGTCGCAGTCTCCCGCCCCGTGTATGCTCTCGCGCATGCGCAGAGCCATCGTCCTTGCCGCCCTCGGCCTGTTTGCCGCCCCGCTGGCCGCGCAGCAGGCGCCCGACTACGACTTCCTGATCAAGGGCGGTCGCGTCGTCGATCCCCGCAATGCGCTCGATGCGGTGCGCGACGTCGCGATCAAGGACGGGAGGGTCGCGGCCGTGGCCGCTGACATCCCGGCCGCGCGGGCGCTCAAGGCCGTGGATGCGCGGGGGCTCGTCGTCACGCCGGGCCTCATCGACATCCACGTGCACGTGTTCCCCGGCGAGAAGCTGCGCGACTACGCCGGCGGCGACTGGAGCGTCTACCCGGACGGCTTCACGTTCCGCAACTGCGTCACGACCGTGGCCGACGCCGGCACGTCGGGCTGGCGCAACTTCGACGACTTCAAGCGCCGCATCATCGACCAGTCCAAGACGCGCGTCACGGCATTCCTCAACATCGTCGGCAACGGGATGGGCTCGGGGCCAATCGAGCAGGATGCGGCCGACATGGACGGCGAGGCCACGGCGCGCAAGGCGCTCGAACACAAGGGCGTCGTGGTCGGTATCAAGAGCGCGCACTACAACGGCACCGACTGGAAGCCGTACGAGCAGGCCGTGATTGCCGGCACGAAGGCCGGCGTGCCGGTGATGATCGACTTCGGCGGCAACGTGAAGGCCGGCCGCACGCTCATGGACCTCTTCACGAAGTACCTGCGGCCAGGCGACATCTTCACGCACATGTACGGCGGCGTCCGTGGCGAGTACGACGCCGAGGCGAAGGGCCCGAGTGCCGCCATGACTGCGGGTCGCAAGCGGGGCATCGTGTTCGATGTCGGGCACGGCGGCGCCAGCTTCCGCTACTCGGCGGCAATGCCGATGCTGAAGGCCGGGTTCCGCCCGGATTCGATCTCCACCGACCTGCACACGAGCAGCATGAACTCCGCGATGAAGGGGATGCTGAACCTCATGGGCAAGTTCATGGCAATGGGGTTGTCGCTGACCGACGTCATCACGATGTCCACGGTCAACCCCGCACGCGAGATCCAGTTCGACACGCTCGGCCACCTCGGCGTCGGTGCCCCTGCCGACGTCGCCGTGCTGCGCGTGGAAAAGGGCCGCTTCGGGTTCGTGGATCCCGTTGGCGGCCGCATCGACGCCACTGAACGGCTCTCGTGCGAACTGACCGTCCGCGACGGCAAGGTCGTGTACGACCTCAACGGCCTGATTGCCGACCCCTGGGACACGCTGCCCGCCAACGCGCGCGGCGGCGATCCGAGGTGGGATCGCACGCGAGGGCATTGAGCGTCCCGCGTCCGGCGTTTCTGTAGACTGTGCGCATGTCCGACACGGTCGCCAGCCTGTCTGCACGCCGTCGCGTGCCTGCCGCGGTCAACGAGCCCATCCGGAGCTACGCGCCCGGAAGCCCTGACCGCAAGTCGCTGAAGTCGCGCCTCGCGTCGATGTCCGGCGAACAGGCCGACATCCCGATCATCATCGGCGGCAGGGAGCACCGCACCGGCGACACGGCGCACGCCGTCATGCCGCACGCGCACCAGCACGTGCTCGGCACATGGCACAAGGCCACGCCGCAACTCGTGCAGCAGGCAATCGAGGCGAGTGCCGCGGCCCGCGTCGAGTGGAGCCGCTGGGCCTGGGAGGATCGAGCCGCGGTGTTCCTGCGCGCCGCGGAGTTGCTCTCGACGTCCTGGCGCGACACGATCAACGCCGCGACGATGCTCGGGCAGAGCAAGACGGCATTCCAGTCCGAAATCGACGCCGCCTGCGAGCTGATCGACTTCTTCCGCTTCAACTGCGCCTACGCCGAGGACCTCTACGGCGAGCAGCCGATCAGCGACAAGGGCGTCTGGAACCAGACCGACTACCGCCCGCTCGAGGGGTTCGTCTACGCCGTCAGCCCCTTCAACTTCACCGCGATTGGCGGCAACCTCGCCGGCGCGCCGGCGCTGATGGGCAACACGGTGATCTGGAAGCCGTCGCAGACGGCGATGCTGAGCGGCTACTACATCATGAAGGTGCTCGAGGCGGCAGGCCTGCCGCCGGGCGTGATCAACTTCGTGCCCGGCGATCCAGCGCTGATCTCCGACGCGCTGCTGACGCACGCCGATCTCGGCGGCGTGCACTTCACGGGCAGCACCACCGTGTTCAACGGCATGTGGAAGACCATCGGCGGCCGCATGAGCAGCTACCGGAGCTATCCGCGCATCGTCGGTGAGACGGGCGGCAAGGACTTCATCATGGCTCACGCCTCGGCCGAGCCCGAGTCCCTGGCAGTGGCCATCGTGCGCGGGGCCTTCGAGTACCAGGGTCAGAAGTGCTCGGCCTGCAGCCGCATCTACGTGCCACGCTCACTGTGGCCCGACGTGCGTGATCGCATCATCGCGATGATCGACGACATCAAGGTCGGCGACGTGCGGGACTTCCGCAACTTCATGGGCGCGGTCATCGACGAGCGTGCGTTCGACCGCATCGGCGGCTACCTCGAGGAGGCACCGCGCACCGGCCGCGTGCTCGCGGGCGGCACCGCGTCGAGGGACACCGGCTGGTTCGTGCAGCCGACGCTCGTGCAGACCGAGGATCCCGGCGCGCGCATCCTGTGCGAGGAGATCTTCGGCCCCGTCCTTGCCGCTTACGTGTATCCGGACGATCAGTACGTCGAGACGATGCAGCTCGTCGACCGGACGTCGCCCTACGCCCTCACGGGTGCGATCTTCGCAACCGATCGACAGGCGATCCGCCTTGCACACACGCACCTGCGCGATGCGGCCGGCAACTTCTACGTCAACGACAAGTGCACCGGCGCCGTCGTCGGCCAGCAGCCCTTTGGCGGTGCGCGGGGATCGGGCACCAACGACAAGGCCGGCAGCAAGCTGAATCTCCTGCGCTGGGTCAGTCCGCGGTCGATCAAGGAGACGTTCTCGCCGCCGACGGACTACCGATATCCGTTCATGGCGGAGGCGTAGCCGTGCGCACCGCGGTGCTCGCCCTGCTCGCGGTGTTGGGGCTTGCGCCCGATGCGCAAGCGCAGGCCCAGGCGCCGACGCAGCCGCGTCCCAACGTCGTCCTGATCTACGTGGACGATCTCGGCTACGGCGACACGTCTGCCTACGGCGCGACGACGATCCGGACGCCCGGCATCGACAGGCTGGCCCGTGACGGCGTGCGCTTCACGAACGGCTATGCGACGTCGGCCACGTGTACGCCGTCGCGCTTCTCGCTGCTGACCGGCCGCTATGCATGGCGGCAGGCGGGCACCAACGTCCTGCCCGGCGATGCCGCGCTCGTCATCGATCCGGCGAGCTCGACGCTGCCGTCCGTGCTCCGCGCGGCCGGGTATCACACGGGCGTGGTCGGCAAGTGGCACCTCGGCCTCGGCGGGCCGGGCGGGCCCGACTGGAACGGGTCGATTGCGCCGGGCCCGAACGACGTGGGCTTCGCCTACAGCTTCATCATGGCGGCCACTGGCGACCGCGTGCCGACCGTGTACGTGGAGAACGGCCGCATCGTCGGGCTCGATCCCGGGGACCCGATCACGGTCGACTACGCGAAGAAGGTCGGCGACTGGCCGACAGGCCGCGAGAACCCGGAACGGCTCACGACGCAGCGTCCGAGCCACGGGCACGATCAGACGATCGTCAACGGCGTGAGCCGCATCGGCTACATGACAGGCGGCACGACCGCGTTGTGGCGCGACCAGGACATGGCCGACACGTTCACGCGCAAGGCCGTGGCCTACATCGAGCAGCACCGGCGCGAGCCGTTCTTCCTCTTCTTCGCCACGCACGACCCGCACGTGCCCCGCGTGCCGCACGAGCGGTTCATCGGCACGTCCGGGATGGGCCCGCGGGGCGATGCGATCCTGCAGGCCGACTGGAGCGTCGGTCAGGTCCTCGACACGCTCGATCGGCTGGACCTGTCCCGCAACACGGTCGTGATCTTCACGAGCGACAACGGGCCCGTCGTGGACGACGGCTATGTGGACCAGGCCGTGGAGAAGCTCGGCGCGCACAGGCCGGCCGGCCCGCTGCGCGGCGGCAAGTACAGTCGCTTCGAGGGCGGCACGCGCGTGCCGTTCATCGTCCGCTGGCCGGCGCGCGTGAAGCCCGGGGTGAGCGAGGCGCTCGTGTCGCAGGTGGACCTGCTGGCGTCGATCGCGGCAATGACCGGCGCCCCGGTGCCATCCGGCTCGGCGCCAGACAGCATGGACCAGCATCTCGCGCTGCTCGGCGATGACCCGACCGGCCGCGATCACGTGGTGCAGCACGCGGGCGCACGGCTCGCGCTGCGCGAGGGCCGGTGGAAGTACATCGAACCCTCGAAAGGCCAGCGGCGCAACGCGAACACGAACACCGAACTCGCGAACGACCCTGAGCCGCAGCTCTACGATCTGGACGCCGACATCGGCGAGACGACGAACCTCGCGGCGCAGCATCCCGGGCGCGTCGCGTCGATGGCCGCCCGCCTCGAAGCGCTCAGGAACCGGTAGGCCGGGCCTACCGCCGTGATCGCAGCCAGGCGTCCCTCTGCGCCAGCTGCCGCGGCGTGGGCTGCGACAGGGGCCGCAGCGTGAGCCGCGGGTTCGCCTGCACGGTCACGCGCGCGACCTGCCGCTCCCCTCGCGACTCGAACACGAGCTCGACCTCGTCGCCGACCGTCAGCGTGGACACGACGCGCTCCCAGTCGCCGGGCTTGCCGATTGGCGTGCCGTTCAGCGACACGATCGCGTCGCCACGGCCCACTCCGGCGCGATGCACGGCACTCGTCGCCACGGGATTGTTCGCGACGACACTCGCGGCGTCCCGCGGCTGGAGTTCGAGGATGCCGAGCCAGGGCGTGCCAAGAGGGCGCAGCTCGTAGCCGACGCCGGCGAGCAGCCGCTCGAACGGCAGCGGCTCGGTGCCCATGACGTGCCTGGCGAAGAACCCGCGCGCGAAGGCCGCATCGCCGCTCGTCGCGGCGAGCGCCGCCTCGAGATCGGCACTCGTGTACGGCCGTGCGACGAGCCCGGGCACGCTGCCGCCCGGCGCGCCGTGCGTGGTCCAGAGTCGGCGCATGTAGTCGTCGAGCGTCACCCGCCCGTCGCTGCGCTCGCGGAGCAGCAGGTCGAGCCCGAGGCCGATCGCCGCGCCGTACGGGTAATAGGACGCGTACGTGTTCTCCCAGTTCGTGGGATCGACGGCAGTGGCGGCATCCACGTACGGTGCCAGCCGGCTCATCTCCACCGCCGACCGGAAGCGCGTGCCAGGCGACAGCAAGGCCGTGTTCACGTAGCCCGACATCTGGGCAACGCCGGCGTCTGGCGCGACGAGGCCCGCGCGGATCATCGTCAGGGACGCGTAGTAGGTCGTGAAGCCCTCGGCGAACCAGAGATCGCCCGACATGTTGGGGCGGGTGAAGTCGAACGGCTCGAGCGACGCGGGCCGGATGCGCTCGACGTTCCAGACGTGGAAGAACTCGTGCGCGGCGGTGGACGCCAGCCGTTCCTGGCTGCCGGCGAGCGCGGCCGGTGCCGTGCAGACCGTGCTGTTGCGGTGCTCCATCCCGTCGCCGTCGGCCCACGGCAGGTAGTCCATCAGGAACGTGTAGGTGCCGGTCTCGAACGCCGGCAGCTGGCCGAAGATCGCCGCCTGCTCGCGGACGATTGCCTCGATTCGCGCGGTGTAGGCGTCGAGCTCGGCGTCGGTGCCAAGGTGGTGGACGGCCAGCCTGATGCGCGCTGCGCCGCCGGGCTGCTCCACCGTGAACTCGCGCACGGCGTGATCGCTGAACTCGATCGGCGAGTCGAGGAAGTACTGCTGGTTGGGCGCGGTGAACGTCAGCGGGTCGCTCGTCGGGTACAACTGCGTCGCGACCTTCCACGATCGACCGTCAGGCTGCCGCAACGTCACGCGGACGGGCGCCTCGGCAAGCGCAGGGGCGAAGACGAACGTCGCGGGGGCGTTCAGGTGCGCGTGCGTCCTGTCCACGGCGGCGTAGGTGCCGTCCACCTGGTCGGCGAACAGCCGGTACCGCACGTGCGCGACCGCGCTGCGCGCCGTGATGCGCCACTGCGCCGGCCCGACCGGCTCCGCGGCCGGCCGCGCGCCGGCGTCACCGACGGCCTCGAACATGTAGACGTTCTTGCCGAATTCGTGCGGCGCATAGCGGCCCGGCGACGAGCGGGCCATGCGTACCTCGATCGGCTCGCCCGGCTTCACCGGGAAGCGGGCATCGACCTGCAGCCAGCGCTGGTCGGGATGCGGAATCGAGACCGTGTACTCGACGGCCTGCTGCGCGCGCGACACCGCGGCGCACGCGACGACAATCGAGAGGGAGAGGACGACGCGTACGAGCATCCGCGTAGCGTACCTCCAGAGGGCGCCGGCACCTCCTGGTGGTGCCGCCAGATGGCCGGGCTACGCCACCCTCGGCTACCGCGCGCCGATCCAGCGGATCATGTCGCGATACGTCGCCGTCTTGCCCTGCAGCAGCAGGCCCACGCGCAGGATGCGGCCGGCGACCCATACCATGCCCACCGTCGTGAGCAGCACGCCGATCAGCGAGGCGACAACCTGCCAGGCCGGCGGGCCGGGCGGGATGGCAATCCGCAGCAGCATCAGGTAAGGCGTCGCGAACGGGAACATCGACGCGCCGACCGACGTCGCGCTGTCGGGGTTCTGCGCCACCTGGATCCACAGGAGGATCGGCAGGATCGCGAGCACGACGGCCGGCATCATCATGCCCTGCGCGTCCTTGACCTCGCTGCACGCCGCGCCGATCGCAATGAACATCGACCCGTACAGCATCACCGCGATGACGAGGAAGACCGCGAACCAGGGCAGCAGCCCCCACGGGATGACGCCGAAGTAGTCGGCCTGCGCCGCCAGCAGCAGGCCGCCGCCGATGTAGATCAGCGCGAGCACCATCGTCACCGCGGCGCTCCCGAGCAGCTTGCCGAGCATCAGCTCGAACGCGCTGACCGACCCGAGCAGCACTTCGCTGATCCGGCTCGTCTTCTCCTCGATCACGCTGTTGAGGAGCTGCGGCGCCGAGCTCATCACGAGCCCGAAGAGCAGGAACATCGCGACGGCTGGCATGACGAACGCGCGGATCACGTCCACCTTCGCGCCTGCCGATGCCTGCCCGTCGGCGGTTCGTGTCAGGAGCCCCTGACTCTCGAGGTGAACGGGCTCGAGCAGTCGTCGGGCCTCTGCCGGATCGGCCCCGAGCTGCGCGAGCCGACGATCGGCGACCGTGCGGCTGATCTCGCCACCCAGCCAGTCGGGCAGGGCCCTGTACGTCGGGTACTGCGTGAAGTACTGCACCTGCGGGGCCTCGCCGGTGCCGGTCATCACGTCGGCGGGAATCTCGACGAACGCAAACAGCTCCTCCGCGCGGATGCGATCGGAGAGCGCCAGCCGCTGCGCATCCCGCGCGGCGCCATCGGGCGCGACGATCTCGGGAAGGAAGTGCGGCCCGGTGCGTCGTCCGGACGGCGACGTCTCGTCCGCGTTGTGGGCGCGCGCGGCCTCGACGATCGCCGGCGCGACGACGCCTGTGTGATCGACGATCGCGAAGCGGCGCTCGGAGACGTCGCGCCGTGCGGTCAGCGCCTGGACGCCAAACGCAATCCCCATCAGCAGGGGCAGCGCGAGCAGGCCAATCAGGAACGCGCGGCTGCGCACCGCCTGCTCGAACTCCGCGACCGCGACGGTCAGCACCTTGGACATGGCTGGCTCATGCCGCGGGTGCGGCGTCCTCGCCATGCGTCGGCCTGGCGATCTCGACGAAGATGTCGTGGAGCGACGGTCGCGTGATCTCGAAGCGCTGCACCGGCGCCCGGGCCACGAGGCGCGACAGGAACAGCTGCGGATCGACCGAGAGCCTCACCTGCTGTTCGTTGCCGTGGTCGACGACCGCGTCCACGCCCTCGATCCCGCGCAGCACGGCCGCACCGCCCTGCACGCGCACATGGACCTCGTCGCGCCCGTACCTCGACTGGATCTCGTCGAGCGACCCATCGAGCACCTTGCGCCCCCTGAAGATCATGAAGATGCGGTCGCACAGCCGCTCGGCGACGGTCATGTCGTGGGTGCTGAAGACGATCGTCGTGCCGCGCTGCTTCAGTTCGAGCACCGCATCGCGCAGCACGTCGCGGTTCACGGGGTCGAGTCCCGAGAACGGCTCGTCGAGGATCACGAGGTCCGGCTTCGCGACGACGGTGGCGATGAACTGCACCTTCTGCGACATGCCCTTCGAGAGTGCCTCGACCTTCCTGTCGGCCACGTGCGACAGGCCGAGCCGCGCCAGCCAGGCATCGGCCTCCCGCTGCACCTCGCTGCGCCGGCCGCCCTTCAGTTCACCGTAGTAGGTCAGCAGCCGCCGCACCGGCAGCTGCTTGTAGAGGCCGCGTTCCTCGGGCAGGTAGCCGACGCGGTCGCGCGCGGCCGCCGTGCTGCGGTCGCCGAGCACCTCCACGCTGCCGCTGTCGGGCAGCAGGATGTTCATCATCATCCGCAGCGTCGTCGTCTTGCCGGAGCCGTTCGGCCCGATGAAGCCGTAGATCGCGCCGTGCGGGACGCGCAGCGACAGCGCGTCCACGGCCGTCGTCCGGCCGAAGCGCTTGGTGACCTGATCGATGACGATCGCGTCGGGCATGACCAGATGATGCCTGAGGACGGGCGAGGGCCGGCTACCGGACCCGGATGTTGCCGATGACGAGCCGATCGCGGGCGGGCACGAGCGACATGAGGAGCGTGCGGCGCCGCTGCGCGCCGCCCGGCAGCTGGGTGAGCAGGCGTGCCGACGCGCTGAACTCGTCGCTCGCCCGGACGATGACGAGATTCTCGAAGACGCAGACGAGTTCGCCGGTGGTGCCGAACGCGTCGCGCAGTTCAGCGCGCCACTCGGGGCCCATGTTCGGCCACAGGCGCTGCAGGCCGCCCATGTCGCGGGCCAGGTAGGCGCCGCAGAACGTCGCCACGGCGGCGCGAGCCTCCTCGTTCGACCACGTCGAGAGGTTGGGGCCTGCCGGCGCAGTCGTCGTGGGGGCGGGTGGCGCCTCGGACTGCGGCGTGGTGCCCGCCCTGGTGCCCGCGTCGGCCGCCGTCGCCGCCGGCGCGCGGCCGTTGTCGGTGAAGGCCTGGAGAAAGTGCGTCCGCGCAGCCATGTAGCCGGCAACCGCGGTCTTCACGCGACCGGCATCGCGCTGGCGATCGGCATCGGCCTGCCGCGTCATGCCGAGCACGTACTGCGGGCTCTTCGTGAGGCGGAGGTCCTCGGCCCCGCGCCGCGCCGCGAGCGTGTTCCGGCGCGCCGCGTCGAGCACGCGGGTGCGCTCGGCCTGGAGCTCACCCGCCGGCCGTCCGCTGACATCGTCGATTGCCGCCATTGCGCGGTCGAACGCGCCGCGCGCCGTCAGCTGCCTGATCGCCGCCCAGGGATCCGCGGCGTCCGGCGTCGCCGGGGATGCGGGTGGTGGACGCGTCGCGCCGTCGGTCGCCGCACCGGCCGTTTCCGCAGCGCCCGGCTCGCCGATTGCGGCGGTCGTGACTGCGGCAGCCGTGGACGACGGATCCGGCCCGGTCGGTTCTGCGGCCCCGTCGCCAGTCGCGGGGCCGTCGCTCGCCACCGCTGCCGGGCCGGATTGCGATTCGGCCTCGGCGGCGGTGTCGGTCGCCTCCGGCGCGGGCAGCGCCGCGTAGTAGTACCCGCCGCCAGCGACGGCGAGGGCCAGCACCGCGGCCGCCGCGAGCATCGCCGTCGTGCGGCCCGAAGTTCCAGCCGATTCCGCGTCCTGCGGCGATGCCGCGCCAGCCCCCGCATCCGCAAGCGGGCCCGCCATCGACCCGGCCATCGGGGCAACCGCGGAGGCGGCACGAGCCACACGTTCAGGAGCCGCCTGCGCGGGGCGCAGCAGGATCTCGCCCGCGATGCCGGGAGACGTGCCCTGACCGGAAGCCGCCGGGCCCGCGGCAATGCGTGCCGCCCCGGCCCCTGCACCCGCACCTGCCCCTGCCCCTGCCCCTGCCCCTGCGCCCGCCCCGATACTGGGCGCCGCGGCTGTCGGACCGGTTCCGGCCGGCACGGCAACGGCCTTCCGGGGCGCCTTGGGCGCGGGTGTCGGGCTTGCCGGCGTCTCGGGGCCTACTGCTCCCTCGCTCTCGGCCGTCAGGGCCTGGAGCCGGCCCTGCAGGCGGCCGACGTCGCCGTGCGACGGGTCGAGCCTGACGAGCGCGTCGATGGCGCGACGTGCGGCCGATGCGTCCTCCTGGGCGATGGCGCGGCTCGCCTGCGCCACGAGCCTCGCAATCCGCTGCGCGCGGACCCGCCCGACGACGGCCTGCTGCACGGCGATGGCATCGGCGGCGCCGGGCGCAAAGGCCAGTGCCTCGGCGGCCATCGTCTCGGCGTCGTCGAGGCGGTCCTGCTGCAGCGCCTGGCGGGCGCGCGCGACGAGCGCGGCCACCTGCCGTGCGTGGCTCCGCGACTCGAGGGCCTGGCGGAGGCGCTCGAGCTCGGGATGCAGCGGCGCGATCTCGGCGAGCACGGCGAGCGCGCTCTCCGCCTCCTCGACGCTCCCCGTCTGGACGGCATCGTCTGCCCGGCCGAAGGCATCCTGCACGCGCACTTCGACACGCCGGGCCTGCAGCTTCTGGCGCAGCGACTGCACTTCGTCGGACGGCGTCGTGGCTTCGAGCCGGTGCAGCAGTTCCGCCGCGCCGGTCAGGTCGCCCTGTTCGATGGCGGCCTCCGCCTCGCGGAGCCGCTCGCGGCGCGATGTCGTGGCATCGCGGACCGGGGCGACGACCGTGGCCTCGGTGTGCTGCACGACGAGTGTCTGGTCCGGATCGAGCCGGCGGGCGAGCGCCAGGAGTTCGCGTTGCAGCACCGTGGCGTCGGCCGGGCGCGCGGCCGCGTCCTTCTCGAGGCAGCGCGTGATCGTCCGCAGGAGGGCCATGGGCGCGTCGGGCACGAGGCTCGCCAGTGGCGTCGGCTGCTCGTTCACGATGAGCCGCGACACGTGGTAGAGGTTCTCGCCGCCGAACGGCTGGCGACCGGTGAGCAGTTCGTAGGCGACCGTGCCCACCGAGAAGATGTCGCTGCGGGCATCGACGGGCTGCCCCTGGATCTGCTCGGGCGACATGTACTGCGGCGTGCCGACGATCATGCCCGCCATCGTCATGCCCGACGCCTCGTTGCCGTAGGCGATGCCGAAGTCCACGAGGCGGAGCGTGCCCGTCCCCTGCGCAATCAGCAGGTTCGATGGCTTGACGTCGCGATGGACGATGCCGCTGCGGTGCGCGTGGCCGAGACCGGCGCAGAGTTCGGCCAGCCAGTGCACCTTGCGCGCGAGCGGGACAGGCTCCTCGCTCCTGATGATCTGGGCCATCGTCCGGCCCGCGATGAACTCCATCGCGAGGTACGGATTGCCTTCGTGTTCACCCACCGCGTAGATGCTGACGATATGCGGGTGGTGGACGCGGGCCGCGAGGCGGGCTTCCCGGAGGAACCGGCGGCGGGTCTCTTCGTCGGGCACCCGCAGGACCTTGATGGCGACGGGCCGATCCAGCATGGGGTCGAACCCGAGGTACACGACGCCCATGCCGCCATGCCCGAGGCGGTCCCGTACTTCATACGGCCCGATGCGTTCTGGAAGCTCTTCCACGTGGTCTGGCACCGTACCGTACACGATCGGCACGGCAGGCCCTGCACCTGAACGGCTGTTCTTCCGGACAGTCGCGGAGCGTTGATCCTCCAAACGACCATGAGCGACCTCCCCGCACAGATCGGTCGGTACGACGTCGAGCGCCTGCTCGGCGAGGGCGGCATGGGGGTGCTGTACCTGGCGGCGGACCCGGTCCTTGCCCGTCCGGTCGCCCTCAAGCTGCTGCGCGTGGACAGCGCCGATCTGCGCCGCCGATTCATGCGCGAGGCCCAGTCGGCCGCCCGCATCCAGCATCCCAACATCGTCACGATCTACGACGTGGGGGAGCACGACGGCCAGCTGTACATCGCCATGGAGTACATCGATGGCGACACCCTGGCCTCGCTGATCCGGGACGACGTGCCGTTCTCGCCAATCCGGAAGCTGGACGTCATCGACGACGTCGCCGATGGCCTCGCCTTCGCGCACCAGCGGGGCATCGTCCACCGCGACATCAAGCCCGCGAACCTGATGATCACGCGCTCCGGGCTCGTGAAGGTGCTCGATTTCGGCATCGCCCGCGCGGTGCAGGCCGCCCACAGCATCGAGATGGACGGGCCGACGCTCGTCGGCACCCCGGCCTACATGGCGCCCGAAGTGCTCGAGGGCAGCCCCGCCGACGCGCGGGCCGACATCTACGCCGTCGGTCTCGTGACCTACGAGCTGCTCTCGGGCCGCCGGGCATTCGCGGGCGCCACGACCGCCGACGTGCTGGAACTGGTGCTGGCGGCGCGCCCGACGCCACTCCTGGACCTGGTGCCCGAGCTCGATCCCGACCTGGCCGCCATCGTGTCGAAGGCCATGGCGCGTCGCCCGGAGGACCGGTACCAGGACCTGCAGGCGTTCAGGAAGGACCTCGCGCGCGCCCGCCGGCGCGCCATGGCCGCGTCCTCCGACGACGCGACCCTCGTCGTCGGACTTCCCGCGCCGATCCGTCCGCAAGCGCCGCCGCCGTCCACGGCGCTCGACGAGACGAAGTTCGCCCCGGCTGCCGACGACGGTCCGGTGCCGGTGCCGCTGCCGCCCTTGCCCGCGGGACTCCCGAAGGGCAGCCCGTCGCACTCCGCAGGCCGGGTCACCGTGGACGCCGACCTGCGTGCGGCGGCCCCGGTGCCCCTCGCCACGCCGGCACCTCCGCCGGTCACGGCAACGACTGCGCCGCCGCCTGCCACGCGTCGGGGCGTGCCCCTGGCCGCGGTCCTCGGCGGTCTCGTGGTGCTGCTCGGCGTGGCCGTGGTCATGGCCTTCTTCGTCGTGCGCGCGCTCGGCCTCGCCGGCGGCTCGCCAGCCACGACCGATCCTCCGCCCGCGCAGGTCGAAGCCCTCGCCAGGCCCGACGACGCGCCCGCATCTTCACGGGAATCGACGACCGATGGCCCCGGTAACGTGGCGATTCCGCAATCGGAGGTAGCGGCAGAGGGCGGCGCGACCGAGGTGTCGCTGCCACCCGACTCGACGGGAGCCGGTCAGCAGGGCAGGCAGGCGGCGAGGCAGGAGCCGGTGACGAGGGAGGCGGAAGTCCCGCGCGTCGTCAGGCCCCCGACGTCACGTCCGGAGGTGAGTGATTCGCGAGAGCGCCGCGTGGACGTCGAGGTTCCGCCGGCGGTCGTGCGCGAGGAGCCCGTCCGCCGCGACGTCGAGCCGCCCGCCGTGGCGCCTCGCGAGGAGGCACTCGCCCTCGTTCGCGGGTACGTCGCGGCGCGCAACACGTCGCACGCGTCCGGCATCCGTCGGGTCTGGCCCGACGTGGACGACGTCCACATCCGCCGCGTCACCAGCGCGTTCTCGGCGCCGCTCACGCTGGCCTCGTGCGACGTCAGCGTCGTGGATCGGGCGAAGGCCGCCGCGACGTGCCATCTGACGCAGCCGGGGACGACCGGGGCGTATGCGGCGGGGCATGCGTTGACGATCCGGCGCACGTTCGTGTTCGACCTGGCGCGTCAGGGTCGGAATTGGTTTATTGTCGGGCTTCGCGAGTAAGATGCGTTCGCACGACACATCGGGGGGCGTTCTGTGAGCGTAGGGCTTCACAGCGCGATGGACCGGAAGACTCACGCGATGCGCAGGAATCGCCGGGGGCAGGTTGCCGTGGAATGGCTGATGCTGGCCGGCATCCTGACCGCGGTGGCCATCCTGCTCACGGCGATGTTCCAGCCGGTGCTCGTGGCGATGGTGCGGGCCCTGGCGCGGGCCGTGCGGACCCCGGGGTTGTGATGGGCGTGCGAGCCGGTCGCCGGTGCGGGCAGACGACGACCGAGTACCTGATGATCGCGGGCCTCGTGACCGCGATGCTGATCGTGCTCAGCGGCGTGATCATCCCGACGGTGCGGGTGGTGACGCTGCGGCTTGCCGACCACATCATCGTCAACCTCTCGAGTCCGGCGTCGGCGGCCGAGGAGCCGCAACCGTGTCCCGAGTTCGTGGAGCTGGATCCCGAGCAGGAAGAGGATCTGGAGTGCGAGGAGCAGTAGCCGAGGGCTGGAGGAACACTATGGACATGCAGATCACCCGTCGCAACGACCTGACGACAACGCGAGCCCCCCGCTTCGGCGGCGAGGCCGGCCAGACGCCGACCGAGTACCTGATGATCGTCGGCATCATGGCGGCCGTCGTGCTCATCGCCTTCATCGTGTTCTTCTGGGACAAGGTGAAGCCCGCGGCCGAGAACTGGTCCGGCAACGCGGCGGCTGCGGTGGACAGCAGCAACAACTCCAAGTTCAACACGGTGCAGGAGAGCGGCGGCGGCAAGAAGTAGGGCCGCGCGGCCGATGGAACACACATGCGCGGGTCAGGGGTGAGTCGTCGATGCACGAGGCGCGGGCAGGCCACGCTGGAGACCATGATGATGATGGCCTTCATGCTGTTGCTCGTCTTCGGCCTCATGCACCTGACGATGTTCACCGTGACCCGCTACATGGTGAACTACGCGGCCTTTGCCGCGGCGCGCGCCGCCGAGGTCGGCAACGACCCCGAGAGCGCGGCCCGCGACGTGATGGCCAACATCAACTGGTGGGTGGGCGAAGGCGATGACCCGCCGGTGACGGTGACGCACGAGAACGTCAACGGGTGGTCGGGCTACACGGTGGAGACGCGCGTGCCGTTCGGCCTGCCCATCTACGAGCACGTCGAGCCGCAGGGCATGCTCATCACCGGCTTTGCGCCCGTGACGACGCAGGACGATCCGCCGAGCGGAGGGGACAATGACTAGCGAACGCGGTCAGACGACGCCCTTCTTCCTCTGCTTCCTCGTCGTCATGACGATGTTCGTGGGGCTCGTCGTCAACATCGGGCAGGCGGTGAACCGCCGCATGGCCCTGCAGATCGCGGCCGACGCCGGCGCCTGGACGGGCGCGACCAACATGGCGATCGGCCTCAACGCGCTTGCCGACGTCAACCAGTGGCGCCACGACATCCGGCCGATCGTCGATCCCGGCCTCTACGTCGCCGGCCCGCTCGGCCTCGACGAGGTCGTGAAGACGATCTGGCAGATCGGCACCGCGATCATCAACGGCGTGGACGCGGCCATCCAGGTGGGGTACGCCAAGAAGCCGTACGACGAAGCCGCGCGCGTGACCTGGTACAACACGCAGGACCTCTTCCCGGGCGAGCAGCTGCGATGGTACGAAGGCTTCCGTCCGTTCGGGTTCGGCGGCGAGGACGACGACACGGCCAGCAACGAGCTGCCGTTCATCAAGTCGCGGCCGACGGCCTGCTGGGAGCAGCCGTTCCCGTTTGCGAACCTGCCGCTGCCCTGCCTCACGGAACTCGAGCCGCTCGACGCGAGCATCACCTACATGGGGTGGTGCGGCCCGTTCCCGTGCCCCAAGACCTTCGACTACACGAAGTGGTGGGAGAAGACGAGCACCGACGTGTTCGTGTGGGTCGTCGAGGCGCCCGAGACGCGCCCGCTCTTCAACCCCTTCGGGCTGTTCGGCGAGGACGCCATCCCGAAGATGCGGGCGGCGGCAGCCGCCAAGCCGGCCGGCGGCACGATCGAGTCCGGCGATTCCGAGTACCGCGTGAAGATGGTGCCGCTCACTGCCGCGAGCTGGGGCCTCTCGTTCGACGCAATCCTCAACGGAGGCGTGTATGACCCCGACTTCGAGAAGTGGCGCAAGGTCCGCTACTGACCGGCGCCGTCGGGGCCGGCGCGGGCAGGCCACCATCGAGACGATGCTCATCGCCTTCATCGGCGTCGTCTTCATCGCGGGGGCCTTCCAGATCTACCTGGTCAACCGCGCCGTGAACCGTACGCTCGCGCAGGTCCACAGCCGCCTGCTGCAGTCGGCCTACGACTACAACAACGACGGCGAGGAGTACGACCGCGAGACGGTGAAGATCATCTGGGGCGAGATGCACGCCTTCGATCAGCTCCGCCCGCCCAAGCTGGGGCTGTTCCGCGACGACATCGACGAAGGCATTCCCGACTTCCGCATCTACAGTCACTGGGTCGAGCAGCACGGCGACCCCGACCAGAGCTGCGACGGCGCCAGCCCGCCGTGCAAGCGGACGAAGGCGGGCGGCGGCCTCGACGCCGGCAGCCCGTGGACCATCGCCGGCGACAGCCTGTCGTCGCTCGGCGAAGGCGACTATTTCGGCTGGTTTGCGTACAACCTGCCCAACAGCGCCCTCGACCTCACCACCCTGAAGGACGAACTGCAGTCGGTGCAGGAGATGGGGCAGACCCTCAACGCGATCGAGGAATGTACCGAGGACGTCGCCGGGTGCGCCTGGGACTGCCTCTGGGGCAACTGCCCCTGGGATGACTGAGTCGCTGTTCGATCCACGCCCCGTCGGAGTTTTTCCTTTCGGAACCCCCTGAATATGTCCGGTCGCGCCAAGCTGCTCCTCTCCATCGTCCTCGGCCTGCTCGCCGTGTTCCTGGTCTACGTGTACATCCGTGGCCTCGAGCGGCAGTTGTACGAGGAAGTCGACATGCAGAACGTCATCGTCGCGCGCGAGCCCATTGCCGCCGGCGCCGCGATCGACGAACGGCTGATCCAGCGCCAGTCGGTGCCGCGCAAGTACCGCCAGCCGCAGACGTTCGCGACCACCGAGGAGGTGGCCGGGCGCGTGGCGGTGGTGCCCATTGCGGCCGGCGCGCAGATCGTCGGCGGCATGCTCGCCGATGCCGGCGCCGAGGCCCTGAGCTTCGAGGTGCCCCGCGGGCGTCGCGCGGTGGCCATCACGGTGACCGACGACACGGGCGTCGGCGGGCTGATTCGTCCGGGCAACTTCGTGGACATCCTGGGGACCTTCGAGTTCGGCCGCCCGATCGCGCAGCAGAACGGCCGCATCACGTATGCCGACGAGCGCACCGAGGTGCGCACGATGATGCAGAACGTGTTCGTCGTCGCGGTCAACAAGGAACTGCGCCGCGAGCGCATCCAGGAGGAGACGTCCGGCCAGGGCGGCGGTGGCGGCACGCAGAGCACGCGTGCCCTGCGGACCGTGACGCTGCTCGTGGACCCGCAGCGGGTGCAGGAACTCGTGCTCGCGCAGCAGGTGGGCGACCTCACGCTGTCGCTGCGTTCGAGCCTCGACGACACCGCGGTCGAACTGCCGTTCCTCGACCCACTCGGCCTGTTGAAGGTGCCGGTGCCGCTCAAGCCGAAACCGGCGCGCGCGGCACAGGCATTCCGTGACGTGGGTCGCGGGCTCTTCTGAGGCACACCGGAGGCCAGCATGCATACCCTCCCCCGTACGTTCTCCACCCTGGCGTCGCGCGTCCTCGTGGCTGCGGCGCTGCTCGTGGCCGGCGCCCTGCCCGGCATGGCGCAGGCGACGCGTGAAGACCTCACGATCTACGTCAACGAGGTCACGACGTGGTCGCCGGGTTACGCGATGGGCGACATCGTGCTCGGCTCGCCGGTGACCGCGGGCTACGAGCCGGTCGGCGGCCGCAAGCAGCTGATGCTGCGCGGCAAGCGCGAAGGCCGCACGACCCTCAACATCTGGGACCAGAAGAAGGTCCTGCGCCACGAGATCACGCTCATCGTGACCACGCGCGAAGCGGAGTCCATGGAGCGCGACCTCAAGGCCCTGCTCCAGCAGTACCCGAACGTCTCGATGACGCGGCTCGGCGGCCAGGTGCTGCTGACAGGCACGGTGGCGTCGCAGGACGAACTGAACGCGCTGACCGGCATCGCGCGCGTCGCGCGCGTGCAGTCCACGGTGACCGTCGCGCCCCGCCCGGGCAGCCGGACGGCGGGCGGGACCGGCACGACGACTGGCGGCACGGGTGCAGGCACGGGCGGCACGGTGACGTCAGGCGAGGTCGAGGACGGGGCGGCCATCGTCGAGTACGAACTCGAGTTGTTCGAGGCGAGCTCGCAGTTCAAGACCGGCGAGTACGGCCGCGGCGTGGAGCCGTCGGGACGCAGCCTCTACAAGGGCAAGGTCACGGCGCCCGTCGGCGGCGAGGGCGAGGTCTTCATCGGCGGGCCGAGCGTCGACCCGAAGAACAAGAACGACAAGAACCTGCAGGACACGGGGATCCGCCTCACGGTGCGCCCGCGCGACGGCCAGCGGGGGCTCGTCACCTCGGTCGAGGTCGAGACGAACGTGCCGCTCGACTACAACCTCTACGATCCCGACGTGTGGCGCCGCTCGCGGTACTCGTTCGGCACCGTCGAGGGCGTGCCGTTTGCCGTCTCGGGCAACGACCTGCTTGCCGCACCCGCCATTGCGGGCGGCATGACGGCGGCAGGGAAGATGCGTCGCGGCACCGATACCGCCGGCCGCGTGCCCGGGGCGAGCGGGACCACTGCGATGCGGTACGTGCCCGTGTTCGGCTCGCTGTTCGGGTCGTCGAACTACAAGTCCAAGAAGACGCAGATTCTCGTCGTCTTCCGTCCGGCCCTGACGACCGGCCCGCCGCCGCGCTGACGCCATGGCGAAGTTGAAGGTGATTGGCGTCACCTCGGGATCGGGTGGCGCCGGCAAGACGTTCGTGGCGACAAATCTCGCCGTCGGCATCCTCCAGCAGGTGCGGGGCGGCGTGCTGTTCCTCGACGCCTCCGCGCCATGCCCGGGCGACGGCGGGCAGCGCCTCGGACTGCCGCGACCGAAGAGCATCAGCGACCTGCTGCCGCTGCTCGAGCGGATGACGCCGGACCTGCTGCTCTCCTACCTCACGTCGGCGCCGTCGGGCGTGCCGTGCCTCGCGCTGCTGTCCGACGTCGTGCAGGCGCCCGCGCTGACGCGCCCGGTGCTCGAGCAGGTCTTCAACACGATCGACCAGTGCTTCGACTACCTCGTGATCGACCTCGGCGTGACGACGGGCGACGTCGGCGCCTTCCTCGTGGACCGCGTGGACCAGATGTGCGTGGTCGTCGAGCCGTCGCCACCGGGCGTCACGCGTGCGTCGCACATGCTCACGCTGCTGAGCGGCATGCAGTTCCCGGCGGCCGCCGTCTCGGTCGTGGTCAACCGCGCGACCGACTCGCACACGGGCACGGCGGCCGGTGAGCTCGGCATGCCGGTGCTCGGGTACCTCTCCGAGCAGCCGGGCACCGTGCAGTGGGCGCAGGACAAGGGCCGCACGCTCATCGAGCTGCGGCCCGAGGACGAACTCTCGGCGGTGTTTGCCGACCTCGCGCGCGGGTTCATCCAGCGTGCATTCAGGCAGCGAGCCGACAAGCGCGCCGATTCGCCCGAAGCGTCGAGCGACACGCGGCGCATCGTCAAGCTCCGCATCCTCCGCCGGCTGATCGAGGAAATCGACCTGCGCAAGGGCGATCTCGGCTATCTCCACGATCCGGTCAAGCGGCAGGAGATGCACGTGCGGGTCGAAGGCAAGCTGATCGCGCTCGTGCAGGAGGAGGCCGCAACCGCGTCGCGGCAGGAGCGCCGGCAGCTCGTGAAGGAACTGCTCGACGAGTCGCTCGGGCTCGGTCCGCTCGAGGACCTCCTCGAGGACCCGACGGTCACCGAGATCATGGTCAACCGGATCGACCAGGTCTATGTCGAGCGCCGCGGCCACCTGCAGCTGGCAAACGTGCAGTTCCTCAGCAACGAGCAGCTGCGGGGCATCATCGAGCGCATCGTCGCGCCGCTCGGCCGCCGCATCGACGAGAAGGTGCCGATGGTCGACGCCCGGCTGCGGGACGGCAGCCGCGTCAACGCGATCATCCCGCCGCTGGCGCTCCGCGGACCGGCGGTGACGATCCGCAAGTTCTCGAAGAAGCTGCTCGGCATCCCGGACCTGATCGGCTTCGGATCGATGACCGAGCAGATCGCGACGTTCCTCGGCGCGGCGGTACAGGCGCGGCAGAACGTCGTCATCTCCGGCGGCACGGGGTCGGGCAAGACCACGCTGCTCAACGTGCTGTCGTCGTTCATCCCCGACGACGAGCGCATCGTCACGATCGAGGACGCCGCGGAACTCCAGCTGCCGCAGGAGCACGTCATCGCGCTCGAGTCGCGGCCGCCGAACATCGAGGGCGAGGGCGCGATCACCATCCGCGACCTTGTGCGCAACTCGCTGCGCATGCGCCCCGACCGCATCGTCGTCGGCGAGTGCCGCGGCGGCGAGGCGCTCGACATGCTGCAGGCCATGAACACCGGCCACGACGGTTCGTTGACGACGCTGCACGCGAACACGCCGGCCGACGCGCTCAGCCGCCTCGAGACGCTGGCGCTGATGGCGGGCCTCGACCTGCCGGCCCGCGCCATCCGCGACCAGATTGCCGCCGCCGTCCACATCGTCGTGCAGCAGTCGCGCCTGCAGGACGGCAGCCGCCGCATCACCTACGTCACGGAAATCTGCGGGCAGGAGAGCGGGCAGTTCGTCACCCGCGACGTGTTCCGGTTCGAGCAGATGGGCCTTGCACCCGACGGCAAGGTGATCGGCCAGTTCCGCCCGACCGGGCACGTGCCCGCCTTCGTGAAGCTGCTGCCGAACCGCGGCATCCAGGTGCCCGCGGAGATCTTCCTCCACCAGACCCTATGACCACGATCGTCCTGGCAAAGATCGGCGGATTCGGCCTGCTGTTCGCGGCGACCGTCCTGCTGGTGCTCAACGGCGGCGAGAGCATCAGCGCATGGTGGCGCGCCCGGACCGAGACGTACGCGTCATGGATCGTCGACGAGTTCGACGCGATGTTCGAGGCCATCACCGTCGAGCGCGCGCGGCAGTTCATCACCGTGCTCACGCTCGGCGGCGCGCTCCTCGGGTTCCTCTTCGGCAACGCGCTCGCGAGCCGCATCTTCTTCGCGGTGTTCTTCTGCGCGCTCGGCTTCTTCATCCCGCGCTTCTTCGTGATCTGGCGCCGCCGCCAGCGGCTCGATCGCATCGACGACCAGCTCGTGGACGCCCTGCGGCTCATGTCCAACGGCCTCAAGGCCGGCCTCAGCCTGCAGCAGGCCCTCGAGCTGGCGGTGCGCGAGACGAAGGCGCCGATTGCCGACGAACTCGCGCGCGTGATCAAGGAGATTCACCTCGGCCGGCTGATGGACGACGCGCTGCGGCGCTTTGCCGAGCGCGTGCCGCTCGAGGATGTGCGGATCGTCGTCGATTCGATCCTCACGCTGCGCGAGACGGGCGGGAACCTGAGCGAGACGTTCGACGTGGTCGCCAACACGATCATCGAACGCAAGAAGGTGTCGGGGAAGATCAAGTCCATGACTGCCCAGGGCATGACCCAGGGCTTCGTCATGTGCCTGATGCCGCCGGGGATGCTCGTGCTCTTCACGATCATCGATCCCACCTACACCGCGCCGCTGTTCAACACGTTCATCGGCTGGTTCGTGCTGATCGTGGTTGCGGGGCTCGATGCGCTCGGCTTCTTCCTCATGCTGAAGCTCGTGCAGGTGGACGTATGACGGGCACCGCCCGCACCGCGGCCCGGGAGTCGGGATTCGGGACCCGGGAGTCGGGGCAGACGACGACCGAGTACCTGATGATCGCCGGCATCATGACGGCCATCGGCATTCTCGTGCTGTTGTGGATGTACCAGCCGTGGCAGAAGACGATGCAGGACGTGGCCGACTGCGTGCGGACCGACGACTGTGAAGCGACGGGTGCGCAGTAGGAGCGGGAACGGATGCTGACGATCGTACTGATTCTCGGGTTGCTCAGCGGCTTTGCCGCGATCGTGCTGCTGTTCGGCACGCCGTCGGCACGCCCGACCCGCCGCGCCGGCGAGCACGCGGCGCCCTCGGACGTGCCGGAGGGCGCGCCGGCTCTCGTCAAGGTGTTCTTCCCGATCGTGCAGGTCCTTTCCGGTCCCGCCTCGGGCAGCCGCTGGCCGCGCTATCGTGCGCGCGCCGCCTGGACCATCGCCCGATCCGGCTGGGGCGAGTCGTTCACAGTCGATCACCTGTTCGCGCTGAAGATCCTCTCGGCGCTGTTCGTGCCGCTCGGCGCCTCGGTGCTCTTCGCGCTGTTCCGCAACCCGGCCTTCTTCATGCTCGCCGCCGCCGGTGCCTTCTTCATTCCCGACATGATGCTCAACAACAGCCGGCGTGCCCGTGAGCGCCAGCTCGTGCGCGCCCTGCCTGGCGCCGTTGACGTCCTGTCGCTCTCGGTCGAAGCCGGCCTTGAGTTCCTCATCGCGCTCGAGCGACTCGTGAAGCGGGGGCTCAGCGGCCCGCTGCGCGACGAACTCACCGCGGTGCTGAACGACATCCGCCTCGGCACGACCCGGTCCGATGCGCTGCGCGCGATGGCGACGCGCCTCGAGATTCCCGCCTTGTCGTCGTTCGTGTCCACGCTCGTGCAGGCCGACATGCTCGGCGCCTCGATTGGCGACGTCCTGAAGTCGCAGGCCGCGTTCCTCCGGTCCGAGCGTTTCCAGCGCGCCGAGAAGGCCGGCGCCCAGGCGACGCAGAAGATCATCTTCCCGATGCTGTTCTTCATCTTCCCGGCGGTGCTGCTCGTGGTGATCGCACCCGTCGTGCTGAAGTTCATCTACCAGGACTTCTGAGGCCGTCTCCGTGCGCACGCGTCGTCTCATCGTCCAGGCCCCCGAGGGCGAGCGCGAGCTGCTCTTCGTCGGGCGGCTCACCGTGGGCCGCGCGCCCGAATGCGACATCAGCGTCGCCGACTCGAAGATCTCGAGGCGCCACGCCGAGTTCGATGCGACGGGGCCGGTGCCGCGTGTCGCCGACCTCGGCAGCCGCAACGGCCTGCTCGTGAACGGACGCAAGGTCGCCGGCGCGGACCTGTCGCCGGGCGACGTGGTGACGATTGGCGACCTGCGCGTGCGGTTCGAGGAAACCCTCGTGGCCACCGCGGCGCCGGCGCCCGCGCCGGTGACGAGTGACCGGACGGCCGTGCTGCCCATTCCATCGGCTTTTCCGGTCGCACCCGACGCGGTGGACGACGTGCCGCCGTCACCCGCACCGGTGCCCGTCGAGGACCGCACCGCCGTGCTGCCCGGCCCCGTGGCCGCGGCCCGCAAGGCATCGCCTCCCTCGTCGCCCGCCCCGTCGCACGACACCGGCGACCGCACGGCCGTGATCCCGCGTCCACTGCCGCCTGAAGCGTCCGGTGCCGCACGTGCGGACGCGCCTCCGGCAGCGGCAGGCCCCGTGTCGGCAGCGGCACCGATTCCGCCGCCGCCTGTGGCTGCACCCGCGCCTTCATCCGGGGACCGGGCCGCGCGGGCTGCCGCGCCTGCACCGCCTCCACCGGCACCGACTCCGCCGGCTGCGTCGTCCGCGGTACAGGCCGCGACTGCAGCGCCCGCATCCACCGCCGCGGGTGCCAGTCCGGCGGCAGGCGCGGTTGCCGCTGCCGGTCCGTCCGTTCCGGCCATGTCGGGCACCCGCTTCTCGTGGGCTGGCCTCGTGCTCCTCGTCTGTGTCGGGCTCGGGGGACTCGGCGTCCTGCTCGGCGCGCTGCCGTTGATGTCCACCGCGTCGACGGCCGTCGACCAGTTGTCACGACGGCAGGTCCGAACGCTCGGCGGGTGGGCCGCAAGCGCGGTCCGTGCCGACGGCGCCGTGGACGAAGCCGTGATTGCCGACGTCCTCGCGCAGCCTGGCGTCGAGAGCGTCCTCGTGCTGCACGCAGGCACGGGGCGCGTCATGGCGCCCACACGGCTGCTCGGGCGTTCGTTCGATGCCCTGCCTGTCGTGGGAGCCGAGTGGAAGAACCTCACGGCGGCAACCGTGACCGTCACCGGCAGCGCCGCCGACGCGTTCGTGCCCGTGTCGCCGGGCAGCCAGCGGTATCTCGCGTGGGTCCGCTACGTGCCGCCGAGCGCCGGTGAGAACGGCATTGCCGTCGTCGTGGGCCTCATCGCCACGCTGGGGCTTGCGATGCTTGCAGCCATGCTGATTCGCCGGCAGACGGCGTCGTCCATGCAGCACTTCACGCGACAGGTCGAGCTTGCCGTCTCGGGTGCGAACCCGAAGGTGATGGACAGCCGGCTGTTACCCGGCATCGAGCGGCTGCCCGGCATCGTCTCGTACCTGCTCGAGCATCGCCGCCACGTGGGAGGCGCGACGACGCAGGGAGGTGCCGCGACAGGTTCGGGGTCGGTGGCCGCGATCGAACCGCAGGCACCGCCGGAACCGGTCGGTCCGGCCTGGATCGAGGCCACGCCGTCGCTGTCGGTCGTCGCGACGAGCGCGCACGCGCCCGGCGATGGCGTGCGGGACTGGGCGTCGGCCTCGGGCCGGCACCTGCTCGACGTGCTCGAGCCAGGCCCCGTGTGCAATGCCGTCGTGCAGGGGCTCGGCGCGCTCGGCATGGCGGCCGGTGCTCACGTCGTGGTGCCCGTCGCCGATCGCCCGCCCGTGACGCTGCGTCGCGAGGCCTCGACCCACGTGCGCGTCGAACTCGAGACCAACTGAAGGGAAACGCCAGCCCATGTCCGCCGACCGCGCGTCCGCCCGCCTCGTGCTCTCCCGTCCCGACGGCGAGGAAGCCGTGTATGCGCTCGAACCGGGGCGCACGGTGACCCTCGGCCGCGATGCCGGCAACACCATCGTCCTGCCGTCGCAGTTCGTGTCGAAGCGGCATGCGTTGCTGTCCTGGACGCCGCGCGGCATGCGCATCGAGGACCAGGACAGCGCCAACGGCCTGATCGTGAACGGCCTCACGGTGCACGCCGCGCAGTTGTCGCACGGCGACGTGATCGAGATTGGCGACCAGCGCCTCGTGTTCGAGTCCGACGGCCAGCCGTCGGCGACCTCGCCGGCTGCCACACCGGGAACGGTCAGCGGCAACAAGTCGCTGAAGCTGGCGCTCGTCGCGTTGCTGACGATGCTGGTGATGGGAGTGGGGCTCGGCGCCGTGTACGTCTTCCTGCTCGCGCCGTCGGCGGCCGTGCCGTCGAGCCAGGCGCAGGCGGCGCGACCCCGGCTCATGGCCGACCCCGACACGCCGATCACGCCGTTCGACTCGCCGCAGGCGCAGGCCATCGAGAAGCGCGCGCTCACGGCAAAGGATCGGCCCGTGGACTGGCTGTACGATGAGGCCCAGTTGTCCCACAGGAATGGTCGGCTGCTCGACGCCTACCGGCTGCTGCACGGGGCGTTGCTGCGCGACGAGACCCACGAGCCGTCACGTCGGCTGCTGTTGCGCGTCATTGCCGAACGCGAGGTGCGCCTGCGCAGTTACGAATCTGCCGCGCGCCGCGCCGAGGACGAGATGAAGTTCGAGGAAGCAGCCGGGCAGTGGGAACAGGTCCAGGCCCTGACGCTTGGCACCGAGGCGTTGCACGCCAACGCACGGACCGAAGCCGCCCGCCTGCGAAAGCGCGTGGCGCAGTAGCCCACGGAGCCCCGAGATGCCAAAGGTGATCATCTGGCGCGATGGCGCCATCGAGAGCGAGTTCGACCCCGGACACCGTGACTGGCGGATCGGGCGATCCGAGACCAACGACGTCACGCTGCTCGACCCGCGCAAGTCGGTGTCGCGCTTCCACGCCGAGCTCCGCGAGGAGAACGGGCGCTGGGTGTTCATCGACCTGAACAGCCAGAACGGCAGCTGGCGGGACGGGCAGCGCGTCAACCGGCTGGTGCTCGAGCACGGGCACGAGGTCCTGTTTGGCGACTACAAGCTGTCGTTCGAGGATCAGCCCACCGAGGCTGCGCCATTTGCCGCGGCCGCCGGCGTGCAGACCGCCGACATCGAACCGACGATGGACGTGCCGATCGCGCCGGATCAGACGCTGCTGATGCCTGGCGCGAAGTCGGGCGCGACGCCTGCCGTGCCAGCGGGGCCGCCGCCGCCCGTGATGCGGCAGGCCGCGCGTCCCAAGGTGCCGCGCAAGGGCATCAATCCCGCCATCCTCGTGCTGTTCCTTGTCGCGATGCTCGGCGTGGTCGCGGCGCTTGCCTGGCGCATGCTTGCCGCCGACGAGGCCGCACCGCAGGTCGCCGAGCAGGTGGAGGAGCCGCCCGTTGCCAATCCGCCGCCGGTCGTGACCGAGCCGGAACCGCCCGCCACCCAGCCAGCCGAGACCGCCGGGACGGGCGAGCCGGCCGCCACGACTGCGGACGGCACGACGACCGCCGGCGGCACGGTGCCCGCGGCGACCGGCCCGTCCACTCCCGTGACGGGTCCCGCGCTTCCGCCGGGTGTCCCCGCCGAGCGGCCGGGGTCCACGAAGGCAGGCACGGCGAGGGCCCGGCGCGCACCCGCGGCCCCGAAGGAATCACCCGCACTCGCGGCGCGGTACGAGGAGGGACGGCGCGCGCTGTCGGCGGGGCGGTTCGCCGACGCGCAGCGGGCCTTCGAGGCCGTCGTCGCGGAGCAGGCGAACTTCCGCGACGCGGCGGCACGGCTCACCGAGGCGCGCCAGGGCCAGGCGGCCGCGCGTGAAAAGGCGCTTGCCGACGCGCAGGCGCTCGAAGCAAAGGGCGACTGGGCTCGGGCCGTGGCGGCGTACGAGCGCGCGGGAGCGTCGGACCAGGCCGGTGCCGCACGCGACAAGATGACCGCCGCCGGCGACGACGCCTACCGGAAGGCGAGGCAGTTCGACGCCCGCAGCCGTCCCGGCGACGCGATCGGCTGGTACCAGCGGGCCGTGGAGTGGCTGCCCGACAGCGACGCCCGCAAGGCGACGGCCCGGGAACGGCTTGCCGCCCTCAAGGGGGGCGAATGACCGACGCCGAGCTCGACGCGAGACTCGGCGAGTTGCTCGTCTCGAGCAAGGCGCTCGATGCACCCCGCGTCGAGACGGCGCGCGTGTACCAGCAGTCGCGCGGGGGAACGCTTGCCGGCGCGGTGCTGGCGCTGAACCTCACGACCGACAAGGTCGTCCGCCTCCTGCTCGAGGAGATCACCGGCATCAAGACGGTCGATCCGTCGCTGATGACGGTCTACCCGGACTTCCTCGAGCGCGTGAACACGCTCGTGCCGTCGCAGGTCTGGCTGTCGATGCTGGCCTTCCCGGCGCAGATGGAGGTCAACCGGATCCACGTCTGCCTGCTCAACCCGACCGACGCGCGCTTCCGCCGCACGCTCGAATCGCTGTCGGGGTGCCAGATCGTGCCGCTGCTCGCGACCGAGCCCGCGCTGACGGCGGCGCTGCAGCGCCACTACGCGTCGGACCTCGACGGCCAGGCGCCGCGCTATGCCGGCGCGGAGTCGCTGACGGTCGCCGAATCGGCATACGGGGCGGCCGTCGCCGCCCCGTTCGAGCAGTACGTGGATGACGCGGCGTCGTTTGCCAACCGCACGCGCGACACGCTCGGCGAGGGCGTGCAGGGGCTCGAACTCCTTGCGCGCGAGCCGGTCATCATCCGCCTCGTCCACCAGATCATCGTGCGCTCGGTCGAGGCCGGTGCCAGCGACATCCACGTGGAGCCGGCCGAGGGGCGGCTGCGCGTGCGGGCCCGCGTCGATGGCGCGCTGCGCGTGCTCCACGACCTGCCGCCGTCGGTGATTCTCGGCGTCACGGCCCGGCTGAAGGCCATGGCCGACGTGCCGCTGGGCGCGGCGACCGCGCCAATCGACGCGCGCATCGGCTACGACCTCGTGTGGGGCCGGCCCATCGACCTCCGCTTCTCGCTGGTGCCGTCGATCTCGGGCGAGAAGGTCGTGATGCGCGTGCTCGATCGCGCACGCCAGCGCCGCGACCTCGGCGACCTCGGTGTGGACGACGAGACGCGCACGCTGCTCGAGGAGGCGTCGGACCTGCCAAACGGCCTGCTGCTCGTGACGGGTCCCACCGGCAGCGGCAAGAGCTCGACGCTGTACGCGCTGCTCGATCGCCTCAACACCGAGGACGAATGCATCCTCACCGCGGAAGACCCGGTCGAGTCGCGCATCCTCGGCGTCACGCAGGTGCAGTGCGATTCGGAGGAGTTGTCTTACGCGATGGCGCTTCGCAGCTTCCTGCGGCAGGACCCCGACGTGATCATGGTGGGCGAGGTGCGCGACGCCGAGACGGCCGACATCGCGCTCAAGGCCGCGCTCACCGGCCACATGGTGCTCTCGAGCCTGCACACCAACGACGCGGCGGGTGCGGTGCTGCGCCTCCTCAACATGGGCCTCGAGTCATTCATCGTCGCGTCGGCGCTCCGGCTCGTGGTCGCGCAGCGGCTCGTACGCCGGCTGTGCCGCGAGTGCAAGGCGCCGATCGAGATCGACGTGCGCACCCATCCGCTCACGGCGTCGTTCGAGCGCCTGCACCACCACGGCCGCGCGACGATCTGCGAGCCGCGCGGCTGCCATGCGTGCGGCGGCGCCGGCTACCGCGGGCGCACCGGCATCTTCGAGGTGCTGAAGATCTCGCCGGCCATCGAGGACCTCGTGATGCGCAGGGCCTCGGTGTCCGAGATCCGCCTGCAGGCACACAGGGACGGCATGCGCACGCTGCGCGAGGCCGCCCTGGCGAAGGTGCTCGCGGGCGACACGTCCCTGGCCGAGGTGCTCGAGCACACGGTCGCCGTCGACACTCCCCTCGCGGTCCCCGCCTGATGCCAGCCACACCCGTCGTCACGATTGGCGCCAGCGCCACCGATCGCGGTCCGGTGCGCGAGGTGAACGAGGATCGCGTGCTCTGCGACGACCGCCTCGGGCTGTACGTCGTGTTCGACGGCGTCGGGGGCCACAATGCCGGCGAGGTGGCCGCGCAGCTTGCGCTCGAGACCGTCGTCGGCTACATCACGCGATCGGCCGCGGCCGAGGACGACACATGGCCGCTCGGCTGGGACGCAAGGTTCTCGTCGACGTCGAACCGCCTGCGGACGGCCGTCGTGCTCGCCAACCAGCGCGTGCACCGTGCCGCGCAGGCCGACCCCGCGTTGCAGGGCATGGCCACGACCGTGGCTGCCGTGCTTGTGTCGCAGCAGGTCGTCTCGTTCGCGCACGTCGGCGACAGCCGCATCTACCGCGTCGATCCCGGACCCGCGCGCCTGCTCACCGATGACGATGCGGCGACGGTGGACCAGCTGGACGAGGCGGGTGAGCGGATTGGATCGCGGCGCGCGTTGACGGCGGCGCTCGGTGCGGACGCCGAGGTCGCGCCATCGATGGCCGAGATGCCTGTGCCCGAGACGCCGATGCGGCTGCTGCTCTGCAGCGATGGCCTGCACGGCGTGGTCGGGATCGAGGAACTGGAGTCGTCGGCATATGCCGGTGATCCGCAGGACGTCGCCGAACGGCTCGTGGCCCAGGCCATCGACGCCGGCACGCGCGACAACGTCAGCGTCCTCGTCGTGGACGTGGGAGAACGAACGTGATCTACAGTGCCGGTCGTCGGCCGTCGGTGTTTCGTGGAACGTGGGCGTCGATGTGTCGGAGTTCGTGGGCGTCGATGTTCACATCGACGCTCACCGCCTCCACCCTGCTTCTCGGTGCGGCCGTTCCGTCGCTCGCGCAGCGCCCGCTGCAGCCCAAGGACCTGCGGCCGTTCAAGAGCATGGTGTACAACGTCGCGTTCAGCTATCCGAAGAAGGACTGGGTGGCGGTGCCGGCCGCGGGCGGCAACATCGCGCTGCTGATGCACAAGAAGGGCGAGGCAAGCCTGGCGCTCGACTTCCAGGTGCTGCGCGTGCCGCTGGCACCCGACGAGATCGACGACACGTTCAAGGAGATCGAGGTCGAGATCCTCACGCAGCGCGCCCCGCACGCCCGGATCGTCAGCAGCGAGCTCAGCGACATCGGCGGCAACAAGGTCGTGGTGATCCGCTACGGTGCGAGCGGGCTCACGGGCGATCTCGACGTGACGCAGTACAGCGTCGTCAGCGGCGCATCGCTCTATCGGCTGACGTGTGCGGCAACGCGCGCAAAGGCCGCGGCGCATGCCCCCACCTGCGACACCGCGTCGCAGACGATCGTCGTCGGCGCGTCGTGAGCGCCGGGCCGCGCGTCACCGTGCGCGGCCCGCGAGGCGAGACGATCGGCATCGTCGTCGAGGCACGGACGGCGATGTCGCGCATGGTCGGCCTGCTCGGCCACGCGCGCCTCGAGCGCGGCGACGGACTGCTGCTCGCGCCGGCGTGGTCGATCCACACGTGGTTCATGCGCGTCCCGATCGACGTCGTCTTCCTCGATGCGTCGGACGTGGTACTGCGTGTCTGTCCGGCGCTGCCGGCGTGGCGCCTCGTGTCCGGCACGCGCCGCGCGCGGACGGTGCTCGAGTTTGGCGCCGGCACGCTCGCGGACACCCCCCTCCACCCCGGCGATCGCGTCACGCTCTCGAGGTAGGCAGGCTCCGGGAGCCTGCGCGCAGTCGAAGCCGAGTGGACCGGCCCCGCCCGAGCCGGGCGAGACGCGCCAGGGCTGCGAGCCCGGAGCAGGCCTCGTTGTCGCCTGAAAAGTGACTTTCGCACACGTACGGCTGGTGCTTACCATCAACCAATATGTGTAGGCAGCTAGTACCGTACGGCACGAGAGTGTTACCGCAGCGCGCGGCTCAAGTTGTCAAGACGGTCGACAAGAGGTATCCGATTCCGCCATGGGCGCCTCACAAATGACAGCAACCTACGACTTTCGGTTCTTCAAAGAGACAGCTGACCAGTTCTTGCCCGCGACGTTGGGGGTCAGGAAAGGCGCCGCTAGACAGGTTGTGATCACCGAGGCAACCGCAGAGTTCGACACAGTGGCCGCTGCCATCGAAGAGGCAGAGACAAGGGACAATACGTTCCTTCTGAGTGGCTGGCAGGTGTCGCGGCGCTACGAAGCGAAGGAGCTAGCGGCGTGCGAGTTGATCTTGTTGCAGGTCAATACCATGGTGGAGCCTGCTGGTGAGGAGTGCGGCACTCGGTACGATGAATCCAGCGCTTGCCCTTATTGCGGAGCGGGGGCGCGGCAGGAGGGCGATCTTTTCCTGCGTGCCCGCGCGTTTCGGCGCAAGGTGGACTTTCGTCGGACGTTGGGGGGAGAGGTGGTTGTGTCTCGCCGTGCGGCGACAGTCATGGTGGAGGCGGGGATCTCAGCAACCTGCTTCGGCGACGTGTACATTCTCGAACGAGGAGATGTGGTGTTGTCCGCCCAATACCGACAGCTGCTGCGGTCCAGGGCTGTAGCTCACGTCACCTCACCGACGCGTTTCGGTGAGCATCCGTTCGATCAGCGAGCACGCGGTGCATGCACACAGGGCGACACTGGAGGTATCGCTAGGTTGAGCGAGGTAACTGTTCGGCCGGACGGCAACTTGGCGAAAGCTGGAGTGGTGCACGCCGATAAGTGCGTCGGGTTGCGGCAAGGGCTGCTGAGACCGGAGCGGATGTGGTTGGTCAGCCAAGAGGTGTATCAAGCCTTGGCTTCGGCTGGTGTGACTGGGTGTTCATTCGAACGGGTGCATTTCTCTCAGTGACTGACCCTTCTAGCTAAGTTGACGGAAGGAAGCTCTGACCGCCGCTTGCGGCCGACGGAGCCTCGCGCGACCATGAGGCACCGCAGCTGAAGCGGAGCACGCTGCGCAGACAGGACGACGATGCGGAAACTGTCTCGATGGATGCCGAGGCACGAGACGCCCACGGCGTTGCTGACGCCATGGAATCGAATCTTCGCGAGTGCGCTAGCGGTCTTGGCGATCGCTGGCTTGGTATGGTCGCCAGCATTCAGATTCGCTGTCGCGTGTCTCGTAATGTGCACTGTCGGCGGATGGTTCTGGTACGACCGACGTATGGCGCGTTTGTCACGACAGCGCCAAGGGGAGGATATCGGCACGTTCGCGAGGTCCTTCGACCGTCGCGGCAAGGACTTCGATCCTCTGGTGGTGCGAGCGGTCTGGGACGCGCTCCAGCCTCACTGCTGGCACCGTGGCGGCGTCGTACCACTCCGCCCGTCGGATCGGTTCACGACTTTGGCGATGGACTGGGAAGAAGTCGGGGACGTGGTCGAGGAGGTGTCTCAGCGGACGGGAAGGTCTCTGGCGCAGCCGAACACGAACCGGGTCAGTCGAGTTGAAACAATCAGGGAACTCGTTGAGTTCCTCTGCGCTCAGCCAAGACTGCCTGACGACCGCTTGCAGCGCGCGGCGGCTGGCGCGACGGTGAGCCGCCGAGACTGAAGCGGAACACGTTCGGCAGACGGCGCAGAGGTCGCGGGTTTCGTCGCGTACTTCTTCCGGCGCTACTGCGAACTCGCAGCGGGCCAAGTGCTCGAAGCGCGAGAGCGTCGGCTGGGAGGCCAAGCGGTGTCCGTCGATGGGATCGCGATCGAGCAGCAGCTTGTGGTTCGGATCGTCGGCCAGCGCGTCCGCGTCATTGGCGTCCGCGTGGCCGCAGGCCAGGCCCGTACACGCGCTGCGCCAGCAGATCGCGCACGTGATGCTGCACACGCGTCGCGTCCCGCCGGTCGGTCAGCACGGCGCTCAAACGATCCAGCAGGCCGAGCCGCCGGTCCGCCGCCTTGAGCAGGACGGCGCCGCCATCCGAACTGCTGTGCGGCTCGGTGAACGCGGCCACGAGCGGGCGATCGACGAGGTCGGGGAAGAGAACAGACTGTGCTAGTTAGCACCGTGTTCGATCCATCGAGATATCCCAGGTAGGTAAGCCGACGGGGCCTTGTACTATGAGTGAACGCGGGCAGGTCATAGATGATGTCTTGGAGGCTTTCATAAGCCACGCCGGATCGTTCCGAGCGCGCCTTGAGCGCCAGAATGAGCACTGCGAGGTTGTCCAATGTGTTGGGACGGAAGGCGGTTTCTATGCAGTGCTGCGAGTCGACCGAGAAAAGTGCGAGCCCGTGGGCGGCCCGGGCCGTCAAGTCATGTCGGGCGTATGGGGGGAAAGCACGCAACTCGTGCACGGCGCCGACTTCCTGTTGTTCATCGAGGATGGCTACCTCAGCCTACTTGAATGCTCCCGGATAGGTCCGCCTTGGGGTGCGGTACCGAAGGACACGGTGCTTGAGCTCACTTGTGACGTTGATCTTTGACTGCTGTTCAGCATAGGCGAAGCGTCGTGAGGCCCTGGTGCGTCAAGGCGAGACACTTTTCGACACAGTCGTCGATATAGTGCGCCAGCACGCCGCTGCTTCAGCCAGGGCTCTGTCAGGCAAGGGGGGCCAATCGTGGCGGATGATCTGCAAGGATTCCCGACCGCAAGGGTAATGATGGCACTAGTGTTGGACAGCGCCATGAGTCGAGACGACCTCTGTGTGCTCGCAGCGAACGTGCCGACTTGGTATCGAAGCACGATGCATAACATCGCTCGAGCTTCTACATGCTTGGTCAAGTACTGGTGCGAGCCCGTCACTTTCATAGGCGATGGGTCGCTATGCACCAACTGGACGTTACTACAGCGGCTTGAAGATGAAGCTCATGGATTTGCAGTCTTTGACACGCAGGAGCTGCTCACTCGTGACGCGTTCGTACCTGTGTTCGACACGTTGTTGCTAGAGTGTCCTGTCCCGCAGATACGTGAGCAAAGTCGATGCAGTTTTTCAAGGATGGAATCTGCGGTGGCGGTCCACTTGAAGGGCTGGCAGTTGGCGTTGTGCGCTGTGACGAAGTGATCGATGCGCTGCACAAGCTGTTTGACGCTGTTGAACGAGCCGCGGCGGATGGCCTTGTCGGTGATCAGCGAGAAGAAGCGCTCGACCTGGTTCAGCCAGGAGCTGTAGGTCGGGATGAAGTGCATGTGCCAGCGCGGGCGAGTCGCCAGCCACGCCTTGATCTTCGGGTGGCTGTGGGTGGCGTAGTTGTCGACGATGCAGTGGACATCCAGCTCGGCGGGCACAGCCTTGTCGATCTCGCGCAGGAAGGCCAGGAACTCCTGATGCCGGTGACGCGGTTGCACGCGGCCAGAACTGCGCCATTGAGCACGTTCAGCGCCGCGAACAGCGTGGTCGTGCCGTGGCGCTTGTAGTCGTGGGTGACGCCCTCGACATAGCCAAACCCCATGGGCAGCATCGGCTGCGTACGCTCCAGCGCCTGGCACTGGCTTTTCTCATCCACGCATATCGCCAGCGCGTTGTCCGGCGGGCTCAGGTACAGGCCGACCACGTCGCGCAGCTTCTCGATGAAGAACGGGTCGGTGGACAACTTGAAGCTGTCGGTGCGATGCGGCTGTAGCCCGAACAACTGGAAGTAACGCTGCACGCTGGTCTTGGAGATGCCGGTCTCGGCGGCCACCGTGCGCACGCTCCAGTGCGTCGAGCCGTTGGCCGGCTTGGTGTGCAGCGTGGTCTTGATCAGGTGCGCCACGCGTTCGTCGTCGATCGTGCGCGGCTTCCCTGGGCGCACGTCGTCGTACAGGCCGGCAATGCGCCGCTCGATGAACCGCGTGCGCCATTTGCCCACCGTGGCCTTGCTCACCCCCAGACGTCCGGCAATCGCGCTATTCGGCTCGCCCTCGGCGCTGGCCAACAACAGGCGCGCGCGATTGCCGAGCGCGGCCGGCAGCGAGCGGCTGCGTGCGAACGACTGCAACTGCGCTCGCTCGTCATCGCTCAACACCAGTTCTGTCTTCGGCCTGCCTGTTCTCATCGCGGTATCTCCGTTTCCAAGATACCGCACTGCCAGGCACGATTAATGCCACAAACTAACGGGACAGGACACTAGCCGCCCGCTCCCTTGAGCGGTTTGTGGCCGGGACTACTTCGTCGCGGCCACCGCAGGCAAGAGCGTTTCAATCGGGATCGGTTTGAAGGAGCGGCCCACGCGGACAGGACCTCTTCATCCCGATCACTCAAGCCATACGGAGCTTCACATTTGCCGCCGCGGTAAGCTCGTCAGCCAGGCAATTTCGCCGCCAGCAGATCGATCTTCTCGATGTTCGGCGGTGTACTGAGCAAAGCGCCTGCGTTCGCCATCAAAGCGGCGGCGATCGGACCGTGCAGGTGAGCCTCGCGGCCGGCCTCGTCCGCAAAAGCGTCAAAGACGCCGAACGTCGATGGGCCGAACTTCAGTGCGAACCAGGCGGTGGTGCCCGACTCGGCGTTGGCGAGCGGCAACGCGCTTCTCAGAAAGTCGGCAACGGCGGCTTCCTGGCCAGGCTTGGCTTCGAGGCGGACGAACAGGGCGAACTTGGTCATGGAGTGATCCTCTGGTTGAACGGGTGAAAGCGTTGGCGAGTCCCAAGTCTCGGGCGCGACGGCAGTTTTTGCGAGTGGCAAGAATGACAACATTGATATCATTTCCGCCATGAATCTGCACCTTCTTGTTCTCGATGGCGTGTTCGACCTGGGTCTTGCTGCACTCATGGACACACTGAGCACGGCCAATGAACTGGCGGGCTCGCTTGCACAGGCGCCGCCGCCCATCAACGTCACGGTAGTCGGCGTTCGGCGTCGCGTGCGCACCGCGCACGGTTTGGCGGTACCGGTCGTGCCAGTGCACCGCGTGCAAAACCCTGACGTTGTTCTGGTGCCCGCACTCGGCGCCAAGATGCCAGACGCACTCGCCGCGCGTCTCGCGCATGCGGACGTGGCCGACGCGGTCGTCGCGTTGCAGCAATGGTCAAGCGCCCGCGCGGCCACTGGCGCCGCCTGCACTGGCACGTTCTTGCTGGCGGAAAGCGCGCTGCTAGATGGCCAGCGCGCCACAACTTCGTGGTGGCTGGCGCCAATGTTTCGGCAGCGCTATCCGCAAGTGGTGCTCGACGAGTCCTGCATGCTTGTGAATTCGGCTGGCTTCACCACGGCCGGCGCCGCCTTGGCTCATCTCGACCTGGCATTGAGCGTCGTGCGCAGCCGTAGCCCAGCGCTGGCGGCTCTTGCGGCGCGATACCTGCTGGTAGAGGCCCGCGGCTCGCAAGCTGAGTTCGTGATCCCCGATCACCTGGCCCATTCCGACCCGGTGGTCGAGCGCTTTGAGGGCTGGGCCAGGCAGCAACTCGCGCACGGATTCTCTCTCGCCGATGCGGCCATCGCAGCGGGCGCCAGTGAACGCACCTTGGCGCGGCGGGTGCAAAGCGTGTTGGGCAAGACACCCCTCTCGTACTTTCAGGATCTGCGCGTCGAGCGTGCGGTGCATCTGCTGCGAACCGGCAGCGAGAGCGTTGACCAAATCGCCGCACAGATTGGCTACTCCGACGGTGTCACCCTTCGCGCCTTGTTGCGACGCAGGCTGGGCCGCGGCGTGAGGGAGTTACGCGGTCGTGCCTGATCAGCGCCGCGTGGTGCAGATCGATGAAGTGCGCGAATGCTGTCGGTACTGAACGTACTCAACGGCGCGGTGCTGGCTGCGTGCAAGCCGCGCCACCGGCACCAGGTATTCCTGTCGTTCCTGCGCGAGATCGACAAGGCCGTTCCCGCCGAGTTGGACATCCGCTGCATCGCCGACAACTACGCCACCCACAACCATCCGAAGATCAAGGCATGGCTGGCGACGCGGCCGCGCTGGCACATGCACTTCATCCCGACCTATAGCTCCTGGCTCAACCAGATCGAGCGCTTCTTCTCGCTGATCACCGACAAGGCCAAGTGGACCTCCACCGCAGATTCGATCCTCGAGAAGCTGCATCGCCTTTGCTCACGTATCAGCGGGACAGGACACTAGGACGACGTCCCTCTTTGTCCTCTCAAGACGTGGCAATGCTTCAGCGATATGGCTTCGAGCGAATAGAGACCACCGGTGGTTGGACAGTGGCCAGGCGGGCTAACAGCGTAGGTACGGGCCTTGGAAACGAGATGCGATCCTGGGACCGTCAACGGCGAGAAGTCTGAGGTTGGTTGCCCGCGAAGTCTCCCACTTCCAAGCGAACGCTGCAGCTCTTGGCCGGGCCACTTGCCCCTGGGTCGCCTTTGCGCCACGCGTGGTTGCGGGCTCTTGGGACGCCGTACGAGCCGGTGAGGTCGTAGTAGCGATTGCCGTCGAGGTCCTCGACGAACACGCCGCTCGAGGCCGTAGCCACCCGGCGGATCCTGATGTGCTGACCGATGTAGCTCGCGTACTGGAAGGGCACCTGATACGCGCGCGTGAACTGCAGGTCGGAGACCATCGGCTCGAGCCGCTCGGCCGCCGCGATCGACTGCGGCGCGCGCGCCTTCAGGCGCGCCAGCCGTTCACCGAGCCTGACGAGCCCCTGCAGCGAGGGATGCCTGGCTCTCGCCACCGCAGCCGGCGGCGGCCGGACTCCGGCGGGCCGCCGGTCATCTGGCCATCGACACGTACGAGGCGCCTGGCACCGACTCGGCGCGGACGGGGACGTGTGCGCTCGCGATGACCGGCCGCGGGCGGTACAGCACCACGCCGACGTCGACGTTCTTCCGGATGGCGGCCTGGATCCCCTCCCACGTGCGCGGCGCGCGGAGGAGCGTCTTCCAGGAGTACAGGTGGCGAGGCCGATGGAAGTCGCTGTTGGCGACGTACGCGTACGGCTCGCCCGACGTGATCGGGAACAGGTCGTCGCGATTGCCGGCTTCCCAGGCATCCACGAGCGGCGCCAGCGTGTACCTGTGATCCCACAGGTACTGCGTGCCGATCTCGAGGCGCCGCACGGGCCGCTGGCACGGGTGGCACGCGATGCTGATCCCGTTCTGGCGCCTGATGTCGCGCAGGATGGCCTCGGCGCTCTGGTCGGCGCTGATCCACTCCTCGATGCCGAGCGCCACGATGTGGCTGTTGCGGGTCGCGCGCAGCCGGTTCTGCGTGACCTCGGCGCCGGGGAGGACCAGCAGTCCGTACCGTCGCCAGGCGCGGTCGGCCTCATCCGCGATCTCGGCGAGATAGTCCGCAAAGATCTCGGGCGTGACCGAGAACCGACGCTGCCCGAAGGAGGCCAGCCGCCCCGCCCTTGCCAGCCAGTCCCGTTCCATCAGGATGTGATCGGTGATGGCGATCACGTCGATGTCTCCGGTCTGTCCGTACAGGTCGCACACCTCGCGAATGCTGAGGACGCCGTCGCTCCAGCGCGTGTGGATGTGGAAGTCACAGAGCAGGAACGGCTCGAATCCCGGCATCCTCAGGTCCTCACGTCGATGTGGTGGGTGTCAGCGGGTCGGTGGCGCGATACTTCGTGCCAGAAGTTGCGCGTGTACAGTCGAAGGACTGCCCACGTGCCCATGGCCGCGTAGCGCCGCGCCGAGGTGAACATCACGCAGTTGCGGGCGAGCACGACGCGGCCGCACTGGTGGAGACGCCGGCCCAGGTTGGTGTCCTCTCCGTGGAACTCGATGGAGGTGTCGATGCCGCCTGCCTGTTCGAGCGCGCCACGCCGGACGGCGAAGTTGCCGCCGTAGAGCAGCGCGCCCCAGCCCAGGATGTCGCGCACCGCGACGTTGACGACGGGTGCCACCGTCATGTCGTAGAGCCGCAGCATCGCGCGTCCGCCGCGGTCCCAGTCGTAGTAGCGGAAGGGGCCGGTCACGGCGACGACCGCGGGACTGCGCATGTGGGACTCGATGCTCTCGAGCCACGTCAGGGGGGCACGGCAGTCGGCATCGAGCCAGGCGAGGATGTCGCCGGTGCTGGCGCGGACGCCGGCCGCTCGCGCATGCGGCAGGCCCTTGCGCGGCTCGTGGACGACGGTGATGCCGGGAATGCCCGCCGCGATGCAGGCCGTGGCGTCCGTGCTGGCGTTGTCGATCAGGATGATCTCGTCGGCCGCGCGGGTCTGTGCGAGCACCGAGTGGAGACAGGGCGCCACGCTGGCTGCCTCGTTCCATGCGCAGACGATGACGCTCACACGGGGCCGCGTGACGGCGGCCGGAACACGGCGCATGCGCGGTGTCATGCCTGCCCAGCATGGGCGGCAGGCATGTCCATGGCGTGATGAAGCGATGTAGACCGCGTAAATTTTCGCCGGATCAGGACCACCCGCCGGCCCTTCTTCCTTCTTCCTTCTTCCTTCTTCGCCCTTCGCCCTTTCCTTTGCCCTTCTGACTTCCGACTTCAGACTTTCACAAGACTGACCACCACCCCCGAGAACCCCCCCGCCGGGTACTGCGCCCGAGTGGGCGGATGGTCCGCGATGGGCTCGATGTGCGTCGTCGCATCGAGCAGCGCCTCGATCAGCACGCGCAGTTCGAGCCGCGCGAGCGGCGCACCGGGACAGTCGTGGATGCCCGCGCCGTAGAGGAGATTCAGCGATGGATCGCGATCGAGCCTGAACTCGTCGGGATCGTCGAACACCTGCTCGTCGCGGTTTGCCGATGCCCAGATGATCGACACGCGCTCCTGCTCGCCAATCGAACGTCCGCCGATCTCGACCGGGCAGGCCGTGATGCGGCGGTTCGCGATGAGCGGCGCCTCGATGCGGAGGATCTCGTCGATCGCGGCCGGCAGGTCGGCCCGGTGCGCCCGCACGTGCGTCTGCACGCCGGCGTGCGTCGCCAGGTAGTGGACGAGGATTGCCACCGACGCGGCAATCGTGCCGAGCTCGCCGACCGTCCAGTTGCGCACGATGCTGACGATCTCGTCGTCGGTGATCGGGCGTCCGTCGACCTGCTCGTGCAGCAGGCGGGTCGTCGCGTCGTCTGGCGCCGTGGCACCGGCCTTGCGCCGTGCGTCGAGCTGCGCGCGGATGTAGCCGTCGAACTCGAGCGCGATGCCCGCCATGGCTTCGCGATCGCCCGACAGCGTGGCGTGCTGGTTGCGCTTCACCCACTGCCGCAGCGGCTCGTGCAGCGACCCCGGCCATCCCATGAAGGCGCACTGCACCTGCTGCGCGAACGGCTCTGCGAGGTCCGTGATGATGTCGGCCTCGCCCGCGGGCAGGCCGGCGACGAGGACGCGCGCGATCACCGCGCAGGTCGGCTCGAACGCGTGCATGGCCTCCGGCGTGAAGTACGCGTCCACGATGCGGCGGAACGTCGTGTGCTGCGGCGGGTCCATGCCGTTCGGCACGGCGACGTGCGTCGAGACGGCGTTGCTGAACGTCTCGTGGTCGTGGAGCACGCGCACGACGTCGGCGTGCCCGAAGACCGACCAGTGCAGGTAGGCGCTGTGCGCCACCGGGCAGCGCTGCCGCATCGCGTCGTAGGCGGCAATCTGATCCTGTCGCACCTCCGGCGATCGCGGGTCCCAGTCGTGGCGTCGTGAGTCGTCGTTCACAGCGTCACGCTACCGCCACCAAGGCAGTCGAGGCAAACGGCGACACGGGATACCATCAGCGCATCATGTCGTCCCGTCGCCGCCCTTTCACTCCGTTGTCCATGCTGCTCGCTGTCGTGGCTGCGGCGGTCGTGGCCGCTGCCTGCGGCAACCGCCCTTCGGATGATGCCCGACCGCCATCGACCGATGCCGGCCAGGCGGCCGACGTGCACGACGCCGACCTGCAGGCACCCGCCACGCCCGTGACGGGTGCCATGGCGCTCATTCCTCCCGGGCCTCCCGCGAACGCGGTGCAGGCCGAAATGCGGCTGCTCAACGAGGCCACGCGCGACTGGGTCACGGCCATCGCGCAGAACGGTCTTGCCGCGATCCCGGACGGCATCTCGCGCGTCCATGCCGCGAGGCAGGTCACCGACGCGGCGCTGACGGCGGGGACGTACGTGCCGCCGAAGGGTGGGCAGGCCGCGCTCGCGGCGTTCATCGAGCAGGACGAGGCCTTCCACGACGAACTCGTCACACTGCTGAAGGCTGCCCGCGCCAACGACCTCGAGGCCGCGACCAGGCAGGTGGGCGTCGTGCTGCAGGGCTGCACGAGCTGCCACGTGAAGTTCAGGTTCGACGTCGGCACTCAAGCGACGCCGCAGTAACATCGCCTCGTCGATGCCGTTGCGTGCGTTCCTCCGCCTCCTCGCGGCCACCGTCGCGCTGGCGCTGCTGCCGCTGGGCGGCACGCTGCCTGGCCACGGACAGGCGCGTCTCGACACGGCCCGGCGCGACTGGGGTCCGTGGCTCGAGGACGACGCGCCGTTCTTCTCGTCGGTGCTCGACGCGCGGCGCGCGTCCCCGGCGCTGCCCACCGACAACCTGTCGCCCCGGGCGCTCGTGGTGCGGGCCGGCAACGGCATGTGGCTCGCGTTCGACACGGACCTGCTGCGTGTGGCTGCCGTGTGGTCCGGCAAGGGCGTCACGCCGACCGCGCTCGCCCCCGGCTCCTACCACGCGCCGGATCGGAAGACCGGCGGCGGCCAGAAGAACCTGCCCGAGCCCGACGGCCCCGTGTGGATCGCGAACGGCATCTACCCGGGCTGGCAGGTGGGCGAGCAGCCGTCACTCGTCGATCCGCGCACGCCGGCACCGTCGGAGGAGGAAGTCGGCCGCGGTCCCGTCGATCCTGCCCTGGCCCGCTTCTCGGCGATCCGCTTCACGCGTGATGGCGCAGTGCTGGAGTACGAGGTCGCGGGCACGTCTGTGCAGGAACTCGTCTCGACCTCGCCGCTCGGCGCGGGCCGCCACGCCATCGTCCGGCACCTGGAGGTGGGGCCGGGCACGCAGGTGCGCTGGCTGCTGCTCGGCGTCGCGGCACCGGGCGTGGACGTCGCGCTCAGCGTCGCGCCCACCGACAGGCGCTCGAACCCCGGCGACAAGCCGACGATCGAGCGCGTCCGCGATGCGGCCGGGCGCCAGGTGAGTGCCGTGCGCGTGCCGCCGCACGGCGGCGTCCTTCGCCTCGCGGTCGCTCTTGCCACCGACGGTCCGGCACCGACCGTCGCTCCGCGCGCGATCCCGACGACCCCGCCGGCCCCACGCTGGCCTGGCTGGATCTCGACATCGATGAAGACGTCACAAAACTCTAACGCATATGTCGTGGACGATGTGGAGCTGCCGCTGGAGAACCCGTGGCGGCGCAACGTCAGGGCGAGCGACGTCCAGTTCCTCGCCGACGGCACCGGCGTGGTCGTCACGCTCGATGGCGACGTCTGGATCGTGCGCGGCCTTGCGGACGGCAAGGGCGAGGCCCGCTGGAAGCGGTTCGCGTCGGGCCTGCACGAGCCGCTGACGCTCGCGATCCGCGACGAGCAGATCTACACCTTCGACCGCAACGGCATCTGGCGCCTGCGCGACACGGACGGCGACGACGAGGCCGATCGACACGAGCTGTTCTCGAACGCGTTCGCGCAGACCGCGGATACGCGCGAGTTTCCGAGCACCATCCGCCTCGGGCCGAACGGCGAGTTCGTGATTGCGAAGGGCGGGCAGGAAGCGGCGACGATCGGCAAGCACAACGGCAGCGTGCTGCGCGTCTCGGCCGACGGCCGTCACGCCACGGTGCTCGGATACGGACTGCGACAGCCGGAGATTGCGGTACATCCGATCACCGGGCTCGTCACCGCCAGCGATCAGCAGGGCCACTACATCCCAAGCACGCCGCTGCACATCGTCCGCGATCGGCAGTTCTATGGTTTCCTCAGCGACATCCTGCCGAAGGAGGTCTACCCGGCGCCCATCGCGCAGCCGTTGACGTGGATTCCGCACAGCGTCAACGCCTCGGCGATGTCGCAGGTGTGGCTGCACGGCGCGCGCATGGGGCCGCTCGACGATGGGCTCGTGCACATCGGGTACAACAGGCCGGAACTGTTCCGGGTGCTGCTCGACCTCACGCGCCCGGTTCCGCAGGCCGCCGTCGTGAGTCTCACGTCGGACTTCGACATTCCGCCGCTGAACGGATCGGTGAACCCCGCCGACGGACAGCTCTACATCGCGGGCTTCCAGATCATCGGGTGGGGGACGACCGCGACGAAGCTGGCCGGCCTCGCGCGCGTGCGCTACACGGGTGCGGCGGTGACGGTGCCGCGGCAGGTCACGCCGATGCGCGAGGGCGTGCTCCTGCGGTTCGACGTGCCCGTCGATCGCGGGACGGCCGCAGATCCCGCCAACTACGCGGTGGCGTCGTGGCACTACACGCGCACGTATCGCTATGGGTCGCCGCAGTTCAGGGCTGACGGCACACCAGGCGTCGATCGACTCGGTCCGAGTGAGGCGCACGTCTCGGCCGACGGGCGTGCCGTGTTCGTCGCGGTTGCCGGGATGACGCCGGTGATGCAGCTCGAGGTCGGCTGGACGCTGCGCAGCGCGAGCGGGCAGTCGATGGAAGGACACGCCTACACGACGCCCTATGCGCTCGAGGCGTTCAACGCGCGGGCCGAGGGGTTCGGCGACGTCGTGCTCGACCTCACGCGCGGCGCGGCGCCGTCACCCGTGCCCGCCGGAGAGGTCAGCCTCGACGAAGGCCGCGCGGTGTTCGTCAAGTACGGGTGTCTCGCGTGCCATGCCACCGAGCGGGGCGCCGGGCAGAAGCTGGGGCCGGCACTCGCGGGCATCTACGGCACCACGCGCCATTTCTCCGAGCGGAAGGCGCCGGCCATCGCCGACGAGGCCTACCTGCGCCAGTCCATCCGCGAGCCAGCCGCAGCCATCGTCGACGGCTACGACCGCGGCGGGACGGGCATGCCGAGCTTCGCGGGCGTGCTCACCGACGAGCAGATCGAATCGGTGGTCCTCTTCATCAAGAGCCTGAAATGAGAATGCGGATGCCGTTGTACATGGTGCTCGCCGTCGCCGCCTGCATGGCAGCGGCCTGCTCGCAGCCGGCTCCACCGGCGCCGGTCGAACCGACGCGGCCCAACGTGCTCGTGATCCTGACCGACGACCAGCGCTGGGATGCGCTCGGCGTCGTGCAGCGCGAGCAGGGCGACGATGCGCTGTTCCCGTGGTTCGAGACGCCCAACCTCGATCGGCTGGCGAACGAGGGCGCGCGCTTCCGCAACGCCTTCGTCACGACGTCGCTGTGCTCGCCGAGTCGTGCCTCGCTCCTGAGCGGCCGGTACGCGCGGGGGCACAAGGTCGCCGACAACTTCACCGAGTATCCGAACGAGCTCCCGAGCTACCCGCGGCGCCTCCAGGAGGCCGGGTACGAGACCGCATACATCGGCAAGTGGCACATGGGCGAGGACAACGACGCACGGCGTCCTGGCTTCGACCACTGGATGAGCCACCGCGGGCAAGGCAACTACAACGACAACACCTTCAACATCAACGGCACGTCGCAGGCAATCCCCGGCTACTACACGACCGTCGTCACCGACCATGCCGTCGAGTGGATCGGCAGGCGCCACGAGCGCCCGTGGCTGCTCGTGGTCGGGCAGAAGGCACCGCACGGCGGCCCGATCGAGCCGGAGCCCCGGTTCGCGCACGCGCTCGACGGGTTTGCCATCCGCAAGCCGGCCAACTACGGCAGCTACAGGGCGGCCGACGGCAAGCCGGCCTGGCTCGAGGAGAGCCTGAAGACCTGGCACGGCGCGCAGGGCCCGCTCTACGACCTGCAGGAGCACGACGCGTTCGTCCGCGCGTACCTCGCGACGCTGCTCTCGGTTGACGAGAGCGTCGGCCGCATCTACGAGACGCTGCGCGAGACGGGACAGCTCGACACCACGGTGATCGTCTTCACGAGCGACAACGGGTTCGTCCTCGGCGAGCACGGCCGCGTGGACAAGCGGACCATGTACGAGGAGAGCATCAGGGTGCCGCTGATCGTGCGGTACCCGCCCATGGTGAAGGCCGGCACGCTCGTCGATCCGATGGTGCTCAACCACGACGTCGCGCCGACGCTCATCGAGATCGCGGGCGCGCCGCCCCTGGACGGCATCTCCGGGCGGTCGCTCGCGGACCTGCTGCGCGGCGAATCCGCGCCGGTCCGCACGGCGTTCCTCTACGAATACAACTACGAGTCGCAGTTTCCCTACACGCCGAACGTGCGGGGCGTGCGGACGGATCGGTTCAAGCTGATTCGGTACCCGAACGGCGACGGCACACCGGACCGGTTCACGGCCGAGCTCTACGACATCACGGCCGATCCGTACGAGTTGCGGAACCTGATTGCCGACCCGGCGCATGCGGTGCACCGCACCGAGCTCGAGCAGTTGCTCGATGCGGTGTCACGGGAAGCCGGACCCGACCAGATGCCCGTGTACGAGGGGATCAGGGACCTGCGGCCGAAGTACTGACGGCGTGGGGGCCGCCTTACACGGCGCTCGTGGCCTTGACGACGGCTTCGACGAACTGAGGCTCCGGGACGGCGCCGAGGATGTCGGCGTCCTCGTTGATGACGGTCTTGGGCACGCCCGAGACGCGGAATCGCCTGACGAGGTCGGGATACTCGACGGCCGAGATGGCTGCGGCCGTGACGAGGTCGCTTTCAATGGCGAGCTGCCAGGCGAGGCGGACGGCGCGGGGGCAGTGCGGGCAGGTCGGCGTCGAGAAGACCTGGAGTGTCCGCGGCTCGGCAAGCGTGGCCACGAGTTCGCGCGACTCCTCGGTGAGGCCCGACTCGCCTGCCGAGGCCAGGAGCACGCCTTCGAGCAGCGACACGAGTTCGTAGCCATCGGGCGCGCCGTAGAAGCGCAGGCCGCGGTCGCGGTCCCCGATGATGGCCACGCCCGGGGCGGCGAGGATGCCGTACTGCTCGACGTCGGCCGTGTCGAGCACCATGTTCTTCTCCTCGAGGCTGACGAGCGGGTTGGCCCGCGTCAGGTCGTCGAGGATGCGCCTGGTCGTGGCGCAGGTGTCGCAGCCGAAGGCCTGGGTGAAGAACACGAGCCGCACGGGGCCGGTCATGCCCGCCAGCCGCTCGGTCAGCGCCCGCATCTCGTCGTCGCCGAAGTAGCTCACGTGGCGATCTTATGCCGGAGGTCCGGTGCGCCCTCAAGCCCGACATTTGACAGTTCGGCAGACATCTCGGAGGATCGCGCTGCACGAATCGCCCGGTGCGCGACTTTTGTGACAGAATACGCCCGCCTTTGCGCGTCCGGCGCACGGCGTGCCGCTTCCTGAACCATGGCCCAGATTTTCCCGCGCAGTGCCAACGCCATCGCCCGCTTCTCACTTGTCGGACTGCTGCTGTTCGGCGGTCTGGTGGTGTCGATCGTCGGGATGTCGATGCGATCCGACTACGTGACGGGTGCGAACTCGAACGTCGACCAGCCCGTGCAGTTCAGTCACCTCCACCACGTGGGCGGCATGGGCATCGACTGCCGGTACTGCCACACGTCGGTCGAAGTGGCCGCGTCGGCCAACATCCCGCCGACAAAGACGTGCATGAACTGCCACAGCCAGATCTGGTCGCAGAGCCCGTATCTCGAGCCGGTGCGTGCGAGCCTGCAGAGCGGCGAGTCGCTGCAGTGGACACGGGTCCACGACCTGCCGGACTTCGTCTACTTCAACCACTCGGTCCACGTGAAGAAGGGCATGGGGTGCGAGACCTGCCACGGCCGCATCGACCAGATGCCCGGCATCCAGCAGGTCAATTCGCTCCAGATGGAGTGGTGCCTCGACTGCCACCGGAGCCCCGAGAAGTACGTGCGCCCGCGCGAGGCGGTGTTCACGATGGGGTACCAGCCCGACGGCGATCAGCTCGAGGTCGGCCGCAAGTTGGTGCAGGAATACAAGATCCAGAGCCTGACGGCCTGTTCGACGTGCCACCGGTGACCGTCATCCGCATCGTGCATGAGACGGACCTGATCGACCGGCCCGTGCGGTCGTCTGCCCCGCTGCCTGTGTGGCGGGCTTTCGTTGCCAACCATGAGTGATATCGATCTGTCGGCCATCCGCGCCCGGCTCGCCACGGCTTCCGGCCCCACGTTCTGGCGCAGCCTGGACGAAGTCGCCGAGACCCCGGAGTTCCAGCAGTACCTGCAGCGCGAGTTCCCCGAGCACGCGTCCGAGTGGAGCGATCCGGCCGGCCGGCGGCAGTTCCTCAAGCTGATGGGGGCCTCGCTGGCGCTTGCCGGCGTGACCGGCTGCACCCGCCAGCCTGCCGAGCACATCGTGCCGTACGTCGTGGCGCCCGAGGGCTTCGTGCCCGGCAAGACGCAGCTGTTCGCCACGGCCATGCCGCGCGACGGGTTCGCCGAGCCCGTGCTCGCCGTGAGCCATCACGGGCGTCCCATCAAGATCGAGCCCAATCCGGAGCATCCCGCGAGCGGCGGCGGCACGAGCCGCTACGCGCAGGCGTCGATTCTCGACCTCTACGACCCCGACCGGTCGCAGACGCTGCTGTATCAGGGGGAGATCCGGTCGCTGCCCGACTTCCAGGCCGCGATGACGGGCGCGCTCGGTGCGCAGCAGGCCGTCAACGGCGCCGGACTCCGCTTCCTGACCGGGACGGTCACGTCGCCGACGCTCGGTGCGCAGATCGAGGCGATTCTCGGCATCTATCCCGAGGCGCGCTGGATCCAGTACGAGCCGGCCGGCCGTGACGTCGCCTCGGCCTTCGAGCAGGCGTTCGGCCAGCGCGTCGAGCCGGTGCTGAAGCTCGAGAACGCCGACGTCATCCTGTCGCTCGACGCCGACTTCAACGACAGCGGTCCTGCGGAGCTGCGCGATGCACGCGCGTTTGCGGACCGCCGCCGCCTCGAGGCCGGCGGCACGACGATGAACCGGCTCTACATGGTGGAGAGCCGGACGACGAACACGGGCACCAAGGCCGATCACCGCATTGCCCTGCGTGCGGCGGACGTGGACGCGGTCGCGCGCGCCGTGGCGGCAGCACTCGGCGTCGCCGGTGTGTCGGCCGGCACGCTGCCGGCGAAGGTGTCGCAGGAGTGGATTGGCGCGGTCGTCGCGGACCTCCGCGCAGCCGGCGCGCGGGCGCTCGTCGTGGCGGGCGACCACCAGTCGGCTGCCGTCCAGGTGCTCGCGGCGGCAATGAACCAGGCGCTCGGCGCCGTGGGCAGCACCGTGGACTACCTGCCGTCGCAGGCGTTCCGCGTCGAGGGCCGCACGGGCACGATCGGCGAACTCGTCGGCGACATGCACGCCGGCAAGGTCGACGTGCTGGTGATGGTGGGCGTGAACCCGGTGTACGACGCGCCGGTGGATCTCGGCTTTGCCGACCAGTTGAAGAAGGTTGCCGTGCGCGTGCACGCCGGCCTCCATCACGACGAGACGGCCATCCGGTGCCAGTGGCACGTGCCGCTGACCCACTACCTCGAGTCGTGGAGCGACCTGCGCGCATTCGACGGCACCGTGAGCCTCGTGCAGCCGCTCATCGAGCCGCTCTACACCACCGCAAGGGGCGTCCACGAACTGTTCGCAGTGTTTGGCGACAACCCGGCGGCGACGGCGTATGAAACCGTCCGTGCCCATTGGGAGGCGCAATTCGGGGAGGGCACGCTCACCGATCCCGACGGCGCCCCGTTTGCCGATTTCGAGAAGTTCTGGCGGCGCGCCGTCCACGACGGATTCGTGTCGGGCACCGCGGCCGCACCGGTGGCGCTCGGCGCCCCGTCGGCGATCCCGGCCGCTCCGGCCATCCCGGCGGCCGACGCCCTCGAGGTGACGTTCAGCGCGGACCCGACAGTCCACGACGGGCGTTTCGCGAACAACGGCTGGCTCCAGGAGCTCCCCAAGCCGCTCAACAAGGTCACCTGGGACAACGTCATCATCGTCAGTCCGCGCACGGCCGAGCGCCTGGGCCTGCGGACGCAGAAGGTCACGACGTACCAGGCGACCGTGGCGACGGTCACGATTGACGGCCGGTCGATCACGGGCCCGGTGTGGGTGCAGACGGGCCATCCCGACGACTCGATCAACCTGCAGCTCGGGTACGGCCGCTCGGCCGCCGGGCGCGTGGGGACGGGCATCGGCTACAACGCCAACCTCGTGCGCCGGTCCACGGCGCCGTGGTTCACGAGCGGTGCGCAGGTGGAGGCGACGGGTGACACCTACACCGTCGCGACCACGCAGATGCACTTCAACATGGAGCAGCGCGCGATCGTCCGCACGGCGCCGCTGCCGGTCTACAAGGCCGATCCGACGTTCGCGCAGCACATGACGCACGTCCCGAAGTACGAGGACACGCTGCACGGCAACGAATGGCGGTACGACGGCGAGTACAAGTGGGGGATGGTCATCGACCTCAACGCCTGCGACGGGTGCAATGCCTGCGTCGTGGCGTGCGTGTCGGAGAACAACATCCCGGTCGTCGGCAAGCAGCAGGTCGCGGTGGGCCGCGAGATGCACTGGCTGCGCATCGACCGCTACTACGAGGGCGACCTCGACAACCCGACGATTCACGATCAGCCCGTGCCCTGCATGCAGTGCGAGAACGCACCGTGCGAGGTGGTGTGTCCCGTTGCCGCGACGGTGCACAGCCAGGAAGGGCTGAACGACATGGTCTACAACCGCTGCGTGGGCACGCGCTACTGCGCGAACAACTGCCCGTACAAGGTGCGGCGGTTCAACTTCCTGCTCTACGCCGACTGGGACACGCCGACCCTGAAGATGGCGCGCAATCCCGACGTCACCGTCCGCAGCCGCGGCGTGATGGAGAAGTGCACCTACTGCGTGCAGCGGATCAACGCGGCGCGCCAGCAGGCGAAGATCGAAGACCGGCGCATCCGGGACGGCGAGGTCCAGACCGCATGCCAGACGGCATGCCCGACGCAGGCCATCCATTTCGGCGACCTGAACGACCCGGACAGCCGGGTGGCGAAGGCCCGCAACGAGCCGCGCAACTACGGCCTGCTCGAGGATCTCAACACGCGCCCGCGGACGACGTACCTCGCCGCCGTGCGCAACCCCAACCCGGTGCTCTCTCCCGAGGCGGCGCACGTGCCGGCGCATGCCGGCGAGGCCCACGGCTCATGACCGCCAGACGAGTCCGGCAGCGACGAGTGACAGAAGACGACGCGAGGCAACCGTGTTAGACCACCCCAAGGAAGCAGTACCAGGCGCGCGCTACCTGGCGCCGGGGCACAACTTCGGGTCGATCTCCGACAAGATCTCCGGGATCATCACGGGGCGGACGCCCTTCAGCTGGTTCATCGGGTTCCTGATCGGGTTCTCCATCCTGCAGCTGCTGCTGGTGGCCCTCACGTACCTGGTGTTCAGGGGGACCGGCATCTGGGGCGTCAACAACCCGGTCGGCTGGGGCTTTGCGATCATCAACTTCGTCTGGTGGATCGGCATCGGCCACGCGGGCACGCTGATCTCGGCCATCCTGATGCTGTTCCGGCAGCACTGGCGCACGTCGATCAACCGCGCCGCCGAGGCGATGACGGTGTTCGCGGTGGCCTGCGCGGCCATCTTCCCGATCTTCCACACCGGCCGTCCGTGGCTCGCGGCCTACTGGCTGTTCCCGTACCCGAACTCGATGGCGCTGTGGCCGAACTTCCGCAGCCCGCTGATCTGGGACGTCTTCGCGGTGTCCACGTACGCGATCGTCTCGATCACGTTCTGGTACATCGGCCTCATCCCCGACCTGGCGACGATGCGCGACCGCGCGAAGTCGCCGATCGCGCAGCGGCTGTACGGCGTGTTCGCGCTCGGCTGGCGCGGATCGGCCATCCACTGGCAGCGCTACGAGACCGCGTCGCTGATGCTGGCCGGCCTCAGCACGCCCCTGGTGCTCTCGGTCCACACGGTGGTGAGCTTCGACTTCGCCGTGTCGGTGATTCCCGGCTGGCACGCCACGATCTTCCCGCCCTACTTCGTCGCGGGCGCGATCTACGCCGGCTTCGCGATGGTGCTCACGCTGATGATCCCGATGCGCGCCATCTACGGCCTGCACGACTTCATCACCGTGCGGCACATCGACAACATGGCCAAGGTCACGCTGGCCACCGGGCTCATCGTCTTCTACGGCTACTGCATGGAGGCCTTCTTCGGCTGGTACAGCGCCAACCAGTTCGAGGAGTACATGATCGTCAACCGCATGACGGGGCCCTACGCGGGGTACTACTGGGCGCTGATCTTCTGCAATGGCGTGGTGCCGCAGCTGCTGTGGTCGAAGAAGGTCCGCACCAACGTGCTGCCGCTGTTTGCCGTGTGCATGGCGGTCAACGTCGGCATGTGGCTCGAGCGGTTCGTGATCGTCATCACGTCCCTGCACCGCGACTTCATGCCCGGCTCGTGGGGCATGTACTACGCGACGCGCTGGGACTGGGCGACCTTCATCGGCACGATGGGCCTGTTCCTGACGCTGTTCTACCTGTTCATCCGTGTGCTGCCCATGATCTCGATCTTCGAGCTCCGCACGCTCACGCCGGACGCCCACGCCAAGGGGGACGCGCACCATGGCTGACATCCCGCAGGCGCCGGCACTGCACGGCGTGATGGCCGAATTCAACGACGCCACCGAGCTGGTCCGCGCTGCCAAGGCGGCATACGCCGACGGCTACCGGCACATGGACGCCTATTCGGCGGCCCCGGTGCACGGGCTGGCCGAGGCGCTCGGCCACGACGACCGCCGCGTGCAGAAGCTCACGTTCATGGGCGGCGTGCTCGGCCTCCTCGGCGGCTTCGGGCTCTGCTACTGGACGTCGGTGATCGACTACCCGCTCAACATCGGCGGGCGCCCGCTCAACAGCTGGGTGGCCTTCTCGATCCCGACGTTCGAGACGACGATCCTGCTCTCGGCACTGGCGACCGCCGGCGGCATGCTCGCGCTCAACGGCCTGCCGCAGCCCTATCACCCGGTGTTCAACGTCGAGGCGTTTCGCCGGACGGCAACGACAACGGGCTTCTTCCTCTGCCTCGAGGCCACCGATCCGCGCTTCGACATCGCGCAGGCGAAGGCATTCCTCGAGGGCCTGCACCCGAAGGCCATCAACGAGGTGAACGGGTAGTCATGGGTCACGCACCGAACACGGCGCGGACGGCCGGGACGGCCGCCCCAACAACCCGGCGCCTCGTCGTCGCAGGCGGGGTGCTGCTCGCGGCCGCGCTCGTCGCCGGCTGCCGCCAGGACATGCACGACACGCCGCGATACGAGGCGCTCGAAGCGAGCGACTTCTTTGCCGACGGCCGTGCCATGCGCCCCATCCCGGAAGGCACCGTCGCGCGCGGCAACCTGCGCGCCGACGACGTGTTCTACACGGGCAAGGTGGACGGCGAACCCGTGCACGCGCTGCCCGCGCAGATCACCGTGGACAAGGCGCTGCTCGATCGCGGTCAGGACCGCTTCGACGTCTACTGCGCGCCGTGCCACTCGGCGACCGGCGACGGCAACGGCACGATCGTCCAGCGCGGCTACAAGCGCCCGACGTCGTTCCACGACCCGCGCCTGCACGGCGTGCCCATCGGCTACTTCTACGACGTGATCACGAACGGCTTCGGCCAGATGCCGGACTACGCGGCGCAGGTCGCCCCGGCCGATCGCTGGGCGATTGCCGCCTACATCCGCGCATTGCAGTTGAGCCAGTCGGCCACCGTGGACGACGTGCCGGCCGGCGAGCGCGGCGCGCTCGACGGGCAGCCCGCGGCCGCCACTCCCGAAGCGTCCCATGGAGGAGGGGCCGCGCATGACTGAGCCCACGCTCAACCCGGCGGATTTCCAGGCACCGCCGCAGATCGACACCCTGCAGAAGGCCGGCTTTGCCGTCGGCGTGCTCGGCCTCGTGGGCCTCGCGATCGGGTTTGCCACCGACAGCGCGCAGTTCTATCGCTCGTACCTGCTCGCGTACGTCTTCGTGCTCGGGATTCCCCTCGGCAGCCTGACGCTGCTGATGGTGCACCATCTCTCTGGCGGCCGCTGGAGCCTCGTCCTGCGCCGCACCTTCGAGGCCGCCGCGCGCACGATTCCGCTGATGGCGCTGCTGTTCGTCCCAATCGTGCTCGGCATGCACACCATCTACGAGTGGACGCACGCCGACATCGTCGCCAGCGACCCGATCATCGCCCACAAGGTGGCGTACCTGAACCCGTCGGGCTTCATCCTGCGGGCGATCGGCTACTTCGTGATCTGGTCGGCCATGGCGCTGCTGCTCGCGCGCTGGTCGGCGCAGCAGGACACCGAGCCGTTCCCGCTCGATCGGTTCAACAAGATCTCGGGCCCCGGCGTGCTCATCATGGGCCTCACGGTGACCTTCGCGTCGGTCGACTGGGTGATGTCGCTCGATCCGCACTGGTTCTCGACGATCTTCGGCCTGTGGTTCCTCATGGGCATGGCGCTGACGGCGCTCGCGTTCGCGGTGGTCGTGGCCTCGGTGCTCCACAACAACGGCCACATGGCGCGCGCGCTGTCCAACGACAGGTTTCATGACTACGGCACGCTGCTCTACGCCTTCATCATGCTGTGGGCGTACCTGTCGTACTCGCAGTTCCTGATCATCTGGTCGGCAAACCTGCCCGAGGAGATCCCCTACTACCTGCGGCGGTTCGGCGACGGCTGGCAGGCCGTCTCGCTCGCGATCGTCGCGGGGCACTTCGTCCTCCCCTGGCTGCTGCTGCTGTTCCGGTCGATGAAGCGCATCCGGAAGCGCCTGGTCGCGATTGCCGCGTTCATGCTGTTCATGAGGTTCCTCGACGTGTTCTGGCTCGTCGCGCCGTGGGTCAAGCAGGGCCTCGGCGTGCACTGGATGGACGTGGCAGCCGTGCTGGGTCTGCTCGGCGTATGGACCGGCGTGTTCTGCGTCCTGCTGAAGGGGCGTGCCCTGCTGCCCGTGGGCGACCCGTACCTTCCCGAGGCACTTGCCGATGGCCACTGATCCGCACCAGCACGAGGGTTCCCACGACCACCACGGGGCGGGGGTGATCAACCACGAGACGACCGACATCTCGCTCGACATGATCGGGCGGCTGATCATCGGCTTCGTCGTCATCCTCGTCGTGGTGCTCGGCGCGATGTACGCGAGCTACCGCATGCTGGACCGCCGCGCCACGGCGCTCGACGTCACGGCCCAGCGCGCCGTGGACACCGGCATGGCTGCCCGCGCGGGCACCACGCCCGGCATCACCGAGGCGCCAAACGTGATGGAGACGGCCGGACGCGCTGCAGCGGGGCCGGAACTGCTGACGAACGAACCGGCGTGGCTTGCCGGCGTGAAGGCGAACCAGCGGCAGGCGCTCACGACGTACGGGTGGGTGAACAAGGAGGCCGGCACGGTGCACCTCCCCATCGAGCGCGCCAAGCAGCTGCTCGTCGAGCGCGGCTTGCCGGTGACGGCGCCGGCAGACGAGGCACCAGCGGACGCGGCCCCGGTCGATGCGGAGGCGCCGCCCGCCGAGGCGGCCCCGCCCGTCCAGCCCTGACGCGATAGAGTTAGGGCAGGGCCGGAAGTCCCGGCCCTTTTTCATCGCCCGGCCGCGTGTCCGGCCCGGGTGGAGGTGATGAAGACGATGCACGCACGTGGCGTCCTCCGACAGGCAGCGCTCGCGACCCTCGTGGTCGTGACGGCGGGCGTGTGGCCCGCAGCCGGTCAGGGACAGGTGCGCACGGAACCCGGGACGCCGATCGACAAGAAGCCGACGGCGCTCCAGGATGTGACGTATGCGCAGCGGCTCGGCGAGCAGGTGCCTGCCGATCTGTCGTTCGTGGACGAGACCGGCAAGGCCGTGCGGCTCGGCGACTACTTCGGCGCGCGGCCGGTCGTGCTGGCGCTGGCGTACTACGAGTGCCCGATGCTGTGCACGCAGGTGCTCTCGGGCATGACGGCGGGCCTCAAGGGGCTCTCGTTCGACGCCGGCAACCAGTTCGAGGTCGTGGTCGTGAGCATCGACCCCGGCGAGGGCCCGGGCCTGGCGGCGCAGAAGAAGGCGACGCACCTGGCGCACTACGACCGCGAGCAGACGGCCGGCGCCTGGCACTTCCTCACCGGACGCAAGGCCGACATCGATCGGCTGGCCGAGACGGTCGGCTTCAGCTACACGTACGACGAGAAGACCGATCAGTACGCGCACGCGGCGGGACTCACGGTGTTGACGCCCGACGGTCGCATCGCGCGCTACTTCTTCGGCATCGACTTCGCGCCGCGCGACCTGCGCCTCGGCATCGTCGAGGCGTCGGACCGCAAGATCGGGTCGCCGATCGACAGCGTGCTGCTGTACTGCTACCACTACGACCCGGCGGTCGGGAAGTACGGGTTGATGGCAATGAGGCTGGTGCGCACCGCGGGCGTCGTGATGGTGCTCGCGATGGTGACCGGTTGGGTGGTCCTGCGGCGACGCGAGCGCCGCGGCCTGTACGGCGGCGCCCCGGCGGGCGCGGCGCCGGGCGCTTCACACAAGGCGTAAGTCAGAGATATGGGCGGCACCTTCGAACTCTTCCCCACGCAGGCCTCCACGCTCGCAGGGCGCGTGGACAACCTGTACTTCTTCATGCTCGCGGTCACGCTGTTCTTCTCGGTGCTCGTCGCCACGCTCGTGGTGGTCCTGGCCGTGAAGTACCGCCGCCGGCGGGCCGACGACGTGGGGGCCAACATCCACGGGAGCACGGCGCTCGAGGTGATCTGGACGGCGATCCCGCTGCTCATCGCCATGGTGATGTTCGTGTGGGGCACCAGCGTGTACTTCGCGCTGGCCAAGCCGCCGGCCGCCGCGATGGAGGTCTACGTCATCGGCAAGCGCTGGATGTGGAAGGCGCAGCACCTGACGGGCCACCGCGAGATCAACCAGCTCCACGTGCCGGTGGGCACGCCGGTCAAGCTGCTGATCTCGTCCGAGGACGTCATCCACAGCTACTACATCCCGGCGTTCCGCCAGAAGATGGACGCCGTGCCCGGCAAGACCACGACGATGTGGTTCGAGGCGACGCGTCCGGGCGAGTACCAGCTGTTCTGCGCGGAGTACTGCGGCACGCAGCACTCCGGGATGATTGGCAAGGTGGTCGCGCTCGAGCCGCGCGAGTACCAGGCGTGGCTCGCGGGCGGCGCGCCGGCGGGCACGCTGAGCGCGACGGGTGAACAGCAGTTCGCCACGCTCGGCTGCGTCACCTGCCACACCGACGCAGGCACGGGGCGCGGGCCGTCGCTCGTCGGCATCTACGGCAAGGCGCAGCAGCTGGCAAACGGCAGCTCCGTGATTGCCGACGACGCCTACCTGCGCGAGTCGATCCTGAACCCGCAGGCGAAGATGGTGCAGGGCTACGCGCCGCTGATGCCGACCTACCAGGGCCAGATCAGCGAGGACGGGCTCGTCTCGCTCATCGCCTACATCAAGTCGCTCGGGGCCGCGGAACCGGGCAGCGCACCGGCAGCCGGCACCACCGGCGCCACGGCGCCCGCGGCAGAGAGCCACTAGGAACACGGTCATGCACGACGTCAGAACTGCCGATCACGATCCGTCAGTCGGACAGGCGAGCCTGCCCGAGACCCACTACCTGAACGCGACCCACGGGGCGGCGTCCTGGTTCTTCACCAGGGACCACAAGCGCATCGCGCTGCTGTACCTCTACTCGGTCTCCGCGTTCTTCCTCATCGGCGGCATCTTCGCGATGCTGATCCGCCTGGAGCTCGCGACGCCGGCCGGTGACATGCTCACCGCCGAGACGTACAACAAGGTCTTCACCGCGCATGGCGTGGTGATGGTGTTCTTCTTCCTGATCCCGTCGATTCCGGCCATCCTCGGCAACTTCCTCGTGCCGATCATGATCGGCGCCAAGGACCTGGCGTTTCCTCGGATCAACCTCCTGAGCTGGTACCTCTACATGGCCGGCGGCCTGTTCGGCATCGCGGCCCTGGCGCTCGGGGGCGTGGACACGGGCTGGACGTTCTACACGCCGTACTCGACCGCGGCCTCGAACTCGCACGTGGTGCTCGCCGGCCTCGGCGCGTTCATCGCCGGGTTCTCGTCGATCTTCACGGGCCTGAACTTCATCGTCACCATCCACACGATGCGCGCGCCGGGCATGACGTGGGATCGCATGCCGCTGTTCATCTGGTCGCACTATGCGGCGAGCCTGATCATGCTGCTCGGCACGCCGGTCGTGGCGGTGACGCTGCTGATGGTGGTGCTCGAGCGCGGGCTCGGCCTCGGGTTCTTCAATCCCGAGCTCGGCGGCGACCCGGTGCTCTACCAGCACCTGTTCTGGTTCTACTCGCACCCGGCGGTCTACATCATGGTGCTGCCGGGCATGGGCGTGGTCAGCGAGCTCATCGCCGCGTTCTCGCGCAAGCCGGTCTTCGGCTACAAGATGGTGGCGATTGCGAGCCTCGGCATCGCGCTCGTCGGCTTCCTCGTGTGGGGCCACCACATGTTCACCACCAGCCAGTCGGTGCTGGCGGCGATGGTGTTCTCGATCCTGAGCTTCCTCGTTGCGATTCCGTCGGCCATCAAGGTGTTCAACTGGACCGCGACGCTCTATCGCGGGTCGGTGCTGCTCGACTCGCCGATGCTCTACGCGCTCGGCTTCATCGGGCTGTTCACCATCGGCGGCCTGACGGGGCTGTTCCTCGCGGCCATCGGCCTCGACATCCACGTCCACGACACGTACTTCGTCGTCGCGCACTTCCACTACGTGATGGTGGGCGGCTCGGTGACGGCGTACCTCGGCGGCATCCACTACTGGTGGCCGAAGATCACCGGCCGGCTCTACTCGGAGGGCTGGGCGCGGACGGCCGCGGTGCTCGTGTTCGTCGGCTTCAACCTGACGTTCTTCCCGCAGTTCGTGCTTGGCTACCTCGGCATGCCGCGCCGCTACCACGCGTACCCGCCCGAGGAACTGTCGTGGCAGGTGCTCAACATCCTGTCGTCGGCCGGTGCGTCGATCCTCGCGATCGGCTTCGTGCTGCCGGGAATCTACCTGACGTGGTCGGCGTTCCGCGGCCGTCCGGCAGGTCCGAATCCCTGGGGCGCAACCGGCCTCGAGTGGGAGACGACGTCACCGCCGCCGACGGCCAACTTCGCGGTCACGCCGATCGTGACAAAGCCCGCGTACTACTACGCCCCCGAGGAGCACTGAGTTGGCAAACGGCACGCAGGCTCATGCCGCGCACCATCCGGCACTGCAGCACCATTTCGACACGCTCGAGCAGCAGCAGCACGCCAGCACGCTCGGCATGTGGGCGTTCCTCTGCACCGAAGTGTTGTTCTTCGGCGGCTTCTTCATGGCGTACATCCTCTATCGCTGGATGTACGGCGACGCCTTTGCCGCGGCGAGCCACGAGCTCGACGTGTGGATGGGGCTCGGCAACACCATCGTCCTCATCGGCAGTTCGCTGACGATGGCGCTCGCCGTGCGGGCGAGCAAGACAGGCGAACGGTCACAGCTGGTGTTCTACCTGATCTCGACGCTCGTGCTGGGCACCATCTTCCTCGGCGTCAAGGTCGTGGAGTACTCGCAGAAGTTCACGCACCACCTCGTGCCGGGCGAACACTTCCAGTTCCACGACGCGGCGCTGAAGAACGGCGCCGAGATCTACTTCTCGCTCTACTTCGGCATGACCGGCCTGCACGCCACCCACATGATCCTCGGCGGCTTCGTCCTCGTGCCGCTGATCTTCATGGCGAAGAAGGGCCGCTTCTCCGCCGAGTGGTACACGCCCGTCGAGCTCTTCGGCCTCTACTGGCACTTCGTGGACATCGTCTGGATCTTCCTGTTCCCGCTGCTCTACCTGATTCACTGAGCCATGTCGCACATCGCGCCCAAGTCGCAGCTCTACGCCGTGTTCGGCGCCCTGATGGTCCTGACGGTGCTCACCGTCGCCGTCTCGCGCATCGACATCGGCATCCTCAACCTCCCGCTGGCACTGGCCATTGCCGTGGCCAAGGCGCTGCTCGTCGTGCTGATCTTCATGGAAGTGAAGTTCAGCCCGAAGCTCGTGCAGGTGACCGCTGCCTCCGGGTTCCTGTTCCTCGGCATCCTCGTGCTCTACACGATGACGGACTACATGAGCCGGAACCTCCTGGGCGTCGCCGGCCGCTGATCCGCCGGTGACGACGTCGTCGCCGCCACGCGAGGCATGTCGACTCCCGTCCTCCTTGCCGTAGACGACGACCCGGGCGTCCGCGCCGCGATCACGTACGACCTGCGCGACCGGTACGACGATGACGACACGCCGGAGGATCGGCGCTACGAGGTCATGGCCGTCGAATCGGCCGATGCGGCCCTCCAGGTCATCGAGCGATTGAAGGAGCGCCGCCAGCCGGTGGCGCTCGTGCTCTCCGACGAGCGCATGCCCGGCATGGGCGGCGTGGACCTGTTGACGAAGGTCCGCGAGATCTCGCCCGGCACGCGCCGTGTGCTGCTCACGGCCTACGCCGACACCGACGTCGCCATCAAGGGCGTCAACAACGCGCGGCTCGACCTCTACCTCACGAAGCCGTGGGATCCGGCCGAGCTGTTCTCGCCGATCGACGATCTCCTGGCGGTCTGGCGGGCCGACGTCCGCGTGGCCCGGCAGCGGACGGTCGTCTTCGGTGACCGCTGGTCGCGCGACTCGTACGAACTGCGCGAGTTCCTCGCGCGCAACCGGGCGCCCTACGAATTCCACGACACGGCGACCGAGGCAGGCCGCGCGGCCCTGCGCGCAGAGGCCGGCGACACGCAGCCCCCGCTGCCGTTCGTGATCACGAGCGACGGCACGCGGCTCGAGCGGCCATCGCCCGGCGACATGGCGTCGCACCTGCACCTCCAGACGCGCGCCGAGCTCGAACGCTACGACCTCGCGGTGGTCGGCGCGGGGCCCGCGGGCCTCACCGCTGCGGTGTACGGCGCGTCCGAAGGGCTCCGCACGCTGCTCATCGAGAAGGATGCGCCGGGCGGACAGGCAGGGCTCAGCGCACGCATCGAGAACTACCTCGGATTTCCGGCTGGACTCTCGGGGCGCGACCTCACGAACCGGGCCGTCGCCCAGGCCCGCAAGTTCGACGTCGAGATCGTCAGCCCGCAGGCGGTGCGGCAACTCGCGGTCGAGAACACCTACAAGATCCTCACGCTGTCGGACGGCAGCGAGGTGCAGGCCGACACCGTGGTCCTGGCGATGGGGGTGCAGTGGCGCACGCTCGACGTGCCGGACCTGCATCGATTCACGGGCGCCGGCGTGTACTACGGCGCGTCGATGGCCGAGGCCCGCACGTGCCGCGGCGAGACGGTCTACGTCGTCGGGGGCGCGAATTCAGCCGGGCAGGCCGCACTGAACTTCGCGGAGTTCGCAACCAACGTCGTGATGCTCGTGCGCGGGCCGAGCCTCGCCGCGTCGATGTCGGAGTACCTGATCCGCCACATCGAGGCCAACGATCGCATCGAGGTCCTCACGAACACCTGCATCGTCGGCGCCGACGGCGACGAGCGGTTGCGGTCGCTGACGCTCGCGGGCCCCTCGGGTGACGACAGGCACACCATCGAGGCGATGTCGCTCTACGTGATGATTGGCGCCGAACCCGACACGGCCTGGCTCGGTGACGCCGTGCAGTGCGACCGGCGCGGCTACGTGCTCACCGGGCCGGAACTGCCGCGCGTGGACGACGGCCGACGCATCGAGGGTTGGCCGCTCGAACGCGATCCATGGCTGCTCGAGACCTGCGTGCCCGGTGTCTTCGCGGCAGGCGACGTGCGCTGCGGATCGGTCAAGCGTGTGGCGTCGAGCGTCGGCGACGGCGCCGTGGCGATTCAGTTCGTCCATCAGTACCTCGCCGGCAGGTGACAGCCATGGCCGATGCTTTCACCGAACCGCTTGCCCATGCCTTGCGCCGCATCCAGGTCTTCGACGATCTCGATGAGGCCACGCGCGACTGGCTCGTCGCGCACATGCGCGACGAGACCTTCGACGTGGGCACGACGGTCAGCCGGAACGGCGAGCCCGCCGACCGCCTGATCGCGCTGACGGCGGGTGAACTCGAGGTCTGGCGGCCCGATGCCGACGAGCCGTCGTTTGTCGTCCATGCCGGCGACGTCACGGGGCTGCTGCCGTTCTCGCGGATGACGACGCTGCCGGGCGATGTGCGCGCGAGCCAGCGCAGCCGCGTCGTGTCGCTTGACCGCACGCACTTCCCGGAACTCCTCGGCAGCTTCCCCGCGCTCGGCGAGCGCCTGGTGTGGCTGATGAACGACCGCATCCGCACGGTCGCGGTGAACGAGACGCATCGCGAGAAGCTCGCCGCGCTCGGCAAGCTCTCGGCCGGACTGGCGCACGAGTTGAACAACCCCGCGTCGGCCGTGCAGCGCGCGGCCTCGCAGCTCTGCACGCTGCTCACCGAACTGCAGACGCTCGGTGCCGGCGCCGCCGCCCCGCTCGCGGAGCGCCTGTCGATCTCCGGCAGCGCCGAGCAGGACGCCATCGATCGATCGGATCGTGAACGGGCGCTGCGGCAGTGGTCGCGCGAGTCCGGCCACGACGTGCCGCGCGATGCCCTGACGGCGCTTGCCGATGCCGGGCTCTCGGCCAGCGACGTCGCCGCGCTCGTCGAGGGCGTGCCGGCACCAGAGATCGCGCCGCTCATCGTGCGCCTGACGATGGCCTGGCGTGCCCGGACGCTCGTCAGCGTGATCGAGGAGTCCACCACGCGCATCAGCGACCTCGTGAAGGCCATCAAGGACTACGCCTATCGCGACCAGATGCCGAGGCAGGCGGTGGACGTGCGCGCGAGTCTCGATCGGACCTTGAAGGTGTTCAGCCCGCGCATCAGGGCCGGGGTGGTCCTCGAGCGTGCCTACGAGGACGGCCTGCCCGAGGTGGACGCCAATGCCGGCGAGCTGACGCAGGTCTGGACCAACCTGATCGACAATGCGCTCGACGCCATGGGCGGATCGGGCACGCTGCGCGTCCACGTCAGGCGCGAGAACGGATCGATCCTCGTCGAGATCGGCGACAGCGGACCCGGCATCCCGCCCGACATCCAGCGCCAGGTCTTCGAGCCGTTCTTCACGACCAAGACCCACGGCGAAGGCACCGGGCTCGGCCTCGACATCGTCCGCGGCATCGTCGGCCGGCACCACGGTGCGATCCGGCTGCTGCACTCGCAGCCGGGCGACACGGTCATGCAGGTCCGCCTGCCTGTTCCGGAGCCAGCAGCGCCGCCAACTGCTTGAGGAACAGCCCGACGTCGGTGACCACCCCGACCGTCTGCGCCGATCCGCGATCGGAGAGCTTCGTCACGACGGCGGGGTTGATGTCCACGCACACGACCTTCACCCACGACGGCAGCATGTTGCCGACGCCGATGGCGTGCAGCATCGACGACAGCATCACCACCAGCCCCGCGCCTTCGAGCATCGCCGCGTAGCGTTCCTGCGCCTCGATCAGGTCCATCAGTGTGTCGCGGAGCGGACCGTCGTCGCGGATGCTGCCCGCGAGCACGAACGGCACGCGATGCGTCACGAGATCGTGCATCACGCCGCTCGTCAGCACGCCCGCCTCGACGGCCGGCACGATGCCGCCGGCGCGGTTCACGCGGTTGATGGCCTTCATGTGGTGCTTGTGGCCTTCGCGCACCGGCATGCCCTGTGACAGGTCCACGCCGAGCGACGTGCCGAAGAAGCACGACTCGATGTCGTGGACGGCGATGGCGTTGCCGGCAAGCATGGCGTCCACCCAGCCGGTCCGGATCAGCTGCGAGAAGTAGGGGGCGCCACCGGTGTGGACGACGACAGGTCCGGCGACGAACACGATGCGCTCGCCGCGGGCCCGCACGTCGCGCATCACGGCGGCGATGCGCGCCACGGTGGACTCGACGCGTCGTTCCGACGAGATCTCGTTGGCCATGAACGCGAAGTGCTGGCGGTCGCGTTCCTGGAACTCGGGCACGATGCGGATGCCGTCGGTGCCGCAGACGACGCGGTCGCCGATCCTGACGTCGCGGAGCTTGCGGCACGTTGCCTCGCTGCCGTCGGCGCTGACGACGACGATGGCATCCATGCGCTGGTGCTGGACGTCGAGCCAGCGGCCGTCGATGCGGACGGCGGTGCGGTGATTCGTGGTCGAGTAGAAGTCCTCGGGTACGGCCCCGTCCATGTCCGCCTCACGGATGAGCGCATCCCGCTGGTGGACGGGTGCGCAGCCGAGGGGCAGCAACGCCTCGAGGATGCGGTCGAGCATCTCGGGTGTGGCGGCGGAGACACGGAGGACGAGCTCCGAGGCGTCGTCGTTGGTCCGACCAATCTCGAAGCGCTGGACCTCGAAGGCGCCCTCATGGGCGATGACCGCATCGAAGATGGTGTTGAGGAGGCCGGAATCGATCAGGTGTCCACGTGCCTCGACGACGGCTGAAGTCGTACCTTTCATGACGGCAGAGTAGGTCAATCGGAGGATGAACGCACGCGGGTCCCATGAATTCGTATCGTCACACTTGAAACGGGAAGGCGTTATCCGTACTCTTCCTCATCTGTTCATCACGGGAGGGGTAATGAGTGCTTTCATTCGGAGGGCGGCGGGAAGACTTCTCGTCGCACTCTGCGGGCTGGGCATCGCGAGTTCGCCGGCATGGGCGCAGGTTGGTCTGTCCACCATGACGGGTATCGCGTCCGACGCACAAGGAGCGGCTGTTCCGGGGGTCACGGTGACCGCCACGAATGCGGCCACGAGCGTGCCGTACACGGGCGTGACGAACGAGGGGGGCGCGTACACGATCACGGGCCTGCCTGTGGGCAACTACACGGTGCGGTTCGAGCTCTCCGGGTTCAAGTCGGTGCAGTCGGCCGTGAACCTGGGCGCCGGGCAGACCGCCCGTCTCGATGCGCGCCTCGAGGTGGGCGACCTGACGGAGAGCGTCGAGGTCGTGGCCACGAGCGCGGTGCTCCAGACGGAGAACGCCGTGGTGGGCGCGACGTTCCAGCAGGAGCAGGTGGAGAAGCTGCCGCTCCAGGGACGCAACGTCTCGGCGGCGACGCTCTACACGGCGGGTGTCACGGTGCCGTCTCCCGGCAACATGAACTCCCTCAAGGGCCAGGGCGCGCGTCCGTACGTCAACGGCCAGCGTGAGCAGGCAAACAACTTCACGATTGACGGTATCGACTCGAACGATCCCACCGACAACCTGATTGCCTACCAGCCGAGTCCCGACGCGGTGGAGCAGGTGAGCGTCGAGACCAACAACTACTCGCCCGAGATGGGCAACGTGGCCGGCGCGAGCGTCAACATGGTGATCAAGTCCGGCACCAACGACATCCGCGGCAACGCGTTCTACTACTGGCGCGACAACGAGTTCGCGGCGACGCCGTGGGCGACAAACCGCGCGGGTGGCCGGAAGGCGGAGCTCTCGCGCAAGGTGTTCGGCGGCACCCTCGGCGGCCCCATCGTGCGCGGCAAGCTGTTCTGGTTTGCCGACTACTCGGGAGGCCGGCACAAGGTTCCCCCTGCCGATTCGTTCGCCACGGTCATGCCCGACGCCTGGCGCAACGGCGACCTCAGCAGCCTGCTGCCGGGCATTCAGCTGCGCGATCCGGTGACGGGCCAGAACTTCCCGAACAACCAGATTCCCGTGGAGCGCTTCAGCCCGTTCGCGCGCGCGCTGCTCGCCAACGAGGCGCTCTACCCGCGCGCCAACGTGAATCGCCCGATGACCGACTTCCGCCAGAACTACATCGGCAAGAGCGCGTCGAGCGAGGAGACAAACCAGTTCGACATCAAGATGGACTGGAACGCCTCGGCAAGCGACAAGGTCTACGTCCGCTACTCGTGGCAGGCCAACGAGTCTCGCACCGAGTCGACGGCCATGCCGCTGTTCTACGGCAGTCTCGGCGACAACCCCTTCTGGAGCGTCGGCGCGAACTGGAACCGCATCTTCGGCTCCAACATCGTCAACGACGTGCTCGTCGGCTACAACGCCAACCAGTTCAACAGCACGCCACTGGACCTGCGCGGCCTCGGCATGCTCAACAACCAGCTGGGCATCGGCGGAGCGCAGCCCATCGCCGGTCTCACCCAGGTGCGCATCGGCAACAGCGTGGACAACATCGGCACCACGGGCGGCGCCAGCAACATGAACAACGGCATCTTCCAGCTGAACGAGCGACTGACGTGGCTGAAGGGCCGTCACACGCTCAAGTTCGGCGGCTCGTGGAACCATTACATCGCCGAGCGCTACTACGCCGGCAACAACGGTGTGCTCGGGTACATCGGCTACGGCGGTTCGTACACGCGTGCCGCGGTTGCCGACTTCCTGCTGGACTTCGTGTCGAGCAAGGGGCGCGGGTCGCTCTCGGAGCCGTGGACCCACTACCAGGACCGGTTCGCCTTCTACGCGGGCGACGACTTCAAGGCGACAGACAACCTGACGCTCAACCTCGCGCTGCGCTGGGGCAACACCACGCCGTTCGTCGAGAAGGACGACCGCCAGTCGAACTTCTCCCTCACGGACCTCTCGCAGCAGTTCGCCGGCCGCGACGGCAACAGCCGTGCTCTCTATGAGCCGTACTACGACGGCTGGGAGCCGCGCCTCGGGTTCGCCTACCGCAAGGGCGACAAGTGGGTGTTCCGCGGCGGCTACGGCATCACGCAGTACCAGGAGGGCACCGGCGCCAACCTCCGCCTGCCGCTCAACCCGCCATTCTTCTTCGAGTCGCAGACCGACTGGGCGTACTCGGCCGCGAACCCGACCAACTCCGGCACGATCGCGACCGGGTTCGAGGGCCTGCAGGCGCTCGACGGCATCTCGGGCCAGCTGCGCGTGTGGGATCCGAACCTGCGCCCGCAGTTCACCCAGCAGTACAACGTGTTCGTCGAGTACCTGCTCGGATCGCGCTCGTCGATCAACGTCGGGTACGTCGGCAACAGGTCCAAGTACCTGGTGGCGCCGATCGAGGGCAACCAGCCGCTGCCAGGCCAGGGTGACCCCAGCACGTGGGCCCCGCTCCAGCAGCGTCGTCCGCTGTACCAGTACAACCCGCTCGTCACCAACATCGCCACGACGTCGCCCGCGGCACGCTCTGACTACAACGCACTCCAGGCGACGTTCAAGCAGCGCCTGTGGAAGGGCCTCGACTTCGTGGCCAACTACACGCTGAGCAAGGCGAACTCGAACAACCTCGGGTACTACGGCACCGGTGGCGTGGCCTCCGAGGGGGCATATCCGGTCAACAGCCGGGACATCGACATGAACTACGGGCGGGCATTCTTCGACGCACGCCACATCTTCTCGATGGCCGGCAGCTACGCGATCCCGATTGGCATCGACCGCCAGTTCGGCTCGGGCATGAACCGCGCGCTCGACACGATCGTCGGCGGATGGGACGTCAGCTTCGCGTTCACCGCGCACACGGGCTACCCGATCACCGTGCAGGACTCCTCGAACCCGTCGCTCCAGATCACGCGGTCCACGCAGTGGCCCGACCTGATCGGCGACCCCGTCCCGTCCAACCAGTCCATCACCAACTGGCTGAACCGCGATGCGTTCCGCTCGGCTCCCCTTGGGCAGTTCGGCAATGCAGGCGTGGGCGTGGCGACGGCCCCGGGTTACTGGAACGTGGACTTCTCGCTCAGCAAGCGGATCGCGACGTTCGGCCGCCAGTACATCCTGATCCGAGGTGAGGCGTACAACCTCTTCAACCACCCGAACTTCGGGCCTCCGGATCGCAACATCCAGAGCCAGAACTTCGGCACGATCACGAGCGTGGTCAACCCGGCCCGCGAGATCCAGTTCGTCCTGAAGTACTTCTTCTGATCGAACGTCAGAAGTCGAACGTCGAAAGTCAGCAGTGACGTCGAAAGGGCGGCGCGGGAGCACGTGCTCTCCGCCGCCCTTCTTCGTGTTCAGCGCACCCATCGAGCGTCTCGTTGCGACGCTGGCACCCGCGACACCTGCGGATCGGCCACGGCCCTGGCCGGATCTGGAAGCGAGGACGCGTCAGGTGTTCGGCGACCGGCTCCTCTCGAGTGAGGGTTCGGCTACCGTCATCGACAGCCGCGGGCAGCGATGACGACGTACGTCGACTCCAGCGCCATCGTCCCGCTCTACGTCCCCGAGCCCTTCTCGGCTGCCGCTCGAGCCGTCGTGCGAGCCGTCGGGCAGGTGCCCTTCACGGCGCTGCACCGCCTCGAAGTGTCGAATGCTTTCGAGCTGCTCGTTGGACGGAACGTAATGACCCGGCATCAGGGCCGTGCCGTTCATGCGCAGCTTCGTGAGGACATCGCGTCGCGCCGGCTGCTCGAGATCGCCCTGGATCTGCAGGAGGTGTTCGGGGCGGCGTGCGCGCTGTCGCAGGATCACACGGCCACGCTGCTGACGCGGAGCCTCGACCTTCTGCACGTCGCAGCGGCGTACGGCGCGGGGTTCTACGACCTTCGTCTCGGCCGACGACCGCCAACTCGCCGTTGCCGAGGCATCGGGGCTGGTGCCCATCGACATCCGGCATCCTGACCGACCGACGCGCTGAGGCTCGGGCGCCGCGTCCCGGAGCCGCCTGTCGGTCTCGAGATCGATGCAGGCGGGGCGCGTAACACCGGTGGTGAGGGGCGCTCGCCCACCCGCAGTGCGGGCGCTCGGCCGCCCCCACCGGCACTGCGTTCACCTTCTGCGTACAATCACCGGATGGATGCCGTGGCGCGTCGGCAGGCCGGAACAGCCCGCCTCATCGGCCTGCACGAGGACGACGGCGAGTTCGATCGGGCGTTCTGGGCGGCGATGACGCCATCGGCCCGAATGGATGCCGTGTGGGCAATGGCGCTCGACTACCTGGCTCTCCAGGGACACCGTGATCAATCCCGACTTCAGCGATCTGTTGTCAGCGTTGAACGCCGCTGGGGTTAGGTACCTGCTGGTCGGCGGCTACGCGCTTGCTGTACATCAGGCGCCGCGCTTCACCAAGGACCTGGACGTGTGGGTCGAGCCCACGCCAGAGAACGCCGAGCGAACGCTCGCGGCACTCGCGGCCTTCGGTGCGCCGCTTTCTCAGGTGTCTGCCGAGGATCTCGCACGCCCCGGCATCGTCTTCCAGATTGGAGTGCCTCCCAACCGGATTGACATCCTGACGGCAATCGATGGCGTCAGCTTCTCCGACGCATGGCCGAACCGGCTGTCGATTGATTGGAGCAGCGCATCGGTCACGGTCATCGGGCGCGCTGACCTCATTCGCAACAAGCGCGCGACAGGTCGTCCACAGGACGCGCTCGACGCCGGCCTTCTGGAGCGTGACCCGCACTGACTGCTGGCTGCCGGACAAGTCAGGCAGGCGTGGAGCTGTCCCCGCGATGGTCGACGGCCGACGGCCAGATGACGAAGGCTGTCACAACTCCCGCAGCGCATTCACGATCGGCAACCGTGCGGCACGGATGGCGGGCAGGATGCCGCCGAGCAGGCCCATCACGAGCGCGCAGAGCATCCCCTGCACGAGCAGCGCCGGCGTGACGCGGAACGCGAACGCCACCTGGCTGAACGACTGGAAGTTCATGGTGGACGTCTGGAAGCCGTCGAACACGATCCAGGCGAGCGCGCCGCCGAGCGCGCCGCCCATGAGCGCGAGCACCGTGGACTCGGCAAGCACCGACGAGACGATCGATATCGCGCCGAAGCCGAGGGCGCGCAGCGTCGCGATCTCGCGCGTGCGGCTCGCCACGGCGTTGTACATCGTGTTCACGGCGCCGAACACCGCGCCGATGCCCATCAATCCGGCGATCACGAAGCCGATGGTGCGGATGATCGTCTGGAGCACCGTGGACTGGTCGGCGAGGTAGTCCGTCTCGCGTTCGACCATCACGTTGAGGCGCGGGTCGCTCGTGAGCGCGCCTCGAAACGTGTCGAGCGCATCCTCGCTCTCGAGCTGCACGTAGACGGACTGGAACGAGTCGCCGCGCCTGTACGCGCCCTGCAGCACCCGGGCGTCGCACCAGATCTCCGACTCGGCGATCGACCCATCGGCCTCGAAGATGCCGACGACACGCCACACGTTCTCGCCCCAGCGCACGTCGCTGCCGACCGACAGCCCCGTGAACTGGCCCGCCGCGGCACGGCCGACGATGATCTCGTTGCGGCCCGGCTCGAAGCGGCGTCCCTCGACGAGGCTGAGCTTCGGCCGCACGTCGAACGCCGCCGGCTCGACGCCGCGCAGGGGGACGTTGGCGTCGCTCTCCGTCGACACCTTCGGATGATTGACGATGACGAAGAGCTCCGCGGACGCGCTCGGCCCGGCCGCCGTGCGTGCGACGCCGGGTGCGTCCTTGATGATCTGCGTGTCCTCGCGCATGAGGATGCTCGAGAGCTCGGAGTCGGTGCCGGCGCGCATGATGATGGCCGTCCGCGGATCGCCGGCGGTCGTCATCGCGGCGCGGAAACCCTGCGCAATCGACAGCACCGCCACGAAGACGACCACGACCCCCGCGATGCCGATGACGGCGACGAGTGACGAGCCCAGCCGCTGCGGGATGCTGCGGATGTTGACGAGGGTGATGGCGAGGATCTGCGACAGCGCCTGCATGACGGTCACCCCTGGCGCCTGAGCGCATCGACGATTCGCAGCCGGCTCGCCTGCCACGCCGGCAACAGCCCTGCCGCCATGCCGAGCAGCAGGATCAGGCCCACGCCGACCACGACGTCGCGCGTAGGCAGGAAGAATGCCGGCAACATGCCGCCCGTCGGGTCGCCGCCCTGCGTGATGAGCCACGCCATGAGCAGGCCGAGGCCGCCGCCAATCACCGCGAGAGTCACCGACTCGAGCAGCACGAGTCCGAGCAGGTGGCCGTCGGTGAACCCGAGCGTCTTCATCACGGCGAGCTCGTTCGTGCGTTCACGCACCGCCTGCGCCATCGTGTTTGCCGCGACGAGCAGCATCGTGAACAGCACCGCCGCGAGGATGGCCATCAGGATCGAGCCGATGTCGCCGATCTGCTTCGCGAACGCCTGCACGAACGCCTTCTCGGTGGAGGTCTTCGTCTCGGCCGGTGAGTTGGCAAAGAGCGCATCGAGCCGTGCCGCGACGTCCTCCGACTGTTGCGGATCCGCGACGCGGATCACGTACCACCCGGTCATGTCCTTGCCGAACGTCCGCGTCTCGTTCAGGTAGTCGTAGTGGAAGAGGAACTGCGACGTGTCGGTGCCCTGCGTGCCGGCGTCGTAGATGCCGTCGATCGTGAACGTCCACGGCGAGTCGTCGCTCGTGCGCCAGATCGTGCCCTGCAGCGGCACGCGATCCCCGACCTTCCAGCCGAAGCGGTCGGCAAGCGAACGCCCGATGATCGCGCCGGTCCTGTTGGCGAACCACGCCTGCTTCTGCTCCTCGGGCAGCACGTACTCCGGATACATCCGGAGCCACGGTTCCGGCTCGACCGCGAACTGCGCGAAGAAGTTCTTCGGGTCCTGGTAGATGCCGCCGAACCAGCTCGAATGCGTGGCGGCGGCGACGCCATCGGTCGCCGTGATGCGGCCCTTGTAGCTCACGGGCAGCGGCTGGATGAACGACACCTTCTGGATCATCACGAGGCGATCCTGGCCGGCAAGCTCGACGCCCATCCCGAACGCCACGCGGAGCGCCATCAGCGCGCCGAACAGCACGAACGCGACGAAGATCGACAGCGCCGTGAACAGCGTGCGCAGCTTGCGCCGCATCAGGCTCCGCCACACGAGCGGCAGGTACTTCATGTCGTCACCTCCGCCACGAGCTGGCCCTTCTCGAGGTGGACGAGCCGGGAGGCACACGCCGCCGCGTGCGGGTCGTGCGTGACCATGACGATCGTCTTGCCGTGATCGCGGTTCAACACCCTCAGCAGCTCGAGGATCTCGTCGCCCGACTTGCGATCGAGATCGCCGGTCGGCTCGTCGCACAGCAGCAGCGTCGGGTCGGTGACGATGGCGCGCGCGATGCCGACGCGCTGCTCCTGGCCGCCCGACAACTGCCGCGGATAATGGCCCGCACGATCGGCAAGGCCCACCACCGACAACGCGACGCCCGCGCGCCGCTTGCGCTCGCTCGCCGAGAGGCGCGTCAAGAGCAGCGGCAGTTCGACGTTGCGCTGCGCCGTCAGCACCGGCAGCAGGTTGTACAACTGGAAGACGAAGCCGACGTGCTGTGACCGCCAGCGCGCGAGCGCGCCGCCCGAGAGCGTGTCGATGTGCTCGCCGCCGACGTCGATGCTGCCGCTCGTCGGCCGATCGAGCCCGCCGAGCAGGTTGAGCAGCGTGGTCTTGCCAGACCCCGACGGCCCCATGAGCGCAAGGAACTCGCCCGCCGCGATCTCGAGATCCACGCCCTGCAGGACCTCGATACGTTCGTTGCCGCGGCGGTAGGTCTTGTGGATCTGGCGGACGGTCACAAGTGGCGACGTGGACAGGGAAGCGTTCATCAGCGGCCTTCCTCCTCGATGGCGCTCCCGTCGGCAAGGCCGTCCGGTGCACCGACGATGACGCGATCACCGGCCGAGAGCCCGGACTGGATCTCGACGTCGGTGCCACGGGTGCGGCCCACCTGCACGGCGCGCCGCGTGGCGCGGCCGGCAGCGGCCATGTAGACGTACGGCTGGCTCTCGTCGCGACGCACCGCGGCCGACGGCACCCAGAGCGTCGCCGGTTCCGCGGGCCCTTCCGCGGCGACGTCCGGCTTCAGGAATGTGACCTTGACCCCCATCTCGGGCAGCACGCGCGGGTCGAGGTCGTCGAACCCGATGCGCACGAGCACGGTGGCCTTCTGCCGGTCGGCAGTCGGCACCGTCGTGATCACGTGTGCCGGAATCGACAAGTCGGGATAGGCGTCGAGCACCGCACGCACCGGCTGGCCGTCCGACACGCGCGTGATGTAGCTCTCGTTGACGTCGACCTCGATCTCGAGCGACGTCATGTCGACGATCGTGCAGATGCCCGTGCGCGTGAACCCGCCGCCGGCCGAGACCGGCGAGATCATCTCGCCCGGCTGGGCGTCCTTCGAGACCGCACGGCCGCTGAACGGCGCCCGGATGATCGTGTCCTCGAGGTCGGTGCGGCGCAGCACCACCTGCCGCTCGGCGACCGCGACGTCCTGGCGCGACGCCTGGAGCCTGGCGCGGAGCGCGTCGAGCTGCGCGGTGGCCGTGTCGAGATCCGCGGCCGCGACGACGCCCTCCTTCGCGAGGCGCTGCTGGCGCCCGAACGCGAGTTCGGCCTCTCGGATGCGGACCTCGGTCTCGAGCAACTGCGCGCGGGCCGCCCCGAGCTGCGCCTCGGCGAGCTGCAGCATCGCCCGCGCCGTCGAGTCGTCGAGCCGCGCGAGGATCTGGCCCTTCGCCACCGACATGCCCTCCTCGACGTCGATGTCGACGACCTTGCCCGTGATGCGCGACGACACCGTGGCCCGCCGCCGCGCGGTGACGTATCCGGACGCATTGAGCACGGCCTCGTCTCCCGCGCCTGCACCGCTCGTGCGCGTCACGACGACAGTGGTCTTGACCTTCACGGCCGACGGGCGCTGCCAGTACCACGCACCGGCACCGATGGCGATGGCAAGGAGCAGGATGGCAATCAAGCGCCACGAGCGGCCCGATGCCCCGCGACGGTCGTCACGGTCGAGCTTGAGCGAGGCGAGGTCGGTGCGGAGATCGTTCACGGGACACTCATACGGTGAGGGGCCGGCGGGGTTCGCCGGTCATCGGCGAAACGACGCGCGTCCCCGGCAACTGACAGGTGGACCACGCCAGGGGGCCGACGCCGGCCGCATCGACGCGCCCGGCCGGCTTCGCTATGCTCGTGGAATGTTCCACGTCCCCACCCTCGACGCGCAGGGCACGCGGTTCCACGAGGACCTGCGCGCGCAGATCGAGGCGCTGATCGGCGACGAACGCGACGCCATCGCCAACCTCGCGAACGCCGCGGCATTGATCTGGCACACCACGCCTGACTTGAACTGGGCGGGATTCTACCTGCGTCGGAGCGACGACGAGCTCGTGCTCGGACCGTTCCAGGGGAAGCCCGCCTGTGTGCGCATCGCCGTCGGCCGTGGGGTGTGCGGCACCGCGGTCGCCCGGGACGCGTCCGTCCTCGTCGAGGACGTTGCCGCATTTCCCGGCCACATCGCCTGCGACAGCGCGTCGAGGTCCGAACTGGTCGTGCCCATCCGCCACCTGGGCCGGGTCATCGGCGTCCTCGATCTCGACAGCCCGCGCGTCAGGCGCTTCTCGGAAGCCGATCGGGCAGGCTTCGAGTCGTGCATGCGCGTGCTCGAGGACCGGACCGACTGGGGAACCCTGTCATAGTCGAGTGGCCGCTGCGGCGATTCGTAATGCCCGGCGACGCCCCGGCGTCTTTACCGGATATCACGCACGGCAGAGTGCCGCCGTTCGAACCTGATCACCCTTTCTGTGGGGGCAGCAATCCCCCGGGAGTTTCCTGATGCTCGCTCGCCTTGCCATTGCCTGCGCCACGGTCGCCCTGCTCGCCACCCCGGCCGCTGCCCAGACCTGGAAGATCGACCCGGCCCACTCCACCGCGGCGTTCGCGGTGCGCCACATGATGGTCAGCAACGTGAAGGGGTCGTTCGGCAAGCTCGAAGGCACGATCGTGTACGACGGCACGAACATCGGCGGGGTCTCGGCCGAGGCCACCATCGACACGACGACGATCACGACCAACAACGAGAAGCGCGACGCGCACCTGAAGAGCCCGGACTTCTTCGATGCGGCCGGTCACCCGACGATCACCTTCAAGAGCAAGCGCGCCGAGCCGCAGGGCAAGGGCAGGTTCCGCCTGATTGGCGACCTCACGATGCGCGGCACGACGAAGGAGGTCGCGCTCGACGTCGAGGGACCGACCGATCCGGTGACGGTGCAGAACAGCCAGCGCATCGGCGCGACGGCGACCACGACGCTCAACCGCAAGGACTACGGCGTCAGCTGGAGCCGCGCCATGGACGGCGGCGGCGTCGTCGTCGGCGACGAGGTGAAGGTGACCCTGGAGCTCGAGCTGATCAAGCAGTAGGGGATTCCGGTCACCTGATGAGCGCCTCGAGGGCGTCGATCGCATCGGCGTCCTCGGCGCGCTTGTCCTGCCGCCACCGCGCGATGCGCGGGAAGCGTACGGCGACGCCGCTCTTGTGCCGCGTCGATCGCTGCACGTGCTCGAAGGCAATCTCGAACACGTGCGCGGGCACGACGCGCCTGACGGGACCGAACTTCTCGATGGTGTTGGCGCGCACCCACGCGTCGACCTGCTCGATCTCCTCGTTCGACAGCCCCGAGTACGCCTTGGCGACGGGCACCAGCTCGCCGTCCTTCCAGAGGGCGAACGTGTAGTCGGTGTAGAGGGTGGCGCGGCGGCCATTCCCCGGCTGCGCGTACACGAGGACGGCATCGACCGAGAACGGGTCCACCTTCCACTTCCACCAGTCGCCCTTGCGCCGCCCGGTGCCGTACGGCGAGTCGAGGCGCTTGAGCAAGTAGCCCTCGACGCCGCGGGCTCGTGATTCCTCGCGCAACGCGGCCAGGGCCTCCCACGTCGGCTCGGCGACGAGCGGGGAGAGGCGCAGGCCCGGTGCGTGCGTGGCGACGAGCGTCTCGAGTCTGCCGCGACGCTCCGACAGTGGCACCTGGCGCGTGTCCGTGCTCTCGTGCTCGATCAGGTCGTACGCCATGAATGCGGCTGGCGCCGCAGCAAGGGCCTGGCGCGTGAGGTTCCGCCGGCCGATGCGCAGTTGCAGCGACGCAAACGCAAGGGGCGCATCGTCGCGCCATGCCAGCACCTCGCCGTCGAGCACGGTGCCGTCGGGAAGCGTGGCGGCCGCGGCGACGATCTCCGGGAACCGTTCCGTGATCACCTCCTCGCCGCGCGACCACAGGAACGTCGTGCCAGCCCGCCGGATCAGCTGCGCGCGGATGCCGTCCCACTTCCACTCGACCTGCCAGTCGCTGCGCGGGCCGATCGCCTCGACCGGCTGCTCCAACGGGTACGCGAGACAGAACGGATACGGCCGCGAGTCGTCGTCTCGCGCCGCGTCGGGAGCCATGAGCGCCGTGAACGCGGCCGCCGACGGGCTCCACTGGCCCATCAGCCGGTGGGCCATGACGTCGGTGCCGACTCCGGCGACGCTGGCGAGGGCGCGCACGACGAGCGTCTGCGAGACGCCGACGCGCATCTCGCCCGTCAGCAGCTTGTTCAGGAGGAACCGCTCGAAGGACGGCAGGCTGCGCCACCAGTGCAGCACGTCCTGACGCTGCGCATCGGGCGGCTTGTCGCGCAGGCCTTCGAGGCGATCCTCGATCCACGCGTGCAGCGGCACCGCGCGGTCGTCGCCCTCGGGCGGGACGGCATCGAGGAGCAGCGCGATCGTCTCGGCCACGTCGCCCACGGCGGCGTACGACTCCTCGAGCAGCCACGGATCGATGCCGGCGGCCTCGATCGTCCACTCGCGCAGCAGCCTGCTCGGGAGCAGGCGCAGCAGGCGGCGTCCTGCGAGGAAGTACACCGCCCACGCGGCATCCTCGGGCGGCGCCTCGCGGAAGTACGCCTCCATGGCCGAGACCTTGGCGTTCGTGGACGTCGTCCGGTCAAGCGCGGCGTAGAGTCGCGAGAAGCGTTGCATGTCGCTTACGCCTCCTCACCGCTGACGCCGGCGTCGAGCAGTCCGGCCGCGAGCCCGCGCGCGGCACAGGTGCGGGCCAGGACTTCCGCATACCCGTGCGTGGCCAGCACGCGGCGGCAGCCGGTGGCGTCGATCGTGTCGAGCAGCGCCGGCCAGTCGGCGTGGTCCGAGATCACGAAGCCGCGATCGACGCCCTTCCAGCGCCGGGCCCCGCGCACGCGCATCCAGCCCGACACCATGGCCGTTGCGGCGTCGGGGAACCGCTTCAGCCACGGCGTGTTGATGGCCGACGGCGGGGCGAGCACGACGCGCCCGCGTGTGGCAGCGCCGCGCGTCGCGTCGAGCACCGGATCGACAGGCGGCAGCGCGACGCCGCCCTCGCGGCATGCCTCGGTCATGGCTACCACCGCGCCGTGCGCCAGTGGCGGCTCGTCGATCGCGTCGGCAATCGACGCAAGCAGGCGCTGCGCCTTGCCGAGGCTGTAGGCGAACAGGATCGACGGCCGTCCGCTCGCGCGGTTGCCGGCAATCCAGTCCCGCATCTCGTCGAGGACGTCGCCGACGGGCGGCCAGCGGTAGATGGGCAGCGCGAACGTCGCCTCGGTGACGAACGTGTCGCAGGGGACGATCTCGAAGGCGTCGCAGGTCGGATCGGCGTCGCGCTTGTAGTCGCCCGAGACGACCCACACCTCGCCGCCTGACGCCACACGCACCTGCGACGAACCGATCACGTGGCCGGCCGGATGCAGCGACACGTCGACGCGCCCGAGCGTGCGCCGCTCACCATACGCCCACGGCTCGATCACCGCATCAGGGCCCAGGCGCCTGCGCAGGACGGCGACGCCTGGCGCCGCGCAGACGTAGCGTCGTGAGCCGGGGCGCGCGTGGTCGGCGTGCGCATGCGTGACGACCGCGAGATCGACGGCTCCCGCGGGGTCCACATGGAACCCACCGGGTGGGCACGCCAGTCCATCGGGTGTACTGACGAGCATCATCGCGCTCACACCCGATTATGCGTCGCGTCCGTCGTGGGCGACGAGGGTTCTCGAAGGCCGACGGGCGAACGACGAAGGCAGACGGCCAAACGACGAAGGCCGACGGGCGAACGACGAAGGCCGAGCCTTACCTATGGCGCAAGGCAGGTGCCGAGCGCGGAGGCGCCCGCACCCCAGCGCACACCGCCGCTGTCGGCATAGATCGCCCACTCCACGACGAGCGGAGCAGGCGACGCCCCGGGTGCCGGCTCGACGAGCATGCCGAACCGTGAGCCAATCGCGGACGGGAACAAGCTGGCGATGTCGACGTTCTGCCGTGCACCGGCCGTGACGGCCACGTCGGCCACGAGCGGCGGACCGCCCTCGCGCAGCAGCGTCGCCCGGATGGTCGTGTTCACGCTGCCCGTGTTCGCGACGAGCACGTAGGTCTCGACGCCGCTTGTCCATTCGCCCTCGGCCACGGCCCAGCGCGTGCAGGCGCTCTCGGCACCGAAGCTCGCGTGCGCCTCGCGCCACGTCGCCGCCGACCCCGGCCACCACATCGCTCGTTCGGCCACGACGGGCGCATCCGCCTCGACAACCATCGACACGGCCGTCGATGCGAGCGAGATGCCGGGCGCCGGCGTCTCGTCGTTGACGAGCACGGTACCCGGCTGCGCGCGGCCACGGTGTGCCGCACGGGCGGTGTCGGTCCATCCGGCAGCAGGTAGGTGACCCGGATGGGCACCGGCGCGTCCGACGGATTGCCGACGAGCAGGTACTGCTCGAACATCGGCCCTGTGTGGCCCTCGGCAAAGAACCACGTGGTTCGCGGCATCGTCGCACCCGCGCTCGCGTGGCCGGCCTCGAACCAGCCCGGCACCGATCTGTACATCGCGCGCTCGGCGACGATCGGCACGTCCGACACGATCACCGCCGACGATGCCGCGCCTGTCGCAGGCGTGTCGGGCCCGGCCTCATCCTCGTTGACCCACACGGTGTGCCGCGAGTGGGGGGGCACCACGTGCTCGCGGACGAGCGGCGGCAGCGGCGGCTCGCGCAGGTAGGTCAGCGTCACGCGGGCCGTGGTATCGCCCGGATTCTGGAGCAGGTAGAACAGGTCGAACCCCGTGTAGGTGGCGCCTTCGGCGAAGTACCACTCCGTCGAGGCGCCGGGCAGGCCGTGCTCGGCATGGCTGCCGCGCCCATCGCCCCACTGCACGAGGCGATCGACCGCCACGAGTTGATTGGACTCGACCACGGTCGCAAACGCGTGGCCGTCGAGGTCGGCGATCGCCGACGTGTCCACGGTGGCGCGCTGCAAGGCCGGCACCTGCCGCGTCGTTCGCACCACGACCTTGTCGTCGCGCTCGAAGCGGAGCTGCACGGCGGCGCTCACGGTCGTCGGGTTGGCAAGGGCGATGCGCGTGTTGAAGGTGTTGCCGCGTATGCCTTCGGCGAGCAGTCGCATGAAGCGGCCGCGCGGATGGGTGCCGGCATCCTGTTCGGCCGCGTTCGGGATGCCGTCGCCATCCGGATCGCCGGTTGGCCCATCGTCGCCATCCGCGCGCGTGGGGTCGAGCCCGAACTCACGCTCCCAGTCGTCGCGCAGGCCGTCGTTGTCGGCGTCCACTGGCATCGGTGGCGGCTGCCATCCGAGGGTGACGACTTCGAAGTCGGTCACGCGTATCGTGCGGATCGCGCTGGCGATGCCGCTCATGTGCGGCGTCCAGCGCGAGTCGTTCGTGCCCGTGACGTACATGTCCGAGCCGTTGTCGGCAACGATGAGGCCGTACGTCTTCATCGCCTGCAGCAGGCGTTGCACGTGTGGCGGGTGCATCGAGATGTCCACGCCGGCCTTGAGACGGAGCCTTGCGCCCATCGGGAGTGCGCCGACGGTGCGTCCGGCGCGGTGCGATGCCGGGAACACATACCCGTTTGTCGCGCGTACCGTCATGCGGAGCGCGTGGCGAATCGGCTCGGTGCCGAACATCTCGTCGTAGCGCACGAGGCCGGGCATGATGGCGAGTCCGGCCGCGTCGGCACTCGTCCAGCCATCGGGACGCCGGTCGTTGCGGGTCATGTCGAACACCGCACCAGACTCCGCTTCCCAGCGCTGCGCGCCGCTGTTCCAGTGTGCCCGATACAGTTCGTAGAGCAGGCGGTTGTCGCGGTCGACGAGGATCAGGTGCCGATCGCCGCCGGGGTCGATGTTCGCCGGCTGGCCACCCTCGACGTAGCCGGGCACGGTCCGGGCCTCGACGGGGATGGGATAGCCAGGCGGGCGTCCCGGTGCGCCGTCGTCGCTCTCGTCGCCATACGCCACCCAGGTCACGGGCACGCGCGGCTGCGTCCCGGGCACGCTGACGTACGGCATGCCCCACGCCGCGGTCGGGTCCGACGGATCACCCGCGGACGCACCCCAGTCCTGTCGCAGCCGCAGGTCGCGCCCGTTCGCCACCCACGCGATGAAGGCGGCGCTCGCGGGGTCCACCGGCGCCTGGCTGACGTCCACGTTCCACCAGTTGTCGGCGGGAAACAGCGGCAGCGGTTGGGGCAGCGGACCGGTCGGCTGGGCGATGGCGCCGGGCACCGACGCGCCGAGCACCGCGAGGGCAAGGAGGAGTCGGGCGGACCAGCGCATGATCGCCTATCGGCAGGAGGGGCCGATCGGGTGAACTACCACGCGACGACGGCGCGCTCCCGCCGCACGTCGGCGGCGCCGCGCAGCCGGCCTGTCGCCGGATCCACGCCTGCGGCGACGACGCCCGTCGGGTATGCGGCAACGGGATGCAGCCGCAGCACGTGCCCGCGCCTCTCGAGCTCGCGGCGCACGCTCTCGGGCACGCTCCGCTCGATCTCCAGCACGCCGGGTTCGATCCGGTGATCGCCGAACGAGCTTTCGATCGAGAGCGTGTTGAAGCGCGGCGAGTCCACGGCGGCCTGCAGCGGCAGACCGAAGTCGATGACGTTGAGCAGGATCTGGAGGATCTGCTGGTCCTGGCTGTCGCCGCCCGGGGTGCCGATCGCGAGGAACGGCGCATCGCCTCGCGTGACGATCGTCGGCGTCAGCGTCGTGCGTGGACGCTTGCCGCCGGCGACGACGTTGGGGCTGTCGGGATCGAGCCTGAACGCCTGCATGCGGTTGCTCATGGGCACGCCGGTGTCTCCCGCGATGAAGGCCCCGCCGAGCATCCAGCCAGACGAGGGCGTCGCCGAGAAGAGGTTGCCGTCCTTGTCCACCACCTCGATGGCCGTCGTGTCGCCTGACTCGCCGACGCGCCCGACGACGGGGGCACGAGCCGGCGCGCGTTCGGACCGTCCGGTCTCGGCGGGGCGACCGCCCGCTGCCGGCGGGTCACCTGGCCGCTGTTCCAGGCTCGCGCGCCGGACGTCGATCAACGCGCGCCGTTCGGTGGCATAGGCCTTCGACAACAGCCCGGCCATGGGTATCGTGACGAAGTCCGGGTCGCCGTAGTACCTGTCGCGATCCGCGTAGGCGAGCTTCATGGCTTCGGTGATCACGTGGATGCTGTCGGCGCTGAGGTGGCCCATGGCCTTCAGGTCGAAGCCTTCGAGCAGGTCGAGCGTCTGGAGCAGCACGGGGCCCTGGTTCCACGGGCCGGCCTTGTGCACGGTGTAGCCCCGGTAGGTGGTCGTGACCGGCGCCTCCACCTTGCCGTGGTACGCCGCGAGGTCGGCCTCGGTGAGCAGGCCGCCGGCGGCGCGCACCGCCGCCGACAGTCGGCGGGCGAAAGCGCCCGTGTAGAACGCATCGCGCGCAGCCGTGATCGCCTGCTCACGCGTTGCGCCGGCCTGCAGGGCTGCGCGCTCGGCGTCGGCAAGCATGCGCAGGGTGCGGGCGAGGTCGGGCTGCCTGAACGTCTCGCCGGCAGCGGTGACCCGTCCGCCGGGGTAATAGGCCCGCATCGTGTCGGCACAGGCCTCGTTGGCGGCACGCTCGCTCGCGAGGTACCGGCTCAGGAAGTGGTACATCGGGAAGCCGTCCGCAAGGCGGATGGCTGGGGCGAGCACCTCGCCGAGCGAGCGCGTGCCGTACCGCGACAACGCGATCGCTGCCGCGTCCACGACGGCCGGCACCGTCGCCGCACGCGGCCCGTTGCCCGGGATGTCGCGACGGTTCGCGAACGCGGCAGGCGATGCGGCCTGCGGCGCGGTGCCCTGTCCGTTGATGACGACGACCTCGCGGGTCCGCGCGAGGTAGATGGCCATGGGTGCCTCGCCACCGAGCCCGAAGTGCGAGATCTCGACGACGGCCGCGGCAAACGTCGCGGCCACGCCGGCATCGACCGCAGTGCCGCCCATCGCGATCAGCTCGGCGCCGGCTTCGACGGTGTACGTGCGCCCCGCGGCAATCACCGCCTGCGTCCCGGAGAACTCCGGCCGCAACGCCTGCCCCGCCGCCGGATCTGCCGCAGCCAGGACCATCAACGCGATCGCTGCTCTCGTCATGTCGGGTCGCCTCGCCCGGGATTGCCGGACGTGCCGCATCATGCCGCAGAACGGCCGTGCGCGATACCCGATCCCGGAACCCCGAACCCGGATAGGATCACCGACACCGTGCTGGTACTCACTCACATCGTGAAGCGGTATGGCACCCGCGTGGCCGTGGACGACCTCTCCCTGGAGGTACGGGAGGGCGAGATTCTCGGGCTGCTCGGTCCGAACGGCGCCGGCAAGAGCACGACGATGCACGTGGCGGTCGGGCTGCTCCGGCCAGACGCCGGAAGCGTGCGGATCGGCAGCCACGGGTCGCCCTCGTCGCCCGACGCCAGGCGCCGGCTCGGTCTCGCGCCGCAGAACCTCGCCGTGTACGACCTGCTCAGCGCCGAGGAGAACCTGACGTTCTTCGGGCAGCTCTACGGGCTGGCGGGCGACGCGCTCCGCGCGCGCGTGGACGCGGCCCTGGCGGTCGCGGGTCTCGAGGATCGACGGCGCGACCGGGTCGGGGCCTATTCGGGCGGCATGAAGCGGCGCCTCAACATCGCGGCCGCCATCCTCCACGAGCCGGAGCTCGTGCTCCTCGACGAGCCGACGGTCGGCGTGGACCCGCAGTCGCGCAACGCGATCTTCGACAGCATCGCGGCACTCAAGGCGCAGGGCCGCACGCTCGTGTACAGCACGCACTACATGGAGGAGGCGGTGCGGCTCTGCGATCGCGTCGCGATCATCGACGCGGGCAGGGTGCTGGCGCTCGATACCGTGCCCAACCTCGTCGCGACCCACGGCGGCCCGCCGATCCTCCAGGTCCGCGCAGGCGGCCGCGACATCGTCTCCGACACGCGCGATCCGCTGGCGGAGCTGAATCGGATCGCGGCAAGTACGCCCATCGAGTCATTCCGCGTCGAGACGCCGTCGCTCGAGCAGGTGTTCCTGTCGCTCACCGGGCGCACGTTGCGCGATTGAGGCTGCCGATGTCTCCGATCCTGGCGATTGCCCTCAAGGACCTGCGCACGTTCACCCGGCAGCGGGCCTCCCTCTTCTTCACGTTCGTCTGGCCGCTGATCGTCGCGGTGATGTTCGGCGTGCTCTTCGGCGGCGGCAGCGACGCGACGCCGCGCATCGCGGTCGCCGTCGTGGACGAGGACGGCTCGCCGGCCTCGTCGGCCTTTGCCGAGCGTCTGGTGACGCGCGATGTGTTCGAGGCCACGCGTGCGACACGGGTCGAGGCCCTCGACGCCGTACGGCGCGGGCAGCGCACGGCCGCGGTCGTCCTGCGCCCGGGCTTCGGCGAAGCCTCCGGCCGACTGTTCCACGGCGAGCCGCCGGAGGTCGAGGTCCACATCGATCCGAGCCGCCAGGCCGAGCGCGGCATGCTCGAAGGGCTGCTGATGCAGCAGGGCGCCGAGCGGCTCCAGACGCTGTTCACGGATCCGGCCGCGGGTCGCCGCAGCGTGCAGGACGCGCTGGCGGACCTGCGCGCGAGTGGCGAGGCCGCGAGCCAGCCCGCGCTCGAGACGTTCCTCGGCCAGCTCGATGCGTTCCTCGCGACGCCAGGCGTGCAGGGCATGACCGCCGACGGCGGTTCGGGGACGAGCGGCGCCACCTTCGAGCCGCTGCGCATCACGATGCAGGACCTCCAGCGGACGAAGCGACGCGGACCGAGCAACGGCTACGACGTGACGTTCCCGATGGCCATGCTGTGGGCCGTCTTCGGGTGCGTGATGGCATTCGGCACGACGTTCGTGTCCGAACGGGTGCGCGGTACCCTCGTGCGGCTCCAGGTGGCGCCGCTCTCGAAGGCCCAGGTGCTTGCCGGCAAGTCGCTCGCGGCCTTCGTCGCCATCCTGATCGTCGAGGCCGTGCTGCTGGCGCTCGGCGTCACGGCCTTCGGGGTCACGCCCTCGTCGTGGCCCGGGCTCGCGGCGGCCATCGTCTGCACCTCGGCCGCGTTTGTCGGGATCATCCTGCTGCTCGCGTCGATGGCGCGCACCGAGCACGGCATCGGCGGCATGGGGCCGGCGGTGATGATGCCGCTGTTCCTGCTCGGCGGCGCGATGATCCCGCTCATGGTGATGCCGCCATGGCTGGCGGCGCTCAGCCACCTCAGCCCGGTCAGCTGGGCGATCCTGGGCCTCGAGGGCGCGATCTGGCGCGACTTCTCCGCGCGCGAGATGGCGTGGCCGTGCGCCATCCTCCTCGCCGTGGCCCTCGTCACGTTCGTCGCAGGCATGCGACGGCAGGAGGCCGATTGAGGGAGAATCCTGCTGATCATGGAGTCCGATATGTCCATTGCTGAAAAGGGCTATGCCCGTCCCGATGCGCTCGTCTCCACCGCATGGGTGGCCGAACACGTGCAGGATCCGGCCGTGCGGCTCGTCGAGTCCAACGAGGATCCGCTCGTCTACCCATCCGGTCACATCCCGGGCGCCGTCCAGATCGACTGGACGACCGACCTGAACGATCCGCTGCGGCGCGACTACATCCCGGCAGAGGCTTTCGCGGCGCTCATGTCGCGCTTCGGCATCACGCCAGAGACCACGGTGGTCTTCTACGGCGACCGCAACAACTGGTGGGCGTGCTACTCGTTCTGGGTCTTCCAGCTGTTCGGCCACACGAACGCGAGGATTCTCGACGGCGGCCGCCTGAAGTGGGAGAAGGAAGACCGTCCGCTGACGCGCGAGGTGCCGGGCTACGCCGCCTCGTCGTATCCGGTGCCGACCGCGAGGCACGACGACGAGCACCGCGCATTCCGCGAGCGCGTGCGTTCACACATGGAGGCCGGCGGGCAACTCGTGGACGTGCGCTCGCCCGACGAGTTCACCGGTGCGAAGCTGCACATGCCCGAGTACCCGAACGAGGGCGCGCTCCGTGGCGGCCACATTCCCGGCGCGAAGAGCGTGCCCTGGGTGCGTGCGGTCAACGCCGAGGACGGCACGTTCAAGCCGGCCGACGAGCTGCGGAAGATCTACCTCGAGGAAAAGCAGCTCGACCCGACGCAGGAGACGATCGCCTATTGCCGCATCGGCGAGCGCAGCAGCCACACATGGTTCACGTTGAAGTACCTGCTCGGGTTCGACAAGATCAGGAACTACGACGGCAGCTGGACCGAGTGGGGCAACCTCGTCGGCGTGCCGGTCGAACAGGGGGGCGAGCAGTAAACGCCGAACGCCCGGAATGACAACGCAAGAGAAACTCGACGCGCTGCAGGAGACGCTCGACATGTTCGCGGACCCGTCGAGCCGGGCCGATCTGTTGATCGGCCTGGCCGACAGCTTCCGCGAGGTGCCTCCGGAAGTGGCGACGCGCCCGTTCCCGAAGAGCCACCAGGTGCCGCAGTGCGAGTCCGAGGCGTACGTGTGGGCGGCACTGCGCCCTGACCGGACGCTGCAACTCCACTTCGCGGTCGAGAACCCGAGCGGCATCTCGGCCAAGGCGCTCGCGCGAATCCTCGACGACGTCTACTCCGGCCAGCCTCCCGAGGACGTCCTCGCGCTCGACCCCGGCATCGTCGAGCGCGTGTTCCGCCAGAACATCTCGATGGGCAAGGGGCTCGGGCTCAAGTCGATGGTGCTGGCCGTGCAGGCGCTCACGCGCCACGCGCTGAAGAACGCGCCGGCATGACTCGGGCGCAGCGTGGCCTCGCGGGGGTGCTCGCGTGCCTCGCCGCGCTGGCACTCTCGCGTCCGGCCCCCACATCGGCAGACGGCGCGCCGGCCCTCGAATCCCGAGTCCCGAATCCCCAGCCCCGAAACATCCTGTTCATCGTCACCGACGACCAGGCGGAATGGTCGGTCGGCGCTTACGGGAACACCGATGCGCGAACGCCGCACATCGACCGCCTCGCGCGCGAGGGCGTGCGCTTCACGCACGCGTTCACTCCATCACCCGTCTGTTCGCCGAGCCGCGCCACGCTCATCTCGGGACGCTACGGTACCGAGGTCGGCATCACCGACTGGATCAACCCTGCCGAGGCAGAGGCCGGCGTCGGGCTGCCGCCAGGCACCGCGACGTGGCCCGGGGCGCTGCAGCGAGCCGGGTACAGGACGGGGCTCGTCGGCAAGTGGCACCTGGGCACGCAGCCGCGCTTTCATCCGACGCAGCACGGGTACGGACACTTCACGGGCTTCCTCGGTGGCGGGACCACGCCGATGAACCCGCGCATCTGGATCGACGGCGAGGAGCGGGTGGTCGAGGGCCCGGAGCCCGACGTGATGACCGACGCGGCGCTTGCGTTCATCCGGCAGCAGGACGCGCGCCCGTTCGCGTTGTCGGTGCACTTCCGCGCGCCACATACGCCGTACGGCCCCGTGCCCGATGCCGACATGGCGCCGTTCCGCGAGACGGCGATTGCCATTCCCGTCTTCCCCGGCCTCGATGCCGCGCAGGTCCGGCAGTGGACGCGCGACTACTACGCCAGCATCCATTCGGTGGATCGCAACATCGGGCGCCTGCTCGCGGCGCTCGAGGATGCCGGCCTCGATCGATCGACGATCGTGATATTCACGAGCGACCACGGCTACAACATCGGGCACCACGGCCTGCACACGAAGGGCAACGGCACCTGGATTGCCGGCGGCGTCAACGGCCCGACGATGCCGAACATGTTCGACACGTCGCTGAAGCCGCCGCTCGTCGTGCGGGGAGCGGGCATCGCGGGCGGGGGGCGTGTCGTACACGAGCTCGTGTCGTTCGAGGACGCGTACCCGACGCTGCTCTCGCTTGCCGGTGTGCGAATGCCTGCCGACGCGCCGCGGCACGGCCGCGACCTGTCGCCACTGCTGCGCGGCGAGCCCGTCGCGTCGTGGCGCGACGCCGTCTTCGGGCAGTACGACATCCACCACTACGCGATCGCGCACCTGCGGATGATCCGGACGACGGACTGGAAGCTCGTGCGGTCGTACGGCACGACGACGAAGGACCAGTTGTTCGACCTGCGCGCCGATCCGGGGGAGTTGAAGAACCTGTGGAACGCGCAGGGGCAGCGCGAGCGCCGGCGTGCCCTGGAGCAGCGTCTGCGCGAGTGGATGCGCGCGATCGACGACCCGCTGCTGAAAGAGACGGGGCTGCTCTACAAGCCAGCCCCGTAAGGGAACCCCTTACCGCGACATTCCGAGATTCGCGACGAGGAACGCCCACCTGTCGGCGGCTTCCTCGATCAGCTTGCTCGTCGGCTTGCCGGCGCCGTGGCCGGCCTTCGTCTCGATGCGGATCAGTACCGGTTGCGGCCCCTTGTGCGCGGCCTGGAGGGCGGCGGCGAACTTGAAGCTGTGGGCCGGCACCACGCGGTCGTCGTGGTCCGCGGTCGTGACCATCGTCGCCGGGTAGGCGGTGCCCGGCTTCAGGTTGTGCAGGGGGGAGTACTTGTAGAGGACGTCGAAGCCCTCCTTCGTTTCCGAACTGCCGTAGTCGGACTTCCACGCCCAGCCGATGGTGAACTCGTGGAAGCGCAGCATGTCCATCACGCCGACGGCCGGGAGCGCCGCGGCGAACAGATCAGGGCGCTGCGTCATCACGGCACCGACGAGCAGGCCGCCGTTGCTGCCGCCGCCGATGGCGAGCTTCGGCGTGGAGGTGTACTTCTCGCGAATCAGGTACTCGGCCGCGGCGATGAAGTCGTCGAAGACGTTCTGCTTGTTCGCGAGCCGTCCCGCGTCGTGCCACGCCTTGCCGTACTCGCCGCCGCCGCGGAGGTTGGCGACGGCGTAGATGCCGCCCATCTCCATCCACGCGAGGTTTGCCGGCGAGAACCCCGGCGTCAGCGAGATGTCGAAGCCCCCGTAGCCGTACAGGTACGTGGGGTTGGCGCCCGTGCGCTGCAGGCCCTTCCTGTGCGTGATGAACATCGGGACGCGCGTGCCGTCCTTCGACGTGTAGAAGACCTGCGCCGTCTCGTAGTCCGCGGGGTCGAACGCGACCTTCGGCTGCCTGAAGACCGTGCTGGTGCCGCGCGCGACGTCGAGACGGTAGATGGTCGTCGGGTATGCGAACGACGAGAACGCGTAGAAGGCTTCCGCCTGATCGCGGCGCCCGGAGACCGACACGGCGCCAATCGTCGGCAGCGCGACGTCGTGCTTCAGGGTGCCGTCGATGCCGTGGATGCGCACCGTGTTCTGCGCGTCGATCTGCCAGGTGACGACGAAGTGATCCGCCGCCATGGTCACATCGGCGAGCACGTCCTGCTTCGGGCCTTCGGCAATCAGGGTCTTCCAGGCCGACGGCAGGGGCTGTCCGAGCGTGATGGCGACCAGACGCTTGCGCGGCGCGCCCTGGTTGGTGAGCACATAGAACGTGGCGCCGTCGTTGCCGACGATCGAGTACGAGGCGTCGAATGCATCGAGGAACGGCTCGACCTTCGCGTCGGGCCGTGTGAGGTCCTTCACGAACACGCGGTTGCGCGGGTCGGTGCCTTCGCTCTGGTAGATCAGCAGGTACCTGCCGTCGTCGGTGACGTCGGCCACGAGGCCCCAGTCCGGCTCGTCCGGGCGCGCGTAGGCCAGCGTGTCGGCATCCTGCGAGGTGCCGAGCGCGTGGAAGTAGACCTTCTGGTTCTTGTTGACGCCGGTCAGCGCCTCGCCGTCCTCCGGCGCGTCGAACCGGCTGTAGAAGAACCCGGACCCGTCCTTCAGCCACGCGGCCGTCGAGAACTTCGACCAGCGGATCTCGTCGGTGGTGTCCTTGCCGGTGGCCACCTCGCGCACCTTCCACCGGATCCAGTCCGAGCCGCTCTCCGAGAGCGAGTACGCCATGTAGCGCCCGTCGTCGGAGAACGTCGTGCTGCCGACCGCGATGGTGCCGTCCGGCGAGAGCGTGTTCGGGTCGAGCAGCACGTCGGGCGCCGCGTCGAGGCTCGTCGTCCGATGGAAGACGGCCTGGTTCTGGAGGCCGTCGTTGCGCGTGAAGACGTAGTGCGCGCCGCGCTTGCGCGGCAGGCCGTAGCGCTCGTAGTTCCACAAGGTGGTGAGCCGCGTCCTGATGTCGTCGCGCGCGGGGATCTGCCCGAGATACGCGAAGGTGACCGCATTCTGCGCCTCGACCCACGCCTTCGTGTCGGCGGCGTTGTCGTCTTCCAGCCAGCGGTACGGGTCGGCGACCTTCGTGCCGAAGTAGTCGTCGATATGGTCCACCGTACGCGTCTTCGGGTAGGCGGACGGTGCGGGCGGAGCTGGTGGAACGGCGGACTGGGCGGCCGCGGCCGTCGCGGCGGCCACGATGATCGGTGCGGTCATGGCAAGAGGCAGGAGGTGGCGCATCGGGGTGGACTCCAGCTTCCCTTGATAGCACAGGCGACGGGCTGGCTGCAGGCCGAGCCCGGCCCGTTCAGCGGATGGTCACGATGACGCGCCGGTACCCGGTGAGCGACGGCTCGCCGTCGTCTGTCACTTCGAGGATCACGTGCGCCGTGCCGCGGACGCGCGGGGTGATGGTCGCGCGCCCGCTCGCGGCGCCGGTAATCTCGATGCGCGGTGACGGCCTGATGCCCCGTGCCGCAGGCGGCGAGACACCGGCGACCGGGGGTAGCGGGGCGCCGCCGGTCCCAATCGCCACGGGCCGCCCCGGCACGCCCGTGCCCGCTTCCGGATAGAACCACCAGCGGTACGACAGCGCGTCGCCGTCCGGATCCGCGGTGCCCGTCGCATCGAGCACGAGCGGCGAGCCAATCGTGGCGTCGACCGCGATTGGCGCCAGGCCCTCGTGGCCGTTCACCACGACGACCGGGTTGTGGTTGGCTGCCGTCGGCTCGCGGACGGTCCACGCCATGCGCGCGGCGAAGTCGTGCTGGAACGCGGTGCGCCACCGCCAGATCGTGGCCTGATCGGTCGTGTGCGCGGTGCCGTCCGTGCCGACGACGGTGTCGCGCGACGTGTCGCCGCCAGGATACGAGTCGCCGCCGTTGGTCCAGAACGCTCGCGGCTCGCCGCGTGGTCGTCGCCAGACGTAGCGCCCACCCCATCCCCCGTGGCTCGGATGCATTGCGCTCCCGAGCCCGTTGTCCACGAGACCGAGGAACGACGGCGTGTCGCCTTCGTGGATGCAGCACGGATACGGGTAGTAGCGCCCGAGCGGCCCGCGTGCCCTGATGTTCGCGTCGACCCAGGCATCGGTGAACGTCGAGAAATCGGCGCCCGGTGCGTTCCTGTAGAAGAGATCGCCGCTGATGCCCGTCCACGTGGCCGATGCGTACTCCTCGCCGTCCTGTGTCGAAGGCGATGCGATGTAGTGGAGGTCGGGGAACTCCCGGCGCAGCCACGCACCGGCATCGTCCTGGTCGCTGATGGCATACACCCGGAGGCGCGCGACGGCCGTGCGGAGCGTGTCGGGCGACAGCGTACGGCGGGCATCGAGGAGCGCCTGCGCGAGCGTGTTGGCGCCGCCCCATGCGGTGACCCAGAGCGGGCGCGGGTCGTCTCGCAGCATGGCCTTCAGCAGGCGATCCGATCCGGCCGATGCCTTCCCGTCGCCGACGGCTGCCATGCCGTAGCCTGGCTGCCCGGCAGCAATCGTCTCGAGGAGCGCCCCGGCTGGCGGGAAGCCGGGCGCGTGCCGCAGCAGCATCGGCTGCACCTCGCCATACGCGCCGACGACATCACGCAGCACGTCGGGCCTGACGCCACTCCTCAGCCACGTGGATGTCGTCGCGATCAGCCCTTCGACGTCGAAGTGGTTCGCGTACACGAGGAACCGCACGAGCGACATCTGGTCGTCCGGCTCGTTGGCGACGTCGGTGAGCACGACGATGCGGACGCGTTCGACGTGAGGGTCCACGCGCGCCGCGCCGGGCGGCACGGGCGTCGTCGGCCGGTCCTGTCGCGCGGCGGCGGGGGCCGACGCCGCAATCAGGACAGCAAGGACGGCGGCCCACCGGCCGCATGCGCGCACGTGCATGGTGTCTCCCCGTCAACGGCCGACGTTCCGCACGCCGGCCCTGCGTGCCAGGAAGCATAATCCGCTGCAGGAGCGCGCCTCGTCCATGCCCAGCATCGCGGTCGTCGGCAGCATCAACATGGATCTCGTCGTCCGGGCCCCCAGGTTCCCGTGCGCGGGCGAGACGGTCCTCGGCAGCGCCTTTGCCACGATTCCCGGCGGGAAGGGCGCCAACCAGGCGGTCGCTGCACGGCGCCTCGGTGGCGACGTGTCGATCGTGGGCTGCGTCGGCGACGACGCGTTCGGGACGACGATGCGGCGAGGGCTCGCCGCGGAAGGCGTGGACGTCCGCGGCCTGGCGATGCGCGCCGGCATGGCGTCCGGCATCGCGCTCATCACCGTGGACGCGGCGGGCGAGAACACGATCGTCGTCGTTCCGGGCGCCAACGGGACGCTCGGTCCGGACGACGTCGAGGCGTGGCGCGCGACGATCGGCGCCAGCCGCGTGCTGCTGCTGCAACTCGAGGTGCCGATCGACGCCGTGGGCGCGGCCGCGCGCGTCGCGCACGAGGCGGGCGCATGCGTCGTCCTCAACGCCGCGCCGGCGACGTCACTTCCCGACGCGCTGCTCGGGGTCGTGGACTACCTCGTGGTCAACGAGTCCGAGATCCTGGCGGTCGCCGGTGGCGCCAGTGACCACACCGCGGCGGTCGAGGCACTGCGCGCGCGTGGCGCGCGCCACATCGTGCTCACGCTCGGTGCCTCGGGCGCCCTGCTCTTTGCGGCCGATGGCGGAACGGAAGCCGAGGCCGGATTCCCGGTGGACGTCGTGGACACGACGGCCGCGGGGGATGCATTCGTGGGGGCATTCGCGGTGGCGCTTGCCGAGGGCCTCACAACGGGCGACGCGATGCGCCGCGGCAATGCGGCAGGTGCGCTCACCGTGATGCGCGAGGGCGCTCAGCCGTCGCTGCCTCGCCGCGAGGACGTGGACGCATGGCTCGCGGCGCCGCGCCGCCATCCGCAGGCGTCGATGGTCAGATCGACGCTCCCCCTCGACCTGGAGATCGACGGCCACGAAGGCCCATGAGAGTCCGTGCGTCGGACACGTCGGACGCCTGCGCGTCACCCCGCGTCGTTTGCGGCGCGAGGGGCCGCGCATGTAGGCTGCCACCGCGGGCAACGGTCCCCGCCCTCCCAGGAGTCACTCGTGTCGTACAGGTTCTCGTTCTCGCTGCTCGTTGCCGCCGTGCTGGCGGCTGGTGCGCCGTCCGCAGTGGCGCAGCCCGCGCCCTCCGCGAAGTTGAGCATCATCATGTTCGGCGCCCATCCCGATGATTGCGACATCCGCTCGGCCGGCACGGCCGCCAAGTGGGCGGCGCTCGGGCACAAGGTCCGCTTCGTCTCGGTGACGAACGGCGACGCCGGGCATCACGAGATGGGCGGCGGCATCCTGGCCGCGAGACGCCGTGCCGAGGCGCAGGAGGTGGGGCGGCGTCTCGGCATCGAGTACGTGGTGCTCGACAATCACGACGGCGAGCTGGTGCCGTCGCTCGCGGTGCGCGAGCAGATCATCGCGCAGATCCGCGAGGTGAACGCCGACCTCGTGCTCGGGCCGCGGCCCAACGACTACCACCCGGACCACCGCTACACCGGCGTGCTGCTGCAGGACGCGGCGTTCATGGTGACGGTGCCCAACATCCTCACCCATGCGCCGGCGCTGAAGAAGAACCCGGTGTTCCTGTACTACCAGGACAACTTCCAGAAGCCGAACCCGTTCTCGCCCGACATCGCGGTGGACATCACGGACACGTTCGAGAAGAAGATCGACGCGCTCGACGCGCACGTCTCGCAGGTGTACGAGTGGCTGCCCTGGCACGCCGGCACGCTCGATCAGGTGCCCGCCGACCCGAAGGCGCGCCGTGAGTGGCTGAAGAAGACGCGCGCCAACGTGCCGAACGCCGCCGTGCGCGCCTCGCTCGAGAAGTACTACGGCAAGGAAGCCGCGGCGAAGGTGCGGCAGGCCGAGGCGTTCGAGATCTGCGAGTACGGACGACGCCCGAACGCCGACGACATCAAGCGGCTCTTCCCGTTCCTGCCCTAGACGCGGCGGATTGCGACATACTCATCCGCACATGAGCAACGCGTCGGCCCGGGGGCCCGACGGCCTCCAGCGTTCCACCGCACGCATCGTCCTGCCATATGCCGGGTTCGCGGCGCTGTGGATCCTGCTCTCGGACTGGGCGCTCGGATGGTTCGTCCCCGGGCCGCCGACCTACTCGGCGGTCGCCACCATCAAGGGCCTGGCCTTCGTTGCGGTCACGGCCGTGCTGCTGTGGATGCTCCTGCGGCTTGAGCTCTCGCGGCGCGCGGCGGCCGAACATGCGCTTCGGGTGACGAAGTCTCAACTGGAGCGAGCCCAACAGATCGCGCAGCTCGGTGTCTGGACGTTCGACATCCCCGAGAACCGGCTCGAGTGGTCGGATCAGATGTTCACGATCTTCGGCATCCCGCGGGGCACGACCCTTGCGAACTCCCGCGAGATTGCCTTGAACGCCATCCACCCTGACGATCGGGACCGGGTCGTCGAGGCCAACCGCGCGGCCATCCAGGGAGGAGGTGCGCCGCAGCGCCTCGACTACCGCATCGTGTGGCCCGACGGGACGGTGCGGATGGTGTGGGCCGAGGGCGCCGACGTCATCACCGACGATGACGGCAAGGCGGTGCGCGTCACGGGCATCGTGCAGGACGTCACCGAGCGCCGGCAGATCGAGCGCCAGTTGCTGCAGGTCCAGCGCATGGAGGCCGTCGGCGCGCTTGCCAGCGGCATCGCGCACGACCTGAACAACGTGCTCACGCCGGTGATGATGATTGCGCCGCTGCTCCGCGGACGTGTCGCCGATCGCGAGGATCGCGAGATGCTCGACACGCTGGAGCAGGCCGCGCAGCGCGGCTCGTCGATCATCGGCAAGCTCCTGACCTTCGCGCGCGGCGAGCCGGCGGTGCGGGCGCGGCTGGCGGTCGGCGACCTGCTGGGCGAGATGGAGAAGATCGCGCGCGAGACCTTCCCGCGCGACATCGAGGTCGTGATCGACGCGCCCCCGGATCTCCGGGAGATCGAGGGCGACGCCACGCAGCTGCACCAGGTGCTGCTGAACCTGTGCCTGAATGCCCGTGATGCGATGCCCGGTGGCGGGCAGCTGTCGATGGCTGCCGCGAATGTCCTGCTCGAGGCGCACGACGTCTCGGAAGGCGCGCGGCCCGGCCCGTTCGTGCGCGTGTCGGTGAGCGACACGGGGACGGGCATCGCGGCCGATCACATGGACCGCATCTTCGACCCCTTCTTCACGACGAAGGACGTCGGCAAGGGCACGGGCCTCGGGCTCTCGAGCGTGCTCGGCATCGTGCGCGGGCACCAGGGGTTCGTGCGTGTCGAGAGCCGCCCCGAAGTGGGGAGCCGGTTCGACGTCTACCTGCCGGCGCGGTAGTCGTGCGCCCTATCCGTGAATCGTGGCTTCGGCGAGCAGCTTCTTCAGGCGGTTGTCCGGGCCGCGGCTGGCCACGAGGCGTGTGCCGTCGCGCAGGATGACGGCGTACTCACCGTGGAACAGCGGCTGCAGTTCGCGGATGCGGTCGGCGTTGACGATCGTCGATCGGTGGATGCGGATGAACTGCGACGCGTCGAGCACCGTTTCCATCCCCTTCATGGTCTCGCGCAACAGGTGCGACTGCGCGCCCATGTGCAGCCGCACGTAGTTGCCCTCGGCCTCGATCCAGTCGATGTCGTCGACCTTGACGAAGAACACGCGGCCCGACGACTTCACGACGATGCGTTGCTTCTCGCGCTGCTCGGCGGTCAGCGAGGCCACGAGCGAGCGCAGCCGGCCCTCGTCGACACTGCCATCGGTCTCGGCCCGACGCATGATCGTCGTGCGCGCCCGCTGGAGGGCCTGCGAGAACCGCTCGGCGTTGAACGGCTTCAGCACGTAGTCGAGCGCGTGCACCTCGAAGGCCCGCAGCGCGTACTGGTCGTAGGCCGTCACGAACACCACATAGGGCAGCGTGTCGCCCTCGAGGGCGCGCAGCACGCCGAAGCCGTCCACGCCCGGCATCTGCACGTCGAGGAAGACGAGGTCTGGCCGGTGCTCACGGATGGCCGTGATGGCCTGCTGCCCATCGCCGCACTCGCCCACGACCGCCATGTCGTCGTGCATGCCGAGCATCATCCGCACGCGCTCGCGGGCGAGCGGTTCGTCGTCCACGATCAGGGTTCGCAGGGTCATGCTGGCACTCCTTCGGCTTGCGCGGGGCGATCCGCGGCATCTCCAATCGGCAGGCGCAGGCGTACGATCGCGCCGCCATCCGGGTGGTTCGACAAGGTGAGGACGGCGCCGGGGCCATAGAGCTCACGGAGGCGCTCGCGGGTGTTGCGCAGGCCGATGCCGCGCATCGGGAGGCCTTCGGGCCCGAGCCTGAAGCCGGGACCATCGTCGCGGACCGCGAGGTCGATCCAGTGGCCGTTGCGCCTCGCGGTCACCTCGATGCGCCCGCACTCGGCGCGTGCGGCCAGCCCGTGCTTGATGGCGTTCTCGGCGATGGGCTGGAGCACCTGATTAGGTACGAAGATGTCGAGCAGGTGTTCCGGCACGTCGATGTCCACGCGCAGCCGATCCTGGAAGCGTGTGCGCTGGATATCCAGGTAGCGGCTCAGGAACTCCACTTCCTGTCCGAGGCGCACCTCCTGGACCCCGATCGAGTCGAGTGACATCCGCAGCAGGTCGCTGAGCTGCGTGATCATCTCGTCGGCGGCCCGCGCGTCGCGGTGCACGAGCGTCGAGATGGCGTTGAGCGTGTTGAAGAGGAAGTGCGGGTGCAGCTGGCCCTTGAGCACTTCGAGCTGCGCGCGCGCAAGCCGTGCCTCGAGCTGGGAGGCCCGCAGGGCGCGGTCGCGGAAGCGCTTGTAGTTGTGCCAGGCCTGGTGCACCGCCACCAGCACCCAGTAGGACTGGAAGGCGAGGTAGAACTGCGACACGAGCAGCCACGAGAACGGCAGCGGCGCGGGGTCCACGACGGGCATGTGACTCACGGCCCAGCGGCAACCGGCGTACGCGACGCAGACACCGAGCGAACCGACAAGGTGGACCAGCAGCGAGCGCCGCCAACTGCCGGGCTCGAGGGGGAAGCGCCGGGCGAGCGTGAAGATGGCCGGGGCGAGCAGCAGGAACGGGAGCCACGTCGCGAAGCCCGAGAAGACGATCTCGGCCAGCGGCAGCTCCACCCCACGCATCCGGTACTGCAGGGCGAGCTGCGGCATCGTCACCGCGCTCAGGACGAAGAGGATGACGGCGAGCAGCAGCCAGCCGTGGCGTTCGAAGGCGTCGGTGTGCGAGGCGTTCGGCATGCGGAGCGTGTCCACGACAGCGGTTCGCAGCCCGCCGACGCGCAACGCGCCAGCCCCGTCCGGCACTGGAGGGGACTCACGCACCGACGCGGAGGCGGAGGACGTGGGCATACCGCTGAGCCAAGCCACGTCCCGTGCTATCCCGTCCCGCCACCCGCTCACAACGGGTTAGGGACGAACGGTGATGTCAGTGGGACGAATTGGAGGGACCGGATGTTGCGGGGATGTGCGGATCAGTGCGCCTGGCCGCCGCCCTGGGTGCTCCAGCGGAGCAGCGAGGGGTCGCCCTGCGCGGCAGCGGCGACCGCCTCGGCCAGCTCGGCGAACCGGTCGTCTTCGATGCGGAGGTTCAGGTCGCCGATCTGCAGGTGCAGGCAGCCGTGCTCGCACCGGTAGACGCAGCAATCACCTGATTCTCCCAGCACCTCGTACTGGTCGTCCGTAAGTCCGTGGTCAGCCATGGCGTCCGGGCCGCCAGGCCCGAACGGGCAGCGTACCGCCGCGATCAGGGATGGTCAAGGTGCTTGACAACGTTCCCCCTGCGACCCTTAAGTAGGAGCTTCACAATCAGGACCTACGTGGGCAGCAACCCCATGATGCCGGCGCAGCCGCCCGGGAGCCGGGCGGCCGACATCGCACGCGCCCCGGCGGTGGCGCCGACCGACGTCGGCGCCGAGCCGGGCGGCCCGCTCCAGCTGCGGCATGCCGGCGGCCCCGAGATCCTTGCCGGCCGGTATCGCATCATCCGCGAACTCGGCACCGGCGGCATGGGGATGGTCGATCTCGCCCATGACATGCGGCTCGACCGGCATGTGGCGATCAAGCGCGTGCGCGACCTCTGGCTCGAGGACGCCGAGGCGCGCCGCCGCCTGCTGCGCGAAGGCCGTGCCCTTGCCGGCCTGAGTCATCCGTCGATTGCCGGCGTGCAGGACGTCATCGACACGTCCCCGCCGGCGCTCGTCATGGAGTACGTCGAGGGGGAGCCGCTCTCCGAGTGGATCCAGGTGCCGCGCGCGCCGTCCGACGTCGTGGCCGTGATCCGCCAGGTCGCCGAGGCCGTGGCCTACGCGCACGCGAAGGGCGTGGTCCACTGCGATCTCAAGCCGCGCAACGTCCTCGTCACGCCGGACACAAGGGCCAAGGTCGTGGACTTCGGCATTGCGCTCGTCCTCTCGCGCCTGACGACGACGGTGGTCGGCGACACGACGCGCCGGCCCGCGTTCACGCCGAAGTTCGCGGCGCCCGAAGTCGTGCGCGGCGCGACACCGTCCCCCGCGGCCGACGTGTTCAGCATGGGCGTGCTGATCGACGACGTGCTGGCGGTGGACGCGCCCCCGGGCCACCCATGGCCCCGAGGCGTGATGACCACGCTGCGCGGCGTCGCGCTGCGCGCCCGATCCGACGCGCCCGAGGACCGCTTCCCCGATGGCGCGGCACTGCTCGCGATGCTGCCCGCGGCGCCCCCGACCCGCGGATCCCGGCGGCACTACTGGTGGACGCGCATCGCCACGGCGACAATCGCGATTCCGACATGCCTCTCGCTGATGGGCGACACCGATGCGAGCCTGCGCGCGGCCGTCCTCGGCCCGCGCGTGCTGGCCGTGACGACGCGCGTGGACGAAGCGTCGGCGGGGACGATGTCGGCTGCGGCCGCCGACATCCTGCGGCGAGCGCTGGGGCCGCTCGAGAAGTCGCGACTCGTCGCCGGTGAGGTGCCGCCGCTCACGAGCGACATGTCGGCACTCGTCGAAGCGTTGCGGTTCGAGGGGCTGACGCATGTTCTCGTGCCGACGGTGTCTCCGATCGGCCCCGACGTGAAGGTGAGCGTGGCGCTCCTGCGCGCGCGAGACGGCACGGTACTGGTGACGGCCACGCGGACCGGATCGCCCGACGAACTCGAGACCCTGACGCGCAACGTCGCCGACGAGCTGCGCGAATGGCTCGGCGAGGCGAAGCGGCAGCAGCCGGCCTCCCTGCCGCAGTTGAGCGTGCGGTCCGCCGCCGAGTACTCCGAAGCCAGGCGCTACCTCGAGCGCCCCGACCGCGCCAACGTGCTCACGCATGCGCGGTCGCTGCTCGAGTCGGTGACGCGCCGCGATGCGACGTATGCCCCGGCGTTTGCCGAACTCTCGCGTGTCCTCATCCTGCAGTACGACGAGCGGCCGGATCCGGTGCTCCTCGTGCAGGCGCGGAATGCGGCAGACCGGGCGATCCTGCTGCAGCCGACGTTGCCCGAGGCCCGCGTGGCGCTTGCCAACGTGTTCACGGCCACCGGCCGGCCCGCCGATGCCAACGCCGAACTGCAGCGGGCAATCGCCGCCGACCCCGGGAACGAGCAGGCGCTGCGGCTGCTCGCCCGGAACGAAGCCGAGCAGGGGCACGTGGAGGAGGGCATTGCGATCCTCAGGAAACTGATCGGGCTGCGCGAGAGCTGGGTGAACTACCGCGCGCTCGGCACGTTGTACTGGGACGACGGGCGCAACGAGGAGGCGCTCGGGCACTTCCGACAACTGACGCACCTGCAGCCGGACAACCCGTGGGGGTACCAGATGCTCGGCACCGCGCACCTGCAGCTCGGGCAGGTGGACGACGCGGTCTCGGCCTTCGAGCGATCGATTGCCATCAGGCCGACGGCGCGGGCGCTCACCAACCTCGCCACCATCCACTACAGCCGGAACGACATGGCCGTTGCCGAACGCCTGTATGCCGAGGCGGCGCGGCTCGATCCGGCCGACCCGGTGCTGCACCGCAACCTTGGCGACGCGCAGCTTGCGCGGGGCCGGCGTCCGGATGCGCGTGCGACATACGCCCGCGCCGTGGCCGCGGCCGAGGCCCTGCTGGCCGTCAACGACACGGACGTGCAGGCGCGGGGCAATGCGGCCTACTCGGCGGCCCGCCAGGGCGCCTGCGAGGTCGCGATGCGCCACGCCGCGGCGCTGGAACCACAGGCGGGGCGTCGCCGGGCGCCGCTGGCGAATCTGGCGAACGCGTACGCCATCTGCGAGCAGTTTCCGCAGGCCCGCGGCGCGCTGCAGCGGCTCGTCGGCGGCGGGGCCCGTCCGGAGGCCTATCTGGAGCGGGATGTACTGGATCAGCTTCGACGACGTTCTGAGTTCGTGCCGTTGTTGGCGGCGAAGTGAACTCCGGTCGGATCGCGCGCGCGTGCGGCGTGGTCGCCGGCATCGGTCTGGTCGCCTGGCGCCGCGAGGGGAGATTGCGGATGGTGAGACTGCGTGCCGCCATGATCGTCGCGGTGGGCGCGATCGTGTTGTGGCCGCCGAGTGCGGCCGCGCAGGATTGCACGCCGAATAAAACAGTCGCGATCCAGCTGACGAGGTCCCGGCCTGCCTCCGGTGGCGTAGAGATCGCGCCCGGCTGCTGGATGCCCCAGGTCAGGGGGGCACAGAAGGCGGCCGCGGCGCTGTGCGCCCATGGGGTCGAGCACATGCACGACTTCGCGTTCACGCTGGAGAATTCGTGCAACGTCGACGTGCACCTCGAGCTCACGGTCGATCGGGGATGGGTGAAGCTGAGGCGATCTGCCAACGGCCAGCCCACGGAATCCGAATGTGGAACCGGCAAGCCGCGCACGCTGTTTGCGGACTACCTTGCCCCGGCTGTCTCGCAGACGTTCACGTGCGCCAACAGATCGCACTGGAAGTGGTGGCCGTTCAAGTGGACGCGGCGTGGCTCGTACGCCTTGAAGGCGACGGCCGTCAGGGCGCCCGGCGGGGAACCGGTGGAGTTCCCGGTTCCCGTGGACTACGACCCCGAGATCGTGATCGAGGACAACGGGAAAACCGGGTTCCATTTCCGCGTGGTGCTGTGGAGTGTCTTGCTTGGGTGGGCTGGCTGGCGCGTCTATCGCCGGTGGGTGAGGGCAAGGTGAAGCCGTGGAAGGTGAGTGAGGCGATGCGATGGTCACATGTGCAGGCGATGTGTCTGGCCGTCGTCATGGTTGCCGGTTGTGGCCGAACACCCGAGGCGCCTGCGAGTCAGGCCGGATCGACCCCGGCACCTCGCGGGGCAGGACAACAGGCGAAAGGCGCCGGGGCCACAGCGCGCCCTGCGGCGCTCGACGCCTGTGACGTGCCGAATCTCGGCACATCGATACACGTGTGCCTGCTGCCGGCTTCGGACGCCCGGCACGATCCCTCGAAGCCCGTCGACAGCGGGTCCGATTGCTTCTGGCAGTTGAAGGCGCCCATCGACAAGGACCTGCGAACCCAGGCGACAGGCGCCTTCATCGCCTTCACCTTCAACATCGAGAACAAGTGCGAGGGGACCGACGTCGAGGTCGATATCAACTCGCCGAGCGGCTCCCTGCACAACTGGTACTGCCCCTTTCCGAAAGTGCCCGTGCCGCAAGACTCGAGCAACACGATCGTCTGTTATACCCACTACGACCGCGGCGACCTGACGCTCTCGCGGGGCTATGCGCTTCGGGTGGTGTCGGTGAACGGCTCGATCGTGGTTCCCGTCGACCTGGATCCCGAGGTCGTGCTGGAGAGAGCAGGAAGCAGTCGTCTGATTCCCGCGTTCCAGGCGCGCGAGCAGCCGTGATCCGACGCGATCGAGCTGGACAGCGATACCGGATTCCTGTCTGATCGACGGGCATGGAGCGCCGGTATCACAAGTGGTTCTCGTCCCGCCTCGGGCTCGACATGGGACTCGTCTCGTACGGCCACTACGGCACGCCGCTGCTCGCCTTCCCGACGAGCGGCGGCGACGAGTGGGAGATGGAAGGCCAGCGGATGATCGGCACGCTGGCGCCCTACATCGACGCCGGCCGCATCAAGGTCTTCTGCGTCCGCTCGGTCAGCGACCGGTCCTTCTACGACAAGGGCGCGCACCCGTTCCATCGCAGCTGGATGCAGAAGCAGTACGACGAGTACATCCGGTGGGAAGTCGTGCCGTTCATCCACGACAGCTGTCGCGGCATCACGCCAATCGCCGTCATGGGCGCCTCGCTCGGGGCGTACCACGCCGCCAACAGCGCCTTCAAGCACCCCGACACGTTCAAGTGGTGCTTTGCCATGTCCGGCGTCTACGACATGCGCCGCTTCATGGACGGGATGTACGACGACAATTTCTACTTCAACAACCCGATCGACTATCTCGCGGGCATCGGCGATCCCTGGTTCCACGAGCAGATCGCGAGCTCCGACATCCACCTCGCCACCGGCACCGGGCCGTGGGAGCACCCGCACGAGACGTACCGCTTCGCCGCGCTCCTGCGCAGCCGCAACATCCCGCACCACCTCGACGACTGGGGCCCCCAGGGCGGCCACGACTGGCCCTACTGGCACCACATGATGTGGGAGTACGTGGGGCAGAGCCTGTAGCCGCCTCGTCGATCGATCGCGTCGTCAGCGAGTTCCCCGGCGTTCAGGCAGCAGGACGACGGGCGATTGCCGCAGGAAGAGGTCGTAGGTGCGGCGACCGTCACCTTCGTGCATCGGATGGCGTGAGAGGAACGCAATCACGCGACCGTCCCCGCTGATGCCGGGTGTCTCGCTGGGGTCCATCCATGGCTCTGGACCCAGGCCGCTGACCTGCTGGACTCTGCGCGTCCGCCGATCCCACACGAAGACGTCGTTCACGAGGTTGACGTCCTCCTGGCACCTGCGCCGGTCCACGCACGCGAGGTTGCTCGCTCGCGAATGGAACGTGACGCGCTCACCGCTGTGATCGATGGAAGGCGCGGTGCTCGTCCCGTTTCCGCCGGCACCCGTGCGCGTCATCGACACGAGGGCCCGGTCGCTTCCATCCACACGCTGGATGTAGACCTGGGCCCGTCCTCCTCGCTCCGGGTGTGACAGCATGTTGCCGGCCCGGGAGACGAACGCCAGCCAGCGGCCATCGCCCGACAACCTCGGTGCGAAGGTGTCGCCGTCCGGTCCCGCCCCGTCTCTGCCGGTGACGGCGCGTGCCGTGAGCCCGTCGTGAATCCAGACTCGCCGCGGCGGGCCGCTCTCCTCGAAGGCGACGACCGACGCGTCGTCACTGAGGCTCGGATCGGAGCCGACGCCGAGGACGGCGGCTCGTGCGTCGGCAATCGTGAGCAGAACGACGTCGTGCCGCCTGATGTCGGGCGGGTCGGACAGGCGGGTGGCCGTGAACAGGACGTGCGTTCCATCACCCGAAAGCACGGGATTGCCGAACCACATACCGTTGTCGAACCTCGCGGTCAGCCGGATGGTAGACCCTGCAAGGCGATCGGCAAGGAAGATACCGGGCGTGTCGAACTCCCCGCCGGCGGTGAGATCCGAGGCGTCCGATAGGAAAGCCACGAATCGGCCGTCACGCGAGATCGTCGGGCAGTAGCTGCCCTTGTTCCCCGCACCGCCGGTACGAGTCCGCGAGACGAGTTCCACCTGCTGACGGCCCTGGTCGAGCACGTAGACGTCGGGTCGCTCGTTGCGGTCGAGAGCGACGAGGGCCGCCGCCGACGTGAACGCGACCGCGTCGCCGTCGAACGACAGCGCAGGCGCGCAACGCGGGAGCGACTCCTCGCCCCCGGCGGCAACATGAAGGACCGGGCTGCTCAGCGACTGCATCGCGGCGATCGCGACAGAGCCGACCGCGGTGTGCCAGGCCGTCGTCATGGCGTCTCCGGACGTGCACGGAACTCCTTCCATGCCCGCTGACCCACGAGGCGTGCGCGCCTGGTTTCATGTCCGTCGCCATTCCGGTGCACCGACGGGTCCCCTTTGCCGTACACGTCATCGACGCGAACTCCATCGAGGCGTTCCATCACGTGTTCCAGTTCGTGTGCCAGTACTTCGACGACGCGCGACGAGGGCGACACGACGATCGTGGCGATCAGGCGTCTTTCCTCATCGACATCGATGCGGGACTTCCCTCTGACGCCACCGAGGCGATCAGGGTGGACGCACTGGATGACGAGCACGAGGGACCGCTCGCGCGTGAGGCGGTTCCACTGGTCGCGGAAGGTCGGCGACCGTCGCCTGGCTTCCTCGACGGTTTCGACCAGTCGGCTGTCGATTCGCAGGGTCCCCGACGTTCTGTTCAAGTAGGGTGTGGCGCGCTCGCTCGGAGGCTCCGGATGAGCTTCTGCATGGCACGCCAGCACGAGAAGCACGCCTGCGCGCACGACGTGCTCGAGGGTCTTCGGCAGAAGGTGCACGGTGACCTTCCTCTCCCTGTTCCGTGGTGAGGTGAGCAGCATGAGGCGCAGCCGCGCCGCATGCAATGCCGCGGAGGTGACATGTGGGTAACACGGTGGTATTCGGTCCTTACCGATTCGTCCGCGACGAGCGATGCCTGTTTGGCGGCGGGCGCCGAATCCGCCTGCAGGAGAAGCCTTACCGCGCACTGGATCTATTGGTATCGCGTGCCGGCGCCGTCGTGACGCGCGAGGAACTGCGCTGGGCGTTGTGGCCGGATGGCGAGCATGTCGACTTCGAACACGGCATCAACACCGTGATCAAGCGACTGCGCGTCGCGCTCGGTGATTCTGCCGAACCGTCATGCTTCGTCGCGACGGTACCCCGTCGCGGTTATCGATTCGTGGCACAGGTGCGCTCCGACGGCGCCGATCATCAGGAGCGTCGTCCCGACGGGTGCGTCGGCCGACAGGACGAACTCCGGATCCTCGAGCAGCTGTTCCAGCGAGCGTGCGATGGTGCGTCGCAGTGCGTGTTGGTGACCGGCGAGGCCGGCATCGGCAAGACCACACTCATCAGGCACTTCCTCGATCGAGTGATGACCGGTGCATATCTGGCCGAGTCGGCGGCAATCGCAACATACGGTCCAGGGGATCCGTTTGGACCGGTGGTGGAGCTCCTGAGGCAACTGGCTGGGAGCTATTCCTCCCTTGGACCGGTGCTCGCGACGCACGCTCCGTGCTGGATGCCGCACGTGCCGGGGGTGCGCGAACGCGGGTACGGGCCTGCCAACCCGCCGGCACCCGTGCTCGTGACCGAAGGCCGGATGTGTCGCGAGGCCATCGCCGCCTTCGATGCCGCGGCTGGTCGGCGGCCGCTCGTGCTCGTCGTGGAGGACCTGCACTGGGCAGACGGCTCCACGCTCGCCCTTGTCCATGCCCTTGCTCGTCGCCGGGGACGGAGCCGGACACTTCTTCTCTGCAGTTGGCGAACGAGCGCCGGGGGCGTGGACGACGACGGGGTGGCGGCATGCGCGGCGCTTGCCGTGAGCGGAGTCGCGAGCCGACTGGCCATAGGCGGTCTGACGTGTCAGTCCGTCCGTGACTACGTACGGGAGACGATCGGCGGAGGTGCACGCCTGCAGGCTCTGGCAGACGTGCTGCACGCCAGGACGGAGGGGAATCCCTTGTTCGTGACCGCCTGCGTGCATGCGCTGCAGGCGAGCAGACGTCTCGTCTCGCAGCCGGGCGGTAGCAAGCTGCTCGGCACACTCAGCGAAGCGGAAGCCATGCTGCCGGGTGCGTTGATGCAGGTCATCATGGCTCGCATCGGCGCGTTTGCGGAGGGCGATCGGCGCCTTCTGGAGGCGGCGAGCCTTTTCGGGCCGAAGTTCACGAATCGTCAGGTTGCCGCTGCACTTGGCGCCGACGCCGAGTGGGTCGGTGAGCGGATGCAGCAGATGTGCCGCCCTCGCGACGTCATCCGCCCGGACACGTCTGGGCACGGTATGCCCGTGCGCGGCGGTTTCGCGTTCGTTCACGCGCTCTATCCCGACGCATTCGAGCGCTCGATGCCGGGCGACGAAGCGCGCGGTCTGCACGGCGCGGTAGCCGATGTGTTGCAGGCGGAGGCGGAGAGCACGGCAGACCCGGCGCGCGCAGCAGGCATCGCGGTGCACCTGGAGAAGAGCGGCCAGTTGCTGCGCGCTGCGAACGCCTACGCCCATGCGGCCGACGTCGCCCTGGCTCGAGCGGCACACGGCGAGGCGGTACAGCACGCACGCCGCGGCTTGTCCCTGCTGACACGGTTGCCATCAGGTGCGGCGCGCGACACGGCGGAACTTGCGTTGAGCCTGCGATCCGGGGCGGCAGTTTCTTGGACTCATGGCTTCTCCGATCCGAGTGCCGTGCAGGCGTTCCAGACCGCGGTGTCCTTGTGCGAGCGACTGCCCGACACCCCGGCAATCATTCCAGCCCTGCTCGGTCTGAACCGGTACTACGGTTCGTGTGGCCCGATCGCACTGGCACTTGACGCCGCTCGTCGTGCCCTCCGGGTCGTCGAGCATACCCGCGCCGACGTCGCCGTCCCTCTCGAGGTGCTCCAGCACCTTGCCACGGTGGAACAGTTCGCGGGTGAGTTGATGTCTGCCGACGCGAGCAGCGCGGCGGCACTCGAACTGCTGCGACAGCACGAACAGGCGGGAAGCAGGATCACGTTGTATCTCACGGGCCTGGAAGCGTCTGCCGTGTGCCGAATCACTCGCGCGTACGTCCTGTGGTATCGAGGGCAGTTTGGCGCAGCTAGAGACCTGGCCGGCGAACTGGTCGACATGCTGCCCGGAATCGCACATGAGGACACGCGGTACTGCACGCTCGCGTGGCTCGCTGTCCTCGAGGCCTTCGACGAGGACCCGCTGGCCGCTGAGCACGCGCAGCTGGCATTGGCCGGTGCCGGCGACCGCGAGGAGGCGATCAACTACCGCCCATTTGCTCGACTCGGGCTCGGCCGCGCTGAAGGACTGCTGGGGCACGGTGCGGCCTGTCGCCGCCTGATCTGCGCCGCACTTCAGGAGCTTCAGGGGAGTTGGCGTCCCATTGGACATGCCTTTCTCGCAGAGTCCTGGCTCGTCGACGGCGCAGTCGATCGTGCGCTCTGTGCGGTGGCGGACGCACTGCGTGAGTCCACGGAGACCGGTATCCGCTACATGGACGCGGAGCTGCTGCGGCTGCGTGGCGAAGCACGTGCGGCGTCCGATCCACGAGGTGGCGGTGAGTGGCGTGACGTGATGCAGGAGGCTCGCATGACTGCCGAGCGGCAAGGCGCCGCGTGGCAGGCGCTGCGCATCGCCACGACGCATCGTCGCCTTGCCGATCGAGATGGCTTCGAGCGGGATGCCGAACTGGAGCGGATCCTTGCTGGCATGCGCGATGAGACGTCAGTGGACCTGGCGCGTGCGCGGGACCTCCTCTGGCAATAGCGGCGGCCCATTCGCGGCCGTCAACCAATGGGCGAGGCCCGACGTGTGCGGCCTTCCTTCGGCCTTCACCCTTTCCTTCGGACTTCGCCCTTCGCCCTTTCCTTCCGACTTAAGACTTCCGACTTGAGACTTTGTCTGCGACCCCAAACACCGGCACCTGCCCGCCGCCGCTCGTGACGTTGGCAAGCCCCGACGCACTCAGGCGCACGAGATAGCCCGTCACACGCCCACGGAACAGGTACGGCGCGCAGTCCACGAGCATCTCCCGCATCGTCACGCGATGGGGGTCGCTCTCGACGACAGGGAACGGCTCGTGCCGCACGGGAATCCGCTCCTGCACGATCCACGTGCCGGCGGGCGCGCCATCGAGCGCGACCTCCAGCGCCGCGTCCCATGCCGCGACGTCCGACTCCCACCCGAGCGTGACACCGTGCCCGCCGAAGTCGTCGGTGGGCTTGAGCACGAGCCGCTCGCGGTGATTGCGGACGTAGGTCACCAGGTCCACGCGTGCACCGATGCTGGTCTGCGTGTGCCGCTCGCCGACGACCCGCGTCCACGGCACGTGCGCCCGGATGACCGCGCGCTCCTCGTCGCTGAACCGCGCTGCGTGCTTCTCGTCGGTCAGCACCGCGAAGAACGACTTCTTGTGGGGAATCTTGCACCGCAGCGTGTTGGCCATGCAGACGAGGCCCCTGCGGTACGCCTCGACGAGCACGCGCGTGTCGTCGGGCCGCGCGACGATGTCGTTGATCAGTGCGCGGCGATACACGATGTCCACCGGCTGCCCGTGCACGACGAGTCGCTCGCCGACGATCTCCAGGTCGCGCGGATCGGCGACGACGGTCGGCACGCCGCGCGCCGTGAACGTCTCGGCGAGGATCTCGAACTCGCTCCACGTCGGCACGCCGCGGAAGTCGGTGATGACGATGCGCGGCGGCGACGCCGTGCCGCCCCAGTCGCGGTAGGACTGGAGGAGCGCGCCGAGCATCGTCTCCATCATCGGGTACGTGCCGACGTCGAACGTCTCGCGCAGCCGCGTCATGGCCGGCAGCGTCTCGAACACGCCCGCGAGCACTTCCGTGTAGCCGAACCCCGCCGGCGACTCGGCGTTGTACTCGGCAAACATCAGCGACTCGGGCAACAGGAACGAGTCCACGCGACTGGCGGTGCTCGCGAAGCCGTAGCCCGGGTCGATGGCGACGAGCGCCCGCTCCGCATCCGAGAGCCCGAAGTCGAGCAGCAGGACTTCATCGGCGAGTGCCTCGCCGATGAGGCGTTCACCGAGGCGCGCGATCACCTCGCAGGCCGCGCGCTGGCGCGCCTCGTCTTTGGCGTCCATGAACAACGGCCGGAGGAAGGGGCAGCTGAGGCGTCCGCCGAACTCGAGCCGCGCGTCGTGCATGCGCTGCGCGTGCGCGGACCAGAACGCCTCGGTGAACTCGCCGCCCTGGCCGAGCAGCGACATCCATGCCTGCACGGGACTCGTCATGGACCCAGACGTCGCGACGTAGATTCCTGACCGCTCGACAGGCGTCCTATTTCGCCGTCAGGGGGGCTGGCGAGCCCACGAACCCCGAGGCGGTGCCGAGCCCGAGCATCTGCTCCCATTGCGGGAACATGTTGCTCTGGTGTCCGTTGAGGGCGCGGTCGATGCAGAGGCGTGCCATCTTGTCCACGACCATCTCGAAATAGAACGGCGTGATGCGGTCCCGCTCGAAGTCGGGTGCCGCGTTCAGGAAGTCGATCGCGTACGGCACGTCGTCTTGGATCGCGAACTCGATGGTGTTCATCTCGTAGCCGAGCGCCTCGTTGATCGTCTGCGCGTCCTTCACGACGCGTGCGCCGAGTTCCGGCGAGAGGTACTCGTGGTCGATCAGGTACTGCCGCGCGTGCGGGTCGTACACGACGGGCACGATGTCGTGCTTGCCGAACGTGAAGCAGCGCACGTACTTGTCGAAGCGGATGAACTGCTGCAGCGTCATGCAGTAGGGCGCCGTGCCGTCGTAGGCGGCCAGCAGGTCCTCGCGCGTGTGGACCTTGTAGACGTGCTTCCAGCCCCCGCCGGAGAACGGCTTGAGGATGGCGGGCCGGCCGACGTAATCGAGCAGGCCGTCCCAGTCGAGCGGGTATCCGAGGTTGCGCAGCGACGCCGGCTGGATGTCCACGTCCTGCGGGTACGCCTTCTGCGGCAGCAGCACCGTGCGGGGGATCGCGACGCCGAGGCGTGCCATGACGGCGTAGTTGAAGAACTTGTCGTCGGCCGTCCACCAGAACGGGTTGTTGATCACGTACGTGCCGTTGAGCACCGCCAGCTTCAGGAAGCCGCGGTAGTACTCGACCTCGTGCGAGATGCGGTCGACGATCACCTTGTAACGCTGCGGCTCGTCCATCGGCGTGCCGTTGAGGGTCACGTACTCGCCGGTGATGCCATGCGGCCGCCCCAGTTCGTTCACGCGGTCGATGAACGCCGGGGGAAAGCTGAATTCGCGGCCTACGAGCAGCCCGATCTTCATGAACAACGCCTCCGAAAAGGTCGGCAGTCTACCACGCGCGTGCTGCGAGCCGGGTACCGGCGCGGGCGATCCTGATTCGGGGGAGACGTCGGTGGTGGGGGATAGAAGAGTATCCAGCGGTCCGGCGACCCGGGATCGGGTGCGCTGGCAAGTGGTCGGGCCCTCCCTCCCTTCCACCGGCTTACGCCCCTGATCCCGGGCCACCGTCCACTGGACGACCCTTCTATCCCCCTTAAACGATCCCTCTGCCAGAACCGAACACATGCCCGGACCTCGGACCTGCCGTCACGGCTGTGCACCCGACGCCACCAGCGCCTCGAGGGCCGGATCGATGAACGCCGTCGGCTTCTGCGCCTGCACGATTGCCGCAAGGGCCGCCGGATCGACGGGCATGTCCGCCGCGATCGTCAGGTCGAGGTAGAGCGACCCCACGAGCCCCGTTGTCGGCTGCACGGTGGCCACGCGCACCTGATGGTCACCGGGCGCGAGCTCCACGTTCCAGATCGTGCGGATGCCGTGCTCGGCGACGATCGGGGCCGCGTCGGGGCCCACCTTCAGCGTGGCCGCCCGGCTCGTCACCGCCCCCATCCGCCCCTCCGCGTCGATGGCCACGACGGCCTGCTCGATGCGCAGCTGCGCGTCCTGCAGTCCGCTCACGAGCGGCCCGCCGGCCGTTTCGACGATGAGGGCGAAGCGGGTGCCCGCGTCGGTGCGGGCCACGGGCACGGCCTGCACGAACATCGGCAGGCCGTCCTCGGGCGCGATCCCGCCGAGGAGGTGCTGCCAGACGGGCGACAACTCGCCCGCCTTCCCGTCGGACTTCGGCGCCGCCGGCGGCGCGAGATACCCACGGCGGGCGTGCACGCGCACGCCAGGCCGCTTCACCCGGACCTCGACGCCCCGGACCTTCGTCCCCTTGACGACCCTGTCCGGCTCGTAGGCGAGCAGGTAGACGTCGTTGGCGTCGCGGAGCACCCTGTCGATCGCCGGCGCGATGTCGTTGCGGTCGATGAGCGAAACGCCACCAGTCAGCGCCGCGAGGTCCCGCAACTGGTTGCGCGCCTGCAGGGACTCGGCAACGAGGCCCGACAGGTCTTCGTGCGCGATCTCCCGTCCGTCGTCGGCCACCTGTCGCGTGAAGCCCTCGATCATGCGGTCGGTCGGGCCATCGAGGCCGGCCGGGTTGACCGGGTAGATCGCGACGTCGGCCACCGACGCGGCAGCCACCGCGTTCAGCATCGCGCCAGTGGCCTCGGCAGTGAGCGCCGTGGACCCCACCGACGCCGCACCCGTCGGCGATCCCTCGCTGATGAACACGACCGTCTTCCGGCGGCCCGTGACGGTGCGCGCCGCCGTCGCGATCCGCTCGATCGTCCCGTACGCATCGGCAAGGCGCATCGAACGCTGCTGGTTCGAACTCCCAAGGGCCGCTGCCGTGGCGCCGAGCGGCAACTGCCGCATCTCGAGTGTCGGATCGATCAGCCGGAGGCCGCCAAACGAGTCGATGAGCGCACGGGCGCGGCGTCGATCGCGCGTGAACGCCCCCGTCGTGGCTCGTGGGTTGCTCGTGATCGCGACGAGCAGCAGGTCGGACGGGTCGAGCGCGTCCACGAAGGCGCGTGCGGCGCTCCGGGCACGTTCCGCGTGGCGCGCGTCGATGTGGAGGTCGTCGACGACGAGCGCGAAGATTCGCGAGTGTGCGGTCCAGGCGTTGGTGGCCACCGCAGCGACGGCCGCGTCCTCACGAGGCATCGCGTCGAGGGGGATGGCCGTGGCGTCGCGCTGGTACTTCGTGAAGGACAGGATCTTCTGGGGGCGACCGCCGTCGAGCACTTCGAAGTCCTCGACCTGCAGGTCCCTGACCGGCCGGCCCTGGCTGTCCACGACGAGGGCCCCGAGCTCGACGCGAGTGACCGACGTGCGGAACGTGGGTGCCCGCGTGCCGACGTTCGTGTCGAGCGGCATCGTCGGCACACCACGCAGGCCCTCGGGCCGGTTGAAGTTCCCGGTCACGATCTGGGCAGCTGCCGGCGGCCCGATCGTCAGCAGCGCGACGGCTGCGAGCACTCCGCGACAACGCATGAGACGCTTCCTTCGTGTAGCAGGCTGGCACCGGCATTATGCCCCGGACGGCATCGGCCATGCGTGGTTCGGCGGCTACACTAGGCGCGTGCCGATCGTCGCTCGTGCCGCACGCGGGGCCGTCTCGCCCGACCTCTTCGATCTCTCCCCGGACGCCATTGCCGCCCACCTCGAGGATGCGGCGCACTACCCGGGCGGACATGCCGAGGCGGTTGCGCGTCCCCGCACGGAGGCCGAAGTCGCGGCTGTCCTCGCAGACGGCAGGCCCGTGCTCGCCATTGGCGCGCAGTCGTCGCTCACCGGCGGCGCCACGCCGACCGGCCGCGCGATCGTCCTGTCCACCGCACGGCTCACGGCGATCGACGCACCTGCCGACGGACGCGTGCGGGTCGGCGCCGGCGTCGTGCTCGCCGCCCTGCAGGACGCGCTCGCGCAGCACGGCGCGGAGTTCCCCCCGGTACCGACATTCATGGGCGCCACCGTCGGCGGCATCATCGCGACAAACGCGGCCGGCGCGGCGACGTTCAAGTACGGCACCACGCGCGACTGGGTGATCGGCCTCACCGTCGTCCTCGCCGGTGGTGACGTCGTGGACATCGTGCGCGGCGAGCACCGCCTCGACGACTCGGGCACGTTCATCATCGAGGGCCCGGCGGGCCGCCGCGTCGTTCCGGTCCCGACCTACACGATGCCCGACGTCGTGAAGCGGTCGGCCGGCTACCACGCCGCCCCTGGCATGGACGCCGTGGACCTGTTCATCGGGGCCGAGGGCACGCTCGGCGTGATCGTCGCGGCCGTGCTGAAGGTGCAGCCGGTGCGCGCCGGCCTGTGCTACGCCCTGGTGCCCGTCGCCGACGAACCTCGCGCACTGGCGCTCGTCGCCCAGCTGCGGAACCTCTCACGCGAGACGTGGCGCACGGCCGATCCGCGCGGCGTGGACGTCGCGGCCATCGAGCACATGGACGGCCCGTCGCTGCGGATCCTCCGCGAGGACGGCGCCGACAGGAAGTACGAGGTGGCCTGGCCGGACTCGGCGGGCCTGCTGCTGCTCGTCCAGTTGGAGCTCCCGCCGATCACGCAAGCGGATGCGTACGACCAGATCAGCACCGCGCTCGACGACGACGGGCCCGACACGCCGCTCGCGCGGTTCTGCCGCGTGCTCGATGCCCACGGCGTGCTCGACGATGCCGAGCTCGCGCTGCCGGGGGACAGGCGCCGTGCCGAGCAGTTGCTCGGCGTGCGCGAGGCAGTGCCTGCCGGCGTCAACGCCCGCGTCGGCCGCGCGCATCGCGAAGTGGACGGCCGCATCGCGAAGACCGCGGCCGACATGGTGGTGCCCTTCGACCGCTTCGGCGAGATGATGGCGATCTATCGGGACGGGTTCGCGCGCCGCGGCCTCGACTCGGCGACGTGGGGGCACGTGTCGGACGGCAACGTGCACCCCAACGTGCTGCCGCGCACCTACGACGACGTGGAGGCCGGCAAGGCGGCGATCCTCGAGTTCGGCGTCGAAGTCGCCAGGCTCGGCGGCTGCCCGCTTGCCGAACACGGGGTCGGCCGCCACCCGGTCAAGCAGGCGCTGCTGCGACAGTTGTACGGCGACCAGGGCATCGAGCAGATGCGGCTGGTCAAGCGCGCGCTCGACCCCGCCGGCGTGCTCGCGCCCGACGTGTTGTTCCCTGCGTGAAAGGATTGACCCGTGCGCAATCGGTCACTGCTTGCTGTCGCATCTGCGGTCCTTGCCGGGCTCGGCCTCGCGGCTGCCTGCTCGCGCGTCTCGGCGCCCGGCACGACGAACACCGGGGACGCGGCCGCGGGTGACGCGGCATCGTTCGTCGCGCGTGCGAATGCCACGCTGCTCGAAGATGCCAACGCGCTCTCGCGCGCGCAGTGGGTGGCCGCCAACTTCATCACTGTGGACACCGAGGCCATCTCGGCTGCGTCGACCGCCGACTACGTCGCGTCGTCGATGCGGCTCGCAAAGGAAGCGGCGAGGTACCCGACCGATGGCCTCGACGCCGACGTCGCCCGGCAGCTGCTGTTGCTGAAGCTCGCGGCAAGCCCGCTGCCGGCCCCGGAGGATCCCGCCCTCCAGCAGGAACTCACCCGCATCGTCGCCGGCATGGAGTCGGTGTACGGCCGCGGCCGGTACTGCCCGCCCGGCAAGCCGTGCCAGACGCTCGACGACCTGAGCCGGCTGATGGCCACGAGCCGCGACCCGAAGGCGCTGCTCGAGGCGTGGGAGGGCTGGCACGCGATTGCACCGCCGCTGCAGCAGCCGTACGAACGGTTCGTCCAGATCGGCAACCAGGGCGCGAAGGAACTCGGGTTTGCCGATCTCGGCGCGTTCTGGCGCGCCGGCTACGACATGCCGGCCGACGCATTCGCTGCGGAAGTCGATCGGCTGTGGGCGCAGGTCGAGCCCCTCTACACGCTGTTGCACGCGCACGTGCGGCGGAGGCTCGGTCAGGCCTATGGCACCGACGTCGTGCCGCAGGACGGGCCGATCCCCGCGCACCTGCTCGGCAACATGTGGGCGCAGCAGTGGGGCAACGTGTACGACCTCGTCGGCCCGCCGCGCCGGGGCGCCAGCTACGACCTCACGCGGCTGCTGCGCGCGAAGCAGACCGACGCGCGCGGGATGGTCCGGTACGGCGAGGGCTTCTTCACGTCGCTCGGCTTCGCACCGCTGCCGCAGACGTTCTGGGAACGCTCGCTCTTCACGCGGCCGCAGGATCGCGACGTCGTGTGCCATGCAAGTGCGTGGAACCTCGACAGCGTCGACGACCTGCGCATCAAGATGTGCATCGAGGTGCGCGACGAGGACTTCGTCACCGTCCATCACGAGCTCGGGCACAACTTCTACCAGCGTGCCTACAACACGCAGCCGTTCCTCTACCGCAACGGCGCGAACGACGGCTTCCACGAGGCCATCGGCGACGCCATCGCGCTCTCGATCACGCCGTCCTACCTCGTGAAGATCGGGCTGCTCAAGTCCGCACCGGCGGGGCAGGACGATGTGGAGTTCCTGCTGCGGATGGCGCTCGACAAGGTCGCGTTCCTGCCGTTCGGCCTGCTCGTGGACCAGTGGCGCTGGAAGGTGTTCAGCGGAGAGATCCCGCCGGATCGGTACAACGACGCATGGTGGGCACTGCGCGAGCAGTACCAGGGCATCAGGGCCCCGGGCCCGCGGCCGGCCGGTGCGTTCGATCCGGGGGCGAAGTACCACGTGCCGGCCAACACGCCGTACACGCGCTACTTCCTCGCGCACATCCTGCAGTTCCAGATGCACCGCGCGATGTGCCGGGAGGCCGGCCACACGGGTCCGCTGCACACCTGCTCCATCTACGGGAACGAGGAGGTCGGCAAGCGGCTGCAGGCGATGCTCGCGATGGGCGCGAGCAAGCCATGGCCCGATGCGCTGGAGGCCCTCACCGGCGAGCGGCAGATGGACGCGACCGCAATCCTCGACTACTTCGCGCCCCTGCGCGACTGGCTCGAGGCGCAGGAGTAGGGCGCGCCGCGTCAGCTCCGCATCGCGTCGAGCCGGTTTGTCGCCACCATGATGTCGCGCTCGAGGCGCTTCACCATGTCGGCGACGAGATCGCGTCCGCGGACCGCCTCGCGGTCCACGAGGGTCTTCAGCTCCCAGAGGGGCGATTCCTTCAGCGTGGCGAGATCCTGCTCCACGCGCGCCAGGTGCTCCTCGCATTCGGCGATGCGGCGCTCGAGCCGGGTGCGTGTCGCGCCCGGATCGCTGCCGCGCACGGCCTCCGGGCTGCGGGCCCACGCATCGAGAATCCAGCGCAGGTGTTCCTCGTCGCCGCGCGCGTAGGCGCGGTTGGCCTCGATCATCAGCGCGTGCCGGCGATCGCGTGCCCGCTCGTCGTCGGCCAAGTCGGGATGGATGGCCTTGGCGACGTCGCGGAACAGGCGTCGAACCGAATCGGACGTGAAGCGCGCGGGCCGCGCCGCGTCGGCTGCGGCAGGGGGCTGCGGCGCCTCGCCGTCCTCGACCCTGGCGTCGTCCAGCTTGCGCGACAGTTCGCCGAGTTCCGCTTCCGCGATGGCGAGCTCGAGCTCGTCGAGCCGCTCGTGCAGGCGTCCGACCGCGTCGCGGTAGCGGAGCCTGAACGCCTCGAGATCGGTGCGTAATCGGTCGGCCTCGCGGGCGCGTTCGCGCAGCCGCGCCTCGAGTGCGGCGGCGTGCTCCTGCAGGGCCTCCAGGTCGTTGCGCGGAGTGCCGGTCCGTTCGAGCGTCATCATCGGGATCAGGCGAAGAACGTGTAGTAGGGCCTGTCCTGCGCAAGGCGCGCGACGAGCAGCGCGAGCTCGCGGACGTGGTAGTCGCCCCACATGCACGACTCGCCGCACGGGATCCGCCGGCCGCGCGGCACGTGGTCCCACCCGTTGGGCCGGTGGTACACGGCGTGCAGCAGCAGGCCCTGGTGCCGTGCCGAGGTCGAGAGGTACGGCTCGTCGAAGAGCGTGCGCGCCGTCGTCAGTCCCGCGGCCATGTAGCGCCTGCCGGCGCGCGTGTCGCCGCGTGCCGTGAGGATGCGTCCCAGGCGCACGAGGCCCTGGGCCGCGATGGCCGCGGCCGAACTGTCGACCGGCTCGTGGTCGTTGTACGGATCCGCCGGCCGATCGAGGTAGTCACCGAGGTGGACGAGGCCGGGCGCGCCCGTGTCCCAGTAGGGCACGCCGTCGGCCGGCGTTTCCGCGATGTAGAAGTCGGCGGTGGCGCGTGCCGCCTCGACGTAGCGCGCGAGGACGGCCGTCTTGCCGCCGAACGGCTTCAGCTCGGCGTCCTTCAGCGTCTCGAGGTACTCGATCTGCTCGGCGTAGCCGGTCAGCACCCAGGCGTGGCCACGCGTCCACGTCGTGAACGGCGAGTACCCCTGCTGGCTCGATGGGCAGCGGTAGGAGCCGTCCTTCAGGTTGAAGATCGACTCGTGGGCCACGCGCCCGCGGACGTCGTACGCGTCGCGGCCCTTGCCGAAGTACACGTTGAAGCGCGCGTTCGTGTCGGCGTGCTGGATCAGCCGCTGCAGGAGCGAGATCCGCCGGTCGCGCTCGCCCATCAGCGCGTGCCCGAGCCGGTGCCCGACGGCAAGCGAGCGGAGCGACCGCATCGTGTCGGCAAACAGCGAGTGCGGGCCGTTGAACGAGTGGATGTAGCCGAGGCCGTCGGGCAGGTCCGTCCAGCGCGCCGCCTGCACCGCGCCCGAGACCTTCAACGCCAGCTCGTAGAACGCAATCTCCCAGTCGGCGGCGTCGATGCGCCGCTCGCGCGCGAGCCGCAGCAGGTTGCCGTACGTCGAGACGTTGTTGAAGCCGTGATCGTGGACGCCGACGTGGCTCACATGGCTGGCCATGTGCTGCACGGTGCGCTCCCGCCCGATCGCCAGCATCCGCTGATCGCCGGTCGCGTCGAACTGGAGGATGGCCGAGCCGAACTGGAAGCCCTGCGTCCACTCGGTCCAGCCGCGCGACGTGTACCGCCCGGCCACCGTGAACACCGGCGTGCCGTCGGCCGGGTTCCAGCGGCGTTCGAGGTCGGCGATCTTTGTCGCCGATATCGCGAAGAGTCGATCGATGGCCGGCAGCAGCGCGCGGGCAGAGAGCTTCGAGTCGATGCGGATCATGGCAAGTCACGCGCCGTCGGCACTCGGCCGCCGGCCGCCGGAATCGGACCGTCGTCGCGGTCGTCGCGCTACAGGCGGCGGATGTGGAACCCGCCGTCGAGGTGAATCACGTCGCCGGTCGTGAACGGGAAGTCACCCGCGAGGATGGACCGCACCGCGCGGCCGACGTCCCCGGCGGTGCCCCAGCGGCGCTGCGGCACCAGGCCTTCGGCCAGCAGCGCATCGTACTTCTCCTTCACGCCGGCCGTCATGTCGGTCGCCATGATGCCCGGCCGCAGCTCGATCACCTGCACGCCGTGCGCCGCGAGCCGCGCCGCCCACAACTGCGACGTCATCGCCAGGCCGGCCTTCGAGATGCAGTACTCGCCGCGATTGAGCGACACGGTGTCGGCCGAGATCGATGTCACGAACACGATCTTGAAGCCGCCCGCCAGCAGCGGCTCATACGGGCGCGCCAGCCAGTGATTGGCAACGGCCTGCGTCAGGAAGAACGGCCCCTGCAGGTTGACGCGCAGCAGCTCCTCGAACGACGCCTCGCTCGTCTCGGTGACGTCGGCCCGCACGCGCGGTGCGATGCCGGCGTTGTTCACGAGCGCATCGACGCGACCGAATGCGTCGAGCGTCGCCGCGAGCAGCGCCTCGCGCGCCTCGCGCGACCCGATGTCGCCCGGCACCGGCACGAACCGCTGCGCTGCCGACGATGCCGCGGCCGCGCACAGCGACACGGTCTCCTCGGCCGCCGCGGCATTGCTCGCGTAGTTGATCGCGACCGAGTGCCCGGCCGCTGCGGCTTCGATCGCGATGCCCCGCCCGAGGCCGCGGCTTGCTCCGGTCACCAGCACCACGGGTTGCATGGGGGCATTTTAGGGGGTGTGTGGATGAAAAGTCAGAAGTCGGAAGTATGAAGTCAGAAGGGAAGTCCGAAGGGGGAAGTCAGAAGGGAAGGCAGAAGGGAAGGCAGAAGGGAAGGCAGAAGGGAAGTCAGAAGAGCGGGAGGACATGGCACGCCCGGTGCTTGGGACTTCTGGCACCATGGCCCATTCACCACGTGACTTGCGCACCCGTTCGACGCAGTTTGGTGCGGATGTGACTGCGTTCGTCGAGGTCGAGCTCGAACGACGGGTGATCCCGTTGAGGATTCTGGAGCAAGTGCTCGCGGCAGGAACTTCAATCGGGGCACATTGTGCCGAAGCAGATTCTGCCAACAGTCGTCGGCACCTCCTCGTGCTCCGGCGCGGTGCGCTGCGGGAAGCCAAGGAGTCGCAGCACTGGCTGACTGTCATCAAGCTGGCGTGCAGGCCGCAGTCGCCGGCCGTCGTCGACGCCCTCCTCACCGAAGCCTCCGAGCTGGTTGCGATTCTCACGGCCTGTGTCCGTCGTCTCGATGACAACTGAACGCTGCCGTTCCCACGGTCCCCACAGACTTCGGCCGTCGGGCCACGTAGACGAACGACCCCGTCTCTTTGCGTTGATCTGTCGGCCAGGCGAGCAGCGCCACGCGTTGGCTGGCGCTCCCCTCCGCGATCGCCGGCCACAAGCCCTGGAGACCATCACGCGCCTGGCAGGCAAACGCCGGCATCTTTCGCATGGCGACCGTCCGCATGCGCTGGCATGCACCGACGATCGCCTACCAGCCGTGGTGAAAGTGCTGCCCGAGCCGCGCGCTGGGATCGACACGATCGATCGCGCCCGACAGACTGGGCGCCGGCCTCTCTTCCGCCTGCTGCTGGTCGGCTACTTCGAAGGCCTGGACTCGGAGCGCGGCATCTTCACGTGGGTGCAGACCAGTTGGTGACGCATGGCCTGCTCACCGGCAAGACGCTCGCGGTGGACCCGACGACGCTGGAAGCCACTGCCGCCAAGCGCAGCATCGTGCGGCGCGAGACCGGCGAGACGTACCAGGCGTACCTCACGCAGTTGGCCGCGGCCTCAGGGATTGAGACGCCCGCCCGCGAAGCGCTGGCGCGCTTCGATCGACGCCGCAAGAAGAAGGGATCCAACGACGACTGGACGCATCCCGACGATCCCGACAGCGGCGCAATCGTCGCGGTGACGGTGCAGGGCGCCGATGTCGGTGACACGAGCAGCGTGATCGAAACGGTCGTCGAAGCGGCCGAGCAATTGGAGCGTGCCGGCGCCCTGAACAGCCCGACGAACGGATCGCGGACAAGGGCTACCACGCCAACCAGACGCTGATCGATCTGCACGCCCCGGCATCCGCGCCTGCGTGTCGGAGCCGGACCGAGGCTGTCGTCAGTGGGACCGGGTGCCTGCCGCGCCGAACGCGTCGAGCGCTCGTTTGCGCATCTTTACGAGACCGGCGCGATGCGACGGACGCACCTGCGCAGGCACGCCAAGGGGCACCCTTCGGACTTTCCCTTCACCCTTCGGACTTTTCCTTCGCCCTTCAGACTTTCCTTCAGACTTCAAACTTCCGACTTCCGACTTTCCTTCCTATCCATGCCCAATCCCCGTCTCCCTCGCAAGCACGTCGAGCGTGCGCGCGTAGAGGTCCTGCACCTCCTCGGGGCTGCTGGCGATGACCGTAAGTCCCAGCTTTCCATACTCCGACAGCGCGCCGATCAGGTGGAAGAGCACGCCTGACTCCGTGCGGTGGCTGTAGTGCAGCCCGTTGTCGGTGACGATGTCGATGAGGTCCTCGGGGAGGACGCCGCGATACGTGGCGGCGCGCAGGTTGTCGGTCGCCATGTAGTACTTCGGGCGCCCGCTCAGCGAGACGAACATGCCGGTGTCGGCGTCGAGCGCACCCCCGGTCAGGAACTGCAGCGCGAGGAACGGGTGCGTCGTGCCGAGCACGCGCAGGTTGATCTCGAGCGCCGTGACCTTCCACGGATCCTCCGCGCGATCGCGATACGCGAGGAAGTCCACGCCGAACCGGCTGACCACACCCTTGCTCGCCAGCACGCGGCCCACCCGCACGCTGCGCTCCTGGATCGCCATGCGGTAGTCGTCGCGCGCCGGGAAGCTGCAGCCCTGGTAGATCTGCCCCGACGGCCCGCCGAGGATCTGGTCGTGCGTGGACGTCGGCAGCACCTCGCCAGTCGGGCTCGTGCGCAGCTGCGCGGACGGCGACACCTTGATCGCGGCGTCGATGAACTCCTCGACGATGCCGCCCATGCGCGCGAACTTCTGGAAGTAGTTCTGGTGCGTCTCCCAGGGCACGGCGAACTCGAGCGCCCGAAGCGCCTTGCGGACCGCGGGACGGTCGTGCACGTCCTCCGGGTACCGGAAGATCGCGTTGCCCTCGCCCGAGAAGCTCTCGTTCAACTTGACCACCGCACGCCGCAGGCCCGGCCGCCGCCCCGCGAGTTCGACGAGCGCGTCCTCGACGTCGGACTCGCCCGCGAGATCCTCGAAGCCCTCCGGCAGTTCGACGCCGGCCTCGCGGAACACCTGCCGGCTGCCCGACTTGGTGCCGAGGTGATTGAGCTCTGGATCGAGGCCGTTGAGCGGGATGCCGAGCAGCACCGCAAGCCGGCGTTCGAGCGGCGTCGAGTTGAACACCGTGAGGTACGAGCGCGACGGGTCGGGAATCGCCTCGCGGATCCGCTCGATGAGGCGCGGCCGCTCGAGGATCTTCTGCGTCAGCGCCCGCGGCGACGCGTCGTACGCGCACAGCATCGTCAGCCGCGCGCGCGCGTGGCTGGCCGGCACGCCCGCGAGCAGGTGCAGGTAGTAGTCGAGGATCAGCGGGTGGACCGGCTGCGAGGTGACGTACACCACGTGCGCGCGGGGGTTGCGCAGCCGGATGAGGAGGAACAGCATCCGCTCCTCGTAGAACGTCGCGCCATCGAGCTTGCGCAGCTCGTCCTGATCGAGCGTGAGCGAGGGTACGACCACCGACGTGCCCGGCTGGTCGGCCGTCCGCATCAGCACGTCCCAGACCTGGTTGAGGCGCGGCTTCAGCTCCTCGAAGCGCCGCAGCTCCTCCTCGGGCGTCAGCGTCGCGGCAAATGGCGGCTGCGGAATCACAGCGCCGCCTCGAGTTCGTCGAGCGAGAGCACCTCGCCGCTGGCGAGCATGGCGATGGGAGTGGAACGCTCGTGCAGCGGCCACGCGCGGCCGAGCGCTTCGGCACGCCGCCGCAGCTTCCGCAGCAGGTGGTAGCGCAGGGGGCCGTGCAGCGTGAAGCTGGACGTGAGCGCGAGCTGCTGTTCGCCGGCGCGGTCGTCGAGGGTCTCCATGAGCGTGCGACGTCGTTCCTCGTACCAGCGGTCGTCGATCGTGCCCCGCGCGTGCCTGCGCCGCAGCAGCGACAACTGGCGCGGGCGGTTGACGATCTCCGGGTGGTGGTTGATGCCGAGCACGCGCGGCATGCCGTCGGCCGCGTCCCGCTCGACCTCGAGCATCGTCAGGGCGGGCCCGACGGGGCCGCCGACGCCGAGCGTCTCGTACGCGAGTGCCGTCGTCTCGGCGGGCATGGGCCCGGTCGGCAGCAGGTCGTAGAGCCGGCTGTCGAGCACGGCAATGCGCTGCGAGGGCCCGGCCTGGCCGCCGAGGTACCGGAACCAGGGGTGGGTGCACGCGTCGGCCGTGAGCGCGTTCTCCATGATGCCGGCACTCTTGCCGCCCTTCTCCGGGCCGCGGATGTGGGCATCGGCGATGCCGAGCCAGCGGCACATGAGGCCGAACGTGTGGCAGATGCCGAGCAGCACGCCTTCGGGATGCGCCCGCAACTGGTCGAACAGCCGGAAGGCTCCCGGCTCCCACGACGCATCCTCGACGATGCCCTGGCTGCCGGGGTCCACGCCGTCGTTGCGCCGCGGATCGAGGTGGCCCGGCCCGCCGGTGCCGATGCAGATGAGCCCCTCCTCGCCGCCTGCGCAGGGCGTGCCCCCGGTCCGGCGCACGTCGTAGGAGGTCACGCGCACCTGCAGGCCCGCGGCCTCGAGCGGGCCGCGCATGTCGCACACGACCTGCCGCAGCGAGCGGATCACGGCCGCGTGCCCCAGGTTCGGCCAGCCGTGGTGCATGTCGAGCACCGCGACGTCCACGACGTGTGCGTCGGCAGGGGGTGCAGGCTGGTGCGACGTGGCGCGCTGGTACACGAAGCCGCTCCCCGTCTCGCGGGTCGGGCACGCGGACGCGCAGGCGTCGTGGCCGTGGACGTACTGGTGGCGGCAATCGAACGGCACGGGATCGGGCAGGCTCGGTGCCGATCCTACAACCGGATCGGCGTCCCGGGGCGTCGCGTCATCGATCCCCGTCGGGCGGTGCCTCGGCGAGCGTCGATTCGAGGGCACGGCGGCCGAGCCACCCGAGCACACCGAGCACCAGGATCGAGAGGACGACCGTCACGACCGCGGACCCGAGCGCGTCGCCCTGCCGGAAGTCGAGGCTCGACAGGTGGGACCCCGCGCGGACCGCGACGGCCGTGCGGGGCGCCAGGCCGAGGAGCGTGCCCGCGAGGTACGGCGTCAGGGGCACATGGGCGGCTGCCAGGGCCGCGTTGCTCAGCGCGAACGGCGAATTGGGCGGCACGCGCACGAGCGCGACGACGAGCATCGTCCGCCACGCCGACATGCCCACGAGGGCATTGCGGATCGCCAGCCATTTCGGCTTCTGCGCCAGCAGTTCCCGGGCGTGGGCCGCCGACAGGCGGTGCGCCCATGCGTAATTGACGGCTGACGCGAGCACGAAGCCCGCGAGTGCCGCGGGCAGGCCCACGAGGTCGCCGAACGCCCAGCCCCCGAGGATCGCGGGCGCGTAGGTGGGCAGCAGGGCCAGGCCCCCGAGCAGCGTGAAGCCGCCGACGTACAGCGCGACGCCCCGACTGCCATGCGACTGGAGCCACGGCCCGAGCGTGGAGAGGTAGCCGAGCAGCAGCACCGCGCCGAGCGGCGGCAGGACGAGCGACACCACCGCCAGCGGCGCCAGTCGCCGGGCGGCCGTGCGCGTCGCGTCGGGGCGCGCGCCGTCGTCGGTCGTCACGCGGCGCCCCGCGCGCCCGTCAGGCGCGGCCGGTCGAGTGCTTCCACCGCTTGTAGACCTCCCACAGCAGTGGCAGGACGGAGACGAAGATGACCAGCAGGATGATGCGGTGGATCTGGTCGGCGAGCGGGCTGAGGCCGAGGAAGTACCCGATCCACAGCAGGCTCGTCACCCACACGACGCCGCCGATGACGTTGTAGGCCACGAAGCTCCGGTATGGCATCTGCGCCACGCCGGCGATGAACGGCACGAACGTGCGCATCACGGGCACGAACCGCGCGATGATGAGCGAACTCCCGCCCTTTGTCGCATACAGCTCCTGCGCCTCGTACAGGTACTTCTTCTTGAAGAAGCGCGAGTCCGGCCTGTTGTAGATGGCGCGTCCCGCGCTCTTGCCGAGCCCGTAGCCGACCTGGTCGCCGACGACCGCCGCGATCACGAGCAGCACGTTGGCCACCCAGATGTCGATGGGCGGCAGCCCCGGGAACGCCCCTGCGCAGACGACCCCCGCCGTCACGAGCAGGGAATCCCCGGGAAGGAAGAATCCCGCCAGCAGCCCCGTCTCGGCAAAGACGATGGCGACGAGGATGGTCAAACCGCCCCAGGCGATGAGCGCCCGCACGCCTTCGTCGCTGTGCAGGGTCCGCAACCAGTTGAAGAGCTCAGAGATGAATTCCATGCATGTCCCGGGAAACCGCGGGGCCGTCGCACCGGCCCTGTGCCCCGCGCCAGCCGCGTGGCGACTTCCAAGCATAGCGGTAAACTGTCGCCCGACAGGAAGTTGCCGTGACCACGCGAGATCCGCTGCAGCCCGTTGCCACCGAGGACGTCATGGCCGAGGTGCGTGCCCGCGTCCGCTCGGCCCTGCGCGCCCGCCTCGTCCGCAGCGGCGTCAGCGAGTTCGAGGACGAAGCCACGTTCCTCCGGGCCGAGCAGTTGCTCGTCCGCGCCCTCGAGCAGAGCGACAGGCAGCGGCTGCTGCTGCCCGAACTGCTCGACGACGAGGACGAGTGGCGCCTGTCACCGTCCCTCCGCCTGTCGAGCCACCGCCCGATCGCGGGCGGGCTCATCGTCTGGTTGAAGCAGCGGCTGATCCTTCCCGTCACGCGCTGGCTCTACGACTACAGCCGCGAGAACTTCGCGCGGCAGGAGCGCCTCGACTTCGTGCTGATGGCCTGCCTCCAGCAACTGGCGGTGGAGAACGCGCGGCTCGCGCAGCGCGTGGACGCGCTCGAGGGGCGCGTCGCGCGTCAGGGCGACCCGCAGGGAACGGAGCACCCGTGAAGCTCGCCTGCGTCGTCCAGCGCTATGGGGCCGAGGTGACGGGCGGCGCCGAGGCGCACTGCCGCGCGATTGCTGAGCGCCTCGCCGAATCGCACGACGTCACCGTCCTCACGAGCTGCGCGAAGGACTACCTCACCTGGCGCAATGCCTACCCGCCGGGCGACAGCCGGCTGGGGCGGGTGGCGATCAAGCGATTCCCGGTGGCACGACCGCGCCACCTGCACCGGCTTGCCGACATCAGCCACGAGGTGTTCGGGCGCCGGTCCTCCATCGAGCTCCAGCAGGCCTGGTTCGAGGAGAACGGCCCAACGGTGCCGCTGCTGCTCGACCACCTGCGCGACGAAGGCACGACCTACGACCTCGTCCTCTTCTGGTCCTACCGCTACTACCCGAGCTTCTTCGGCCTGCCGCTCGTCCGCGACCGCGCCATCCTCGTGCCGACCGCCGAGGAGGACGCCACCGTGTGGCTCGACGTGCTGGGCGACTACTTCACGTTGCCTGCCGGTTACGTGTTCCTCACCGAGGAGGAGCGCGACCTGGTGGCGGGCCGCGCGCGCGGCCCGCTGCCGCCGTCGTGCGTGATCGGCTCGGGCCTCGGCCCGGCCGACCTGCCGCACCCCGAGCTGCGCGGCGAGCTCGAGGACATGGGCGTGAGCTTTCCCTACGCCCTGTACCTCGGGCGCGTGGACAGGAACAAGGGCTGCGACACGATGTTCCGCCACTACCGGCAGTACGTCGAAGCCGGCCGGCCGGCGTTGCCGCTCGTCCTCGCCGGGCCCGAGTTCATGGAGGTGCCGAGCCACCCGCAGATCCGGCCCCTCGGCTTCGTGCCCGAGCACCTGCGCGAGACGCTGCTCGGCAGCGCCCGGACGCTGATCATGCCCTCGCCCTACGAGAGCCTGAGCCTCGTGCTGCTCGAGGCCTGGAACCACGGCGTGCCGGCCCTCGTGAACGGCGGCTGCAAGGTGCTCAAGGGCCAGACGCTCCGCGCCAACGGCGGCCTCTACTACAACCACGCCAACGAGTTCATCGAGGCGCTGACGCTCCTTGCGACCGACGACGATCTCGCCGTCCAGCTCGGCGCCCAGGGCCGCGCGCATGTCGAGACGTGGTACCGGTGGCCGCGGGTGATGGCCACCCTCGAGCCGTTCCTCCGCGAGGTGGCCGGCGCGTGATGCCGGATGCACGCCCGACGCAGGCCGCGCCGGGCCCCTCACCCCGGACCGAGGTCGTCGCCGGGCTCACGACCTTCCTCGCCACCTCCTACATCGTCGTCGTCAACCCCGCCATCCTCAGTGATGGCACCGGCATGCCGTTCGACGGCGTGCTCACGGCCACCGTCCTGCTGTGCGCGGTGATGACGATCCTCATGGGCGTCTACGCCCGGCTGCCGTTTGCCGTCGCGCCGGGCATGGGCCTCAACGCGTTCTTCGCGTACACGATCGTCGTCGGGCAGCAGGTGCCGTGGCCGACGGCGCTCGGCATGGTGTTCTGGGCCGGCGTGCTGTTTCTCGCCATCTCGGTCACGCCGCTGCGCGAGCGGCTGGCCGGGGCCATCCCGCCTGCCCTCCGGACGGGAATGGCCGGCGGCATCGGCCTGCTGCTGACGGTGATCGGGCTGAAGGGCGCGGGCATCGTCGTTGCCGACCCGGTGACGATGGTGAAAGCGGGCCCGGTGACGCCGCAGGTGCTGCTTGCCGCGTTCGGACTGGCCGTGACCATCGCGCTCATCGTGCGCGGCAAGGCGATTGCGTTCCTGAGCAGCATCGGGCTCGTCTCGGGCCTTGCCTGGGCGCTTGGACTTGCCGCCCTGCCGGACGCGTGGGTGAAGCCGCCTGACTTCACCGCCGTGACGCTGCGGCTCGACATCTGGGGCGCGCTCGCGCCGGCGCTGTGGCCGTCGATCGTCGCGGTGCTGTTCACCGACCTGTTCGATTCGCTGAGCACGTTCATCGGCGTGGCCGAGGCCACGGGCTTCACCGACGAGCACGGCCGCCCGGTCCGCATGCGCCAGGGACTCATCGTCGATGCATGGGCGACGCTCGGGGCGGGACTGTTCGGATCCTCGCCAGGGACGGCATTCGTCGAGAGTGCGGCGGGCATCAACGCAGGCGGCCGGACGGGCCTGACCGCCGTGGTGGCCGGCGCCTGCTTCCTGCCCTGCCTGCTGCTCGCGCCGCTCGCCGCGGCGGTGCCGCCCTTTGCCACCGCGCCGGTGCTGATCGTCGTCGGCGTGCTGATGTTCCGCACCTGCCGCAGCCTGCCCTACGGGCGACTCGAGGAACTGGCGCCTGCCTTCCTGACGCTGATCCTGATCCCCCTGACGCTGTCGATCACGCAGGGACTGCTGTGGGGGCTCGTGGCCCACGTCGTGGCGTTCCTCGTTGGCGGCCGGGGCCGCGACCTCACCGCGTGGAACTGGGGGCTCGGCATCCTCTCGGTCGCCTTGCTGTATCTCCACGGGTAGCACCACGCCCTGCGCCGCCGCCGGCGAGGCGTGAAATACTTTCCCCGCGATGGCTGCGTTCGCCCCCGAGTACGTCGATCTCGTGCTCACCGACATCTTCGAGGACGCCAAGCGCCTCTTCCTGGCGCACCTGCGCGCGATCGACAGGGCGCACCTCGTGATGCTGGCCGAGCAGGACATCGTGTCGCGTGAGGTCGCGCGGCAGATCCGCGACGGCCTCGCGGGCATCGACGACACGCTCGTGCAAGCGACGGCCTACGACGGCCGCTGCGAGGATCTCTTCTTCCATCTCGAACGCCTGCTCGTGGACGCCTGCGGGCACGACGTCGCCGGCCGCCTGCACACGGCACGCAGCCGCAACGACATCGACATGACGATGTACCGGATGCGGCTGCGCGGGTCGGTGCTCGACGTGGCGGAAGCGGTGGACGTCCTGCGCCTCGCGCTGATCGACCGTGCGGGCGCGCACGTCGACACCGTCTACGCGGCGCACACGCACACGCAGCCGGCACAGCCCACGACCGTGGCCCACTACCTGCTCGCCGTCATCGAGCAGCTCGGGCGGGATCACACGCGCCTGCGCGCGGCCTATGCGTGCGTGAACCGCAACCCGCTCGGCGCCTGCGCGATCACCGGGACCGGCTTTCCGATCGACAGGCACCGCACGAGCGAGCTGCTCGGGTTCGACGCGCCGACGGGCAACACGTACGGCAGCATCGCCACCGTGGACTACCTGCTCGAGGCGACGGGCGCGCTCGCGGTGACGCTCGTCGGGCTCGGGCGCGTGGTGCAGGACCTGCTGCTCTGGTGTACCGCGGAGTTCGGGTACCTCCGCCTGTCGGATGGCTACGTGCAGTGCAGCAGCATCATGCCGCAGAAGCGCAATCCCGTGGCGCTCGAGCATGCGCGGGCGCTTGCGAGCAAGGCGCTCGGCCAGGCGCAGGCCGTGACGACCGCCGTCCACAACACGCCGTTCGGCGACATCGTCGACACCGAAGACGACCTGCAGCCGCTCGTGGCCAGCGCGTTCCGCGATGGCGTGCGGGCCATCCGGCTCGTTGCCGGCGCGATGTCGCAGGCCACGTTCGACGTCGCACGGATGGCGGCGCGCGCCGCCGAGGGTGGGACGACGGTGACCGAGCTTGCCGACACGCTCGCGCGGTCGCATGCGCTGCCCTTCCGCGCCAGCCACGAGATCGCGGCGCGGTTCGTCGCCGAGCGTGCCGAGCGCCCGGCCGCGTCGCTCGTCGAGGCGCTCGATGCGGCGACCGCGGCGGTGATCGGGCGCGCCCTGCCCTACACGGAGGACGCGCTGCGGCAGGTGCTCGGCGCGCGACACTTCGTCGAGGTGCGGACGACCTACGGCGGTCCGGCGCCCGTGCGCACGACGGCAGCCCTTGCCGACGCCGCGCGCCAGCTCGCCGACGATGCGGCATGGAGTGCGGGGCGGCGCGCGCACCTGCACGAGGCGTCGCGCAGGCTCGGCGACGCCGTGGAGGTCCTGTGACGACCGACCACCCATCGGCCAGGATCCGGCGCGCGGCGGTGAAGGTGATCGCGGTCGAGATCTTCACGCTGCTGGCGCTCTTCGCACTGCAACGGGTCTTCACGCCGTAGCCATGCACCCACTCGACTGGACCATCATCGCGCTGTATCTCTCGTGGATCGTCTGGACCGGCGTCCAGCACACGCGCGGCAGCAAGGAGATCGAGAGCTACTTCCTCGGCAACCGCAGCAACCCGTGGTGGGCGGTCGGCCTGGCCGTGATGGCGACGCAGTTGAGCGCGATCACGATGGTCGGCACGACCGGGCAGGGCTACACCGACGGCCTGCGCTTCATCCAGTTCTACTTCGGCCTGCCGCTGGCGATGGTGATCCTCTCGGTCACCGCGGTGCCGTTCTTCCATCGCGCACGGGTGTACACGGCGTACGAGTACCTCGAGCGCCGCTTCGACCTGAAGACCCGCACGCTGACGAGCGCGCTGTTCCTGCTCTCGCGCGGGTTGTCGTGCGGCACGATCATCTCGGCGCCTGCGGTGATCCTCTCGATCATCATGGGCTGGAACCTGACGTTGACGGTGCTGCTGATCGGCCTGCCGACGGCCGTCTACACGATGCTCGGCGGCGTGCAGGCCGTGACGTGGACCGACGTCAAGCAGATGTACGTCATCGTCTTCGGCCTCGTGGCCGTGGCGATTGCCCTCGTGCTCGGCCTGCCGTCGGACGTCGGCCTCGGCGACGCCCTCCACGTCGCGGGCGCGACCGGCCGCATGCAGGCGTTCGACTTCCGGTTCTCGCTGAACGAGACGTACACGTTCTGGTCGGGGCTCGTTGGCGGGCTCTTCCTGATGCTGTCGTACTTCGGCTGCGACCAGAGCCAGGTGCAGCGCTACCTGACCGCCAGGTCCGAGCAGGAGGCCACGTCGTCGCTCTACATGAGTGCCTACTGGAAGATTCCGCTCCAGGTGCTGGTGCTGATGATCGGCGTCCTCGTGTTCGTCTTCTACCTGTTCACGAAGCCGCCGATGCTCTTCAACCCGGTGCACGAGAACCGGGTGAAGGAGAGCGCGGTCGCGGGGCAGTACGCCGCCGCCGAGCAGCGCTTCGACGAGGCGTTCGGTGCCCGGCGGGATGCCGCGAAGCAACTCGTCGCCGCTGGAGATGGCGAGTCGCGCGCCGCGGCCGAGCAGCGGTTCCTCGACGCCGATGCGGCCGTGCGCGAAGTGCGGCGCGACGCGGCGGTGCTCGTGCAGGAAGCGACGGGCGACAGGACGTACAGGGACGTGAACTACGTCTTCCCGACGTTCGTGACCACGCACCTGCCGATCGGGCTCATCGGCATCGTGCTCGCAGCCATCATGGCCGCGGCGATGTCGAGCATCGCGTCCGAGCTCAATGCGCTCGCGACGTCCACCGTCATCGACTTCTATCGCCGGCTCTGGCGGCCCGATGCGCCCGACATCCACTACCTGCGCGTGTCACGCATCGCCACGGGCTTCTGGGGTGTTTTTGCCTGCATCGTCGCGCTCTACGCCGCCGACCTCGGATCGCTGATCGAGGTGGTCAACCGCTTCGGCTCGTTCTTCTACGGCTCGATCCTCGGAGTCTTCATGCTGGCAGTCGTCGGTCGCCGGGCCTCGGGCACCGGTGCGTTCGTGGGACTCATCGGGGGGATGTCGCTCGTTGCGGCCGTGGCGTTCCTGCGGCCCGAGGTCTCGTTCCTGTGGCACAACGTCATCGGCGCGCTTGGCGTCGTGGTGGTCGGCCTGCTCGTCAGCGTGATCGTGCCGCCGTCCCGCCCGGGTGCGGAGACGGCATGAGGGCTCTTGCGCTTGCAGCCGTCACGCTGCTCCTGCATGCCGGTCCGGCCCTCGCGCAGGAGCCGGCCGACCCGCCGACCGAGGCGCCGAAGATCCAGGCGCCGGGGCCCGACCCGTCGGGCTCCATCCAGATCGGGCTCGCGCTCGGGCCCGGCCTCGACGTGATCGTGCCGACGTCCGGCACGGCGTCGGTTGCGGTCGTCCCGCGGGTGTCGATCCGCTTTCCGTCCGATTCTGGCTGGTCGCCCACGGTCGGGTTCGGCTGGTTCGACACCGGCATCGACGGCGCCCAGCTCGGTCCCGAGCAGCGCATCGGCGTTCTCCAGCTGCGCCCGGTGATGTTCGGCGCGCGGTACACGTGGGTACGGGGCGAGTACAGCTTCGACGTCGCCGCGACGGCGGGGCCGTCGTTCTCGGACTTCGACATCGACGGCGACGTGGCGCGTGCGAACTTCGGCAGCCGCGAGGTCCGCGCCGAGGCGAGCACGTCGCTCGCCTCGAAGGTACAGGGCGGCGTCTGGTACGACTACAACGACCGCATCGCCTTCCGCGGCACGGTCGGGTACTTCCGCTGCGCGCCCGACGTCACGATCACCGCCGACGGCGCCTCACGCCGCTTCAAGCAGCCGGCACACGCCATCCAGCTCGGCGCCAGCGTCGTCTACCGCATCTTCTGACGCGCGCAGGGCGTGGACGTTGAATGCGGAGCCCGTCACTGTGGCGACGCGACTCGGACGATCCGGCCCATGCCGATCTCGGTGATGAAGAGGTCGCCGCGGCGATTCCCGCTGATGCTCGTGGGGCGCAGCAGCCCCGACGCGATCTCGAGAGGCGCGCGGCCGGGATCGTCGACGAGCAACAGGCGCCCCGGTGCTCCAGCCAGGAAGTTGCTGCTGTACTCGACGACATAGAACTGGCCACGCCCGCTCGAGACGGGCAGCACGTCGAGCGCGGTCTGCAATCCCGGCACGAGCGTCGTCGTCTCGCCCGTGCGTCGATCGACACGGGCCACGCGCGCGGCGCCGGGCCCGAACGGGAATCCGGTCAGGAAGGAGACGATGAGGTCGTCCCCCCAGGTGCGGACCGAGGCGGGGACGGGGTCGACCATCGGCGGTCCGTTGCCGGGCACGGTGTTGGTGACGGGGGGAAACGTCGTCACCACCGTCGGCGTGGTCTGGACGTGACTCACCGTCCAGATGAGGTTGCGCGCCGCATCGGCAACGTGAAATCGAGCCTCGCTCCCGACCATCGAGAACGGGTTCGAGATCTGGACGTTGTCGGAGGCGTCGGGGCGCGGCATCGGCACGTAGTCCACGAAGTCCACCAGGCGCGAGAGCCTGGCCGACTGGCCGTCGGCGTTGGTCAGGTAGACGCCGTTGCCGTTGGCGATGGCCTCGTGCGCGCTGCGGGGCAACTGGAAGCCCGTCGGCACATCGACGGCGAACGGAGGCAGTTCGAGCAGCAGCAGCGAGCTGAACAACGGCGACGAGGGCGCCGGGTTCACCCGTTCGATGCCGCCCGCGCCGCTGATGGAGATGTCGCCGTTGCCAATCAGGATGTAGAGGCGATGGCCGAAGAGCAGCACCGCGGTCGGCCCTGTCGGATCGTTCGTCGGTCCGTGGAAACCCGAGGGCAGCTTGTCGATCACGGTGAACCGGCGAGCGTCGCGGTCCACGAGTGACACGCGGCCGGTGTTGACGCGCGACAGGCCGGATTCGGCGACCAGCAGCGAGCCATCCTCGAGAGCCAGGGTACGGACGGGCGACAGCAGCCCCGTGACGTACTCCTGGACCGGTTGGGCGGATGAAGGCGCCGTGGTCATCGCCAACGCGAGAGCCACGCAGGGTACCAGTCGTCGCAGGGCAGTCACTGTCGATCCCTCCTCGTTCGTGGGGACGTGCCTTCCTGAGAACGGATGGGGGCGAGCTACCGTACATTCGACAGATCCCATGACTCGTTCGTAGCGCTGCCAGTGGCCATCGCAGCGCTGGCGATGTCGTCAGGGCCGATCGCGCCAGCCAGACCGGCCGTCACACCGAACGGACCAATCGCGTCAAACCGGCGAACGCCGCGTTCTCTCCGCCGTCTTCCGCCACGACGGCACTCAGGAGGACGCGATGCGACACGCTGGACTGCTGCGGGTTGGTGGGCTCACTCTATCGACGCTCGTGCTGGCCGCGAACGTGGCCGCAGCGGCGGGCCGCACGCTCGAGGGCCGCTGGGTCGGGGGCTTCGAGCTTCGCGGCGGCACCGTGGCCGTTGACGTCACGATTGTCGGCGGCGAGGTGCTGACAGGAACGATCAGCCTGCCGCAGCGCGCCGAGAGCGGCATCCCGCTCCGCAACGTCTCGCAGCACGGGAGTTCGATGTCGTTCGAGATCCCCGGACGCCAGGACAACATGCTCTTCGACGGACGCTTCGACACGCCCACGCGCGTGCGCGGCCAGGTGCGCCAGGGATTCGCGGCAGCGGGCTTCGAGCTCGTCAAGCTCGCCGCGCTGTCGCGCGAGGACCTGCGCGGCATCTACGGCACGTACGAATGGGCGCCCGGCAAGGTGATGCTCGTGGCGCCCGGGCAGGAGAACCCGGTGTACGTCGACTACGACTCGGGACGTACCGGCATGCTGTATGCGATCAGCCGCGACGAGTTCGTCGCCGGCCCGACGATGGCGACGGGGTTCCCGGTGGCCATGCGGCTGCGCCTGACGCGCGACGGCAGCGACACCGTGTCGCGTGTGACCGTCGAGCGGCGCGGGCGCCGGCTGCAGGCCGATCGTCGCGAGTTCTACAAGGAGGTCCCGGTGCGCTATGCGAGTGGCGTGGCCAGCATTGCAGGATCCCTGCTGCTGCCCGCCACAGCGGGACCGCATCCGGCCATCGTGATGATCCACGGATCGGGCTCGGTGACGCGTGACGCGCTGCGGCCCTTCGCGGATCACTTCGCCCGCAACGGCGTCGCGGTGCTCATCACCGACAAGCGCGGCTCGGGTCTCTCCACGGGCAACGGTGCCCGCGCGACGTTCGAGGACCTCGCCGCCGATGCCCTCGCCGGCGTGCAGTGGCTCAAGGCGCGGGCCGACATCCAGGCGGCGGCCATCGGCCTGCAGGGCGTCAGCCTCGGCGGCTGGGTCGCGCCGCTGGCGGCGGTCTCGTCGCCCGACGTCGCCTTCGTCGTCGTCGAGTCCGCGCCGGTGATGACGCCGCGCGAGCATGAGCGGCTGCGCGTCCAGACACAGATGCGCGCCGACGGGCAGCCGGCCGACGCCGTGGCGCAGGCCGTGGCGTTCATGGACCGAAAGTTCGAGGTCTCGCGCACCGGCGACGACTGGGACGGCCTCGTGGAGGCGATGGAGCAGGGCGCCCGGGAGGGCTGGCTCGCGTACGTCAACCCGCCGTCGAGTCTCGAGTCGCTCCGGTGGCACTGGGACCACATCTTCTCGTATGACCCGCTGCCGGTGCTGCGCCGGCTGACGGTGCCGATGCTGGTGCTCTACGGCGAGCTCGACTCCATCGTGCCGCCGAAGGTCCACAAGGCGCGCATGGAGCAGACGCTGCGCGAGGCGGGCCGGCACGACGTGACGATCCGCGAGTTCGCCAGGGCCAACCACGGGTTCTTCGAGGCCATCACCGGCGGACGCCAGGAGCAGGCGCGGCTCGGCAACTTCGTCGCCGGCTACTTCGAGGCCCGCACCGACTGGGTGCGCGCCCGCTCGCAGGAAGCCATGTCGGCCGCCGAGGATCTCCAGGAATAGCCGCGCACTTACAAATCTGAGGTCCGCCCGGGGCCCGCCCCTGCCGAAAGGTGGGAAGCGGGCCCTTTGCGCGCGTGCGTCTCCCGGTGGCATCGCGCTTGCCTATTGCGGGTTCCGGGTACACACATGGCCACGTCACGTCCGCGCGATGCCCGCGGGTTCACGCTGCTCGAAGTCCTCGTCGCGATGACGATCGTCATCGTCCTGCTCGCGGTGTCGGCGCTCTTCATGCCCGGGGTGCTCGCGTCGGCAAAGGCCGACAGCGGCAGCTCGCAGCTGATGTCCGCTCTCCGCACTGCGAGGGAACAGGCCGTGACGGAGCGTCGGAACATCACCATCTCCTTCGTGGCGCCCAATCAGCTGGAGGTCCGTCGGGACAACCTCGGGCTCAATGGTGCCGGCGACATCATCGTCACGGGCCAGACCCTGATCAGCACGACGATCCTCGAGCAGGGGATGGAGTTCCAGCGGTTCGCCGCCGAGGTGCCGGACACACCGGACGGCTTCGCACCCGTCGGCAACGAGATCGAGTTCAGCGGCTTGCCTCCGTGGCAGTTCACTTCCGAAGGCACGCTGGTGTCGCAGAGCGGCGACGTGACGAACGGCACCATCTACCTCGCCAGGGGCAACGACCCGCTGACGGTGCGGGCCGTGACGCTCTTTGGCGCGACCGCCCTGCTCCGGGAGTGGAAATGGAACGGTGCGACATGGTTCGAGTGACGGCGCGCGAGTGCTTCCGGGCCGCGGACACCGGCGCCCCGGACGCGCGGGCCGGCGAGCGCGGCTTCAGCATCCTCGAGGTCCTCGTCTCGATGCTGCTCCTCACCGGCGCCCTTCTCGGCCTGGCGCAGGCGTTCACCCTCGGGATGGCGCACGTCTCGACGTCGTCGGCAAACCTGATCGCCCGCGAGAAGGCGCGCGAGGCCGTCGAGAGCGTCCATACGGCGCGCGACACGCGGCAGCTCACGTGGAACCAGATCCGTAACGCGGCTGCGCCACGCCTCTGCCCGGGTGTTCCGCTGCCGGACGGCTGGAACAGCACGACGGTCGGCGTGTTCATCGACGGCGAGCAGGCCGGCGGGCTGCGACTGCCCGGCACGGACGGCCTCGTGAACACCGCAGACGATGACGACGTGGAAGTGATCGCGCACCCGGGCGCGGACGGCATCATCGGCACCGCGGACGACCGCGAGGAGCCGCTGTCCCAGTACTGGCGCGAGATCTGGATCTGCGATCGATCGAACTCCCTGCGCGAAGTCCGCGTGAGCGTGCGCTACCAGGTCGGCAGCATCACGCGCACGTACCGCCTGACCACCTTCATCTCCAACTACTCCTGATCATGACTACCAGTCGTCACGCACGGCCCGGGGCAAGCGGGTTCTCGCTCGTGGAACTCGTCGTCAGCATGGGGGTGATGAGCATCGTCATGGCCGGCGTCTTCACGGTGCTCGTGGACGCGTCGCGCGCCAACGACACCGTCAAGCTGTCCACGCAGACCAACAACAACCTGCGCGTCGCCATGGACCTCCTCGTCCGCGACCTGCTGCAGGCCGGCCAGGGCCTGCCGACAGGGCGTGTCGTCGGCATCCCGTCGGGAGCCGGCGCGGCGCCAGTGCGGCGCCCAGGCCCGCAGGATTCGCCCGCCGACCCCGACGACATCATCGACGTGTTCGATGCCGATCTCGTCGCACTGCCGGCTGTGACCTCGGGCCCCGAGCTCGGCCCCGACGTGGACGGCGCGCCCACCGACATGATCACGCTGCTGGCGGCCGACAGCGCCTTCGAGGGCATCCAGCTCACGCAGGTCACCAACACCTCGATGACCGTCGTGCCGGCACTCGACATCAGCGACTCGCCGGACCAGGAGCGCGACAACATCGAGGTCGGCGATCTGATCATGCTCACGAAACTGTCGCTGAGCACGCTGAAGTACGTCACCGCCGTCGTCGACAACACGGTCCACTTCGCGGCCGACGATCCGTTCGACCTGAACCAGCCTGGCGCGGCGATCCCCGGCACGCTTGCGAACTACGTGAGCCTCGCGCCGGAAGTCGCCAAGTGTCAGGTGGTCTTCACGGGGTGCCAGGCCGTCGTGCCTTCGGTGGCCACGCGCATCCGGATGGTCACGTACTACATCGATCCGGACGTCGACCGGCTGCGGCTCATGCGGCGCATCAACGCGCGCCCGGCGACCGCCGTGGCTTTCGCAACGGACCGCCTCACGTTCACGTTCGACCTCATCGACGACGCGAGCAATCCCACGGGTGTGGCGCTCGACGCCGCCGATCTCGCAGGCACCGGCGATTGCGCGCCGCTGCCCTGCTCGCCGAACCAGGCGCGCAAGGTCAACGTGGTGCTCACCGGGCGCTCGACGCGACCGCATCCCCAGACCGGCCTGTTCATCCGCAACAGTCTCTCGAGCCAGGTCAGCCTGCGCGCGCTGGCTCTCGTGGATCGCTACTCATGAAGACGATGCACAAGGACCCGAATGGTGGGGAGCGCGGAGCCGCGCTGATCTCGACGATCCTCGTCATGGCGCTGATCTCGGCGGTGCTCGCCGGGTTCGTGACCATCGTGATCGCCGACCAGCAGATGGGCGGCCTGAACCGCGACCAGACGCAGGCATATGCCGCGGCACACGCGGGGCTCGAGAAGCTCACGTCCGATCTCGGCGACGTGTTCCTCGGCGGCAACTACAGCCCCAGCCAGGCGCTGCTCGACACGCTCGAGGACGATCCGCCGGTGATCGACGGCTTCACGTTCACCGCCCCCGGGCAGGCGGTCGGCTCGGGCTATCGCATCGTCGCGCAGCCCACCGAGACCAAGCAGGTGCCCTCGGGGCCGTTCCAGGGCCTCGTCGGGCTCGTGACGCCGTACGAGATCACCGTGACCGCGCGGTCGCTCGGCAGCGGTGAGGTCCGCATGCGCCGCACGATGCAGACCGTCGGCGTCCCCGTCTTCCAGTTCGGCATCTTCTCGGAGAACGACCTCTCGTTCCACGCCGGCGACGAGTTCGCGTTCGGCGGGCGGGTCCACAGCAACCGGAGCATCTTCATTGCGGCGGCGTCGGGCGCGACGCTGACGCTTGCCGACCGCGTGAGCGCCGTAAACGAGATCGTCCGCACCCACTTCTCGAATGGTCGATCGGCGTCCACCTACACGGGGTCGGTCCGCATGGCCAGGGCCGCGGGCTGCAAGGCGCCCCCGGCGGCGTTCAGCGCGTCGTCGTGCCGGTACCTCGGCGCCAATGACGGCAGCCTCGTCGGCAACATCGGATCGGCCGCCAACCCGAACTGGACGTCGCTCTCGCTCGGCACGTCCAACTACAACAGCTACATCCGCACGGGCCTCACCGGCGCGCGGGCGCTCGAACTGCCGCTCGTCTCCGATGGTGCCGAACCCATCGACATCATCAGGCGACCCGTCGCAGGGTCGCCCGACCCACCGACGCTGCGGCCCCAGCGCTTCTACAACCTCGCGTCGCTGCGCATCCTGCTCTCCGACACCGCCGCGGAGATCACCGCGCTGCCCGACACCGTCGGCACGCCGGTCTCGCTCGAGGGCGCAAGCCTTCCGGCCGCGGCGGGCAGCTATCCGCTCGCCGGGTCCAACGGCAGCGCGTCGCAGGGCTACAGGTCGGCGGCCGGCACGGCCCTCACGGGCGGCGTCATCCTGATCAACAAGCAGGACACCGCCGGCAACTGGACCGACGTCACCAACGAAATCCTGGCACTGGGCATCTCGGGCAGGAACCTGTGGGCGTCGTGCAGTGACCTGCACGCGGACGCCATCGTCCGGATCCAGCGCGTGAAGGAAGGCGCCGGGTGCGGTAGCGCGGCGTCTCCGCGCACCGACTTCTGGCCGAACACGCTCTACGACGGGCGCGAAGGCCTTCGCCGCGACAACGAGTCCACGTCGCAGAACGAGATGTACCTCGGCGGCCTGATCCACTACGTCGAGTTCGACGTCCACAACTTCAAGAAGTGGATCGAGGGCACGATCCCGGGTTCCGGCGCGGGGACGATGAACGAGACGGGCTATGTCGTCTACTTCTCGGACCGCCGGACGAACAAGGACAACAGCGGGGCCGAGACCGGCGAGTACGGCTGGGAGGACTTCGTGAACGCCGATTCGGTCAGCACGCCCAACGGCGTGCTGAACGTCGGCGAGGACATGAATGGCAACCTCGCGCTCGAGACCTACGGGAACATCCCCCGCATTGCGCACACGGTCGTGGCGCCGTCGGGCGGCGGCACCTGGGGCTCGGGCAGCCCGCTCAACGCCGGTGTCAACGTGTGGGGCAGCCGCGTCAATCGGGGCGTTGCCCGCGCGAACCGCGCGATCTTCTTCCGCCGCGCGCTGAAGCTCGTGAACGGCGGCCTCAACCAGTTGCCGTCGAACGGCCCTCAGGGTTTGACGGTCGCGTCCGAGAACCCGGTGTACGTCCAGGGCAACTACAACGCCTGCGGATCGCCGACCCAGTCGTGCAGCTCGAACGGATTCTCCGGATCCAACCACCGGTCGGCGGCGATCATCGCCGACGCCGTGACGTTGCTCTCCCGCAACTGGAACGACGCCAACTCCTTCGTCAACCCGCACAACGTCAACGGACGCTCGGCGCAGACGACGTGGTACCGGATGGGCGTGATCTCGGGCAAGGGCATCAACTTCCCGTTCCCCAACAACAACGCGGGCGACCCGGTGAACTTCGGGTCCGATGGCGGCGCCCACAACTTCATGCGGTTCCTCGAGAACTGGGGCTCGGCGACGTTCAACTACACCGGCTCGATGGTGAGCCTCTACACGAGCCGCCAGGCCGTGGCCTCGTGGAAGTGCTGCGGCGGCAGTGTCTACAGCCCCCCGGGCCGAAGCGTCTTCTTCGACGAGGAGTTCCTCGACCCGACGCTGCTGCCGCCGCGGACCCCGATGTTCCGCGACGTCAACACGCTGACGTTCAGGCAGCTCCTCCGCCCGACGCAATAGAGCGTCAGCTGTCCGCAGGCGTCGATCTTCGGATCGACGCTTCACGAACGCCAGAGGTGCAGCTGCCGGGCTTGTCCGGCAGTCGCCGATGCAGATCACAGGGCGCGTTCGGGGAACGTGCCCTACCGCGCCATGTTGATGCGGCGGATGACGGGCTTCTGCAGCACGTCGGGCGGCCCCGGAACGCCGGGCGCGGTGAACCGGCGCTGCTGGCTGTTCGCGATGTAGTAGTACCCGTCCGACACGACGACGCCAGACGTCGGCATGTCGTGATCGGGCAGGTTGGCGTCGAGCACGTCGAGCGCGCGCACGTTGAGGCCGTCCGGCGTCAGGCGGAGTCGAACGACGCGCGACAGGCCCGGCAACCCGTTCTGCACGGCAACCAGATCGTCTCCATGCGTGTCGAGGCCGTCGATGCCGACGAGCGTGACCGACGACGCATGTCCGACCGGCACGACCTCGCGCGTGCGCATGTCGATGCGCGAGAGCCCTTCGAGGTGGGCGACGTAGAGGGCGCGGCGATCACCGCTCCACGTGAGACCCCGCGGGCGCACGTGTGCGCCGATCGTGACGAATCGGTCGAGCGTCTTCGTGCCGGGCCGCCACCTGTAGACGATGCCATCGCGGCTGTCGGTCATGTAGAGCGAGCCGTCGGCGGCCTGCACCAGGGAATCGAGCCCGTGTCCGGCACTCGCCGCAGGCGGGGCGAGCCTGGTGACCTGGCGTCCTGACGACAACTGCAGCCTGTGCAGGAACGACTGCCCATCGTCGGCCGGCGAGTATCCCTGCATCTGAGGACCGCCCGCGCTGAGCACGTAGAGTGCGCCGCGCGTGTTGTCGGCCTCGAGTCCACGCACCGCCAGGAACGCGGCTTCGCGCGAGGTCGCGTAGTCTTCCGTGCGCCCCGAGAGCTCGTCCACCACGACGACCTTGCGCTTGTGCAGGCTGCCGACGAGGAACCGCCGCGAGCCGCGGTCGTAGGTCATGGCCGCGGGGATGAAGTCGGGCTCGTTCAGGCGGAAGGCCACGACGCTGCGCGAGGCGGGTGCGACGAGCTCCTGCAGCCGCGGCTGCCAGTCCGGCCAGCGATGATGATCGCGGAGCGCCTCGAAGGACGGCGACACGAGCACGTCGGCGGCAATCCCCTTCTCGACCAGCAGGCCGAGCGCGTCGAAGGCCTCGGCGTGACGCGAAGCCATCACGTATGCACGCATCCGCGCATACAGGACGAAGGGATGGTTCGGGGGGGCGAGGCGCGTGGCGCGCTCCGCGGCAGCCACTGCACGTGGCGCGTCGCCCTCGGTGAGGGCATCGAGCGCCTCGTCGTAGTACTCGGCCCAGCCGCGCTGGACGGCCTCGTCCGCCCGGGTGGTCGTCGCGACAAGGCCAGGCGATGCGGCGGACGCCACGAGAACAAGGCAGGCGGCGAGGCGACGCAGCATCCCGCGATTCTACGTCGCGCCTCGTGAAGTCCGGCTGGCTCCAGGCCGGCATGCTACAGTCGAAAGGTTCACCATGGCGCAGCGGCCGGGCCGCATGCGCGCCACCTCCTCATGAAAGCGCAGGACCTCCGCGATCGAGCCCGGGCCACGCTGGCCCGCGAAGTCGGCGTCATCCACAAGCCGCACGGCCAGCGGCTGCGCGTGGCGCTCTCCTTCCCGAACACCTACAACATCGGGATGTCGAACCTCGGCTTGCAGACCATCTATCGCCTCTTCAACGAGATGGACGATGTGGTGTGCGAGCGGGTGTTCCTGCCGCCACGCCAGGAACTGCTTGCGATGCGGGCCTCCGGCCACCGGCTCGTGACCATCGAGTCGCAGACGCCGGTGCGCGACTTCGACGTCTTCGCGTTCTCGGTCTCGTTCGAGTGGGACTATCCGAACGTCCTGACGCTGCTCCAGCTCGCCGGGATGCCCGTCGAGGCAGCCGATCGACAAGCGGGCCGCGACCCGCTCGTCGTGATTGGCGGGGCCGTGACGTTCGTGAACCCCGAGCCGCTGGCGCTGTTTGCCGACGTCATTGCCGCCGGGGAAGGCGAGGTGCTCGTCCCGACGCTCATGCAGCGCATCCGCGAGGCAACCGGGCGCGAGACGCTCCTGCAGTCCCTTGCAGGGGAACGCGGCTTCTACATCCCGTCGGCCTGGACGCCCGAGTATGCGGCGGACGGCACGCTGACCGGCATGCGCGGCGATGCCGCCCGCGGTGCCGTCGCCCCCGTGAAGAAGGCCGCGGTCAGGACCACCGAGCTGCTCGACCCGCCCCACACGCAGATCTTCACCCCCGACACCGAGTTCGGGTCGCGTTTCCTCGTCGAGGTCGTGCGCGGGTGCGCCAACCTGTGCCGCTTCTGCTGGGCCGGGTACAACTATCTGCCGGTGCGCGCCTTCGACGCCGACCGCATCCTGTCGTTGGCCGGCGCCGCGCGGCCGCACGCCACCCGGGCCGGGCTCGTGTCGATTGCACTCTGCGACCATCCCGAGATCGACAGACTCCTCGACGGGCTGGCCGGCATGGGCTACTCCATCAGCCCGGCGTCGCTGCGCCTCGACGACCTCACCGAGCGCATCGTGCAGCGCCTCGTCGGCACCGGCGAGCGCGGCGTGACCATCGCGCCTGAGGCCGGGTCCGATCGCCTGCGCCGGGTGATCAACAAGACCTTCACGAACGAGGAGATCCTCGACAAGGCGAACCTGCTGTTTGCCAACGGCGTCGAGAACCTGAAGCTCTACTTCATGATCGGCCTGCCGACCGAGACAGACGACGATCTCGTGGCGCTGCGCGACCTGACCGCGCAACTGCGCGACATCATGCTGCACCACGGCCGCACCCGCGGCCGCATCGGCCGCATCGTCGCCAGCGTGAACCCGCTGATTCCGAAGCCCGGCACGGCGTATCAGTGGCTGCCGATGGAGGACCCGGCCATCACCGATCGCAAGGCGAAGCGCCTGAAGAAGCTGGTGGCCGACCTCGACAACGTGTACTTCACGGTGAAGTCGGAGCGGCATTCGTACTACCAGGCGCTGATGTCGCTCGGCGATCGCCGCGTGGCGCCGGTGATTGCCGCGGTCGAGCGCAACGGCGGCAACTGGCGCGAGGCGGTGGACACGGCGGGCGTGGACGCCGGCTTCTACATCTTCCGCGACCGCAGCCATGACACGTTCCTGCCGTGGGACGTGATCGACGGCGGCATGAAGCAGTCGTTCTTCCGCGACGAGTTCGACAAGGCCATGCGCGCCGAATGGACGCTGCCGCCAAAGCGGGAACAGCAGAACGGCCGCCTGCTGCCCGTCGTCTCCTGATCGCCGACGAGCCGTGACGACGCGCAACGCGGCCCTCGCCCTTGCGATTGGCGCGTGGGGCTGCCTTGTCGTCGCCACCCTCGTTGCGGCTGTCGGTCCCGTCGCGATCGACACCATCGACCTCTCCATCTCCGGGCCGTCACGACTCATCGTCTCGGCCGCGTGCCTCCTTGCCCTCGCCGCGTGGCTGACCGGACCGCGCGCCCTGCTCGACGTCCTCGCATCCTCGCCTGCACCCTACGTGGCCACCGCCGTGCTGGCGATGGCGATCGTTGCCTGCGCACTCCTCGCGAACGGGGCCGTGAGCGTTGGCGGCGCGGACTCGGCCGGCTACCTCGCGCAGGCGGACCGGTGGCTCCGCGGAGACGTGCGTACGCCCGCGCCGCTCGCGATTGCCGACCTGCCGGATGCCGTGGCGCGGCAGGCGGGCCTTGGCTTTCGTCCCGATCCGTCGGGCACGGCCATCGTGCCGAGCTATCCGCCCGGCTTGCCGTGGATACAGGCCGCTGTCCTGGGAGTCGGCGGTGAGCCGGCGGCCATTCGCGGCGTGCCGCTCCTCGCCGCGCTTGGTGCGCTGCTCGGCATCTGGCTGCTTGCCCGCGCGTACCTGCATCCCGCAAGTGCCGCGCTGGTGACGGTCGTGCTCGCCTCGCTGCCTCCGTTCCTCTTCCAGGCCCTGCAGCCGATGTCGGACGTGCCGGCGCTCGCGGCGTGGCTGCTGGCACTGGCGCTTGCACCGCGGGCCGGTGTGGCTGCCGCCACCGGCAGTGCGATTGCCACCTTCGTCGCCATCCTCATCCGGCCGAACCTTGCCCCGCTCGCCGCAGCGGTCTGCTGGCAGGCGCACGCACTCACAACCACCGCGCGGCATCGCGGTACCCGCGTCATGGTCATTGCCGCATCTGCCGGCGCGGCCCTCGCGGTCGTCGCCTCGGTGCAATGGGCGCTCTACGGATCGCCGCTGCAGTCGGGCTACGGACGCGCCGGCGAACTCTTCTCCACGGCGCACGTCGGACCCAACCTGCGGCTCTACGCCGCCTGGCTGCACGAAGCGGTGAGCCTGCCGTCTGCCGCCGTGCTGATCGCCGGCCTTGCCGGCCTGGCGATTGGCGCGATCCATCGGCCAGGTGTCAGGCCGCTGTTGCTGGCCGTGGGTTTCACGATTGCCTGTTACCTCGTGTATGTCCCATTCGACTCGTGGACCTACCTCCGTTTCGTGCTCGTCGCCCTCGCGATTGCGCCCATCGGTGCCGCGATCGCGATCGAGCGGGGAGCCGTGGCATGGCCTGCCATCTGGCGCTTTCCACTCGTGGCCGCCTGCACGCTCGTGCTCGTGGCCGCGAACCTTCAGCACGCGAAGGCGCTCGGCGTGTTCGACCTGCGCGCGCGTGAGTACCGGTACGAGGCGGCCGGCCGCTTCCTGCGAGCCGACGTTCCGGGCGACGCCGTGATCGTGGCCGCGCAGCACAGCACGTCGGCGCCGTACTACAGCGGTCGGGCGCTGCTGCGTGCCGACCTCCTCGACGAGCCCGGCTTTGCCCGCGTTGCCGCCTGGGCAACCGCCCAAGGCAGGCCGCTCGTGTTCGTCCTCGACACCGCCGAGGCCGATGCCTTTCAAGAGCGGCTCGGCACAATGGCGCTTGCGGCCCTGGACTGGCCGCCGCGGGCGGAGATCGGGCGCCCTGTCGCGACGCGCATCTGGGTCTCGACCGATCGCGCCGCGCATGTCGCCGGCAGTCCCGTTCGCACGACACGCGTCACCGTGGTGCCCTGACCACGGCGATCCGGAAGCCCCGGCCGAGCCCGGCGGCCCACCACGAGTACGCCAGCCTCCTGCCGCGAACGTCAGCCCGCGAGCGCGCTCTGCGCCTCGTGCTCGGTATACGCGGCAAGGATCACGTCGCGCAGGCGATCCTGCGCGTCGGAGTCGACGATCGGGCGGAGCAGCGCAAAGCTTCGGCGCTCGCCGTTGACCGAGTACGTGCGCGCGGGGAACGTCACGTTGCGGCGGCCAGCCGGCGTCCGACGCTCCCAGATGCTGAAGCCGATCAGCTTCAGGCCATCGAGCGGCCCCTCGACGAAATGGAGTTCGGCGTCGGCAAGCTTGCCCGCGGGACTTGCCTGTTCGTTGGCGGCGACGATCTTGATGGTCATGTGCGGCGTCCTCTCGCTGACGGGGAACCAGCGCCGCCAGCCGCGTCCGTGGGGCGTGACGTGGCGGCGCCGGAGCGACGTCGATCGGGCGGACCCTGATGGCCACATGGCCTGCGCGCACGCGGCGCGCGGTGGGTGCTTCGCCCGCGCCATCTCATTTCACGACGCGTGCCGTGCCGGCCGCATGCGGGGTCGAATCCTGTAAGTGACTGCACACGAGAGGGTTCGTGCCACCGCGCCGACGAACGATCGTGCGCGGGTCACGCACGCACGGGCCGGCTGACGTCAACCCCGGTTGCGGGCGGATCGCGTCAGCGGGGGAACGCGCGCGGATGCTTGCGGCGCGGGCGTCCTGCAACCGCGGTTGGCGCACGTGAACGTCCGTTGCATCATGGGCGGATGTCCCTGCCTCCGCCCATGTCGTCATTTCGCTGGACCCGGGCGCCGTGGGGCGACGTGCTCGAGTGCGAGGCCCTGTCGCCGCTCGCACGACACGTCTTCACGGCCCGCGGCCTCGACGTGCCACATCCAGGCGACGGGGCTGGCTGGACGCCGCTTGCCGCTTACATGGAGGTGGACGAGGCCGACGTCTGGCGCATGCGGCAGGTGCACGGCGTCACGGTGCACACCGACATCCCTTCGTCGTGTGACGGCACGTGGGCGGACGGCGACCTGCTTGCCACCGACAGGTCCGACGTCGCACTGGCGGTGCGCACGGCCGACTGTGTGCCGATTCTCTACGCCGATGCTCGAACGGGGGCTGTCGCGGCCGTCCATGCCGGCTGGAGGGGCTCGGCGGCGGCCGCGGCTTCGCACATGGTGTCGGTCATGGCGGGGCGGTTCGGCACCCGCGCGGCCGACCTCATGGTGGCCATCGGGCCGAGCATCGGTCCCGAGACCTACGAGGTGGGACAGGAGGTCGTGGACGCCTTCACGGCCAGCCAGCCACTCGACTCGGCGCGAGGCACGTGGTGGCGGGCCTCGGCGCGCGACGGCAGGTACCTGCTCGATCTGTGGACCGTCACACGCGACCAGCTCGCAGCCGCCGGCGTGCGGCCCGATCGCATCCACCTCGCCGGCCTCTGCACGGCCACGCACGCCGACGTCTTCGAGTCCTATCGGGTGAATTGCGCCGCGGCTGGACGCATGGCCGCCGCGATACGCCGCACACGCTGAACGCCGGCGATCAGTCGGTGTCGAAGTCGAACCGGGGAGCCTGGTGGCGAGCGGTCGATGCAGCCGCCGCTCGCGCGGGCCGCGGGATGCTGATCGTGCGCGGCGCCAGTGGTTCGTCGGCCGCGGGTGGCGATGCCGGATCGGCCTGTACGGCGGCCGGCGTCTTGCCCTCGGCAAGGTCCATGGCCTTGTTGGACAGCGCGTCGGCCACCTTGTTCTGCTCGCGGCGCACGTGCTCGAACGTCACACGTCCGAGCCGCGCAACGAGTCGCCGCGCCTCGGCATGCAGCGGCTGCAGCCCGGCGTGCTTCACCTTGTACTCGCCCCGCATCTGCTTGATCACGAGCTCCGAGTCCATGCGCACGCGCACGCCGGACTCGCCGTGGTCGATCGCCCACTCCAGGGCCGCAATCAGCCCCGAATACTCCGCGACGTTGTTGGTCGCGTGACCGAGCGGACCCACGAGCTCCGCAAGCGTGTTGCCCTCATCGTCCAGCACATGGACGCCGTAGCCCGCCGGCCCCGGGTTCCCTCGCGCGCCTCCATCGGTGTACGCCGTGATCATCGCGTGATCGTAACCCGGCAACGTTCGGCGTTCGGCCTACGGGCTACAGCCTGCAGCCTATGCGTTCGGCGTTCGGCGTTCGACGTTCAGTCCCTGTACGGATCGAACTCGTTCGCGCCAGCCATCACGACGATCAGTGGCCGCAGCGTGTGGAGCACGCGGATGGTGCCGCCCTGATGCGCGAGCACGTCCGGCAGGCGGCGGTAGGCGTGGGGGCTCTCGTCGGTGCCTCCGCCGCGCAGCACGACGCCTTTCCGCGCGACCCACTCGCGCATCATCCGGGGCGACACTGCGCCGCACTGCTTCACCTTGCCCGTGCGCCGGTCGATCTTCCCCGCGGCCTGCGTACGCGACATCACGCGCCCGGCACCGTGGACCGTCGAGAACAGCGCGCGGCGCCCGCGTTTCCGCACGCGATGTCGAAGCCCACACCGACGACCGACACCTGGTCGCGATAGGCGGCGACGCCGCCTATCGGCATCACGTAGCCGACGTGCCCGTCGGCCATCAGTGCCGCACGCTCGGCGCGCGACGCGACGTCGCGGAACTGCGCGAGCGTGGCGGCATCGTGTTCGCCGAAGATCTGCATCCTCGAAGGCTACCGCGTCGTGGCACCATGGGAACTCGTCAGGAGCGTCCATGACCAAGCGCCACGTCGTTCAACTGTTCGCGCTCGTCGTGAGTGCGACCCTCGTCATCGGTGTTCATGCCGCAAGCGGGCAAGGTGCCGAGCGGTCCGCTCAGCACGACTTCCGCGTCGTGACGGTGGTCGAGGGCCTGCTCGTGCCCTGGGCCATGGCTTTCCTTCCGAACGGCGACATGCTCGTGACCGAGCGCGCGGGCCGGCTGCGGGTCGTCCGGGAAGGGCGGCTCCTTCCCGAGCCCGTGGAGGGCGTGCCGCCTGTGCGGGCGGGCGGCCAGGGCGGGCTGATGGATGTGGTCCTGCATCCCGAGTTCGCCTCGAGCCGGCTCCTGTACCTGACCTACTCGAAGGCGAGTGCCGACGGGAAGCGGAACACGACCGCCGTCGTCCGCGGGCGCTACGCGGACGGGCGACTGACCGCCGTCGAGGAGCTGCTCGAGGCCAGGGCATGGTCCGAAGGCCAGGGGCACTTCGGTTCGCGCCTCGCATTCGACGGCAAGGGGTACCTCTTCATCACGATCGGCGATCGCCAGGTGTATCCGGACGGCGACCTTGCGAAGCATCCGGCGCAGGACCTGTCCACGCACCACGGCACGGTCCTTCGATTGCACGACGATGGACGGGTGCCGCGCGACAACCCGTACGTCGGCCGCCCCGATGCGCTGCCCGAGATCTGGAGCTACGGTCACCGCAATGCGCAGGGACTCGCGTACGACAACGAGACGAGTAACCTGTGGCTCACCGAACACGGTCCGCAGGGTGGTGACGAGCTGAACCTCGTGGAGCCTGGGAAGAACTACGGCTGGCCGGCCGTCGGCTTCGGCGTGATGTATCGCACCGGTGCGGCGATCCATCCAGGGACGATGCGCGAGGGTATGGAGCCTCCTGACCACGTGTGGGTCCCGTCGATTGCGCCATCCGGGCTCGTCCTCTACCGCGGTACGCGGTTCCCGGACTGGCGCGGCAGCCTCTTCGTCGGCGCGCTCGGGCAACAGCTCGTGCGCCTGACGCTCGACGGCACACATGTCGTCAACAGTGAGCAGCTGCTGCAGCGCCGCGGACGCATCCGCGACGTCCGTCAGGGTCCCGACGGATACCTGTACGTCGCGTTCGAGAACAGGGAGGGTGCCACGACGTCCATCGTGCGACTCGAGCCCGCGAGCCGTTGACGGCGGAGATCGGACGTTGGCAGACGGAGCCTACGACGAAGCCGGCGGCGTCGCGGGTGCCGGGGGCTTGACCACGTAGAGCAGGCGCGTGCAGTTCTCGCACTGGACGATCCGTTCGCCCCGCCGTACCTCTGATGCCAGCATCGGCCGGAGCTTCACGTTGCATCCGGTGCACAGCTCGCCCTTCAGTTCGGCCACGGCATGCCGTGGATACCGCTTCGACGTGCGGTCGTAGGTCGCGAGCGCCTGCGCATCGACAGCCGGTCGCAGCGCGCTCACGTTTCCTTCGGCGGCGGCGAGATCGAGCTTGTGCCGCTGGGTCTCGTCGGCGAGCGCGGCGAGGGCGACGTCTGCGGCGTCGCGGCGTTCGGCAAGGAGCTGCCGTGCCTGTTCGGCGCGCGGTGCGAGTTCGTCGAGCTCGAACAGCAGCGCGATGGTCTCGTCTTCCCGCGCCTTGAGTTCGGATTCGGCGGTCGCGACCTCGTGCTGGGCGGCCTCGTACTCGCGCGCGTTCGTCACGGCCATCAGCTGCGCACGGTACTTCGTCAGGCGCTGCTGCAGGGCGGCGACGTCGCGGTCGCCGGCGCGGCGGCGCGCCTGCCGGTCCTCGATGGTGGCCGCGAGCTGCTGGAGCGCCGTGTCGGCCTCGGCGACCGGGGCCTCGATCTCGAGGCGTCGCTGGTCCACGGCATCGAGGGTGGCGCGGAGCGCGGCAGCCTGGCGCTCCAGATCCTGCAGGTGGCGTAGCTGCTCGAGGGCTGGGTGCACGGGAGGGACGGTATCACGCGCAGGCTGCGACAATGGGGCCGTGCATCCTGATGGCGGGGCTTCCGGGCAGGTGGTCGACGTGGTGGTGGTCGGGGCGGGGCCGGTGGGCCTCGCGTGCGCGATCGAGGCGCAGCGGGCCGGGCTCACGGCGCGCGTCATCGACAAGGGCGCGCTCGTCAACTCCATCGTCGGATATCCGGCGCGCATGGAGTTCTTCTCGACGCCGGACCTCATCGAGATCGGCGGGTACCCCTTCCCGGTGCAGGGCTACAAGCCGACGCGCGAGGAGGGCATCGAGTACTACCGCGGCGTCGCGGCGCGCGAGCGCATCGACATCCGCTTCTACGAGCGCGTCGCCGACGTCGAGGGCAGCCAGGGCGACTTCACGGTCGTCACGTCGCGCGGCCGCCACCGCGCCCGCCACGTTGTCGTCGCGACCGGCTTCTTCGACATCCCGAACCGCCTTGGCGTGCCCGGCGGCGACATGCCGAAGGTGACGCACTACTACCGCGAGCCGTATCCGTACGTGCAGCAGCGCGTGGCCGTCATCGGCGCCAGGAACAGTGCGGCCAAGGCGGCGCTCGACTGCTACCGCCATGGCGCGCAGGTGACGCTCGTCGTGCGATCGCCCTCGCTCTCGGAGACCGTCAAGTACTGGATTCGGCCAGACATCGAGAACCGCATCAAGGAAGGCTCGATTGCGGCGTACTTCAACAGCACGGTCGAGGAGATTCGGGATGCGTCGCTGCTGGTCCGGACGCCCGACGGCACCATCGAACTGCCGAACGACTTCGTGCTCGCGATGACGGGCTACACCCCGGACTTCGCCTTCCTCGAGCAACTCGGGATCACGTTCCACGACGATGGGTACCGCACGCCGGTGTTCGACGAGGCGACGTTCGAGAGCGCGCGGCCTGGCGTGTTCCTCGCCGGTACGGTGTGCGGCGGCCTGAAGACGAACCGCTGGTTCATCGAGAACGGCCGCTTCCACGCCCAGCAGATTGCAAGGCACCTCGCGGGCCAGCGGACCGAGGCCATTCCCTTCGAGGCGATTCACTGGAAGACGGAAGAGTAGCGGGGCTCGGGACGTGCACTCGCGCGACGAACTGGCTCGTGATGCGGCGGCGCTCGGCATCCGGCAGGGCGACCTGCTGATGGTGCATGCGTCGGTGCGCGCGGTCGGGCCCGTCGCTGGCGGTCCCGATCAGATCCACCTCGCCCTGAAGGATGCGGTTGGAGACGATGGCTCGCTGCTGATGTATGCGAGCTGCCCCGAGCACACCGACGAGATCGGGCGCGGCGTGCATCCGCCCGCGATCGAGGCCGAACTGCGCGAGAAGCTGCCGGCGTTCGACCCGCACACCGCCCGGTCGGCCCGCGACAATGGCGCGCTCGTCGAGTGCCTTCGCACGTGGCCCGGCACGGCCGTCAACGCGCACGTCGTCCGCTTCGCCTGCCGCGGCCCCCATGCGGGCGCCTTGTTCGATGCGCAAACATGGGATTACCCATATGGACCAGGCTCGCCGCTCGCGCGGTTTGCCGCGCTCGGCGGCCGCATCCTCCTTCTCGGCAGCGACCACGACCAGGTGACGTTCCTCCACCATGCCGAGCACCTCGTGGACGTGCCCGGCAAGCGGGTCGTGCGCTACGAGGTGCCGTGGCTCGACGAAGGTCGGCGCGTCTGGCGGCCGTGCGAGGAGTACGACACCTCCGCGCCGGCGCACGACGCGTGGCCCGCCGATGTCTTTCGTCGGATCACCGACGCGTTCCTGCGCCGGACGGGCATCGCCGGGGGCCGCATCGGCAATGCCGAGAGCTGCGTGATCGACGCGCAGCCGCTGCTGCAGTTCGCACTCGACCAGCTGCGCGCACTCGTCCACGATCCCGAGCGCGCACGGGAATGGCTCGCGCCCCCGCGCTCCTAGGCCGTGGCGCCGGGGAGACAGCGCGCCAGCTCGGCATTCGCGCCTTGCCCGCACGCCCCCGGGCGGACTACAGTCGGGCAGATCCGTGATGCCCTCTCCCTCGCGAAGACCCTGGCAAACGCTGGTCCTTGCGGCGCTCGTGGCGGCCGCATCCGCAGGCATCGCCCGTGCGCAGGCACGACCGCCGACTGCATCGACGGCTCCAGCCCCCGCGCCGCGGCTCGAGCTTCGTGCGAACGACCGCATCGTCCTGCTCGGGAACACGCTTGCCGAGCGACAGCAGTACTTCAACAACTTCGAGGCCGCGTTGCTCGCGGCACATCCCACGCTCGACCTCGTGGTGCGCAACCTCGGATGGAGCGCCGATACCATCACGCTCCAGCCGCGCCCGCTGAACTTCGGTGATGCGGCGCAGCACCTCACGACGTACGAGGCCGACGTGATCCTCGGGTTCTTCGGCGCGAACGAGTCGTTCGAGGGCGAGGCCGGCGTGCCGGCGTTCGAGGCGGATCTCGAGGCGTACCTCGCCGCGCATCGCGCCGCGCGCTACAACGGCACGTCGGCACCGCGGCTGGCGCTCGTCTCGCCCATTGCGCACGAGAAACTCGAGCGGCTCGTGCACGTGGACGTGGACGCGCGCAACCGCGAGCTCGCGCGTTACACGGACGTGATGCGCCGCGTGGCCGCGCGCATGCAGGTGCCGTTTGCCGACGTCTTCACGCCGACGCTGGCCGCCATGCGCGCCGCGAAGGCACCGCTGACCGTGAACGGCATCCACCTGAACGAGGAGGGCGATCGCGTGTTTGCCGGCATCCTGCTCGACGCGCTCGGGCTCGGATCGCGGCCCATTCCGGCGGCGGACAAGGCGTTCACGGACCTGAAGGCCGTGCTGCACGAGAAGAACCGCCTCTTCTTCCTGCGCTGGCGTCCGCTCAACGCCGAGTATGTGGTCGGGCGCCGCGTGGACCCGTTCGGATCGGTGAACTTTCCTCCGGAGATGAAGCAGCTCGATCGGCTCGTCGCCGGGCAGGACCGCAAGGCATGGCGGCAGGCGAAGCTCGTGTCGCGTGCATCGAGACCCGCATCGCCACGCGGGTCGGGGTCCTCTCGGCCGTCGGGAGGCGTGCGATGACGCTGCGCCGCGTGCTCGTCACGGCGTGCGCCGCACTCGGTGTAGCGAGCGCGTCCATCGGCCAGGAGCCCAACCGCGGCGGCGCGCTCGACCTGGCATCCGAGGACCCGCAGGTCGCACTCGAGCGCCTCAAGGTCGCCGATGGCTACGAGGTCTCGCTGTTTGCCTCCGAAGTGCAGTTCCCGGACCTCGCCAAGCCGCTCGCGATGACCTTCGACGCGAAGGGCCGGCTCTGGGTCCTGACGTCGCCGACGTATCCGCACCTCGAGCCCGACGGCAAGCCGGGCGACAAGCTGATCGTGCTCGAGGACACCGATCGCAACGGCAAGGCCGACAGGAGCTCGGTGTTTGCCGACGGCCTGTACATCCCGACGGGCTTTGCGCTCGGTGATGGCGGCGTGTACATCGCGGAACAGCCGAACCTGACGTTCCTGAAGGACACCGACGGGGATGGCAAGGCCGATACGCGGCGCATCCTCCTGTCGGGATTCGGCACCGAGGACAGCCACCACTCGATTCACGCGTGGACGTGGGGCCCGGACGGTGCGCTGTACTTCCAGGAGGGCACGTTCCTGCACTCGCAGGTCGAGACGCCGTATGGCCCGCGCCGCCTCGCGTATGCCGGCGTCTGGCGGTACGAGCCGCGCACAGAGAAGCTCGACGTGTTCGTGTCGTATCCGTTCGCGAACCCGTGGGGGCACGTCGTCGACGCGTGGGGCCAGAACTTCGTGTCCGACGCGTCGAACGGCCACAACTACTGGGGCACGGCGTTCTCGGGGCACGTGGACTACCCGCGCAAGCAGAAGCCGATGCAGGAGTGGACGCTCACGCGTGTGCGCCCGACGAGCGGCAGCGAGTTCGTGAAGAGCCGGCACTTTCCAGAGTCGGCACAGGGGAACTTCCTCTACAACAACGTCATCGGCTTCCTCGGGATCAAGCAGTACCGGACCGTCGAGGATGGCTCCGGCTTCGTCGGCGTCGAGGTCGAGCCGCTGCTCCAGTCCACCGATCCGAACTTCCGTCCCGTGGGCATGCAGTTCGGGCCCGACGGCGCGCTGTACGTGATCGACTGGTTCAACCCGCTCATCGGGCACATGCAGTACTCGCTGCGCGACCCGCGCCGCGACAAGACCCGCGGGCGCGTGTGGCGCATCACGGCAAAGGGCCGGCCGCTGCTCGACTGGCCGAAGATCGACGGCGCCACCGTTGCCGAGCAGTTCGACCTGCTGAAGGCGTACGAGGACCGCACGCGCTACCACGCGCGGCTCGCGCTGCGCGACAGCCCAGCCGACGACGTCATCGCGGCCGCCGCACGGTGGATCGCGGCGCTCGATCCCGCTGATCCTGCGTACGAGCACCACCTGCTCGAAGCCCTGTGGGTGCACGAGAGCCACGATCGCGTGAACGTCCCGCTGCTGAAGCAGCTGCTCGGCGCGAAGGAGTTCAGGGCTCGCGCCGCGGCCGTGCGCGTGCTGCAGCACTGGTTCGACCGCGTGGACGGGGCCATGCCGCTGCTGGCGGCAGCCGTTGCCGACGAGGCGCCCCGCGTGCGGCTCGAGGCCGTGCGCGCACTCAGCTTCGTGCCCACCGCCGAGGCCGCGAGCCTGGCGCTCGAGGTGCTGAAGCAGCCGATGGACTACTACCTCCAGTACGTCCTCGACTCGACGATGACGACGCTGGAGAAGGCGTACCTGCCGGTGCTCACGACAGGCGGGACGTTTGCGGCGGGCAACGAGGCCGGCCTCGCATACGTGCTCGAACGCCTGGCTCCGGACGACCTTGCGCGCGTGACGCGCAGCACGCCGGTCTACCACGCGCTCCTTTCGCGCGCGGGTGTGTCGATGGACGCCCGGCGCGAGGCGCTCGACGCCCTCGCGGCGCAGAACGGCTCGACGATGGTGCGGGAGGCGATTGCCGCGATTGAACGTGCCGATGGCAAGCCGGGGCACGCGCCGATGCTCGGCGAGCTGACGCAGTTGCTCGGCACGCTGCCGCCCGCGCAACTCGCGGCCGAACGCGCCGCCATCGAGATGCTCGCGCGCGAGGGACGCACCGATGTGGTGCGCGAGGGTGCCTTCGCGGCGTTGCTCAGAACCGACGACGATGCGACCGCTGCGTGGCAGTTGTCGTCGTCATCGCCACGGCTGCGCATCGACATGCTGCGCGGTGCGGCGTCAGTGCCGGCAGGGGCTGCGTTGCGGAGCCTCGCACCGCTGCTGCTGTCGTCGCTCGACGCGTCGGCGTCAGGTACGGCAGCGCCGTCCGTGGCACAGCCCGTCACGGGGCGGTACGTGAGGCTCGTGCGTCCCGGGCGCGCGCAGGTGCTGAGCCTGACGGAAGTGCAGGTCATGCGCGGCGGGAAGAACATCGCGTCGTCAGGAGCGGCCTCGCAGTCGAGCACCGTTGCCGGAGGTGCCACGGGCGGACAGGCGTCGCGCGCGATCGACGGCGGTGTGGACATGGCGGCCGCTGCCGGTAGCGGTCAACTCGAGGGCACGCACGCGTTCACGAGCACCGAGCCGGATCCGTGGTGGGAACTCGACCTTGGGTCCGAGCAGCCGATCGACGCGATTGCGCTGTGGCCTGCCTCGCCCGACACGCGCAGCGGACTGTATCTTGCCGTCCTCGACGCGAAGCGCCAGGTCGTCTTCGTGCGCGACGGCTTGCGCATTACCGGAGCGCCGGAGTCGATCCTCCTCGGGGGAGACATGACGCAGGCCGTGGCGTCGGCCGGCATCGCGCTGCTGCCGCAGCTCGAGGGGCACGAGCAGCAGGGCGTCGCGGTGCTTCAGGCATTCATGAAGGATCCGGCGCACAGGCAGGCCGCCATGGCCGCGATCAGGAGGCTGCCCCCGACGACATGGCCCGCGGATCGCATCGCGCCACTTGCCGACATCGTCCTGGCGCACGTGCGAAGCATTCCGCCGGCCGACCGCACCGGCCCGGCGTTCCTCGACGCGGTCGGGTTCGGTCACGAACTGGCGACGCGGATGCCGGCTGCGGAGCGCGAGCGCTTCTCGCGCGCACTCGACGAGCTCGTCGTGCGCATCATCCGGATCGAGGCGGTCGCTTCGCAGATGCGCTACGACATCACGCGCTTCACGGTTGCCGCCGGCGAGGAGGTCGTCATCGAGTTCGTCAATCGCGACGAGATGCCGCACAACCTCCTCGTCACGAAGGAAGGCGCGCTCGAGACGGTGTCGCTGAAAGCCGAGGCGATGGTGTCGTCGCCGGATGCGTTCGGCAGGAGCTTCATCCCCGACACGCCGGAAGTGCTGTTCTCGATCCGGCTGCTCCAGCCCGGCGAGACGCTGCAGGCGCGATTCAAGGCGCCGTCCGCCCCGGGTTCGTATCCCTTCGTCTGTACCTTCCCGGGCCACTGGCGGACCATGAACGGCACCGTCGACGTGGTTCGTGCCCCTGTGCAGGTGTCGCAGCCATGACGACTCGCCAGCTGATCGAACTGAAGTGGTCCCTCGCGTTCGCACTCGTCGGCATCGCCAGCCTGGCGCTCGTGGTCGGCACGCGCGAGGCACCGGCGCAGGGCCGCACGCCGCACGTGGTGTTCGTGACGGGCGACGACGAGTACCGGTCCGAGATCACGATGCCGATGATTGCGGCGATCCTCGAGAAGCGTCATGGAATCCGAACCTCGGTGGCGTACGCGAAGCCGATTCCGCAGACCAAGGACAACATCGAGGGGCTCGAGGCGCTCGACACCGCCGACCTCATGGTGATGTTCACGCGCTTCCGCCGGCTGCCCGACGACCAGCTCGCGCGCATCACGAGGTTCGCCGACTCGGGCAAGCCGCTCGTCGGCCTGCGTACGACCACGCACGCGTTCCTCTATCCGGAAGGCAGCCCGCACGTGGCGCTCAACGACGGCTTCGGGCGCGGCGTGTTCGGACAGAAGTGGATTACGCATCACGGCAGCCGTTCGACGACGGCGGTCACGCTGAACGGGGCACAGGCGCAGCATCCGATCCTGCGCGGCGTCGCGCCGTTCCCGGCGCGCTCGTGGCTGTACCACGTCGAGCCGCTGAACGGGCCGGCGGCCGTCCTGCTGAACGGCGAGTCCATCAACTCGCAGCAGGCCGGCAAGCACGAGACGTACCCACCCAACCAGCCGGTCGCCTGGACGCGCGAGCACCGCGGCGCGCGCGTGTTCTTCACGACGCTCGGCCACCCGGCCGACTTCGAGCAGGAGTCGATGCGCCGCCTCGTCGTGCAGGGCATCCTCTGGGCGCTCGGGCGCGACATTCCCGGCGGCGGTGCCGACGCCACGCCCGTGACGCCCTACGTCGCTCCCGAGAGCTTCGACCTGTCGAAGGTGCCGAAGGGGTAGGAGCGGACGCGCTACACTGCGACAGATGGGCGTCGCCGAGTTCGACATCCGGAGGGCGGAGGTCGCCGATGCCGACGTCATCGCCAGGCATCGGGCCGACATGTTTCGCGACATGGGGCAACTGCCCGACGAGTGGCGGCCGGGCCTGCTTTCCTGCACCGCGGACGTGCTCGGTGCCGACCTCGCCTCGGGGCAGTACGTCGGATGGCTCGCATCGCCGGCAGGCGATGCCGCGACGATCATCGGCGGCGGCGGTGCGCTGCTGCGCCGGCGCCTGCCGCACATCAGGGGAAGCGGGCCGCATGCGCGCCTGGCGCGCGGGCGGGAAGCGCTCATCGTGAACGTCTTCACGGAGGCCACGTGGCGTCGCCGCGGCGTGGCCCGGCGTATCGTCGAGGAGATCGTCGCGTGGGCGCGTGCCGACGGGTGCGACAGCATCGTGCTGCATGCCTCGCAGGAGGGACGGGCCCTGTACGAATCGATCGGCTTCCGCGCCACCAACGAGATGCGGTACGCCAGCGCGCCGGGGATGCGCTGATGGCCGTCACGATCGTGAGGCTGGGCAGCCCGCGAGGCAGGAACGAAGGGCTTCGCATCGGCACCGTTCGTCGTCCACCGCGTGGCGTGCCGAAGGCCGAGTTCGCCTCCCGCGACTTCTACGACGTGTGGCTGCCGATGCTGTCGCCGAGCGAGGCGCTCGTGAAGGAGGCGCTGCATGCCGAGGACGACCGCGCCTGGCAGAGGTTCGTGCGCAAGTACCGCGCCGAGATGAAGAAGCCCGACGCCGCGCACCTCATCGACCTGCTGGCGGCGCTCTCGCAGCACACCGACATCGCCGTGGGGTGCTACTGCGAGGACGAGGCCCGGTGCCATCGGTCCGTGCTGCGTGAGTTGCTTGCCGATCGCGGGGCTGTCATCCGCGGGTAAGGAGTGTCGATGCATGCATCGACACCCACGAACCGCTTGCCCGCTCGACGGAGGATTGTTCGTGCTGTTCCGCCAGATCACCGATCACGGTTTGTCGCAGTATGCGTATCTCGTCGGCTGCCAGCGGACGGGCGAGGCGCTGCTGATCGATCCGCAGCGTGACATCGACCGCTACGATGCCGTCGCGGCCGAGGAGGGACTGCGAATCACGACCGTTGCCGAGACGCACATCCATGCGGACTTCGTCTCGGGTGCGCGCGAGTATGCGGAGCGGGATGGCATCCGCCTCGTGCTCTCGAACGCCGGGCCGCCCGACTGGCAGTACCGCTGGGTGGGATGGGGCAGGGCGACGTACCTCCTCGTCGGCGGCGGCGATCGCTTTGCCGTCGGCAACATCGACGTGCAGGTCCGCCATACGCCCGGGCACACCCCCGAGCACATCGTCTTCGTGATCACCGACCGCGGCGGTGGCGCCGACGCGCCGATCGGCGTTGCGACGGGCGACTTCCTGTTCGTCGGCGACGTGGGGCGTCCCGATCTCCTCGAGTCGGCCGCCGGCTTCACGGGCATGATGCGGCCCTCGGCCGAGCAACTGCAGGTGTCGCTCGCGCAGGTGGACGGCTGGCCCGATTTCATGCAGGTGTGGCCTGGCCACGGCGCCGGCAGCGCCTGCGGCAAGGCCGTGGGCGCCGTGCCGTTCTCGACGGTCGGGTACGAACGCCGCTTCAACGGCGCGCTGGCGCTCGCAGGCGACGCCGGCGGCGCGTTCGTCGACGCCATCCTGACCGGCCAACCGGAACCGCCGCCGTACTTCGCGCGCATGAAGCAGGTGAACCGCGATGGCCCGCCGCTGCTCGGCGGCGTGCCGTCGCCGCCCCGGCTCGACGTGGATGCTGTCGCGGGTGACGCGTCCCTGCTCGTGCTCGACACCCGTCGCGACCGCCGGCTTTTCATGGCGGCGCACCTGCCGGGCAGCCTGTACGCACCGGCGACGCGCCAGTTCAGTGCCGCGGCCGGTGCCTACGTGGATCCGCAGGACTCGCTCGTGCTGCTCGCCGACGAGACCGACGTCGATGCCGCCGTGCGCGCGCTCGTCCGCATCGGGCTCGATCGCGTGACGGGCTGGATCGACGCTGGCGACTTCGACGCATGGCGTGCGCAGGGTGGATCGACGGGCTCCATTCGGCGGGTGGGATTCGCCGACGCGGCACTGCCCGGTGCGGGACGCGCATGGATCGACGTCCGCAGCGCATCCGAGCACGCGGCCGATCACGTGGAGGGTGCGCTGCACATCGCCCAGAGCCGGCTCGCGGTGGAGCAGTCGCGCATCCCGCGCGGGGTGCCGCTCACCGTGCACTGCGCCCAGGGCGGGCGCGCCGCACTCGCGAGTGCCTACCTCGCGCGGCTCGGCTTCGACGTCACCTACGTGGACGACGACTTCGCGGCGTGGCGGGCCGGCACGGCGGGCGCCCCGACGCCAGTCGGGTAAGCGCCCGATGACTCACGAGGACGCGGGGGCCGGTGGGCCGTTCAGCGCGAACCGGCTGATGCCGGCCGCCGCGCGGGCGCCTGTGTGCCGCCCGACAGCCCGCCGATCAGGCGATCGTACTTGCCGAGGATGACGTCCCAGCGGTAGTGCTCCTGGACGTACGCGCGGCCATTGCGGCCCAGTGCCGTACGCAGCCGCTCGTCGGCCATCAGCACGGAGAGGGCCTCGACGAACTCGTCGCGGTCGGCGTAGAACAGGCCGGCATTGCTGCGGAGGCAGTGCTCGACGAGCACCTCGGCGCGCGCGTTGCACAGCACCGGCGTTCCCATCGCCATCGCCTCGAGCGCAAGCAGCGACAGGCTCTCGAGCGGCGACGGGACGATCACGATGTCGGCCGCATCGAGGGCCTGGAGGCGCTCGACTTCGGGAAGCATCCCCGCGAAGCGAATCCACGGTGCCTCCGGGATCGGCATCAGCTTGGCGCCCATCAGCGCGAGGGTCGCGTCGCCTCCCGACGCACGGTATGCCGCGAAGTACTCGAACAGCTCCTCGCAGCCCTTGCCGGGATCGATGCGTCCGCCATAGAGCGCCAGCGGGCCGAACAGCCGGTGCCGCCGCCTGAACACCTCGCCGATGCGGCGGCGACGTTCGCTGCCCTGGCGCTGCGGCCGCGGGCCGCGTCCGCGTCGTCCACGCGAGACGCCCTCCTTTGCCGACGCCGCCTCCTGCGCGTCGGTCTCGTCCTCGGGCACGAGCGGGCCTTCGAGCGGCGCGTCGACACCGCGGCGCGGCTTGCCCGGTCCATGCACGTCGAGCAGGTCCACGCCGCAGCCGACCGTCTCCTCCACGATCGTGCGGATGTCGAAGGTCCGCATCAGGAACGCCTTCTCGCTCTCGGTGTTGAAGGCGACGGCGTGTGCCGCGGCGAACAGGTCGCGGTAGATCCCGAGGTGGATGGCCGGCTCGTCGTGCGCGGTGGGCACGAGGATGCTCTTGCGCGGTGCGATCTGCATGCCGAGCACCGTCGGGGCATACAGGTACGTGAAGAAGATCAGGACGTCGTACTGCTGGTAGCTCCGGTGCAGGTATTCGAGCAGCGCCGGGCACCAGGGGCCCTGCTCCTCGAGCCAGCGCAGCTCGTCCTCGCGCGTGTGCTCGTAGTTGAAGATCCAGTCCGACAGCTTGTTGAAGGCGTCGAGCTCGCGGGTGCGCGCGGTCGGGAAGCGCCGCACGTTGACGCCGCGGATGCGATCGAGGCCCTCGGGATACTCGTTGGCCCACGTCGTGTACTCGCGGGCGCAGGTGGTGAGCACGTCCACCTGGTGGCGCTGCGCCATGCGCTCGGCGACGAGCCGGCAATGGTACTCGGACCCGCCGAGGATCTCGGTGCCGTAGCGCTGGATGATGAAGGCGATCTTCACGAGGCCGTCCTGTCGCAATCCGGGTTAGACGAACGGGGCCAGCATCGCATCGATGTGCCCGTGCAGGCGGACGTCGCTGAACGCCTCGAGCCGCGCGTACTGGCCGTCGATGATGTCGGCACGCAGCCGGTCGTCGTATGCAAGCCGCCCCATCAACTCGGCGGCCATCTCGAGATCCTTCGGCGTGAACACCACGCCGGCGCCGCCCATCGTCTCTGGCACCGCCGCCGCGCCGTACGCGAGCACCGGCACGCCGGCAGCCATCGCCTCGAGCAGCGGCACGCAGAAGCCCTCGTGCTCGGAGAGCGACACATAGACGCTCGCGTGGCGGTAGAACGCCGCGAGATCGGCATTCGGCACCGGGCCGGTGAACCAGAAGCGGTCGGCCGGCATCTGGTACCGCTCCATCAACGCACGGATGGCCGCGTAGTAGGCCGGCACCGCATCGTGGCGGCCCACGAAGATGAACCGGTAGCGGCTGTCCACGTAGCGCTTGTAGTGCTCGGCCAGCCGGATGTGATCCTCGATCTTCTTGTTCGGCGCGATCCGCCCGACGAAGAGCAAGTTTATCAAGCCGTCGGCAAGCACCTTCTCGAGGGCGGGTCGCCGAGGTGCGGTCGTGATGCGCCCGAGATCCACGGCAACGGGCATCACGCCCGTCGGCGCGAAGCCGAGGGCGTCGAGTTCCTCGCGGTTGTACGCCGAGTCGCCGAGCGCGAGGTCCACGTGCCCGACGAGCGTCGCCAGCTCCTGGCGCCCGATCAGCGCGAGGCGGTAGATGTCCGGCGCATAGCCGGCAAAGAAGTGGGCCGGCGTGATGTTGTGGTACTGGAGCACGCGGCCGCCGGGGAGCGTGGCGAACGCCTGTGTCATCGGCGACGGCAGCGCGAAGTGGAACACCGTGACGTCGCCGCGCCGGGCCTCCGGATCGTCGAAGCGGCGCACCTCGTGGCGGAGGTCGTCGTCGATCGTCAGCGCGAAGATCTCGGAGTCGAGGCCGCGTTCGCGCAGCATCGTGCGCACGCGACGCGCGGAGTCGCCGATCGCGTCGCCCTTGTGCGCGGCCGGCACCCACTGGTGGACACTGCGTATCACGGCCCGGGTTCCGTGTTCGGGGTGCCGGGTGCAGGGCCCTTCGGCAAGGCGCGCAACGCCGATGGCCGGTACTGGCGCACCTCCTCGAGCTGCTCCTGGAGCTCGAACTGGTCCCAGAAGTCGAAGGCGACATCCGGTGCGACACCGGGCGGCGCGTCGAGGGCCTCCTGCACGAAGCGCAGCAGCGTGCCGTCGAAGTCCTGCGCCTGCAGGCGCGCGAGCGCCGCGTCCTGCGACGCCACGATGCGGGCGCAGAGTGCGTCGTCGTCGAGGATGGCCTGCAGCAGCGAGGCGACGTACGCGGGCGACTTCGTCTCGTAGAGCACCCCGCCCCCGTCCATCGTCGCCGGCACCGCGGCCGCTGCGTAGGCGAGCACGGGCAGCTGCTTGTGGAACGCCTCCATCAACGGCACGCAGAACCCTTCGTGCTCGCTGGCGCACAGGAAGACGTCGGCGACGTCGTAGAAGGCCGAGAGCTCCTCGTTGCTGACGTGCCCCATGAAGAAGACGTCGGGCACCTTCAACGTCGCGACGAGCTGCTGCAGCATCGCGAAGTAGAGGTCGAACCCGCCGTACGAGCCGACGAGCAGCAGGCGCGAGCGCGGGTTGAGCGCCTTGTAGGCGTGGAAGATCCGGATCAGGTCGTCGATCTTCTTGTTCGGGATCATCCGGCCGACAAACAGCACGTTCGTCCAGCCGTCGTCGAAGCTGTCGGCAATCGTGCCGGTGGCCACCGTCTCGAGGTGCGTGAAGCTGGGCACCACGGGCAGCACGCCGGTGCGCGGGAAGCCGAGCGCCACCAGCTCGCCGGTGTTGAACGCCGAGTCGCCGAGCGCGAGCACGCAGCGATCGCGGTAGGCACCGAGCTCGCGGCGGCCCATGAAACAGAGCTGCACGAGCAGCGGATGCACGCCGATGAAGAACTCCGGCGGCGTGATGTTGTGGTAGACGAGCACCATCTTGTCGGGCAGCGCGTAGGCCACCCGGCTCGCACGCGATCCGATCGAGAAGTGGTGGATCAGGACGTTGTCGGGCGAGCTCTCGTCGATCAGGTCGCGATAGTCGCGCGTCAGGTGCTCGAGACGCGGGTCGGCCGTCTCGACGAAGATCTCCGAGGCGTACCCTGCGGCGCGCAGCACGCGCTGGATGCCGAGCACTTCGTGGCCGATGGCATCGCCGTAGCCGAGCGTGGCGAGCACCTGGTGGACGGCGGGACGCGCCATCTCAGCGCCCCTGCCTCGACGCGGGGCGCGGGCCGCCCGGCCGGCGACGGTGGGGGCCGCGGCGTCCGCCGCGCGGCGGCCCGGCCGACTCGCCGGTCCGTTCGCGCGCAGGCGTCGCCTGCGCGGCGTCCGGGACGACGGGGCCCTCGGGGATGCCCGCGAGCACCTCCCGTGCCGGCGGTCGCGTGCCGCGATTGCGCGCGAGCCATCCCGGGAGCGGCTCGATCGCCGGCGCGGGCGCCGGTGCACGCCGGAGCTGCTCGAGCATCGCGTCGTACCGCGCGTCGATCACGGGCCATGCGTAGTTGTCGCGGTAGTACGCGCGGCCGTTCTCGCCGAGTGCCTGCGCCAGCCCGCGGTTTGTCGTCAGCACGTGCAGCGTCTCGGCGAACTCGGGGTAGTCGGCGTAGAACAGCCCCGCGTTGCTGCGCAGGCACTGGCCCTGCAGCACGTCGCAGCGCGCATTGGCGAGCACGGGCTTGCCCATCGCCCAGGCCTCGATGGCGACCATCGACAGGCTCTCGTAGAACGACGGCATGATCAGCGCCTCGCAGCCGGCGATCGCGTCGAACTTGTCCTGGTCGGAGATGAACCCCACGTGGCGCACGAGCGGATGGTCGGGAATCGGCAGCAGCGCCTTCCCGGCCAGCACGAGTTGCAGCGGGCGTCGCGTGTTGAACAGGTACTGCTGGTAGAACTGGAACAGCTCGCGGCAGCCCTTGTTCTCGTCGATCCGGCCGACGTAGAGCACGTAGGGCCCGCGGATGTCGTAGGTGCGTCGGAACCGCCCGGCGCTCGCGGCCTGCGGAATCTCCGACCCGACGCCGACGACGACGCCGGGCACCGACTCGTTGCCCGAGGCCGCGTGGATCATCGCGCGCTCCTCGTGCGAGTTGTACATCAGCGCGCGGACGCCCCTGAAGATCGGCCCGAAGATGCCGAGGCCGATCGCCGGATCGCGCTCGGCGGTCGGCACGAGGATCGCCCTGCCGGCCGCGGCGCGGACGCCGTGGTAGGCGTGGTGGTACCGGTAACTGAAGAAGAACACGTAATCGAAAGACGACGCGTGGCGCTCGATGTGGGCGATGAGCCCAGGGCTCGTGGGGCCCTCGGCGTCGAGCCACTCGAGCTCGTCCTTCAGCGAGTGCGGCTTCTCGAAGACGTCCAGCGATCGCCGCCCGAACTCGTCGGGGTCCCGCTCGCGCGACACCTCGAACCGGCGCACACCGACCGGCCCGACGCGCTCCTCGCCCGCCGGGTACTCGTTGCGCCACGTCACGTAGTCGCGCGCGCACGTGGTCAGCACCTCGACGTCGTGCGTGCGGGCGAGCCGCTCGGCAATGTAGCGCGCGTGCAGTTCGGCGCCGCCGTTGATGTCGGCGCCGTACCGCTGGACGACGACCCCGAGCTTCACGACTGCCCGGAATCGCTGCTGCCGCTGCCGGCAGCCGTCGAGGACCCATCATCGGACGCACGGCCCGACCCGGCCTGCGCCGGCGCGGCATCGGCGCCCTCGGCCCCTTCAGTCCCGTCGTCGTGCGCGCCGCCGTTGCCTGCCTCGACGCCCTCGCCACCAGCCCCGCGCCGCCGCCCGCGGCGCCGCCGCCGACGCCGGCCTGCCTTGTCGGCATCCTCGCCGCCCGCATCGGCCTCGCCCGCGGGCTCGAGCGTCGTCAGCGACACGGGCGACGAACCGGGCTTGTACTGCACCACGCCCTCGAGCGCGCGCGCACGCCGCTCGGCGAAGTCGAGCCGCGTGTTGAGCGACTCGACGCGCATCTTCAGGTTGCGGTTCTCGATGCTGAGCCGCGTCAGCTCGACGACGACGTTGTGGAGGACCTCGTAGTTGAGGCCGTCCCGTTGCTCGAGGTGATCGCTCACGCGCCCGATCGAGCGCGTGAAGTACCCGTTGAGCGACGTCTGCATGTGCAGGACGTGAATCAGCGGCCCGGGGTTGATGAACAGCTTGAGGACCGGGTTGAGCAGCTTGCGGATGGCGCGCAGCATCCGCCCGGCCGCCCCGCGCGACGACGCATACATCGTCTCGCTGTCGAAGGCATAGAGATCGGGCGGTGCCTCGATGCCGAGCAGCGAGGTCGCGCTGCGCTGGCGGCGGTACTCGTCGAGCAGGCCCGATCGCACCGCCAGCGGGTCGAGGAACTTCTCGAGCTTCACGCTCGCGAGTTCCTTGACCTCGGCCTCGGTGTAATCGGCGCCGCGCTTCTCCTTCACGCGGGCGCGGATCTGCCGCATGATCTCTTCGACGTTCACGGAATCGGCGCGCACGGAAAAGTCGGACATGGCTTGGTGATGCTCAGGGCCGCCTGCCGCGGCCGCGGTGCGTGCGGCTCATCGGGGAAGCGTCCACGGATGGTAGATCAGCGCGATCGTCGCCGCGCCCCAGAGGGCCACGCACACGAGCAGCGGCCTGTCGGCGAGCAACAGCTCGGTCGGGCTGCCGCCCTGGCTGCGGCGGTGGACAAGGTAAAGGTACCGGAAGATCCCGTACAGCGGGAACGGAAGGGTCAGCCCCAGCCACGAGGTCCCGAAGCGTTCGACCGTGGAACTGCTGACCGTGTAGAACGCATAGCCCATCAGCGTGGACGCGCTGACGACCGCAATCATCTGGTCCACGAGATAGGGGGTGTACTCGCCGAGGATCGCGCGGTGCCGCGCGGCGTCCTCGCCGAGGAGGGTGATTTCGTGCCGGCGCTTGGCGAGCGCCAGGAACAGCGCCAGCAGGATCGTGCAGACGAGCAGCCACTGGCTCACGGGGACGTCGATGGCCGCCCCGCCGGCCGAGGCCCTGATCACGAAGCCGACCGCAATCGAGAGCACGTCGAGGATGACCCGGTGCTTGAAGTCGAGCGTGTAGGCCACCTGCAGGGCGACGTAGCCCACGGCGTGCGCGAGGAAGGACGGGCCGAGCCACAGCGCGGCGCCGAGTGCCAGCACGAGCAGCGTGAGGCCGGTGGCGACCGCGAGGCCCACGGTGAGGTGGCCGGCCGCGATCGGGCGGTGCCGCTTCAGGGGATGCCGGCGGTCGGCGTCCCGGTCCACGACGTCGTTGAGCAGGTAGACCACGCCCGAGAGGGCGCAGAAGGCGGCGAAGGCCACGACGGCGCGCACCACCGAGCCTGCGTCGAACAGTCGCTCGCCGAAGATCAGCGCCGCGAAGACGATCAGGTTCTTCGTCCACTGGGCGGGACGAAGCGCCAGAAACAGCGACGCCGCGACCGGGGGTCGCGGCGTGCCGGGTGCGTGCGAGGCGGTCAACGCAGTGAGGAGGCCGGGCGCGGTTGCGCCCGCGAGCCTTCGTCTAGGCCGTGAAGCTCTGGATGGCTTCGGCTTCGTTCTCGTAGACCTCGAACACCGTGAGGAGCTTGGTGATCGCCAGCAGATCCTCGATCCGCTTGGTGAGGTTGAGGAGCTTGAGCTTGCCCCCCTGGCGGCTCACCGTGGTGTAGGTGCGTACGACCTCCCCGAGGCCCGCGCTGTCGATGTAGGGCACGCCCTCGAGATTCAGCAGCAGCTGCTTCTGGCCGGCGTTGACGAGGCTGGCGATCTTCTCGCGCAGCAGTTCATCCCCTTCGCCGAGCGTCATCTTGCCCGACAGGTCAAGAATCGTCACACCACCGACGACCCGCTCTTCAATCTGCATCGCCTCTCTCCCGCTCCGTAAAAACCGCGCAAATACAGGGGATTTCGACCTTCAGGAGCGCTGACAGTAGCACCAAGCCGAAGGCATGGTCAACGGCGGCGCCCGACGCGCGCGACGGGACGTGGCGTCCCGGTCCACACGGTGCGTCGAGCGGCCGCCGTCGGCCCGCGCTACTCGGTCTCGCGACGCTGCTTCTTGCGGCTCCGCTTGCGGGCGAGGGCCTGCTTGGCGCGACGCTTGTCGCCCGGCTTCAGGTAGAACGAATGTTTCTTGATGTCCTTGATGATATCTTCCTGCTGCACCTTGCGCTTGAAACGCCGCAGGGCGCTCTCGATAGACTCACCGTCCTGCACCTTGACTTCGGCCACGTCGACTCACCTCCTCCCGCATGGCGTTGGGGCCGACCGTCTCCGGCCGGCCAACATGGAAGACTAACACATGAAGGTCCTCGTCCTCGGCGGCGGGGGGCGTGAACACGCGCTCGCCTGGAAGCTCTCCCGCGACGCCGACGTGCAGCTCGTCTGTGCGCCCGGCAACCCCGGCACCGCGCACTGTGCCCGCAACGTCGCGCTCGACATCCTGTCGCCCGAGGCCGTCACGGCCTTCGTGCAGGCAGAAGGCATCGACCTGACCGTCGTCGGCCCCGAACAGCCCCTCGAGGCCGGGGTGTCGGACGCCCTGCGCGCGCGGGGCGCCGCCGTGTTCGGGCCCTCGCAGGCCGCCGCCCGACTCGAGACGAGCAAGGCGTTCTCGAAGGCCTTCATGGAACGTCACGGGATCCCGACGGCACGGGCCCGCATCTGCCGGACTCCGGACGAGGCCGACGAGGCGGTCGAGGCCTTCGGCGCCCCCGTCGTCGTCAAGGCCGACGGACTGGCCGCGGGCAAGGGCGTCACGGTGGCGACCACCACGGCCGAGGCGCGCGAGGCCGTCGATGCGGCCATGCGACGCCAGGCGTTCGGGGGAGCCGGCAGCACGGTCGTCGTCGAGGAGTGCCTGGCCGGACCGGAAGTTTCGTTCTTCGTGCTCTGCGACGGGGAGCGGGGACTGCCGATCGCCTCCGCGCAGGATCACAAGCGGGCATTCGATGGCGATGCCGGCCCCAACACGGGCGGGATGGGCGCCCTCGCACCGAGCCCGCTCGTGGACGACGCGCTGAGCGACCAGGTGATGCAGACCATCGTCACGCCGGTGCTCGACGGGATGCGCGCCGAGGGCACGCCGTTTGTCGGCGTCCTCTATTGCGGCCTGATGGTCACGGCCGACGGCCCGAAAGTCATCGAGTTCAACGTCAGGTTTGGCGATCCCGAGGCGCAGGTCGTCCTGCCGCTGCTCTCAGGGGATCTCGCGCCACTGCTGCTCGCGGCCGCCTCGGGACGCCTGCCAGCCACCCCGCCGAAGGCCCCTTCGCGGGCGGCCGTCGGCGTGGTGCTCGCGTCGGGCGGCTACCCCGGCCCCATCACCACCGGACACGCGATCAGCGGCATCGACGCCGCCGAGGCTCTCGACGACGTCGTCGTCTTCCAGGCGTCTACTCATCTTCGCCAAGCCCCCGCACGCCAGGGCTTCGGTGAGCAAGTCCTCGACGTCGAAACTGCGGGCGGCAGGGTCCTGACAGTCGTCGCCACCGGTGCGGACTTGCGCGCGGCGCGCCAGCGCGCCTACGAGGCCGTTGCCCTTATCTCGTTTGCCGACATGCACTTCCGGCGGGACATCGCGGGCGGGTTCAGATAGATCGGGAATCGGGAGCCTGCGGCGCGCCCTTTTCCACTGCCAGCTGTCCGCAGGCGGCGCGGATGTCCCTGCCGCGGCTCTTGCGCACCGAGACCGTGACGTGGGCGTCGGCAAGGATCTGCGCGAAGGCGTCCACCCGCGCGTCCGACGGGCGCTCGTACGGGATGCCGTCCGCTTCGTTGAGCGGCAGCAGGTTCACCTTGGCCTTGAGCCCGTGGAGCAGCTTGACGAGGCGCCGCGCGTCGGCGGCGCTGTCGTTGACGCCGGCGAGCATCACGTATTCGAACGTGATGCGGCTCCGCTTCTTCAGCGGGAACTCGCGACACGCGTCCATCAGCTCGGCGAGGGAGTACTTGCGGTTGATCGGCACGAGCGTGTCGCGCTGGGCCTCGGTCGTCGCGTGGAGCGAGATGGCCAGGTTCGGCATGTAGGGCTCTGCCGCGAGCTTCCGGATCCCCGGCACCACGCCGACCGTCGAGAGCGTCACGCGCCGCGGCGAGACGTGCAGCCCGTCCTCGCTGCCCACGAGCTGCAGCGCCTTCATCGTCGCGTCGTAGTTGTGCAGGGGCTCGCCCATGCCCATGACGACGATGTTGAAGGAGGTGTCGAGGAAGCCGAGCTCGCGGGCGAGCACCCGGACCTGGCCCGAAATCTCGGCGGCCGTCAGTTGCCGGGTGAGCCCCATGGTCCCTGTCAGGCAGAACCCGCACTTCATCGCACAGCCGACCTGCGTCGAGATGCAGAACGTCTGCGACGGCGTGTCGGGGATGAACACCGACTCGATCCGGCGGCCGTCGGCGAGCCGGAGCAGGAACTTCGTCGTGCCGTCCGCCGACGTGTCGCGGCGGACGACTTCGGGCGTGGAGATGATGGTCCGTTCGGCCAGGCGTTCCCGCAGGTCCCTGGGGAGGTTCGTCATGGCTGCGAAGTCCGTGACGGCCTTCCTGTGGATCCAGCGGAACAGCTGCCGGCCCTGGAACGGCTTGCCGCCGAGTTCCACGACGAGGGCCGACAGCTCGGCCGCGGTCATGCCGGCGAGGTCCGGACTGGCTGGGGCTGGCGTCGGGGCGAACGTGGCGTCGAGCTCGGACATGGGAACGGCGGGGCCTGCGTCCTCCATTGTGACCGAGGTCACGCGTTTGCCACCTGCTATCATTGGTGTTTCCAGGAGCCGCGGCGGTTCACGCGGTCCGGTCCCCACTTTCGATGATCGTCCACGACACGCTTCCGAACGGCGTCCGGCTCGTGACCGAGACCATGCCCCACGTGCGATCGGTGAGCCTTGGCGTGTGGCTGGCGCGGGGCTCGCGGCACGAGGTGCCCGAGCAGGGGGGCATCGCGCACTTCATCGAGCACATGCTGTTCAAGGGGACCGAGCGGCGCACGGCGCAGGACATCGCCGAGCAGTTCGACTCGATGGGCGGCAACCTCGACGCGTTCACGTCCAAGGAATACGCGGGCTACTACATCAAGGTGATGGACGAGCACCTGCCGCGGGCCTTCGACATCCTCTCGGACCTCGTGCTCCACCCGGCATTCCCGGTCGACGAGATCGAGCGCGAGAAGAAGGTGATCCTCGAGGAGATCAAGATGGTCGAGGACACGCCCGACGATCTGGTCCACGAGCTGTTCACCGAGCACTACTGGAGCAACCATCCGCTCGGGCGGCCGATTCTCGGCACGCCGGAGACCGTCGAGTCCTTCACGCGCGACATCCTCGCCAGGTACTTCCGCGAGGCGTACGTCGGCCGCAACCTCATCGTCTCTGCCGCCGGCAACTTCGATCACGCGCGGCTGCGCGACATGGTGGAGGAGGCCTTCGGCGCGGTGCCGGATGCCGGCGCCGACTGGCGCGAAGTCGCACCCGCGGCGAACCCTCCGCAGATCGAGCGCCACAAGGACCTCGAGCAGAGCCACATCGTCGTCGGCACGCCGGCGTTCCCGCAGGCGCACGCCGAGCGCTACCCGGCGTTCCTCCTCAACGTGATTCTCGGCGGCTCGATGAGCTCGCGGCTGTTCCAGACGATCCGCGAGCAGCGCGGGCTCGCGTACGCCGTGTTCAGCGGCGTGTCGTCCTATCGCGACACCGGCATGCTCTCGGTGTATGCCGGCTGCGCAGCCGAGAGCGTGCCCGAGGTCGTGGATCTCGTGTTCGACGAGATGCGGGCGATGCGGCGTGAGCCGGTCACCGACGACGAACTGCGCCGCGCGAAGGACCACCTGAAGGGCAGCCTCATGCTGAGCCTCGAGAGCACGTCGAGCCGCATGACGCACCTGGCGCGGCAGGAGATGTACTTCGGGCGCCATGTCACGCTCGACGAGATCATCGCCGGCATCGAGCACGCGACCGCAGAGGACGTGCGTCGCGTGGCCGGCACGCTGTTCACGCAGGACACCGTCGGCGTGACGGTGCTCGGCCCGGCCGGACCATCGGCCCTCGACTTCACGCGGCTCGCGGTGGCCTGAACCGCGCCCGCCGGCGTGCCCGCGGGGCCGCCCACCACACGATGATCCGACGTTACGCACAGCCGGCCATGTCTGCCATCTGGGCCGAGCAGCGCCGCTTCGAGACCTGGCTCGCCGTCGAACTGGCGGCTGCCGACACCATGGCCGAGGCCGGCATCGTGCCGGCCGATGCCGCGCGCGAGCTTCGCGAGAAGGCCGGGTTCGACATCGCGCGCATCGACGAGATCGAGCAGACGACCCAGCACGACGTGATTGCGTTCACGACCGCGGTTGCCGAGCGTGTCGGGCCGGCCGCGCGCTGGCTGCACTTCGGCCTGACGTCGTCGGACGTCGTGGACACCGCGCTCGCGCTGCAGATGCGCGAGGCGTGCGACCTGATCCTCGAGGACCTCGACGCGCTGGCCTCGGCCATCCGGACGCGCGCCTTCGAGCACCGCCGCACGCCGATGATGGGCCGGACCCACGGCGTGCACGCCGAGCCGATGACGTTCGGCCTCAAGCTGGCGCTCTGGTACGCGGAAGTGCAGCGCGACATCGTCCGCATGCGCCGCGCACGCGAAGCGGTGGGCGTCGGCAAGATCTCGGGGGCCGTCGGCACGTTCGCGCACCTGCCGCCGACGATCGAGGCAGGCGTCTGCCTGCGGCTCGGGCTGACGCCGGATCCGATCTCCACGCAGGTGGTGCAGCGCGATCGCCACGCGGAACTGATGACGGCGCTTGCCATCACCGCCGCGTCGCTCGAGAAGTTCGCCCTCGAGATTCGCGGCCTGCAGAAGACCGAGCTCGGCGAGGTCGAGGAGCCGTTCGGCAAGGGCCAGAAGGGTTCGTCGGCCATGCCGCACAAGCGCAACCCGGTCGGCTGCGAGCAGATCTGCGGCCTGGCGCGGGTCGTGCGCGGCAACGCGGTGGCCGCGCTCGAGAACGTCGCCCTCTGGCACGAGCGCGACATCTCCCACTCGTCGGTCGAGCGGGTCATCGTGCCCGACAGCTTCCTGGCGCTCGACCACATGCTGCGGCGCTTCACGCGCATCGTCACGGGCATGGTCGTGTATCCGGAGCGGATGCTCGAGAACATCGGCAGGTCGCGCGGCGTCGTGTTCTCGGGCCAGGTGCTGCTCGAGCTCGCACGGCGCGGGCTGTCGCGCGAGCAGGCCTACGTGCTCGTGCAGCGCAATGCGATGCGTTCGTTCCACGAGCAGCAGGACTTCCGCGAACTCCTGCTCGCCGACGCCGACATCATGGCCGTGCTCACGCGCGAGGAGATCGACAGGACGTTCAGCCTCGACGAGCAACTGCGCCACGTCGACACGCTCTTTGCCCGCGTCTTCGGCGACGACGCCCATACACCCTGACCCGAATCCCGAGTCCCGCTACCGATATGGCCCTTTTCACCGTCCGCGTCTTCGTCACCCTGAAGCCCTCCGTGTTCGACCCGCAGGGCCGCACCATCGTCGAGTCGCTCCACAGCCTGGGATACGGGTCCGTTGCCGACGTGCGGCAGGGCAAGTACTTCGAGGTGCAGGTGGACGCGACTGACGCCGATGCCGCCGAGGCCGTCGTGCGCGAGGTCTCGGCAAAGCTGCTCGCGAACCCCGTCATCGAGAGCTTCCGGCTCGAGTCGCCGGCGCCCGTCGCCTGAAGGAGCGCATCGCCATGAAGTTCGCGATCGTCGTCTTTCCCGGATCCAACTGCGATCACGACGCGTATCACGCGGTGAAGCACGTGCTCGGCCAGCCGGCCGAGTTCCTCTGGCACAAGGACACGTCGCTCGGCGGCGCCGACGTCGTCATCCTGCCCGGCGGGTTCTCGTATGGCGACTACCTGCGGACCGGCGCCATCGCGCGCTTCTCGCCGGTGATGCAGGCCGTCTCGGAGTTCGCGGCGCAGGGCGGCCCGGTGCTGGGCATCTGCAACGGCTTCCAGATCCTCTGCGAGGCAGGCCTGCTCGAGGGCGTGCTGATCCGGAACCAGCAGGTGCAGTTCCGCTGCGAGCACGTCCACGTGCGCGTGGAGCAGGTGGACACGCCGTTCACGAGCGCCTGCACGGCCAGCCAGGTGCTCCGGATTCCGATTGCGCACGGCGAGGGGCAGTACTTCGCGGAGCCCGCCGTGCTCGAACGTCTCGAAGCGAACCGCCAGGTGATCTTCCGGTATGCCACGGCAGGCGGCGACATCACCGAGCAGGCAAACTGCAACGGCTCGCTCAACAACATTGCCGGCATCTGCAACCCCGGCCGCAACGTCGTGGGGCTGATGCCGCACCCCGAGCGCGCCTGCGAACCGGCGCTCGGCAGCGACGACGGCCTCGTGCTGTTCGAGTCGGTGCTGCGCGGCCTGACGGCCGGCGTGGCGTGAGCAACACGCCGTCACACGTAGACGACCTCATGTCAATCACGCCAGACGTTCTCGAGCGGCACGGCCTCAAGGAAGACGAGTACGCCCGCATCCTCGGCATCCTCGGCCGCGAGCCGAACATGACCGAGCTCGGCATGTTCTCGGTGATGTGGTCCGAGCACTGCAGCTACAAGAGCTCCCGCATCCACCTGAAGACGCTGCCGACGCAGGGACCGCGCGTGTTGCAGGGGCCCGGCGAGAACGCGGGCGCCGTGGACATCGGCGACGGGCTCGCGGCCGTGTTCAAGATCGAGAGCCACAACCACCCGTCGTTCATCGAGCCCTACCAGGGGGCGGCCACGGGCGTCGGCGGCATCATCCGCGACATCTTCACGATGGGTGCGCGGCCGATTGCGCTGCTCGACTCGCTGCGCTTCGGCGACCTTGCCGACGCGCGCACCAGACGGGTCGTCACGGGCGTGGTCGCCGGCATCGCCGGCTACGGCAACAGCATCGGCATCCCGACCGTCGGCGGCGAGGCGTTCTTCGACCCCTGCTACGCCGGCAATCCCCTCGTCAACGTCTTCTGCCTCGGCATCGTCCGCGCGGACGGCATCGTCAAGGGCAAGGCCGATGGCGTGGGCAACCCCGTGTACTACGTCGGCGCGAGCACCGGGCGAGACGGCATCCACGGCGCGACGATGGCCTCGGCGGAGTTCGACGACGCCGCGGCCGAGAAGCGGCCCGCCGTGCAGGTCGGCGATCCCTTCATGGAGAAGCTCCTGCTCGAGGCCTGCCTCGAGGTGCTGAAGTCCGACGCGCTCGTCGGGCTGCAGGACATGGGCGCCGCGGGGCTGTCCTGCGCGACGTCCGAGATGAGCGCGCGCGGGCACATGGGCATGGACGTCGAGGTCACGAAGGTCCCGCAGCGCGAGACCGGGATGACGCCGTACGAGATCATGCTCTCCGAGTCGCAGGAGCGCATGCTGTTCGTGGTCCACAAGGGCCGCGAGGCCGACGTCGAGCGCATCTTCGAGAAGTGGGACCTGCACGCCGTGTGCATCGGGCACGTCACCGACGATGGGCTCGTGCGCGTGCGGGAGAACGGCGTCGTGGTGGCCGAGGTGCCGGCGCGCGCGCTCGCCGACGAGGCGCCGCTCTACGACCGGCCCACCGAGCGGCCGTCATGGCTCGACGACGTGCAGCGCCTCGACGCCTCGCACTTCAAGGCATTTCCCGAGACCGCCGAGGTGCTGGCCACTCTGCTGGCGTCGCCGACGATTGCCAGCAAGCGGTGGATCTACCGGCAGTACGACCACATGGTTCGCACGAACACGCTGTGCCTCGCTGGGCGAGGCACGCCTGTGGTGCGCGTGAAGGGCACCGATCGCGCCCTGGCGATGTCGGTGGACGGCAACGGCCGCTACGGGCAGCTCGACCCGCGGCGCGGCGCGATGCTCGCCGTGGCCGAGTCGGCACGCAACGTCGCGCTTGCCGGCGGCGTGCCCATTGGCGCCACGAACAACCTCAACTTCGGCAACCCCGAGAAGCCCGAGATCATGTGGCAGTTCGTCGAGGCCGTGCGCGGCATCGGCGAGGCCTGCCGCGCGTTCGGCGTGCCGATCACGGGCGGCAACGTCAGCCTGTACAACGAGACGGACGGCAACGCGATCTATCCGACGCCCGTGCTTGGCATCGTCGGGCTCATCGAGGATGCGTCGCGGGTGGTCGGCCAGGCGTTCACTTCCGACGGTCTGAAGATCGTGCTGATCGGCGAGACGCGTGCCGAGCTCGGCGGGTCCGAGTACCTCCAGCGCGTGCATGGCGAGGTGCGCGGCACGCCGCCCGCGGTGAACCTCTCGCACGAGCGTGCGCTGCACGAACTGCTGCCCGCCCTCGTGCAGGGCGGGCTCGTGGCCTCGGCCCACGACTGTGCCGAGGGTGGCCTCGCGGTTGCCCTTGCCGAGTGCACGTTCGGGGAACCGGGCGTCGGCGCAACGGTGGAGCTGTCGGGCGTCACGGGGCCGCCTGGAGTGCCGGTGCCGCACGCCACGCTCTTCAGTGAATCGGCTGGACGCGTGCTGCTCGGCGTGGCTGCCGAACACGTGGATGCGGTGCTCGAGCGCGCTGCGGCGGCAGGGGTCGTTGCGCACGTGATCGGCACGACCGGCGGCGAGACGTTGTCGGTCCGGATCGATGGAGAGCCTGCGCTTTCCGCGCCGGTGGCTGAACTGCAATCGGTGTGGGCGCATGCGCTCGAGGAAGCGCTGACGGCCGCGACGCGCTGAACGTCGCAGACGGAGGTCTGGTGGACGAGCTCAAGGAAGAATGCGGGGTCTTCGGCATCTTCGGTCACGCCGAGGCCGCCAACCTGACGTACCTCGGGTTGTACGCATTGCAGCACCGCGGCCAGGAGAGCGCGGGCATCGCGTCGGCAGACGGACATCACGTGCAGGTCGCGCGCGGGATGGGGTATGTCGCCGACATCTTCGACGATCGCACGCTCACGAGCCTGATCGGGCACAGCGCCATCGGGCACACGCGCTACTCGACGGCCGGTGAGAGCCTGCTCGCCAACGCGCAGCCGTTCCTCATCGACTGCGTCCACGGCCAGATGGCGATCTGCCACAACGGCAACCTCGTGAACGCGGGCGAGATTCGCCGCGACCTCGTGTCGAAGGGGTCGATCTTCCAGACGAGCAGCGACACCGAGGTGGTGCTCCACCTCTTCGCGCGATCGTCGGCGTCGTCTCCGGAACAGGCAGCCATCGAGTCGCTCGCGCAGGTGCAGGGCGCCTACTCGATCCTCATGCTCGGCCCCGACCGCCTGATTGCCGCGCGCGACCCGAACGGCTTCAGGCCGCTGGCACTCGGCCGCCTCGGCGACGCCTGGATTGCCTGCTCGGAAACCTGCGCGCTCGACCTCATCGGCGGCACCTACGTGCGCGACGTCGAGCCCGGCGAGATCGTCGTCATTACCGCGGCCGGCGTGCAGTCGTACAAGCCGTTCCCGCCGGCGCCGCGGTCCCACTGCATCTTCGAGCACGTCTACTTCGCACGGCCCGACAGCTACGTGTTCGGGCGCAGCGTCAACGAGACCCGCACGGCCATGGGCCGCCGCCTTGCCGAGGAGTCCATGGTCGAGGCCGACGTCGTCGTGCCGATCCCCGACTCCGGAGTGTGCGCGGCCATCGGCTACTCGGAGATGTCGGGCATCCCGCTGCGCATGGGCCTCATCCGCAACCACTACGTCGGGCGGACGTTCATCCAGCCGCAGCAGTCGATCCGGCACTTCGGCGTGCGCGTGAAGCTGAACCCGGTGCGCAGCATCCTCGAAGGCAGGCGCGTCGTGCTCGTGGACGACTCCATCGTGCGCGGCACGACCAGCCGCAAGATCGTCAGGATGGTCAAGGCCGCCGGCGCGCGCGAGGTCCACATGCGCATCAGCTGCCCACCGACGATCTCGCCGTGCTTCTACGGCGTGGACACACCGCGACGGTCGGAGCTCATTGCCGCCACGCACACACTCGAGGAGATTCGCACCTACCTCGACGCCGACTCGCTCGCGTACCTGAGCCTCGACGGCCTGCTCGGTGCGGTGAGCCAGGACCGCAGCCACTACTGCACGTCCTGTTACACCGGTTCCTACCCTATCCAGTTCCCGCAGGATCAGGACGCCTACCTGCAGCTCGCGCTCAAGCTCGAGAAGCCGGCCATGGTGCTCGAGGAGCAGCGCTAGATGCACGCGCGCGTCGCGGCCGGGGCAGCCATCGCGCTCGCCTGCGGGTTGACCGCGGGCGCGGCGGCGATGGCGCTCGACCAGGCGCGGCCAGCCCCGCGGCCGCCATCGACGGGCTCCAGGAAGGCGCCACCTGCCCCTGCGGCGAGTGAGGCGACAAGCCCCGCAGCCCTCCGGGCGGCAATCGACACGCTGGGCAAGCTCGACTACCGCACGCGGATCGATGCGTCGGCGCTCGTCCGCCGTGCGCCGGCTGCCGTCGTCGTGCCGCTGCTCGTGGAAGCCGCGGAGAAGCACGCGGACGGCTACGTCCGCTTCCGCGCGCTCGTGCTCCTCTCGGGCTTCAACGATCCGAAGACGCGGCCGGTGTTCCTCCGGGCGCTCGACGATTCCAACGACCGGCTCCGCGAGGTTGCGTATGCCTACGTGGAGGATCACCCGCAGCCCTCGCTCGTGCCGCGCCTGCTGCAGGCGCTCGAGAAGGAGCAGGCGGAGTTCGTACGCCCGGCGCTCGTGCGCGCGCTTGCCGCCCACGGCGCCGATCCGAAGGTGCAGGCCACGCTCCGTCGCGAGCTGATGCGGGGCGTGGACTTCTTCCGCGCCGCCGTCATCGAGGCCCTCGGCGCGCACAAGGCCGCGTATGCGCTCGACGAGCTCGTCTCGATCGCGAAACAGGATGGCCCGCTGCAGGACGATGCGGTGCGGGCGATCGGGCTGATTGGCGACGCGCGGGGGCTCCCGGTGCTTGCCGCCGCGCAGCGGGGCGCCGAACGCGAACTGCAGCCGACGATCGCGGCGGCCATCTGCGGTCTCGGCTCCAACTGCGACGGCCACACCCGCTTCGTGCGCGAATCGCTCGAGTTCGCCACTCGTAACATCGGCTACCAGGAGCTCGCCCGCGCGGCGGCCACGGCGCTTGCCGACCTGGCCGCCATCGGACGGACCGACGCCCTGCCGCTGCTGTTCGAGCTCGGGATGCCCGCCAACGACCCCGTTCGCGCGCCTATCGCGCTCGCGGTCGGCAAGGCCGTCATGCAGTCGCCGGCGCAGGCCGTGGGAATCGTCCCGGGTCTGCCGCGCAAGGAAGCCACGCTGCTGCTGCGCGACGCGTTCGATATGCTCGAAGAGGACTACGCGGAAGAGCGCTTCTTTGCCGCCATCCGCCGGAGCTACTGGGAGTCGGACACCGACGCCTCGGCGCGCGCCGCCGCGCAGGTCCTGATCACCGCACTGGAGTTCTGACGCACCGCCACGGCCCGTGTACGCACGACGGCCGACGCGGAGGATTCACGCATGGATTACAAGTCGTCCGGAGTGGACATCGACGCGGGGCACGAGGTCGTGCGCCGCATCCGCGGGCTCGCGCAGGGCACCTTCACGCCCGGCGTCCTCTCGGACATCGGTTCGTTCGGCGGCCTGTTCCACCTGCGCGCGGCGGGCGGCACCGATCCGGTGCTCGTCGCGAGCGCCGATGGCGTGGGCACGAAGCTGAAGGTGGCGTTCATGATGAACCGCCACACGACGATCGGCGAGGACCTCGTCAACCACTGTGTCAACGACATCCTCGTGCAGGGCGCGCGGCCGCTGTTCTTCCTCGACTACCTTGCGACCGGCCGTCTCTCGCCCGACGTCGCCGTGGACATCGTCGAGGGACTGGCGCGGGCGTGCGCAGCCAACAACTGCGCGCTCCTCGGCGGCGAGACGGCCGAGATGCCCGGCTTCTACGCCGATCGCGAGTACGACCTGGCCGGCTTCATCGTCGGCATGGTCGAGCACGGGCAGGTGCTGACGGGCGAGCGGATTGCCGTCGGCGACGCCGTGATCGGGCTGCCTTCCTCGGGCCTTCACACGAATGGCTACTCGCTCGCGCGCAAGATCGCGTTCGACACGTTGATGCTCGGGATTCACGACCACATCCCCGAGCTCGGCGGCAGCCTCGGCGAGGCGTTGCTCCGCCCGCACCGTTCGTACCTCGGGCCCGTGCTGCCGCTCGTGCAGGCCGGGCACATCCACGGCATGGCCCACATCACGGGCGGCGGGCTCACCGACAACGTCCCGCGCGTGCTCCCGCCGGGCACTGCCGCGCGCATCGACAGGTCGTCGTGGCACGTGCCGGCCCTCTTCACGTGGCTCGTGCGTCGCGGCGACGTGCCGGACGCCGATGCGTGGCGGACCTTCAACATGGGCATCGGCCTGGTGCTCGTCGTCGCGCCGGGCGAAGTCAACACCGTGCTCGAGCGGCTTGCCGAAGCCGGCGAATCGGGCGGACGCGTGATTGGCGAGATCGTCAGCGGCGACCGCGACGTGCAGTACGTCGGGCACGAAGGCTAGGCGCCGGCGGTCAGGCCGTCAGGAAGACGCGCGGGAGCGCCAGCACGAGACGCGTGGTGAGGTGATCGGGCTGGCCGGTCGTCAGCTCGACGCCGAGCCGCATCAGTTGCGTCTCCAGCGCCTGCGGCGTCGTCATCGCCTGCAGCCCGTATCCCTGCAACTCGATCGTCATCCGGACTTCGGGCCGAGTGCCTCGCCCTTCCTCCTGCGAGGCGTCGCGCAGCACGGAGTCCAGCGTGAGCCGCATGCGGCCGCCGAGCGGCAGCGCCTCGCGTGCCTGCGTCACGAGCGCCGAGAGGCACTGCTCGAGTTCTGCCGCGTCGAGTGACACATAGAGCGGCGCGTCGCCCGTGTGCATCGACCACGCGATCTCGTCGCCGGTCACGTGGACGAGCACCGCGCTCATCTGCTCGATGAGGGCGCGAAGATCCTTCAGCACCGGCCGGCGTGCACGTCGCCGGGCAAAGCCGGCAAGCTGCGCCAGTACCGCACGGGCGCGCGAGAGTGCCTGGACGGCCTGCTCGACGTCCACGTCGCCGGCGAGCCTGTCGCGGGCCACCGTCAGGGCACGGCCCCCGGTGTCGAGCAGCGTCGAGCATTCCGCGGTCGCAGCCGCGAGCACGTGTGTCAGTGCATCCATCCGCCGCAGGAACCGCGATCGCCGCGCCTGGAGCCGCTGTTCGCTGACGTCGATCAGGAACCACGTCACCGTGCCCGGCGCACCGGCCTGCGGGAGGGCCAGCCCGACGATCCAGTGCAGGGGCCCGTCCTCGCCGTGCTGGAGGCACAGCTCGAAGCGTGACGGCCTGCGGGCGAACGCGCCCGCGACGTCGATGAGGGGCTGCGGCATGGAGCCGGCCGCCTCGAACACCTGGCTCGAGAAGTGCCCCAGCAACTGTGCGGCGATGTCGTTGGCCGCGAGGATGCGCCCATCGGGCGTCGTCGAGAGATGCCCGATCGCGGCCACCTCGTAGAGCAGCCAGCGCGTCTCGGTGTCGAGCGCGTCGGTCACGCCGCCGCGTGCGAGCTGCTCGATCTCGTCGCGCGCCTCGGCGAGCGCCGCGTCGGTCAGCCTCGCGTCCATGGGCGGAACCGGTTCGGGACCCATGCCACCCGTGCCGTCCCCGCCGGTCGTGTCGGCAGTCGGATCTGCCGTCAGGAGGGCCGTGTCGCCGTCAGGTGCCGCGACATCGTGCGCAGCCGCGCCGTCCCTGACCGTACCTTGCGAGGACAGCCGGCCGGCCGCGGACCCGGCCACATCGGCAGCCGCGGTCATCGCTCCCGCCACGACGACGGTCGGAATGCGGACGCCGCGCTCGTGCAGGCGGAGTACGGCATCCCCTGCATCGGGCTCGGGAAGGTTGACGATGATGAGGTCGGGCGTGAAGGCGTCGAGCCGGGCGATGGCCAGGTGCACCGTGGGGCACACGTCTACCGCAGACGGCGAGATTCCCGTCAGCAGGACGCGGTCGATGTCCGCGGCGCCCAGCGGGCGCGTCGAGAGCAGGAGCACCTTCATGGCCGTGGCATGGACGACCTCCGAGTCGCTGGACGTCCCATGTCGATCGCAGTAATCGGTCGCTGCAGTCTATGCTTGAGCGCGCATGAGCACGTTGTCGTCCGCCGCAGGCGATGGCCACCCCGTCCTCGGCGTCCTCATCTCCGGCCGCGGCAGCAACCTGCAGGCAATCATCCGCGCAATCGACGACGGCCGGCTGCCTGCCCGCATCGGCGTGGTGATCTCGAACCGCGCCGACGCCGGTGGGCTTGCGCTCGCCCGCGCGGCCGGCATCCCCACCGAGGTGATCGACAACAAGGCGCACCCGACGCGCGCCGACTTCGAGCACACGCTCGTGGACCGGCTGAAGGCGGCCGGCGTGCAGGTCACCTGCCTGGCCGGCTTCATGCGCATCCTGAGCCCTGTGTTCCTGGAGCATGCGCCGGGCCCCGTGCTCAACGTCCACCCCTCGCTGCTGCCGTCCTTTCCAGGCGTGGACGCGCAGCACCAGGCGTGGGCGCATGGCGTCAGGGTCGCCGGCGCCACGGTGCACCTCGTCACGCCGGAGCTCGATGCCGGCCCGATCGTCGCGCAGGCGACGGTGCCGGTGCTCGACGACGACACGGCCGAGACCCTGGCAGCGCGCATTCTCGTCGAGGAGCACCGGATCTACCCGGACGCCATCGCCCGGGTTGCCACGCGTTCCTGGCGCATCGAGGGTCGGCGGTTCGTCCTCGCGTAGGCGCCGGGAAGCTCCCGGACTGCTGCCGCCTACACCTTCGGGTCTGCGCGGCGCAGCGTCAGCAGCGCGACTTCAGGCGGGCAATCGATTCGGCAGGGCACCATCACCGTGCCGACGCCGCGGCTCACGAAGAGCCGCGTGTCGCCCTCGACCCGCGTGCCGTGCGCCACCGGGAACTTCCTCGCAGCCACCGGCCCCGCAAGGGGCAGCGATATCTGCCCGCCATGCGTATGCCCCGAGAGCACCAGCGGGATGCCCAGCCCCGCGGCGTGCCAGAGCCGCCGGGGGTCGTGCGCGAGCAGGATGCTGAACGGCCGCCGGCCGCGCGCCAGCGTCGCGATGGTTTCAGGACGCCGCGTCCAGTACCGGAGCCCGATGAGGTCGATGGCTTCGTCGCGGATGCGCACGCGCGTGCGCGCATCGCGCAGCACGCTCACGCCGCGTCGCCCCAGCGCGCGCGGCACCTCGACCTCGTCGTCGTGGTTGCCGAGGACGCCGAACACGCCGTGCGGCGCACGCAGCGCGCCAAACGGTTCGGCGGCGTCGGTGATGTAGCGGCGGTCCTGGTGCGTCACGTAATCACCGCCGAGCACGACGAGCTCGGGCCTCTCGCGCGCGACGGTCGCGACCGCCTGCTCGATGAACGGCAGCCCCGTGAATGCGCTGTGGTGCGTGTCGGTGATGAGCCCGATGCGGAGGCCGTCGAGCGCCGGCGGCAGCTCCACGCACGGCAGTTCCATCCGCGTCACACCGAGGTGGAACCGCTCGTACAGCACACCATACGAGAGCTCGCCCACGACGAGGCCGGCCGTGACGCCGGTGGCGAGGCGGAGCAGGGAGCGGCGCGTGATGCCGAGCGGAGCGCGAGAGGGCCGCATGCCGTCCGCCTATCGTACGGCGGGCGGCGTTCGCGCGTCGATGCATAGCATCGACGCCCACGAACAGCCAGCATCGACGCTCACGAACCGGCAGCATCGCCGCCCACGAACAGGCTCCGCGTCGAACGGCGGAATCAGGCGACGTGGGTCATCACGAACGCACGAGGCAGCTCGAACGTCAGGCGTGCCGTGAAGGCATCGACGCATTCGACGTCGACGCTTGCGCCGAGCGAGTCGGCAAGCTCGCGAAGCGCCGGCGTGACTGCCGGCTCCACGAGCCCGTAGCCCTGGGCCAGGACCGTGACGGCGGCCATCGGCCGGCGCACACCCATCGCGCTGGCGCTCGTCTCCCCGGCGCCGAGGGCCAGCGTGAGCTGGCCGCCTACCGGCAACGCATCCCTCCCGATCGCGACCATCGCGGTCACGCAGCGCTCGAACTCGGCGGCCGTGACGGATGCATGGATGGGTTCGGCCGGCAGGTCGAGCTGCCAGGCGACTTCCTCGGTGGCAAGTCGCTCGAGCAGCGGCTGCGCGGCCTCGAGATGCGCCGCGAGATCGTGCGCCGCGGCAACACTCCGCCGCCTGCCGAACGCCGACAACTGCGCAAGCATCGCCTGGGCGCGCGCGAGGGCCTGCCCACCGGTCGAGTGAGCCGACTCACCGGACTCGTCAACCGGACGGGGCCCGCGCAGCCGGCTGCCGGCCGTTTCGACGACCGTGCGGCACTCGGCGGCGGCTGCCTCGAGCACGGCCGACATCGCCTGCTGGCGATTGCCGTGACGGGCGGCACGACCCGGCAGGGCCGGCGCCTCGGCGAGCAGCCAGGTGCGGATGGCGTCGTCGCCGTCGGCCGCGATGCGCGCGCCCGCGATGCGGTGTGGAGCGGGCGACCCATGGACCTGCAGATCGACCTCGAAGCGCACCGGGCCGTCGGCGTCGTCGCCGGCAGCCGCGAGCAGGGGCGCAGGCATCGAGGCGGCGGCCTGCATCTCGCCGGCATCCGCATAGCCACAGAGGCGGGCGGCACGCTCGTTGACCTCGAGCACGGCGCCTTCGGCCGTCGTGCGCACGACACCAAGGCCGGCCATCTCGAGCAGCCAGCCGTGCGTGTCGGCGAGCGTCAGCGGCGTTGCGGCAGCCGGCCGTGCGTCGTCGGCCGCGGCCTCGACGGCACCCGCGGCTTCGAAGCGGGCCACCTGCGCCCGCAGCGAGGTGATCTCCTCGTCCTGACGCGACTGCCGCTGCTGCACGGCCTCGGCGCGCGCCATGAGGAGCGGCAGTTCTTCCTGCTCCAGGCTTGCGAGGCGCCGGGCGCCGTCGATGAGCGACGGGATCGCGTCCACGTCGACACCGAGCTCGGTGAGTCGCGCGGCAACGCTGCGCAACTGCGGCAGTTCGTCCACCTGCGCGCGTGCCTCGGCGAGGGCATCGGCCGTGGCCTGCAGCGTCTCCTCGAGTGGGCGCAGCGCGGCAAGCTCCGATTCGAGTGTCGCGACGTGGTGCGCGAGCGAGCTGCGCTCCTGCTCCCACGCCTGCCGCTCGTCGTCGGCCGGGGCCGCGGCCACCGGTGCCTGTGGCGCCTCCTCTCCGACCGGCATCTCGCGGATGACGATCAGTGCCGCGGGCGGGCCGCCGCTCTCGCGCTGGAACGGCACCGCGCGCAGCAGCAACCGGCGTGCCTCGGCGAGATGGCGCGTCCGCATCACGAGTTCGCGCGTCGTCCCGCTCGCCATGCCGTCCACGAGCGTCACGAGATCCGGCGCGTCGGCGTCGTCGGCATCGAGCCAGGGCGAAAGCGAGGCGCCGAGCACCTGTCGGGCATCCTGGGCGCCAAGCACGCGCAAGGCCGCGAGGTTCACGGCGAGCACGGTGTGCTCCGGCGAGATCAGCACGACGCCTTCCGGCAGCTGCTCGACGAGTGCACGGAGGCGCGTTTCACGTCCGCGCACCGAGTCGAGTTCGAACGACGCGCGGCGCTGGCCGATGGCACGCCCCACGGCCTGGAGCAGGTGATCGGCGTCGGCTGGCGACGGCACGCATTCGTCGGCGCCCGCACGCCGGAACGCCTCGTGATGCGCACCCTCGGCGACAACAACGACGGCCAGTTCGGGATACGTCCGCTTGACTCGCCGGACGCCGAGCACGATCGACCCGGGCTCCTGCACGGCGTTGACGATGAGCGCCGCCGACTGGGTGTCCTCGACGTCCTGCGTCGTCAACCCGGCGAGTCCTTCGCCCGTCAGCCCGACATCGCGAAAGCGCGTGCCGACGCGTGTGACGAGCTGCTGGCGCAGGGCATCGCCCGGGCCTGCGTACCACAACCGCTGCGTCCGGCGCAGTGCATGTCGCTCGGGGTGCCTGGCATCGTCGAGGCCCTCGGGATACTGCGAGGTCGACAAGCTTGCCGCCGTCGTGACGTCGTCGGCTCCGGCGAGCCAGCAGGCGCCCGCATCGGGCGTCGCGACGTCGGCGACGATGGCGAGGATGGGCAAGGTGCGGCTGACGCGACGCATGCGGCCGACGGCTTCGGCAACGGCGGACCCGGCGCCGGCAATCGCGAGCAGGTCGCAGGGGCGGTTTTCGAGCCACGTCACGGCGGCCTCGACGGCCTGGCAGGTGTCGATCGACGAGGTGCCGAGGGACGCGGCCAGGGCGGCGCGGAGCGGTGCGGTGTCGGCGACGGCGAGCGTGAGGAGCAGGGTGCGCACGGCAGGTCCTACCAGCTGTTGCCCTGCAGCCCCTCGATGAGGGCGCGGGCGTCAGGGAAGTCGTTGACGATCACGGTGTAGTCCACGACGGCGTCGAGCGCGGGCATCGTGGCCGGCACCTCGGAGGTGGCCTCGTCGGCCTGCGTGGCGGCTTCGTGCAACTGATCGCAGAGCAGCAGGTCGCCGGCGAGCGACAGGGCCGTCTCGTACCGGATGCCGTCGGCGTCGAGGTGTGCGACGGTCGCGCGAACGACGGCCGCGCTGAGCGTCACGGTGGCGTCGGCGGCGACGAAGCGGATGGCGACGGTCTGGCCGGGCCGCATGTGGCTCGTGGTTTCGAGGCGGACGCCGCGGCGCGACACGTCGAGCAGGCGCACCGGCGCGCCGCCGCTCAGTCGTGCAGACAGGGACGGCAGCAGGTTTGCCGGGACTCGCAGGTGCTGACGACGTTCATGGCCTGTGGTTTTGGACACTTCGCCTCCTCGCGGCTCGTTTCCGGCGCACGTCGCTGCACTCGAAACGTCGGCCGAGGTGACGTGGTAATCGACGGGTCCGGCCCATGCCTTTAAACCCCGGGCGAGCCGCTATAGTGGGTGGCGATGGACCTCGATGAACGACTGGCTTACCTGACGCGCGGCTGCGTGGACGTCGTGCGCGCTGCCGAACTGCGGGCCCGGCTGGCCCTGGCGCAGGACGAAGGGCGCCCGCTCGTGGTGAAGGTCGGGTTCGATCCCACCGCGCCGGACCTGCACCTCGGGCACACCGTCCTGATCCGGAAGATGAAGCACTTCCAGGATCTGGGACACACGGTGATCTTCCTGATTGGCGACTTCACGGGCCTGATCGGGGACCCGACGGGGCGGTCGAAGACGCGCCCGCCGCTCACACCGGAGGCCGTCAAGGCCAACGCGGACACGTACAGGCAGCAGGTCTTCCGCATCCTCGATCCCGAACGGACCGTCGTGGACTTCAACAGCCGGTGGCTCGGCGCGCTCACGAGCACCGACTGGGTCCGGCTGGCCGCCCGCTACAACGTCGCGCAGATGCTCGAGCGGCGGGACTTCCGGCAGCGCTACGACGCCGGCCAGCCGATTGCGCTCCACGAGTTCCTCTATCCATTGAGCCAGGGCTACGACTCGGTCTTCCTGAAGGCCGACGTCGAGCTCGGCGGCACCGACCAGCTGTTCAACCTCAACGTCGGGCGCGACATCATGCCCTCGTACGGGTTGCCGCCGCAGATCGTGATGACCACACCGCTGCTCGTGGGCCTCGACGGCGTCGAGAAGATGTCGAAGAGCCTCGGGAACTACGTCGGGGTCGACGAGCCCGCCGAGGAGATGGTGCGCAAGATCGTCGAGGATTTTCGTGGGACCGACGAGGTGATGTGGAGCTATTTCACGCTGCTCACAGACCTCGCGCCTGACGCCATTGCGGACCGCCGGGCCCGGTTCGCCGAGGGGGCGGTGACGGCGTCCGAGCTCCGGTACGAACTGGCCGGGCGGATCGTCGCGGACTATCACGGCGCGGCTGGTGCCGACGCCGCCGTGCAGGCGGTGCGGGCGCGTCATGCGGCGCGCCACGGGCAGGATGCCGACCTGCCGATCCAGGACGCCGCGGCCGGGCAGTTGATCCGCAAGGTCCTCGTGGACCTCGGGCTTGCGTCGTCGGGCAGCGACGCGACGCGCAAGATCGTGCAGGGGGGCGTGCGAATCGACGGGATTGCCGTGAGCGACATCAACGCCACGATTGCGGCCGGCACGTGGACGATCCAGGCCGGACGGAAGCTTGTGGCCCGCGTCCGGGCGAGCTGACGCTGGCGGGCTTGACAAGCCCGGGCGGGAGCCCCATACTCGCGGTTCGCTCGCGGACGGGGTGGCGCTTGCCACTGATTGCCCGATGCGCGAGTGATTCCCTGACGACTGGCGTGTTCGGATGTCCAACCGCCTGGGGTTGACAACCCTGCGGTTGGCGGCGTAGTCTGGGAATCCGCTTCTGGGACAGGCGGCCGGCAGCTGACGCTGAAGGCGCCGACTGGACCGGGAGTGGAAGAGCGGGAGCGGGCAGGGACGGGGGTTGACACCCGATGCGTCCTCGGCTACTCTCGGTGGACTGTGCCGGGCGCACCGGCATCACCACACAGCGAGACGTTCCGTCGCGCTGGATGTACGGTGAAGGGCTTCGCACTTGCTGTGAATGCCCGAGAGCGCCTGGCAGCCGGCAACCCAGTCCGGCGTGCCCATTAGAGGCTCACGACCCACGGGGAAACAGGCGCACCGCAGCAAGCTCTGCGGCGACGCGCGCTGTCGAACCGGATGCGGCAACGGCTGCGAGAGCGGCCGGCCGAATCGAGAGGGTCGGCGACACCCAAAAAAAGGTGTTGACAGTAAAGCCAGGGTTCGGTATTCTGGGTGAGTTCGCCTGATGACGGCGAACACACGGTTCGGCGAGGCGAAAGTGGCCTCCGACGGGCCGGTTCCTTGAAAACTAGATAGAACGTGCAAGCACGAAAACCTGTCGAGTATTCAGCCCGACGGTGTGTAGTCCGCGAGGACTGCTGGCCGTCGGACATGAAGAAGTAAACAACGCTAGAGAGCCAATCAACAGGCGATCAACGTTGAAGTCTCGCAGGTGTCGCGGCAACGCGGCATCGGCACCAACTTTAACTTGAGAGTTTGATCCTGGCTCAGAATCAACGCTGGCGGCGTGCCTAACACATGCAAGTCGAACGTGAAAGGGGCTTCGGCCCCGAGTAAAGTGGCAAACGGGTGAGTAACGCGTGGGTGATCTGCCTCTGAGTGGGGGATAACCTTCCGAAAGGGGGGCTAATACCGCATGACATCCTGTTCTTGGATGAACGGTGATCGAAGCTGGGGACCGCAAGGCCTGGCGCTTGGAGAGGAGCCCGCGTCCGATTAGCTAGTTGGTGGGGTAAAAGCCTACCAAGGCGACGATCGGTAGCCGGCCTGAGAGGGCGGACGGCCACACTGGGACTGAGACACGGCCCAGACTCCTACGGGAGGCAGCAGTGGGGAATTGTTCGCAATGGGCGCAAGCCTGACGACGCAACGCCGCGTGGGGGATGAAGGTCCTCGGATTGTAAACCCCTGTTGGGTGGGACGAACACCTTCGTGGTGAATATCCATGGAGGCTGACGGTACCACCTGAGGAAGCCCCGGCTAACTCTGTGCCAGCAGCCGCGGTAATACAGAGGGGGCAAGCGTTGTTCGGAATTACTGGGCGTAAAGGGCGCGTAGGCGGCCTGTTAAGTCGGACGTGAAATCCCTCGGCTCAACCGGGGAACTGCGTCCGATACTGGCGGGCTTGAGTTCGGGAGAGGGATGTGGAATTCCAGGTGTAGCGGTGAAATGCGTAGATATCTGGAGGAACACCGGTGGCGAAGGCGGCATCCTGGACCGACACTGACGCTGAGGCGCGAAAGCCAGGGGAGCAAACGGGATTAGATACCCCGGTAGTCCTGGCCCTAAACGATGAGTGCTTGGTGTGGCGGGTATCGATCCCTGCCGTGCCGAAGCTAACGCATTAAGCACTCCGCCTGGGGAGTACGGTCGCAAGGCTGAAACTCAAAGGAATTGACGGGGGCCCGCACAAGCGGTGGAGCATGTGGTTTAATTCGACGCAACGCGAAGAACCT
>CAKTDA010000005.1 GCA_934541105.1 uncultured Luteitalea sp. | reverse complement strand
GCCCGGCACCTGCCTCCGGCCCGGCACCCGCCGGCGACGGGCCCTCCTGCTGCCGTGCCCGTGTGCCGAGGTGCGAGCGCAAGGCGACGGCATCGGGCGAGTCGGGCGGCACGCGCGCGAGCGTCTCGGCTGCAACGTGACGGGCCTCTGCGAGGCTGCCCGTCCGCATCAGCAGTTCGACCTCGAGCACCTTCAGCGTCGGGTTCGTGAACGTCGGTCGCATGCGGATCAGGGCCTGGGCGGCGGCCAGATTCCCGAGGCGCAGCAGTTCACGCAGTTCGCGGATCGCGTAGCGTTCCCAGTCCTCGAGGTCGGCCTGCGCCCAGGCTTCCGGAACGAGCACGAGCGGCATGCGCCCCGCGAGGTAGCCCTGCGCGCGCGGCGAGAGGTCGGGCACTGCCGTCGCCAGGTAGTGATCGACGCCGTCGATCCAGCGCGCGTCGAGCGTCGCGCGGTCGTGCCCGAGCAGCAGGCGATGGTAGATCTCCTCGGCGCGCGTCTCGGGAGCCGTGGGCTGGGACTCGTAGAACACGACGGCCGCCTCGTTGATCACGCGGGCGCGCTCCGGGTCGTCGGCGCGCAGCGGCTCCAGCATCACGGCCCGCAGCTCCGGGCGATGGACCAGCACTTCCGGGGCGCGCTGCGTGACGAGCACGACTTCACGCCGCAGCTTGTCGAACAGGCGCGCGGCCGTCGGACGGTCCGGCACGGTCAACCCGCAGGGCTTCGCCAGCACGTACTGGATGATCCCGGGCGTGATGCGACGCAGGAGCAGGCCCGGATGGGCGAGCCGGCGCACGTCGCGATCGGTGATGTGCTCGATCACCCGCGTGTACAACTGCGCTTCGATGCTCCCCTTGCGCAGCACGCCGAGCACCGCGCCGATGTCGCTCAGCCCCCCGGGCGTGTCGTGCGCGCGGCGAAGGAGGTCCACGGCCAGTCGCAGCGTCAGCGGGGATCCGCCGACATGGCGTGCCACCGTTTCCGCTCCCTCGCGCGCGATGCGGACTCGTGCCGTGAGGAACGCGGTGGCGGACTCGAGGTCGAACGTCGCGAGTTCGAGGGGACGCACGGCGTGGCGCTCGGGCAGCACCCGACCGCACAGCACGACGCGCAGGAACGGCACCAGCGACTGCAACTGGTCGAGGAACCTGAACACCTCGTCCTCGTGCGAGGCGTGGCGCAGCTGCACCTCCTCGAACGTGTCGAGCACGAGCAGCATCGGCTGCGCGGTCGTGCCCGGCAGCTGCCGCACTTCGTGCGCGAAGGTCTCGAGGAAGTAGCCGCGATCGCTGACCCGCAGGTACGACCACAGCGACTCGTAGCGCGACGGCCGCGTGTCCACGGGCAGCACCGCCCTGAGACCGGAGGCCGTCCCCTGCCGCGACCCGCGCTCCTGCGAGGCAGGCCCCGGGCCCTGGCCCTCGGGCACTGGTCCCACCGCGTTGCGCGCCATCCCGGCCACGCGGCGTCCCCAGTCCTTGCCGAGCGCCTCGAGCGACGCGCGGCGCGACGGGTACTGCGACGCGAGTTGCCGGACGGCGTCCATCAGCAACGTCACCGGCTCCTCGGCCACGAGCCCCGGACGGTCGAAGTCCAGGTATGCGTAAGGAAACTGCGGCACGTCGCGCCGGTCCACGTGGTCGAGGATGAAGCGCGCAATCAGGGTGGACTTGCCGATGCCGCCGGGGCCATACACGAACAGCGGCGGCTCGGCCTGCAGGCTCAGCACCGACTTGATGACCCGCGTCAGCGATTCGACCGTGCCGCTCGCCGCGCGGACGCCGACGTAGTCGCTGAGCACGGCCAGCTCGCGCTCGCGACCCGCGAAGTAGTCGCCCGCCAGGTCGCGGAACGGCGCCAGCTGCGTCGCGCGCTCGGCCGCCTGCCGCAGCGCGGCCTCGTCGGGCACGTCGGCGACGATGCCGCGGACCCAGTCGGCAGCCACCTGGCACGCACGCACGTCGGATGCGGTCTTCAGCGGCGGCAGCGTACCCGGCGTGAGCAGCATCGCCTCGAGCATCTGCTGGAGCGGTTCCTGCCGGCGCTGCGGGTTCGCGTCGAGTGCGGCCTGCACGCCGCCCTCCGCCACGAGGCGCCGCAACGCGCTCCTGCGCGTCTCGCGATCGAGAATCCACGAGGTGCGGCCGTCGGCGTCGTACGAAGGCAGCACCATGCGCCCGAGTTCGGCACGCGCAGCGTCGTGCTCGCGGCTGTCGGCGTCCGCCATGCCGCCTGTCGGCTGGAGCGTGTCGGGATCGAACGACGCGAGCACCGCGGCCGCATCGATGAAGGCCGTCGCCGCGTCAGGCCCATCGTCGTCGAACAGGTCGGCGAGCTCGTTGGTGACCGCGTCGGGTGTCCACCCGTCGGGCGGCTTCACGTCGCGGCTCCCGCGAGGAGGCGCTTCGCGGTGCGGCTCAACGCGACGTTCAGCAACTGCAGCCGCTTGCGAGGCAGGTCGGGATCATCGGGATTGCCGGCGCGGAGCGCCTGCAGCTTCTGGTCGACCTGCGTCTCCACCGACTGGAGGGCCGCCTGCACGAGCACGGCGTCGTGCGGCTGTCCGGCATGGGCGAAGACATCGGCGAGGAAGGCCTCGGTCTCGCGCCGACCGAGCGGAGGCGCGCCAATCACCTCGACGCCCGAGTACGGCAGCGCATCGGCCCGCGGAAAGTTCAGGAGCACGAGCCGAAGCCGTCCGTTGGCGCCGATGTCGGCAAACTCGGCGAGCATCTGGATCAGGTCGAGCCCGGCCGCGGGCAGGCTGACGCGGAAGCCGTCGAGGATCAGCCAGCACCCGGGATACGTCGCGGTCGTGATGCCGTCGCACAGCCACTGGTGCAGTTGCGGGAGCCAGCGGCTGTCCTGCTCGGGATCGGACGCCGGGCGCTTCGGCATCGTCTCCGGGTCCATCTTCAGCGCGAACGCGATCTGCTTGGCGAGCGTCTCGAGCGTCCACTCCTTCTGGTCGAGATCGATGTAAGCCGACCGGAACCCCTCGGAGCGCCGCGAGGGATCGAACTCGAGCACGTAGCTGACGAACATGTGCGTGAACGACTTGCCGGTGACCGGCTCGCCGTTGACGATCAGCACGCGGGAGCTGATGCCCTCGCCCATCTCGCGCAGCGCGCGCCGCAGGTCGGGGCGCGAGAGGAAGAGCCGCCCGCCGACGAGCAGCTTCGCGTCGTAGTGGTTGACGGCGGGTGGCGCGCCCCTCGGGTCGAGTTCCGGGTATGCGGCGAGCAGCGCGACGACTTCGCCGTTCGCCGCGCCGGTCGCCACGAGGCCGGCAATCAGGTTCGCCGTCCAGAACTCGTTCTCCGCGTGCTCGACGATCCGGACGCACATCTCGTCGACACCGGCCTTCGCGGTGATGCGTTCGAGCTGCTGGTTCGTCCTGAAGCGCAGCATCTGCGCAAGCGCGTCGAACGTCGGGCAGACACTGGCGAGCGCGTAACAGAGGGCCTGGCGCTGGAGGGGCGACAGCATGGCGCGTGGTTCCCGCCGCGTTCAGATCGTCGCGCGCGCTGGCGGGTACGCGCTGGCGATGAAGGATTTGTCGGTCGCCGAGAGCGCCGTGTTCTCCTTCGTGGAGCCGCCGGTCTTCGTCCAGGATGCCGGGAACGCATACAGCATGATCGAATCCGGATCGAACGCCGAGAACTGCGTCTGCCCGGCGTCGTACTTCTGGAACATGTTGAAGTCGATGGTCGCGCGGTCCCAGTTGTTGGGCGGCCCGCTCAGGTCGGCGTAGACCTGATCCTTGTTCCAGACGATGCCGCCGGCGGGGCTCTGGTGCTCGTGGATGCAGCCGAGCGCGTGGCCGAACTCGTGCAGCACGACCGACGCGACCTCGAGATCGGACGAGCCGGCATCGAGCCAGCCGAAGTTCATCGTCGGTTCGTTCCGGCGGAAGAAGCGCGTGACGAGCGCATCGGTCCCCACTGCCGACCACGACCCGTCGTCGCGGAACGCGATACGGATCTCGGCGTCGCCGCTGTCGACGAAGTCCAGGTGGATGTTGGCATGACGGGTCCATGCCATGGCCGCCTGCGCCACGCGCTGCTGCACGACAGGATCGCCTTCGAGGAAGCGCACGCGAAGCGTTCGCCCGGGCTTCCACTTCTTGGCGACTTCCAGCGCGAGTTCCGGCGCGTCGGCATCGCGGCCGTTGGCGGGGTTCTCGAGGACGGCAACGCGGCGGGCCTCCTCGCGGAGGTCGAGCGGCAGGACGCGGTCGATGCAGGCGCGGACCATGGGACGGCTCCCGGATTGAAGGACCGACGACACGCACGCCGTCGTGTCCACTGGCGTTTGGCTATTCAAACGCCTGCTGCCGGCGATCCGAACCACGGCAGAGCCGGCTCCGCTCGCCCGGCCGGGACGAGACACAATGCTGCCCGACACGACCGATCAGGGAGGTTCACCGATGCTCTTGATACGCCTTCCGTTCGATGCGCGGGTGGACGAGTACGACGCGCAGGCCGGCTCGGCCCTCGACGCGCTGCGCCGTGGCGAGCCGCAGGCCATCGCGTTCTTCCGCCACCACCACCCGGACTTTCGCCGCGAGGACGTCCCCTGGCTGGCGCGCGATGTCGGCGACGCGGCGGTGCGCGATGCGGGATTCACGCATGACGATGCGCGGCTGGCGGTTGCGCGCGCGTACGACCTGCTGGACTGGCCGAGCCTCGTCGCGATTGCCGATGCCATCCAGGATGCCGAGTCGCCCATCGCACGCTTCGAGCGCGCCGTCGAGGCGACGATCGACGGCGACGTCGGGGCGCTGCGCCGCGCGGTCGCCGATGACCCGACCGTGACGCACGCGCGGTCGACGCGGCTGGCGCCGTTCGATCCGCCGCGGCACCGCGCAACGCTGCTGCACTACGTCGCTGCGAACGGTGTCGAGGGCCATCGCCAGCGAACCCCGCCCAACGCCGTGGATGTCGCCCGCATCCTGCTCGAGGCCGGAGCCGATCCGGATGCGCTCGCCGACATGTACGGCGGGACCTGCGGCGTGATGAGCATGCTCGTGTCGAGCAGCCATCCGGCGCGGGCCGGCGTGCAGGTCGCGCTCGTGGATCTGCTCGTCGATCACGGCGCCTCGGTGGAAGCGCTGGGGCACGGCGCGTGGCGTTCGCCGCTGTATACCGCGCTCATCTTCGGCTTCGTCGACACGGCGCGTGCGCTCGTGCGGCGCGGCGCACGGGTCGACACGCTCACCGAGGCAACGGGACTCGGCGATCTCGATGCCGTCCGCGAACGACTGCCAGGCGCATCGGCCGACGACAGGCATCGGGCCGTCGCGATGGCCGCAACCACCGGACAGGCCGAGGCCATGCGACTGCTGCTCGACGCGGGCGAGGATCCGGACCGGTTCAATCCGGCGAACGCGCACGCGCACGCCACGCCGCTGCACTCGGCGATCGCGGAAGGGCATCTCGACGTCGTGCGGGTACTCGTCGAGCACGGAGCGCGGCTCGACATCCCCGATCGCATCCACGCCTCGACCCCGCTCGGCTGGGCCGACTACCTCGGGAGGACCCACATCGCCGCCTACCTCCGCAACCTCCCCCCAACTCGCCCGTAGTACCATGTGACGTTCGGGTCGGGGCGTGGCTCAGCCTGGTAGAGCGCTCGCTTTGGGAGCGAGATGTCGCTGGTTCGAATCCAGTCGCCCCGACCAGCCTCACTTCGTTCGCCTGGTCGCAGCGCCTGCCTTCAGGCATCGCGCGCGGCCACCGGCCGCGCGCTCAGGCTCAAATCCAGTCGCCCCGTCGCCCGGTCATCGCGATGCGCCGACGGATTCTCATGAACGTCGAACCGTCGATCTGAAGATCGACGGCTACGGATTGCCTGCTCATCCCTCGCGGCGGCGGGCCTGCCATCGCAACGTGTCCGACGGCCCCCGAACCCGGACCCTGCCCCCCCGGACCCCGATTCCGGAATCCCGAATCCCGCGATCTGCAGGCGTCCGCGTTCACATCGACGGGGCCAGCGGCAGGGTGAACGTGAACGTCGCGCCGCCCTCGGGACGCGTCTCCACCCAGATCCGCCCGTCGTGCGCCTCGACGATGCCCCTGGCGATGTAGAGACCAAGGCCCGTCCCCTCGCGGGTCGTGCGCGAGGCCTGCCAGTACCGATTGAACACGTGCGGCAGTTGTTCCGGCGTCAGCCCGGGGCCGGTGTCGCTGACTGCGATGACGGCCTGCCCCGGCTCGGTCGTCGCGCGTACCGCGACCCGACCGCTGCCAGGCGTGAACTTGATCGCATTGCCGACGAGGTTGGACATCACCTGGAACACGCGTTCGCGGTCGGCCAGCACCATGAGCGATGCATCGACGCGCTCCTCGATCGCGAGCCCCTTCGCCTCGGCAAGCGGACGCAGGATGATCATCGCCTCGGCCACCATCTCCTCGAGCGACTCGGGCTGCGGATTGACGGCAAACCGTCCGGCCTCGATGTGCGCACAATCCAGGAGGTCGTGGATGAGCACATCCATGTGCGACACCGATCGCTGAATGCGATCCAGCGATGCACGCAGGCGCGACCCCGGTTCGTCGATGCCGCCGCCCGCGAGATGCCGCAGCAGCACCGCCTGCATCCGGATCACGTTCAGCGGGTTCCTGAGGTCATGCGACACGACCGCGACCAGATCGTCACGCGCCTTCACGGACCGCTGCTCGAGTTCGACCTGTCGTGCGAGATCGATCTCGACCACGACGCGGCGCAGTTCCTCGGCGGCCTCCCGATCGGACGGCGTCCACGGAAGCGACCGCAGGTGAAGCTCCTCGCGCCACCGCGCGAACGAGCGCCGCGGGTGAAGGGTCGCGCCTCCGTCCTGCTCGACTGGCTTGCGGGGATCCCCGCCCCAAGTCACGGTCTGCAGGATCTCCGGCCGGAAACCGATGAAGCGCCGCGGCACGGCACCCGGCAGCACGAAGCTCACGACGCCGCTTGCCACGCCCTTCACGGCGGCAAACGCTGGAGCGATCTGCGTCAGCGCGTCGGTGGTGAACACGCCTGTCGGCGCCGCGACCTGAAGCCAGTCCGCCAGCGCACGCGTGACATCGGCCGGCGGCACTCGACCGACGCTCGAGACGTCGCCAGCCACGACTGCGGCACCATCGATGCCGAGCAACGCGAACGGCGCCTGCGGCTGCGCGATCAGCGTCGCGAGCACATCGTCGGCCGATCGTGCGGCGTCGGCGAACACATCGAGCAGGGGCCGGCGGCGCTGGCGTCCAGCCGCGGTGTCGCGGTCGGCGAATGCCCCGATGAGGAGCGACATCATGCGCCCGACGATCTCGCAGTCCGTTCGACGTGCGTACGCCAGATGGTGCGGTCCGCTGTGGTGCGCGCAGCTGATGAGGCCCCAGAGCCGATCACGGACGACGAGGGAGATGCTCATCGACGCGCGCACGCCCATGTTCGCCATGTATTCGAGGTGAATCGGCGACACGCTGCGCAACACGGCGAAGCTGAGATCGAGCGGAGCGCCGCTGTCGGGTCGCACTGCCGGCACGAGCGGCACGGACACGTAGCGGGCGTCCGGGATGCTGCGGATCGTATTGCGCAGATAGAGATCGCGTGCCTGCCGCGGGATGTCGGATGCCGGATAGCGCAGGCCGAGATACGGCTCCAGATCCTCGTCTCTTGCTTCGGCGTCGACGCTGCCGTGGCCCTCTTCGTCGAACGAATAGACCATCACGCGTTCGAACCCCGTCAGCCGTTTCACCGCATCGACGCCGGCCGTCAACAACTGGGGCAGGGTTCGAGCCGCCTGGAGACTCGCCACGACATGGCGCAACGGGTGATGAGTACGATCGGCTTCGCCGCCGCGCTTCGGCTCGAGTTCCAGCACGAGGACGCCCTGGTACCGGTGAAGGACCCCGTCGTACGGGTGCCCACGAAGGCGCATGACGATCGGATTGACCTCGACGAACGTCTCGTGCGACGTGGCCCGTCGTACGCTGGCGAATGCCTCGGCGTCGAGCACGTCGCTCAGTGGCATGCCGACGAGGAGCGAGGCGTTCTCGCCGAGGACATCCGACGCGTTCATGCTGGCCTGCAGGATGTCGAGCCCCGGTTCGCCCAACGCCAGCAGCACGCCATGAGGCTGGATGGATCCCGGTATGTGAATCGGTTCGCGATCGCAGTTGGTGAGATCGACACCTGCCTCACGCCGGTCGCTCATCGAGCACCTCCCGTACTGCCAGCCACTCCGTCATCGCGACAAACGTCCGCCGCGCGCCCTCCACGATCTCGTCTCCCATCCCCTCGTCGCGATCGCGCGCGTCCAGCCAGGCGAGCACGCGCTGCCAGCGCGCCCCCGTGTGCCTGCCGTCGCCGATGAAGAATGCCAGGCCGCTTCCCTCGTCGATCCCGAGGTTCGCCCTGACGGTCCGCGCAATCACCTGTCCACCCAGACACGCGCCCTCGACGACGTACATCGCACCGGCCGCATGGTCGACGCTCGAAAGCACCGGCAGGGCCGTGCACACGGCAGCGGCGCGAGGATCCCGGCCGAGCGCCTGGAGGTCGCGCGCGAGCAGTCTGGCCCGATGGATCACGGGAAGGCCAGGGACGCCGGACGCATGCCATGACGCGAGCTGCTGCTCGAAGGGTGCGTAGAACCCCAGCATGGCGTCGAGCAGGTCGACGTACCGATCCCTCGTGAGGGCTGCGTCGATCACGTAGGCCAGCGCGCAATCGAGGCGCTCGTGCTGCGCGGCCGTCGCGATGCGAAGCCGCGCACGGATCCCGGCCTCGTCGAGATGGCCGGGGCCCATGCGTCCGGGCATCAGGAGCGCGGCACGCGCGCACGGCGACGCACGAGGGTCTTGATCGAGGCGACGAGTTCGGCGGGGTCCACGGGCTTGGCCAGGTGCATCTCGAACCCGGCCTGGAGAGCCCGTGTCCGATCCTCGACCCGCGCAAAGGCCGTCAACGCGGCGGCCGGGACGTCGCGAACCGTCTCGTCGGGCGACGCGCGCACGGCCTCGATGAATGCGAGGCCATCCATCACGGGCATCCCGATGTCCACGACGAGCACGTCGGGCGCGACACGCCCAATCGCATCGAGGGCCGCCATCGGCGACGACATCGCGCAAACCTCGGCGCCAGCCGCTTCGAGCAGGGTCTGCAGCAGCTTCAGCGCATCGGCCTCGTCGTCCACGGCCAGCACGCGAATGCCGCCAAGGTCGGCGAGCGGCAGGGATGCACCAACACGCTCGGTCCGCGGATGCTCGCGCGACGCCTGCCGCCGCGGATGCACGATCATCAACGGCAGCCGCACGGTGAACGTCGCGCCCTGACCCTGCCCGGGGCTGGCGGCCTCGACCGTGCCGCCGTGCATCTCGGTGATGTGCCTGACGATCGCGAGGCCGAGCCCAAGCCCGCCGGCTGCCCGCGTCGCACTCGAGTCTGCCTGCCTGAAGCGCTCGAACACGAACGGCAGGAAGTCGGGCGCGATCCCGATACCGGTGTCGCTCACGCTGAGCTCGACGTGCGAGTTGACGCGTTCGAGGCGCACCTGCACACGACCGCCCCGCGACGTGAACTTCACGGCGTTCGAGACGAGGTTCCAGGCAACCTGCTGGAGACGATTCGGGTCGCCAGACACCGGGCCCACACGGGGATCCAGCACCGTCTCGATACGCACGCCCCTCGCATCGGCGGCGGGCTTCACGGCCGCGATGGCGTTCTCCACGATCAGCGGGAGCTCCACCGGCTGCACGTCGAGCGCCAGCTTGCCCGTGACGATGCGCGAGACGTCGAGAACGTCGTCCACGATCTGCGCCAGCCACTTCGCGTTCCGCTCGAGCGTCACGATCGCATCGTCGGCACGCTGTCCGGCAAGGAGGCCGCCGCGCAGGAGGTTGGCGTACCCCACGATCGCGTTCAGCGGCGTCCGCAACTCGTGCGACAGCACCGCCAGGAACTCGTCCTTCATGCGGTTTGCCTGCTGCGCCTCCTCGTAGAGCCGCGCGTTCTCGAGCGCCACGGACGCCCACGACACGATGCCCGACGCCAGTCGCTCGTGCTCCTGTGTGAACACGCCCACCCGCGAGTGGCCGAAGAACAGCCCCCCGAGGACCTCGCCGTTCGTGCGCTTCACGGGCACGGCCAGGTAGCTGCGGACCGGCAGGTGGCCCTCGGGCAACCCGAAGTAGGGCGCGTTCCGTCCGAAGCGGGGATCGGTCGTGACGTCGGCAAGCCGCACCGGCGATTCACCACGGAACGTGGGGCCGAACAGCGCGGTCGTGCGCGGATGCGGAAACCCGGCAAACGCCTCCCGGGAGGCACCGGAAAGCGTGTAGAGCAGGTAGGCTTCCGGCTCGTTCGCGGTGCGCACGTTGTAGAAGAAGGCGCCGAACTCCGCCGTCGTGAGCTCGGTGGCGATGTCGGTGACCTTCTGCATGATCTCGTTGCGGTCGAGCGCCGACGTCACGATGGTGCCGACCGTCGCCAGCCGCTCGGTGTTGACCGCGTACTCACGCGCGAGCGATCGAAGGTGCACCTGCTCGGTGATGTTCCGCGCGATCTTCGAGGCCCCGACGACCTCGCCTTGTTCGTCGCGGAGCGGCGAGACCGTCAACCCGATGTCGATGAGCGTCCCGTCTTTGGTGCGGCGCACCGTCTCGTAGTGCTCGACCGACTCGCCGGCGGCAATCCGGGCCAGCACGTGATCCTCTTCCTCCTGCATGTGATCGGGGACGAGGATCCGGATCGAGCGACCGACGGCTTCGTCCGCGGTGTATCCGAAGATGCGCTCGGCGGCCGAGTTCCACGACGTGATGATGCCGTCGAGCGTCTTGGTGACGACGGCATCGTCTGTGGACGTGACGACACCGGCAAGGTGGCGAATGGCCAGTTCGGCGGCCTTCTTCTCGCTGATGTCGCGCGCGATCTTGGACGCCCCGACGATGGTGCCGCGCTCGTCGTGGATGGGCGACACGGTGAGCGAGATCGGGACGAGCGTGCCGTCCTTGCGGCGGCGGACCGTCTCGAAGTGGGTCACGGCCTGCCCGGTCCTGACGAGCGCCAGGACCTGATCCTCTTCCGACTGCCGGTCGTCGGGAATGATCATGCGGATGGAACGGCCGATTGCCTCTTCCGCCGTGTACCCGAAGATTTTCTGCGCGGCCTGGTTCCAGGACAGGATGACGCCGTCGAGATCCTTGCTCACGATGGCGTCGTCTGCCGAATCGACGACCTTCGCCAGGTGCAGGAGGTGGAGGAGGTCGTGCGGATCAGTCATGGCGTCGGGCGACGAGCCATCATAGTCGGACTCGCCAGCCGGCCGTCAGCAGCCACCGACCGCGTGTAGGCCTACCGCGCGACCTGCGCATCGGGCAGGACCTCGGCAAACACCTGCACGTCGGTCACCCACTTCCCCAGCGGGACGGGCGTGGCGAGCCTGAACGGCAGCACGAGGCCGTCCTCGAGCAGTCCCGTGGGCAGGTTCGCGCCGGTCGTGTCGGGCGCCCCGGTGAGCACTTCGAGCACCTGCTGAGCCTCGTCGAGCAGGAGCGCGGTGAGCGTGATGCCGTCTGGACGGATCGGGCCGCCCGCGACGATCCGCAGCGTGCCGGTCACCTGATACGACTTCGACGTCGTCCTCGACTTGCCCTTCACCACCTCGAATGCGTAGGGACGTGCGGGGCACGCCGTGCCGCCCCCCGGCTCGGTCCCTTCGACGAGCCTCAGCACGTATGCGGCGGCAGGGCGCTCGAGTTCGGTTCGGCTCCTGAGCCGGAAGCGATACGGCAGCAGGCCGTCCGGATCGATCCAGGTGACGCGGGCCTCGTTCTCGATGGGCGCACCGATAGCCTGCCCCTGCGCGTCCACGTACACGAACCGCACCGACACGTCGCGCAGGCAGCGGCCCACGTTCCGGAACGCGCCGATGAGCATGCCGAGCCCGGCGTTCTCGTAGCTGACAGACGCACTCTGGAGCGGCGCGACCTGCACGCCGCCTGACGTCTCGAGCCGCCCCTCGGCGGGAATCGCGAGCCACTCGGGAGCGACGTCCGTCACGCGGACGTCTCGCTCGACCATGCGCCCGCGCACGTCGCTTCCGAGGACGCGGGCCTGCGCGAACGCAGTGGCTGGTGTCAGGGCCACGATCAGCGCCGCGGCGGCAAGCATCGGCAGGGCAAGTCGTGCGTGTCGAGGCATCAGCGTTCGACGAGCGACGGCGTGACCGTCGTGAGCCGTCCCTCGACGACATCGACCGCACGGCCATTGGCGGCAACGAGCGCCTGGCGCGCCTCGCGATTCATCCGATCGAACACGCTGCGCATCGCGGGCGACAGCGCGACGACGGTGTAGCGTCCGGGGCGCAGGCCGTCTGCGGTGAACGTGCCGTCGGCCGATGCCGCGACGATGTGCCAGCGCGAGTGCCGACCGCGCGAGACGTCGACGCGACCCTCGGGCAACGCCAGCACCGACACGCCCTGCATGTCGCCGCGTGCGCCCAGCACGCGGCCGGAGACGCCGGATTGCCGAGTACTGACGAGAATCACGACACCGTCGATCGTGCCGCTCGGCGGGAAGTCGAACCCGTCGGAGGCATCCTCACCGTCGATCAGCACCGCCTTCTGCCACACGCCATCCGTGAGCAGCGGGACCTCCAGTTGCGCGTGCCCGAGCACGTCGCGCAGTTCGAATGCGAACTCACGCACTGCGGCCGCTCGCGGAGGCGAACCGGTCACCGGATGACTGTCGCCGAATCCCGACGCCACGACATGAAGCGGGCGACTCGCCAGCTCGCCGTAGCCGCCATCGTCCACCTCGATGCGCCCGCGGACCATGGCGCCGTATCCCATGGGCACCGCAACCTCCGTGAGCGCCTCGCCCGCGACGGCGATCTCCACCCACCCCGCCCGGCGGCGGCCCGGGCCCTGCGGCGTGGAGACCAGATCCTCCTCCGCGACGAGCAGGTAGCGGCCCGGCGCGACGTCGAGGAACTCGAATCGTCCGTCTGGCTGCACGGCTGCGTTCGCGAGCCGCACCTGCGCGCCGCGGTCGACGGGACGCAGCCAGACGTTCGGCCGGGAGGGCGTGGCGGGATCATGCGCAAGGACGATCTGACCGGATACCGTCGTGAGTCGTCCTGACGGCAGGCGCACGTCGAGCACCGCTTCCGACCCGGCTTGCAGTTCCACGAAGTCGGCAGACGCGAGATCGCCCGCCGATCCGGCAAACGCCGGGAGCAGTTCCGGTTCCGCTCCCTGCAGGCGCAGCGGCCCTCGACCGGAGGGGCCGATCGGCAGGACCCGGACGGTGTACGTGCCGCGACTGAGACCGTGAAGCCTGTAGGCGCCCCGATCGTCGGTGGTGGACGTGGCGCCGAGCGTCGTGAGCACGCCCTGCCCTGTCAGGCGGGCGACCGGCGTCACGCGCGCGCGTTCGACGGGTTCGCCGTGCTCGTCGACGACCCGTCCCGTGATCACGCCGCCCCGCACGAAGCGCACGTCGCCGATGTCGATCGCGGCGCCGTTGCGAATGGTCACCTGCCGGGACGCCGGCGCGCCACCCGGGTCATCGAAGAAGCCGCGCCGGCTGACACTGACGAAGTAGCTGCCATCGGGCAGTCGATCGATCGTGAACACGCCGTCGCCGTCCGTCCGCGCCGCGAACTGCGCGCCCTCGTCAGCCGACGGACCGCGCCACGACGCGCCAATCCTCACGCCTCGCAGGGGGCGCCCCTCGCTGTTCTCGATCACCCGACCGCGGATGCTCCCGGTCCCTTCAGGCCGCGGACCGGGGGAAACCTGCCGCCCCATCACCACGCCCGATTGCGCCTGCCCGTGGGCCTGCGGTTGCGGCACGAACGACGCCGAGGTCGCTCCGGCGACGAGCGCACACACGATGCACGCGCTCATGCGTGTCATGGCTCCTGCACCTCCAGCACGAGTTCAGGCACCTCGCCCTCCGCGATGACGACGGTGCGGGTCTGCGGCTTCAACTGCCGCAGGTACTCGGGGTCGCTCATGTCGTTGCCGCGGGCGGTCGCGGCCGGCACCGCCAGGACCCGATACGTGCCCGGCCGCAGCATGTCGATCGACCAGCTCCCGTCGTCGATCGGCCGCACCATGAAGGTGTTGGCAATGGCGGTGCGTCCCCATCTCCGCTCGTCTTCGTCGAAGCCGATGACCATCGCGTCAGGAACGCCGCCGCCCGACGGCGCGACCACGCGACCGCGCAGTCCGCTGGGCTTCGTGCTGACGACAATCGACACGTCCGCGACAACGCGCGCCATCCCGAAGTCGTGCCCGTCGGTCGTGTTCACCGCGCCGACCCTGACCGCTCGCGTCCACCATCCCTCGGGCGCATTCCCGAGACGCAGCACCGCCGCGCCGCGCACGCCGTGCAGTTCGAACGTCAGGTCGGGCAGGACGCGCGTGCGCACCTGGCCGTTCCACGCGCCCGCGGGATCTGCCGATGTCGCATGCACGCGCACCTCGCGGCCCCGCAACGGCGACGCATCGCCGTCGACGACGAGACGGCCGCGAATCGTGGTGCCTGGCTGCGTCTTCAGCACGACGCCCGTGACATCACTCTCGACGTCGAGGTCGAGCACGCCGTACTCGCTGCGGGCCAGCACCGCCATGCGTTCCTCCGCCGTGCCGAAAGGCACCTGTGGCGACGTGACGGCCGTATAGGCGCCCGGCGGGATGCCCCGGAAGGCGAAGCTGCCGTCCGGCCGGACAGGTGTCGTGAGGTCCTGGGTGATTCGGACTGCGCCGCGTGAGTGGAGCCCCACGAAGCCGCCGCGGACCGCTGCTCCGCTGCTGTCCACGACGCGGCCTTCGACGCTCGCGACCGCCGCCTCGACGAGATGGATGTGCGCTTCGGCTTCCTCTCCGGCTGCGAGGCGGACGACCTGCGCCTCGGCCGGACTCGTCGCCGATGGCGCGAACGTCGGCACGAGCGCCCGCGTGCCGCCCTCGGCAAACGTGCCCGGGACCACGGACTCCCGATCGGGCTGCACGGACACCACGTAGCTGCCTGGCGGCAGCCCGAACAGGCGGAACTCGCCGAGGTCGTTCGTCGTGGCCTGCTGGATGCCCTGCAGCCGCCAGACGCCGTCGCCGCGCCGCATCTGCGCCGCGCGCACCGTGACACCGTCGGCCGGCGCGCCGGACGGCTCGAGTACCCGGCCGCTGATGACGGCGCTCCGGATGAGGGCGAACTCGATCGGACCGGCCACGGCACCGCGATCGACAACGAGCTGCCGGCCCGGCGTGCCCGGCGTGGCCTGCCCCAGCTGCTGGTCGACGTACCCGGGCCGCCTCGCCACCATCGCGTACTCGCCGGGCACGAGCTCGCTCAGCGTGAACTGACCGTCCTCGCCGGTGCGGGTGGCGACGGGCAGGTTCGGGACGGACCGGACGTCCGCGATCAGCGGGCCGTCGCCGAACCGACGAGGAACGGCCACGACGAATACCCCGCGGATCGGGCGGCGTGTCACGGCATCGACGACGCGGCCGAACGCCCGCGCGTCACCCGTGAGGGGCGATGCCACAGGCGGCCGGTGATCCCGGGGCGGCGGCTGCGACGACGTCCGGGCAGGCGACGCCACGACCGCGAGCACGCACGACAGGACGAACAGTGATGCCCGCACCACCTGCCTCCTCACTACGCCTGCGTTTGTCGTGAGAATGACACGAACACGTCCGCGGCCGCCCGAATTGGACGACACCGACGCATGAAATGGCGACTCGGCGTGCGGTGGAATCCGGAGAGGGCTAGGACACACCTGCGCCGACCTATGGGTCGGTTGTAGCGAGCGAACCGATGACCGGCTCTACCTTGATGACGGCGACATGCTTACCGGTCACCTGTTCCATCCGGGTCGGCAGCTCCGTGCTGCCGACCCGGCGCCGCTCGCGCACGATCGTCAGCTGCTCGACCGACTCGTTGTCCACGGTCCAGGGCCGGCCAGACGCCACGATGCGATCTTCGGTCGGGTGCACGTAGAGCGTCAGCCACGGGCCCAGATGGTTGCGAACCACGAGCTTGCGCGCCGACATCCCGTCGACCGTGGCGGTTCCTTCGCTCTTGATGGCCATGCCGCTGACGTGCGGGCGTGCCAGCAGCAGCAGCGACGTGTCGCCGAATCGGTTACGCACGTTCTCCCGCGCCACTTCGTGCACGCTCGACGGCGTGCCTGCGTTCGTGCGGTACGCGTCGTGTTCGAGTGTATGGATCACGTTGGCCGTCCGCTGCTGGTAGAGGACTGGCCATCGCAGGGTGACGCCCCACCGTTGGCTCTCGTCGGCGCCTCGCCACTGCAGGGTGCCTTCGAGTCGAATGGCAGGCGGGTTCGTCGTGCCGGCGCGCTGACGGATACGTGCGACCAGCGCCCGGTCCGTGGCCGAATCGTACGTGAACTCCGGTGCGGATTCCCGCTGGACCTCCTGTGCCGGGGCTGGCACGCCGCCGCTCAGGAAGGCCGCAGTAAGTGCCACGACAACCGTACGTCTTCCCATGATCACTCCTCCCGAAGCAGTTGCGCGGGCTGCTGCCGCAGCACGCGCGTCAGCGATACGGCGACTCCGAATGCCGCCACGATTGTGACCAGACCCACACTTGTCGTGAGAACCAGAGGCGAGGCGCCAGATGCATCGATCTGCCAGACGCCGAGCCGCACGAGCGCCGCCGAACCCGCAGCAACGCCGACCGCCACGGCAACCGCCCACCAGCGACCGAACGCGAGGCACGCGGGCCAGACCGAACGCCCTGGCGTTGCCCCGGCTACTTGCCGAACGCCGAACTCGGGCCGGCGTCGGTCGACGTGCTCCGAGGTCACGGCGTACACGCCGAGACCAATCACCAGCAAGGTGGTCGCGCCGAAGACGGCCGCGAGGGCCAGGTACAGCATCAGTGACGCCGCCTCCTGGAGCCGGGCTTGCCGAAGCGTCCAGGGCTCACCGACGCCGATCGTGACGGGTGCACCGGCGAGAGCGTCACGCAGGCTCACTCGTTCGGGCCCACGGCTGATGAGCAGGAGACGGTCCAGCCCGCGGGTAGCTGTCGGTGCAGTGAGGTCGCGTTGTGCGAGCGGCGTGTACACGACGGGCAGATCCGCGTCCTGCCACGCGCTGCGCCGCACATCCTCCGCGATGCCGACGATGGTCGCCCGCTGCCCACGCACGTAGCCCATGTCGATCACCTGCCCGAGCGCGCGCCCGGCATCTCCGAAGCGCATGTGCGCGAATCGACGACTTACCACAGCGACAGGAGGCGCATGAGCACCATCCGACTGACGCACGTCTCGTCCAGCGACCAACGGCGTCCGCATGGTGCGCAGGTAATCGGGGCCAACTGGCACGACGCGCACAGGCCCGGCGGGCGAGTAGGTGACGGCACCTCGCGCGTCCTGCTCGCCGCGGAGGCTGAAGCTTCGCGTGACATGAGGCACGGGCACGTCGACCGCGATCGACGCAACCTGCCCGTCCATCTCTGACAGCGCGCCACGCAATTGCTGAACGTCCCGAACGTAGGTGTCGATCGGCACGTCCACACCACGGAACGTGGGGACGACCACGACGTCATCGGCACTGAAGCCACGTCCGCGCGAGAGCACCGACGCGATGGTCGCAGCGAGCAACAGGCACACGGCGACCAGCACGATGGCTCCCGACAGTTGCACGGTCACGACGCCTGGCAGGAACCGGCGCGTCGGCACGCTCGCAGCGGCAGCCACGCCGGCCGCGCTCAGCTGTGCCGCTCGCGTGATGGCAAGGCGCGATGCCTGCAGCCAGGCGGGCAAGCCATTCAACGCGACCAGTGGCACGAGTATCAGGAGCCAGACACCCAGCACCCCCGGTTCGAGCGTGACATCGGCCAGTTCGGAAGGACCCAGCGCCCGCACCCGCTCCAGGATGGCGGCGGCCAGTATCAGCCCGCAGAGTCCCCCAGGGGCCACCAGGACCACGGCGTCAGTGAGCACATCGCGCAGCAGATGCGCCCGACCGGCACCAAGCACGCCCTTGATCGCCCATTCGCGTACGCGTTGCACCGCGGTCATCCCAAGGACCGCCGAGAGATTGAGGAGCGCGACGACGAGCACCAGCACCGACGCGAGGCCCAGCGTTCGAAGCGTGTGTCGATACGTCACGGTCAGCGAATCCTGCAGGGAGCGCACGCGGGGCTGGTTGCGAAAGTAGGCCTCTGCCTCACCCTGCAACTGCGTCGACGTTGCGGTGTGCCGCGGTAACCCGATGACCTGCACTTGCGCAATGCTGACGCCCACGCGGCCGTCGAGACTGCGCAGTACCTCGGCCCGCGGCGCGAGCGTGATGAACAAGCCGGTCCGGTCGCCTGGGAAACGGTATCGATCGGCCACGACACCGATGACGTGACACGGCTTGTCCTCGATCGTCACCGGCTTGTCCAGCGCCGCTTCGGCACTGCCGAACATCGAGACTGCCGTGCCGCGAACAGCGACTGCCGCGCACGGAACGCCTCCCTCATCCGCAATCGTGGGCAAGCGTCCAACCTCGGGCGCTGCACCCAGTGCCGCCAGCAGGTTGCCGCTTCCGGAGGTTACGGGCAGGACATGCAAACGCCCGCTCGCACGCACCGTGGCCTCACCGCTGTTGTACGCCGCAAGCTGGCGATACAGCGGCGATGACGCACGCCACTCGGCGTAACCCAGGATGCTCAGTGCAGTCCCGGAACTGCCCTCCTCTGGCGCTTCGTCGTACAACTGGACGAGGTCGGCGCCGTTCGGAAACACGAGAGCGCGCCGAGCGACCGTGTGCAGGATGGCGCTCATCGCCACGCTCAACGCGAGCGCCAGGCTGATCGTGCCGACGACGGCGACGGTCAGCGTGGGCCGCCTCCGCCACACGCGCGCGACGCGAGAGAACGCCGAGATAGAGTTCCCACTCACGACATGCTGCCTCCGGTGGCGGTATTGGACACCAGGCGTTGCGGAAGGTTCCCGGAGTTGCCCGCGATGCCCACACCAGCCCCCTCGCGCCCCCCTGCCGGACGCTCATAGAATCCGGCAGCTACGCCATACGCGTGCCGGCTGGTGCCGGGCACGCGCACGAGTGCGACGCAGCCGGTCGCGTCCGCCCGGTTCTCGAGCGTCACCTGCCACCCGTGCGCATCCGCAATCTGCCGGCACAGCGCGAGTCCGATGCCGGTTCCTCCTGGTTTCGTCGTGAAGAACGGCACGAAGACTTCCGCGCCCGCCACGACACCGGGCCCGTCGTCCACCACGCGCAGTTCGAGGTCCCCTGCCGGTTGGACGGCCCAGTCCACCTGCACGCCCCCGCCCGTCTGCTGCGCCGCGTCGAGTCCGTTCCGAATCAGGTTGATGAGCAGCTGCTCGAGCTGATCCGGATCGGCACGGAGCGTGCGATCCGGTCCGCCCTCCACGCGCAGCGCGCCCGCCGGTTGCAGCGCCGCCACGCGCGCCACGAGCGGCTGCAGCGCGACGTCCTGCAGGGCGGGTGCGGGCAGCCTGGCGAGCGTCGCGTAACCCTTGAGGAACCGGTTGAGCGCCTCCGCCCGCGCCTCGATCACGCCAAGGCCTCGCTGCACGTCCTCCTTCGACGCCGCGTCCATGTCCGCCCGCGCGACGAAGCGGCCCAGGCTGTTGGCAATCGAGGTGATGGGCGTGAGCGAGTTGTTCAGCTCGTGACCGAGCACGCGAATCAGCCGTCGCCACGCGAGGCGCTCTTCCTCGCGCAGGGCGCGACTGACGTCGTGCAGCACGACGAGATGGTGCGCCAGGCCGTCCTGCCGGAAGGACGAATGCCGGACCTCCCAGCGGCCGGATGCCCCCGGGAAGTCGAGCGACGCAAGGCCCGTCGCACCCGCGTCGAGCAGGTGCTCGCACCCGAGTTCCGCAGCCGAGAGCCCGACGAGCACATCGACAGGACGGGCGAAGAGCCGCGCGGCGGCCGGGTTCGCGAGGCGCAGGATCTGCCGGCCATCGAAGGCCAGCACCGCCGATTCGAGCTCCGACATCACGGTCGCGAGCAGCGCGCTGGTCTCGATGTCGGACAGGCGACGTCCCTGGAGCGACGCCGCGAGCGCGTTGACCTCTCCGAGCAGCACGCCCACATCGTCGTGCGGCGCGTCGCCGCGTGCGCGCACGGAGAAGTTGCCTTCACGAAGGCCCTGCAACAGCGCGGCGGTCGTCCGCAGCGGCCCGATCATCGCCGCGCGGAGCCTGTGGATCGCATACGCCGACCAGCCGGCGACGGCGACGAACGCAAGCCTCGCGGACCACTCGCCGGTCAACGAGCCGGACAGCACGGTGGCGGCCAGCGCGAGCGGCGGCACCGCAAGCAGCGCCATCCACACCGCGAGCCGTGTCCCGTATGTCATCGCTTACAGGCCGTAGCGCTGCATCCGCCGGTACATCGCGCTGCGACTCAGCCCGAGCGCCTCGGCGGCGGCATTCACGTTGCGTCCGTGCCGGTCGAGGGCCTTCCGCACGAGGTAGGCCTCCACGTCCTCGAGGCTCATGTCGTCGATGCGCGGTCCGCCGTCGTGTGACGCGCGCAATGCGAGCGCCCCGGTGCGGATGCGCGGGCCATCGGTCATCAGCACCGCACGCTCGATGGCGTGCTCCAGTTCACGGATGTTGCCCGGCCAGGCGTGCTCGAGCATGGCCTGCATCGCGGACGGCTCGAAGCCCTCGACGGCCTTGCCGTACCGTCGGGCATGACGTGCGAGGAACGCAGACGCGAGCACCGGGATGTCCTCACGCCTGTCGCGGAGCGGCGGCATGTGGACTTCGACGGTGTTGAGCCGGAACAGCAGGTCGCGCCGGAAGCGGCCGGCATCGACCTCGGCGTGCAGATCCGCATTCGTGGCCGAGACAAGGCGGACGTCCACACGGCGCGTCCGCGAGGACCCGAGCCGCTCGAACTCCCGCGTCTCGAGCACGCGCAGCAGGCGGGCCTGCACCGACGCCGGCATGTTCGCGATCTCGTCGAGGAACAGCGTGCCGCCGTCGGCGACTTCGAAGCGTCCGAGACGCTCGACGCGCGCGTCCGTGAACGCGCCGCGCTCGTGGCCGAACAACTCGCTGTCGACGAGCGTCTCCGACAGGCCGCCCGTGTTGACCGCCACGAACGGCGCCGCCGCACGTGCCGACGCTTCGTGCAGCGCGCGCGCGAACAGCGTCTTGCCCGTGCCGTTCTCGCCGGTGATGAGCACGTGCGCGTCCGACGGCCCGACACGCGCGAGCACCTGCAGCACCGGCTGCATCGCCGGCGAGGCCGCGACGAGCGCGCCGACCTGCGCAGGCCTCAGGAAGGCGTTCTCGGCTTCGAGCCGCCGCGCACGACGCTGCGCGCGCCCGAGCTCCACCTGCGAGTGGAGCACCGCGAGCAACCTGGCGTTCTCCCACGGCTTCTGGATGAAGTCGCCCGCGCCGCGGCGCATCGCATCCACGGCGATGTCCACGGTGCCCCACGCCGTCATCACGACCACGGGCAGGGTCCAATCGACATGGCGCAGCCGCGTCAGCAGGTCGAGGCCTTCGAGGCCGGATGTCGTGTCGCGCGCGTAGTTGAGGTCGATGAGTGCGACGTCGTGCTGGCCGCCCTCGACCGCCGCGAGGACGGCCGCGGGCGATCCGACACTGTCCACGTCGTAGCCTTCGAGCTTCAGGAGCAGCCGCACCGCCTCGAGCACGTCGGGCTGGTCGTCGGCAACGAGCACGCGGGCCCTGGAGCGGGACGGGGCAGGCGTCACCATCACCGGCAGTCTACCGGGGCGTGTCGTGCGCGGCGGCCGACGCCTCGGCGCCCACCGCCGCGATCTCCTCCTGCACGACGCGGCCGTCGAAGAGGTGCACCGTGCGGCTCGCGTGCGCCGCATACCGTGGGTCGTGGGTGACCATGCAGATCGTCGCGCCGTCGCGGTGCAGCTCGCGCAGCAGTTGCATCACGAGTTCGCCGTTGTGGGAATCGAGGTTGCCCGTGGGCTCGTCGGCCAGGAGGATCGACGGCTGCGTGACCACGGCGCGCGCCACGGCAACGCGCTGCTGCTGGCCGCCCGAGAGCTGCCCCGGCAGGTGCCGCGCCCGGTGCCCCATGCCCACGCGCTCGAGGGCCTGCTCCACGCGCCGGCGACGCTCCGCGCCGCCCATGCCCATGTACGTGAGCGGCAGCTCCACGTTCTCGTAGACCGACAGGTCGCCAATGAGGTTGAAGCTCTGGAAGATGAACCCGATCTCGCGGTTGCGCGTGCGCGCTCGCTCGGCCACCGACAGGCTCTCGACCGCACGGCCGTTGAGCCAGTAGCGCCCCTCGGTCGGGGTGTCGAGGAGGCCGAGAATCGACAGCAGCGTGGACTTGCCGCAGCCCGAGGGGCCTTCGATGGCGACGTACTCGCCGACCTCGATCGCGAGATGGATGCCGTCGAGTGCGTGGGTCTGGATCTCGTCGCCCTCGAACACCTTCCGGATGCCTTCGAGGCGAATCAGGGAACTTGCCATGGCCGTCCTGTTCCTGAAGCTGACTCTACTTGATCTGCAGCCGGTCGACGGCATCCCAGGCCGACATGTCCGACAGCACCACGCGCTCGCCCTCTCGCAGCCCGTCGACCACCTGGATGTGCCGCACCGACCCCTTGCCGAGGCGCACCTGGCGCCGCTGCGCCATCCCGTCGACATCCATCACGAAGAGACTGATGGTGCCGCCCTCCTGCCCCGATGCCGGCCGCGCCATGTACAGCACGTTCGCAAGCCGCTCGATCTCGACGATGCCGTCGACCGAGAGATCGGGGCGCGCACCAGCAGGCACGGCACCCGTGAACGCGATGTCCACGAGCACCGTCCCGCTCACGGCCGCCGGATCGACGCGCGACACGCGCCCCTCGGCAATGCCGTTGCGCGTGTCCACGCGCGCGACCTGGCCGATCTGGACGTCGCGCGCCTGCGTCTCGGGCACACGCACCTGCGCCTTGAGCTGCGTGGGATCGGCAACGCGCGCGACGTTGGTGCCCGCTGCGATCTGGCTCCCGACTTCGACGGGCACCGCCTGGAGCACACCGGCCATGCCGGCGCGCACCGCGAGCTGGCCGAGCTGGGCTTCCTTCAGGGCGAGCAGGGCGCGCATCCGCGCAACCTCGGCCTGCTGTTCGGCGATCTGCGACGGGCGCATCCCGATGCCGACGTCGAGGCGCTTGCGTTCGGCAGCCACCTGCATCGCGAGCGAACGCGCACGTGACGAGGTGCGGCGATGCTGCAGTTCCGAGACGAGGCCGTCGCCGAGCAGCGCCTGGTCGGCCTCCGCGTCGGCGCGCGCCTCCTCGTACTGCGCTTCGGTCTGGGCAAGGAGTGCCTCCTGCGCCAGCAGCGCCGTCGTCGCGTCGGCGTCGGCACGGCGAAGCCTCGCCTCGGCGGCCTGCAACTGCAGCCGCGTATCGAGCACCTCCTGGGCCAGGCCGGGATTCTGCAACTCGAGGATCACATCGTCGGGGCCGACCTGCGCGCCGGGGCGCAGGAGGATGCGTGCGACGCGGCCATCGGTGGCCGCGGGAATCCACGCGGTGTCCACCGGCACGAGCGTGCCTGTGCCACGCACTTCGCGAACGAGCTCTCCGTGTGCCACCGTGTCGAACCACAGCGGCGCGCCATCGACGGTCGGCGCCGCCGGTGCCATGCGCATGACCGTCGCGCCGCCGCCGATGGCGAGCGCGAGGGCCGCGAGCGGCATGCGGAGGCGCCGCCAGCGGCGGCGACGACGTTCCTGCGGTGTGAGCGAGACGTCCGGCACGCCGACGCTGGTCGCAAACATCGGGCCATGCCGCACGGCGTGCCGCGAGCAGCGGTCGGGCGCATGAGCCGGTCACGGGTATCCCACTGGCGGAACGGCGCGTCCCGAAAGTGGGATCGTGACGCGCTCGTGACCTGTGGTCTCGCAGCGGTCGTTCCCGCGCTCGCACTCGTCCGCCGGCCACTCGTGTGGCTGCTGCGCCGCGAGTAGCAGACGGGACGCTACGGCGCCTCGTGGACCACCCGTCCACCGACGATCGTCGTCGTCACCGTCGCGTCGCGTATCGTCACGGGATCGACGGTCAGGATGTCGCGGTCGACAATCACGACGTCGGCGAGGCGGCCGGGGCTCAACACGCCGCGGTTCGCTTCGTCGAAGCCCGCCCAGGCGCCAGCCGCCGTGTAGGCACGCAATGCCTCCTCCACCGTGATGCGTTCACCGGGCACCCAGCCGTCCGGGTTGGCATCGTCGAGCGTGCGGCGCGTCACCGCGGCGTAGATCCCCATCAGCGGCACCGGCGGCGCCACATGCCAATCCGATCCGAACGCGACACGCGCACCCGCGTCGAGCAGCGACCTGAACGCATATGTCGTCCTGATGCGTTCGCTGCCGATGACCCGTTCGGCCCACCGTCCATCGTCGATGGCGTGATACGGCTGCATGCTGGGGACGACGCCGAGCGCCGCGAAGCGTGCGATGTCGGGCCGCGCGAGGTGTTGCGCGTGCTCGATGCGGAAGCGGCGGTCGCGGGCGCCGTTGTCGCGCGCGACCTGCTCGTAGATGTCGAGGAGTTGCCGGTTCGCGCGATCGCCGATGGCGTGGACCGCCACGTGCAGCGAGGCACGATCGGCGCCGGCAATCCAGGCGCGCAGGTCGGCGGACGGCGTCACTGCGAGGCCGCGGTCGTCGGTGCTGCCCTCGTACGGGTCATCGAAGAGTGCTGTCTTCGAGCCGAGTGACCCGTCCACGAATCCCTTCAGCATGCCGATGCGGAGCCACTCGTCGCCGCGGCCCTCCGCGGCGACGCGGTCACGCAGCCGTTCCCAGTCGCGAAGCGGAACGGCCGCGTAGATGCGCGTCCGCAGCCTGTCGGCCCGCCGCGCGCGCGTGAAGGTCTCGAGCTCGCTCCAGCCGCCCATGTGGTGCACGGTCGTGACGCCCTGTGCGGCGACGTGCGCCATCGCCGCGTCGAGCGCCCGATCGAGCATCGCCTCCGAGGGCGGCGGCACGACACGGTCCACGAGCGCCATCGCGTTGTCCTTGAGGATGCCGGTCGGCCGGCCGCGGGCACCGCGCACGATCTCGCCGCCGTCCACGGCCGGCGTCCGTTCGTCCACATCAGCGGCGCGCAACGCCGCGGTGTTGGCCAGCGACATGTGGCCGTCGAGCCTGTTGATCCACACGGGGTGATCGGGCGTGACTTCGTCGATCCAGTCGCGCGTCGGCAACTCGCCGCCCCACATCTCGTGGTCCCAGTCCCCGCCCATGATCCACGTGCCGGCCGGCACGCCGGCCGCGAAGGCCCCGATGCGCCGTGCGAACTCCTCGCGCGTCGCCGCATCCCGCAACTGCACGGAGGCGAGCCTGAAGCCGCCGTCGATGAAGTGCACGTGCGTGTCGATGAACCCGGGCACCACGAGCCGGCCGCCGGCGTCGATCACGCGGGCCTCGCCGGCCATCGACTTCACGTCGGCCGTGCTCCCGACGTGTGCGATGCGGTCGCCGGCGATCGCGATGGCCTCCGCGGTCGGGTGCGCGTCGTCGCCGGTCCAGACGCGGGCGCCGACGATGGCGAGCGTCACGGGGGCAGTGGCGGACGGCGCCGCGTCGCGGTTCGGGGTGCAACCTGCGACGAGCAGGGCGACGAGCGTCAGGGGCACGGTTCGTGGCACGAAGACTCCTTGTCGGATGTGCGTAAGAGAGTACGCCGAGCCCGGCCATGAGCGAGCGCGCCCGTGGCGGGGCGCGCTACACTCCTTGCCGGCATGGCCGACCTCCCCATCACCGAGCAGGAGAACGAGCGGACCCGCGGCATCGACAGCCTCCCGACTGCCGACGCGCTGGCCCTCATCAACGACGAGGACCACGGCGTCCCGTTGGCGGTCCGCCGCGAACTGCCGAGCATCACGCGCGCCGTGGAAGGTGTCGTCGGACGACTGCGCGACGGCGGCCGGCTGATCTACGTAGGCACGGGCACGTCGGGCCGGCTCGGCGTGCTCGACGCGTCGGAGTGTCCGCCGACGTATGGCGTGCCCGCCGAACTCGTCCAGGGCGTGATTGCGGGCGGCTACGAGGCCTGCCATCGCGCGGTGGAGGCGTCCGAGGACGACCGCGACGCCGGGGCGCGCGACATCGCCGCGCGCGACGTCACGGCGGCCGATGCGGTGATCGGCATCGCCGCGTCGGGCCGTACGCCCTACACCATTGGTGCCGTGGCGCACGCGCGATCGATTGGCGCGTTCACGGCGGCAATCACCTGCGTGCCGGGCTCGGCAATCACCGAGGCCGTGGACGTTGCGATCGTGCCGGTCGTCGGTCCGGAGGTCGTGGCGGGATCGACACGCATGAAGGCCGGCACGGCCCAGAAACTCGTGCTGAACATGATCTCGACGGCCACGATGATCCAGCTCGGGTACGTGCACGGCAACCGGATGACGAACATGCGGGCGCGCAACAGCAAGCTCCATGCGCGGGCCGTCCGGATCCTGCAGTCGGAGGCGTCGCTCGACGAAACGGCAGCCGTGGCAGCGCTCGAGGCAGCCGGCGGCGACCTGGCGACGGCCGTCGTGATGGCCCGGACGGGGCGGTCCCGCGAGGCGGCGAGCCACGCGCTCGGGGAGGCGGAGGGCGTCATCGAGCACGCCGTGGCCACGCTCGGTCGCCGGTAGTCGGCCTCACCCCGCCAGCGCGTTCACCTGCATCGTCCGGCCCGACCAGTGCGTGTCGATGCCCTGCACGAACGTGGGGCGCACGACCTTGGCGCGGCTGCCGGCATTGCCGCCCGCCGACCACTTCAGGTACGCGCCCTCGGCCGGTCCATCCGCGAGGCGGGACGGGCCGAGCAGCGCGGGTACGTCGTCGAGGGCGATGCGGCCGCTGGCAATGAGCGGCACGCGGACGAGGCCGAGCGCGTCGCAGAGGGCGTCGCGGCGCGGCATGTCCCAGAACGAGCCGGTGTGGCGGTCGAACACGTCGAAGGCGAGGAACCAGTCGGGCAGGCGCGTATAGCGGACGCTGTGCACGGCGTAGCACCACTCGCCGAAGACGATGACGTGCGGCGGCAGTGCGTCGAGCAGCGCGTACCGGCGCTCGTGCATCCAGCGGAACAGCGGCCTGAACTGCGGATGACAGCCGTCGCGCGTGACGTACGCGCCGCGGTTCTGCGCGCGCAGGTCGCCATCCTCGCCAATCGACAGCCCGACGTTCGCGCCATCGACCTTCTCCTCCACGGTCACGTCGTGCGCGAGCAGCGCCTCGGCCTCCTGCGTGGACAACACCTTGTCGGCGCGCGGGGGCACCTCGCCGAGCCACACGAGATGCGGGGTGTGGGGGAAACGGAAGAACCCGGTGCTGCTCATCGGCTCGCCATGGCCTCGCGCAGCCACGCCCCGATGAGGTGCTCGACGCGCACGCCGGCCGCGTCGAGTTCGTGTTCGATCTCGATCCAGTCGGAATCGGCGGCATTCACGATCGTGATGCCCTCCGGATCGCCGAGCGTCGCGGCGACGAACTTGCGGTCCGAGGGATCGCAGGCCTGGAGCGCGTCGGGCAGGATGGCGTAGCCGGCCTCGTCGTACGCGACCGGCACGAAGCGCGCGGCCTGCAGCTTCTCGTGGATGGCGAGCAGGCCGAAGTCCTGGTCGGTCAGCCGGTTCCTGTACTCCTCGTAGATCCGCCATGCCTCGTCCAGGACGAGGCGGCGGTGCGGATCGCGACGGAACGCCGCGAGCCACTCGAACACCACGTGCTGCTCGGCGGCGGGCACGTGCGTGTCGCCGAACGGTGAGGACGGCTCGGCGGCGCTCGCCACGAGCAGGACGTTGGTGTCCACGACGCAGTCAGGCACCCGTCACCGATCGCTTCCGCGTCACGCGCTCCAGCATGCGCCGCGTCTGGCGCTCGGTCTCGCCGATGGCATCGCCGAAGAACTGCGCAGGCCAGTTGGACACGCGGCCGTACTCGTCCACCTCGAGCGGCTGCAGGCGTGCCGGGGCACCGGCCCCACCCTCCACGAAGTAGAGGGCGCACTGCGAGGGCAGCAGCTGCTCGTGCGCCAGCAGCGTCTGGAGGCGCCGGAAGAGGTGCTCCGAGTGCGTCTCGACGAGGAACTGCACGCGGCGCTCACGCGACACCTCGGCCATCAGCTCGGCGAGGCCGACCTGCGCGCGCGGGTGCAGGTGCAGTTCCGGCTGCTCGGCGACGATCGTCGATCCACGGGGCACGATGTGCGCCAGCACGATCATCGGCAGCACCTGCGACACGCCGAAGCCGACGTCCATCAGGTTGGCGCGCTGGCGGCCGCGCACGACGACGAGTTCGTAGTGGCGCGAACGGCCCTGGCGCTCGAGCACGAGTTCATCGGCCACGCCGAGCCGTGCCAGCCACTCCGACACCTTCCCCACCAGCCACTGCCGTCCGCCTTCCGCGTCGTGACGCTGCCGGACGGTGGTGTTGTCGCTCGCGAGCAGCGCGTGGACGGCCTTCTCGCCGCGCTTGCCGATGTCGCGAGGCTCGACGCCGCTCCACAGGTACGTGCGCTCGGGTGGCTCACGCAGCGGTCCGAGGTACGCGACGGCGTCGATGGCCTGGCGCAGCCGCAGCGACAGGTCCTGGATGGCCGCCGCCGTCCCGCCGACGGCCGCGAGCGCCTCCTGCGAGAACGCGAGCGCCCGTTCGGGCTGGAACGACCGTCGCGCGTCGATGCGGCCGCGGCCGGCGCGCGCGTCGTACCCGGGCGCGACGATCCGGTAGCCGCCCTTCGACTGGCGCGTCACCGAGTAGGCGACGCCGCCCTCGCTGAGCTCGAGGTGCTTGACGACGGGCGCGCCGTTCAGCGCCGTGAACGTCGCGGCATATCCGATCGGCGCGGTCGCGTCCGGCGCTGTCGCACTGAAGCCGATGCCGAGTTCTCGCGTGCGGTCGCGTTCGTGGACGAGCGACGCGTAGCTGCCGAGATCGACGAGATCCGAGCTCTGCCCGCCAAGGTTCAGGTGCAGGAGACGGTCGGGGCTCTCGAACGTCTGCTTGAGCACGAGCGGCACCTGCAGCAGCGAGGTCTTGCCGGCGGAGTTCGGACCGAGCAGCAGCGTGATGTCCGACAACGCGACACCGTCGGCCCACAGCGTGTCGTCCCACGCCTTGAGGTTCTTCACTCGCAGCCGCGTCAGCATCGGCCGATTCTACCGTTCGGCGCGTACCGCGTGCGCATCCCGGCACGCGATTGGCATGTCTGGCACGGCATGGCCGTCGAGGTGCGGAAGGGCCAGGGTGACGTCAAGCTGTCGCGCGAGGACTTCGCGCGCCGGCTGCGTGAACGCTTCGCCGATCCGGCCTTCGCGCAGGTCGAACGGCAGCTCGCCGACGTCATCGAGGTTGCGTGGCAGGCCTACGACGGCTATCGCAAGAGCCCACGGACGCGGAAGGCCGGGGCTGGCTTTGCCGATCCCGACCACGAACTGCCCGTCGAGTGGCTCGAGACCAGGGAGCGGATCGGCCAGGCCGAGCGCGAGCGGCAGGATCCCTCCACGCCGGGCCGGGTGCTCCTCGTCTGCGGCGGGGCCCGCCACGACCAGACGTGCCCCGGTGAGATGTCCAAGACGTTCCGCCTCGCCTCGCAGGCCCGCGAGGAGATCGAGCGCGAGGGGCTCACGTGCGATCTGCTCGATCTCGGCCTGCTCACCGCGGAGTACGGGAGGCAGATCCTGCCCTGCAAGGCCTGCGTCTCCACCGCGATGCCGCTCTGTCACTGGCCCTGTTCCTGCTACCCCAATCACGCGATGGGCCAGGTGAACGACTGGATGAACGAACTCTATCCGCGCTGGGTGGCGGCCCACGGGGTGCTCATCGTCTCACCGGTCTACTGGTACCAGGCGCCGACCGTGCTGAAGGCGATGATGGATCGCCTCGTCTGCGCCGACGGCGGCAATCCGGACCCGACGACGACGCACGGCAAGGGGGTCGAGCAGGCCAAGGCGCTCGAACTGCAGGGGTGGCACTACCCCAGGCACCTCGCCGGACGCCTCTTTGCAGTCGTCGTCCACGGCGACGCGGTCGGCGCCGAGACGCTTCGTCGCTCCTTGACCGACTGGCTCACCGACATGAAGCTGCTGCCCGCGATCGCGCAGGGTGGCCTCGATCGCTACATCGGCTACTACGAACCGTACGCCACGAGCCACGAGGCACTCGACAGGGACGTCGCGGTTCAGCGCGAGGTCCGCGGTGCGGCGCGCGCACTGGTCGAAGCGGTGCGTGAGGCCCGCGCCGGCCACTATCCCCGGATGCAGATGGAACTCGAACCGCGCCCGAAGTGAGCCGTGGCGCGTCGTCGTCCACTGACGTGCTTGAGCCGACGGCCGAGCCGTGATTCGATGCCCGAACGATGACCACGATCGACACGACCATGGACCGGGCGGCCTTTGCCGACTGGTACCGGCGCAATCGTCAGCGCTCACGCGAGCTCTTCGACATCGTCCGGCCGGAGGCGTATCACGATCGGCCCATCTCGCTCCGTCACCCGATCGTGTTCTACGAAGGGCACCTGCCGGCCTTCAGCCTGAACACGCTCGTCAAGCGTGGGCTCGGCCGGACGGGCGTGGACGAGCGGCTCGAACGGCTCTTCGCGCGCGGCATCGACCCCGAGGACGAGTCGTCGGCACGCCGCAGCAGCCGCCCCGAATGGCCGTCGCGCGACGAGGTCACGCAGTTTGCCGATGCATGCGATGCGCGGGTGCTCGCGGCCATCGACGAGGCGCCCATCGGTGAGGCCGGGTATCCGCTGCTCGCCGACGCCCTCGCCGTGTACACGATCCTCGAGCACGAGGCGATGCACCAGGAGACGATGCTCTACATGTGGCACCAGTTGCCGCTGGAGCAGAAGATCGCACCGGGCGGTGTCGACGAGCGGCGAGTCGACAAGAAGGTCGACACCCACGAACAAACGGGAGCCGGCACCGGCGAGCCGACCATGGTTGACGTGCCGGCGGGCCGGGCGACGCTCGGGGCGCCCCGCGGCGGGATCCCGTTCGGCTGGGACAACGAGTTCCCGTCGCACGTCGTCGACGTGCCGGCGTTTGCGATTGGCGTCCACGACGTCACCAACGCGCAGTTCATGGATTTCGTGGAAGCCGGTGGTTACGCGAACGCGGCGCTCTGGACGCCTGCGGCATTCGAGTGGGTGCGCAGCGCTGGCGTCGAGCACCCCCGGTTCTGGGTGCGGCGCGACGGCAAGTGGAACTGGCGCGGCATGTTCGACGAAGTGGACCTGCCGCCGTCGTGGCCCGCGTATGTCAGCCAGGCGGAGGCGTCGGCCTACGCGCGCTGGAAGGGCCTCCGGCTGCCGACCGAGGCCGAGTACCATCGCGCGGCCTTCGGTGATCCGTCCGGCGTAGAGCGCCAGTATCCCTGGGGCGACGCGCCGCCCGATGCGTCGCACGGGACCTTCGACTTCGTGTCGTGGCACCCCGTCGCCGTCGGACGGCATCCCGCCGGGCGCAGCGCGTGGGGCATCCACGACCTCATGGGCAACGGCTGGGAGTGGACCTCCACCGAATTCGGCCCGTTCCAGGGGTTCACGCCGATTCCGACGTACCCCGAATACTCGGCGGACTTCTTCGACGGGCAGCACTACGTCATGAAGGGGGCCTCGCCCGCGACGGCCGTCGAACTCCTCCGCCGCAGCTACCGCAACTGGTTCCGCCCGACGTATCCGTACGTCTATGCGACGTTCCGCTGCGTGGACGGGGCGGGTGGCCGATGACGACGGCGGTCGATCCGGCGGCGGAGCTTGCGCGCGAGGTCGGCGCCTCGCTGCAGCAGGTGCCGCGGCAACTGCCGTCGCGGTTCCTCTACGACGCACTCGGCTCGGCGCTGTTCGATGCGATCTGCCAGCTCCCCTGGTACCGCATCACGCGTGCGGAACTGGGCCTGCTCCGCCGGCACGCGCCGACGATTGGACACGCGCTCGGCCGGGGCGGCCGCGTCGTCGAACTCGGCAGCGGCAACGGCGAGAAGCTCGCGACCCTGCTGTCGCATGCCGGCGTTGCCGGCCTGCATGCCCACCTGATCGACCTGTCGGGGTCGGCACTCGTCCATGCGACGCACGCGCTCACGGCCATCGAGGGCCTCGACCTGCTCGTCACGAGTCACAAGGCCACCTACGAAGAAGGTCTGCGGGCCCTGCGTGGACGCCAGAAGCAGCCGACGCTCGTGGCGTTCCTCGGTTCGAACATCGGCAACTTCGATCCGCGGGGTGCCGGCGCGTTCCTCCGCGAGATACGCGCGGCGCTCGACCCTGGCGACGCGCTGCTGCTCGGCGTGGACCTCGTGAAGCCGGAGCGCGACCTGCTGCTCGCCTACGACGACCCGCTCGGCCTGACCGCCGCCTTCGACAAGAACCTCCTGCTCCGCATCAACTCGCAACTCGGTGCGGACTTCGCCCTCGCGCGGTTCGCACACCGCGCGGTGTGGAACGCCGCGGCCTCACGCGTCGAGATGCATCTCGTGAGCCTCGTCGCGCAGGATGTCCGCATCCCCACCGCCGACCTGCGGATCCGCCTCGAGGCCGGCGAGACGATCTGGACCGAGAGCTCGTACAAGTACGAGCGCGACGGCATCGCGCGCCTCGTCGAGCCCGCCGGCTTCGAGTGCCGTGATCAATGGGTCGACGAGGAGGCGCGCTTTGCCCTGACGTTGTTCGCCGTCGCGTAGGCTCGCTATCTCGCCTCGGGCACGGCATCCACGATGCCGCGCACCGACGTGTCGAGCAGGCGCATGCCGATGGTGTCGCCGCGCATGTGGCCGAGGCGGACGATGACGAGATCGCGCGACGGGATGATGATCACGCGCTGGCCGCCGGCGCCGGCCATCCAGTACGCATCGGGCGGTGCGTCGAGTTCGCGCGTGCCGTTCACCCAGAACATGCCGCCGTAGCGAGGCGTGGCCCAGCCAGGCGCCGCCGTGCCGACGAAGCGGGCAAACCCTTCGGGCAGCAACCGCGTGCCCTGCCACACGCCGTCCTGCGCGAACAACAGCCCGAGGCGTGCCCAGTTGCGCACCGTGCCGTAGTCGAAGCCGCTCAGCACGAAGTTGCCGTACGCGTCGGTCTCGAGCACCTGCCGGCGGATTCCGATGCGGTCGAACAACGCGCGCTGCGGCCATGTCAGGTAGTCCTCGCCGCGCGCCTCGACGGCCTGCCGCACGAGCGCCCCGAGCGTGATCGGATCGCAGTTGCGGTAGCGCCCCTCGGTGCCCGGCGCGAACTGCTGCGGCCGGCTCGTCGCGAAGCGGAAGACGTCCACCGCGCCCGTGTAGATCAGGACGTGCGGCGGGTAGCCGTCGCGGTCGGGCGCGAAGTCCGGATCGCCGGGTGAGGTGCAGTGCAGGCCGCTGCTCATCTGCAACAGGTGCCGAACCGTGATGGCTCGCCGTGGATCGTCGGCCGCCTGCCACGCCGCAATGGGCGCAGGGGCATCGAGTGCGAGGGCGCCCTGCTCGATCAGCCGGCCCACGAGCGCGGCCGTGAGGCTCTTGCCCATCGACCAGCTTTCGAGCTGGGTGTCGGCCGTCGCGCCGAGTGCATACCGCTCGGCGAGGATGCGGCCCTTGTGCAGGACGAGCATGCCGGCGGTCAACGCCTCGGCGTCGGAGAAGGCCACGTCCACGGCCCTGTCGATGGCCGTCCTGTCCACCCCGGCCGGCCATGGCGCGTTGACGGCGCCATCGCCCATCGGCCAGGGTTGGCTCGACGCGTCGGGCAGCGTGGTCTTCACCGGCGTCGGCGTGAAGAACACCGAGTCGGTGCCCTCGGGATGGATGACGCAGCCCTGGTCGCCGTAGAAGCCGGCCGAACGCGTCACGAGGCCGCGCACGGTGGCGTGGACCATCCTGCGCGTGCGATCGACGACGGTCGTGACGTGCGCGCGATCCGCTTCGGGCGTGAGGAAGAACGCGCTGTTGCGCCGGGCTTCGGCCTCGTCACGTCCCGACACGAAGATGGCCGAGCAGAGGATCTTGGCGTAGCCCGCGGCGCCGAGCGTGAGCGGCGTCTCGCGTGGCGAGAATCCACCGGACGTCGCCGGGTTCAGCGTGCCCGGGTCCGGACGCGGCGGAGCCTGGGTCCATGCCATCGTCGGCACGACGGCAAGCACCAGGGCGGCAACGAAACAACGACGGAACGTACACGGCATGAAGGGAGTCCTCGATGGCACCGCTGATTGTGATGATCGTCGTCACGCTGATCGGCCGGCTTGCGGCGGGCCTCGGCGTCTGGCCGGCCGGCGACTCGTGGGTCGCGGCCCTGCGAATCGGGCTGGCGGCGATGTTCGCGTTCACGGCGATGTCGCACTTCCATCCGCGCGTGCGGCCCGATCTGGTCCGAATGGTACCCGCAAGCCTGCCGGCCCCGGCCCTCCTCGTGACCGTGACCGGCATCCTCGAGTTGCTCGGCGCCGTCGGCCTGCTGCTCCCGTCGACGCGCACGGCGGCGGCATTCGCCCTCGTCGCCCTGCTCGTCGCGATGTTCCCGGCCAACGTCCGTGCCGCGCGCGAGACGTTCACGATTGCCGGGCAGCCGGCCACGCCGTTGATCTGGCGCCTGCCGCTGCAACTGCTGTGGATGGTCGCCCTCGCGTGGGTGGGTGCGTCATCGTGACGTGAACGGCCCGTGCACCGCGGTCACGCGCATCGACTCGTCGGTGTCGTCCAGGATGATGGCCCGGTAGGCCGCACCGCCAGGCTCCACGCGGATGACGATGTGGCCGCGCGCGCTGAGCAGGCGATCGAGCATGGGCCCGATGACGAGGCGGTTGGCATCCGACATGTTCGTGGCCAGCACGTCGCGATCCCCCGGGTAGAGCTCGCGCGACAACATGCGATCGAGCACGTCGTGCGCCGGGTGATCCGATGACCACACCTGGAGGAGCCACAGCCGCGGCTGCAGCGCCGACACGAAGTAGGCGTTGGTGGAATCGCGGTTGCCGTGATGGTTCGCCGCGGCGACCTCCACGGGCCCGACGGCCTGCGCGACGGCCGTCTCGACGTCGTGCCACTCGGGCGAGCCAGGCCGGGGACGTCCCGGGATGTCGCCGCCCGTGTAGAAATCGAACCGGCCGTAGCTGACGCGGATGCCGAGGCTCGACTGGTTCTCCGTCGGACGGTGCGTCGGGGGCAGCGCCGACCAGTTCTCGGGAAAGCGGCTGCGCGTCGCGTCGCCGGCGCCCGTCCATACCTGACCGTTCACCGCCAGGTTGCGGACGACGAACGCGGGATGGTCGGCTGGTGCACGAAGCAGGGTGATCTGATCGGAGCGCCCCGCCTCGAACCGTTCCATGCGCGCGGGGCTTGCGCGCGCAAACGCGATGTAGTCGTCGATGCCGGCGGGCGCGGGGCCGTCGCCGGCGGTGTAGTCTGGCCAGCCGCGATCGATGAGCGTCCGGATCGGCACGTGCCGGGCCAGTTCCGTGATGGCGCCCATGTGGTCGTCGTGCATGTGCGACACGAGCGCGTAGTCGATGCCCGGCGTGCGGAACGGCGCCAGCACGCGCGTGACGTACCGGGCAATCCACTCCCCGGGCGGGCGTGTCGTGTCGGGCACGTTGGCGACACCACGCGGTGAGCCGGCCGGAAAGCCGCCGTCGCCCGCATCGAACTGCAGCGTCGTGCCGTCTGGCAGGACCAGCAGCGCCGCATCACCGCGCCCCGTGTTGATGATGTGGATGTCGAGCGTCCCGGCCGTCCACGGCGGCAGCGCGGCACCAACGGCTTGCGCCTGCGCGGGGGCCGCCGGCGCGAGGAGCAGCAGCGCCGAGCACGCCCCGATGCACGCAAGTGATCGACGATGCCCGGGAGGGCGGTCCTGACGCACCATGGCGCGCATTCTACGCTGCGGGTAGAATGGCCGCCTCTCGACTCGCAGGAGGCTTCGCGTGAGTGTCACCCGCCGGGAGTTCGGCAGACTTGCAATGGCCACCGTTCCCGCCGCGTTTATCGGCGGCCGTTCGATGGCCCTCGCGCAGGCTGCGCGACCGGACTCGTCGATCAATGGCGTCCAGCTCGGCGTCATCACCTACAGCTATCGCGCCATGCCCGATCAGGGCGCCGACGCCATCCTTCGTTACGTGCTCGAGTCCGGCATCAGCGCGGTGGAGTTGATGGGCAACTCCATCGAGGCGTACGCCGGTGCGCCGGCGATGCCGCGTCCGTCCGGCGGGCCCGGCGGACCGGGCGGGCCAGGCGGCAGGCGTCCGCCAACGCCCGAGCAGGTGGCGGCCCGCGAGAAGTACGCCGCCGATCTCAAGGCGTGGCGGCTCTCGCAGTCGATGGACAGGTTCAAGGCGCTGCGCAGGCTCTATGACGATGCCGGCGTGAGCATCTATGCGACAAAGTTGCTGAACACGTCGATGTCCGACGACGAACTCCGGTACGTGTTCGACGTCAGCGAGGCGCTCGGCGCAACGCACACGACGCTCGAACTCACGACCGACAGCGCCGCGCTCAAGCGCCTTGGCGACTACGGCCTGCAGCGCAAGATCTACGTCTCGTACCACACGCACCTGCAGGGCACGCTGACGGCGTTCGACGAGGCGTTCGCGCTCTCGAAGGGCAACACCGCCAACGTGGACTTCGGCCACTACGTCGCGGCCGGCAGCGGCGACCCGGTCGTGTTCCTCGAGAAGTTCCACGGCCGCATCAGCAGCTTCCACCTCAAGGACCGCAAGTCCAAGGAGAACGGCGGCGCCAACGTCGCGTGGGGTGAGGGCGACACGCCGATTGCCCGCATCCTGCAGTCGGTGCGGACGCACAAGTACACGATGCCCGCGACCATCGAGATGGAATACGAAGTGCCCGCGGGGTCCACGCCGGTTGCCGAGGTCCGCCGGTGCCTCGACTTCGCGCGGCGCTCGCTCACGTAGCACGGGATGTCCGAGCGCAAGTACCGCCAGCACGGCTACCAGGACGACGATCGCGACCGGTCACGCCAGCCGGATCGCGACCGGCGTCCTGCACAGGCGCCCGGACCGCCGCCATCGTCGAAGCGGCTCTCGTCGGAGGGCGCACGGAACCCGAAGCTGATGGGGTTCCACGAGGTCGTCAAGTGCGCCCGCTGCGCCGCACCCGTCGATGCCGACATCCTGTCGGCGAGCACGTGCGCCAGGTGCGGCCAGGCGCTCCATGCGTGCATCCAGTGCGCACACTTCGACACCGGTGCGGTGTTCGAGTGCGCCCAGAAGATCCCCGCACGCATCACCCCGAAGGACCGGGCGAACGAGTGCACGCTGTTTGCCGTGCGCGCGTCGTGGGAACGCGAAACCGGTTCGACGGCCGCCTCGACACCGGAGTCGAGCGCGAAGAAGGCGTTCGACGACCTGTTCAAGTTCTGACGCAGGCGCGTCACCGTCGCCTTCGCGTCCGCATCGTCACCCGCAATCACGAGCGCCCGGCGATCCGGCGTGCCGGCCGTCGAGCACGCCCTGCCGGTTCCAGGACTCGGGCCGTGCGGTGCCGAGGAGGATCCCGGCACGCCAGAGGGTACGCTTTCAGCGATGATGCGCGTGGTGGGCGGGGTCGGCGGCGTGTTGCTGCGTCGTGCGGTCGGTATGGTGCTGGGGTACTACGTCCACCGCGAACTGCTGCAGTGGCATGGTGCCTTCGAGGGCGCGCCGCTGACGGCGCCGACGGGTCTCGTCGCGACGCTCCTGCCGTTCGGCCTCGCGGCACTGGCGGCCGGCTATGTGGCTACGCTCGTGAGTCGCGGCTCGACGCGTACGGCGCGGCTGCTGGGGATAGCGCTGGCCGTCATCGCGATCCTGGCGGCGCTGCAACGTGTCGAGCAGGGACTGCCGCTGCTCACCCGACAGATCGCCCAGATCGTGACGTCGCCCCTGTGTGTCGCGGGTGGGGTGCTGCTGGAGCGGCATCGGGGATGGTGGCGGCGGCGCGGCGCGCACGGCGCATCCATTCAGGAATGACGTCGGCACTGGTCGCGAATGACAAGCTCACGCGAACCGGGACGTTGCCGATGGATGGATGGACTCATGCCCTCGCCGACCTGCTCACCGACTGCGACGCGAGACCTCGAACTGCGCATCGGCGTCTCCCGGAAGGTCCGCCGGCGCGCCACCGAGCACCCCGGGATTCCGGAGACGACCGTCCTGAGGCGGTGGCGACGGCTCACCATGACGGCCACCGACGGATCGACGTACCACGGCTGCCGGCTGCCCCCCTCGCTCTGGCACATGGTCGGCGCGGCCATCAGCCGCGATCCCCGCGCGATCGACATGCCCGTCGCGCAGTTTGCCGCGCACGTGGCCGACGTCCGCGCCGCGGCGCGGGTGGGCGACACACACTGGGGCAGCGTGCCTGCCGACGCCTTGCTCGCCCTGCTGAAGTACCTCCGGCGCACACGGCGGCTTGCGCCGATCCTGGCCGCGCACGCCGAGGCCGCGCGCTACGGTGTGCCCGACCTCCTGCTGTATCGCAAGCGGGGTGACACGTATTGCGATTTCAGGTTCGTGGAAGTGAAGCGGCACGACGAGCGCCTGCGTGCGGATCAACTGGCCGAACTGCACCTGCTCCGCAGCCTGCGGCTCTGTGCCGGCATCGTGCGCCTCGAGAAGCCCGCAGCAGACCCGACGCTCACGCCCACCCGACACGTGCGGGCAGGACAACCAACGAGTGACGCTCTCCACGGGGAGGCGTGATGCGGCAGTCACCAGGGGCGGATCGAAAGATTCGCCGATCACACGCGACGCCACGCCCTGTCGCTCGCCCGGCACGACGACTATCGTCGTTCCATGGCATACGACGTCGTGATCATCGGGGGTGGACCAGCCGGACTGGCGGCCGCACTGCTGCTCGGGCGGGCGCGCAAGCGCGTCCTGCTGTGCGATGCCGGATCGAGGCGCAACGCGGCAGCGCAGGGCATCCACGGCTTCGTGACGCGCGACGGCACGCCGCCCGCCGAGTTCCGGCGCATCGCGCGCGAACAGCTCGCGCCCTACGTGTCGGTGGAGGTCCGGGACGCTGCGGTACACGACGTGCGACAGGCGGCTGACGGCTTCGACGTGACCCTTGACGAGGGGCACGTCCGTACCCGTCGCGTGCTGCTCGCCACGGGCATGGTTGACGGCGTTCCGGACACGCCGGGCTTCCGTGAGCTGTGGGGTCGCGCGGTGTTCCAGTGCCCGTACTGCCACGCGTGGGAGGTACGCGACCTCCCGTTCGGATACCTGGCCTCGCGCCCGGCGGCGGTCGAGTGGGCCCTGCTGCTGCGGTCGTGGACCGACGACGTGATGGTGTTCACCGACGGGCGGTTTGCCGTGCCGGAGGACACGCGTCGTCGGTTGGCGGCTGCGGGAATGCCCATCGAGGAACGGCCGATCGCGGCGCTCGCGGCGCATGAAGCCGACCGCGGGTCGTCTGCCGGTGAACTCTCCGGCATCCGGCTCGCGGACGGCACGACCGTCGCGCGTCGCGTGCTCTTCGCGCACCCGCGGCAGCACCAGGTCAGGCTCGTCACGCAGCTCGCCGTGTCACTCGACGAGGATGGCTACGTGCAGGTGGACGGCGACGCGATGACGTCGATCGCGGGCGTGCATGCGGCCGGCGACCTGACGACCCCGATGCAGTCGGCCACGCTGGCGGCGGCAGCGGGCGCCCGGGCGGCGGCCTCGATCAACCGCGCGCTGACGATCGAGCGGGCGGTGTCATCGACGACGACGTGACAGGCGGGCCTTCTCGCGCCAGACAGCGGGCGTGGCCCCGTGCTCGCGACGGAACATGCGGATGAAGTGCGTCGCGTCGGCATACCCCACGCGCGCCGCCACGTCCTCGACGGGCATGTCGGCGTGCAGCAACAGCCGCCGCGCCTCGGCCATGCGGAACGCCGTGATCCAGGCGCCGACGGAGCGGCCCGTTGCGCGCGTGACCGCGGTGGTCACGTATGCCCCGGATCGCCCCACGACATGCGCAACGTCGGCGAGCGAGAGCGGCCCGAGACAGCGCCGCTCGATCACCGCCAACGCCTCGGCGGCAAGCCCGGGAGGTTGCGGTGCCACGGCCTCTGCGCGGGCCGCCTGCTCGACCTCGTTCACGATCAATGTCAGCAGGCCGTGCTGGACGGGCAGCGATCCGGGCACCGAGGCGTCGCCCACGGCCGCCTGCAGTTCCTCGAACAGGCGCGCGAGGTAGGAGCGACGCGGCTCGGGGATGCGGACGACGGCGGAGCCGCCGGCACGCACGCGCTCGAACGGCGGCAACAGGTGCGAGGCGGCATGCGCTGGCAGGCAGGGTACGCAGAGCCCGACGCCCCAGAACTCGACGCCGTCGGCCTCGAGGGCACGATGCGGCTCGCCCGGCGGCACGACGAAGACGTCGCCCGCCTCGAGCCGCCAACGCCCGCGCTGCTCGATGGACGACACGCCTGCCGTATAGAACGCGAGGGCCGCGAACTGATGAGTCACGTGGCGGCCGCGCGGCGCGAGGTCGCCTGCACTCCGCCGGCGCACCGTGATCGGCCCGCCGCCACCGTGCACGTCCTCGCGCGTGATTGGCCCTCGCGCCATCCGGCTGGTTCCTGCGCGGCCCCCTACCGCTCCGAGTGCAGCCCGAACATGTTGCCTTCGGTGTCCACCGCGAGCACGATGAAGCCGTACTCGCCAATCGACATCTTCTCGCGCTGGACCTTGCCGCCGGCACCGACGACACGCCCGCCTTCCACCGCGCAGTCGCCGCACGAGAAGTACACCATCGTGCTGCCGCCCGACGGCACGCCCGGCATCCGCACGAGGGCACCCGAGGCGCCCGGTGCCTCCATGTCCATCGGGAACGCGACCATCTCCAGGTCGGGCATCGGCAGCGGACTCAGCGTCACGCCGAGCACCGTCTCGTAGAACGCGCGGGCGCGCGGCATGTCCTGGACGTACAGTTCGAACCAGCCGACGGGATTCTGTGCAGCCATGGCAATCGCTCCTGAGTGAAGGTGCAGGCAGTCTACCAACGGCAGACGACGGCGGTGAGTCGAATCTGACGGTCCACGAGGTACGGCGGCGCGCACCGGCACGCGGTCGGCTGAGCCTCGACGAGTGCCATCCGCCGCGTTGGCACACGCCGGCTCTGACTGCAGTACAATCCGCGCGTTTCCCACCTCCAACAAGGAGTAACCCATGCGGCACATGCTCTCGATGCTCGCGACGGCCGTTGTCGTCGTCGTCGCGTCCGTCTCCATCCATGCAGCGGACGTCACCGGCAAGTGGACCGCGCAGGTCCCGGGCCGCGAAGGCCAGACGCGTGAGCAGACTTTCACGTTCAAGGTCGATGGCGAGACGCTCACGGGCACGGTCTCCGGCATGCCGGGCGGCAGCGACGCCGAGATCAAGGACGGCACGGCCAGGGGCGACGACATCGCCTTCCACGTGGTTCGCAGCTTTCAGGGGCAGGAGGTGAAGCTGCTCTACAAGGGCAAGGTCTCCGGCAACGAGATCAAGTTCACGTCGACGCGGGACGGCGGCAATGCCCCGCCGCGGGAGTTCACCGCCACGCGCGTGACGTCCTGATCGTCTGCGACGTGGGAGGACACGGGCGCGCGGCTTCGGGACTCGTGGTTGGGCAGGGCGCGTTCCTCGAATGCGCCCCGTGCTCAAGTGCCCGCCGGCTCGCTTGACCCTGCCGGCGGCGTGGACCACACTCCCCGCCAGCATGGACACGCACACTCCCTCCAGTTCCCGGCGTCGATTCCTCCACGCAGCCGCCCTTGCGGCCGGTGCCTCGACGCTCACCACGACGCACGCGCAGGCCCAACCCGCAGCCAGCCCCATCGTCCGCCCGCCCGCCGGCAAGCCCCTGCTCCTCGCGACAAAGCTGGGGATGATTGCCAAGGAGGACGGCGGCCGCACGCTGACGCTCGCCGAGCGCCTGAGGATGGCGGCCGCAGCCGGCTTCGACGGCGTGGACTTCGACGAGGCCGGCAGCTTCACGCCGGAAGAGGCGCGCGCGGCCGTGCAGGAGACCGGCGTGTTCGTGCACGGGGCGATCAACCACGCGCACTGGAAGCAGCGGCTGACGAGCGCCGTGCAGGCCGAACGCGACCAGGCGCGCGCGAACCTCGAACACTGCGTCCGCGTCTCGCACGCCGCCGGCGGCAACGGCGTGCTGCTCGTCGTCGGCCAGGCGAGCGACGGACCGACCCAGGAGATCGAGGAGCGCGCCCGGCAGGAGATGCGCAAGGTGCTGCCGCTCGCGGCGGCGCTCGGGCAGATGATCCTCGTCGAGAACGTCGGCAACCGCATGATGTACGACCACGAGGGCGGCCCCGAGCAGGGTGCGCACCGCTTCGTGCAGTTCGTGGACAGCTTCGACAGCCCGTGGGTCGGCATGTACTACGACCTCGGCAACCACTGGCGTCTCGGGCAGCCCGGCGAGTGGATCCGGACGTTCGGCCGACGCTGCGTGAAACTCGACGTCAAGGGGTACAGCCGCGCCATCCGCAAGATGGTGGACATCACGAGCGAGCACGACGACCTGCCGTGGGATCAGGTGCGGCGGGCGATTGCCGACATCGGGTTCACCGGGTGGGCGACGGCGGAGGTCGGCGGCGGGAACGTCGAGCGCCTGACACTCGTGCGACAGCAGATGCAGAAGGCGTTCGGCATCGCCTGAGACGCCTCGGGGTGTCGCGTGGCCGCCATGCCCGGACGGCGTACGTGACTCATTCAGGGGACGGGTCGTGGGGTTTTCCCCATCCGTCCCCGCGAAGTCCGGCGTTCTGCAAGGCCCGTCGCGGATTGCGGGAAGGCACGACACTTGCGTGAACCCTGTTGACGTCGATATCCGGCCTCCATGGCTCCCGCAAGTCTTCCCTTGATCAAGCACGTCTCGTACGCAATCCTCGCGCTCCTCCTCTCCGCAACCGCTGCCACGGCAGGCAACATCACACTCGCGAGCGGGTTCAACGTGCTCGTTCGCGGCGACATGACCCTGAAGGCCGACGTAGGCGGCCGGACGGCGGTGGGCGGCAACGCGACATTCCAGAACTTCGCGATCGGCAGCGGCGACAACGGCAGCAACGGCGCCGCACTCGCGCCCGATGCCGCCCGCTACGATCTCGTCGTCGGCGGCGTCGCCTCCCTCGCGAACGGATCGATCGTCAAGGGCAGCGCGTACGCCGGCAGCGCGTCGGTCACATCGGTCGGCTTCGCGACGGCCGGCGCGTCGATGCACACCGGCGGCCTCGCACCTGTCGACATCGTGAACATGCTGAGCGACGCGGAAGCCCTGTCGCAGGGCCTCACGGGCCTGGCGTCGAACGGCACCGCGAACGCGCAGTGGGGCGGGCTGACGCTCACCGGCAGCGACAGCGCACTGAACGTGTTCGACCTGACGACGGCGATGCTCTCGGGGCTGCACTCGGTGAACATCATCGTGCCGACGACATCCACGGTGCTGTTCAACGTGACGGGCGACGCGCTGGCAATGCAGCACATGGGCATCAACGTCAACGGCGCACAGGACAACGCGATGTCGAACCAGCTGCTCTGGAACTTCCAGGAGCTGACGTCGCTGACGTTGAACGGGCTCGGCTGGCGCGGCTCCATCCTCGCGCCCTGGGCGACCATGCACCTCGCAAACGGCAACGTCAACGGGCAGGTGATCGTCGACAACCTGTTCACGTCGTGGGGCGGCGAGTACCACAACGTCGCCTTCACGGGAGACCTGCCGTACGCGCCGCCTGTCGATCCCGAGCCAACACCCGTGCCCGAGCCCGCAGTGACGCTGCTGCTCGGCGGGGCCGGACTCGCCTGCGCGTACCGCTTCGGCCGCCCGGCGGCGGCGTGGCTGCGCCGTCGTCGCTCCTGACGGCTGACTGTCGAACCGAGCGCGGAGGTCCGCCGCGCTCGGGTGCCACGCCGCGTGCGGCAGCGGAACCTGCACATGCTCCCCGGTGTCGAACACGGCACATGGCAGCGTGAGGAAGGCCGATGCTCGAGGTGCAGCACGTCTGGAAGCACTACGGCGGTGTCGCGGCGGTGCGCGACGTGTCGTTCCGCGTCGGGCCGGGCGAAGTCGTCGGGTATCTCGGCGCCAACGGATCGGGCAAGAGCACCACGGCCCGCATCGTCACCGGCCTGCTCGACCCGAGCCGCGGCGCCGTACGTTTCCGGGGCCGCGACATCGCCGACGACCTCGTCGGCTATCGCCAGCGCCTCGGCTATGTCCCGGAAGAGCCCGCGCTCTATGGCTACCTCTCTGGGCGTGAACACCTCGAACTGATCGCACAACTGCGGGGCCTGCCGGCACACGCGATCCGCGAGACCATCCCGTCACTGCTGGAACTCTTCGGCATGGCTGGTGCGGCCGAACTCGACGTCAGCGGGTACTCGAAGGGCATGAAGCAGAAGGTGCTGCTGATTGCCGCCCTGCTGCACGACCCCGACGTGCTCGTCCTCGACGAGCCCGAGTCCGGGCTCGACGTGACGACCGCGCTCGTCCTCCGCCATCTCGTCGCCAGTCTCGCGCGCGGGGGCAAGGCCATCCTCTACAGTTCGCACGTGCTCGACACCGTCGAGCGCGTCTGCTCGCGCGTGCTCGTGCTGCACGAAGGCGCGTGCGTCGCCTCCGGCACGCCGGGTGACCTGCGGACCATGCTGTCGCAGGACTCCCTCGAACGCGTCTTCGCACAGTTGGCGCTGCGCGAGGATCCGGAGCGCACGGCGAGTGACATCACCGACGTGGTCCGTCGGGTGCGGGCATGAGGACGACCGGTACGACGCGACGCCTCATCGCGCATTTCCTGCGGGGCTTCCTGTCGCCGGAGGGCGGTTCGGGAGCGGGCAAGCCCCTGGCGGTTGTCGTCGCGATGCTCCTCTCGCCCGGGCTCTTCGTGACGATCCTCATCGCCGCCCGGTACGTCATCGCGCCTGTGCCCATGCCGGGCGACACGGCGGTCGGCGGCCTGTACGATCGCCTGCTCTTCCACTGCGCGGTCTTCGTACTGATGGTGCTCGTCGCGCTCGTGCACTGGGACCGGCTTGCGCTCGACGCGCGCGATGCGGCGTTCCTCGGCGTGCTGCCGCTGCCCTACGCACGGATCGTCGCTGCACGGTGGGCGGCCACCGGTCTCTTCGGCCTTGGCGCCGCCGTGCTGCTGAGCGGCCTGCCCTCGCTCGTGTACCCCATCGTGTCGGTGGGCCGGCTCGAGGCGTCGTGGGGGCTCGTGCAGGCCCTGACGCTGTGGCAGTTCGTCGCCGGCGTGCTCGCGGGCGCGACGGGATTCGTGGCGGTCGTCGCGCTGCGCGAGGCATCGTGGGCCGTGCTCGGGCCGCGCCTGTTCCTCCGCGTGTCGGCGGCCATGCAGGGCGTGCTCGTCGTGACGGCGGTCGTGGCCTTCTTCCTGCTGCCCTCGTGGACGGCGCGGCAGCTGTCGCCGCCCGCGGTGATCGACGCGCGGACGCATCGCGTGAACGTCGAGGCCACGCTCGCACAGCCGATCACGCCGCACCCCGTGACACGGTGGCTGCCGCCGGTGACATGGACGGGCGCGTTCGAAGCGCTCGCTGGACACCGGGTGGCGGAACTCCCCCTCACCGCCGGCATGCCGGTGCGGATCCGCGTAGACAACGACCGGCAGTTGCAGCACTACGCGAAGGTGTCCCCGGCACTCGACGGCGCCCTGGGCCGTGGGACGCTCTCGCTTGCCGCCCTCCTCGTCGTCGCGATCGTCGCCGCCGCGTGGAACGCCAGGTTCCGCGCACCGGGCGGGATGCTGCTGCCGACGCGCCGCTCTGCGCTCGTGCGGGCCGTCGATCGCGTCATCTCGCTGGTGCCCCAACCCGAAACGCGTGCAGGCTTCGGCTTCACGTGGCGCACGCTGCTGCGCAGCCAGCCCCATCGCCTGCTGCTGGCGGTGGGGCTCGCCGGTGGCCTTGCCGCGGGCACCGTGGGGCTGTTCGAGGAACCGCCGCTGCGCAGCCGTCTCGGCGAGGCCTCGTTGACGCTGCTGTCGGTGCAGGCGCTGCTGATCGTCTGCGTGGCTGGCGGCGCCCGGGCGGCGCGGCGGCGCGGCGCCGACGCACAGGCCGCCTGGGTCCACGCCCTGACGTGGACGGGCAACCGCACTGCCTACGAAACCGGAGTCAGTGCCGGAGCCACACTCGTGGCGTGCGCGCCAATCGCCTGCCTCCTGCCGGTCTATGCGCAGCTGTTCGGCTGGGCCGGCGCGCTGCAACATGCCATCGTCGGCGCGATGCTCGCGCTGGTCCTCGTCGAAGCCGTCGTGCTCCGCCAGCAGACGGTGCCGCTCGTGGAGGATGCGCCTGTCACCGACGCCGCCAAGGCGCTGCCGGTCCTCGCCCTGCCGGGCGCCCTCATCGTCGCCGCCGTAGTCTCCGGCATCGAGCAGCGCTCGCCAGCGGTCGCCGTCACCATGCTCGCGATCACGTGGGCCACGCTGCACCTCGCCCGGACGCACCGCCACACGCCACCTGATGCGCTGGCGAGGTCCACGCTCGAGGATGGCGCCGTGGAACTCGGGTTGTATCGATGAGCGTGGGGAGTACGCTGTAGAAGGGTCGTGTCACCTTTTCGGCAGTGCCGACTCCAATGATCGAGGACACCCGTGATACCGATTCCGAACCCTGCGGCGCCAGATCCCGCCGGCGCCGACGACGACCTTCTGATCCAGCAGGTACTGGCCGGACACACGGCCGCCTTCGAACCCCTGATGCGCCGCTACAACGAGCGCATCTACCGCGCCGCGCGCAGCATCGTCCGCGACGAGGTCGAGGCCGAGGACGTGATGCAGCAGGCGTTCGTCAATGCGTTCACGCACCTGCGCCAGTTCCACCACACGGCGCGGTTCTCGACATGGCTGACGCGAATCGCCATCAACGAGGCGCTCGCGCGCGTGCGCCGTCCCGTCCACGACACTTTCGACGAGGATCATCCGAACGTGGTGCCGTTCATGTCCCGACACCCTTCCGAGAACCCGGAACGAGAGGCCTTCAGCGCCGAACTGCGGCTCCTGCTCGAATGGGCAATCGACTCGCTGCCCGACGGCATGCGCGAGGTGTTCATGCTGCGGGAGGTCGAGGGACTCAGCACGGCCGAGACTGCGGACTGCCTCGACGTCAGTGAGGACGTCGTCAAGACCCGGCTGTCGCGCGGCCGCGCGACGCTGCGCCAGCGCCTCCTCGAACGCACCGGCGCCGACGCTCCCGATGCGTTCCGGTTCCACCGCCCGCGCTGCGATCGCATCGTCGCCGGGGTGTTCGCGAAGATCGACGCTGCACGCGACGTACGGTTGACGCGCGCGCAGGTCGATGCGATGCGCCGCGAACTGCAGTCGGCACTCGACGGTCTCGACGCGCTCGATCATCTCTGCACCATCCAGCAGCACGCCAGCCGCGTCGAGGAAGGCATCAGCGCCGCCCTGTACATCCTCGACGCCGCGACGCCGGCACCCGTCGCCGCCGACGACGACGATCCCGCCAGAGACTGACACGCCGCGGACGGCGTCACCTTTTCGAGCGTGCGCCCTCCAACGGGTGTGGGCGACCGAGGCCATCAGGTCCGGCACGCGCACCGGTATGCCATCCCGGCATGCCGCACGAGGGAGTGTTGCAATGATCCGCTCATGGACCGGCGTGTTCGCCGGGCTGCTGCTGTGCGTGCCGATGACGGCGGGAGCCCAGGCGCTCGACGATGCGCAGATTGCGGCGATTGTCGTCACGGCGAATCAGGTGGATGTCGATGCGGGCAAGCTGGCGGCTGCGCAGGCCGGCAGCGACGCCGTGAAACAGTTCGCCACCCTGATGGTCACCGACCACACCGCGGTCAACACGTCGGCCGTGAATCTCGCGACGAAGCTGAAGGTCACGCCGAAGGAGAACGACACGAGCCGCGCGCTGAAGGCCGGAGGCGACAAGCACCTGGCCACACTGCGCACGCTGAAGGGAGGCGCGTTCGACCGCGCGTACGTGGCGCACGAGGTCGCCTATCACCAGCAGGTCATCGACGCGCTCGACACGCAGCTGATCCCATCGGCAAGCAACGCCGAACTGAAGGCGCTCCTCGTGAAGGTGCGGCCGGCGTTCGTCGCGCACCTCGAGCACGCGAAGCGGCTGCAGGCGGCCCAGGGGAAGGCGCACTGATGCGCCGGCATGCGGTCGTGGCGACGATGGTGCTGATCCTCGGCCTCGTCGTCGCCGCCTCGTGCCGACCCGCGCCGCGCACGCACACCGTGCAGATCGAGGCCATGCGCTTCAGCCCGGCCGCGCTCGTCGTCGAACGCGGCGACACGATCGCGTGGGTCAACGCCGATCTCGTGCCGCATACGGTAACATCGGCCGAACGCGCGCTCGACTCGGGCACCATCGCGCCGGGCGAGACGTGGCGATGGACCGCCAGCGGTACGGCAGCGCTGCCGTACGTCTGCACGCTGCACCCGACGATGTCGGGGCGCGTGGACGTGCGGTGAGCAGGCGCCGGTCGGCGGCTCCTCGGACGGCGCGGCCCGGAGATGGTCGATGCAGAAGGGTGACCTCGTTCCGCACTTCGCGGTGACCACCGTCCAGGGCGACACGGCCCGCTACGACACGCACTGGCAGCGCCGGAACGTCGTGGTGCTGTCTACCGCCGGCCACCCGGCCGAGACTGCCGCCGCGGCTCTCGGACGGGCCGTCCCCGATCCGGCTGCGCTCTCGGCCGTCTGCATCGTCACCACCGAGCCCATCGGCGGCAGCACGCGCCCGCTGCTCGTCGTTGCCGATCAGTGGGGCGAGATCGTGGAGATCGACGAGGCCGAGCGCGTCGAGGACCTGCCAGTCCACGCGGTGCGCCGCGCCCTCGAGTACCTGGAGATCCGCTGCCCGGAGTGCGAGGGCGAAGCCCTGTGACGGCACGGCGCTACGCGCTCGGTGCCACGGTGGCCACGGGAGCTGCGGCACTGGTGTACCGCCTCGGCCGGCCGTTGATCAGCCGGATCGGCGCCCGCTTCGCGCGCCGTGGCCGCGGCGCAACGGCCGCGCGCGACCTCAGCGCGGCCATCTTCGAGCAGCTCCATCAGGGCATGAGCGCGGCGGCGCTCGTGCGGGTGCTCGGCCCCCACTATCGCGAGGTGAACCGTTCGGAGATGCCGGGTGCGCAGACGCGAACGCTCGTCTGGGCCACGGCGGACGGGCGCGTCGTGCACGCGGTGCTGCAGAACGATCGCCTCGTGGCCAAGGTGCAGCGGGGGTTGGGCTAGCCCTTCCTTGACATCGACGCGCCATCGCAAAAGACTGGGCAGGCCCGAGGAGGGCATCGAGTGGCGCAAGGGACGGCTGATGCATCGGATGCCAGCGCGAGACGCGCACTGGGGCTCGCGACGATCTCGTTCGCACTGAGCTTCATGGCGTGGGGGCTCGTCGGCGGGCTCGCCTCCGTGTTCGGCAGCCTGTACGGCCTCACGGCCACGCAGACGGCACTGCTCGTCGCCGTGCCCGTGCTCCTCGGTTCGCTGGCGCGGCTGCCGATGGGCATCCTCACCGACCGGTACGGCGGCCGGTCGATGTTCACGATCCTGCTCGTGGTGTCGGCAGTCGCCGCGTGGATCGTCACGTTCACGTCGAGTTACGCGACGCTCGTGGCGTCGGCGTTCTTCATCGGTCTCGCGGGGTCGTCGTTCTCGATTGGCGTCGGCTTCGTGTCGCGCTGGACGCCGCCGGCCCGACAGGGCACGGCGCTCGGCATCTACGGCCTCGGTCTGATGGGCCAGTCGGCGGCCGTGTTCGGCGGGCCGCTCGTCGCGGCGTCGTTCGGCTGGGAGCGCGTGTTCCAGGGGGTCGGGGTCGCGCTGCTCGCCTGGGCCGGCATCTTCTACGCGTTCGCACGCAACGCGCCGTCCACGGTGCGCCCCTCGTCGTTCGAGGCGATGTTCGGCGTGCTGCGGCGCGAACCGGTGGCGTGGCTGCTCGGCGCGTTCTACTTCCTCACGTTCGGCGGCTTTGTCGCCTTCTCGATCTACCTGCCCACGCTCCTGCGCGTGCAGTTCGGGTTGTCGCCTGCCGACGCGGGGTTCCGCGCGGCGGGGTTCGTCGTGCTCGCCACGCTGCTGCGGCCCGTCGGCGGCTGGCTCTCGGACCGCATCGGCGGCGCCCAGGTGCTGTCGTGGGTGTTTGCCGGCGTGGCGGTGTTCGCCTTGCTGCTCGCGGTGCCGTCGATGGTGCCGTTCACGGTCGGCGCGCTCGCGTGCGCGGCGCTGCTCGGGCTCGGCAACGGCGCGGTCTTCAAGCTGGTGCCGGAGCGCTTCCCGACCGAGGTCGGCACGGTCACCGGACTCGTCGGGGCACTCGGCGGGCTCGGCGGCTTCTTTCCGCCGATCCTCCTCGGCGCCTTCCACGATCGCCTCGGCGTCGTGTGGCCGGGGTTCCTGTTGCTGTCGGCGACGGCCGTGGCGCTGTGGTACGCCAACAGGCGCGTGTTCGAGCCCGGCGACGCCGCCGCGCGCGTCACGCTCTCGCCCGCGGCGCGCCAGCGTGTCGAGCGCACGCGGGCGGGTGCCTGGGCCGTGCTCGTCACGCTCGCCACCGCCGCGGCGGTCGTCGTCGGATCCCGCCGGCTGCAGAACTTCGACGCGGCACTCGTCGGTTACACGTTCGCGACGTTGTTCGCGGCCTTCGGCATCACCTACCGGTATGCGATGTGGCTCAACCGGCCGCCGACGCGGATGTACTGGCGGCGCGGCTGGCAGGCGTTCGCCATGCGTGGCCGGCTGGCCCCGAATCTCGCGCAGCTCGGGCGGCGCGGGCTCGTGGAGTTCGCGGCAAACCGCTTCATCTTCCGTCGCGCGTCGCTGCGCGGCGCCGCGCACTTGTTGATCATGTGGGGCTGCATCCTCGCGGCCGCCATCACGTTCCCGCTCGTGTGGGGCTGGGTCCACTTCGAGACGGTGCCCGGCGATCTCGAGTCGTACAGGGCCTACGTCTTCGGCCTGCCGGTGCAGGACTTCCGCATCGAGTCGATCATCGCGTTCCTCGCCTTCCACGGCCTCGTGTGGTCGTCGCTGCTCGTCATCGCGGGCGTGATGCTCGCGTTCCGGCGACGCATGGTGGACCACGGCGCCGCCGCGGCGCAGCAGTTCGGGCAGGACATCCTCCCGCTGCTGCTGCTGTTTGCCATCAGCGTCACCGGCCTGATGCTCACCGCGAGCTACACCTGGATGAAGGGCTACGGCTACGACTTCCTGGCGATCCTGCACGCGGTGACGGTGATCTTCACGCTGCTGTACCTGCCGTTCGGCAAGTTCTTCCACGTGTTCCAGCGCCCGGCACAGCTCGGCGTGGGCTTCTACAAGGAAGCCGGTGCGCGGGGGGATCAGGCGCACTGCCATCGGTGCGGCACGGCCTACGCGCCGGCGATGATGGTGCGCGACCTCCAGGTCGTCGAGCGCGAGCTGGGCTTCCGCTACGAACTGCCCGACGGCACGCACTACCAGCAGTTGTGCCCGCGCTGCAAGCGCGCGCTCGTCGGCCTCGCGCAGGGCGCGCTGTGGCGCGCCCATCTCGACACGCGCGACTCCGCGGCGCTGCCCGCCACGCGGGAAGGACTCTGAATGGCCACGCTGCCTGCAAATCCACTGAAGATCATCGAGGGCTACGGCCCCCACGTCTCGCAGATGTCCGGCGTGCGCCTGTCCACGAGCGTCGAACCAGACCGGCTCGTGAAGACGCACTGCTGCTTCTGCGGCCAGCAATGCGGCATCCAGCTCAAGGTGCGCGGCAACGACGTCATCGGCTTCGAGCCGTGGGAGGACTTCCCGTTCAACCGCGGCATGCTCTGCCCCAAGGGCGTCAAGCGCTACCTGCAGGGCGCGCATCCCGACCGGTTGCTCACGGCGCTGCGCCGCGACGAGTCGTCGGCCACCGGCTTCAGCCCGATGCCGTATGCCGACGCGATCGGCCGCACGGCGAGCGAGATTGCGCGGCTGCAGCAGCAGTACGGGCCGGCCTCGATTGGCGTGCTCGGCGGGGCCAGCCTGACGACCGAGAAGACGTACCTGCTCGGCAAGTTCGCGCGCATGTGCCTGCGGACGCCCTACATCGACTACAACGGCCGGCTCTGCATGGTGAGCGCGGGCGCCGCCAACAAGAAGGCGTTCGGCATCGATCGCGCCACCAGCCCGTGGGCCGACATGATCGGCACCGAGGTGATCTGGGTCGCGGGCTCCAACGTCGCCGAGTGCTCGCCCATCACGACCAACTACATCTGGCAGGCGCGCGAGCAGGGCGCACGGGTGATCATCCAGGACCCGCGCATCACGCCCATCGCGCGCACCTGCGACCTCTACCTGCCCGTCAAGCCCGGGCGCGACGCCGCGCTGTTTGCCGGCGTGCTGCAGGTGATGATCGAGCGCGACTGGCTCGATCACGCGTTCATCAGGGACGAGACGACAGGCTTCGAGCAGGTCGCCGAGTACTGCGCGCAGTGGACGCTGGCGCGCACGTCGGAGGTCACCGGCGTGCCCGAGCGCGCCCTGATGCAGGCGGCCGAATGGTGGGGCACCGCGCGCAGCAGCTTCTTCCTGCACGCACGCGGCATCGAGCACCACTCCAACGGCGTGCAGAACGCGCTCGGCACGATCAACCTCGTGCTCGCGTCGGGACGCATCGGCACGCCCAGGAGCGGCTACGGCACGATCGTCGGCCAGGCAAACGGCCAGGGCGGGCGCGAGCACGGCCAGAAGTGTGACCAGTTGCCGGGCTGGCGCGACATCAGCAACCCGGAGCATCGCGCATACGTCGCCGGCGTCTGGGGCATGAACGAGCAGGACATGCCCGGGCCCGGCGTGGACGCCTACGAGCTGTTCCGCAAGATCGACGCCGGCGAGATCAAGGGCCTGATCTCGATCTGCTTCAACCCGAAGGTCTCGCTGCCCGACAACCAGTTCGTCACGCGCGCGCTCGAGAAGCTCGAGTTCTACGCCGCGATCGACTTCTTCATGAACGACACGGCGTGGCACGCCGACATCGTGCTGCCGGGCAGCCTCCACGAAGAGGACGAAGGCATCGTCGCGCAGGTCGAAGGCCGCATCATCAAGATCAACAAGGCCGTCGAGTGCCCGGGCGAGGCGCAGCCGGACTGGCGCATCGTCCAGGACATCGCCAGGGCGCTGGGCCGCCCGCAGGGGTTCACCTTCGAGGGCCCGCGCGCGATCCTCGAGGAACTGCGTGTCGCGAGCCGCGGGGGCGTCGCCGACTACTCGGGCGTCACCTACGAGAAGATCGAGGCGCAACAGGGCGTCTTCTGGCCCTGCTACAGCCACGACCCGCAGACAGGCGAGCCGACGCCGGACCACCCGGGCACGCCCCGCCTGTTCGAGCCGGGCAGCTACAACCCCGTGGCGAAGGGACAGGGACGGTTCTACTTCCCGGATGGACGCGCACGCTTCAACGTCGCCGACTACCGCACACCCGTCGACGATGCCGACGAGGACTATCCGCTGTACCTGACGACGGGGCGCGTGATCAGCCAGTTCCTGTCGGGCACGCAGACGCGGCGCATCGGTCCGCTCGTGAAGCAGATCCCCGAGCCCTACATCGAGTTGCACCCGCGGCTCGCCGAGAAGCTCGGCATCACCCACGACGAGTGGGTGACCGCCGAGACGCGGCGCGGGGCCATGACGCTGCGCGCGCACGTCGTGCGCACGATTCGCCCGGACACGATCTTCATCCCGTACCACTGGGCCGGCCCGAAGAGCGCCAACCAGCTCACCGTGGCCGCGCAGGACCCGATCAGCCGCATCCCCCAGTACAAGGTGTGCGCCGCGCGCCTCAGGAAGGCCGACGGCCCACCCGAGTACGCCTCCACGCGGGAGCCGCAGCAGTGAAACCCGGACACCTGCACTTCTTCATCGACCACAACCGCTGCATCGGCTGCCAGGCGTGCGTGCACGCCTGCACCGAGTGCGACACGCATCGCGGCGAGTCGATGATCCACCTCGAATACGTCAACCGCGGCGACAGCGTCCAGACCGTGCCCATCGTCTGCATGCACTGCGAGCAGCCGACGTGCGCCGAGGTGTGCCCGGCCGACGCCATCAAGCGCACCGCGGACGGCGTCGTGCAGACGGCGCGCAAGCCGCGCTGCATCGCCTGCGGCAACTGCGTGCAGGCCTGCCCGTTCGGCGTGCCCGAGGTCTACGAGGACCGCCAGATCATGATGAAGTGCGACATGTGCTACGACCGATCGAGCGTCGGCAAGAAGCCCATGTGCGCGACGGTGTGTCCGAGCCAGGCGCTGTATTTCGGCACCCGTGAACAGATCGAGCAGTTGCGGCCGGCATCGGCACCGGTCAACCAGTTCCAGTTCGGCGATCAGGTGATCACGACGAAGGTGTTCGTGATGACGCCGCGCGCGCTCTCCGCGCAGGCGCCATGGGTGGACGTGACCGCGGCGATGTCCGAGCAGTCGCGCCCACGCGCCGTGTCGCTCAAGGTCGTTCCGGCGACCGACGCGCCGGCGGCGGGCGCCGCGAACGACCCCTTTGCCGACGTGGAGATCTGAGGAGCCATGACAGAGACGATCGACCCTCGCGCGCGTACGGCCGCGCGCCTCGAGATACCGGCACATGAAGGCGAGCGCCTCAGCGTGGCGCCCGACTTCCGACCTGCCGAGGAGCAGCCGGCCTGGCGGCAGGACTTCCCCATCGACTGGCCCGCCGACCACTACGTCGAGCGCCGCGACTTCATGAAGTTCATGGTGCTCACGAGCGGCGCCTTCACCACCGGCCAGTTCTGGATTGCCGCGCAGCAGTGGCTGCGCGACAAGCAGTCGCTGCCGGAAGCCCGCATCGCGTCACTGCGCGCGCTGCCAGTCGGGGGCGCGCAGGTGTTCTACTACCCCGGCGAGCACGACAACTGCCTGCTCGTGCGGCTGTCGGAATCGGAACTCGTCGCGTACGGCCAGAAATGCACGCACCTTGCCTGCGCCGTGACGCCGCGCATGGAAGACGGCACGCTCTTCTGCCCATGCCACAACGGCGTCTTCGACCTGCGCTCGGGCAACGTCGTCGCGGGCCCCCCGCCGCGACCGCTGCCGCGCGTGCGCCTCGACGTCCGAGGCGACGACGTCTATGCGGTCGGCATCGACTGGAGGACCACCTGACATGGCCGCCCGGCGCCGCGTCTTCACCCGCGAGCAGCGCAGCACGATCATCTACGGGATGCTCGCGTTCGTGATCGTCGTCGTGATCCTGCAGCTCTGGCTGTTCACGGCGACGATGAACGCGTTCCTCGGGGGCGATTCCACCGTCGTCTGGCCCGCCGCGTTCGCGAGCCTCGCGTGCCTGCTCCTCAACGTCGGCCTGCTCCGGTACCTCTACAAGCTCGAACGGCCATAGTGAAATGCAAGCGTCGACGTGAACGTCGACGCCCACGAATCGACTCATCCCCGCGCCACGTGAGCATCTTCTGCCGTCCCACTTCTGACTTCACTTCTGACTTCACTTCTGACTTCACTTCTGACTTCCTACTTCTGACTTCTGACTTTTCTCCCCCCCGGGCCGATGCAGGTCCCACCATGCACGTGCCTGTGCGCTGCTCCAGCGCGGCACGTCCGACAGCGACGCGAACCGCTCGGCGAGTTCCTCGGCCGACGACGGCCGGTCGGCAGGAGACTTCGCAATGCACGCAAGCACGAGCGCGTCGAACGACGCAGGCACCGGCAGTTCGGTCCGTTGCGAGGGCGGCTCGGGCGGCGTCTGCGTGTGCGCGACGAGCGTCGCCACTGGCGTCGTGTTCGGGAACACCACCTGGCCGGTGACGAGCCAGTACGCGAGGCACCCTACCGCGTAGATGTCCGATCGCCCGTCGAGCGTCCGCGCGCCGAGCGCCTGCTCCGGCGACATGAATGCCGGCGTCCCGCCCGCCGTCGCGCCCTCGCGCGTCGTGCCGCCATCGTCGCCGAGCAGGGCAGCGGGCGGCTTGGCCAATCCGAAATCGAGCACTTTCACGAAGTCCACGTCCCGTCCGTAGCGGCACACGACGACGTTTGACGGGGTGATGTCGCGGTGGACGACACCGGCGGCGTGCGCCTCCGCCAGCGAGTGGCACACCTGCACGAGCAGGTGCGCCGCGCGCTCCACGGGCACGGGACCGGATCGATCGACGAGGGCCTTGAGGTCGAACCCGTCGAGCAGTTCCATCACGTAGTAGAACGCGCCGTCGTCCGCGACGCCGTAGTCGAAGAGCTCGATCGTGTGCGGCGACTTCAGCTGCGCAATCGTCTGCGCCTCGCGTTCGAAACGGCTGCGGAGCTCGGCCTGCCGGGCGCCACTCGCGCCTTCGAGCAGTTCGGGCCGTATGAGCTTGACCGCGGCCGGGCGGGCCAGCAGGCGATGCTGCGCGCGCCACACCTCGCCCATGCCGCCGTGCGCGAGCCGCTCCACGAGCCGGTAGGCGCCGAGGTCGAGCGCGCGCGTCAGTTCGGTGCCGAGGCGATGCACGATCCTCGCGCTGACGTACGCAACGAGCACCACCAGCAGGTACGGCAGGAGGATGTGCAGACCGAAGCGGAAGGCGTCGATCGGCGGCATGGCGCCGCGCCACGTCGAGAGAGCCACGACCGCGGGCACGGCGCTCGCCGATGCAAGCGCGGCGGTGAGGGCCCAGGCAGGCGGGCTCGGGACGGTGATGGTGAAGCTGAGCATCCACACCGCCACCCACGAGAGGCCCGTGAGGGGCAGACGGGGGTCGGTTGGCGACGGCGACAGATACTCGGCCGCGGCAATGCCGTAGCTGCCGGCGACCTGAAACGCCAGGCCGAGGACGAGCACCGTCGCCGGCGCGAGCGATCGCCGCGAGATGACGGCGGTCACGAACAGCGCGACGACGATCGAGGCAACCGGGGGCGCCCAGCGCCAGGCGCTCGAGACGAAATGGGCGCGCTCCTCGGGCAGCACGAGCACCGGCAGGATCGCGACCATGAAGAAGACGAACGCATAGAGCGCCGCCCACACGCGCACGCGCTGCGCGACCTGCGCGAGCAGCATCGGCGGCATCCGCGTGCCCGGCGACGTCGGCGTGGGCCGGAACTGCGGTCGAGCGTTCGCGATCTCGTCGGCCATGGCGTACGGCACCATCATGCCCTCGACGCGCCGCACGGGCGACATCTGACGGCCAGGCGCCGTATGATCGGCGTCTCGCAGATGAGCGCAACGGCACCAGGTCCCGACGACATCAGGACGTTCCGCTCGAGCGCGGCGCTCGAGCGCTGGATGCGATCCCACCACGACCGTGCACCCGAGCTGTGGCTCCGCCTCTACAAGGCGTCGTCGGGTGTGGCGTCGGTCACGCTGGCCGAGGCGCTCGACGTCGCACTCTGCTGGGGGTGGATCGACGGCATCCGGCGCGGCTACGACGCCGAGTCCTATCTCCAGCGCTACACGCCGCGGAGGCCGAAAGGCCTCTGGAGCCAGATCAATCGCGGGCATGTCGCGCGGCTCGTCGCCGCCGGACGGATGACGCCGCACGGGCAGCGGCAGGTGGACGCCGCGAAGGCCGACGGGCGGTGGGACCGCGCGTACGCGCCGATGCGCACGGCGTCGGCCGACACCGTGCCGGAGGACCTGCGCGGCGCCATCGAGGCCAGCCCGCGCGCACGTGCGACATTTGCCACGCTGAGCAAGCCGAACCTCTTCGCGATTGCCTTCAGGACGAACAACATGAAGACGCCGGCCGGCCGCGCACGAAAGATCGCGGCACTCGTCGCGATGCTCGAGCGCGGCGAGACCATCGTGTAGGCGCCGGGTGGCGGGATTCGGGATTCGGGCTGGTGACGCGTAGCCGCCGTCACATGTCAGGCGCGCCGGCGCCGCGCTGCCAGACCCGTTCCGACACGCGGAGCACCTCGCGCGTCGCGGGTTGTGCGGGCGCTGCTGGCGCCGCGGCAAGGCACGCTGCCTCGCGCGAGCCTGAGGCCACGTCACGCAGGCCGCCGCGACGAGTCCCGCCATCGACGCGGCAAGCAGCAGCGAGAGCACGGGCGGCCGGCTCGCGCCCGCGGCGCGGGGCGCGGCGTCGTGCAGCGGCTCGCCGCAAGCGACGAGCCACGTGCGCGGATTCTGTCGCGGGCATCCGCGGCGGGCGCCGCCTGACGTGCGTCCACCGGCGCGCAGTCCTATACTGCGCACATGGCGGCCCCAGACCCGACTCCGCACACGGCCACTCGCATGACGCGCCGGTCGGCGCTCCAGGGACTTGCCGGCGGCCTTGGTGTCGCGCTCGGCACGCCGGCTGCCGCCAGCGAACCGGCCCACGCGCACCCGCTTGCCGCGCACGTCACGCAGCGGCCGCACGCACCCACCGCGGACGCGAGCGAGCCCTCCTCACCACGCTTCTTCGACGCGCACCAGTTCGCGACGCTGACGATCGTCTCCGACATCATCGTGCCCGGCGCGGTCGCAAGCGGCAGCCCGGCCTACATCGACGCCGTGCTCGCGATCGAGCGTGAGGCCGTGCGGCGGCCTGTCGTGAACGCGCTCGCGATGCTCGACGCCGTGGCGCGCGACCGCCACGGCGCGCCGTTCCGGAACATCGCACCGGCGCAGCAGCATGCGCTGCTCGAGGAGGCCGCCGCGGCGGTGCCCGACGTGCCGCCGGCAACGCCTCCGCCGCTCGACGCACCTGCGCCATCGACGCCGACGGCGCCACAGCGGCTCACGCTCGACTCGCCGGTGCGCGTGCTGAAGACGTGGATTGCCGGCGCGCACTTCTCGTCGGAAGCGGGCATGAAGGAGCTCGGGTTCACCGGGACGGTCTTCTTCACCGACTTTCCGGCGTGTACGCACGCCGAAGGCCACCAGTGAGCGTCAGGGCCATGACACAGCAGACCGATCCCGCCGGGCAGCACTTCGATGTCGTCATCGTCGGTTCGGGGGCGTCTGGCGGTTGGGCCGCCAAGCGGCTTGCCGAGGCGGGCCTGCGCGTGGCCGTGCTCGAGGCGGGCCGCGCGCTGACCGACGGGGACTACACGGAGCACGTCCAGGCCTACCAGTTGCCGTACCGCGGCCGCACGAAGCGCCCGCTCGAAGACGAGAGGCCGCGGCAGTCCCAGTCGTACGCCGTGCGCGAGTGGAACGCCGACTGGTACGCCAGCGACGTCGACGAACCGTATCGCGACGACTCCACGCCGGACTTCCTCTGGGTGCGGACCCGCGTCGTGGGCGGCCGGACCAACATCTGGGGCCGGGCGTGCCTGCGCCTCAGCGACATCGACTTCAAGGCGGCGTCGCACGACGGCGCGGGCGTCGACTGGCCGATCGCGTACGCCGACATCGCGCCGTACTACGACCTCGTCGAGGACTACGTCGGCGTCTCTGCGATGGCCGAAGGGCTGCCGCAGTTGCCCGACGGCCGGTTCCAGCCGGCCATGGGACTGACGTGCGACGAAGTGGCGGTGCGCCAGCGCGTGCGCAAGGCGTTCGGCTACACCGTGACGCAGGGCCGCACGGCCAACCTGACGCGGGCGATCGGCACGCGGCGGCAGCCGTGCCACTACTGCGGGCCCTGCGAGCACGGGTGCGTCACGCACTCGTACTTCAACGCCGCGTTCACGACGATCGCCGACGCGGTCGCCACGGGCCGCTGCACGCTCGTGACCGGCGCGATGGCCTACAAGGTGCTGATGGATCCGGCCACGCACCGTGCGCGCGGCGTGCTCTACATCGACCGCGAGACGCGGCAGCCGCGCGAGGTCTTCGGCAAGGTCGTGGCCCTCTGCGCGCAGACGCTCGAGTCGGTGCGCATGCTGTTCAACTCCTCGACGCGGCAGGATGCCAACGGCCTTGCGAACTCGAGCGGCGTGCTCGGCAAGTACCTGATGACGCATTTCTCCGATGCCGGCGCATCAGGCGAGGTGCCCGACCTGGTCGGGCAGCCGACGATGGCCGGCGCGAACCGGCCGTGCGGCCTGCTCACGCCGCGGTTCCGCAACCTGCCCGGCGGCCCGAAGACCGACGGCTTCCTGCGCGGGTACGCCCTCAGCACGTACGTCAGCGCGGGCTTCGACTTCGGCGCACCCGGCATCGGCGAGGCCTACAAGCGCGCGGTCGCGGCCCCGCGGCCCTCGACGGTGAACTTCGCCGGCTTCGGCGAGTGCCTGCCGTACGCGGAGAACCGGTGCGAGGTGGATCCGGACATGGTGGATGCCTACGGCATCCCGGTCGTGCGGCTGCGCATCAATCCCGGCGACAACGAGCGCACGATGCAGCGCGACATGGCGACGCGCGCCGCCGAGATGCTCGAGGGCATCGGCGCGAAGAACATCCGGCAGCGGCACGGGATGCGCGGCCAGGCCCACGAGGTCGGCGCCGCGCGGATGGGCACCGACCCCAAGGCCTCCGTGCTCAACCCGTACCTGCAGGCCCACGACGTCCGCAACCTGTTCGTCATGGACGGCTCGTGCTTCCCGTCGAGCGCCTGGCAGAACCCGACGCTGACGATCATGGCCCTTGCCGTCCGCTCGACGGACTACCTGCTCGATCAGTTGAAGAAGGGCGAGCTGTAACGCGGCGCGCGCCCCGGGCGCGCCCTATCGTGCGTGCGGCACGAGGCCGTCGAAGCCCGCGGCCGCGAGTTCCTCCTGCAGGACGCGCTGCGTCGTGGCGTCGAGGACGGGCCGCGGGGGCAGGCACGCGCCGCAGTCGATGCCGGTCCACGCGAGGATCTGCTTGATCGCGGGGAACAGCGGGTAGCGCAGCACGAGGCTGATGAGCGTGTTCGCCTGCACCTGCAGCCCGCGCGCGGCCTCCCACCGACCCTCCCGCGCGGCCGAGTGGATGGCGACGAACAGCTCCGGCGCAATGTTGTAGAAGCTGCCGATGCCGCCGCTTGCGCCCATGAGCAGGCCGGCCGCCAGCACTTCGTCGCGACCGTTGTAGACCACCCGCCCCGGCCCGAGCACGGCCTGCATCCGGTACAGATCGAAGTCGGTGTACTTCACGCCGCACACGTTCGGTAGCGCGCAGATGGCCTCGAGCTGCTCGGTGGTTGTCACCGCGCGCGAAACGTCGGGCAGGTAGTACACGACGACCGGCACTGCGCTGCGCGTCGCCAGCGTCTCGTAGTAGCGGAAGACGTCGGCAAACGAGAACGGCGCCACCGTCGGCGGCATGCTGGAGATGGCGTGCGCGCCCACGCGCGCCGCGTGCTCGGTGAGCGCCAGCGTCTCGGCCATCGACGCCGCACCGACGTGCGCGATCACGTGCCGTCCCGCCGGCGTGCACGCGACCGCGGCCTCGGTGACGGCCTCGCGATCGGCACGCGGGAGCAGCAGCCCCTCGCCCGTCGTGCCGCAGACGTAGACGCCGTGGACGCCCTTCTCGTAGAGGCGTGCGAGCAGTCGTTCGAACGGCGCACGGGCGAACCGCCCCGCGTCGTCGAGTGGCGTGACCGTGGCCGGCAGGATGCCGGCAAGTGGGTGCGACATGGCGTGCAGCCCGCGGCGCTCAGCGCGCGGCCGGGCGGTCCTTTCCGTGGGTGAGCCACTCGAGCGTGAACGTCGTGAAGACGATCGTCTCGTAGGGTGCCTTCGTCCCGCGCTCGTACAGCAGGCCGATGCGGCCGTCGGGCATCGCGACGAGGCTCGAGTACGCGGCTGGCCCCTCGTGCACGACGCGCGCGACGGGCCACGTGTCGCCGCCGTCGTAACTGACGCGCACCGTCATGCGTTCGCGCCGCGCGCTGGCGGGGTTGCTGAAGAGCAGCCGCTTGCGTTCCTGCAATTCCGGCAGCGTCAGCCGGATGATGCTGGCCTGGGCGGGCGGCTCGATCAGCGCCCGATCGAGGCGTGCGGGCGACCACGTCTCGCCACCGTCCCGGCTCGTGGCCACGCGGCGGTAGCTCGTACCGGCCATCGGCGGGTGGTTGCGCATGTTCAACAGCAGCAGGCCGTCGGCGAGCTCGACGACCTGGCTCTCGTTCGTGCCGGCGTCCGACGTGCCGCCAATCCGCCACGTGCCTCCGCCATCGTCGCTGAGCAGGACATGCGCATGATGGTCGCCGGTGCCCGCGACCGCGTGGTTGGCCGGGATCACGAGCCGGCCGTTGCGCATCTGGATGCCGATGCCGGGGCCCGTGGCGTACCACGTCCAGTCGTCGCGCTTCGTGCTGGCGGTGATCTCGACGGGCGTGGACCATGTCGCGCCATGGTCGGTACTCCGCATCAGCCAGACCGTGCGCCCGCCCTTGCTCGCCCCGGCAATGATGTCCTTCTCGCGGTCCACGCCGAGGTTCTGCGTCGTCAGCAGCAGCAGCGTGCCCGTTCGCGCGTCGAGCACGGGACAGGGATTGCCGAACGTGTTCGGTCCGTTGTCGCCGACGACCGCCAGCGCGGACCATGTCGCGCCACCGTCCCGGCTTCGCTTGAGCACGAGATCGATGTCGCCGCTGTCGCCAGCCCCGCCGCGGCGCGCTTCGGCAAAGGCCAGGAGCGACCCGTCGGCCGCCGCGATCACCGACGGGATCCTGAACGTGTGATAGCCGCCTTCACCGGCGGTGTAGACGTCCACCGTCCCGGGCGCGGTGCCGGCACCCTGCGCGTGTACGCTCACGGATGGTGCGAGCACGAGTGCTGCCACAACGACGATCGACCGCCACGGCGTCATCACGGATGTTCCTGTCATGTCATGTGTCGACCTGAAGGTCGACACCCACGAATCGATACGGACCGACCACACGCCGCCTGTGCCCGCCCTGCCTGTTCGTCGCCTGTGTTCGTAGGCGTCGATGTTCACATCGACGCTCGCCTGCCGATCATGACGCTCCCCGGCCGATCAGGCATCAGCGTACCGCGGGCGGATGAGCAGCACCACGAACACCGAGAGCACGGCCACGCTCGCGAACACGCCGAAGATCGACACGAGCGGCACCTGGTTGTCGCGCAGGATGCCGAAGATCCAGTCCGCGAGGCCACCGCAGCTGATGCTGACGAGGTTCATCACACCATACCCGGTCGCGCGCACCTCGGGTCGCGTGATCTGGCAGAGGATGGGCATGTTGTTCGCGTCGAAGAACCCCCAGCCGAGGCCGAACAGCACGAGGAACGCCACTGCGACCCACAGCAGTCCGGTCTGCGGCGCGTACCCGACGCCGAACATCGCCGGCACGATCAGCGACATGCCGATCGCACTCACGTAGATCCGTCCGCGGATGCTCCGTCGCATCCACCGATCGGCAAGCCAGCCGCCGGCCACCGCGCCGACGATGGCCGCGACCTGCCAGTAGAGCGTGGCCGACACGCCGGCAAGCCCCTGCCCGATGCCGAACTCGTCCTTCAGGATCGCCGGCATCCAGTCGCGGACGATCCAGCCCGCGAGCGCCGGCAGCGTGAAGTACGCCACCAGCAGGAGGAACGACGGGTTGCGCAGCAACTCGCCGAACGCGCGCCGTGGCGACAGGGCCCGGTGCGCGTCCGACGCCGCGACGCCGTCGTGGCCGTCGGGCTTCCGGCGGACGTCGCGCAGCAGCAGGAACACCGGCACGGCATACAGCACGCCGATGAGCCCGCAGGCGTGGAACGCCCAGCGCCAGCCGAGCGTCGGCGAATCCGCGACGTACCCGCCGAAGCCGCCGATGATCACACCGACGTAGATGCCCATCTGGTGCAGGCCGACGGCGCGCGATCGCGTGCCCCCGGGGTGCGCGTCGGCAATGAGCGCGAGCGCCGCCGGGATGTAGAACGCCTCGCTGACGCCCATCAGCGCGCGCGTGACGAGCAGTTGCTCGTACGACGCGACGTTGCCCGTGGCCCAGGTCACCGACGACCACACAAGCAGGCTGCCGGCAATGACGTAGCGACGACTGAACCTGTCGGCCAGGTACCCGCCGATCGGGCTGAGGACGGCGTAGACCCACTTGAAGAGCGCGAGCACGCTGCCCCAGTTCGCCTCCGACGCGATGTCGGGCACGTCCTGCATCACCGAGAACTTCATTGACGCCAGCATCTGGCGATCGAGATAGTTCAGCAGCGCGACGGGCAGCAGCAGGCCGACGACGAACCACGCGTAGCGCGCACTCGATGTGGAGGACGACGATGGCAGCACGACGTCAGTCCCTCGATGTCACGAGGAGCACGCGTGGCGTGCGCACGCCGGGTCGCACTTCCCCGCTGACGAGCGCATGCCCACCGGACCACGGAGCCGTCGGCAGAGTCACCGGCGCATCGTGCGACAGATCGCCGCTCGAATGCCAGCGATCGCTGACGGGATCGTACGCAAGCAGGCGTCGGGAGAAGCCGGGGTGGGCGCCAGGCGAGACCCCGACATGCCTCCCGGCGTCGCCGCCCACCACGAGGAGGCGGCCATCGACGACGGGCGCGGGCGACGCGGAGGCAGCCAGGGGCATCGGCAGCGGGGCGATGGGCGTCCACCGCCCATCCCGATAGCGCCAGCCGTCGGGACGATAGGTGCGTGCGGCGCGGCCATCGGGCCCGGCGTGCAGCGTACATCCGCCTACCACGTACAGGGCGCCATCGATCGCGGCCGACGTCGCCAGGATGCGCCCGCCTCCGGGCAGTGGCGGCAACGGCTGCCACCCTCGCGCGAGCGCATCGGTGTCGATGGCGTAGTGCGCAGCCGACGCGCTCGTCGAGTCCGGCCGCTCGATGCCGCCGACGATATGGAGCGTGCGACCGACGAGCGCGCCGGTCATCTGCGCGAGACTGTGCGGCAGCGACGGCAGCGCGCGGAACGCCACGGTCGATCCGACCGCCGTCATCACCCAGGCGTCGGCACGGTGACGCGACGCGTCGCTGCCCCCGACGATCAGCACGCCGCGCTCGGTGCTCGCCGACACGCCATACCCGTTGCGCGACGGCAGGCGGCCGACGACGTGCCACGCGGTGCCGCCGTTGCGCAGCGCGTAGACCTCGTCGTGCCAGACCTTGGTGCCGCCCTCCCACGGCATGCGGTCCGGGAAGTTGGCACCGCCCGCGGCAAGGAGCACGCCGTCATGGACGCCGGCGAACATGCCCGCACGGCCAACGGCATCGGGGATGTCGGGCAGCAGGACGATGCGCGCCGAGCCGTCCACGGCTGCCGCGGCGCGCCACGGCATGACGCTCGACGCGGCGAGCATCCGGAGAGCGGTCCGGCGGTCCATGTGCATGCCGAAGTCTGTCACGTCCGCCACGCCGCGCCGGGCGGGTCGTCTGCGTCGGCTAGGTGCGGGGTGCCTCGAGTTCGCTGTCGAGGACGGCGGCGAGTTCTTCGAGGAACTTCCGGGTGGCGATGCGCTGGTCGGGCGTGGAGCGCTCGAACGTCGTCGCCACGGCCGATTCGAGCGTGCCCGCGGGGTCGTGGCTCGTGGACACGCCGAGCGGCGTCAGCCGCAGCACGATGCGGCGCCTGTCGTCGGGTGCAGAGCCCCGCGCGACGAGCTGCTGATCTTCGAGCCGGCGCAGGATGCCCGTGAGCGTGCTCGGATGCAGGTGCAGCAGCGTTGCGAGGTCGCCCGCCGAGATGCCGGGAAAGAGGCCGATGAGGCGCAGCACCAGGCGCTGCGGACCGGTGATGCCGCTGCGGCTCCGCATCTGCTTCGACAGGCGCTCCAATCGGTGGCTCACGGCCCAGAGCCCCTGCATGAAGGCGAGCACATCGGGCAGGTCGGCCGATTCGGGCGCGAGTCGCATCAGTAGATGGTACCCGGATCGTTTCAGTTCCGACGGGTTCCCGCCGGCACGCTGGCAAGGCGGCGCAGCAGCGTGCGCACCGCGGCGACATCGGGCAGCCGGAAGCGCGCCGCGGTCGGACCGTCGCCCACGCGCACCGTCACCGCATCGGCCGGCAGCGCCTCGAAGAGATCCTCGTCGGTCCTGTCGTCGCCGATCGCGACGAGCGTTGTGCCGGCCGACACGTCGGCGGCCGCATACACCGCGGCGGCAGCCTTGCTGACGCCCCACCGTCGGACCTCGACGACCATCTTGCCTTCGATGACCTCGAGCGGCTGGTTGCTCAGCGCGTCGGCGAGCACCATGCGCAGCTCGTGGGCCTGGCGCGCCCCGAACGCCTCGTCCGCCAGGCGGTAGTGCCAGGCGAGGGCCGCCGACTTGGTCTCGATCCGGGAACCCGGCGTGCTCGCCGTGAAGGATTCGAGGATCGGCAACACCTTCACCCACCAGTCCTCGGCAAGGGTTGCCGCGGCCGTCCACCCGCGATCGGTATCGCCGCGCGTGCGGGCGGGTCGATGCCAGAAGCCGTGCTCGGCCCAGAGGTCGAACGGCAGCGAGCCGAGCCAGTCCTCGAGCGTCTCGCGCGACCGGCCGCTGACGATGTGGACGCCGACGAGCGGGAGGCCGGCAAGATCGGCGAGCAGCGTCAGGAGTTCGGCGTCGGGCGCGGCAAGCTCCGGCGTCGGCGCGATCGGCGACAGCGTGCCGTCGTAGTCGAGCAGGAGGCACAGCGGCCGTCCACGAACCGCCGCGAAGACGTCGCCATCGTCGGGCGCCGGTGCCGGCGCGTGCGCGGCGGCGTCGGTCACCGATTGCGCCTGCAACTGCTCGACGAACGACGCCGCCCACGCATGGACGTCGTGGCCGAACACCTGCCGCCGCATCGCCTGCATGCGGGCCTGGCGCTGGTCGCGCGGCATCTCGAGCGCGCGCTCCATGGCCACGGACATGTCGTCCACGTCGTACGGGTTCACGACGACGGCGTCGCCGAGTTCGGCGGCGGCCCCGGCGAACTCGCTGAGCACGAGCACGCCATCCTCGTCGGGACGCGACGCGACGAACTCCTTGGCCACCAGGTTCATGCCGTCGCGCAGCGGCGTCACGAGCATCACGTCGGCGGCGCCGTAGAGCGCCACGAGTTCCCGCTGCGACACCGAGCGATGGAGGTAGTGCACCGGCGTCGAGGCGAGCGTCGCCACGGCGCCGTTGATGCGGCCGACGAGTTCGTTCACGTGCCGCCGGAAACTGCGATATGTATCGACGCCCTCGCGCGACGGCACGGCGAGCTGCACGTAGCGCACCGAGTCGCGCAGGTCGGGGCGCCGCTGCAGGAGCCGCTCGAAGGCGAGGAGCCGGCGCGGGATGCCCTTCGTGTAGTCGAGCCGATCGACGCCGAGCATGATGCGGCGGTCGCCGCCGTCAGCACGCAGGCGGATGATGTCGTCGTGGTTCTGCGGCGTGCGGGCGCGGGTGTCGAACGCTGCCGCGTCGATGCCCATCGGGAACACGCCCACGCGCACGGTGCGGTCGCCGAGGCGCACCGTGTCCACTTCGGCATCGATGCCGGCCACGTGCAGCAGCGACCCGAGGAAGTGCCGCTGGTACCCGTAGGTGTGGAAGCCGACGAGGTCCGCGCCGAGCAGGCCGTCGAGCAGCTCACGGCGCCACGGCAGGATGCGGAACACCTCGAACGACGGGAACGGGATGTGGTGGAAGAAGCCGATGCGGGCGTCGGGAAGCCGCTCACGGAGCAGCGCGGGCAGCAGCATCAACTGGTAGTCGTGGACCCAGATGAGATCGCCGGGGCGATACGTGTCCACGACGACCTGCGCAAAGCGCTCGTTCGCGTCGCGATAGGCCTTCCAGCCGGCCGCGTCGACGGGCACGTGATCGACGAGGTAGTGGCAGAGCGGCCACAGGACCTGGTTGGCGAAGCCTTCGTAGTAGCGCTCGATCTCCTCGGCGGTGAGGTGGACGGGCACGAGGTTCGAGGTGGCAAGCTTCAGCTCGAGGGCGTCCCGCTGGGAGGGCGTCATGCGGCTGACATCGCCGGGCCAGCCGACCCACACGGCCGACGACTGCTCCTGCCAGCTCCGCAGGCCGGTGGCAAGCCCTCCACTGGCGCGGCCCACGCGCACGCCGTCCTGGTGGGCCCGCACGCTCACCGGCAGCCGATTGGCCACCACAAGCAGCCGTGATCGCTCGTGTTCCATGACGCTCCGTGAAATGTGCCGTGTGGTTCACCTCCCGCGGGGACCCCATGTGCAGGCCGACACCGAACCGGCACGTCCCGACCCTAACAGACGGCAGGAGGGAGGGCAAACTCGGCGGGGCACAGGCATTGCGGACCGGCAGAGCCTGTTCGTCGAATCCGTGACATGTCGTCAGTCTGGCGACCTGGCGCGGTGCACCATCGCGTCACTTCGACGAAATCGCGGGAATCCGGTACGGGACGGTCGCGCACGATTCTTGAGCTGAGAAGGGGCAACGGTAACCGTGAAGCCCCTTCACAAGGCGGGCTTCACCTGCTCCCTGGAGGTCAACCATGACGTCACGCATGAGATTGCTCGTGACCGGATCGCTGTGTCTCGGCATGCTCGCTGCTCCGGCGTGGGCGCGAGCCGACGACTGGAAGTCGCGCGCCGCCACGCAGACGCTGCTGCAACAGATGGAGTCGCGCAACGCCGACGCGATCGCGGCGCGTGACCCCGACGACCCGACGCGCTTCATCGCCGCGCTGCGGCTGCCCGGCCAGCTGCTTGTCGTGAGCGCCGCACACCCATCGGCCGATCTCGTGGCGGGGCGCCTCGATCGCGGCGAGTACCGCGACGTCTACATGGACCTGCAGGCCACGCCGCAGCAGGACACGAAGTTCTTCGTGCAGGACCTCGATGCCGACGGCATCGCGCTCGAAGGGCGCGGCCAGGCCTTCGACATCATCCACGAAGGCGGGAGCGTCCTGTCGTGCGACGGCAAGTGGAAGTCCGCGAAGATGAAGGAGGACGAGTACCGCCAGCGCATCACGACGGCCGACGAGCGGTACGCGCGTCTGCTGACGGTGCTCGCCGGCCATCTCGCGGAGCCCGAGCCGAGCCGGTGAGCCATACGGGCGGGCGCTGGCAGGACCGCGTGCGCGCCGGGTTGCTACACTTCGGGGACCGCCCCCCGGAGGCGCGCCTGATGCTCACGTACGCGCTCGAAGGCGCAACCGGACGACTCGACGACCTCGGTCCGGCCGAGCGTGCCGTCTTCACGGCGCTCTGCCAGCTGACGCAGCCGCTCGACGTCAAGCAGCGGTGCGCCGCCACGGTGACGGCCGCACGCACGCTGTTCGACGCCACGGCGGCGTTCATCCTCCTGCACGATGCACGACGCCGGCAGCTCGAGGTGTGCGTCTACCACGGGCCCGGGGCCGACGTCTACGCGGACTTCAGCGTGCCGGACACCGAGGGCCTCGTCGGCAAGGCCCTGTCGCGCCGCGAAGTGGTCTTCGTGCCCGCCGTGAGCGACGAGACGGGCTGGTTCGATCCGGGCCGCATGCACGGGTCCGGCCTGCAGAGTGTGCTGCTCGTGCCCCTCGTGTACGACCGTCGCCCGATCGGCATCCTCGCGATCGATTCGCCGACGTTCACCGAACGACAACCTCCGCAAGCGGCCGACCTCGCCCGCCTCGAGGCGCTTGCCGCCATCGCCGCCATCACGATCGAGAACGCGCGACTCTACGAGGCCAGCGAACAGGACCGCGCGCAACTGCGCGAGGCGCTCGACCAGCGACGCCAACTCGCCGAGGAGGTCACAGCGCTGCGCCAGCGCGGCACCCACGGGGAGACGCGGCAGCTGCTCATCGGCTCCAGCCCGAGGCTCGATCGCGTCCGCGCCGAGATCGACATCGTCGCGCGGGCGGACTCGACGGTGCTGCTGACGGGCGAGACCGGGACGGGCAAGGAACTCGTCGCGCGCGCGATCCACGACGCGAGTGCCAGGCGGGACAGGCCGTTCATTCCGGTCAACTGCGCGGCGCTGCCCGAATCGCTCGTGGAGAGCGAACTCTTCGGGCACGAGCGCGGGGCGTTCACCGGCGCCGTGCAGGCGCGCCCGGGCAAGTTCGAGCTCGCCCACCGCGGCACGCTGTTCCTCGACGAGGTCGGCGAACTGCCACTCGAGGCGCAGGCAAAGCTGCTGCGGGTGCTGCAGGACGGCACGCTCGAACGGATTGGCAGCACGCGCACCGCCACCGTGGACGTGCGCATCATCGCCGCCACGAACGCCGACCTCGACGACTCGCTCGCGCACGGTACGTTCCGCCCGGATCTGTACTACCGGCTCAGCGTGTTCCCGATGCACCTGCCGCCGCTGCGCGACCGCCGGAGCGACATCCCGCTGCTGGCGACGTACTTCGCGATGCGCTGTGCCACACAGGTGGGCAAGACCATCGAGGGCTTCGCGCCGGCCGCACTCGATCGCCTGCAGGTCTTCGACTGGCCGGGCAACGTCCGCGAACTCCAGAACGTCGTCGAACGGGCGGTGTTGCTGACGAACGGGTCGGTCATCAGGCCCGAAGCCATCACGCTGACGCCGCGTCCGGCGCGCCAGGCGCCATCATCGGCCCCCTCGGGTGACACGCCGGTTCCCACGCCCGTTGCGGCGCACGGTGTGCCCACGCTTGCCGACGCCGAACGGCGGGCGATCCTGCGCGCACTCGAAACGAGCGGCTGGCGCGTGAGCGGCATCGCCGGCGCGGCGCGCGCGCTCGGCCTGAAGCCGACGACGCTCCACTCGAAGATGAAGCGGCTCGGCATCCGCCGTCCACGACTCGTGGAGAGCTGAGGTCAGCCGATCTCGAGCCTGAGCACGGCCCGCCCGACCTGGATCTCGTCGCCCGATCGCACGCGCACGCCGCGCGGATCCCGCCGGGCCACGACGATCACGTCGCCGTCGCGCACGATCGCCGTGCCGTTGCTGCTGCCGTCGTCATACAGGCGGTACTCGCCGCGCACCGGATCGAAGCGCAGCCGGGCGTGCGCCCTCCCGACCGTTTCCGTGACGCCGTCCACGGCGTCCGCGAACGCGACGCGGTTGCGCCGCACGCGGCCCGACGCATCGGTCGGGTCCGCGCTGCGGCCGATCGACACGGTGCCCTCCGTGAAGGTGTAGCACTCCGCCGACGCCGCACCACGCACGACGGTGAGCGTGAGGGGCCGTGGTGCCATCGGCTCCGCGTCGGCCGCTGGCACGGGTTCCGGAGAGACGGGGGGCTGCCGCGTGTACGTGACGTCGAACACGCGATCGTCCGGCCATGTCTCGGGCGCTCCGTCGAGGCACGTGAGCTGCACATCGAGCGACGCGGGGGCCTCGCAGCGCAGTTCGGCGAGCCGCTCGCGCACGCGGGCGTCGAAGCCGTGGAAGCAGGCCTCGACGCAGGCCGCGGCGTCGCCGGGTGCCAGGACGCGCACGTGCAGCGACGTGAACGGGAATGCGCGCGCGCCGCGACCGACGGGCTCGACGCGTGCCTCCACGTCGTCGAGCACCGCCTGCGCGACTTCGAGCGGCGTGGCCCCGCGGTCGAGCGGTGTGTCGAAGAAGGTGCGGAGGCGCGTGCGGACGTCGCGACCGAATGACGTGATGCGTGTGAGGTCCATGGCGGTGCTACCTGCGGAACAGGCCCAGCTCGCGGGCGGCGTCGACGATCTCGCCCGCGATGGGCGCGGCACTCCGGCCGCCGTAGCCGGCGTGTTCGACGATCACCGCGAAGGCAATCGGTCGCGTGCCGCCGTACGGCGCGAAGCCGACGAACCACGAGTGCGAGGGCTTGCCGTCCACCTCCGCCGTACCCGTCTTGCCGGCAATCGGCGTGGCGTTGCGTGCGACGACGCGCCCGGTGCCGTGGGTGACGGCCTCGCGCATGTCGCGCGCAAGGCGTGCGGCGTCGCCGCGCGCGAGCCATCGCGCGTCGGGCCCGCCGCCCCCGTGCGGATCGGTGGTCCAGTACACCGGCCTCACCGCGCCGCCGGCGGCAATGGCGGCCGCCACGCGGGCCATCTTCAGCGGCGAGGCGAGCACGTCGGCCTGGCCGTACGCCGCGTGCGGCAGCGTGTGGCGCAGCGCGTCGGCCGTCGAGGGGCGCGCCGCGTCGATCTGAAACGCCGCCGCCGACTCGACGATCGCCTGCGGCCCGAGTGCCATCGCCAGTTGCGCGAAGTAGGCGTTGCACGACACGACGAGCCCGTGGTGCAGGGCCACGGCGCCATGCGGGGCCGCGTCCTCGACGTCGTCGCGGACGGGACGCGACCAGCCGCGCACGAAGTTGCCGACCCGGCCGTCGGGCAGGCGCTGGCAGGCGAACGTGCGCGACTGCATTTCAGGGGCGCTGCGCAGCACCGCGGCGGCGACGAGCAGCTTGAAGGTCGATCCCGGCGGATAGAGGCCGTAGCGGACGCGGTCGAGCAGGGCCTCGGTCGCGCGGGCGCTGCCGTCCCCCGGTGCGTCCTGCCTGGCGTCGGTCCCGATCTCGCTGGGCCAGGGGTAGCTGACCGATGCCAGCACCTCGCCGGTCTCGACGTCGAGCACGACGGCAGCGCCGCGGGCATGGGCGCCACGCGTGATGCCGCCTTCGAGCGCACGCGCCACGCGCCGCTGCAACCGCGCGTCGATCGACGCCTGGAGATCGCGAGGGCGGTCGAGCAGTTCGCGCACGTCGGTCCGCGCCGACTCCGATCCGTACCGGACGAGCGGCAGCAGCGCGCGGAAGTCACGCCGCAGGGCGTGGCCTGACGCGCCGGTGCGCGGGTGGACGACCTCGACGACCTGCTGCCGGTCGTCGAACCCCTTCAGCCGGGCATCGAGGTCGCGCTCGAGGTACGACGAGTTGCGCGCCGCCCAGTTCGTCTGCCGCGCCCAGTCGCCAATCACGCTGAAGCCGATGGCGCCGAGCGGGTAGCAGCGCGGCGCCGCGGCGTCGCACGTGCGGGCCGGGGTCAGCCCGGCGTCGCGATAGGCGGCGGCGACGTCGTGCATCTCCGCGGCGCGGCTCGTCGCAAGCACGAGCCCATGCCGATCGCGGATCGTGCCGCGCTCGATCGTCCTCGCTGCCGCGAGCAGCCGCGGGTTGTACTCGAACCGGTACCCGCCATCGGCCTGCTCGCCGAGGCTCGCGGCCGTGGCCATCTCGTCGGCCTGAACGACCTGGATCCACGTCGCGCGGCCGGCAATCAGCACGGCGAGCATCGCGAGCACGCCCCCGAGCACCCGCACCGGCTGGCGCAGCGGCATGCGCACGGGCCCGCGGCGCCTCGCAATCGCGAGCACGACGCCGACCGCGACGCAGTTGGCGATCATCGACGACCGCCCATGGCTGAGGAAGGGCGTGACCACGCCCGTGAGCGGCAGCAGCCCGAGCAGGCCGGCGGCAATCACGAGCGCCTGCACCACGAGCGCCAGCGTGACGCCGATGCCGAGCATCGCACTGTAGTCGCCGGGCGCGCGCAGCGACACGCGCAGGCAGCGCCAGGCGAGCAGGCCGTAGAGCGCGGTGACGACGAGCACGCCGACGAGGCCCAGTTCCTCGCCGATGGCCGCCAGCACGAAGTCCGTGTGTCCCTCGGGGATTGCCTGCGGACTGCCCTGCCCGGGGCCGCTGCCGAAGGCGCCGCCGGTGGCCATGGCCCAGAGCCCCTGCGCCACCTGATTGCCGCCCCGCACCCCGCTGTTCCACGGATCGGACCAGATGCGCACCCGCTGTTCGACGGTCGCTGGATAGCCGATCGCGTAAGCTGCCGCGAACCCGAGTGCGAGCATGGCGAGCCCGACGAAGACAAAGGCCGGGCGGCCCCGCGCCGTCGCGTAGAGGGCAATCACGACGCCCGACAGGACGAGCGCCGGCCCCAGGTCCTTCTGCAGGAAGAAGAACGCGAGCACCAGCGCCATGCTGGCGACCACGGGACGCACGTCGCGCCAGCGCGGCAGCCGCAGCACCGCGAGCCAGGGCCGTCGCGGGGTGGCCGGTTCCGAGAGTTCGCGCAGGTGCTCGAAGCGGCGCGCGAGCGCGGCGGCAATCGCGCACACGACGAGCAGCCGGATGGCCTCCACCGGCTGCGCGCCGAAGAGGTTCACGCGGACCCCGCTCGACCCCGGCCCGCTGCCCCACAGGAGCAGCAGCGCCGCGAGCGCGATGGCCAGCCCCAGCGGCAACAGCACCGCACGCCGCAGCGGCGACGATTCGTAATCGATGGACGACGCGACGAGGAGCATGACGATGCCGGCACAGACGCCGCCGGCAAAGGCCGTCGCGATGAGCGTGTCGCGCACCGGATCCCGAAGCCCCACCATCGTCACGAACCCGATGCCGGTGAGCAGCAGCAGGAGTGGCAACAGCACCGGATCGTCGGACTCGCCGCGCCAGCGCCGGAACACGTGCGCCATCCAGAACGCGAGCAGCATCACGGCCGCCGCGGTGGCCACGGCGCGACGATGCTCGCCCGCGGTCCGGACGACGACCGAGGGCTTCAGGGTGGCAAGGTCGACACGCGACAGGACCGGGTCCCCCGCCGGGGAACGCAGGCTGGCCAGCGCACCGACGTGCGTCAGCGGATGGTCCGGATCGGTGGCACGCCTGTGGATCGCCTCGGCCGCCTCGCGGCGTGCGCGGGGATCAGGGATGGACGTCAGCAGCGCCTCGAGCGGCGCGGCCGACGTCAGGGTTCTCAGGTCCAGCAACGGCGGGGCGGACCTTGTCGCGTCCGGCGCGGCACCCGCGGGTGCGCTCCGGACGCTTCCCCACGACGCGAGCACGACGCCGAGCAGGACGACGAACGAGGCGCCGGCGAGGCCGATGGCTTCGAGACGGGCGGCCAGTGCCGCGCGGGGATGGCGCACCCGCCGCGCCTGTGCGATTCCGGCATCGATGACGCGCATCACCCCTCCAGTTCCGGAACGCCGGACGCCATCGCGCTCAGGTCCTCGTTGAGCCGGTCGCGCTGGCCCTTGCAGATCTCGAGGTGACGCGCGGCATTGCCGAACCCGACGATGGGCTCGAGCGCGTCCATGCAGCCCTGGTAGTCGTCCCGTGCGCGCTCGAGCGCGTGCGTGCGCTGCAAGCCCGAGAGGTCGCGCGCGTCGTGACGCAGCGCATCGGCGCGCCGCATGTAGCCGTCGCCGAGCTGCGCCCGCTCGCGGCGCCCGGGCGTATAGCCGCGCCGCTCGGCATCCCGGATCGCGCTCGAGGCGAGATCCACGTCGGCCGGGACGAGCCCGTAGATGGCAATCCGGCTGATGCCGAGATATGGGTCCAGAGCCGCCGGATCGAGGCGCGCGGCGGTCCGGAACCGATCGACGGCCTTGCGATAGGCCGCCTGTGATGCGGCGGCGCGGCCGGGCCGGGTCGTGATGCGCAGGATGTGCGCCTCGCACGTCGCCAGGCGCGCGCGTGCGAGGTGGTCGTCGGGCGCAATGCGGATCGACCAGTTCAGGGCATGCTGCGCATGCCGCCAGTCGGCGACCGTGAGCGCCGGCTGGTCGTGCCGATAGTCCTCGATGACGCGGTCGGCGAGCCCGACGAGGTGCGACCGCAGCGCGCGGTTCACGCGCAGGCGTACGCCGAGATGCAGCGGCCCCTGCGAGGCAAGCCGCTCGTAGCTGGCCCGCGCGCTCTCGATGCCCGCACCATCGATGTTGCCGATGGCGTCGCGGAAGCGCTCGGCCTGCATCCAGCCGGTCGACTCCGAGATGAGCGCCCACAGGACGAAGCCGATGGCCGCGACCCGTGCGATGCGACGCAGGCGCGACAGGCGCCGCCGCACGCGGGGCGCTGCCGCAGGCGCGGCCGGCGCTGCAGGCACCGGCGCTGGCGGTGGCGTGGCAGGTGCCGGCGTGGACGCGGGCAGCGGCGGCGGCACGAATGGCAGTGGATCGGTGGGGACGACAGATCCCGCCTCGGCATCGAGCATCAACGGCAGCGTCGCGACGTCGGCAGGCCGGCGCTCGGTGGCCTCGCCCACGCGTGCTGTTGCCGGCGTGTCGTAGTCGTCGAGCGCGGCTGGGCGATGGCCGTCGAGAAAACGGCGCAGGTCGTCGCCAATCGCCCGGGCGCTCGGATAGCGGCGCTCCGGCTGGTAGGCGAGCAGCTTGCTGACAATGGCGGCAAGCGATGCGGGGACGTGGGCCAGCAGCGGCTCACGCGGCGCGTTGCCGCGAATGGCGCGCTCGAGGGACGCCTTCTGCGACGACGCCTGCAGGTGCCGGTAGGGCCGGTGCCCGGCCAGCATCTCGTACAGCATGACGCCGAGCGACCAGAAGTCCACGTGTTCGTCCACGCGGCCGTCGAGCAGGCGCTCGGGCGACATGTACGCCGACGTGCCCCAGTTGTTCGTCGTGAGCGGAGTGGCCTTGTCGAGTGCCTTCGCGATGCCGAAGTCGAGGACGATCACCTCGCCGCCGGGTCGGATGAAGACGTGCCCCGGCTTGAGGTCGGCATGGACCAGCCGATCGTAGTGATCACCCTCGATCGTGGTCGCGAACCTGTGGGCCTTCTCCAGGAACGCGCAGATGGCGCCTGCATGCTGCGCGGCGATCCCCGGTTCGAGGGGGCCGCGCGACATGACGTCCGAGAGCGACCCGCCCTCGATCAACTCCATCGCGATGTAGAGATCGCCGTCGCCGTCGTAGCCGATGTCGTACACGGCCGGCACCATGCCGTGCGCGTCGTGGAAGCTGCGCTGCAGCATCGCGCCGCGGCGCTCGGCCTCGATCCGCTCGCTGGCGTCGGCGGCGTGGTCCCGGAGCACGAGCTTGAGCGCCACGCGGATGCCGTCGCTGGCACGGCGGGCGTGCCAGACGGTGCCGAAGCTGCCCTGATCGAAGGGCTTGTCGGAGTCCGTCTCGTAACCAGCAACGTGCCAGGGCATCGGTTCGGTCAGCCTTCAGCGGAGTGAGGGAACGCCTGCGGAGACTACGACGTTGGCCGCGCGCAGCGGTTCCCGCTCGCTGTCGGGCAGGCCGCGCACCGGATCGATGCCGAACCCCGCGAACACGTTGCGCCGCAGGACGGCCGTGGCGCCGTCGCCGATCGAAATGGCCGGTTCGACGGGCGCCGCGGGTGCCTTCGGGAGGACGGGCGCCCGCATGCCCCGGCGCACGAACACGTTGCCGCTCGCGTCGAGCCCGGCGCCCGCCGCGACGTGCACGGCTGCGCCCTCGACGACGGCAACGCGACTGCCCTGCATGGAGGCCGTCGAGCCATCGAGGAGTTCGAGGCCCGCACGCGCCGCGTCCTCGATGTCGAGCAGTATCAGCGCACGACCCTGCCCGACCACCCTGACCGCCACGTCCACCGGTTCGGTGGGCGTGGACACGACCCGCACGCCGCTGATCCCGCCGCCATCGTCGCCGGTTGCCGTGATGGCCACCCACTCGCCGGTCCCCGGCGGCATCTCGCCGCGCACGAACGTGGATGCGCCCGGGACGCGCGCCGTGATCGACACGCCGGACGGAACGACGATGCGCTCGGCATACGTGCCCGGCTCGAGGCGGATGACGTCGCCCGTGCGGGCCTGCGCCAGCGCCGTCGCAAGCGGCGTGAATGCCGTGGATCCCGCCGGAGCCGCCACGATCGTCCGCACGCCGACGGATGCGGCATCGGACACGCGCCACACGTACAGGAGCGCGGCAAGGGCGCCAATCGCCACGCCGCACGTGAACCACGTGAGGCGGCTCGTCACGAGCGCGCGCACCGCCCGACCGAAGGGCCCGCGACCCGGTTCGTCGATCGGCGCAGCGTCGGTCGCAGGCCCCTGCGCGTCGCCACCAGCCGTTGTCGGCGCCCGCGCGGCGAGCGCACGCATGGCCGCCGCGAAACGTGGCCCCTCGGCATACACGACCGTGACGTTGTCGCGGCCGCCTGCGGAGTTTGCCGCGGCGACGAGGGCGTCGCCGACCGCCTGTGGATCGCCCGCGCGCGCGGTGACGATCGCCCGGATGGTCTCGACGCCAATCATGTCGGTGAGGCCGTCGCTGCACACGAGGATCGCGGCATCGTCCTCCATCGCGTCCTCGACGACCTCGACGTACTCGTCCTCGTCCTTGTCGCGCAGCGCGCTGCCGACGTCGCGGAACACCTCGTGCCTCCGCGGATGGCGCCGAGCGTCGGATTCCGAGAGCTCGCCGGCATCCTCGCGCTCACCGACCGGCGAGTGATCGTGGGTGAGCTTGCGGATGCCGCCGCGATGGATCTTGTAGAGGCGGGTGTCGCCGACGTGGCCGATCGTCAGCCGCCCGTCCCCGACGATGGCAACCGTGACCACGCAGGTCATGCCGGCAAGCTCCGGTGACGTGCCCGCGCGGCGGAAGATCTCGTTATTGGCGATGGCAATCGCCTCGCGCACGCGCTCGGCCGGCGTGCCGAGCGGGCGCGCCATCCGCTGGAGGATCACGTCGCGGGCAATCGAGGCGGCCAGTTCGCCGGCGGCCTGGCCGCCGACGCCGTCGATCACCCCGAACACGCCCCGTTCGGCGTCGAGCACCGGAAGGTCCTCGTTGTTGGTGCGCACGCGACCCGCATCACTGCGCGCGGCAGCCGCGAGGTTGCGGCGCACGGGCGACGCGGCGAGGTCAGTCACGGTCGAACGCCCGGGCGAGCCAGGCGAGGAGGGCGACGCTCGACAGCAACGACGCCAGGAAGACGAGGTGCAGCAGGTCGAACATCACAGCGCCTCGAAATCGAGCGTGATGGCGCCGGCAAGGCCGATCCGGGCGCGCGGCGCCAGTCGATGTTCGGCGCCCGGTTCGGCAACACCTTCGGGGCCCTTGATGGCCGAGGGGATGGGCACGTCGTCCACGGTCGTCCCCCAGAGGCTCACGTCCTGGATGTAGAAGCGGCCGTCGCCGTCGGCGCGGAGGCGCGCGTGCTCGCGCGAGACGCGCGAACCGGTCGCCACCTGCACGTCCACCCAGACCGCGCTCCCGCCGCGGCCAATCGACACGGCGTCCTTGCGCATCACGAACGTGTGCGTGCCCTGGTCGTCGGCATACGTGATGCGCGCACGGTCTCGCGGGCCTCGACCTTCGGTGGGCCGCGTCTCGCGCCGGCTGCCGTCGGCGAGGGCGTCCGCCGCCCCCTGCGGCACGTCGGCGACGCTCGACGACCGTCCGCCCGTGCCCACCACGCTGCGCACGATGCGTGTCGTCGGCGTGCCGCCGTACTCGGGCGGTGCCGGCAGCGCGAGCGTCGAGACGATGCCGATCTGCCCGCGGGCGAGTTCGGCATTCGTGTCCGCGCGCAGGTGTACCTCCCAGCCCGTAGCCGGAATCTCGATCGGCGGGAGCTGCTCGCGGTCGAGGAGCCTCGACACGAGTGCCTTCACGGGCCGCGCCGCGCCGGCGTTCATGCGCGCGACCTCGTCGCCGAGCGCCTGCCGGATCTGCTCGACGATGCGGGGCACGACGCCCTCGATGCCGGCAAAGTCCTCGGGGTGCAGGTAGACGTGGTAGACCGTGGGCGCCAGCGTGCTGAACGGCAGCGGATAGAGGTTCAGCGTGAGTTCCTCACGGACGGCCTGCCAGATCCTCCTGCCGCTCGGTGCCTGTGCCGTTGCCATTCGCGACGCGTCCCTCCGTTCCGTCGGGTACTATGCACCGGACATCACCGGAAAGTCCCAAGGAAAGTCCAAGGATTCCGCAGTCGCATGACGCTCGCGTTCGGCCCCTTCACGTTCGACATCGAGGCGCGCGAACTGCGTGAGGGCGACCGGCGCATCCACATGACGCCCAAGGCGTTCGACATGCTCCGGCTGCTCGTCGAGCGCCGGCCGGCGGTCGTCGGCAAGCAGGAGATCCTCGACCGCGTCTGGCAGGACACGTTCGTCGGCGAGGCGAACCTCAGCGTCGTGATTGCCGAGATCCGGCAGGTGCTCCGCGACGACTCGAAGCAGTCGCGCTACGTGCGCACCGTGCACCGCGTGGGGTACGCGTTCAGCGGCGACGCGCGTGAACTGCCGGGCGCGCGCCGCAGCGTCGGGGAGCCGGTCGCGGTGCCCTGCTGGCTCGTGCGCGACGGCCGGACGACGACGCTGACGCCCGGTGAGCACGTGATCGGGCGCGACCCGCGTTGCAGCGTGTGGGTCGAGGCATCGGGCGTGTCGCGGCGGCATGCGCGCCTCGACGTGGACGACAACGGCGCGGCGATCGTGGACCTCGCGTCCAGCAACGGGACCTTCGTCGGCGGCGAGCGCCTCACCGGCACGCGGCGACTGGCCGACGGCGACGTCGTCGAACTCGGTGCGGCGACGTTCGTCTTCCGCGCGTGGTCCGAGGCGCAGGCCGCGCCCACCGAGCGGATTGGCAGGGCCTCGCGGTGAGCGGCGATGCCGGCGATCCCGATCCTGCTGCCGGCAGGCAGGTGGCGTCAGGCGACGACGGGCGCGGCGAAGGCGGGACTCGTGACGAGTGCGGCGGCGCCACGCAGGCGGGGATGATCGCCGAGCGGGACGATGACGATCTCGCAGTCGGCCGCCTCGGGAATGAGGGCCGCGTCGCGCATTGCCTTGCGCACGGCCGGCAGCGCGACGTCCCACCCCTCGGTGATCTCGCCGCTCATGTAGATGCGGATGGGCTCGACCGCCTTCATGACCATCGCCAGCCCGCGTCCGAGATAGGTGCCCGTCTCGCGCAACGTCTCGATGGCGCGCTCCTCGCCGGCCTGCGCCCGCGCGACGATCGTGGCCATTGTCACCGGCAGTGGCTCGGGCACGCGCGACCACGACGGGTCGGTGCCGAGATAGCGGGCCACCGTCGCGGCCACCGACACGTACGCCTCCCAGCACCCGCGCCGGCCGCAGGCGCACAGCGGGCCGTCCATGCTGAGCGGGATGTGGCCGAACTCGCCGGCGCTGTTGCGCGCGCCGCGCAGCAACTGGCCGTTCACCGCGATGCCCACGCCAACGCCGTCCGAGGCATTCACGAACGCGACGGGGCCGTCGACCTGGTCTGCGCCGCGCACGGCCCAGACCTGCGCGAGCACGCAGGCCTTCACCGAGTTCTCCACGGAGACCGGCAGGTCGAGCGCCTCCTCGAGCGGTTCGCGCAGGTCGACGTCGTGCCAGCCGAGCGTCGGCGCCGTCCGCAGTCGTCCGAGCTCCGGATCGACGATGCCGGCAATCGCGACGCCGACACCGAGGCACTGGCCGACTTCGGGCTGCGAGGCGAGCAGGGCCCTGATACGGCCGGCGAGCTGCGCGACGACTTCCCGGGGATCCGGCGTCGTCTCGAGTTCCTCGGTCGGCAGCACCGGGAGGCCGAGAGGGTCCGCGACCTGGACGAGCGTGCGGCTGGCGCTGATGTCCACGGCAACCACGCAGCGCTGGCGCGTCTCGATGTACAGGTGCTGCGGCTTGCGCCCGCGCTTGCTCTCGCCCTTGGCGCCCTCGAACACCTGCCCCGTCTCGAGCAGATCCTGCACGATGCGGCTGATGGCTCCGCGCCGCACGCCCATCAGGCGCGCGAGTTCCGCACGGCTGATCGGCTGGCGCATGCGCACGAGATTGAGTGCGATCTGCCTGTTGATCTCGCGTGACGTGCCGCGATGGGCGATACGGAAGTCGGTAGGGTTGATGCGGCGCATGCGCAGGTCCCGGGACGCGCGCGCCGATTATGGGCCAGAATGGGACGATTGTGGCAACACGCGTCCGGAACGCCGTCTGGCGCACAGCCGTCCTGTGGCTTGCCGCAGGCCTCGTCCCCCTGGATACGGGTGCTGCGGGCACGCCGCAGCCGGTGGCGCAGGCGCCTCCTGCAGCCACGCGGCCGGCGGCTGACGCGCTGCGCGACACCGACGCGCACATCGCGCGCGCCGACGAGGAGGCCGGGCACACCGCCGCGCGTGACGCCCTGGGCGCGTTGGCGAGATCGCTTGCCCACCTTGCCGCCGGGGAGTCAGGCGCTGCCCTCGCGCCCGAACTGCGCGGCGCCCTGCGCGAAGCCGCGGAACGGCTCGACGCGTTGCTTGCTGATCCCGCGTATGCCGATTCGACAGGCGAGGCCCTCGCCACGGCCCGGCGCGATCGACGCGTCGATACGCCGACGTTGCGGTCGCTGGTGGCGCGGGTGCGCGACGCGCGCGGCGGTGCGGTGGCACTCGGCCTCACGTTCGAGGGCAGCTACAGCCGGTCCCGGCCACGCGAGCCCGTGTACGGCGGGCATGCGTCGGCCATGGGCCCGGCCGCACCGCCTCCGGCAGCGACGCCGGCGGTGACGTCGCCGGTGACGTTCGTGCCTCGCGTGCAGTTGCCCACGCGGACGTGGGCCGGAAGCCCCACCAAGGACCACATCCTCGAATCGGCAGGCAACGGGGTCGCACTCCTGGACTACGACGGCGACGGCTGGCTCGACATCTACCTCGTGACGGCCGCGCAGCTGACGCCGTCGCGCGAGCGCATCGCGCACCGGAACGCGCTCTACCGCAACAAGGGCAACTGGGAGTTCGAGGACGTGAGCGCACGAGCCGGCGTCGACGCCGCAGCATGGGGCAACGGCGTCTGCGCCGGCGACGCCGATGGCGACGGCCTGATCGACATGTACGTCACCAACTGGGGGCCGAACCTCCTGTATCGCAACAAGGGCGACGGCACCTTCGAGAACGTCGCGGCGCATGCGGGCGTCGAGGCAGGCGGCTGGAGCACCGGCTGCGCGTTCCTCGACGCCGACGCCGACGGCGACCTCGACCTCTACGTGGCGCGCTACGTCGAGGCGACGTGGGAGGATCTGCGGCGAGCGGAGCGCACGCGCATCTGGCGCAACGGCCCGCGGGTGATGGTCGGCCCCGCGGGCCTGCCCGGCGAGTCGGACCTGTACTTCGAGAACCTCGGCGGCGGACGCTTCCGCGAAGCCTCCGCCGCGCGCGGGCTTGCCGATTCCGCGCGGGCCTACGGCTTCGGCGTGGTGGCCAGCGACGTCGACAACGACGGCTGGGTGGACCTGTTTGTCGCCAACGACTCGAACCCGAACTTCCTCTACCGCAACCGTGGAGACGGCTCCTTCGAGAGCGTGGGCCTCATGGCAGGCGTGGCGGTCAACGGCGAGGCCCGCGCCCAGGCAGGCATGGGCATCGATGCCGGCGACGCCGACGGCGATGGACGGATGGACCTCGTGCTCACGGCCTTCGCGCACGATCGCAACTCGATGTACCGCAACCTCGGCGACGGGCTGTTCGAGGACGCGAGCGTGCCGACGGGCATCGCGGCGGTGACCTTCGAGCGCATGGGATGGGGCATTGCGTTTGCCGACGTCGATCTCGACGGCCGCCCGGACCTGCTCCTCGCCAACGGCCACATCTTTGCCGACGTCGGCGACCACCCGCAGCTGCGCGAGTCGTTCGCCCAGAAGAACCAGCTGCTGCTCAACGTCGGCGGCGGCCGCTTCGCCGACGTGTCGGAGACGGCCGGCCCCGGCCTGCAGATCGACGCGGTGAGCCGCGGCCTCGCCGTCGGGGACCTCGACAACGACGGCGACCCCGACGTCGTGGTCTCCAACATGGACGACGTGCCGACGGTGCTCGAGAACCGCCAGCAGTCAGGGCACCACTGGGTCGGCATCCAGGTCACCGCCCCGGAAGGCAACCGCTTCGCGATAGGCGCGCGCGTCGAAGTGACGACCACGGCCGGCACGCAGATCCGCGACATCAGGTCAGGTGGCAGTTACATGTCGCAGGGCGACCTCCGCATCCAGGTGGGGCTCGGGATGGCGACGTCGCCGGTGGCCGTCACGGTGCGCATGCCGGGCGGCGCCACCTACCGCTGGAAGGACCTCGCGCCGGACCGGATGCACCACCTGCGGCTCACGCCGGATGCGCGCGTGGGGGCCGCCGAGGGTCCGCGATGATCCGCCCCGTCGCCGCCACCGTCGTCATTGTCGGCGTCCTGCTGACGGCCACGTCGTCTGCACGCCAGCAGCCGGCGGCCACGTTCGCTCCTCCGCTCGCGGTGCCCGACTCGCTGAAGCCGTACCTGGACGCGCTCGAGCCCGGCACGGACGCCTTCCCGCTCGAGCGGGAGGCCGAGGCCATCGAGGTGCGACTCGCAGATGTCGGCGCGTGGCTGAAGGCAGGCGCGGCAGGCGACGGCCGCGTGCCCGACATCTTCGCCGATGGGTTCCGCGGCGCCCGATTGCTGCCGGCGGGCTCACCCGACCCGACGAGCGACGGTCGGCCGCTCGTCGTCGCGCGGGCCGCGGTGCTGCCGGACGCACGGGAACTCGACGCGCAGGCCTTCGCGGGTGAACTGCGCCGCTTCGTCCCCGCAGGTGCGCGACCTGTCGTCACCGAGTTCCTCGCGACGTCGATCGCGCCGGACGGTGACGACGCGATCGCCACCGACGTCCGCTACGACATCGTCTCGGCAACGGACCGCGGGGCGCGCACGCAGCACGTGGGCACGTGGCACATCACGTGGCAGCGCGACGGGAGCACCTGGCGCGCCCTCGCGTGGCACGCCACGTCGCACGTCTCGAGCCATGCCGACCGGCCGCTCTTCACCGAGGTGACGGCGGCAACCCTCGGCGGCAACGCGTCGTTCCGCGAACAGCTGTCACTGCCGCTCGACGACTGGATGGCGCGCCTCGACGCCGTGCTGACGCGCGACTCGAACGCACACCACGGCATCGCGGTCGGCGACATCGACGGCGACGGCCGCGACGACATCTACGTCGCGCAGCCGTCAGGGCTTCCGAACCGGTTGTTCCGGGCGCGCGGGGACGGCACGTTCGAGGACGTCACCGAGCGCACCGGTGCCGGCCTGCTCGACGACACCGCGCAACCGCTGCTCGTGGACGTGGACAACGACGGCGACCAGGACCTCGTGCTCGCCACGAGCGTGCAGCCGTTGCTGCTCGTCAACGACGGCACCGGACGCTTCGCCCTGGCACCGGCGGCGTTCACGTTCGCGCAGCCGCTGCAGGGCGTGCTGACCGGCATCAGCATGGCCGACTTCGACCGCGACGGCTTCCTCGACGCGTATCTGAGCGTCTACTCGTACTTCTTCGGCGCCGGCGAGGACAAGGCGGGCACGCCGATGCCGTACCACGACGCGCGCAACGGCCCACCGGGCGTGCTGCTGCGCAACGACGGTCGCGGCCGCTTCGTCGACGTCACGCAGCAGGCGGGGCTCGACGAGGGCAACGATCGCTACCACTTCACGGCCGCGTGGGCCGACTACGACGAGGACGGCTGGCCGGACCTGCTCGTGGCCAACGACTTCGGCACGAAGAACCTGTACCGGAACCTCGGGCGCCAGGCCGACGGCGTCGTGCGGTTCGAGGACGTCTCGGCACGCGCCGGCGTGCTCGACCACGGCGCCGGCATGAGCGCGACCTTCCTCGACTACGACAACGACGGCCGCCTCGACATCTACACGGGCAACATGTGGAGCGCGCCGGGGCAACGCGTCACCGGCTCGGCCTCGTTCATGCCCGGCGCGCCGGCCGACGTCCGCTCGCTCTATCGCCGGCACGCGCGCGGCAACGCGCTCTTCCGCAACCGCGGCGACGGGACGTTCGAGGACACGACGATGGCCGCGGGCGTGGCGATGGGCCGCTGGGCGTGGGCGTCGGATGCGATCGACGTCGATGGCGACGGCTGGCAGGACCTCTACGTCGCCAACGGCATGCTGACCCGCACGGCAAGCGAGGGCGGCGACCTCGAGGGGTACTTCTGGCGCCAGGTCGTGGCGCGTTCGCCGCTGACGCGCGTCAAGGGCACGCCGTACGACGAGGCATGGCGCGCGATCAACCTCCGCCTCGTGCGCGGGTCGATTGCCAGCCGGCAACGCAACGTGCTGCTGCGCAACGACGGCCAGGGCGCCTTCGACCACGTGGGCGGGGCACTGGGGCTGGATCTCGACCAGGACGGCCGCGGCTTCGCGGCCCTCGACCTCGATGGCGACGGCGATCAGGACCTCGTGATCGTCGCCGCGCGCCAGGCCCCGCAGGTGCGCGTGTTCCGCAACGATCATCCGCTGCGGCGCCGCGTCGCCATCCGGCTGACCGGCACGGCGAGCAATCGCGACGCCGTCGGCGCCCGCGTGCGCGTCGAGACCGACACGCTCCGCGTCGTGCGGATGGTCCATGCCGGCACGGGGTTCCTCTCGCAGCATGCACGCGAACTGACAATCGGACTCGGCGACAGCCGCGAGATCCGGTCGCTCGTCGTCGAGTGGCCGTCCGGTGCACGGCAGGCATTCGAGCAGGTGTCGCTCGATGCACGGTATCGGCTCACCGAGGGCGGCGCACTCGAACAGGAACCGTTGCGCAACACGACGGTCGGCATGCCGGCCGGAGCACCACCCGACAGCACTCGACCCACGAGCCGAATGGCACCGGATGCGACGTGGATGTACGAGCCCTTCCCTGCGCCGGCGTTCTCGCAGCCCGACCTGACCGGCACGACGCGCTCGCTCGCGGCACTGAAGGGAGCACCCGCACTGCTGTTGTTCTGGCGTTCCGACGCGGATGGCGCGGGCAGTGCACTCGGGCGGCTTGCCCGCGAGAGCCGACGGCTTGCCGACGCGGGGATTGCCGTGCTTGCCGTCTCGCTCGATCCCCCGGAGGCGGCCGCACGCGTCGAGGCGATGGCCCCGGCGGCGCTGCCGGTCGTCCATGCCGCTCGCGAGATGGCCCTCGGCTGGGCGATCGCCCACCGCAGCCTGTTCATGAACAGGCAGCCGCTCGGCCTGCCGACGACGATGCTGCTCGACGGCGAGGGCCACGTCGTCCGGGTCTGGCGGGGAACAGTCGATGCGGCGGCCATCATTGCCGATGCGGCCGCGATCGAGGCCTCACCCGCGGAGCGACTCGCGCGCGCGTTGCCGTTCGCGGGCACGTTCGTCGCGCCCCTGGCGCCGCGCAACTTCCTGCCCTACGGGCGGGAACTGCTCGATCAGGGCCTCGATGCCGCGGCCATCGTCGCCTTCGAGCGGGCGACGCACGCGAACCCGAGTGCGGCCACGCTCTACCGGCTGGGCACGCTGCTGGCGCGGACCGGCGAGTCCGCACGGGCACGTGCGGCATTCGAACGGTCGCTCGCGCTTGATGCGACGCTTGCCGAAGCGCACAACGACCTCGGGGCGATCGTCGCGCAGGAGGGCGACGTGCCCGGTGCGATCGTCCGCTTCCGGCAGGCGCTGGCGGTGATGCCCGACTACCCGGATGCGCTGAACAACCTCGGGTATGCGCTGCTCCTCAGCGGCCAGGAACGGGAGGCGCGCTCGCTGTACGAGCGCGCGCTGGTCCTCCAGCCCGACTTCCCGGAGGCACTCAACAACCTCGGCCTCCTCCTCGGGCGGGCCGGCGACCTCGCGGCCGCGGAGCGCCACTTCCGCGATGCGCTGGACCGGCGTGCGGGGTACGGCGAGGCGGCCAACAACCTCGCGCTCACGCTCGTGGCGCGTGGGGCCACCGACGAGGCCACCCGCGTCCTCGAGGCACAGATTGCGAAAGCGCCTGATTACGAAGCGACGTACGTGACCCTGGCCAAGCTCCACCTCTCGGCCGGCCGCACGGCGGAGGGCCTTCGCGTGCTGGAGCAGCTCCTCCAGCGCAACCCCACCCATCCCATCGCCCAGCAACTGGTCCGCGCGTACCGGCCATAGGTCCGCGGACCTGGTCCGGTCCGGGGACCGGGCTCCGGACCCGCGGATTCGGCTCGCAACTCGTAGATTTCCGCTATCCGGCCGTAGATGAGCAGGTTAGCGCCGGCGCAGCGCGGCTGGCTGGTGCGACCTGTGGCGGCCAGCGCGGCCGTGCTGTTGTTGCCACTTGACACGGACCGCGGTTCCGTGGATATATCGACGCCGTTTAGTCCCATAGTGTGTCGAACTGATGCACCGCCCCGGGCGGTGCAGGGAGGGTGGCATGTCCTTCGACGGGAGGCTCCAAGGCGTCGCGCGCGCGGTGCTCGCGAGTCTGTTGTGTCTGGGGCTCGTTCCCGACGCGCGAGCGCAGACGACGAGCGCATCGGTGTCGGGGAGCGTACAGGACGCGCAGGGCGGCATGCTGCCCGGCGTCGTCGTGACGCTCACGAGCAATACGCAAGGCAACGCGTTGACGACGACGACCGACGAGCAGGGTCGGTTCATCTTCGCCATCGTCAGGCCTGACTCGTACACGCTGCAGGCAAGCCTGCAGGGGTTCAAGACGGTGCAGCGGACGAACCTGGTCGTGAACGCGAACGACCGGCTCTCGACCGGTGTGCTGTCGATGGAAGTCGGCGCCATGACCGAGGAGGTCACGGTGTCGAGCCGGGTCAGCGAACTGCAGACGACAAACGGTGAGCGATCGTTCACGCTGGAGAACGCGGCGCTGACAAACATCGCCAACAACGGGCGACAGCTCTTCAACTTCGCGACGCTGGTTCCGGGCGCGGTCCCGAACGGCGCCGCCGGCGGCGAGATCGGCGACGCGGCGGGCTTCACCGTCAACGGCATGCGGCCGAACTCGAACAACGTCACCATCGACGGTGTCGCCAACATCGACACCGGGAACAACGGCGGCAACATGGCCACGACCAACATCGACTCGGTGGCCGAGTTCAAGGTGCTGACCAATTCGTATGCAGCCGAGTACGGGCGCGCGACGGGTGCGCAGATCCAGGTCGTGACCAAGAGCGGGTCGCAGGACTTCCACGGATCGGGCTACTGGTACGGGCGGCGATCCGACTGGAACGCGAACTCGTGGATCAACAAGCGGAACACGCCCGAGACACCCAAGGCCAAGACCTCGCGCAACGATGCGGGCTACACGATCGGCGGCCCGATCTTCTTCCCGGGGTTCAACGAGAACAAGCGCAAGCTGTTCTTCTTCTTCAGCCAGGAGCACCAGCGGCGGAGCGACCCGGCCGGCGAGCGCATCACGCGCGTGCCGACGGCGCTCGAGCGCCAGGGCGACTTCTCCCAGAGCGTGGACGCCAGCGGCAATCCGTGGCCCTACATCCGCGACTCCACGCTCGGCCTGCCCTGCGGGCCGAACGACACGCGCGGCTGCTTTGCCGACGGCGGCGTGCTCGGCAAGATCCCGCAGGACCGCCTGTACCAGCCGGGCCTCGCGATCCTGAACATCTATCCGCAGGCCAACACGGCGCGCGACGCCGGGATCAACTTCACGAGCCAGGACCCGAGCAGCAGCCCGCGCCGTGAGGACCTGCTCCGCATGGACTACCAGGTGACCGACAGCTGGCGCGTCACCGGCCGGTACATGAAGACCACGCAGGACCTGCTGCAGGCCTACGGCACGACGTGGGCCGGCAACGGCAGCGACCAGTTGCCGACGCCGGTGCTCTTCAAGAACCCGGGGTCCAACTACATGCTGTCGGCCACGGGCATCCTGAACGACTCGACGTCGGTCGAGTTGAGCTGGGGCCGCGCGTCCAACTCGCTGAACTACGACCTGCAGCTCGATTCGCTCCGGCGCGCCAATGCCGGCCTCGGGAACTTCCCGTACCTGTTCCCCGACGCGGTCCAGGGCGACTACGTGCCCTACTTCCGCTTCCGCGGCGGCCGCACGAGCAACGCCGGCCAGTACCAGACCGATCGCGGGCCGTTCACAAACGAGAACATCACCCACGACGTGGTGGCCAACATCACGAAGGTCTTCGGCTCGCACAACACGAAGGCCGGCGTCTACTACCAGAACAGCTACAAGCCGCAGAGCATCTTCGCGGCCTTCAACGGCGACATCAACTTCGCCGACGATGCCAACAACCCGTTCGACACGGGTTACGGCTACGCGAATGCGGCGACCGGCGTGTTCAACACATACACGCAGGCCAACAAGTTCGCCCTGCCGGAGTGGCGCTACACGAACCTCGAGTTCTACGCGCAGGACAACTGGCGGGCCGGCCGCAAGTTGACGCTCGACTACGGCGTCCGCTTCTACTACCTCACGCCGCAGTGGGACCACACCGAGCAGGCGTCCAACTTCCTCCCCGACGAGTTCGACCAGTCGCAGGCGGCGCGGCTCTTCACGCCGGTCTGCATCGGCGGGGGCGGGAACTGCTCCGGGGCCAACCGGCGCGGCATGGATCCCGTGCTGATTGCCGCGGGCGTGACACCGACGGCCGGCAACACCGTGGACGGCCGGTTCATCGGACGGCTGACGCCTGACTCGGACCGCTTCAACGGTGCCTTCCAGGCCGGCCAGGGCATCAACCCCGAGCTGCAGGACGGCAGCACGTTCAAGGTGTCGCCCCGCGTGGGCTTCGTCTACGACTTCACCGGTGAGGCCGTGACGATCCTGCGCGGCGGCTGGGGCATCTTCTACGACCGGCCGCAGGGCAACATGGTGTTCGACATGATTGCCAACGCGCCCGGCGTGCTGAACTCCACGCTGCAGTGGGGCCGGCTCCAGGAGCTGACCGCGGCCGGCGGCGACCCGAACCCGACGCTGTCGCTCAACCCGACGGCCTACGACTTCGAGCCACCGCAGGTGACGCAGTGGAACCTCGGGATCCAGCGCAAGCTGTTCCGGAACTTCATGTTCGACCTGGCGTACGTGGGGTCGAAGTCCGAGGACCTGCTGCGGCAGGTGCAGCTCAACGCCGTGCCGCGCGGTGCGACGTTCCTGCCCGAGAACCAGGATCCGACGCGCGCCCCGAGCGCCACGCCTGGCGCGACGGCGCTGCCAAACGACCTGCTCCGCCCGTACCCGGGCTACGGCGGCATCCGCTACTGGGGCTACGACGGGTACTCGAACTTCCACTCGCTGCAGGCCGGCATCAACCGCCGGTACGACAACGGGTTCATGTTCTCGTTCTTCTACGTGTGGAGCAAGGCGCTCGGCATCGCCAACGACGACTTCAGCTCCGGCGTGCCGAACGTGTCCGACGAAGAGGTCCGTCGGCTCGACTACTCCTACCTGTCCACCGACCGTCCGCACAACTTCGTGACCAACTTCGTCTACCAGACGCCCGAGGTCACGCAGAACTGGACGCGCCTGCTGATCAACAACTGGCAGCTGTCGGGCGTCTATCGCTGGACGAGCGGCCGGCCGTACAGCATCGGGTACAACATCCCCGGCATCAACTCGGCCAACCTGACCGGCAATGACGGCAACCCGGGCGCACGCATCGTGCTCACCTGCGACCCGGGCCGCGGCTGGAGCGGCGATCCGTACCAGCAGATTGGCAACGTCGGCTGCTTCGCTCCGCCGCAGCCGGGCAGCGATGGCGCGGAATCGGCGAGGTATTTCGTCCGCACGCCGCCCATCAACAACCTCGACCTGTCGCTGTCGAAGACGTTCGCGATGCCGCGCGGCATCAGGTTCGAGGTGCGCCTCGACGCGTTCAACGCACTGAACCACACGCAGTTCACGGGCGTGAACGCCACGGCGAACTTCGCCAGCCTCACCAACCCGACAATCACCAACCTGCCCTACGACTCGCAGGGCAACCTGGTGCAACAGAACGGCTTCGGCACGATCAACGGCGTGGCGGCACCGCGCACGCTGCAGTTGGTGACGCGCCTGACGTTCTAGCAGCGTTCGCCACCGCCGACGCGGGCACGCTCGACACCCTCACCGGGCCGGGACGCACTGTCCCGGCCCGTGCCATTTCAGGAGGGCGCGCATGGCGCGCCTCCTGTATGCTCGTGCCCACCGGAGGCCACGACACATGGAACGCAAGACGGCTGCAGACTTCGACCAGGAACTGCTGATCCTGTTCGACGCATACGTCCACGGCGACATCGACCGCCGCGGATTCCTCGACAAGGCCCGCAAGTACGCGGTCAACGGCATGACGGCCGCAATGCTGCTCGACGCGCTCAACCCGCGCTTTGCCGAGGCACAGCAGGTGGCAGGGGACGATGCGCGGATCGTCGCGGAGTACCTGCCCTTCCCGTCACCGAATGGTTACGACACGACGCGCGGGTATCTCGTGCGCCCGAAGACGACAACCGGCAAGCTGCCCGGCGTGCTCGTCGTCCACGAGAACCGCGGGCTCAACCCGCACATCGAGGACGTCACGCGCCGCTTTGCGCTCGAAGGGTTCGTCGCGTTCGCGCCCGACGCGCTCGCCCCGCTCGGTGGATACCCCGGTGAGGAGGACAAGGCCCGCGCGCTCTTCCAGACGCTCGACCAGCCGAAGGTGCGCGAGGACATGGCGTCGGCGTACGCCTTCCTGAAGGCCAGGCCCGAGTGCACCGGCCGCGTGGGCGTCGTGGGGTTCTGCTACGGCGGCGGGATCTCGCACCTGCTCGCCACGCGGCTGCCGGACCTGGGCGCCGCCGTGCCGTTCTACGGCAACTCGCCGGCTCCCGAAGCGGCTGCGTCGGTCAAGGCGCCGCTGCTCGTCCACCTCGCCGAGAAGGACGACCGCATCAACGCCGCCTGGCCCGCGTACGAGGCCGCCCTGAAGGCCGCCGGCGCGACCGTCACCGCGCACGTGTACCCGGGCACCCAGCACGGCTTCCACAACGACACGACGCCGCGGTACGACGAAGCCGCCGCGAAGCTCGCCTGGCAGCGCACGCTCGAGTTCTTCAAGGCGCGGCTCACCTAGGACGGGGTACCCGGACCCCGGTTCCTCACCGAGTGACGTGCGGTGCGTAATCGACGACGAACGCGTCCACGAAGATGCCGCTCGATCGGAGCACCTCGCCGAACCTGCGGTGTTCCGGGTGCGGCAGGTACGCATCCCGTGCGGCGGCACTCTCGAAGGTCAGCAGGTAGACGTGCGTGAAGCCCTGGTTCTTCCCTTCCGGGCTGTCGTTCACGCCATCCTCGAAGCCGGTGATACCCGGGATGCTCGTCGCGAGCGCCCGGAAGGCATCAGTGACCTTCTGGATCTGCGCCGGCGTCGCCCCGGGCGTGTACTTGAAGACGACGACATGGCGGACGGGGCGCGATGCCTGCGCATCGATCCGGGTGGCGAGCGGCCCGGCGGCAACCGCCAGCAGGGCAAGCAGCAGCGACGTGAGCGTGATGAGCCTGGACATGACGACAGATTGTATGGTCTGTCTCCGCTCACGGCCCGCGCCGACGTGACGACGGGCTCGTTCACGAGGGTGCCGCCATGATGGCTGCCTGCAGGAGGTGCAACGTGCGACCCGCGTGTGTGCTGTGCGTCAGCGTGCTGCTCGCGGCGACCCTGACGTTCCAGTTCGACGGACGCGACGTGCCGGTCACGATGCCAGTCGTGAACATGCCGGGTGACGTGACGGTCGATATCCGGCTCGATACGGCGGCGGGCGCCGCCCACGTCACGCGCGTCTGCTCGACGAGCGCGCCCCTGCCGTCCGCACCAATGGGGATCACCGCGTGCCTGTCGATGTCGGCATGACGCGCGGGGCGCCTGGCGCGCAGGATCCCGATGATGCGGACAAGCGCGCGGCAGCCCGTGCGGCGGTGCACGCGATCGAGTCCGGCATGCGCGTCGGGCTCGGCACGGGCAGTACGGCGCTCCACGCCGTCCGCCGGCTCGGCGCCCTGCTGCAGGACGGGTCGCTCCGCGACGTGTCGGCAATTGCCACGTCGTCGCGCACCCGAGCGGAGGCTGGCCGGCTTGGCATCCCGCTGATTGACGACGACCTGACCGACACGCTCGACCTCACGATCGACGGTGCGGACGAGGTCGATCCGTCGCTCGACCTGATCAAGGGCGGCGGCGGTGCCCTGCTGCGCGAGAAGATCGTGGCGCAGGCGAGCCGGCGCCTGATCGTCGTCGTGGACGCATCGAAGCTGACGCCCCGCCTCGGCACCCGGCGCCCACTGCCGGTCGAGGTGATCCCGTTCGGGTGGCGCGATCAACTGCGCTACATCGAAGCGCTGGGTGCGGCCGTGACGGTTCGACGGGACGGCAACGGCGCACCGTTCTCCACCGACTCCGGGCACATGATCCTCGACTGCGCGTTCGGGCCGATTGCCGATCCGCGCGCCCTCGCCGCGTCGCTCGCCGCACGTCCCGGCATCGTCGAGCACGGCCTGTTCCTCGGCATGGCGCACGAGGTCATCGTCGCGGGGCCCGGGGGCGTACGGCGCCTGGCGCGGCCCGCCGTCTGACGCTCACTTCAACTGCGCTCTCGTGCGTGCGATGTGCGCGCTGACCTCGCCGACCGTGGCCAGCCAGATGCCGTGGGCGGGGTCCTTCGCGTATGCCAGCAGCGCGTCGAGCATCGCCACGCGCGTGACCTGCCGCCCCTCGACGCCGATGTCGTGGCCGGCGAGCACGAGCCATGCGCCGCGACGCGCTGCCTCGTCGAGCAGCGGCCGGATCCCGGCGAAGTCCTTGCCGTCCATTTCCACGCCGAGCACCTGCGCGAGGTCCACGAAGGCCGGGTCGTTCGCGGCTTCGTCGAGCCAGCCCCGGCCGGCGAGGTACAACTCGGCGACGATCGGCACGTAGCTCCGTGTCGCCGTCCCGCGCCCGACGAACGTCTGGCCGCACGGGTAGGCGAACGTCCGCGGCGTGACGCCGAGCAGCGCGGCGATCCGCCGGTTCGACTCCACGAGTTCCGCGCGCATGCGCGGCAGTGAATGGTCCTCGAGCGCCTTCGCGCGGGCGAACGGGAAGTTGCCGCTGCACGAATGCGTCACCGAGTGGCTACCTATCTCGTGTCCGGCCGCGACGGCGCGCTTCCAGGCCTCGACCCGCTGCGCGACCGCCGAGGGCACGACATACAGGGTCACCTTCGCCTCGTGCCGGGCAAACACGGGCAGGCCTGTCGTGACCTGGCTCTCGCGCGCATCGTCGAACGACAGGCTCAAGGCCATCCGCGCGCCGCCGGGCCAGGCGACGGCCGGTGCGGAGGCAGCGGGAGACGGTGCCGGCGGAGCCGTCGGACGCGGTGTCGGCGCCTGCGCCGTCACGGGCGCGACGATCGGCGCGTCGATACCCGCCAGGCACAGCGCGGCGGCCACGCAGGCCGAGGGCAGGACGGTTCGCAATCGCATGTGTCGAGGCTCCGCGCCCATGGTACGTCGAGCGCCCCCGTTCGGCGTTCGACGCTCGGCGTTCCGCGTGCGGCGTTCTACACTCCCCCCATGGATCCGAGGTCGTGGATGTCGATGGGCGGAGCCCTCGTGCTGGCGCTGCTCGCGAGCGGGCATGCAATCGTTGGACAGGCGGCGCCAGACGGGCCGCCCTTCACGCCCGAGCAGTCCATGGCCATGCTGGTGCTCGAGCCCGGGTTCCGCGTGGAGCTCGTGGCGAGCGAACCGGACGTGCAGAGCCCCGTGGCGATGGACATCGACGAGGACGGGCGGCTGTTCGTCGTCGAGATGCCCGGCTATCCGCTCGACGTCTCGCCGACCGGCCGCGTGAAGCTGCTCGAGGACACCGACGGCGACGGGCGCGTGGATCGCAGCACGGTGTTTGCCGACAACCTCCGCCTGCCGAGCGGCGTGATGCGGCACAAGCGCGGCATCCTCGTGACCAGTCCTCCCGATCTCCTCTACTTCGAGGACGTCAACGGGGACGGCAAGGCCGACGTGCGGGAGGTCGTGATCAGCGGCTTTGCGCGGACCAACCCGCAGCATGCGGTCAACCATCCGGTGTACGGCCTCGACAACTGGATCTACATCGCCCACTCGGGCGGGTCCGAGCCGGTGATCTACCGCGACCTGTTCGGGGATCGAGGGTCGGATCTCGTGTTCCCGGGGCGGCCCGAGATCAAGGGGCTCGACGCCAAGGGCCGCGGCGTGCGCCTGAAACCCGACGCCTTCGCGCTCGAGGGGCTCTCGAGCCGAACGCAGTTCGGCAACGCATTCGACGCCTACGGGCGCTACTTCGCACACAACAACTCGATCCACCAGCGCCACGAGGTGATCGCGGCGCGCTACCTCGATCGCAACCCGCACCTGCTGCTGCCGAGCGCGATGGCCGATATCTCGGACCACGGCAACGGCAACATCATGCCCATCACGCAGGGCGCACGGTTCGACCTGCTCACCGAGGCCGGCCAGTTCACGTCCGCCTGCGCGCTGACGGTCTACACGGGCGGCGCCTTCCCGGCCGGATACGAAGGCACGACGTTCATTGCCGAGCCGGTACACAACCTCGTGCACCGCGACGTGCTGGCCGCGGCCGGATCGACGTTCACCGCGAGCCGGGCTCGCGACGACATGGAGTTCCTGGCCTCGCGCGACGCCTGGTTCCGGCCGGTCAACTTCCACATCGGGCCTGATGGCGCGCTGTACGTGATCGACTACTACCGCCCGTACATCGAGCACCCGGAGTGGGCGTCGAGCGACCTGCAGCGGAACCCGGAGATCCTCTCGACCGGCAGCAACCGCGGCCGCATCTACCGCATCGTGGCGGCCGACGCCCCGCCGGCACGGGATCGTGTGCGCCCGCACCTGTCCACGGCCGGCGACGACGAACTCGTCGCCGCGCTCGGCCACGCCAACAGCTGGTGGCGGCGCACCGCGCAGCGCCTGATCGTGACCGGGCGCCGGCGCCATGCGGTGCCGGCACTCGAGGCGATGGTGCGCGAGAGGCCGTCGGCGCTCGCGCGCCTGCACGCCCTGTGGACGCTCGAAGGCCTTGACAGGCTGCAGCCCGCGCACGTCCTCCAGGCGCTCGGCGACGCCGACCCCGGCGTGCGGGAGAACGCCATCGTCCTCGCGGAGCGCTGGCGGAACGAACCGGCCGTGGTCGACGCGCTGCTCGCACGGGCAGACGATCCTGCCGCACGCGTGCGCTTCCAGGTGCTGGCGACACTCGGATTCATCGACACGCCGGCATCGCGTGCGGCGCAGGAGCGCCTGCTCGTCGCCGGCATCGAGGACGAGTGGGTACAGGTCGCGGCACTCAGCGCTTCGTCCGACCAGGCGATGGCGTACGCCGAGCAGGCGCTCCGCGCGGACTCGCCCTTCGCATCGACCGAGTCGGCTGCACGTGCGCGCTTCCACGAACGGCTCGGCGGCGTCCTCGCGGCCCGCCAGCAGCCGGCGGAGATCGCGCGGGCGATTGCGGTGGCGGGCAATCCGGACTCGGCCGCCGGCCACTGGTGGCGGGCCGCGTTGCTCGAGGGGCTCGCACGCGGGATGGCCGGATCGGATGCCAATCGACGCCGCCTCGCCGAGAGCCAGGAGCCGCTGCTCGCACTCGCCACGGGCGAACAACCCCGGCTCCGGCGCGCAGCCGTCACGCTGCTCGGCGTCAGCGGCATCACCACCGGCACGCCGGCCGCCACATCGGCCGTCTCACGCGCCGCACGCATCGCGGCCGATGCATCGATGCAGCCCGACGCGCGCGTGGACGCCATCGCGCTGCTCGCGCTCGCCGATGCCGCGGCCCATCGCTCGGTCTTCGAATCGCTCGTCGCCAGCAACGAACCCGACGCGGTGCAGGTCGCGAGCGTGAACGCGCTCCAACGCAGCTTCACGGACACGACGCCGGCGTTCCTGCTCGGCAAGTGGCCGACGCTCACGACGCCGGTGCGCACCGCGGCGGCAACCGTCGTGCTCTCGCGCCCGGCCGGGTCGCGGGCGATGATCGAGGCACTCCGGTCAGGTGCCGTGAAGGTGTGGATGCTGAACTTCTGGCACAAGCGGAGCCTGATCATGCACCGCGACGCCGGCATACGCGCCGACGCACGGGCCCTGCTCGAGGAGACGCCTGCCGCGCGCGCCGAACGGATGTCGCGGTATGCGGCCGCACTGGGCGGCCGTGGCGACGCCGCGCGCGGCGCCGGCGTGTTCGCGACCCACTGCGCGATGTGTCACCAGGTGGACGGCCGGGACGGCATCGAGATCGGACCGGACCTGGCGACGGTGCGTCACCGGCCCGTGCCCGTCCTGCTGGCCGACGTCCTCGAGCCCAATCGATCGATCGCGCAGCACTACGAGACCTACCAGGTCGAGCGCACGTCAGGCGAGCCGATCGTCGGCGTCATCGGCGACCAGTCGCCGACCGCCATCACGTTCCGACAGGGGCCCGGCGCCACCACCACGGTGCAGCGACGCGACATCAGGTCGATGACCGTCGTGCCGCAGTCGATCATGCCCGAGTCGTTCGACCAGCAGATCACGCCGGAGGAGATGGGCGACCTGCTCGTGTTCCTCACCTCGACGCCACGGAGCGACGCGCGATGAGGACCCCGATGGTGTCGATGCTCGGCCTCCTGCTCGCGGTCGCGATGCCGGCTGCCGCCCAACCGCGTGTCCCCGATGCGAACGCCGCGACGCCCCAGGCCATCGCGGGCGCACTGCTCGACGCGGACATCGACCAGAAGGCTCGCGAGTCACTCGCACGCGACGCCGCGCACCGCTCGGCCGACATCGTGCGCGCCCTCGTGGACGGACTGCCCGACGACGAAGACGAAGAGTACCGGCGCATCCCGTGGATCTGGCGCGTGGCCGTCGCCGCGGGACGCAGTGCAGACGACGCGGTGCTGAAGCCGCTCCTCGACGTGTCGATGCCACACGACGGCGATCCGCTGCGCGACTGGCAGGCCGTCGTGCTCGGCGGCGGCATCGTCATGGGGCTCTCGCAGGCGGACCGGTGGCCGCGCGACACGATGGCACCGTGGCTTGCCGAAGACGCCACGCGCGCGCGACGCTGGGCACGGTCGCTCACCCTCGCGGCGACGATGGCCGACGATGCCCGCGTGCGCAACGGCACGCGCTACGACGCGTTGCGGATGCTTGCCGTGGTGCCGTGGGAGCGCGCGGGCGCGCTGCTCGTCCGGTACCTGTCGAAGGACGTGGACCCTGAGCTCCAGATGGGCGCAATCGGCGGGCTCGGCGATCTGCAGGACGGCCGGGCAACGACCGCCCTCGTGACGCACATGCCGCAGTACACCACACGCAACCGCGGACTTGCCGTCACGGCGCTGCTGCGCACGGACGCCGGCACCGCGGCTCTGCGCGAGGCGATCGCGCGGGGCACGGTGCCGGACGCCTGGCTCAGCGAGGAGCAGCGGCAACGGCTGCGCCGCCAGTAGGTTCGGGCGGCCTACCCCAGGATGTCGCGGACCGCGGGCCAGCCGGCCACGCCGGTCGCCTGCTGCACGCCGCGCAGGATTGCCTGTGCCGCAGCATCCGCGGCGGCCGCCCCCAGTGCGGTGAGCGACACGGGCGGCCTGATCGCGCCAGTCGAGACCGCCAGCACCTGATCGCCGTCGCCGTTCGTGTGGTACGGCGTGACGGCGCGCGCGGCCCCGGTGTTTGTCATCATCGCGAGCTTTGTCAGGCTCGTCTTGTCCAGCGCGACGTTGGTGGCAATGACGGTCAGCGTCGTGGCGCGGAACGGCGCATCGTCGAGGCGTCGATCGGCCTGCGTGCGCGTGTCGAGGTCGCGCTGCAACTGGGCGCCGCTGTCCACGAACGCGCGGCCGTCGGTGGTGCGAGCGCCAGCGACGATGCGGCCGGTCCGCCAGTCGCGCACGTCGCCCGCCGCATTCACCACGCACAGGGCCGCGACGACGACATCGCCCGAGCGGATGGCCACGCTGCCGACGCCGCCCTTCATTCCGCCCATGCGCCGGGAGCGGAACATCTTGCCGACCGTTGCACCGGCACCGGCGCCGACGTTGCCTTCGGCTACCGGCCCGGTCCCTGCAGCTTCGCAGGCGGCAATCGCCATCGCGGCATCCGGGCGCATGCGGCCGTCGCCGAGCGCGAGATCGTCGATCACCGCACCGACGACGATGGGGATGCGGACGTTCGGGATGCCCCAGTCGTAGCCGACGCTGCGTGATTCCAGGTGGCGCACCACGCCGGCCACGGCCTCGAGGCCCATGGGCCCGCCGCCCGTGAGCAGGATGCCGTGGATGCGTTCGAGCGGACTGACGGGTTGCAGCATCACGCCGAGCGTCTCGCCGGGCGCCGAACCGTCGTAGTCGGCCCCGGCAGTCACCGGCTCGTCGAACAGGATCGCGGTGCAGCCCGTGGGCCTGTCCGGATGCGTCGCATGCCCGACGCGGATGCCCGCGACGTCGGTCAGCGACCCGGCTGTCCCTGCCGGATTCTGTCGGGCAGGTTGTCCTGCACCAGGCGAGGGAATGGCAGCCGCGGCACACGCAGCGGCCGTGACGTGGCGGGCGAACGCACGGCGGGAGACGGGCATGGCGCCCCGAGCATATCGCTGCTCCGGGCCGGCCGTCGCCGGCCGGCCCTGGCTGCCGCGCTTATGGCTTGACGGTGATCTTGTTGCTGACCGACTGCACGCCGTCGGTCATCTTCGCGATCTGCTCGGCTCGTGTCGCGCCGGCCTTCGTCGGGGCCGTGCCGGTGAGCGTCACGACGCCGCGCTCGGTCTCGACGTCGATGTCGCTGTCCTCGAGCGCATCCTCGGTGATGAACTGCGCGTAGATCTTCGACGTCAGCCAGCCGTCGCTCACGTTGCTGCCGGCACGCCGGCCCGCCTCGCGGGTCTCACGCGCGCCCTCTCGGGCGGCGGCGCCCGTCGCTCCGGCGGCACCCGCTGCGGCGGCGGGCAGATCTTCGGCGTCTTCCGGTGCGATGCGCAGGCGATCGGTCACGCGCGTCACGCCGTCGGTCGCCTTGGCAATCGCCACTGCGCGTGTCTTGCCGGCAGCGGTCGGCACCGTGCCGGTCAACGTCACCACACCGGCGTTCGTCTCGACGTCGATGTCGCTGTCCTCGAGGGCGTCTTCAGGGACGAACTGCGAGTGCACCTTCATCGTGATCCAGGAATCCTTGACGGCATTGCCGCTCCGCTCGGTCGCCTGTCGGGCCTCACGCGTGGCCTCCCGGGTCTCCTGCGCGGCCTCTCGCGAGGTCTCGCGAACACGTTCACGGGTGTCCTGGGCTGCCGCGGGGGCGGCCACCACGGCGGCTATCACGAGCGACCCGCCCAGCATGAGCACACGGTCGAGTTGCAAAGTCATGTCATTCACCTCCTGTGTCGATCGGTGTGCGAGAGCCATGCCGGCGGCGATGCCGGCCCGGAATGCGGCGGAATCGCCAGATCCGGCCGTCGAGTTCATGCCGAGCTCCGGCGGCGCCCTGCGGCAGGTGCAGCAGACGACGACAGCCGGCAAGGGTGGTGGGCTTGATGACATGCCCAGCCCGAGCGCGTCGTAGATATGCCTGAGGCCGCGCTCGCGGCCGCAGCCGCGCGGCCGGAAACGGCCATCCTGCGCGAGACATCGAGGAGATCAACGTGAACGACGGGAACACTCCGGGCGCGGTCGGGCGTCGCGACTTCTTCAGGACCGCTACCGCTGGCATGGCCACCGCGGCCGTGCTGATCGGATCGGGCAGTGAGGCACGCGCGCAGGAAGCCGCCCACAAGGCCGCGCTCGACCGCATTGCAAGCAACACGTGGCCGCTGCGCCAGCTGTTCAAGCCGCGGGCAATGCCGCCGCGTCCCGCCGGCGCCCCGCCGCGTCAGCGGCAGGGGCAGGGACAGGCCGTCGCTGCCGAGATCGAGGCCAATCCCAACGCCGCCGAAGCCCTGAAGGTCGCCGCGGCTGCACGGGCGGCCCGGGCCAACCTGCCGAGCGCCGAGGAGATGCGCAAGAAGTACGGCACGATCACGATGCTGGACTTCCCGCAGTTCACCAGGGACACGTTCCCGGGCGTCACCCGGATGGACCTCTTCTCGGGCCTGTTCGGTGACGTCACCGACGACTCGATGTTCTTCCCCGCGCGTGCCAGCGGACGGATCGGCGGCTTCGATCCCCTGAGCGCGTCAGGCCGCAAGTGGCTCGACACGCTCGCGAACACCTGTGCGAAGACAGGCACGTACGTCCAGCACATCTCGAACAACGCGCCGTCGGGCCTTGCCGATTACGGGTCGCCCGAGGCCGACGCGCGGCGCCAGGCCGGCGTGGACATGGCCAAGCGCTGGCTCGAGGGCTGCGCCGTGCTCGGCGTGAAGTCCATGCGGATGAACTCGCCGCAGGCACTCGGGCCGAGCATCAGGCCCAACGCCGTGCCGCGCGGGCCGGGCGACGGCTATCCCCGCAACATCGACCTCATCCCGCTGCTCGAGGCCGCCATCGCCTCGCACCGCGAGATGGCCGACTTCGGAGGCAAGCTCGGGATCCGCGTCACGATCGAGAACCACTGGGGCCTTGCCGCCGACCCGCTGAACATCCGCACGATCATCGACGAGGTGAATCACCCCTATTGCGAGGCCTCGCCCGATTTCTGCAACTGGGAGCACGAGCACATGCTGGTGCACGGCCTCAAGGCGCTGGCGCCGTATGCCCACACGAACGCGCACGCCAAGTACTGGGACCGCTGGGGCGACCGCAACGACGTGCAGCGCTCCGTGCGCATCATGCTTGCGGCCGGCTACCGCGGCACCTTCGCGCTCGAGTACGAGCAGGGTCCGGACGACGGCGTCGCCGGCTCGCAGTACCTGTACCGGGAAGTCCTGGCCGCACTGACGGGGCCGGCCCCGGCCATCTAGCAGAAAACCCCTCTCCGGCAGACCTTAGACGAACGCCCTGAGGCGTTCGGGGTCTGCCGGGGAAGCCTTTCCCGCGTCCTTCTCACGGAAATCCGTAACTCGGCAGCTGGCATTCCTCTTGCCCTCTGTCGTGTTTGCAGATGCGGTGTTGAAGATGTCCGCCATCACGGCCGGCGCCCCGCTGAGAAACGAGAAGGAACCGATGAAGTCGATGATGAAGATGGTGACGGCCGCCACGATGGTCCTCGGTGGCATGCTCCTGGCCGCGCAGCCGGCGTCCGCTGCCCTGATCATGGGGGGCACGCTCACGTACACGGGCGGTGAGGTCACCGTGACCTCCCTGCCGGTGTCGTCCGGCTACACGAGCGAACTGAACCTCTACCGGGCCGACCTCACGTACGTCCGCTTCCTGACGCTCGACGAGCCGTCCGGCGTGACCGTGACCTTCGACCCGGGCGCTGACGGGTTCGCCATCGGCGACGAGCTCGTCTTCGGGATCCACGTCCAGAACACCGGTGACACGTTCTTCATGGGCAGCGCCTCGCGCAACCCGGATCAGGTCGTGCACAACCGCGTCATCACCGACCACGACGCCGGCGCGCTCGGCATCGGCACCTACGTCGGCTTCGAGGATCTCCTCGGGGGCGGCGACCTCGATTACGACGACAACGCGTTCCTCTTCACGGGCGGTGTCACCGCGGTGCCCGAGCCCCTGACGCTGACGCTGCTCGGGATCGGCCTCGGCGCCGCAGGCTTCGCGCGTCGTCGCCGCGCCTAGCAGTTCCCCGTCGACGTGAACGTCGACGGCTACGTACGAGCAGGGCGTCGGACGCGTGACGCCCTGCTCCTCCTTCTCGGGCCGTCGACACGCGTCCCTCACGACGGTTGTCCGATATGCTGCGACGATGGCCGCACGCATCGAGGACTACGCCCTCATCGGCGACTGCCACACGGCCGCACTCGTCAGCCTCGACGGGTCGATCGACTGGCTCTGCTTTCCGCGCTTCGATTCCGGCGCCTGCTTTGCCGCGCTCCTCGGCACGCCCGACAACGGGCGCTGGCGCATCGCGCCTGTCGGCGACGTCACGCGGCGTTCGCGTCGCTACGTCGGCGACACGCTCGTCCTCGAGACGACGTTCGAGACGGCCAGCGGCGCGGTGACGGTCACCGACTGCATGCCGGTCCGCACGGGCGAGCCCGACCTCGTGCGGCTCGTGCGCGGAACGCGCGGCACCGTCCGGATGCGCACCGAGTTCGTCGTCCGCTTCGACTACGGCAGCATCACGCCCTGGGTGCAGCGCGACACGCACGGCGTGCGCGCGATTGGCGGACCCGACGCGATCGGCCTGCACACGCCGGTGCGCCTGCACGGCGAGGGCTGGACGACTGTCGGCGAGTTCGACGTGCGCGAAGGCGACCAGGTGCCGTTCGTGCTGCACTGGCACCGGTCGCACGACGGGGCGTCGATCTCGATAGACGCAGCGGCCGCCGTGGCCGCGACGGTCGACTGGTGGGAGGAGTGGGCGTCGCACTGCACCTACGCGGGCGAGTACCGGGAGCAGGTGCTGCGCTCGCTCATCACGCTCAAGGCGCTCACCTACGCGCCGACGGGCGGCATCGTCGCGGCGGCGACGACATCGCTGCCGGAACAGATTGGCGGCGTCCGCAACTGGGACTACCGGTTCTGCTGGCTGCGCGACGCGACGTTCACGCTGACAGCGCTGCTGCACTGCGGCTACCTGGAGGAAGCGCGCGCGTGGCGCGAGTGGCTGCTGCGCGCGGTCGCCGGCCGCGGCTCGGAGTTGCACATCATGTACGGGCTGGCGGGCGAGCGGCGCCTCACCGAGGTGGAGCTGCCGTGGCTCGACGGCTACGAGGGCTCACGCCCGGTGCGTGTCGGCAATGCGGCGTATGCGCAGTTCCAGCTCGACGTGTTCGGCGAGGTGCTCGACTGCCTGCACCTGGGCCGCCGCAACGGGTTGCAGAACGGGATGCAGGACTGGCGCATCGAGCAGGAGATGCTCGCGCGGCTCGAGGACGTGTGGGAGATGCCCGACGAGGGGCTCTGGGAAGTGCGTGGACCGCGTCGTCATTTCACGCACTCGAAGCTGATGGCCTGGGTGGCCTTCGATCGGGCGATCAAGGACGTGGAGAGCTTCGGCCTCGACGGACCCGTCGACCGCTGGCGGGCGCTGCGTGACAGGCTGCACGCGGAGATCTGTGCGCGCGGGTACAGCACGGCGCGCAACAGCTTCGTGCAGTCGTACGACAGCGAGGAGGTGGACGCCGCGCTCCTCGTCATTCCGCAGATCGGCTTCCTGCCGGCCGACGACCCGCGGGTGCTCGGGACGATCCGGGCGGTGGAGGCGGACCTGCTGCGCGACGGGTTCGTCGAACGTTACAGGACGACGAGCGGCGTGGACGGCCTGCCGCATGGCGAAGGCGCGTTCCTGCTGTGCACGACGTGGCTCGCCGACGCCTACGCGCTCACGGGCCGGCTCGCCGAGGCGCGGGCGACGTTCGAGCGCGTGTGCGCGATCAGGAACGACCTCGGCCTGCTCGCCGAGCAGTACTGCCCGGTTCAGCAGCGGCAGCTCGGGAACTTCCCGCAGGCCTTCTCGCACCTCGGGCTCATCAACACCGCCCTCAACCTGACGCAACGGAAGAAGCCGGCAGAGGAACGCACGCGACCCTGATCAGGTGTACCGCGCGTCCTCGCCGTTCACGGCCGAGGCCTCGAGCGCACGCAGGCGATTGAGCGCATCGGCAATCGCCACCGCGCCATCGCGCCCCTCGAGGTCGGCAGACGCCTCGGCGAGCACGGCATCGATGTCTTCGAGCGAGATCATGCCGACGACGGTGACGACCGACGCGGCGCCCGTGAGGCGCAGGTGCGCCATGTGCCGCAGGCGGGTGCGGTCCGCTTCCGACGCGACGAACACCGCGGCGCACGTCGGCGTGCGCGCAGCCGCGCGGACGCGTGCCACCGCGGCCCGCGCATCGGCGCGCTCCGATCGGGGGTCCGCGCGCCAGATCCAGGGAATCACCCCCCAGGTCATGACCTCGCTCGTCACAACCCAGATCGGCGGGACGCCGGGCTGCCGCGTCACCGAGACGTGCTGCGACGCGCGCGGCATGGCGGGCAGGACGTCGAGGGCGAACGCCCGCGCGCCGACGCGGCGCTGCCAGTACCCGACGGGCACCGACGGCAGCACGTGCGCAAGCACCTGGGCGGCCAGGAGGTTGCGCAGGCTCCAGGGCGCGCGCGGGTGGAGGTCGTGCCTGCTACCCATGTACGACCTCGTTTGCATGCTGCCGGAGGAACGTCAGCGGGGCGGCGGCGTCGCCGAACGTGGCGCGCGCGCGCGGCCAGAGATCGCGCGCTTCCTCGCGCGGGCAATCGTCGGGCTCGCCGCACTCACACGGCGAACTCGCTCCATGACGCCGGACATGGGCGACCATGCGGTCGTGCCACGTGCACAGTTCGTCGACGAGATCAGTGGCGGTTTCACTTCCGCCGGTCACGAGATAACGGTAAGGGGTCGTCACCAGATGAACCTCCGCCTGCGCGGAGGGCCCCCGGGCCGGATGCACGGAGGCCACGTCACCCGCGAAGGCAACGAATACACTGCGAACTGGAGGAGACTGGTCGCCGGGAGGGGCTCACGAGGAGCCGGGGAACGAGGCTGCTACCGGCGACCGGAAGTCGGGAAGATGCGCACCCGCATGTCGAAGGATCGACGGGTACGCGTCACGATCACGTGGCGGCAGGAAGGCAACATCGGGTACGAACCTTGAGTGGAGGCTAGCCCGGACGCTGCAAATAAGCAAGTCCCACTTTCGATAGCGCTCCGATCGCTACCGCACACGCGCCTGCCGGTATGCGTCGGCGATGACCGCCGCCACGATCACGGCACCGGTGACGATGCGCTTGGCGGGCTCGGACGCACCGGCCTGCGCGAGACCGGCCTGCAGGACGGCGATGATGAGCACACCGAGAAAACTGCTGACGACCGAGCCGCGGCCGCCCATCAGGCTCGTCCCGCCGATGACGACAGCGGCGATCGCCGAGAGCTCCATGCCGATGCCGGCATTCGGATCGGCCGACTCGAGGTAGGCGACGTGGAACACGCCCGCGAGGCCCGCCAGGGCACCCGCGATCGTGAACACCGCCACGTCGACCGGCCCCGGTTCGATGCCCGACAGGCGCACGGCTTCGCGGCTGGTGCCGACCGCCACGACGTAGCGACCGAACACGGTGCGCGTCAGCACCACCTGGCCGGCGACGACGAGCCCCACGGCGAGGAGGAACGCCGGCGAGAGGCCGACGCCCGCGATGGGCGCGCCCACCGCGTCGAGCGCCGGGCCCACGAACACCGATCGCGAATCGGTGAGCAGGTACGCGCCGCCGCGGCCGATCTCCAGCATGCCGAGCGTCACGATGAACGACGGCACGCGCCAGCGGACGGTGACGAGGCCGTTCAGCAGGCCGGCGCCGGTGCCGATCGCGAGGGCGGCCGCGGCGGCGAGCGGCAGCGGCCACTGCCACTGCGCGACGGCCACGCCCAGCAGGGCCGCCGACACGGCCATCACCGATCCCACCGAGAGATCGATGCCGCCGGACACGAGCACGAGCGTCATCCCGACGGCGGCCACGGTCAGCGCCGGCACCTGGTTGGCGATCGTCGTGAACGTGAGTCGGCTGATGAAGTGGTCGTTCAGCACGCCGAACAGGCCGACGAGCAGCACCAGCACGAGGCCCAGGGCGGCGTACTCGTGACGCCGTGCGGGCGCCCTCGCGGATCGCGCCGGGAACGCGGTCACGATGGCCGCGCCTCGCGGTCCACCCCGACCGACGCGCTGGCGTCCTCGTGTCCCGAGAACGCTGCCGCCATGAGGCCGGCGTCGGTCCACTCGCCGCGCGGCACGCACGCGGCCACCCGGCCGGCCGAGAGGACGAGGATGCGATCGCTGATCGCGGTCAGCTCCTCGAGCTCGCTCGACGCGACGACGAGGCTCCTGCCCCGCGCGGCAAGCGCCCCGAAGACGCGATGGATTGCCGCCTTGGCGCCCATGTCCACGCCGCGCGTCGGCTCGTCGAGCAGCAGCACCTCGACGTCGCGCAGGAGCCACCGTCCGAGGATCACCTTCTGCTGGTTGCCTCCGCTCAGCTCGCCGACGGGCTGCTCGATGGATCGGCAGCGCACCTCGAGCGCGTCCACGAGGCCACCGACCCGTTCGCGCTCGCGCGCGGTGTCAACCCAGGTGCCGGCGTACGCCATGGACGGGAGGGCTGCAAGGCCCGTGTTGGCACGCACGGACAGCCCGGGGAGCAGCGCCTGCGACTGCCGATCCTCGGGGACCATGCCGATGCCGGCCCTGGCCGCATCGCGCGGACTGCGAATCCGCACCTCGATCCCGCCCCGAAGCACGCGGCCGGCATCCGGCGCGTCGGCGCCGACAAGTGCGCGCAGCGTCTCCGTGCGTCCGGCGCCCACGAGGCCGAAGATGCCGAGGATCTCGCCGCGCGCCACGTCGAACCCAACACCGCGCACGCGGTTGCCGCGCGTGAGGCCCTCGACGCGGAGCGCCGGGATGGCGGTCGGATCGGCAATCGACGGCGACCGATGCGGCGACGTCGTCGCCGGTATGCCCGTCATCGACTCGACGAGCGAGGCCGAGTCCACATCCGCGGGGTCGTGTGTCGCCACGACACGCCCGTCGCGCAACACCGTGATGCGATCGGCAATGTGCGCGACCTCGCCGAGGCGATGGCTGATGTAGAGGATGGCCAGGCCCGACGCGCGCAACCGACGCACCTGCACCAGCAGGGTGTCGGTCTCGCGGGCGGTGAGGGCCGCGGTCGGCTCGTCGAGCACCAGCACGCGGCATGGCCGCGCCAGCGCCGCGGCCACCTCCACGAGCTGCCGCTGGCCGATCCCGAGCCGCGCCATTGGCGTCCGGGGACCGATCGCCGCAAGCCCGACACGTGCGAGGGCCCGCTCCGCGCGGGCATGCAGGGTGCGCGCGTCCACGAAGCCGAACCGGCGGGGAAGATCCGCAAGGAACAGGTTCTCGGCGACGCTCAACGTCTCGATCGGGGTCAGCTCCTGCAGCACCAGCTGCACGCCGGCCGCTTCTGCGTCGTGGCGCGTGGACGGGGCGTATGGCCGCGCGTCGAGCGTCATCGTGCCGGTGTCGGCCCGCACGAGTCCGCACAGGATGCGCGTCAGCGTGGACTTGCCGGCGCCGTTCGCGCCGACGAGCGCGTGCACGCTGCCGGCATGCAGATCGAGATCGACGTCGTCAAGCACCGGCACGCCGTAGGACTTGCCGAGACCGCGCGCCGAGAGGAGTGCCATCACTGGGCGGCCGTGATCAGGTCCACGGGCGTCTGCCGGTCCTCGGGGATCGCGGACGTCCTCAGTATCTCGAGTGCGTACTCGATCCCGTACACCGCGAGCCTGTCGGCATGCTGGTCGGCCGTCGCGAGGATGCGGCCATCGTCCACCAGTTGGCGGACGGCCGCGATGTTGTCGAAGCCGACCACGTGGACCTTGCCTGTGCGCCCCGCCTGTCGGACGGCGGCTGCGGCGCCGAGCGCCATGTTGTCGTTGCTCGCGAGCAGCGCGTCGAGCGCGGGGTGCTCGCGCAGCATCGCCGCCGCAACCGTGTTGGCCTGATCCTGTTCCCAGCGCGCACTCTGCACCGCCACGATCTCCATGCCCGCCGCGCGCATCGCCTCTTCGAAGCCGAGGCGGCGCTGCTGGGCATTGAACGCCGTCGGGATGCCCTCGAGGATGGCGACCTGATCGCCGGGCGTCAGCCTCCGCGCGAGCGCCTCGCCGACAAGACGCGCACCCGCGCGGTTGTCGGGCCCGATGAACGGCACGCGGAGATCGGCATGGCCGAGCACCTCCTCGTCGAGCTTGTTGTCGATGTTGACGACCACGATCCCCTGGGCGTGCGCGCGCCGGAGAACCGGCACGAGGGCCTTCGAGTCGGCTGGCGCGATGACGATCGCGTGGACGCCCTGCGCGAGCGCCTGCTCGACGAGCGCGACCTGCTGGGTGATGTCGCTCTCGTTCCGGATGCCGTTCACGACGAGTTCGTATTCGCCGGCATGCGCGGCCTGGTGCTGCTCGGCCCCGTCGGCCATGGTCACGAAGAACTCGTTGGCGAGCGACTTCATCACCAGCGCAATGCGCGGGCGCGCCGGCACCTCCTGGCGCTGCGGTGACTCGGCTGGCGTGGCGCAGCCGGCGGCCGCAAGGGTCGCGACGAGGACGACGAGCGCGAGGCGGGCCATGCGGCGAATGATAGTCGGGCGGGGGCGCGTCGTGCTGGCGGCAACCCGCTTCGTCGTGTGGTGCAGTATCGTGCGGCGCATGCGCGCGTCGTCTGCCATCGTCCTGGCGCTCGGTCTCGCCACGCTCGTCACCCGCGCCCAGGACTCGCCCCTGCAACCCCTCGCCTACGAGAATCCGGGACTCGACGTCAGCCTGGGCGTCGGCCTCTGGGCGTGGCCGATCCCGTGGGACGTCGACGGCGATGGCGACACCGACCTGCTCGTGTCGTGTCCCGACAAGCCGTACAACGGCGTGCACCTCTTCGAGAACCGCTCGGGGCCGGGCGTCGAGATGCCGGTGTTCGCGCCGGCCCGGCGGCTTGGCCCGGCGCAGCACTACGTGACGCCGTCGTACGTCGAGGGCTCCTCGGGCCGGCAACTGCGCGTCCTCCGCATGAACACCGAATGGCCGGACGTCATCCGGTCCGGATTGGCTCCCGGGCGCGAGGTGACGCTTCCCCTGCCGGTCACGGCCCACACGACGCTCTTCGGCGCGCAGCCGAAGGGCCCGCGGATTCGGCACAACGTCTGGAAGTACGTGGACTTCGACGGCGACGGCGCGCTCGACATCGTCCAGGCCGCCGAGGACTGGTCCGACTACGGATGGGACGACGGGTATGACGCGACCGGGATGTGGATCCATGGTCCGCTGCACGGCGTGATCCATGTCCTGCGCAACGAGGGCACGAACGACGTCCCACGGTACGGCGAGCCGCAGCCGCTGCAGGCGGGCGGCGTCCGCCTCGATCAGCCGCTCGGCAATCCCGTGCCCAACTTCGAGGACTTCGATCGCGATGGCGATCTCGATCTGCTGACGGGAGAGTTCCTCGACGGATTCACGTACTACGAGAACGTCGGCACGCGCACGCGTCCGCAGTATGCAGCGGGATGGCCCGTGCCGTCGGCCACCGGCGGCCGGCTGCGCATGGAACTGCAGATGATCGTCCCGGTGGCGTTCGACTGGAACCGTGACGGCCACATGGACCTCATCGTCGGCGACGAAGACGGGCGTGTCGCGTACGTCAGGAACACGGGCCGGCTCGACGCCTCGCGCACGCCCGTCTTCGACCCGCCGGCGTACTTCGAGCAGCAGGCCGACACGCTGAAGTCCGGCGCGCTGGCGACGCCCGCCACGGTGGACTGGGACGGCGACGGCGACCTCGACATCCTCAGCGGCAATACGGCCGGTTTCATCGAGTGGTTCGAGAACCTGAGTGGCCCCGGCGTCGAGCGCCCGCGGTGGGCAGCGCCGAGGCGACTCGAAGCCGGCGGCCGCGTGTTCCGCGTGATGGCCGGCCCCAATGGATCCATCCAGGGCCCGATCGAAGCCAAGTGGGGCTACACGACGTTCAGCGTCGCGGACTGGGACGGCGACGGCCTGCCCGACATCGTCCTCAACTCGATCCTCGGGGAGGTGATGTGGCTCCGCAACACCGGCACGCGCACGGCGCCGCGACTCGCGGCGGCCGAACCCATCGAGGTCGAGTGGGAGGGGTCGCCGCCGCGGCTCGCGTGGGGCTGGAAGACGCCAACGGGAAAGGCATTGCTGACGCAATGGCGGACGACGCCCGTCGTGCACGACTTCACCGGCGACGGCCTGCCCGACCTCGCGATGCTCGACACCGAGGGCTATCTTGCGCTGTTCGAGCGCGCGACGCGCGGCGGCGCGCGGGTGTTGACGCCTCCGCGGCGCGCATTCGTGGACGAGTCCGGCGCGCCACTCAGGCTGAACGATCGCACCGCCGGCGGCAGCGGCCGACGCAAGATTGCCGTGGCCGACTGGAACGGCGACGGCCGGTTCGATCTGCTCGTGAACTCGGCCAACGCCAACCTCCTGCTGCAGGTCGCCGGCCGCGACGGGACGTGGCAGTTCCGCGACGCCGGCCCGCTTGCCAGCCGCAACATCGAAGGACACGACGTGAGCCCGGCCGTCACGGACTTCAACGGTGATGGCGTTCCTGACTTCATCGGCGGCGCCGAGGACGGCCGGTTCTACTACCTGCGCAACCCCCGCGTCCCGGGCGGCGCGCCGTGACCTGCCGGCCGGCCCGGAGCGCTCGGCTAGCCGGGCTTCACGCCGCGATAGAACGCGCCAAGCGCCTTGATGATTGCCACGCCTGACGCCTCGTTGAGCTGACGCGTCTGGAGCACGGCGCCGCCCTCGCACAGCATCGCCGTGATGCCGAACTGCGTATGCGGCCCGTCGGTCCACGAGGTGTTGCCGTACTGCCCGCGCTTCGCGAGCGTCACCGGCTCGATGAGGCCCAGACGGTCGTGCTTCGCGAGGACGTCGCGCAGGTCGGTCCACGTGCCGGGCGCCGCCGGCGACTGCAGCTCGGCTCCCGGGATGATCTGCGGTTCGACGATGCCACCCCACGTGTGGATGGCCCAGACGGTCGTGACCGGTGCGTCCGACGCCATGAGCTGCTCGAGATCGCGCTGCCAGAGATACGCCTCGTGGGCTTGCGTGGCCTTGTTCGACCCCGTGGGACTGTAGCTCCGGTTCATGTCCACGCCCTGCGCATTGACCCGATACCAGCCGTTTGCCGGGGCGTCCGGGCTCATCATCAGCACCACATGGACGATCTGCCGCTGCCGGACGTCGGCGGCCTCGTCGCCCAGGAGCCAGTCCACGAGCCCCGCGAGCCGCCACTGCGAGTTGTGCTCGCCGGGGTGCTGGTTCGCGAGGTAGTGCACCCAGCGTCGCGACCTCGGATGCGGGCTCGCGGCATCGGTGATCTCGAGGCGCAGCATGTCGCGTCCGCCGAGCGTCTTCCCCACCGTGCGCACCGTGACGTGCGGGCTCCGGCGCCAGCGCGCGACGAGCCCCAGCGCGTCGACGTCCCACGACATCGGCGTCTGCGTCCCGATCCACACGGCATCGCCCGTGAAGGGCGGAAACACGAGCGTGTCGGCGAGCGGCGACGCGAGGTAGCCCTTCTCCCACGCCACCGGATGCCAGTGCACGCCGTCGTACGAGAACGACTGGTGATACTCGTTGAACGCGTAACTGGTGCCTTGCGGGAACTCCACGTCGAGCCGCAGCGGATTGCCGCGCGCGTGACGCAGGATGCGCGCGTTGAGCTTGTTGGGCCAGCCCGGCTGGTTCGGCGCGGCGCCCAGCCGCACGCGGAAGTGATTGCGGCCGACGGGCGCGATCGATGTGCCCTGCGATCCGAGGGGGCCCTCGAAGGTGAAGTCCGCGGCTGCGAGCACGGGCGCGTCCTGCGCCGCGGCCGCGAGGGAGATGGCCGGGGCGCCGGCCACGGCCAGTGGGAGCGCAAGAAGGTCACGACGACGCATGGCCGAAGGATACGCCGCCGACGATCGTCGCCACCAGCGTGCGTTCCTGCGGCCCATCGAGTTCCACGAGCAGCACCCGCTGCCAGCGGCCGAGCAGCAGGCGTCCGGCGACGATGGGGAGGCACACCGAGCCGCCGAGCAGCATGGCGCGGCAGTGCGCGTGGCCGTTCGTGCGCTCCTGGTCCATGCGGTTGACGACGCGGCGCGTTGGGTCGTCGTGATCGTAGGCGAGCGCACGGGGCGCGAGGCGTTCGAGCTGCCGGAACAGGTCGCCGTGCAGCAGCGGCTCGTTCTCGTTCACGATGACCGCCGTCGTCGTGTGCAGGGAATGCACGAGGAGCATGCCGCGGGTGAGCCCGGTGAGCAGCAGGAAGGCTTCGAGCTGATCGGTGATGTCGATGACCTCCTGGTCCGCGGTCGTCGCGACGCGCAGGCGCAGGTACGGGCCGCTCGGGTCGTAGCTGCGTGCGAACGGGAGGGCGGGCGGCGTGCTGAGTGCGGCAACCGATGGGCTCATGGTGAATGCCTCCGGCCCGGAGCCGCCTCCGCGCCATGCGGTGGGCCCGTGCCTGACCGAGCATCGGCGTCAAACGCCCGCAAGTCTTGAGCGCGCGGTGAGCAGGCGGTGAGATGGTCTTGAGATCAGGGGGAAGGCCGTACGGAAACGCCGGACGCCCGCACGTCGAACGCCGGAACGTCGAACGGGGAACGGGGAATGCCGGACGGATGGCCTGCTCACCGGCAAGACGCTCGCGGTGGACAGCACGCTCCTGGGCGATGCCGCGCGTGTCGTGACGCGGACGATGCAGCGCGTCGGCGGCGTGCTGGGTGGGGCGGCGGCGCGCGTGCGGAATCGGCTGCGCAGCGTGCAACGTCGCGATGCCGACACGACGGTCCGTCGGATCGGCCAGGCGATCGGCGCGGCGGCGCCTGCGGCGCAGCGTCTCCTACAGCGCGCGCGGCGCACACTCGACACGATGCGTCCGCTGGCCCGGCGCGTCCTCGCGCAGACCCATGCCCGCGTCATGCGTGGCGACACCCAGGTCCCCGACAAGGTGCTGCGCGTCTTCGAGCCGCACACCGCGGCCATCCGGAAGGGCAAGCTCGCCAAGCCGACCGAGTCTGGCCACCTGGTGACGATCCAGGAGGCGGAAGGCCCGATCGTCACCGCGTACGAGATCCATGAGTGACGGCCAGCAGACGCGTCGACCGGAGTGTAGTGCGAGCAATCGTGCTCCGTGGCGTTGCTCACCTGCGCGGCCAGCGGCGATGCTGAGCCGCAGCTCGAGACCGGGATAGAGAGGCCCGGATGGCATCGACATGATGTACGCGTGGAGGCGAAGCATCCGAAGCGACAAGTTGAGTGGTATCGCAACCTGGCACGCACCGGGAGGGAGACCTCTCTGTCGTGATCCCCTCTCGACCGACTGCCGAGCCGCGAACGCGCTTATTTTGGGTCTAGCGTCGCTCTAAGTTTGCCAGAGTATACGTACTCCACAGATACGTCGCCGACTCTGCTCTTCCGGATGTGCGCCGACCCAATCCTGCGATCGCAATCGCCATGGCAGTCTACCGTCACGCGCAAGCTGTTTGACGTGGCCCATTCCAAGTGCACTCCATAGCGGCCGTCGGTTGACAGCACCCTCTCGCCGTCATTCGCCAGTGTGGTGACTGGGTGGATCGTGACCCTGGTGTTTCTTCTCTCCAGCACACCACAACCGAGTTCGTACGCGGTAGCCTTGGTGGTTCCGTCCGGCGATACTGCTTCGGTATGAATCTCAGTCTCACAGTCTGGAACGACGCAGGCCCCGTTCGCCACTGTGGCAACGACAATCGCCACAGCTAAGGCAGTGAAAGACCTACCGACACACCGCCGCCGCGACGATTCCGCGTGTACCGTCCCATTGATATCCCAGTTCATTGACGATGTTATTCCAGCCGAATGGGTTGTCGTTCCATTGATCTCGGACGGGAGCATGAAGCGAGCCGGCGTGCAAGAGCGGGCTCAATCCTGCCGCGGCGCCTGTCGCGCCGTAGAGCACGTTGCCGGCGCGTTCGAAATCGTCGTCGTCCCGCTGTTCGATATCTCTAGGCGTCGGACTAGTCCGACGCGCGGCGAGCGTCGGCGAGCGTCGATGTAAACATCGACGCCTACGAACAGATTCGGGGTTCGCCCTTCGGACTTTCCTTCGCCCTTCGGACTTTCCTTCTGACTTCTGACTTCCGACTTCAGACTTTCCCTCAGCCCCTCCGCACGAGCCCGTAGGCAATGCCCGCACCGAAGGCGCCGCCCTCGCCGATCGAGAGCAGCGCGCGCGCGAGCGGTCCGAACTCCGGCTCGCCGACGAGGCGTCCGAGGGGCGTGAGCAGGACCTGCGATCCGTGGGATGCCTGCGCGAGCAGGTGGATCGTCCCGCCGACCAGGGGGAACCCGAGCAGCGCGAGCAGCAGGGCGGCAACCGCTCCACCCGCGGCGGTGATGACCGAGGCCCGTACTCGCGCCGCGCCGCGTGGAGCCGCAAGACCCGCCCTGACGGTCCGGGTCGCAAGGGCAAAGGCCGCGCCGACGCCGGTGCCGATGACGAGCCCTTCGATCAGGCCGCCGACAGGCACGGCGAGGCCGAACACGGCATCCAGGGTCCAGCGCGCAAGCAGTTGCGCCGCTCCCCCGGCAAGCGCGCCGCCCGCAGCCGCCGCAGGGACGAGGACCGCCCGCCGCGCCGAGAGCGCCATGACCTCGGCTGCCGACAGGCCGGCCGAGACGCCCGCGCCGCCAAGCGCACCACACGCGGCGCCAATTGCCGCCAGCACGGGCACGACCGAGAACGGCGCGGTGCTGCCGGGCGCCACCGTCAGCAGCAGGCCGCCCAGGAGACCCGCGACGAGGCCGGCGGTCGCGGCGCCTGTCGTCCCGCCCAGCCAGCGGCGCAGCACGAGCCGCGCACCACGCCGGCCGCGAAGCCGGACGAGCTGCGCGGCCGCGCGCATGCCTTCGTGCGCAGCAAGCAGCGGGACCTCACCCGCGCCTGGCACCTGATGCCGCGTGTCGCGCAGGAGGGCGCGCGCGTAGGCCTCGCGGGGATGACCGTCGAGTCGGCGGAGCGCGTCCGCGGTGCCGAGGGCGTGGAGGCGCTCGGCCGCATCACGCTGCTCCTCGCGCGCGGCGGGCGTGGTCGGCGCCACCGCCAGTGCGGCGAGCAGCGGCGGGAACGGATCCCGATCACCGTGCGGCAGAGCGGGCGAAGCGGCGACACTCGGTGGGCGCTCCGGTTCGGCCAGCGCGTCCTCGTCCTCCTCGACAAGGCTCGCGCAGACGAACTGGTAGCCGTGCCTCGACACCGTCCGGATGAACTGCGGCGTGCGCGGGTCGTCGCCAAGCGTGCGTCGCAGCGTGCGGATGGCCTGGCTCAGGGCGCTGTCGGAGACGATGACGTCGGTCCAGACGCGATCGAAGATGTCGCGCCGGTGCACGGCCTCGCGCCGGCGCTCGACGAGAAACAGCAGCAGGTCGAAATAGCGGGGGATGAGCGGGACGGCCTGGCCGTCACGCACGAGCGATCGCTCGCGCGGCGACAGCACGAACCCGGCGAAGCGATAGCGCGGCACCGCGCTCGAAGATATCAGGTCGCGCAGGCCGCCCGCGGGCGGCCTGCCTCTCACCTCAGCGCTTGCGGCTCGCGACGAGGCGCGGCGTCCGTGTGGCGGTGCCCGCGCGGCTCGACTTCGTCGCGGTCTTCTTCGATGCCGTCTTCGCGGACTTGCGCGCCTTCTTCGAGGCTCGCTTCGTCGTCTTCTTCGCGACCTTCCGTGTGGACGTCTTCTTCGTGCGCTTGGCCGTGCGCTTGGCCGTGCGCTTGCGGGTACCCTTCGTCTCGCCTGCCTGCCGCCGCTGCTTGTTGACCGTGCGGGCCGCGATCTCCTCGGCGCGATCCTCGCCCGCGCCGCGCTCCCGTGCCGATTCCTTGATGTGCTCGTACTGCCGCACGCGCCTGGCTCGCTTCACGCCACGTGGTGGCATCGCACCTCCTCTGCCGACGAGCGCCGACGATCGGTCGCTGCGCGTGTTGTCGGTCCCGGCAGGCCGTCGCATTACTCAGCGGTAGTCGGTTGCGCGGTACCCGGCCCCGTTCGGATGTCACCCGCCCGGCGGCGTCCTCCCCTCAGCATCCGCTCGCGCGCGTGCGGAGGCGCCGTCGGAGGCCGCCGGCAAGCGCAGCCGCCGCGAGCAGGGCCACTGCGGGCGGGGCCGGGACCTCCTTCACCGAGAGCACGATCGACTTCGTCGTGACCACGCCCTCGAACTCGCCCGAGTCGTCGTCGTACACGAGGTTGTCGGCCGACAGCGTGAAGGTTCCCCCGAGCACGTCCGGATGGACGCCGAGTGCGGCCGCCAGTGCCGCATCGAGCATGCCGCTGGCAATCGCGCCGGTGATGGTTCCCGTGCAGACGCTGGGGTAGAGGCAGGGCTCGACGGTCGCCATCGTGACGGCCATCGGTCCGGCGGCGAACGTGCCCGAGAAGAGCGTGCCGGAGGCCACCGTGACGAGTCCGTCCAACGCCGCCCCATCGATCGTGAGGCCCGACCCGCCGGCGTAGTGCAGCAGCGTCGAGGCCGCGTTGCTCTCGTCCACGGACTGGAAGGCACCGCTGCCCCAGACGAGCCTTGCGGGATCGGTGTCGCCGATGCCCAGTTGCAGCAGGAGCGGACCCATGCCGAAGTCGGTGGCGAGATCGGTGATGTCGCCGGAGCTTCCCGTGGGCGCGCCCGGATGCCCGGGCGGACGCATCATCTCGATCTCGTTCGTGCCGGCCGTCCCGTCGGCGCCGCTGAGCACGATGAGGGCGCCGCGCGCCGACAGCGGGGCGAGCACGATGGCGCAGGCCATCAGGCGGGTGAGTATTCGTGCAGTCACGTGACCTCCTCGGCGCCGGCTCGGGAGAAAGTCCGGCGATCCCTGAACATCCGTCGACAACCGTGAGAGGGAGACATGTGCAGGAACGTTCCGGTGGCGCAGGGCGCACAGTGACGAGTTCGGGTCGCCCGTCGAGCCATGAGCAGGGACAATGGGGGCGGAGGCGTGATGTTCGAAGTCTGTCGAGAGTACCGGTTCGAAGCGGCGCATCGCCTGACGGCCCTGCCCGACGGCCACAAGTGCGCGCGATTGCACGGGCACTCCTTCATCGTGCAGTTGCACGTCCGCGGTCCCCTGGACGAATCGACCGGCTGGCTCGTCGACTTCTACGAGGTCGATCGCGCCTGGCTCCCGTGCCACGAGGCGCTGGACCACAACTACCTCAACGACATCGCGGGCCTGGAGAACCCGACGAGCGAGCACATCGCGCGCTGGGTGTGGCAGCGCGTGAGGCCGGCACTTCCTTCCCTCCATCGCATCGTCGTGCGCGAGACGTGCGACTCCGGCTGCACGTACTTCGGCGATGACGCACCGCCTGCCTGACATCGCCCCGGCCCGTCAGGCGGCCATGCCAGCCGACGCGAGCGCCCGCTGGCCGCTGCCCGCGCGGTATGACTTCGTCGAGACGACACGGCTGCTGCGAACCGGGCCGCGCGACCCGACGCTGCGCCGCGAGCCCGACGGCCTCTGGCGCACGGCACACACGGTCGAGGGACCGGCCACCGTGCGTCTGACGCTCGGGGATGACGTCCGCGCCGAGGCATGGGGCCCGGGAGCGGCGGCCGTCCTGCCGGACGTCCCCCGCTGGATCGGCGTGCACGAGGAGCCGTGGGTGCTTGCGCCGCATCCGGTCACCGATCGGCTGCTCACCCGTCACCGCGGGCTCCGCAGCACCGACACGCGCGACGTCTTCGAGGCTCTCGTCCACACGGTGCTGCACCAACTCGTCACCTGGGAGGAGGCGGCAAACAACTGGCGGCGCCTGTGCCTCGCGCTCGGCGAGCCCGCGCCGGGACCGGTCGCGTTGCGTCTGTCGCCGACACCGCGCGCCATCCGGGCGGCAGGCACGCTGCCTCTCGAAGCGGCGGGTATCGGCGGGCGTCAGGCGCGGACCCTCGTCGACATCGCCCGCGTGGCGCATGCCGTGCGCCGCGTCGAGCACCTGCCGACCGACGCCGCGGCCGACCTCCTCCACAAGGTGCGCGGCATCGGCCCGTGGACGTCGGCCACCGCGCTCGGCATGCGGCTCGGTCGTCCCGATCCGATTCCGCTGTTCGACTTCCATCTGCCGAACACCGTGGCCTGGGCCCTTGCCGGCGAGCCCCGCGCAGACGATGCGCGGATGGTGGCGCTGCTCGAGCCGTTCGGCACTCAGGCGTTCCGGGTGATCCGGCTCCTCATGGCAGCCCGCATCGAGGCGCCGAAACGCGGGCCCCGCTTCGCATGGCGGGGCCGCGGGCGAGACACGGGGCGTGTACGCTGATGGCGTGATCGCCTGCACCCGCCGCCCCGCATTCCCGTTTGCGCTGCCCTGCCTGCTGGCGATTGCCGTCACGGCAGGCGCACAGCCACGGCCGCAGCCGCAACCGACGCGGCCGCGCCCGGCCTCGACGGCCGTGACACCGAAGACGATCTCGATGGCGACGCTGACGCAGGTGGTGCTGCCTGGCCTCGACGTGTTCCTCGCCAACGTGCCGGAGGCACTGCGAAGCGCGCGGGTCGGCCTCATCACGAACCACAGCGCGATCGATCGCGAGCGCGTGTCGGCCATCGACCGCATCGCCAGCCATCCGGACCTGAAGCTCGTGGCGCTGCTCGCGCCCGAGCACGGCATCCGCGGTACGGTGGCCGACGGCGAGACGATCAGCGACGAAGTGGACGAGAAGACCGGCGTCCCCGTGTATTCGCTCTACATGGCGGAGGATCGCGGGCCGACGCCCGAGATGCTGAAGGACGTGGACGTGCTCGTCTACGACCTGCAGGAAGTCGGCGGCCGGACCTGGACCTACGTCTCGACGATGGCGCTGTCGATGAAGGCCGCGGCGCGCAAGGGCATTCCGTTCGTGGTGCTCGATCGCCCGAACCCGATTGGCGGCGAGATCGTCGAGGGCGCCCTGACCGCGCCCGGCTTCACGTCGTTCGTCGGCATGTACCCGATTCCGGCCCGACACGGGATGACCGTCGGGGAACTCGCGGGCTACTTCAATCATGCGTTCGGGATCGGTGCCGATCTCACGGTCGCGCGCGCGGCGGGGTGGTCCCGGCACCAGTGGATGGACGACACCGGGCTGCCCTGGGTCAATCCGTCGCCAAACCTGCGATCGCTGGCGGCCCTCTCCAGCTATCCGGGCACCGTGTACTTCGAGGGCACGAACCTCACCGAAGGCCGCGGCACGGAACGGCCGTTCGAACAGATTGGCGCATCATGGCTCGATGCACCGCGCGTGGCACGGACGCTGAACGCGATGCCCCTGCCGGGTGTCCGCGTGGAGCCCATCACGATGGCCGTCGAACCGACGGCGCGGAAGTTCAAGGGCGAGACGATCGCCGGCCTCCGGATCGTCATTGCCGATCGCCAGGCGTATCGACCCGTGCGCACCACGCTGGTGATGATCGACACCATCAAGCGGCAGCACCCCGACAGGTTCGAGTGGGGACCGTCGATCGACCGGCTCACGGGCTCGGGCAAGGTCCGCGAAGCCATCGACGCGGGCAGCCTCGCCCCCCTCCTCGAGGAGTGGGATCGCGAGGCCGAGGCCTTCCGGCGCACGCGGGCGCCGTATCTGCTGTATCCGTAAGCGGCGGTGGACATGACCGTCGGACAAGTCCGGCGGCTACGCGAGGGGCTGCGCGCAGGCGGCTACGCGAAGGCGAACAGCCACGCGACGGCGAGCGTCGCCGCCGTCGCAAGGCCCAGCGCGCCCTGCACGAGGCGCCCTGGCGCTCGCACTCGCGCCAACCCCAGGCCCATGCCCGCGATCAGGCCGGTGCCGAGCCCGCACACGTGAGCCACGAGGTCGGCGCGCTCGCTGCTGCCGAGCATCACGATGAGGCCGAGCCCCGCGGCAAGCGGCACCCACGCATGACGGCGGTGGCGCGGCAGGCCGTGCCGGCGCCGGTGCACCATCTGCAGGCCCGAGAGCACCCCGAGCGCGGCAAACGTCGCGGTCGAGGCCCCGACCGACACGTGTCTCGCCTGGTAGAAATGCGCGGTGAGGAGGTTCGCCGTGGCCGCGGACGCCAGGATCACGGCGCCGCCGAGTCCTGCACCGAGCCAGCGCCCCACCGCCGACACGAAGAGCAGCGACGCGACGACATTGCCGACCAGGTGCAGCAGGTCCGCGTGCAGCATCAGGGCCGTGACCGTCCGCCACCACTCCCCGGCCACGATCGCGGCAGCCGACGCGCTGCCCACGCGGAACCACACCGACGCCAAGCCCTCGTCGCGTGCACCGGCCGCCACGTACAGCGCCACGAGGACAACGGCCATCGCCATGCCCAGGGGACTCGGGCCAAGGTCCGGGACCGGCACGTCCGCAACCGGCCGGCTCTCTTCGTCGAAGGCATCGAGCGCGCTCCGGGCGCGTGCCTCGTCGCCAGCGGCCACGGCAATCACGATCCGCCCGTGGACGATGTCGAGGCGGTGGGTGATGGCCGCCGAGTGCAGCACCAGGGACCAGTCGCCGACGCGCGCGATGCTGTCGGACGACCGGACCTCGGTGCCGAAACCGTCCGGCAGTTCCACGGGTTCCATGGCGCAAGCCTACCCTTCGTCCCCGGTCTCAGGCTTCGCACCTGCGGCTCGAGGGGGGTACCCTGCGGCGCATGCCCCGTCTCCCAGCCTTCCAGGGCGGTGCCCGCCGGCCCGTCCTCACGCTCTCCATCGTCGTCGGCGTCCTTGCCGGCGGGTGTTCATCCACCCCGGCGCCGGACCCGGGCGGAGCGGCCGGGCAGGCCATGCAGCCATCCCTCGGCGAACTCGTCGCACGGGCGACGATCGTGGATCTCACGCACACATTCGAGAGGGACACACTCGTGTGGCCGACGTCGATCGCGTTCCGACTCGAGACGGTGTTCGACGGCACCACGCCAGGAGGCTGGCACTACGCGGCCAACGACATCCACACGACCGAGCACGGGGGCACGCACCTCGACGCGCCCATCCACTTTGCCGCCAACCACCACGCCACCGACGAGATCCCGATCGCACGGCTCGTCGGCCCGGTGGTCGTCGTCGATGTCAGCGAGCGTGCCGGTGCGAACGCCGACTACCTGATCACGGCCGAGGATCTGAAGCAGTGGGAGGCGCAGCACGGCACCATCGAGCGCGACAGCCGCGTCCTGATCCGGACCGGCTGGTCGGCGCGATGGCCGAACGCCGAGCGCTACCTGGGCACCGCGCTGCGGGGTGATGCGGGTGTCGCCCAACTGCGCTTCCCCGGCCTGCATGCCGAGGCTGCGGCGTTCCTGGCCCGGGAGCGGCGGGTGGCAGCCGTCGGCATCGACACGGCAAGCCTCGACCACGGGGCCTCGAAGACGTTCGAGGCGCACCGCATCCTCGCCGACGCCAACATCCCCGGCTTCGAGAACCTGACCAACCTCGAACGCGTGCCGGCGCGCGGTGCGGTGGTGATGGCGCTGCCGATGAAGATTGGCGGCGGCAGCGGGGGGCCGCTGCGCGCGATTGCGCTCGTGCCGTAGGGTGCGGGGCGCGCTCGGGCCTGGACGCGCTCAGGCTGCGGGCGTGCGCCCTACCGTGGGAGTGTCGCGAGCAGGTAGGTGCCGCGCGCGGGCATCGTCGCGTAGCCCTCGGCGACGAGGGCGCGGTGGCCGAGGCCGATCTCGGATCGATCGAGACCGGTGACGCGCGCGAGTTCGCCGGGAACGGTGGCGCCGGCCGACGCGAGGAAGCAGCGGGCGATCTCGCGCACCGCCGTGTCGCGTGCGACGCGCCGCCTGAGCGCGTCGCCAAAGCGTCCCACGCCGAGCGTCCAGACGTAGGTGAACTTCGGCGCGTAGAAGACCTCGCTCGGGATGACAAGCATGGCGGCCTGCAGCTGATCGAGCGCGAGCGTGAATGCGCGGCGATCGACGATGCCGGCGTCGGCACGCAGGTCCGACGTGCTCATCTCCCAGTCACGACGCAGCACGCGCAGGATGGCGCGGGCATCCCGGCCGAGCCTTGTCGCCTCGTCCGCCCGACGCACACCCCAGAGGGCATGGAAGTGCGGCACGAGCCGCGGAGCGATGAACATCGCCTTGCCGCGCGCGAGCTTGCCGTACCAGACCCGTCCGCGGCGGATGAGGTCGTCCTTGAGGAGCCATGTCTGCGAGGCCTCGTGGTCGGTCTGGACGTTTCGGGGCAGGACGGCGTCGCGCCGGCCGCAGACGGCCGTGTAGAGCGATGGTCCCGGGCGACGGGTGTCGGTGAGGCAGGCGGTGAAGCCGACCCGTTCGACGAAGCGTTCGGCGTCGGCGGCCGACTCGACGCGGCGAGCCTCCTCGCGGCGCCAGTGCTCGTCTCGCCATGCCTCCATGGCAGCCAGCTGGTCAGGTGTGAGCGTCGGGGGCACGTGGAGGGGTGATGGTAACCGGTCGGGTGCCAGTGGATGCGGGGCGTCGTCTGGTTTGCGGCGCTGCATATACGACTTGACGAGTCGCAGTTCAGGCGGGTAGCCTTTCCCGGCCGTCTTGAGACTGGATCTCAGTATCAGCGCACTTCCGCCTCGTGCGGACTTTCATTCGTCAAGGAGCCCCGGTGGTTCGTCTCGTCCCGTCCTCATCTCCCTGCCAGCCAGGAGCGCTGCGCCGCTGCGCCGCGTGCCTGCCGGCCGGGCTTGCCTGCGCCGCCCTGCTCGGCGCGCCTTCCGCATCTTCCGCGCAGACCGTTCAACCCACCGCGGCTGCCTGCGTCACGCCCGGCGTCGCCGTCGTCGAAGTCGCGGGCACCGTGATCGATGCCTCGAACGCCGCCGTCCCCGGTGCCGAGGTCACGGTCAGCTGCGGAGCCGGCTCCCTCGAGCCCGTGCGTACCGACGGCAGCGGCAACTGGGCCGTCACGCTGCCCGCTGGCACCTACCAGGTGCTGGTGTTCAAGCCGGGGTTCGAGCCGTTCACCCATGAGGTGCACGTGAACGCTCGGCACGCGGTCCGCGTCGACACGCGTCTCGACATCGCCACCCTCAGCGAGGCGGTCACGATCACGGCCGGCGGCTTCGAGCAGCAGGTGCGGCGCGCCCCAGCGAGCGTGACGCTCGTGGGCCGCGACACGCTCGAGCAGCGCCGGTTCGCCACGCTCGCCGAAGCGCTCGTGGACGTCGAGGGCGTGGACGTCGGGCAGGATGTCGGCAAGACCGGCGGCCTCACCATCAGCATGCGCGGGATGCCGAGCGACTACACCCTGATGCTGATCGACGGACGCCGCCAGAACGCGGCCGGCAACGTCACGCCGAACGGCTTCACGGAGACGGCCACGAGCTTCATGCCGCCCGTGGGCGCCATCGAACGCATCGAGGTCGTGCGCGGCCCGATGTCCACGCTGTACGGCTCCGACGCCATGGGTGGCGTCGTGAACGTCATCACCCGCAAGGTCGCCGATCGCTGGGGCGGCACGGCGACGATCGACGGGACGCTCCAGTCAGACAGCGACTACGGCAACACGAGCCAGGGCACGGCCTACCTCGCCGGCCCGCTGCTCTCGCGCGCGATCGGGCTCGCCGTCCGGGGCAACGCGTACCACCGCGAGGCCGCCGCGCTCACCTACGACAACGCCGCCGGCGACGACGTCGCGATCACCTCGTTCGGGCTGAGTCCCACGGAGGCCGACGTCCGGACCATCGGCGGGCGGCTGTCGTTCCTGCCGCACGTCGACCACGACATCGTCATCGACGCGGACCGTGCGACGCAGGCCTACGACAACAGCAACCGGCAGCTCGGCACGGTTGGCCTGCAGGGGGGCTACCAGGACGAACTGCGGTTCGAGCGCGACCAGGCCGTCGCGTCGTACAACGGCCGCTTCGGCTTCGGGATCGTGGACTCGAGTCTCACGCGTGCCACGACCGAGACCATCGGCCGGACCATCCCGCCGGGCACGCCGGGCCGTGTGCCGGGAGACCTGCGCACGCTCCGTGCGACGAACACGATCGTCGATGCGAAGGTGGTTGCGCCGGTCGGCCGGCACACCTTCTCGGTCGGCGGCCAGTGGTGGGACGCGACGATGGTCGATGCGGTCGCGCCAGCGCCCTACGACCACGTGCAGAAGGCGCTGTTTGCCGAGGACGAATGGCGCCTTGCGTCGAGCGCCTCGCTGACCCTCGGCGTGCGGCACGACGACCACAGCACCTTCGGCGGCGCAACGAGCCCGCGGGCTTACCTGGTCGTCACGCCGTCGGCATCGTGGACCATCAAGGGTGGCGTGAGCCGCGGCTTCAAGACGCCGCGCCTCGAGCAACTCGCCGAGGGCATCACCGGCTTCGGCGGCCAGGGCACGATTCCGCTGCTCGGGAGCCCCGGGCTGAAGCCTGAGACGAGCACGACGACCGAGGTCGCGGCGTACTACGTGCGGGGCCGGTTCAGCGCCAACGTCGGGGCCTTCAACAACGAGTTCCAGGACAAGATCGCGAGCGGCCCGGGGCTCGAGAACTGCAGTTTCCGCGGGGCGCCGAACCGCCCTGGCTGTGTGGATTTCGGCACGTGGCCGAACGTGGACCTGTTCGGCCAGTCGGTGAACGTGGACGAGGCCGTCACGCGCGGCATCGAGGCGGCGTCGCGCCTGGCCTTCGGGACGCGCTGGCAGCTGATGGCCAACTACACGCTCACCGACAGCGAGCAGCGCAGCGGGGCACAGGCCGGCCTGCCGCTCGTCAACACGCCGCGGCACATGTTCAACTCGAACCTGCGGTATGCCGCGACCGAGCGCATCGGGACCTGGCTGCGCGTCGAGGCCCGCAGCAGCCGCACGCGCGGCACGAGCGCGGCCGCACGGGCCGCCACCGACGCGATGGGACCGTACAAGGGCTACGGCCTTGTCCACATCGGCGGTTCCTACACCATCTCGCGGCGCTTCACGCTGAACGCCACGGTCTTCAACGTGCTGAACACCGACTTCCTGGCCTACGAGCCGTACGTGCTGAACGGTCAGACGCAGTACGCGAGCCCGTACAACAACCTCCAGGAGCCCGCGCGGTTCTGGGCGTCGTTGAACGTCAACTTCTGATTACTTCTTCGTGTAGATCACGAAATAGCGGTCGGTGTAGAGCGCAAACGATTGGGTGCGCTCGAGGCCGGCCGCTGCCGCCCACTCGTTCACCTGCGCCTCGGTGACGATCAGTTCCGCATTCCCCCGATGCGGACTGCCCTCGGCGGTGAAGTCCACGATCGCGAACCGCCCTCCCCGCTTGAGCGACCGTGCGAGCGCCTTCAGGTAGCCCGCGCCGTCCTGCACGTGGTGCAGCACGTCGTTCATCAGGGCGAGATCCACGGGCTGCGGCAGCTTCGGATCCGTGAATGACCCGAGCACCGTCCTGACGTTGCCGAGCCGTGACGATGCCGCGCGCTGCTCGACGTGCGCGAGGAGCGCCGGATCGATGTCCGAGGCATAGACGACGCCGCGCGGGCCGGTGGCAATCGCGAGCGGTCCGGTCAGCACGCCGGAGCCCGCCCCGACGTCGGCCACCACCATCTCCTTCTCGATCCCGAGCCGCGCGATCAACTCCGGAATCCGTAACTGCTCGACACGCTCCGGTGAGTCGAGCGTCGCGATCCACTGGTCGGCCGGGCGGACGCCGACCTGCGCCAGCGCCGGGCCTGAGCCGAGCGCCAGGACACCGAACACGACAAGTCCCTGCAGCGAGTGTGAGATGGGCACGCGGCTGATGCTAGCGCAGAAGCCGGCATGGACCGTTCGCTCGACGGCGCCCAGAAAGACACTTTCGGACGAACCTTCTGTTCCGCCTGCGGCAGACTCTGGGGCAGGAGGATCAGACGGCATGGGTCCGATCGGACTGGACCAGCTCTTGCGTGCGTTGCCCGCGCAGCTCATGACGGAAGGAAGCGGCATGCGTGGCAGGGCCACCCAGTCGCGCGACCGCAGGCCGGACCGGCCTGTGACGCCACCGCCGTATCGGCAGGAGCGTGCATTCAACCGGAGGAGAGCATGAAAGAACGAGCTCGTAGTGCAATCGTGGCGGCAGCCTTTGCCGCGGCGATTCTGAGCGCGCCAGCGGTCAGCGCGGCGCCTGTCGACCTGGAACTGGTGCTGCTGACCGACGTGTCAGGCAGCGTGGACGGGGCCGACTTCAGCTTGATGCGGGGAGGATACGCATCGGCGTTTCAGAATGCTGCGGTACAGGCAAGCCTCGTGGCGGGTCCCATCGGGAGCATCGCCGTGTCGCTCGTCTACTTTTCGGATTCGGCGATCCAGTCGATCGGCTGGACGCTCATCGACAGCGCCGCCAGCTCCGACGCCTTCGCAACCGCCATCCAGAACACGGCGCGCCCCGGCTCCGTTGGTAACGGCACAGGCCTGACCAACGGCATCAACTTCGCCGCGGGGCTGTTCGCGAACAACGGTTTCGAAGGCACGCGTCGGGTCATCGACGTGGTCGGCGATGGTTCGGACAGCACGGCGTGCGGCTCGGTCATGAACTGCGTTCCGCTGCAGAACGCACGCGCAAATGCCCTGGCGTCGGGAGTGACGTCGATCAATGCCCTGTGGATCGACGATCGCGACTTCTTCGGTGACGATCCGAACGACATCATCGACGCACTGGCATACGGCACCACGAACGTCATCGGGGGCGCGAACGCCTTCCAGGGCATCGTGCAGGACTTCGAGGGCTTCCAGGCTGGCATCGCCAACAAGCTGGAGCGTGAGATCTCCAATCCCGACCCGGAGCCAGACCCCGTGCCCGAACCCGCGACGCTCGCCCTGCTGGGCCTCGCATTCACGGGCCTCGGCCTGACGCGCCGGCGCCGCGTCTAGGCAGCAGCACCTCCTCGGCGCCTGTCACGCGCTCGCCCTCTCGTGGGCGCGTGGCAGCATCACCCACCTCCCGCAACCCGACAGCCTCCCCTCCCTGGCGGCGCCTCCAGTTCGACAGTTCGCTCGAGTGGCCGAGCCGACGACGCAGCGGACCACAAACTAGTTTTGACCCGTCGTGGGACTTAGGGCATCTTCCACGCGCACCAGAACAGCGATTTGCCGTCCGTCTGCCGCCCTCACTCCGGTATCCCGGCGTGCGGTCGGTCCGCCGAGCGGCCCGCGATCCCACCTGGAGGTCCGCATGTTCACGCGTTTGCTCTTGCGAAGAGGCCGGGCGGCCCGCGTCGCGCCGGCGACACTCGTGGTCTTCGTCATTGCCCTGCTCGCACCGCGCCTCGTCACGGCGCAGGCCGTGACGGGCACCATCCTCGGCACGGTGACCGACAACACCGGTGCGGTGATGCCGGGTGTGACCGTCACGGTCACCCAGGTCGGCACGAGCCAGTCACGTGTCTACGTCACCAATACGAACGGCGAGTACACCGCGCCGTCGATTCCGACGGGCACGTACCGGGTCAACGCCGAACTGCAGGGCTTCAAGGCCGTGGTGCTCGAGGGCATCACGGTGAGCGTGGACCAGCGCGTGCGCATCGACGTCCGGCTCGAGGTCGGTGCGATGACCGAGACGGTCGAGATCGTCGCCGAGACACCGCTGGTGCAGCCCAACAGTTCGGACCTGTCCACGACGGTGGCCGAGGAGCAGATCAAGGCGCTGCCGCTCAACGGGCGCAATTTCGTGAGCCTGACGCGCACGATCCCCGGCGTGATGCGCGGCATCCCCGGTTCCAACATCGACGGCGCCGGATCGCTCGCCTGGCGCGCGTCGGCCGCGTTCTCGGCCAACGGCCAACGACCGCGCGACAACAACTACGTGCTCGACGGCGTGGACAACAACGAGACGTGGCTGCAGACGGTGGTCATCTTCCCGAGCCCGGATGCGATCGACGAGTTCAAGCTGCAGACGAGCACGTACTCGGCCGAGTTCGGCCGGTCGCTCGGCGGCGTGGTCAACCTGCAGATCAAGTCGGGATCGAACGATTACCGCGGCAGCGCGTTCGAGTTCTTCCGCAACGACGCGTTCGACGCGAACAACTTCTTCAACAACCGCGCGGGGCGTCCCAAGCCGGACTTCACGCAGAACCAGTTCGGCGGCACGATCGGCGGACGCCTCGTGCGCGACCGCACGTTCTTCTTCGCCGACTACCAGGGCCTCCGGATCAACGCCGGCCAGACCTACCTCTCGACGGTGCCGTCGATGCGGATGCGGAGCGGCGACTTCGGCGAGATCAACCGCGTCATCTATGATCCGCTGACCGGCCAGCCCTTCCCGAACAACGTGATCCCGCGCGACCGGTGGGATTCGGCGTCGGCCAACATCCTCGCGCAGCTCTACCCGGAGCCCAACACCGCAGGCTCGGTGAGCGCGACGGGACAGGCGATCAACAACTACCTCATCAACCCGACGCTTACACGTGAGGACAACCAGTTCGACGTCAAGGTCGATCACGTGCTCTCGAATGCCAACCGGTTCTTCGGGCGCTACAGCAACCAGAAGACGGTGCGCAACCTGCCGGCCACGCTGCCGCACGGCGATGCGGGCGCGACCTTCGGCGCCGGCACCGGCGACATCGACGCGCAGAGCTTCGCCTTCAACGACACCCACACCTTCGGCAACAACTGGCTGAACGAGGTGCGCTTCGGCTGGAACTCGATCAAGTTCTTCATGACGCCGATCGACTACGGCAACAACGTCGCGGCCTCGGTGGGCATCCCCGGCATCAACCTCAACGAGGCGACGTCGGCGATGACGCAGCTGAACTTCCAGACGATTCGCAACCTCGGCGCCAACAGCAACCAGCCGCTCATCACCAACCAGAACGACTTCCAGATCTTCGACAACGTGACGTGGCTCAAGGGCCGACACACGGTGAAGGTCGGCGGCAGCATCACCTGGCGCTCGCGCGAGATCCTCAACGCCGACACGATCGTCGGCAACTTCGCGTTCACGAACAACCAGACGTCCAACTGCGCGGGGCGCGCAACCGGCTGCGTGATCCAGGCGAACACCGGTCTCGACGTCGCGAGCTTCCTGCTCGGCTACGCGACGACGAAGACGCGCAACCTGTTCGACGCCGAGACGTACACCGAGAAGCGGCCGGAATACGCGCTCTACGTGCAGGACGACTTCCGCGTGACCAACCGCCTCACGCTGAACCTCGGACTGCGCTGGGACGTGTTCGTGCCGTGGGTCGAGGTCGACGATCGCCAGTCGAACTTCGACGTCAGCACCGGCCGCTTCGTCGTCGCGTCGCCCGACGCGGTGATCGACGGCGTCCAGGTCGGCCGCTATCTCCAGACCTATTCGAAGCGCGACCTCGCCCCGCGCCTCGGCTTCGCCTACGACGTCACCGGCGATGCGCGGCTCGTCGTGCGTGGCGGATTCGGGCTGTTCTGGAACTTCACCCCCGGCGGCACCTCGTCGTCGAAGGCGCAGAACCCGCCCTTCCTCCAGTCCACTGCGTTCAACACCGCCGCGGGCGCGACGACGCTGCGCGTCTCCGAGGGACTGCCGGCGCCTCCGGGCGTGGACCCGAACCGTCCGCCGTCGGGAACGACCCGCTCGATCTTCGACATCCACTTCCGCGACGGCTACGCCCGCAACTGGAACATCAACGTCCAGAAGCAACTGGGCCGGAACTACATGGTGGAAGTCGCCTACGTGGGCTCGCAGGGACGCAACATGCTGCTGAAGGGCGATCCCAACCAGGCGCCGCCCGTCGTCGGCGTGACCGACCCGAACGTCAATCGCCCGTATGCGGCCGTCGCCCCGGCGCTGCGCAGCATCGGTCAGGTGCAGAGCCGCGGCACGCTCGACTACCACGGCCTGCTCGTGAAGTTCCAGCGGCGGTTCGCGGACAACTTCTCGGTGCTGAACTCCTACACCTGGAACAAGGCCATCGACCTCAACTCCGACAACGATGGCGGCGTGACGCTCACGAACGTCTACGACCCGCAGTACAACCGCGGCCCGTCGGACTACGACGTGACCCACACGCTCAGCTCGAGCTGGGTGTACGAACTGCCGCTTGCGCGCGGGCGCTGGTACGGCAACTGGCAGACGAGCGGCATCCTCTACCTGCGCTCGGGGCTCCCGTTCACCGTGGGCCAGACGCAGGGCGTGCAGTCGACCGGCACCGGCAACCGTCCCAACCGCATTGCCGATGGGCGGCTCGACAATCCGACGATCGAACGCTGGTTCGACACGTCGGCGTTCCAGTCGCCGGCAGACGTCACGGGCACCTATGGCGACTCGGGCCGCAACATCCTGCGCGGCCCCGGCCAGTTCAACATCGACTTCTCGGTGATCAAGACGACGCGTATCGGGCGGCTCGACACGGAGTTCCGAGTCGAGGCGTTCAACCTGCTGAACAACCCGCAGTTCGCGCAGCCGAACGGCACGCTGGGCAACCCGCTCTTCGGCCAGATCACGGCGATGCTGCCCAACCCGTCGTGCGCGCTGTGCGGCACGACCGAACGCAACGTCCAGATGGCCGTGAAGGTCAGGTTCTGACCGTCCGTGGGCGCCGCTCGAACTCCAGCGTGGCCCGAGGGCCGGTGTGCCTCCGTCGGCGCCCTCCCGGGCGCGCCGCGGACGATACCGTGAGATTGGAGGAATCGTGATGCAACGAACGGTCCTCGGCCTGCTGTGTGCGTTCATCGCCCTCGGCACCGGGCTGCGGGCACAGCAGCCGGCGCCAGCGGCGCCTGCCGTCGATCCCGCGATTGCGGCGGCGCGAGCGCGCCTCGCGCAGGAGACGGCCGACGACTACGCCGACATGCAGCGGCAACTCGGAGTCACGGCGATGCGCCGCGGGCCGAGCGGAAACCCGTCGTCGCCTGATTACGCAAACACCGACGAGTCGAAGGCCAACCCCTTCCCCACCCTGCCCGACGTGCTCGAGCGGCGCGACGGCACGCGGGTGACGGCAGCGCGGCAGTGGCCGCAGCGGCGCGCGGAGATCGCCGACGACTTCGCGCGCGAGATCTACGGGCGCGTGCCGGCGGACGTGCCGAGGGTCACGTGGCGCGAGGTGCGACGCGTGTCCACGCACGTTGCCGGTCGGCCGGTGCGAGGCCGGGAACTCGTGGGCCACGTGGACAACTCGGCGCACCCGGCAATCAGCGTGGACATCACGCTCATGCTCGTGACTCCGGCCGACGTCCACGATCGCGTGCCGGTGATGATCATGTTCCGCAGTGGCGGGCTGCCCGGCGATCCGCCGCCGGCCCTGCCGGCGGCATTCAGGCCTCCTGCGCCGCGACCGGGCGACGATCCCCCGGCCCACGAGCAGTTGATCGCGGCCGGCTGGGGATATGCCTACCTGCACCCGACGAGCATCCAGGCCGACAACGGCGCCGGGTTGACGCGCGGCATCATCGGCCTCGTGAACGGGGGACGCCGGCGCGCTCCCTCCGACTGGGGCGCCCTGCGCGCGTGGGCCTGGGGTGCGAGCCGGGCGCTCGACCATCTCCAGACGGACCCGATGGTGGACGCGGCGCGCGTCGGCATCGACGGCGTGTCGCGCTACGGCAAGGCAGCGCTCGTGACGATGGCCTTCGACCCGCGGTTCGCGATGGGCCTCATCGCATCATCGGGCGCCGGCGGCGCCAAGCTCTATCGCCGACGGTACGGCGAGGTCATCGAGAACCTGACGGGATCGGGCGAGTATCACTGGTTTGCCGGGAGGTTCCTGACCTACGGCGCCGCGGCCGCACGCGACGGCATCCGCACCGCAGGCGATCTCCCGGTCGATACTCACCAGTTGATCGCGCTCTGCGCACCACGCCGCGTCTTCATCAGTCACGGCGTGCCCGAGCAGGGCGATGCCCACTGGATCGATCAGCGCGGTGCCTGGATGGCGACGCTTGCCGCCGGGCCCGTCTATCGGCTGCTCGGCGCACGCGACGTCGGCGTCGATGGACCATGGCTGACGACGCCGATGCCGGCGGTCAACGCGAACCTGCTCGATGGCGACCTCGCGTGGCGACAGCACGACGGCGGCCACACCGACGCGCCGAACTGGAAGCACTTCATCGCGTGGGCCGCTGCACGGCGGTAGCGGCATGAGGCTGTGAGCGGCGGCGCTCACACGTCCCGGGAGGCAACGCCGCGGGACCCGAGCAGGTGCAGTGCCTCGCGCACGAGGCGGGCGGCATCGAGCGGCTTCGTGTGATACGCGTCGTAGCCCGCCTTCATCGCGCGGCGGCGGTCCACGAGTCGTGCGTGCGCCGAGACGGCAATCGCGGGAACGTGCCGATGGCTCCGCCGCACCTCCTGCATCAGCGTGACTCCGTCCACGTCGGGCATCGCGATGTCGGCGACGATGAGATCCACGGGCGCCGCGGCGAGCGAGGCCAGCGCAGCTCCCGCCGATGCGCAGACGGTGGCCTGCGCGCCTGCCGACTCCATCACGGCCGCGATCAGGTCTCGCGAGTCCTGCTCGTCGTCCACGACGAGCACCACCGCGCCATCGAGGCAGCGCGCGTACTGGGCGCCATCGCCGGCCAGGCCGGCTGACGCCGCGTGCCGCCTCGACGCGGGAACGGGCAGCACGATCGTCACCCGCGTCCCCCGCCCGGGTCCGTCGCTGTGGGCCGTGATCGTGCCGTCATGCCGTCCGATCAGGTACTGCGCGATGGCCAGGCCGAGCCCGAGCCCCCCGTGCTGGCGCGTGCTGCGGCTGTCGCCCTGCCGGAAGCGCTCGAACATGTGCGGCAGGAACGCAGGATCCACGCCGACGCCCGTGTCGGTGACCTCGATCGTCACCTGGGTCGGCGTGGACGTGCAGGCGCATTCGATGCGTCCGCCAGGCGGCGTGAACTTCACGGCATTCGACAGCACGTCGCCGAGCACCTGCTGGAGTCGCCTCGGGTCGCCTTCGAGCACCGGCAGGCCCGGGGCGATCCGCGTATCCAGCACGATCTGGCCGGCCTCGGCCGCCGGCGCGATTCCCGTGAGCACCGTCTCGAAGATCGTCGGCAGCGAGACCGGCAGCATCTCGACGTCGAGCTTGCCCGTGATGATTCGCGAGATGTCGAGGATGTCCTCGATCAGCCGTGCCTGGAGTCGCGCGTTGCGGCCGATGATGTCGATCGCCTGGGCCGTGCGCGCCGCCGACAGCGCGTCGGCCTGCAGGAGTTGGACCCAGCCGAGGATGGCGTTGAGGGGCGTGCGCAACTCGTGCGACAGGGTCGCGAGGAACTGGTCCTTCGTTCGATCCGCCGCCTCGGCGCCGGCAAGCCGTGCACCCTCCTCCTCCTTGCGCCGCGTGGCCATGATGCAGACGCCCGACATCCGCACCGGCCGTCCGTCCTCGTACTCGACCCGGCCCTTGCCCTCGACCCAGCGCACCGAACCGTCCGGCCCGACGATGCGGTACTCCACGTCGAGCGGAACGTCCTCGTCGATCGCTCGCCGCACCGAGGCCAGTACGTGCTCGCGATCGGCAGGATGGATCTCGCGCTCGTAGCTCGCGAACGTGCCGTCGAAGGCGCCGGCGGGGAGCCCGTGCAGCTGCGCCAGCTTCTCGGACCACTCGACCGTATCGGCCCGGAGATCCCACTCCCACGTGCCCATCGACGCCGCACCGAGCACGAAACGCAGGTGCTCCTCGTTGCGCCGCGACCGGAGCTCTGCGGCCGTCTGCCTCACCGCGAAGGCCACCTGCGACGCCACGAGGGACACGAACGCCAGCGCTTCGTCGTCGAGTGCCAGGCGGTCCGAGCCATACAGCATGAACTTGCCGATCACGCCATCGCCGCACACGAGCGGGATGAAGGCCAGCGAGCGAATGCCCTCGGCCTCGAGCGCCGGCAGGTACGCCGCGAGCGACGATTCGTCGCGGACGTCCTCCACGACGATCGGGAAGGCGTCCTGCGCGCCGGGGAGCCACGGCGAATGCCCGTCGACCGCGCGGCGATGGGCGTCCGACAGCCCGCGCCAGGCCACGAAACGCATGATGCCGGCCTGGTCGAAGAGCAGGATCGACGAGCGGGTGATCCCGAGGCCATCCTCGAGCGCACGGAGCGCCGCGGCGTGGATGTCGGCCGGGTGACTCGCCCGATCGATCGCGCGGGTCAGCGCGAGGCACACGTCGAGCGAGTGGGTCGAGGCAGGCATTGCCGGGCTCCAGCCCCATTCTGGCTGCCGCCACCGTCCGATGGCAAGACGCGGTGTGTCGCGCGTCAGTGCGGCAGGACGCGCAACAGGTCGTCGAGCAACGGCGCCTGGGCCGGGAGGATGCGGCGGCGCGCCTCGGTCAGCGAGAACCAGGCGCCGCGATCGACTTCGGGGAACTGCTGCTGGCGGCCCGAGCGCGGTGGCCACTCGATGGCGAACGTCACGCTCGTGATGCGCCGCGCATCGATGTCGCCGGACACCGCCCAGGCGTGGACGACCTTGCCGCTCCGCATCGTGACGGGCTGCAGCCGCGTGAAGGCCCCGTCCACCGTCGACCCGGTCTCTTCCGAGAACTCACGGCGCGCGGCCGCGAGCGGCTCCTCCCCGGGCTCGATCTCTCCCTTCGGGATCGTCCAGGCGCCAAGGTCGCGCCGCTTCCAGTACGGTCCGCCGGGATGCACGAGGAGCACTTCGAGGCCATGTCCGCCCGTGCGATAGACGAGCAGGCCGGCGCTGGGCCGCGGAGGCATGTGCGTATCATGCCTTATGCCCGGGTTTGTGACCTGCCCTACGGCCGTCCCACCACGCGTCGCCGGCGGCCGGCGCCTCACCCTGCTGCTGGCCGCCCTGATTGGCGTGGTCGCCTGCCAGCCCGCCCAGGCACAGCCGACGCGTCCACGGGCAACGGTCACGCCGTACGCGGCATCCGACGCCGTCGCCGCCGGGTCCACGACCCGCCTCGCGGTGACCGTCGCGCTCCCCGCCGGCCTGCACGTGCAGTCGGACGCCCCGCGCGATCCCTCGCTCATCCCGACGCTCCTGGTCGTGGACGCGCCGGCAGGCATCACCGTGCGCCACCTCGTCTATCCGGAGCCTTCGGATTTCGAGCAGCAAGGGCAGCCGCAGCCGCTCGCGGTGTTCGAGCACGAGTTCGTGGCCGGCGCCGAGATCGCCATCGCGCCCGACACCCCTCCTGGCGACCTCGTGATCCCAGGCCGCCTGCGCTACCAGGCGTGCGATGACCGGATCTGCTTCGCACCGCAGACGGCCACCGTCGAATGGAAGGTCCGGATCACGCCGGCGGGGACCGCCGCGACGGCAAGCGCGCATGCCGCCGTGTTTGCCGAACTCGCGAAGGGCAGGACGACGCAGCCCGTTGCCGCGCCCGCCGCGCGCGCCATCGCGCCGGTGCGCCCCGCGGATCGGGCACCCTCCACGACGGCCGACATCGACGTGATGGCCAGGCTGGACCGCTTCACGGTGCTCGGCACGACGGGCGGCTACCTGGCGGCCGACGACTTCATCGCCTTCGTCCGCGATGCCGAGGCAGGCGTCGCGCAGCAGGGGCTGCTCGAAGGCAGGGGCCCTGTCGCGATCCTCCTGATCGTCCTGCTCGGTGGCCTCGCCCTGAACCTGACGCCGTGCGTGCTGCCGATGGTGCCCATCAACCTCGCGATCATCGGCGCGGGCGCGCAGGCCGGATCGCGACAGCGCGGCTTCCTCCTCGGCCTCGTCTACGGCGGCGCGATGGCCCTCGTCTACGGCGTCCTCGGGCTGATCGTGATCCTCACTGCGGGCACGTTCGGCACGATCAACGCGTCGCCCTGGTTCAATCTCGGCATCGCCGTCCTCTTCGTGGTGCTCGCGCTCGCGATGTTCGACGTCATCCTGATCGACTTCTCGAGCCTTGCGCGCGGTCCCGACACGCAGGGGCGCCGCGGCTCGTTCCCGCTCGCCTTCACCATGGGGGCCGTCGCGGCGCTGCTCGCCGGCGCCTGCGTGGCACCGGTGGTGATCCAGGTCGTCCTCTTCTCCAGCAGTCTCTATGCCGGGGGCACGACACTCGCGCTCGCGCTGCCCTTCGTGCTCGGCCTCGGGATGGCCATTCCCTGGCCCCTTGCAGGCGCCGGCATGGCGTGGCTGCCGAAACCGGGCGCCTGGATGGTGCGCGTGAAGCAGGTCATGGGCCTGCTCATCCTCGCCACGGCCGCATACTACGGCTACCTGGCCTACACGCTCTTCGAGAACCGCTGGGTCGATGCCGGTGCCGTGAGCCGCAGCGTGGCCGACAAGCTGCAGGAAGGCTGGACCGCGTCGCTCGGCGAAGGGCTTGCCCTGGCGGAGCGTGAACAGCGCCCCGTGCTGATCGACTTCTGGGCAACGTGGTGCAAGAACTGCCTGACGATGGACTCGACGACGTTCGAGGATCCCTCGGTGACGGCAGCGCTCGCGACGTACGTCAAGGTGAAGGTGCAGGCCGAGCAGCCCGACGAGGAACCCGCGCGCGCGCTGCTTGCGCGCTTCAAGTCGGTCGGACTGCCGACGTACGTGATCCTGCGCCCGGCAGCGGCCGGGGCCGCCGGGACGCCTCCCTCCGGATCACCGGAATGATCGAATCGCCGGTTGCGGATGCCGCGATCGATGCGTTCAGGGCCCGTTTCGGCGAACGCTGTTCCACCGTGCGATCGGTGCGCGAGCAGCACGGGCGGGACGAGTCGGCGTTCGTCGACGTTCCGCCGCCTGCTGCGGTCGTCTACGCCGAGTCCACCGGCGACGTCCGCGATGCCGTGCGGATCGCGCTCGCCCACGGGACGCCGATCATTCCGTACGGGGCGGGATCGTCGCTCGAAGGCCACCTTCTCGCCGTGCACGGCGGCATCAGCCTCGACCTCAGCCGCATGGCACGCATCGTCGCCGTCCACGGCGACGACATGACGATCACCGTGCAGGCGGGCGTGACGCGGTCGGCGGTCAATCGCGCGCTCGAGGGCCGCGGCCTGTTCTTCCCCGTCGATCCCGGCGCGGACGCGACGATTGGCGGCATGTGCGCGACGCGCGCGAGTGGGACCAACGCCGTCCGCTACGGCACGATGCGCGACAACGTGCTGGCGCTCGAAGTGGTGACCGCGACGGGGGACGTCATCCGCACGGGCACGCGCGCGCGCAAGAGCAGCGCCGGCTACGACCTCACGCGGCTGTTGATCGGCAGCGAAGGTACGCTCGGCGTGATCACCGAGGCGACGCTGAAGCTGCACCCGCTGCCCGACGCCATGGCCGCCGCGACCTGCTCGTTCGCGGATGTCGGCCGCGCTGTCCGCACGGCGATGGCGGTCATCCAGGCCGGAGTCCCCATCGCGCGCTGCGAACTCGTGGATCGGCACACGGTGCGCATGGTCAACGCGCACTCCGCGCTGACGCTGCCCGAGGAGCCGATGCTGCTGATGGAGTTCCACGGGTCGGCCGCCGATGTCGCGGACCAGTCGCGCATCGCCCAGCAGATCGCGGCAGACGAGGGCGGCACCGCGTTCGCGTGGGCGCGCACGCCGGAGGAACGCGCACGATTGTGGACGGCCCGCCACCACGCGTACTTCGCGGCGCTCCAGGCGCATCCCGGCCGCCGCGTCGTGTCCACGGACACGTGCGTGCCGATGTCGCGCCTTGCCGACTGCCTGCTCGCGTCAGCCGCGGAAGCCGACGCGACGGGGCTGCCGCACTACGTCCTCGGGCACGTCGGCGACGGCAACTTCCATTTCGGGTACCTGATCGATCCGCACAGCGCCGCCGACTGGGAGGTGGCCGAGCGGCTCAATCACGCGCTCGTGCGCCGTGCGCTGTCGATGGGCGGCACCTGCTCGGGCGAGCACGGGATCGGCCTGCACAAGAAGGGATTCCTCGTCGAGGAGGCCGGAGACGACGCGGTGGCGATGATGCGCGCCATCAAGCGCGCGCTCGATCCGCACGGCATCATGAACCCCGGCAAGATCTTCGACGCCTGACATCCACCGCCGCGGCTGGGCCGGCCCGCGTCGTCACCCTATCGACGGTCGGCGACGCGCCAGCCGAGCACGCGATCGGCATTGGTCCGGTAGACCTTCTCGAGGACGTCGTCGGGCAGGTGGAGCCCGTACACCCGCCACTCTCCGGTCGGCGGGAACGCATGGTCGTAGTACTTGAAGTACTCGTCGTCGGTCTCGAGCAGCCGGTAGTACAGGCGATGGCGCGGCTGATCGGGGCGTCCCGGATAGCGGTCCGTGCCAAACAGCACGCGGTCCTGCCAGCGCAGGAAGAAGCGTCGCGCCGTGTACGGCTGCCGGCCGATCTCGGCCTCGCGCGCCGAGAGATCGACGACGAAGTTGGGCATCCGCTCGAGCCGCTGCGAGAGCGCGGCGAGGTCCTCGGCGTTGTCGCCGAAGTGTGCGCCGATGAACGTCGTGCGCGGGTGACGCGCAATCACGCGATCGCGCTGGGCGAGCACCTCGTCGCGGGCAGGGAATGCCGGACCGTGGAAGCTCCAGTCGGGGTGCCGCTTCAACTGCAGCCAGCGCTCGTTGCGCGCATCGATCGGCTGGAAGAACGCCACCGGATCCGCCGAGTGGATCAACACCGGCAGTCCGAGCCGGCCGCACGCATCCCAGATCGGATCGATCCGCGCATCGTCGATGGGCACGATGCGCCCGCTGCGGTCCTTGATCGTGAGGCCGAGGCTCTTGAAGATCTTCACTCCGGCGGCTCCGCGCGCCTTCGCGCGTTCGAGCATCGCCACCGCGGCGGAACCGAAGCCCGGTTCGTCGATGCGCGAGAAGTCGATGTTCGCAAAGATGACGAGCCGGCCGGGAGCCGCGTCGTGATAGCGCGCGAGCATGCGATCGAGCGGCTCGCCGAAACCGCCACTGAGGTTCACCGCGCGCTCGACGCCGAGATCGTCCATCGCCTTCAGCAGCGCCGCGGGCTCGATGCTCGCGGGCCAGTGCGCGTGGATGTCGGTGGCCGGGTACTTCGCGCGCGCGATTGGCGTCTCGTCGGTGACGAGCGCGGGCGTCGGGTCGTACGGCTTCAGCACGGTGTCGCCCACGAAGATCGCCTGGCCCATCGGCGGCTCCCGGGCGTCCGGCTGCGCCATCGTCCACGTCGCCACTCCACCCACGGTCGCGAGGACCGCCAGCACGATCAGGGGCCGGATCATGGCCCCGATCGTAGCGGTTCCCGGCTGCCGGCGTCAGGCCCCTGCCGGCACGGCGTCGACATCCTCGGCGTGCGGCACCGGCTGCGCCCCATCGAGGACGGCGCAGAGCAGGTCCACGAGACGGCGCGCACTCGTGCCGTCGGCATCGAGGCCCGGGTCGTAGATCGTCACCTGCAGACCAAGCGCGCGCGGGTGCGACACGAGCGGACGCAGGAGCGCGATCGCGGTGTCCGGGCCGAGACCGTCGGGCTCGGGCGAGTCCACGGCCGGCATGAATGCGGGATCGAGGACGTCGGCATCGAAATGGATCCAGAACCCGTCCACGCCGGGCGCCGCGACGCGATCGAGCACGGCCGCGGCGGTCCACGCGGGCCCGCGTGCGAGCAGGTCGTTGGCCGTCAGGTCGCGCACGGGCGACGTGGCGAGGGCCGCGTGTCCGTACGCTGGTTCGTGGCCGTCGCGACGCGCGACGAGTGCGACGTCGCGGCTCTGGACGAGCGGGTGCGTGCCGGCGAGGCGTGCGAGCGGCGTGTCGCCGCGACCCACGGCCATGGCAAGCGCCGAACTGGCCGCCGATCCGGTGAGGGCCTCCCCCGGCGTGGCGAAGTCGGCGTGCGCGTCCACGTACGCAAGCCCGATGCGCCGTCCGCCGCGTGACGCGCCGAGGAGCGCGCCGAGCAGGATGCTGCAGTCGCCGCCGAGCAGCAGGAGAAAGGGGCGTGGGCTCGCGGCGAGGACGTCGCCGACGCGCGCGGCAAGCCGGTGGCTGTAGGTGTCGAGTTCCCGCTCGTTGCGCACGCCGGACGCCGGACGTTCGACATCCCGGTAGGGCGGCGGGGCGACCTCGCCGAGATACTGCGCACCGAGCCGCCCGATGAGCCGCTGGGCGCGCAGCATCGCCGGCGCGCGATCGAGCCGCCTCGGACGGCCATCGTCGTAGGGGCGGATGCCGATGGCGCTTGGTGCGCCGAGGACGACGAGTGGTGTAACCTGTGTCATGGCGAATCCGGGTTACATCATTCGCGACGCCGCGTAACCTGTCAAGGCCGAATCCATGGTTACAGCACGCCACGCATCAGCTGCACCGCCTGCACCCGCGGCGCACCCGATCTTCAGCAATGCCGTCGGCGGCGTGGCCTGCCTCGATTTTGTGAACACGACCGGAGGCTGGAGCCCTGCAGCAGGCGACGACCGAACGCTGCACCCGCGGGACGTCGTGCGGAGCGAGCGTCTGACGACGTACGAGCGGCTCGTCGAGTGGGCGGGCTGGATTGGCGTGATGGACGAGGACCGGGCGCGGGAAGCCGCCGCGCGGGGGCGTGCGAACCGCCGCGCCGCGGCCGGCGTGCTGCGCCGCGCGATTCGCCTCCGTGCCGCGATCTACGCCCTGGGCGGAGCCGCGGCCGAGCAACGTGCGCCCGCGCTCGAAGACCTCGCACTGTTGAACCAGGAGGTCCGTGCCGCCCGCCGGCACGAGCACCTCGTCTTCGTCGACGGGCGCGCGGGCGCAGGCCGGTACGCCGTCGCCTTCGACGACCCGACGGCGCTCGACGCGATGCTGTGGCCCATCGCCCTGTCGGCGGCCGACCTGTTTGCGAGCGATCGCGTCCGCCGCATCGGGCGCTGCCCCGCCTCGACCTGCGGATGGCTGTTCCTCGACACGAGCCGGTCCGGGCGCCGCCACTGGTGCGACATGGCCGTGTGCGGCAACGCGGACAAGGTCCGCCGGTTCAGGGAACGACAGCGGGCCCGGAACACGGGTCGTCACCGTGCGTGAATCAAAATTTTGAAACGAGTTTCAAATGGTGCGACCATCTCGCATGCATCGCACCCTCCTCGCCTGTGCGCTGGTGCCCGTGGCGGCATCCGCGCTCCTGTTGGCTGCACCGCGTCAAGCGCGCAGCGTCCAGCACATCGACGTCTACAAGGTCGCCGGCCGATACGGCGGCTGGCCCGCCAACCACGGCATCTGGTCGTGGAACAACGAGATCCTCGTCGGCTTCGAGTCCGGCTACTTCAAGGACAGCCAGCGCGGCCACTCCATCGACTACACGCGGCCGGCCGAGCACCTGCTCGCCCGCAGCCTCGATGGCGGCGCGACGTGGAGCATCGAGCGTCCTGACGACCTCAAGCCGCCTCCGGGCGTGCAGCAGGCGGGCGTGCCCGTGGAAGCCGGCGGGCGGCCGGTGACCGAGAGCCCTGGCAACATCCCGTTCACGCATCCCGACTTCGTGTTCACCGCGCGGATGGCCAGCATCCACACCGGACCGTCGCGCTTCTACTACTCCACCGACCGCGGCAAGCGGTGGCAGGGCCCCTACGCGCTGCCCGACTTCGGCACGCCCGGCATCGCCGCCCGCACCGACTACATCGTCGATGGTCCGCAGGCGATGACGCTGCTGCTCACGGCAGCCAAATCCAACGGGCGTGAGGGACGCGTGATTGCCGCGCGCACGACCGATGGCGGCAAGACCTGGCAGAAGGTCGGCGACGTGCACCCCGAGCCAGCCGACAACGACTACGGCATCATGCCGTCCACCGTGCGGCTCTCACCGACGTCCCTCGTCACGACCGTGAGGTTCCGGCGCTGGATCGAGGCGTATCGATCCGACGACAACGGCGCCACGTGGCAGCACCTCACGCGCGCGGTGCCCGACACGGGACGCGGCAACCCGTCGAGCCTCGTGAAGCTGAAGGACGGCCGCCTCGTGCTCACGTATGGCTATCGCGCCGAGCCCTACGGCATTCGCGCACGGGTCAGCACCGACGACGGCCGCACGTGGAGTGACGACATCGTGCTGCGTGACGATGGCGGCACGTGGGATCTGGGGTATACGCGGACCGTGCAGCGCCCCGACGGCAAGCTCGTGACGGTGTACTACTACAACGTCGGCGACGCCGAGCGGTTCATCGGCGCGACCATCTGGGAACCGTAAGGGCCGGGTAGCGGGATTGGGGGCGCGATGCGGGCAGGCGGATGGCCGGCGGCTGTTGCAATCGTCATGGTGCTGGCGGCGGGCGGCGTGGCCGCGGCGCAGACGCCCGAACGCAATGCAGACGCGTACGCGCGATCGATTGCCGCTGCCGAACGCCTGATGCACGCCTGGCTGCGGGCAGCCGATCCAGCGACCGGCCTGATGCCCGATCGTCTCGGCACCGAGGCCCGCGTGGCGACGCCGCACAACTTCGCGGCCGACCTCTACCCCTACCTGATCCTCACGGCGCGCCTCACGGATCCGGCACTCTACGAAGGGCGCATGCTCGAGATGCTGCGCCATGAAGTCCGCCACATGACGGCCGATGCCTCGGTGCCTGGTCCGCTGGACCTCCGCACCGGGGTCCTCGGCCCGGCGAGCCTCTTCGGCGCAGGTGAGTACGCGAAGGACGGCCTCGTCACGGTCACCGAACTGCTCGGGCGCACGCCGTGGTTCCACCGCATGGCCGACATGGTGGCCGATGCCATGGAGCGCGCGCCGGTCGCGTCGCGCTACGGCAACCTGCCGGCAAGCGACAGCGAACTGAACGGCGACTTCCTCCAGGTGCTCGTCCGGCTCGCGACGATGACGGGCGACCCGCGGTATCTCGCCTGGGCGCGCCGCATCGGCGACGCCTACGTGGAGGAGGTGCTGCCCGGCAACTTCGGCGTGCCGTCCACGAAATGGGACTTCGCCACGCACACCGGCGAGCCCCACCTGCGCCTGCGCGATCACGGCAACGAACTCGTCGTCGGGCTCACGCTGCTGTATGCCCTCGAGGCCGACCTGCAGTCGGAGCGCGCGGCGCGGTACGCACCCGTCGTGCGCCGCATGCTCGACCGCGTGCTGGCGTCGGCAAATCCCGACGGCATGCTGTTCAACCAGGTCGACGCGCGCACGCTCGCCCCGATCGACGACCGCCTCTCGGACAACTGGGGCTACGTGTACGGCGCCGTCTACACGTTCTACCAGGTCACGGGCGAGACCACGTACCGCGATGCGGTGCGGCGGGTGCTCGCGAACCTGCCGAAGTACCGGCGTCACGTGTGGGAACCGCGTCCCGCCGCGGCCGGCCTGCCGCTCGGGTCGTTCGACGGCTACGCGGACGCCATCGAGAGCGCGCTGTATCTCGTGAATCGTGAACCCGTGCCGGAGGCGCTCGACTGGATCGAGTCCGAGACGACGGTGATGCTCGGCATGCAGCGGCCCGACGGACACATCGAGGACTGGTACGGCGAAGGCAACTTCAACCGCACGCTGCTGCTCCATGCGCTGATGCACTCGCAAGGCGTGATGCCGGCCGAGAAGTCGCCCGGCCTTCGTCTCGGCGCCGTGCGCGACGGCGATCGGCTCCGCCTGCACGTCGGTGGCGTGCAGGCGACGCGGCTGCAGTTCGACTTCGCCAGGCACCGGCGTGTCGTGAACCTTGCCCGCAACTATGTCCGCCTGAACGAGTTTCCGGAGTGGTTCGTCGTCGAGCCGACGTGGCTGTACCGGATCACCGGCGGCGCGTCACCCGAACGCGCGCGGCTTGGCGCCGAACTGATGCGCGGCGAGCCGTTCGCCGCCGGTGACTGGGTCATCGAGCCCCTCGGCCCTCCGCCGTACTCCCGCTAGGACGCCGTTCTCGATCGCCCTCCCGAGCGTTCTACGCATGGGAGGTATCCATGCGCCGACGCGCGTTCCTGCACACGGCTGTCGCTGCCACAGGATTGCTGTCGTTCTCACCCCGCACGTCGTCTGCATTCAGCCGGATCGGCTCGGCATTCGACAGCGCCATCGAGGCGGTTCGCGGCGACGGATCGCACGTCACGATTGCCGCAGGGGCCATCAAGGACTTGTCGGCCGGGCTGCGTGGTCCCGTGCTCCTCCCGAACAGCGCCGGCTACGAGACGGCGCGCCACGTCCTCAACGGCGCCATCGATCGCCACCCGGCGCTCATCGTGCAGCCGACCTGCACCGCCGACGTGCGCCGGGCCGTGTCGTTTGCCGCAGCGCACGGTGTGCTCCTGGCCGTGAAGTGCGGCGGACACAGCTTCTCGGGCATGTCGACCTGCGAACGCGGCATGATGATCGACCTCTCGGGCATGCGGGGCATCCGCATCGATCCCCGGGCGAGGCGTGCGTGGGTCGAGGGCGGCTCCCTGCTCGGGCTCGTCGATCACGAGACGGCCGCCTACAACCTCGTCACGACGCTCGGCACGGTGTCGCACACAGGCGTCGGCGGGCTCACCACCGGCGGCGGCTTCGGCAGGCTCGCCCGCACGCTGGGCCTTGCCGTGGACAACGTGATGTCGGTGGACGTCGTCAATGCCGACGGCCAGTTGCGACACGCCGATGCGACCGACAACGCCGACCTCTATTGGGGCGTGCGCGGTGGCGGCGGCAACTTCGGCATCGTCACGACGTTCGAGTTCCAGTTGCACCCGCGACCCGCGCAGTTCGTCGCGGGCAACCTCGTGTATCCGATCGCGAAGTCGCGCGACGTCCTGCGCTTCCTCGGCGACTTCGGACCGCAGGCACCCGACCAGTTGCAGCTCGACTTCTCGATGCAGCAGCCGCCCGGCAACGAGCCCGGCGTCATGGTGATCCAGGCCTGCTATTGCGGCACGAACGCCGATCGCGATCTCGCACCGCTGCGCACGCTCGGGACGCCGCTTGCCGATTCCGTGAAGGCCACCGACTACGTCGCGTTCCAGCGATCGGGCGACCGCACCGACCCGCGCGCGCTTGCGCTCTACCTCAAGAGCGGCTTCACGACGGGTATCAGCGACGAACTCATCGCCGGCATCCTCGACGGGTTCAATCCCGATCCGTCGCGGTTGACGATGGTCTTCTCGCAGCAGGCAGGCGGTGCGATTTCTCGCGTGCCCGTCACGGCGTGCGCGTTCCCGCACCGTCACGCAGCGCTGAGCCTGATGCACGCCGTCGGATGGAAGACGGGCGACGACGGATCCGCCCACATCGCCGCGGCGAGGAAATACTGGGCGACGCTCGAGCCGTTGACGAGCGGGTTCTACGTCAACGAGGTCGCCGACGAATCGCGGGCCGTGCTCGACGCCAACTACCGCGAGAACTTCCCGCGGATGGGTGCCGTGAAGCGGCAGTACGACCCGCAGAACCTGTTCCGCCTGAACGCCAACGTGCAGCCGGCGTGAGCACCGGCCCCACGCACGGCCGCCGGCGACGCAGCTACCGCAGCCACTCGTCGAGGTGCTGCGCGACGAACGCGTCGTCGGCCAGGTGCGGGTAGGCGGCATACACGCGATCGATCTCGGCCAGCTGGCCGGGGCCGAACGTCTCGTCCGGATCGAGGCAGCGCGTCGTGGTGAGCAGGCCCTGCCGGCGGAGCACCTCGTGGATGCCGGCAATGCATCCGGCAAAGTCGTTCGCCGCGTCGAAGAATGCCGCGTTGGCATCGGTGACTTCGATCCCGCGTCGCAGCAGCGCGGCCGGGACGTGCGTGTCGCGCGCCGCGGCCTGGCACTCTCCGAGCAGCTGCACGGCCGACGAGGTCCAGACCGCCCAGTGCCCCAGCAGGCCGCCGACGATGCGGCGCTCGCGGCCGTCGCCCGCGGGGAATGCCGTCACGAGATCGGCGACGATCGCATCGTCGTTGCCGGTGTAGAGCGCGATGTCGTCGCGCCCGGCGTCCACGACGCCACGGACGACGTCGAGCGTCTGGTAACGATTGAACGGCGCGATCTTGATGCCGATGACGCCGGGGATCCCGGCAAAGCGTCGCCAGAACGCATACGAGAGGCGCCGCCCCCCCACCGAGGGCTGCAGGTAGAACCCGACGACCGGGATGCGTTCGGCCACCGCGCGGCAGTGCGCGACGAGTGCGTCATCGTCGGCACCGCGCAACGCGGCAAGGCTCAGCAGGCCGGCATGGTAGCCGAGCGACGCCAGCAGTTCGGCCTCCGCACACGCCTGCGCCGTGTCGCCGACGACGCCACCGATGCGCACGAGCGGGACGTCACGTCCGGCATCGGCACGGTCCATCTCCTCGCGCGCAAGCGACAGCACCGGCTCGAAGAGCCCGACGTCGGCGCGGCGAATCGCGAACTGCGTCGTGTGGACGCCCACCGCAAGCCCGCCGGCGCCGGCCGCGACGTAGTAGCGCGTCAGCGCGCGCTGGCGGCGCTCGTCGAACGCGCCGGACTCCGTGAGTGCAAGGGGATGGGCCGGAATCGCGAGCCCGCGGTCGAATGCCTGGCGTACGCGCGTGTCCATCAGAACCTCCCGTCCCGCGACTCGAAGTGGGTCGGCTTGCCGAGGCTCGATCCGCCGCGGGCCACCCAGTCTGCCGTCCAGTCGATCAGCCGTTCGAGGCTCACCTGCGGCGCGCCAAGATCCGTCCACCCGCGGCTGCCGTTGCTCAGGAGCGCATCACCCGCTTCGGTCCCCGTGAACTGCGGCTCACGCCCGAGGCGCCTGCCGAGCGCCACGCACACGTCGCGCACCGCGAACTCCTCGCGGCCGGCGAGGTTCACCACGTACGGCGGCGACGCGGCGTGCGCGAGTGCGGCAATCGCCATCGCATTCGCATCGCCCTGCCAGATCACGTTGGCGTAGCCCATGGCGAGATCGATGACCTCGCCAGCCGCGACCTTGCGCGCGAGATCGACGAGCAGGCCGTACCGCATCTCCGTCGCGTAGTTGAGCCGCAGGATCGCGAGGGGCGTGCCGTGCGTCCGGCTCATGTGCTCGAACATGCGTTCGCGGCCGAGGCAGCTCATCGCGTACTCGCCCACCGGCATCGGGGCATCGCCCTCCTGCGACCCGCCGCGACCGGCTGCCGTGAGCCCGTAGACGTTGCCGGTCGAGAAGGCGGCAATGCGGCTGCCGGCGTACCGGCGCGCGACGACGGCCGGCAGGTACGCGTTCATGGCCCATGTAAGCGATTCCTGACCGGACGACCCGAACTTGCGGCCGGCCATGTAGACGACGAGCGGCGCGTCGGGCAGTGCGGCAAGCGCCGCTTCGTCGAGCAGGTCGCAGGCAATCGTCTCGACCCCGTGCGCCTGCAGGGCGACGTCCTGCCCGGCTTCGCTGAAGCGCGAGACGCCAATCACGCGGCGCGGCGTGCCGGCCGCATCGGCTGCCCGGCGCGCCATGCGGGCCAGCGTCGGGCCCATCTTCCCTGCCACGCCAAGCACCACGATGTCGCCCGGCACACGGCCGAGCGCGTCCACGGCGGCGGCGGACGGCGTACTGAGGAGGTCCTCGAGGTGTTCGCGATCGGCGATGGTGTCGGGCAGGCCGGAATCGTGGTGCGGGGCGGGCATGTCGGCCGCATTCTACCCTCCGCCCTGCTTCGGTGGGCGGCCTCCGGGCAAGGACTGCGCGGCGGCGTCGAATGCTTCGCGGGATGGCCGGGTGCGTTCACAATGGTCGCGATGGCGATGAGCCTGCGTGCGATGACGCCCGGCGATGTCGAGGCCGGCCTGCGCCTCTGTCGGCTGAGCCACTGGAACCAGGTCGCGCGCGACTGGGATCGCTTCGTCCCCGCCGGGACGGCCACGGTTGCCGTCGATGACGCCGGGACCGTGATCGGCTCGGTGGCGACGATGCGCTACGACGCGGCGGGGGCGAGGCCGGGCGGCCCCACGTTGGCATGGCTGGCGATGGTCCTTGTCGATCCGGCCGCGCGCGGGCAGGGTGTCGGCGGCGCACTGCTTGCGCGTGGACTCGACGCAGTCGCCGACGCCGCGACGGTGGGCCTCGACGCCACGCCGCTCGGGCAGCCGCTCTACGAGAAGCTCGGGTTCCGTCCGGACGCAACGCTGACGCGCATGGCGCGTGAACCCGACGCACCGGCGGCACCGGACTCTCCTGCCGATCACTCTGCCGCGACCATCGGCGTCTGCCCTGCCACGCTGTCGGATCTCGACGCGATTGGCGCACTCGACGCTCGGGCAACCGGACTCGATCGGCGCGTGATGCTCACGTGGCTGCTCGAGGGTGCGGCCAACCTCGCATGGGTCGCTTCGTCGGGCCCTGACATCCAGGGCATGCTGCTCGGCCGACGCGGCCATCGGTTCACCCACCTCGGCCCGCTCGTTGCCGACTCGCTCGACATCGCCGGACACCTGCTCCGCGCCTGCGTCACCGCGCACGCGAGCCAGCCGCTGATCCTCGACATCGCGGACGCGCAACCCCACTGGCGAGCGACCGTCGAGTCGCTCGGCTTCACCGCGCAGCGTCCGTTCGCACGCATGTACAAGGGCGACTGGCGCCCCCTCGCCGATCCCACCCGCTCGTTTGCCAGCATCGGCCCCGAGTTCGGGTAGTGCGGCGTTCGGCGTTCGGCGTTCGGCGTTAAGATCTCCCCTCCGTGAACGCTCCCTCCGCACCCTGCCACTCCGCCGTTGCCGGCGCTGATGCGGCGGTGACGCCGGCGTCGGTTGCCGACGTCCTCGCGCGCACCTGTCCTGCCGATCGCTGGCGCGGCCAGCGCGTGCTGGCCATCGTGCCAGACGGCACGCGCACGGCACCCGTCGGCACGGTCTTCCGCCTGCTGCACGAGCAACTGGCCGGCACCGTGGCGCGGCTCGACGTGCTGATCGCGCTCGGGACGCACCAGCCGATGAGCGAGGAGGCCATCTGCCGGCGCCTCGACATGACGATGGAGGAGCGGCAGGGGACGTATCGGGACGTCGGGTTCTTCAACCACGAGTGGGACAACCCGGCGGCGCTCGAGCGCATCGGCGTGCTCGACGGCGCCCGCGTGGCCGAACTCACCGACGGCGCGTTCGACACCGACGTGCCGGTCGCCATCAACCGCCGCGTCCTCGAGTACGACCAGGTGGTCATCATCGGCCCCGTGTTCCCGCACGAGGTCGTCGGGTTCTCCGGCGGGAACAAGTACCTGTTCCCCGGCGTGAGCGGTCCCGAGATCCTCAACTTCTTCCACTGGCTCGGCGCCGTCGTCACCAACCCGATGATCATCGGGAGCAAGTGGACGCCGGTGCGCCGGATCGTGGACGCCGCCGGCGCGCTCGTCTCCACCCCGCGCACGTGCTTCTGCCTCGTCGTGCGCCCTGACGGCGCGCTCGCGGGGATCTTCGGCGGGACGCCGGAGGCCGCGTGGACCGAGGCCAGCGAACTCTCGCGGCGCACGCACATCGTCTACGAGGAGCGCCCGTATCACACGGTGCTGTCGTGCGTCCCGCCGATGTACGAGGACCTCTGGACCGGCGGCAAGGGCATGTACAAGCTCGAGCCCGTCGTGGCCGACGGGGGCGAGTTGATCATCTACGCCCCGCACATCCGTGAGGTGTCGGTGACGCATGGCCGGCTGCTGCTCGAGATCGGCTACCACTGCCGCGACTACTTCCGCGCGCAATGGGACCGCTTCGGCCACCTGCCGTGGGGCGTGCTGGCCCACTCGACCCATGTGCGCGGCATCGGCACCTACGAGGACGGCGTCGAGCGCTGCCGCATCAAGGTCACCGTCGCGAGCCAGATCCCCGAGGCGATCTGCCACCAGATCAACCTCGGCTACCGCGATCCGGCGACGATCGACGTCGAGTCGTTCGCCAACAGGAAGGACGAGGGCGTCCTGCTCGTGCGAAAGGCCGGCGAGATGCTCCATCGGCTCCGCCAGCCGCCCGAATGGGCAAGAGGCTCCTGACGGCAACCCCGGGAAGGCGGGCCGGGTGCCGAGGGCCGGCTACTGCACGCCAATCAACCGCTGCGCGTTGCGGAAGTAGAACTTCTCCAGCACCTCGCGCGGCAGGCCGAGCGCCTCGACGCGCGTGCCACCGTAGTCGAGTGGCGAGGTCCCCGCGTAGTACGCGTCCGGTCTGGACGAACTCCTTGAAGCCTTGCAGCGACGCGCGCAGCGTGTACGGACCTGCCGTGACGTTGCGGATCGTGTACGTGCCGTTCTCGTCACTCACGCCATCGAGTTGAAGACCGGTCGCTTCGTTCGCGAGTTGGACCGTGGCGCCGGGGACGGCCGCACCGGAGTCGTCCTCGACCTGGCCGGTGACCGTACCGTAAATCGCCTGTGCCGCTGCGGGCAGGGGCGTGAAACAGAGAAGGGTGGACAGCAGACAGCCAACGAGCGGCTTCAGCCGGCGTGCGGGAACCATGATGTGCCTCCGACGGGAAGGGGTCAGAAGGTTCCACCTTCGCCCGCTGCGCCCCCGAACTCATCAGCCAGGCATGCGGAACGTCCGGCGCACGTACTCGATGTTTGCCCGTGTATCGGCCGCGAAATTACCTGTCGGTGAGCCGGTCTCGAGGACGTACCAGCCGCGGTACCCGATGTCCACGTACTCCTGAGCGAGTCGCGGCCAGTCGAGCAGCTCCGGCTCGCGCAGCAGCTTCTGCCCGTTCTTGACGTGAATCTGGTCAATCCACTTGTTGAGCTTGGCGGGCTCGCCGTACGGGTCGTGCAGCCGTGATTTGATGTTGCGCGCGTCGTAGTACACGCCGACGGCCTCGGAGCCGATCGCGTCGAGCAGCCGCAGGTTGTCCTCGGCCGAAATCCAGTCCTCGAGCGCGATGACGACGCCGGCCTTCTCCGCGTAGCGCGAGACCTCCTTCATCATCGCCACGAACGTGTCCACCTGGGCCTGGCTCGACATGTCGATGTGGCTGGTGCCGAGAATCGGCAGCAGGATGTTCGTCGTGCCGAGGTTGCGTGCCACCTCGACCGCTTCGACGAGCAGCACCGCCGACGCCGGGTTCGTGTGGAACGGCAGCCGCGTCTTCCCCGGGTTGCCGATGGCCAGCGAGCAGATCTGGATCCCGTGCGTCAGCGCCGCACGCTTGAAGGCCGCCTGCGTTTCCGGTTGACGCAGGTGCGGACTGTCGTCGGTCGGGAACGTCAGGCTCACCTGGATGCCGTCGAGGCCGAGCTCGCGGGCGAGCGCGATCTTCGTGATGTCGCCCCGCCGCCCCAGGTTCCAGTCGGTCATGCCGACCCTGACCGGGAGCGGGAGACCGGCAGGCGACGGGTTGGCGTCTGGGGCCTGCGCCAGCGCGCGTGCCGGCACCGTGGCGGCGGCCATGGCCGCCGCGTGGGAGAGGAAGTCTCGGCGATGCATGCCGCGGACTGTACCGCATCGGCCGTCATCGCGACCGCCACGGCGCGACGCAACGCAGGTGCGTCGAGCGATTGGACCTACCGACCCGCCAGCAGGCGGTCGGCCAGCGGGATGGCGTCGGCGATGCAGGTGTTGATGGACACGCCGCGGTAACCATTGCCCGCAAGCGCGAGGCCGGGGAGCGCGGCAAGGCGCTGCTCCGCCAGCCGGAGCCGATCCAGGTGCCCGACGGTGTACTGCGGTATCCCCGCGTGATGCCGGATGATGCGGACGAGCTCGGGCATCGCGTCGAGACCCATCGTGGTGCGGAGGTCCTTCCGCACCACGTCGAGCAGCTGCGCATCGTCGAGCGTCGCCGCGCCGGGATCGGTCGCGCCGCCGATCATCGCGCGCAGCAGCACGGAGCCTTCAGGAGCCCGCCCCGGATAGATCGACGAGTCCCACAGCACGCCGAGCGTGCGCACGCCCTCGCTGCGCGGCACGAGGAAGCCGAAGCCGTCGAGCGGCCGCGGCAGCCGATCGGCGCGGTATCCCAGGCAGATCACCGCGATTGGGGCCGCCTGCGACAGGCCCTCGAGCGTCTCGGCGAGCGGTACGTCGATGTCGCGGACGATCCGGGCCGTCGTGGCGGGGCCGGCCGCGAAGACGACGGCATCCGCATCGACGGCCGCACCGCCCGTCACGGCAAGCCGATACCGGTTGCCGACGCGGGCCATGCCCTGCACCTCGGTCCCGGTCCGCAGCGCGGTGCCGAGGGCGCCGACGAGGCCGCGGACGAGCTCCTCGGCGCCGCCACGGAACGACGTGAGGCGCCCGAGTGGAGATCCGATCGCCTCACCATCCCGGCGCCCCCCGCGCCGCCGGCGGGCAAGCAGCGCGCGGAACAGGCCGCCGTGCGCATCTTCCATCTGCCACATCGCGGGAAAGCACGCGTGCAGCGACAGCGCGCGTGCGTCGCCGGCGAACACGCCCGACACCATGGCATCGATGAGGACATCGGCCGCCTCCGCGCCGATGCGCCGCGCGGCGAATGCATGGATGGTCTCGTCGCCGTCGGGCCGACGCCGAGCGAACGGCTCCGCCGCAAGCCGCAGCTTGCCGGGCCACGAAAGCAGGCCGCTGCGCGCAAAGTCGATCGGGCCGCCTGGCAGGGGGTGGAGCGCCCCGTAGCGGAACACGTAGCGGCGGCGTGCGCGGTCGTCGCTCGGCTGGAGCCGCGGCGCCAGCCCGATGTCGCGGACGAGGTCGAGCGTTGCCGGCGCGTTGTCGAGGAAGCCGTTCGGTCCCCACTCGCAGAGGAACCCGTCGATCGACTCGGTGCGGATGTTGCCCCCGGCCCGCGGTGCGCGTTCGAGGACGACCACGTCGAGCCTGCGGTCGCGATGCGCCTGCTTCAGCAGGGCGTGAGCCACGGCCAGCCCGCCGATGCCTGCGCCGACTATCGCGACGCGTTTCACGCCGGGACGAGCCGCCGCTGCACGAGATCGGCAAGCGCCTCGATGAAGAGCGGGTGCGTGTTGAGGGCCTCGCTGCGCCGGTAGTCCGTGATGCCGGCCGCGTGCGCGTCCTCCCGGAACAGCTGATCGACCTCGTACAGCGTCTCGATGTGATCGCAGACGAAGCTGACGGGCACCATCAGCACGGACGTCACGCCACGGCGCCCGAGCCCGCGCAGCACATCCTCGGTGCCGGGCCCGATCCACTTCACGGGCCCCGTGCGGGACTGGAACCCGATGGCATGCGGGTTCGGCGCGCCAAGGCGCTCGAGGATGCCGCGCACCGTCATCTCCGTGTGCTCGACGTAGGGGTCGCCCTCGTCCACGAACGACTGCGGAAGGCCGTGGGCGCTGAACAGCAAGGTCACCGTGTCGCGCAGCCCGGCCGGGTACGCCATCAGCGCGCGCCGCACGGTGTCGGCCATCGCATCCAGGTACAGCGGATGGTCCGGATAGGCGTCCACGTGCGACACCTCGAATCGATCGCGCCATGCCGGCTGCGACACCACGCGCTCGAACTCGCGCCGTGATGACCCGGTCGTCGCCCGGGAGTAGTGCGGATACAGCGTGAGCGTGACGATGCGCGAGACCCGCTCGGCGGCCAGCCGCCGCAGCGCGCGCTCGGTGTCGGGCTGCCAGTACCTCATCGCGATCTCGACGACGTGCCGGCGTCCGGTCGCGGCCTCGAGCCGCGCTGCCAGTGCCGAGGCCTGCTGTCGCGTGAGGGCCAGTTGCGGCGATCCGCCGCCGATGGCGGCATAGTTGCGGCGCACGCCGGGGCCGCGCGACTTCGCGATGACGCGCGCCACGACGGGCTGCAGGAGCGCCCCGAGCGGCAGCTCGATGATGTTGCGGTCCGAGAACAGCCGCACGAGGAACGGCTCGACGTCGTCGAGCGTATCGGGGCCGCCCATGTTGAACAGCAGGACGCCGACTGGCGGCGGCTCGACAACCCGACTGACCATTCGCACATCGCGGGCGTCGAGCACGGAGGAGGAGGCAGGCAGCGTCACGTCAGATCGTCCTCGAGAAGACCGGCGCCTCGGCGCGCTTCCGGCGCAGGTGGCGGTCGAAGATCATGCAGACGTTGCGGACGAAGAACCGCCCGGCCGGCGTGGCGCGCAGCCAGCCGTCCTCGTCGCGCAGGAAGCCGTCGGCGATGGGCCCATCGGCGAGTTCACGGCGCTCGTGGGCGAAGTACTCGTCGAACGTGATGCCGAAGCGGCTCGCGACGTCGCGCGTGTCCACCTGCATGTTGCACATCAACTGCGCGATGACATGGCGCCTGATCGCATCGTCGGCATCGAGCGCGTAGCCGCGTTCGATCGGGAAGCGGCCGGCGTCGAGTGCCGCGTAGTAGGCACTGAGCTTCCTCGTGTTCTGCGCGAAGGCCCCGGCGACGTCACCGATGGCCGAGACCCCGAGCCCGACGAGGTCCGCGGCCGGCCGTGTCGTGTAGCCCATGAAGTTGCGATGGAGCCTCCCCGAGGCCGCGGCACGCGCGAGGTCGTCCTCGGGGAGCGCGAAATGATCGATGCCGAGCGGCGCATACCCGGCGGCGAGCAGGCGCGCCCTGGCATCGAGGAGCAGCTGCAGCTTGCGGTCGGCCGTCGGCAGTTCCTCGACCTTCAGCAGCTTCTGGTGTGCGCGGATCCACGGGACGTGCGCAAACGAGTAGGCCGCGATGCGATCGGGCCGCACGCCGATGACGGTGTCGACCGTGGCGGCGAACGAGCCGGGCGTCTGCCGCGGGAGGCCGTAGATCAGGTCCACGTTGATCGACGTGAACCCCAGGCCGCGCGCGTGGTCCACGAGCGCGCGGGTCTGGTCCACGCCCTGGATGCGGTTGACGGCCTGCTGCACGTCGGCGTCGAAGTCCTGCACGCCGAGCGACAGCCGATTGAAGCCGAGCGCGCGCACTGCATCAAGGTGATCGGTGGTCGTGACGCGCGGGTCCACCTCGAGGGCGAGTTCGCCGGTCGCGTCCACGTCGAAGTGACGCTGCACGGCGTCGTGCAGCGCACGCATCTGCGGGACCGACAGGTATGTGGGCGTGCCGCCGCCCCAGTGGTACTGCACCACGCGCCGGCGGCTGCCGAGTGCAGCGGCCACCATCGCGATCTCGCGTGCGAGGTACTCGAGATACTGCGCGGCGACGTGCCGCTTCCGCGTGATGATCACCGAGCAGCCGCAGAACCCGCAGCGCGACTCGCAGAACGGCAGGTGGAGGTAGAGCGAGAGGGGCTCGGCGGGCCGGCACGCGGCCTCGCGGAGCCGGGCGGCGTAGGCGTCGCCGTCGAAGCCGCCATGGAACTCGACGGCGGTGGGATATGACGTGTAGCGGGGACCGGGACGGTCGTAGCGCCGCAGCAGGTCGAGGGTGACCGGCTGCGGCGCTGTCGGGACGTCGGTCGAGGGACCACGGGGCACGCTGCCCGCGGTGCAAGGCCGGGGCCACGCCCGATCTGCTCGAAACCGCTGGCAAATCGGGCGGCGCGCAAGCCGCGAGCGCGGAATTCTCCGCGCACGCGGGGAATGTCAGCGCACCGTGTCGCTCACCTGCCGGCCGCCGATGAACACGCCCGTCACGTGCGTCGCGTACTCGAAGGGATCGCCGTCGAAGAGCGCGAGATCGGCGTCCTTGCCGGCCTCGATCGATCCCACCCGCTTGTCCACGCCAAGGAGCCTCGCCGCGTCGATCGTGACGGTCGCCAGCGCCTGGTCGAACGTGAGCCCGCGGCTTGCCGCCACGCCGGCCTCGAACAACACGACGCGCGTCTTCGGCACGTAGCCCTCGAACCCGCTCTGGAGCGCCACCGGGATGCCCGCACGGCGCAACACCGCGGCGTTCTCCTGCGACAGGTTCTCGGTCTCGCCATTGGCCCGCGCCATCGTCGGGTGGACGATCACGGGCACGCCCGCGGCCTTGATCGCGTCCACGAGCAGGTGCGCCTCGGCCGCGCCGTCGAGGATCACGCGGATGTCGAACTCCTTCGCCACGCGGAGCGCGGCCTGGATGTCCACGGCACGCTGCACCGTGACGAGGAGCGGCGTCTCCTTGCGGATCACGCGGGCGAGCACCTCGAGCCGTAGGTCACGCGACGGCCGCTTGTCCTCGGGCCCGGCCATCTTGTCGGCGTAGTCGCGCGCCTTGATCAACTCGGCGCGCAGCATCGCGACGGCCTTCGAGCGCGTGCCGGGCGCACGACCCTGCGCCACGGCCCCGTCGCCAAGCGTCGCGGCGACCATCGCCTCGGGCACGAGGATCGCCTCGGCCGCAAGCGGCGACACCGTCTTGACGACCATGGTCTGGCCGGAGATCAGCGCACCCGGCCCGTGACCCGTGTGCATGGTCGTGACCCCGTGCTGCCGAATCCACTCGACGAGCCGATCCTGCGGGTTGTACGCGTCAACGGCACGAAGCTCCGGCTGCATCGGCGCCGACCGCTCGACCTGATCCTGGTCGTGCGGCTGGTTCAGGTACCCGGAGAGGCCGACGACGGTGTGGGCGTCGATGAGGCCCGGCGTCACGACCTTCGCGCGCACCTCCCTGTACCCGGCAGGCACGGCGACCTGCGATGCCGGCCCCACGCGTTCGATCCGGCCGTCGCGTACGAGCACGACCCCGTCGGTGATGCGTGCACCAGCCATCGTGTGGATCGTGTCTGCCCGCACGGCGATCTGCGCACGCGCCGTGCCGCTGCCGAGCACGAACAGACCGGCCGCGCACAGGGCCATGACGCGCAGGGCGCCACTCACGTGCCTCCGCTCGGCGTTCCTCCGTTCGGCGTTCATCGATGGCCTTCCTCTTCTGCGTGGACGTGCAGCGTCTCACCGCCGCGCGTGGCACCCTGGCCGCCGAACGCGACGAGCCGATCCCCGGGGTTGGCGAGGTCGAAGACCTTGCGGCCTTCCACCCACGTCTGTTCGACCTTCGTGTAGACGCTCAGCGGATCGCCCGAGAGCACGAGCACGTCGGCGTCCTTGCCGGGCTCGAGCGAGCCCACGCGGGCGTCGAGCTTCAGCATCTGCGCGCCGGCAAGCGTGAGCGCATGCAGCGCGCGGTCGCGCGGCATGCCCGCCCGGACGGCAAGCGCACCCGAGCGCAGGAAGAAGCGCGAGTCGGTCACGTAGTCATCCGTGTGGAACCCGGTGAGGACGCCCGCCTTGTCGAGGACCGGCGCCGTGGTCATCGACAGGTCCACGGCTTCCAGCTTGCCGCCGGGCGCGTCGATCACGATGACCGACGCCGGGAAGCCGGCGGCCTTGATCTCCTCGGAGACCTTCCAGCCCTCGGACACGTGCTGGAGCACGGGCGTGAAGCCGAACTCCTTCGCGATGCGGATGGCCGTCAGGATGTCGTCATGGCGGTGCGTGTGGAAGTGGACGGTGCGCGTGCCGTCGAGCACCTCGACGAGGGCTTCCATCCCGAGGTCGCGGGCCGGACGCTTTGCCGCGTCGCCGCCTGCGGCTTTCACCTTCTCGCGGTAGGCCTGCGCCTTCACGAACAGGTCGCGCGCCATGGCCGCCGATCGCGCCCGCGTCCCCGGGAACGGACCGGTGGGCCGCATGGGGTTGGTGCCGTTTGCCATCTTCAGGCCGCCGGCGATGCGCCCGTCATCCAGCGTGATGACGAGGCCGTCGATTGTCGTCACGCTGCGCAGCTTCAGATACAGCGTCTGGCCGCTCATCAGGTGGCCGGAGCCCGGCATCACGTTCACGGTCGTGATGCCGCCGGCGCGTGCGCGCTGCAATCCCGAGTGGCGGGCGTCGAACGAGTCGAGGAGGCGGACGTCCGGGTGGAGCGCCGCGGAACTGTCGCCACCCTGACCGCCACCGATATGGCTGTGCGTGTCCACGAGGCCGGGCATCAGCGTCTTGCCCGCTGCGTCGATGCGCACCGCGCCGGCCGGTATGGCGGCCGTGGCCCCGACGGCGACGATGCGCCCCTTGTGGACGACGAGCGTGCCCGTCGGAATCTCGGGACCCGAGATCGGAATGATGCGCGCGTTGACGAACGCGTGCGGCTGGTCCTGGGCGGCGAGACGGACCGGGACGAGACAGGCCACGAGCGTGGCGAGCCCAATCACGGCCCGCCAGCTGGATCGGGTCGGCATGCAGTGGCTCCTCTGGCGCGGGGTCCGCGCGGATCGACGCGCACGATTCTACGCGTCCGGACCCCGGAGTGGATGGGCTTCCGTTCAAGTCCGGATTCCGGCGGCCGATTACCCCGACGTGACCGCGTACCAGTCGGCATCGGCGCTCGCGGCCGATGCCTGCCTCGACGTCGGCGGCGACGCCACCGGCGGCGCACCGACGGATGTCGTCGAGATCCACCCGTTGCTCCATCAGACCCTCAGCGCGACCCGTCCGTCGTGGCAGGACCACGCCGACGTCGCGATCCGGCTCGACGATCGCGTCTCGTGTGTGCAGGCCGACGCACGCCAGCTCGCGCGAACCTGCGCGCGTGTCGTCCTCGACGTCGTCGGCGTGATCCGCGAGCGGGACGGCTGCCCCCCGGCACGGCGCGGCCGCCTCGTCGTCTCGACGACGCGCCGGGCGCAGCGGATCGAGGTCAGCGTCGGCACGGACGGCTTCCGTCACGTCCTGCGGCTCCCCGCCGTCGACTGACGCCGTTTCGAACGGATACACCCTGTCGGTCGGGAGGGCAGGCGGCAACGCGTCACGTGTTGCGCACGTGTCTCCGCTGCAGCCTTCCAGCGCGATTGTGCGCTCGCGCCGTGGTCGGCGCCGCACCCGCAACGCTGGCCCTTGCCTTGCACATGGTGCGGCGGTGAGCGGCTGCATTCAGCCCCAAGGAGCCACAGTCATGTCAGGAACCCTTCACGACGCGTTCATCGACGAACTCCGCGACACGTACGATGCCGAGAAGCAACTGCTGAAGTCACTGCCCAAGGTCGCGCGGGCGGCCAACTCGCCCAAACTGCGTGCTGCCGTCGAAAAGCACATCCAGGAGACCCGCGGGCACGTGGATCGCCTGACGCGCGCCTTCGAGTCGATCGGCGAACGGCCGCGCGGCAAGCACTGCGACGGCATGGCCGGCATCATCGAGGAAGCCAAGAGCGCGCTCGAGGAGGATGCCGACGACGCGACGATGGACGCGCTGCTGATCGCCTCGGCGCAACGCGCGGAACACTACGAGATGGCGGCGTACGGCACGCTCGTCTCCTGGGCGCAGGCCATGGGCCACTCCGAGGCAGCACGTCTGCTCCAGGCGAACCTCGACGAGGAGAAGGCGACCGACGAGACGCTGACGTCGATTGCCGAAGGCGGCATCAACCAGCAGGCCGCCCGACTGGCGCACGGCAACGGCGAGGAGGGCGAGGGGACGGAATCGGCACCCGCCGCGCGCCGTAAGACGTCCACGCGGTCGACGGGTCGAGCCTCCGCAGCCCGCTCGAACGGCGGGACGAGTCGTTCGCGATCCGCGTCGTCCCGCAACGGTGCACGGAAGCGCTGATCCCCTTGGGCTGTACGCTACGTGCAGCCCATGCCCAATCCCTTCAGCGATGACGCGATGGCCGCTGGCTATGCAGCGGCCCGTCCACCCGTTCACGCGCACGTCATCGCGCTGCTGCGCGAGTGGCTCGGCACCGCCCATGTGGGCGTCGCCGCCGATCTCGGCTGCGGCGCCGGCTTGTCCCTGCGCCCCCTCCTCGCGATGGCCGATACCTGCATCGGGATCGATCCCGCAGCCGCGATGGTACGTGCCGCGCGCACCGCCGTGCCGGAGGCTCACGTCACCGTCGGCAGTGCCGAGGCTGTCCCGCTGCGGGCGACCTGCGTTGACCTCCTGACGGCCGCCGGTTCCCTCAACTACGTACCTGACATCGGCGCCGCATGGCATGAGGCGGGGCGGGTGCTGAAGCAAACCGGGACGCTCGCGGTTTACGACTTCTCGGCCGGGAGGTCGTTCGGCGACGATGACGGCCTCGACCGCTGGTTCGAGACATTCGTCTCGCGCTATCCCCCGCCCGCCGGCCAGGCGCGCGCACTCTCGCCGGACATCATCGCCGCGACTGCACGCGGCTTCGGCATCGTGCGGGCCGGAGACTTTGCCATCCCCCTGCCGCTGTCGCCGTCGTTCCACGTCGAGTACATGCTCACCGAGACGAACGTGCAGGACGCCGTCCGACGCGGCACGCCCCTCGACGAGATTCGCGCGTGGTGTGCGGCAACGCTGCCCGCCGTCTTCGGGCATCGCGATCGCGACGTCGTGTTCCGCGGCTACCTCGCGGTGTTGCGGCCGCGCTGATCACGCACATGCGGCAGCTCCGCCGTATCGCCGCTCAGCTTGCAGTGGCGCGCAGGACGTGCCAACGTGTCGCCCTTCCCCCTCCCACACAGAGTCGTCCGTGCCCTCTCGTTCTGCCTGGAGGTCCGTATGCGTCGTCTCCTGTTCGCACTGCTCGCCGTCATGATGGCGAGTCCCGCCGCGCACGCAGCCGTCATCCGCTTCGACACGAACCCGCTCATCGGCAATGCCGCAGAGACCACGCCGGGACGTCAGGTCGTCGGCGGTGAACCATCGATCGTGTTCGACATCGCCGCCGACGTGCTCGAGTTCGATGCGGCGCAGTTCGGCGTCGCCAATCCACTGAGCTTCTTCAACGGCCTCGTTGCCGACCTGGCACCCGGAGGCGCCGACATCGTCGTCGTCCAGGACACGGGCGCGCCGTTCGGCGCGGGGAACGCCGCCAACCTGATTGCCGCGCAGGTCACGACGAGTGCGCCGGGCTTCTTCATCTACTTCAACACCAACCTGCAGCTCGCGCGGCTCGTGTACTCGCCCGATCTCTCCGAGGCGACATCCGACCTCGCCGTGCTGGCCCGGTTCACGAACATTGCCGGACCGGAGGGATTCGCCGCGTTCCCGGAGATCGAGTCGGACAATTTCGCCGTCCCCGAGCCGACCACGCTCGCGCTGTTCGGAGTGGCGGGCCTCGGCCTGCTGCGTCGGCGCCTGCGCGCAACGGCGCACCGCCACCGGCCCTGACCAGCTTGTGACGCACGGGAGTCGGGGCCATGCTGGGACATGGCCCGCCTCTCGCGCACGATGCGCCTGGCCGTCGTCGCGTCATCGTTCGTGGCTTTCGAGGGATGCACCGCCACCGGGCCGTTGACGCGGCTGACGCGAGTGACGTCGCCATACGAGCGCTACGTGGAGGCGCTCCAGGATGCTGGCCTTCACGAGACGGCCCTCGGCCGGGACTGGGTGGCGGCAGGCCGGCAGTCGCTCGATCGACCAACGCCGGTCACGCTCCCCTTCTCGGAAACCGGCTACTTCCCGGCCGAAGCCCCCGAAGCCCGGGCGTTCAGGTTCGACGCAATCGAAGGACGCCGACTGTCGCTCGACGTCGTGTTCGAGAGCGCGACGCCGGCGCTCGTCTTCCTGGACCTGTTCGAGGTGCGGCCCGGAGAGGACGGCGTGCACCGCGTCGCATCGCTCGAGCCGGGAACCACCACACTCACGTACGCCGTCGACCGCAGCGGCTCGTTCATCGTCCGCGTGCAGTCGGAACTGTTGCGATCGGGCCGGTTCGTGCTGACGCAGCGCACCCTCGCATCGCTGCCGTTCCCCGTGCCCGATCTCACCGCCAGCGCGGTGCAGAGCCTGTTCGGGGCGACGCGCGACGCCGGCCGCCGCGAGCACGAAGGGATCGACATCTTCGCGTCGCGCGGCACGCCCGTCGTCGCGGTCGTGTCGGGCATCGCCCAGACCGGCACCACTGCGCTGGGCGGCAACGTCGTGTGGCTGCACGAGCCGGGCGCCGGCCGCACGTTCTACTACGCACACCTGGATCGCTGGGCGTTCGACGGCACGATGACGGCGCGACCCGGAGACGTTCTCGGGTATGTCGGCAACACGGGAAACGCACGCTCGACCGCTCCGCACCTGCACTTCGGGCTCTACGCGCGCGGCGCCGTGGACCCGCTGCCATACGTCCTGCCCGACGACCCGATCCCGCCCGCACCACAGGCGCCCGATCGACTCGGCAGGTTCGTGCGGGTCTCGAGTCGCCGCGCGTCGCTGCGCGCCGGGCCTGCACCAGCAACCGCGCGCGTGCGTGAACTCCCGCAGGGCACGCGCGCCGAGGTCAGCGGCGCGACCGCTCGGGCCTATCGGATCCGGCTGCCCGACGACGAGGTCGGCTACGTCGACGCGTCAGCAGTGACAGATGCCACGACGGCTGTGGGCCGACAGCGGCTCGACCCGGGTGACGTGTTGCTGGAATCGCCTGAGGACTCGGCGCCAGTCGTGCTCACGATTGCCGACGCTCGAGACGCCGAAGTCCTCGGACGATTCGGCGCGTATGCCTTCGTCCGCACGCCGGACGGCCGCTCCGGCTGGATGGCGCCCTGACCGGCGTTCGGCGTTCGACGTTCGGTGTTCGGCTCGAGCCGGCTCACCACGTCCAGCTGCCGGCCCGCGGGGGCCACAGGCCCAACACCTGCCGCGCCGAGACGACCTGCCCGAGGTGATGCGAGTTGTGCTGCGCGACGTGCACGACGGCGTCGTGCTGCGTGTAGCCGGCCATCGCCGGCAGTTCGATGGTCGGACGGATTGGCGTGGCCCGCGCCTCGGCATCGCCACCGAGCCCGGCGACCTCACGAAGCCCCTCTTCGAAGCGGGCCACGAGGGTCGGCCAGCCCACCGCGGTGACGTCCGGCCAGCCGTCGGCCGCACGCGCCGCCATGGGCACGGCCACGCCGCGGCATCGCTGCAGGAACCACTGCTGCCAGAAGTCCATATGGGCCACGAGGCCCGCCACGCTGTGCATCATCGGCGCCGGCGGACGCACCGCCTGGTCGCCCGACAGATCCTCGAGCATGCGCAACGGTGCGAGGTGGACGAAGGTGTCGAGCAGGAGGTGTCGGCTGTCCATTGGTTGTTCAGACGCCCGGAGGACGACGCCGTTCCCGGACGAGTTGCTGTAGAGTAGCGCGTCCAGACCGATTCATCAGGAGCGCCCGTCGCGCCCCGAACAGGATTCTGCATGCGCATCCGGCTCATCGCGCCGTTCGCCGTGGTCCTCTGCATGTCGTCGCCCGTCGCCTTCGCGCAGGATGCGGCGGCGATCGAGACGCTTGCGGCCCACACGACAGCTCCCCTGCCGACGGGCGACGGCCAGCCACCGCCGATCACCCGTGTGCCGCCATCGCGACCACACGCCGCCCCGGCGCTGCCGACAGTCTCGTCCCTCGTCGGCGCGCTGCCCGGGCGGGTCGCGCATGTGGCCCGCGCGGAGAACATCGGGCTCCTGCTCGCGGCTGGTGCATCGGCGGCCCTCGTCCATCCGCACGACGCCAGGCTCACGCAGCACATGGCGACATCGCCCACGCTGACCCGGATCTTCGGGCCAGGCGAGATCGTCGGCGGTTTCGGTGTGCAGTTCGGCGGCGCGGTCGCCACGTACGCCATCGCCCGTCTTGCCGGTCACGGCCGCGGCACCCAACTCGGTGCGGATCTCGTGCGCGCCCAGGTGGTTGCCCAGGGCCTGACGCAGGCGCTCAAGCTGAGCATCAACAGACAGCGGCCTGACGGCGACAACTGGTCGCTTCCATCCGGCCACAGTTCGGGGACGTTCGCCTCGGCGACCGTGCTGCAGCGGCACTACGGCTGGAAGGCCGGGGTTCCGGCGTATGCCGTGGCCGCCTACGTGGCCGGCTCGCGGCTTGCCGAGAGGCGGCACTTCGCGAGCGACGTGATCCTCGGCGCGGGCATCGGCATCGTGGCAGGCCGCGCGGTGACGATCGGGCGCGGCCCGACGCGCTTCGCGATGACGCCGATGGCAATCCCGGGGCGTGGTGTCGGCGTCGGCTTCACGCGCGTCGCGAACTGACATCCGTCCCGATCTGCACCGAGACCTGGCGTAACGCGGCAGCGCACTCGGCCGCGGTGACAATCCGCCGCGACGGATCCGGATGCAGCGCCTGCTGCAACGTCAGGGCGAGGACGGCCGGGACGTGTGGCGCGACGTCGCGGACGTCTGGCACCCGCCGGTGCATGTCGCGCAGCATGGCGGCAAGCGACGTCGTGCGGAACGGATGCACGCCAGCCACCATCTCGAACAACACGACCGACAGCGCCCAGGCGTCGGCATGCGCGCCCACGCCGCGCCCTTCGAGCGCCTGGGGTGAGAGGTATCGCGGCGTGCCGGCGAGGGCGACGCTGCTGTCGGTGCAGCGGGCGGCCGGGCACGCGGCTCCGGGGGGCGTGCGCGCGCCGGCGACGAGCCGCGCGAGCCCGAAGTCGAGGAGCTTCGGCGTGCCCGCCCGACCGAAGCCGATGTTGCTCGGCTTGATGTCGCCGTGCATCCAGCCGTCCGCGTGCAGGTCGGCGAGCGCGTCGGCAAGCGACGTGGCAAGGGCAACGGCCTCGACCGGAGCCATGGGGCCGTGCGTGAGCCGCGCCGCGAGCGTGCCCCCGGCCAGGTACTCGGTCACGAGCACCGGGGTATCGCGCCAGACGTGCAGTTCATAGAGCACCGCCACGGCGGGATGCGCCACGGCAGCCATCGCGCGCGCCTCGGCGTGCATCCCGGCCGCATCGGCGTGCCGCAGGCGCGGCAGCGTCTTGAGGGCGACCTGGCGGCCGAGGCGCTCGTCGCGCGCGAGATACACCACGCCCATGCCGCCGCGACCGATGCGTCGCTCGACCACGAACTTGTCGGCAAGCCGGGCCGGCAGCGACGCGAGCATTGACGCAGCGCCACAGCCGCACGGCGCGACGGCCGTTGCCACGCCGCCGCACGCGACGCACTCGAGCGCCAGTTCCTGCTCGCAGTCATCTGATGCGCCCGGGAACGCCATCCGCCTGGCTTCGGCCTGCAGCGCAATCGTCGCCGTACTCGCCGCTGCCGCGACGAACGCAAGGTCACGTGAGGTGTGCGGCCTGCCGTCGCGGCGGGCTCCGAGTGCCAGCGCCGCAAGCGGTCGTCCATCCGCCGCCGTCAGTGGTGCCACGACCTCGAGCCCGGCCCCCTGCAGCCACGCACGGTCGCGAGCCGGTAACAGGCCGAAGAGCCCGTCGCCAGCCCGCACACGGAGCGGCGGTCCCGCCGTGGCGAGCAACGCGGCGACACCCGAATCGCAAGGGAGCGCCGGAGCCACGCCGGCGAGCGGAACCCACGTCGCGCCCGACGGCACCAGCACGGCACCGTCCGCGACGTCGAGCCCCTTCATCATGTGCTCGAGCAGGGTCGCGGCGATCTCCCCCGTGGTGCGACCACACGCCACACACGCGGCCACTCGCGCGAGGCCGGAGCCGCGCTTGCGGTCGCGCCGCCGCATGAGCGCGGCGCGCACCGGACGCAGCGCGTGCGCCATCAGGTCCAGCGCCGCGGCTTCCGGTGTCCGGCGTCCGGCGCGGCCGGTGCGCCACAACCACGGCGTGGCCACGAGCCATGGCCAGATTGTCGCCGCGAGCGCATCGACTGTCGGCGGCCACACGCCGACCTGCAGCGCCGCGTACGTCGCAAGCGCCGCTGCCAACGCACCGGACTGCCACGCGACCCGCCGCGACGATCCGCTGCGAACGGCAATTGTCAGGACCGCGGCAACCACCCAGGCCGTCAGCACGACGCCGGACGCATCACGCGGCATCAGGACCGCACGATCGTGCACGACCACCAGCCCGATGCTCGTGGCGAACGCCACGGCCCGCATCACACGCGAGCATGCGTCGAACCGGCTGAACCGCACCACGCCCGGACATGCCCGCGCTGCACGCCAGGCCGCCACCGGGATGAATGCCTCCGCGTGGACGACGTGCCACAGGTCCTGCCACCATGCCGACGCAGCCGGCCCTGCGGACATGACCAGCGCCCGGCCCTCCAGCGTAGCCACGAGCAGCAGGACGACGCCAACCGACCACGCAGCCGCGTCGTCGCGTCCGCGCCCGAGCAGCGTGGCGGCCGCGATGACACACGAGGCCATGGCGATCCACGACGCGATGGGCACCGCGATCGGACCAGGCACCAGCAGCGCCAGGGCACCGAGGATCTGCGCAGCGGCCAGCATGACAAGCACGAGGCCGAGGAGATCCCGACGGCTGCCGGCGCGCGACCTGACCGGAGGTGTGGGATCGGCCGCGTGTGCGGACAGCCACGCCAGGCTCCGCAACTCGCGGGTCAGCAGGCGCTCGTGCGGCGTGCTGCCGAGTGCGTCGGCCCCGTCCCAGTGAATCGGCTCATCGTGGACGAGCGCATCGGCGATCGTCCGAATGGCCCGCGTGCGGGAACCGGCAAGGCCCGCACGCCGCAAAGGCGCGGCGATGCCGGCGTCAGCCACGCGCCATCTCGGCGGCCAGCCGCTCGATGGCCCGGCGCAGTGCCACGCGAGCGGTGTCCACGCGCTGGCGTCCGGTAAGCAGGGCCAGTTGTTCGAGCGAGTACCCGAGTTCCACGCGCGCCACGACGAGGCGTCGATCCCCGGGACGCAGCCGCGCCAGCGCTGCGCGATAGCGGGCCTCGGTCTGCTGCGCCATCGCCTCGTCGAGTGGCGAGGGCCGTGCGTCGGCCTGCCCGTCGTCGAGCGCGGAGGCAAGCCCGCGCCGCGCGATCCTGCGGAACTCGTCGTTGATGCGGTTGTCCACCGCGCGGCGCAGGTAGGCCTGCAGTGCACCGTGGCCCTGCGGCTCGAACTCGCCCAGGCGGCGCAGGGTGTGCACGAGCGCCTCCTGCACGAGATCGGCCGTGTCGGCCACCGTGCGCGCCCACCGGGGCAACCGGCCGCGGGCCCATCGACGCAGCGGCGCCATGTGCCGCGCGAAGAGGTCGTGCAGCGCTGCCGTGTCGCCGTCGCGCGCCATCACCATGAGGCGCCCGAACGTTTCACGCGTGATCGAGCCGGCGCGCATCGCACCGGGCCGCGGATTGGTGACTGCGCTCACGATCCACTTGCCTCATCGACAACGAGACAGACCGGACGTTCGACGGGGATGCTGGTGCTAGACGATCAAAACGAATGGCAGGGTTCGAAACGAACCTCAGCCGCAGAAGACTCGTGGAGTCACGGTCTGGCCGGACGGCCCGTGCGTGCGGATTCGTAGGCCGCAAGGGCCATCGCCAGCGACGCCCGCGCATCCCGGATCGTCGCAAGCGGGGTGGCCCGGCCTGCCAGGCACTCCACGAGGTGATTCAGCGGGAACGGCGCGGGAGCGGCAAACGGCTCGTCGCTGCGCCGCTCGTACACCCAGTCCTCGGCACCTGCGGTGAGTGCCGCACCACCAGGCGATCGGAACCACTGCTCCATCAACTCGCCACGCGTGCCGATCAACTCGAGGCGGACAACGCTGTTGTGCTTGGGAGAGGGTGCGGTCCGTCGGGGCGCGTTGATGGTCCACGACGCTTCGAGCGTAGCCGTGATGCCGTTGGCGAAGGTGAAGATCGCAAAGCCCCAGTCCTCGACCGGGATGTCGGTGTGGACGATGTTGCGCGTGCGCGCGTCGACCTCGACGACCTCACTGCCGGCAAGCCACCGGAACAGATCCATCCAGTAGATGCCCTCGTCGATCAACGCGCCGCCGGGCACCTGCGCCGGATCCACGAACCATCCCGGCTGGCCCGAGCGGTACCAATCTTCGGCAATCGACCAGCGCCCCGCCTGGTGCAGCACCGCGAGATCGCCGATCGCGCCGGCATCGAGGCGCGCCTTCAGGTGCTGGTGCCGGAGCCGCATGATGCCCTGGAACGGCACGCACAGCACGCCCGCGGCCTCGACGGCGCGCACCATGTCGTCGGCCTCGTCGAGCGTCATCGCCATCGGCTTGCCGAGCACGATGTGCTTGCCGGCACGGGCCGCCGCGATCGCCAGCGCCGGGATGTCGCCCACCGGCGATGCGATGTGGACGATGTCGACGTCGCGGCGGGCAATCACGTCCGCGTAGTCGGCTGCGGCGTCGATGCGGAACGTCCCGGCGTACTCCTCGCGGCGGGCGCGATCGGGCTCGGCAACCGCCACCAGTTCGGCGTGCGGGTATTCGGGCAGCGCCCGCGCGAGCCCGTAGGCGGAGTACCAGTGTCCGAGGCCGAGGACGGCCACGCGGTAGGTCTTGTGGGGCATCACAGTGGTCTTCGGCCTTCGTCGGTCGGCCTTCGGCCTTCGTCGGTCGGCCGTCGGCCCTCGTCGGTCGGCCTCCGGCCCTCGTCCGTCCACGTTCGGCGTTCGGCGGGTTCTAGTCCAGGAACGGCCGCGTGAGGACGTTCCAGAGCGCGTACCCCTTCTCCGAGAGGTGGAGGCCGTCCTTGACGAACAGGTCGGCGCGGGGCTTGCCGTTCCAGCCGATCATCGGCCCGTCCACGTCGATGAAGCCCAGTCGGTCGTCGGCGTCGCAGCGTGCGCGAATCAGGCGATTGGCTTCACGGACCTTGTCCACGAGGTTCCAGCGCGCGAGGCTCGGCTTGATGGCGACAAAGGCGATGCGCGCCTGTGGCAGCGCTGCGTGGACCTTGCCCACGAACGCATCGAAGCTCTCCCCCACCTGCTGCGGGGTGTGGCCGGCGGCGATGTCGTTGTCGCCGGCGTAGAGCACGACGGTCCGCGGGGCATGCCGCAGCACGAGCCTCTCGACGTGCTGCACGGAATCGGGAATCCGGGAACCGCCGAAGCCGCGATTCAGGATCGGCAGGCCCGGGAACGCCTCCGCGGTCTTCCACAAGCGGATGCTCGAACTCCCCACGAAGACAATGCCGCCCTTCGCAAACGGCCTGGCCGCGTCCTCGCTGGCGAAGGCGGCCATGTCGGCGGCCCACCGGTCGTCGGCGGCAGGCGCCTGCCGGCCTTCGGCTCTCGTCGTCAGCGTGCCGGCAACGAGGCCGAGCAGCAGGATCTCGCGTCGTGTCATCGGCGCACCTCGCGCTCAGGGGCAATCTGATCGGGCGTGGTGACGCCCCCGGGCAGTTCCATGATCCAGAGGTTGCGGAAGTGGATCTCCGCACCCTCGGCCTCCATGCAGATGTAGCCCTTGCGTCGGGACGACTTGCTGATGCCGTTGACGAACTTCCCGTTCACCGACAGCTTCGCGACGCCGTCGACCGCCACGAGGTCGTAGGTGTTCCAGTTGCCGCGGCCGATTGCGCGCTTCTCGATCGACTTGCTGCGCGATCCGCGCGGGTTGTCGGGGACGATCTTCACGCCGCCGACGCCGAACAACTCGCCGTGGACGTAGTCGTCGGTCGGCGTCACGCCGTTGCGCACGTTGAGCGTCGGCCAGTCGAGCTCGAGCATCTGCACCTCCAGGCCGTCCGGCAGGCGGTCCTCCTCGTCGGCCCGCGCCGCACTCCAGATGAACATCCCGGAGTTGCCACCCGGCTCGAGGTGCATCCACTCGACGTGCAGCACGAAGTTCTCGTACATGCGATCGCTGCACAGCACGCCGAGCGGCTTGCCCGTCGTCACCACCATGCCGTCGCGGATGCTCCATGTGTCGGGCGCGGTGTTGATGTTGGTCCAGCCGGTGAAGTCCTTGCCGTTGAACAGTGGCGCCCATTCCGGCCGCGGCTGTGCGCCGGCAGCGAGCGGGACGAGCAGGCAGATCGAGGCAACGAGGAGGGCACGCATGGCTTGCGGGACACTATACTGCGCCGGAGACTGGTTGCCAGGAGTTCCGGAATCGGGATGCGAATCATGACCATCAGCAGGCGCGCATGGCTGGCCGCACTCACGGCAACGGCGGCAACGACGGCAGGCACACGTGCGCGGGCGTCGGTGGTGCCCGGATTTCCGTCGCGCATCAAGACCAGCTGCAATCTCTATTCGTTCAACGGGCCGCTCACGCGCGGCGAGATGTCGCTCGAGCAGGTCATCGAGTACTGCGCGCAGATCGGGTTCGACGCCGTGGACCCGACCGGGTACTACTTCACCGGCTACCCCGCGGTGCCGGACGACGCGCGGATCTACCGCATCAAGCACCTGGCCTTCAGCCTCGGGCTCGGCATCAGCGGGACCGGCGTGCGCAACGACTTTGCCGTCCCTGACGCCGCGAAGCGCGACGCCGACGTCGGGCTCGTCACCGAGTGGGTGGACGTGGCTGCGAAGCTTGGTGCACCGGTGCTGCGCGTGTTCGACGGGCGCGTGATGCCGGACGGCCATCCGAAGGCGGCCGTGATGGACTGGATCGTCGACGGGATTCAGCGCTGCGTGGACGCCGGCGCAGTTCGCGGCGTAGCCATCGTCCTCCAGAACCACAACGATGCCCTGAAGGTCGCCGACGACTACCTGGAGATTCGCCGGCGGATCACGTCGCCATGGTTCGGCCTCAACGTGGACATCGGCAGCCTGCGCACGACCGACGATCCGTATGCCGAGATCGCGCGGCTCGCGCCGCATGCCTACACGTGGCAGGTGAAGGAACTCGTGTACCGGCGTGGCCGGGAGGAGCGCGTCGACCTGAAGCAGATCGCGCGCATCCTCCGCGAGGCGCGCTACCGCGGCTACGTGCCCATCGAGACGCTCGGTCCCGGCGACGCGAAGGACAAGGTGCGGCGCTTCCTCGACGAGTTCCGCACCGCGATCGCGTAGGGGAGCGTCGATGTGAACATCGACGCCCACGAATCGCTCGGCCCGTTCCTGGTGAATCGATCGGATTGTTCGCAGGTGAGTTCGTAGTAGGTGAGCAGGTGAGTTCGTAGCCGTCGACCTTCAGGTCGACGGTCCCCTTCGACCATCCGGGCACTACCCGAAATACGGTTCCAGCACGTTGCGCGCGACGCGCAGCGCCTGTTGCCGCCCTTCGAGCGTCGTGCCGAACGTGCCGTCCTCGACCTCGATGCAGACGGGGCCGCGGTAGCTCGTCTCCATCAGCGCCCCCATGAAGTGCGCCCAGTCGATCTCGCCGTAGCCGGGGATGCGCGGCTGGTGCCACTCGAGCGGGTGGGCAAACACGCCCACCTGGTCGAGGCGATGCCTGTCGATCTTCACGTCCTTGGCATGGACGTGGAACAGGCGGTCCTCGAACTCGCGCAGGGGGCTGCACGGGTCCATGTGCTGCAGCGCGAAGTGCGACGGGTCGTAGTTGAGCCCGAGGTTCGGCGACGCGAGGTCCTCGAACGCCCGGCGCCAGATCGCGGGCGTCGTGAAGAGGTTCTTGCCGCCCGGCCACTCGTCCTGCGTGAACGACATCGGGCAGTTCTCGATGCCGATGCGCACGCCGTGGTCCTCGGCCAGGCGCAGCAGCGGCCGCCACACCTCGAGGAAGCGCGGCCAGTTGTCGTCCACACTGCGCCGCCAGTCGCGGCCGACGAACGTGTTGACCGTGTCGAGCCCGAGCAGCGGCGCCGCCGTGATCACCCGCGCGAGCTGCGCGCGTGCGACCTCCGCCACGCCGGAATCGGGATCGAGCAGGTTCGGGTAGTAGCCGAGCGCGGAGATCGACACGCCGTGCTTCGCGCACAGCGCGAGCACGTCCTCCCCGTGCGCGCGCGTGAAATCGGTCACGTCGACGTGCGTGACGCCGGCGTACTTGCGTTCGGCCCTGCCGACAGGCCAGCACATGACCTCCACGCACGAGAACCGCTCGGCAGCGGCAAAGGCGAGCACCTGCTCCAGGTCGAACTCGGGCAGGATGGCGGTGACAAAGCCCAGGTGCATCATGGCCTACAGCCTACAGCCTAGGGCCTGCAGCCTGCAGCCTACGCGTTCGACGTTCGGCGTTCCTCGGTCGCTACGGGATCCGCGTGCTCTGCCAGCCGACCATCTGCCAGCGGCCGTCGCGCTGCACCCAGACGTCCGTGTACCGCAGCCGGCTGCTCATCGTCTGCCCCTTCGACACCGACGTGATTGCCGCCTCCGCCGTGATCACCGCCATAGTCCCGTAAGTGCGAACTTTCATGTCTGTCGGTTCGATCGACACGTACTTCAGGTCGCCGCTCTCGATGCTGCCGACGTAGCTCGCCTTGGTGTCGAGCGCCGCGTTCGAGTGCGTGTAGATCAGGTCGTCGCCGAGCAGCGTGCGCAGGGTGGCGAGATCGTTTGTGGTCATCGCCTTGAACCGCGCAAGTTCGGCGCTGCGCACGGCCTCGGCGTCCTTGCCGGCAACGGCCGCGGCACCAGCCCTTGCCGGTGCCGGCGTCTGGGCGAACGAGGGAGAACAGGCGAGGAACACGACGAGACCGGAGGCGGCGACGGTTTTCAGCATGCGCGCATATTACGCGCAGCACTGGCTGGGGCGTGCATCCGGCTCGTCCATAATGCATCGCATGACCCAGCAGGGCACGAGGGCCACCCCCGAGAATCGGGGGGCGGACGCTGCGGCGCAGTACAAGGGCGAACGCCAGTCCCGGGCGGCCGACGGTCCGCGAGCACGACGCGCCCGGCACGTCCTGGAAGTCGAGGACGTGCTCCTTGTCGCGTGGGTGTTCCTGAGTGAATCGGTCGTCCGGCGCTGGATTGGCGAGCCGCTGCAACTCGCGCAGGCGATGACGACCAGCGCGAGCGCGGACGGCTGGAGCGCGTGGTTCGGTTCCCTGCCGTGGTTTGGCTGGGTCGTCGTCGGCCTGTTCCTGTTCATCCTGCTCACCCGCGGCCCCGAGGATACCGATCGCGACGTCGCCCTCGAGCGACGCTGGCCGATGTTGATGTTCTCGCTGCCCTTCCTCTCGATTTACGCGCTCATTGCCACGGGCATCCAGAAGATGGCCTTCGGACTTCCCGAGCGGCCGCCCGGAGCGCTGCCGCCGTGGCCCGGGCCGTACGTGCCAGGTGTGGTGCGGCGCACGGCCGCCATTCCCCTGGCGCTGCTCGGCGACGGATTGTTCCGGCAGCAGATCGCGTTTGCCGGGCTCGCAGTCGATGGCGCAGGCTGGCAGCCGGAGTGGTCGCCCAGGCTGCTCCTGATGGTCGTGGCCTCCGCGCTGCCGTTCGCGATATTCGTCGCCGGCCCGCGCATTGCCGCCGGAGATGTGCTGGCGTGGCGCCCCTGGATCATCCGGTTCCTGTTCTTCTACGCCTCGGTGTTCATCAGCGTCACGCTCTGGTGATGCCCTGGCGTTCCGGAGTTGGACGTTCGGCGTTCGGCGTTCGAACGCGCTAGCCTGTGGCATGACCGACGTGAACCTCTGGTCGACCGACGCACACGCGCGCGCCTACCTGCAGCGGGCCGACGGCATTCCCCGTCGCCGCGAGGGCGAGGACGCGCTGCTCGAGTGCGTGCCCTCGCGCACGCGCCGCGTGCTGGACCTCGGGAGCGGTGACGGGCGCCTGCTGGCGCGCGTGCTCGAGGCGCTGCCGGATGCAACGGGCGTCGCCATCGATTTCTCCGGCGAGATGCTGGCGAGGCTGCATGCGCGGTTCGACAGAGACGCCCGGGTGCGCGTGCAGGCGCATGACCTCTCGACGCCCCTGCCGTCCCTGGGCGTGTTCGACGCCGTGGTCTCGAGCTTCGCGATTCACCACCTCACCGACCCGCGGAAGCGGTCGCTGTACGAGGAGGTCCACGCCGCGCTCGCACCGGGCGGCGTGTTCTGCAACCTCGAGCATGTCGCATCGCCGACGCCCGGGCTCCACGATCAGTTCCTCGCGACGCTCGGCGTCGCCCCGGAAGACGACGATCCGTCGAACAAGCTGCTCGACGTGGCCACGCAACTGGGCTGGCTGCGCGCGATCGGGTTTGCCGACGTCGATTGCCACTGGAAGTGGCGCGAACTGGCGCTGCTCGCCGGGATCAGGCCGTCGACCTGACGCCCGGAGCCCGAGCGTTCGTGGCAAGATGGGCGCGCTCCATCACCCTCTCCTGGAGAAATCGCGCTCATGTCTCACGTCTCCCGCTCCTCTCGTCGAACGTTTCTCTCCACGGCGGCTGCCGTCGGTGCCTCGCTGGCTGTCGGCGTGCGTCCCGCGCGCGCGCAGACACCCGACAAGCTGCGCCTCGCCCTCATCGGCGTCGGCGGACGCGGCGGCGCCAACGTGCGCGGGGTGGCGTCCGAGCACGTCGCGGCCATCTGCGACGTGGATGCCACGACGCTCGCGAAGGTCGCGGCGACCTACCCCAAGGCGCGTACGTTCAAGGACTTCCGGCGCGTGTTCGATCACGCGGGCGAGTTCGACGCCGTGGTGGTCAGCACCGCCGAGCACACCCACGCGTTCGCGACACTGCCGGCTCTCCAGTTGAAGAAGCACGTGTACTGCGAGAAGCCGCTGACCTACAACGTGCACGAGGCGCGCGTGATCCGCGAGGCCGCGGCGCGTGCCGGCGTGGCGACGCAGATGGGCACGCAGATTCACGCCGGCGACAACTACCGGCGGGTCGTCGAACACGTGCAGGGCGGCGCCATCGGCAAGGTCACCGAGTGCCACGTGTGGGTCTCGCGGGCCTGGGGCTGGCACGCGAGCGAGGCCGACGCCACCGCCGCCAAGGACATCGTCTTCGTGCAGGACCGGCCGACGACCGTGGACCCGGTCCCCGCCAACCTCGATTGGGATCTCTGGCTCGGCCCGGCGCCGGCACGCCCGTTCAACAACGTCTACGTGCCGGGCCCCAAGTGGTATCGCTGGTGGGATTTCGGCAACGGCACGATGAGCGATCTCGGCAGCCACTGGATCGACCTGCCGTTCTGGGCGCTGAAGCTGAAGTCGCCGTCCCGTATCGAGGCGTCGGGTCCGCCCGTCCACCGCGAACTCGCGCCAGCCTCGATGTCGGCACGCTACACCTACGTGGCCGATGGCGAGCAGCCGTCGCTCTCGCTCACGTGGCATCAGGGCACGTCCAAGCCGGAGATCTGGACGAAGGGCGGCATCCCGCAGTGGCAGAACGGCGTGCTCTTCGTCGGCGACAAGGGCATGCTGCTGGCCGACTACTCCAAGTTCGTGCTGCTGCCCGAGGAGAAGTTCGCAGGCTACACACCGCCTCCGCAGTCGATTCCGAAGTCGCTCGGCCACCACGCCGAGTGGATCCATGCGTGCAAGACCGGCGCGCCGACGACCTGCAACTTCGAGTACGCGGGCCTGCTCACCGAGGCCAACCACCTGGGCAACGTGGCCTATCGCGCCGGCAAGGCGCTCGACTGGGATCACAGGGCGATGCGCGTGACAAACGCCCCCGAGGCCGAGCCGTTCATCAGGCGCCCGAGCTACCGCAGCGGCTGGACGCTCGCGTAGCGCCCGAGACCGGGTGCGTCGTCGAACGATTGAGCAGGCGGGTCGCTCGACGAGCGGCCCGCCTGTGCGGCATCAGAAGCTGAACCTGACGCCGAGCTGAATCTGGCGCGGGGTCGTCGCCAGGGACGTGATGGTGCCGAAGTTCGTGGACGTCCTGTTGCTGTTGGGCGCACCGAAGTTCGTCTTGTTCAGCACGTTGAACGCCTCGATCCGCACCTCGAGCCGCGACTGCCCCACGCCGAGGCCGAAGCCCTTGTGCAGGCCGAGGTCCAGCGTGTAGATGCCGGGGCCGCGGGCCGCGTTGCGGGGCGCGTTGCCGAACGGCTCCGACGGGTTGGTCGGCACCGTGATGTTGTCGCGGTTGTACCAGTTGGCGATCGTCTGCTGCCCTTCGGGCGCATAGATGTCGCCCGAGATGTTGGGCCGGTACGTCGGCGCGCCGCTCACCGAGAACTGCGCCGACGGCGAGTAGGTCAGGTTGGCGGGCAGGCCGCTCGTCATCGTGTTGATGGCCGTCACGCGCCAGCCGCCGGCAAGTGCCTCGACGACCGGGTGCAGGCCGTTGCCCCAGCGCCGCCCTTCACCGAAGGGCAGTTCCCACACGACCGACGTGGTGTTGTTCAGCGGCTGGTTGTACCCCGACAGGCCGAACTCACCCGCGACATTGGCGTAGTTGACGCGGCTGTTGTCGCCGTTTGCCGTCTCGAGGTGGCCCGACGCGTTGTCGCGCGCGCGCGACCACGTGAACGAGTTCAACAGGTACAGCCCGTCGGACCAGCGGCGTTCGACCTTGATCTGGAGCGCGCGGTAGTCGGCGCGGCCGCCGTCGAACGCGGTCTGGATGAACTGGTACCCCTGGATCGGGCGCCGCAGTTGCAGCAGCGTGTTCTCGCCGGGGTTGTTCGGCCGCGCCTGGTTCAGGTCGGCGAGGATCATCAGGTTGTCGCTCTTGTTGCCGATGTAGGCGACATCCACCATCAGGTTGGGCAGCAGTTCGCGCTGCACCGTGACGTGCCAGCTCTGGACGTGTCCCGTCTTCAGGTCCGCGGGAATGTGGTTCACGCGGCCGTTGATCGGATCGTAGTTCTCCGGCACGTTGAGGCCCGCCGGGTATCCCTGCTGCGTGGGACGGAAGCAGGTGGTCGGCGCGAGATCGTTCGTGCAGAGCCCCTGCGACGGCTGCTGCGCGATCGAGATCGGCACGACGTGCGGGCCGTTGAACGAGAGCAGGTTCTCGCCGCCGAGGCGGTTGAAGTGGATGTAGCTCAAACCGTAGGCCGACCGGATGACCGTCTTCGGCGTGAGGCTGTAGGCGACGCCGACGCGCGGCGCCCAGTTGTTGCGATCGGGATTGACGAGCGCGCGGTCGTAGATCGACCCGTCTCGCGCCTGCAGCAGCGTGTTGGTGGCCGGATCGAAGTTGGTGAGGTAGTTGTCCTCCTCCCACTGCGGCGTCCCGAACTCGTAGCGCACGCCGAGATTCACCGTGAGGTTCGGCGCCACCTTCCAGTCGTCCTGCAGGTAGCCGAAGTGCATCCGCTGCCGCAGGTTGAACACGTACGGGTTGACGAGATCGTAGGTGCTGCGCGCGCCGAACATGAAGTCGGCCAGGTTGTACATCGCCGCATTTGCCGGCGCGCCTGCCGGACGGGAGAACTGGCCCGCGTACTGGTCGTGGCCGTACTTCGGGTTGACGTCGTCCACCTCGGTGTTGATCGACTGGTACTCGTAGCCGGTCTTGAGCGTGTGCGCACCCTTGATCCACGAGTAGTTGGCGCGGATGTCGACGACGAACGGATTCTGGAACTGCGGGTTGCTGTTCTGCCGGCCCCACGCCGTCCAGCCGCTCACCGACTGCTGCGTCAGCCCGCCGGCGAAATACGTGTCGGTCGGCAGCCCCGTGATCCCGTACGCCTCCAGCATGTTCGGCGATCCCGTGCCGAGTGCCGACTTGCCCGCGTCGGTCTTCGAGACGCCGACACGCAGTTCGAGCAGCGAGTTGGACGACAACGTCCGCGTCAGCCCGCCGGCGAACTGGTGGTTCGTGACGTTGACGAAGTTGTTGGCCGGCGAACTGATCGCGCCCGGGATGGAACCGGGCTCGAAGTTGTCCACGTCGCGCCAGCTGTAACGCAGGAACGTGGACGTCGCGTTGTTCAACTTCTGGTCGAACTTGATGTCGAACTTGTCGTTGAAGTCCTCACGCCGCGGCAGCGAGTCGAAGTTGTTGGAGTTGCCGCCGCGCGTCGGCGCCGGCAGGCCCGCGAGGACCTCCCTCGCGAAGTCGCTGATCGCCGACTGCGGGATGACGCCGTTTGCGTACACCTCGCCGGTGATTGGATTGCGGACCGGCACGCCGAGATTGCCCTGCCGCTGCTCCATCGTCGGGATGCTCGCAAACGTCAGCTGCTTGCTGACCTCGCGGAACCCCTCGTAGTTGAAGAAGAAGAACGCGCGGTCGCGGATGATCGGCCCGCCGAACACGCCGCCGAACTGGTTGCGGTTCATCTCGGGCTTCACGCCCGACGAGGGCTTGAAGAACCCGGTCGAGTTCAGCTTCGTGTTGCGGTTGTACTCCCAGGCGGCCCCGCGGAAGCTGTTGGTCCCGCTGCGGAACGTCGCGTTGATCACCGCGCCGCCGGCCCTCCCGAACTCCGCGCTGAAGTTGTTGGTCTGGACCTTGAACTCCTCGACCGCGTCGGGCGACACCTGCACGACCTGGTTGGAGAACCCCTGGTTGCTCGTGCCGTACGAGTTGTTGTCCACACCGTCGAGGATGAAGTTGTTCAGCGCGCTGCGGAGGCCGTTGACGTTGAACGACGCGTCGCGCGAGTTGGCGATGTTCGAGCGGCGGACGCCCGGGCTGAGCAGCGCGAGGTCGGCATAGGCGCGGCCGTTGAGCGGCAGGTTGACGATCTGCTCCCGCGTGATGACCGTGCCGCGATCGCTCGACTCGCTCTCGAGCAGTCGCGCCGCGCCACTCACTTCGACGGTCTCGCCGACCCCGCCGACCGACATCGCGAGGTCCACGCGCTGGCGCGCGTTCACGGTCACGGTGACGTTGCTCGCCACGGCCGTCGTGAAGCCCTGAAGCTCCGACTTCAGCGAATAGCTGCCGGGGCGCACGTTCAGGAACTGGTACTGGCCCCTCTCATCGGTCACCGCCGTCGTCGCAATGCCGGTGGCGGGATTCGTGAGCGTGACCGTGACCCCGGGCATCGCCGCCCCTGACTGGTCGCTGATGAAGCCGAGGACTGTGGCACTGTCGAACTGCGCACGGGCGGGGGCGCTGCACAGGTGCAGCGCACACAGCAGTGCGAGGAAGCGAATCACGACGCGTTGCATGCAAGTATCCTTCTGCGCGGTCCCGGATCCCACGAGGGTTCGCAGGCGGGACGGTACGCCATGTGTGCCTGAGGCGAAACATTATGCGCCGGGTCAGCCGGCGTGCACACATGCACCGTCAGCATGGACCACGACCGTGACGGACACGCGAAATCGCCGTGACGAACCGGTGACGACACGCCGGCGTGCGGCCGAGCAGACGGTCAGGAGACGGCGTCGGTTTGGTCGGGGCCAGGCGGCAGGAACACCACCGACTCGCCGCGCTCGCGCACCTCGCGCTCGATGTGCTTGCGCATGGCATCGCGGCGATGGAGGATGGCCGAGATCTGGGCACCCTCGAGCCAGGGTCCGACCGCGGCCTCGAGGTCGGCACGCGTCAACGCATCGATCCGCTCCCACAGGCGCCGCTCGAACTGTCGCGGCGGCTTGATCGTGCCGGGAATGGACTGGACCACGAACGCGCGCGAGTGGTCGATCAGGTACAGGTGGCCGTTGTCGTCGTACAGCAGGTTCCCCTGGTTGCGATCGATGTTGCCGATGAGCTGGTCGAACATCAGCATGCGGCTCGTCTGGCGACTCCACTTCGCGCCCGCGATCCGGGGCGGCTCACCGGGAGTCCAGGGCCGCACGCCGTCGATCCAGTACACGACCGCGCCACGTGCCGACCCGATCCGGCGCTCGACGACAGGCGGGACCATGTGGAGGCCGAGGTAGCGGCTGAGCTCGTATGCCGCGATCTCCGAGCGGTAGCTCTCCATCTTGCCGTGGAGCATGCCTGTGGGGATGGGCTTCCACGCCATGCTCCGCACCGGTCCGCCCGGCTCGAAGTACCCGCGGCGGGGCTTGGTGATGCCGACCGGGATGTCCTTGAAGTGCGTGATTGGTGCGTCGCGCAGGTACGCCTCGATGGCGTCCTCGTGGCCGCGCCAGGCGTAGGGTTCCGCGCTGGCGGCTTCGTCCTGCGGCACGGCCGCCGACGCCGATGCCGGTGCCTGCGCGACGACCGGTGCCACCGTCCCGAGCCACAGCACGCCGCACACGGCACCGACCTGTAAGAGATTCATCGCCATACGTCCGCATGCCCCGCCGCACCATGCGGCCTTCACTCCACATACGAGACAGGACCTCAGGTGTTCCGCCAGGAGCCTCCTCACGCGCGGAGCCTCACCTCCGCGCCGGCCGTCGTGTCGATGTCGATCACATGCGTCGGCAGAGGCAGGGGTGCGGGCACGACCACGCCGGGCGCTCGAAGGGGCTCGGCCACCGGATGGACGGCAAGCAACGGGTTCGGGTTCGGGCCCTCCGCAGGACGCACCACGGCAGTCCCGTCCACGCGCAGGGGCACGGCACTCCTGACGCGGCACACGCCCCCGAGGCGCGAGCGGATGCGCACGTGCACGGGCTGCCCCTGCTCCCACTCGAGATCGATCTCGAATCCGCCCCGCGCGCGCAGCCCGCTCACGCGACCGCGCGGCCAGGCGTCCGGCAACGCGGGCAGCAGGTCGAGCACTCCGGCATGGCTCTGGAGCAGCATCTCGACGATGCCGGACGTGGCCCCGAAGTTGCCGTCGATCTGGAACGGCGGATGCGCGTCGAACAGGTTCGCGTACACCCCGCCCGCGTTGTTCATGCGCACGCCGGTGTCCTCGACGAGCCGGAGCAGGCGCACGACGAGGCGGTGCGCCCGGTTGCCGTCGCGCAGCCGCGCCCACGCGTTGATCTTCCACGCGAGCGACCACCCCGTCCCCTCGTCGCCCCGCAGTTCGAGCGAGCGGCGGCAGGCCATGAAGAGTGCCGGTGTGGCCTCGGGCGTGATCTGGCGTCCCGGGTGCAAGCCGAACAGGTGGGAGAAGTGGCGATGGTGCGGATCCTGCGGCGGCAGGTCCACGCCCCACTCCTGGAGCGCGCCCTGCGCGTCGATGCGGTACGGCCGCAGCCGTGGCAGCGCCTGCGCAACACGCTCCACCCGGGCATCGTGCACGCCGAGCAGCCGTGCGGCCTGCCTGACGTTCGTGCACACGTCCCACGTGATGCCGAGATCCATCGCACTGCCGGCACTGACGGCGGCCATCCCGCCGCCGGGAAGCCGGAACTTGTGCTCGGGCGACGTCGACGGCGACGGCACGAGGAAACCGTCGGCGTCCTCGACGAGCAGGTCGAGGCAGAACTGCGCGGCGCCCGTCATCAGCGGCAGCGCCGTCCGTCGCAGCCACTCGCGATCGCCGCCGAACGCGAAGTGCTCCCACAGGTGCTGCGCGAGCCATGCCCCGCCCATGGGCCACGAGGCCCACACGGGATCGCCCTCGCCGAACCGGCCCACGGGCGCCGTCTGCCGCCACAGGTCGGTGTTGTGGTGCGTCGTCCAGCCGCCGAAGCCGTAGTTCACGCGCGCGGTCTCGGCACCTGTCACCGCCAGCTCACCCATGGCGGCAAGCAAGGGCTCGTGGCACTCCGCGAGGTTGGCGGGCTCGGCCGGCCAGTAGTTCATCTCGGTGTTGATGTTCACCGTGTAGTTGCTGCTCCACGGCGCCCGTACCTGCTCGTTCCACAGGCCCTGGAGCGTGGCCGGCTGCGTGCCGGGCCGGCTGCACGCGACGAGCAGGTAGCGGCCGTACTGGAACAGCAGCGTCGCCAGTGCGGGATCGGCCGCGGCGCCGTCGGCGAGCCTCACGTCCGTCGGCGTGCCGGGCCTTGCCGGTGACGCGCCGAGATCGAGCGTCACGCGCGACATCAGGGCCGCCACATCGGCACGGTGCCGATCACGCAGCGCGTCCCACGGCCGCGCGAGTGCCGCTGCGACTTGGGCGCGCGTCAGGGCCGACGGGTCGCGCCCGTCGCTCACTCCCGTACGCGCCGGGCCCGCGAAGCTCGTGGCCATGGCAACGAGCAGTGTCGCGTGACGCTCCGCACGCACCTGCAACTGCGCGCCATCGGGCTCGACGCGGCCGTCGGTCAGCACGGCGATGCGCGCCTCGAAGTGGAGGCCGCGATCGTCGGCATACCGGACGGGGTCGGGCCTGTCCTCGTAGTTCGGCTCGACGTGCGCCGGCGCACGCCCGCGCAGCACCAGTTCCCCCTCGTCGATGCGTGCCACCGCGCGCAGCGGGCTGTCGAGCCGCACGGCACACCGCAGCAGGCCGGGCTGGTCGCAGGCCAGGTGGATTGCGATCACCTGGTCGGGCCAGGTCGCGATTGTCGTCCGCGTGAAGGTCGCCCCGCCGAGCCGGTACCGCACCGTCGCCTCGCCGGTCCCGATGTCGAGCGCCCGCTCGTAGTCGCGGGCCACGTCGCCGTGCTCCATCACGATCCGCAGGTCGCCAAGGGGCAGGTATGACTGCGTGTAGGGGCCCATCATCTGCCGCATGGCCGCGTCGGCGTCGGCAAAGCGGCCGGCAGCAACGAGTCGGCGCACCTCGGGCAGCGCCTGCCGCGCGCCGGGGTTGTTCCACTCGGACGGCCCGCCCGACCACAGCGTGTCTTCGTTGAGCTGCACACGCTCGACGCCGATGCCGCCGAACACCATCCCGCCGAGCCGCCCGTTGCCGACGGGCAGCGCCTCCACCCACTGGCGCGCGGCGCGCGCGTAACGCAGCGTCAGCGCGTCCGCCGGATTGGGGGCCGTCGCCTGTGCCGCGCCGGTCCGCGCGCGCAGGAGCGGCAGCATGCCCGCGGCCAGGAGCGTTTCGAGGAAGGTGCGTCTGATCATGGGGAGAGCGTATGTGAAAGTCGGAAGTCAGAAGTCGGAAGTCAGAAGGAAAGGACGAAGGACGAAGGACGAAGGCGAAGGTCGAAGGCGAAGGTCGAAGGCGAAGGTCGAAGGCGAAGGTCGAAGGCGAAGGTCGAAGGTCAAAGGCCGACGGCCCGAGGAGCGGCGTTCAGGCTCTCCGTGGTACAACCTGCCGGCATGGCAGGCCTTGCTTTCGAGCACCTCGCGATCAACGTCACCGATCCCGTCGGCGTCGCCGCCTGGTATGTCGAGCACCTCGGCATGCAGGTGGTGCGGCGCGGGGAGCCGCCCGTCCACATGCACTTCCTGGCGGACGCCTCGCGGCGCGTGATGATCGAGATCTACACCAACGCGTCGGCGCGGGCCGACATGTACCGGGACCTGCACCCTGCGCAACTGCACGTCGCGTTCACGTCGGCCGATCCCGACGCCGACACCGCACGCCTCGTCGCGGCGGGGGCGATGCTCGTCGAGCACCAGCATGGCGCGGACGGCTCGCACCTCGTCATGCTGCGCGATCCGTGGGGCCTGCCGCTGCAGCTCGCGCGGCGCGCCGTGCCGATGCTGTGATGCCCGCCACCGAGACCGTCGCCTTCCGGATGCGACTGCTGGCTGGGCACGCCGACGAGTACCGCCGCCGGCACGACGCCATCTGGCCCGAACTCGCCGCCCTGCTGCGCGAGGCCGGCGTCGTGGACTACCGCATCTTCCTCGACGAAGAGACGCAGGCGCTGTTTGCCGTGCTCACCCGCCGCACGGATCACGCGCTCGGGCCGCTTCGCGATCACCCCGTGATGCGCAGGTGGTGGACGATGATGCGCGACATCATGGAGACGCACGAGGATCATTCACCCGTCCAGGTCCACTTACGCGAGATGTTCACGCTGACATAGCACCTGCCACGAGGCTTCCATGGATCGCCGCCACTTCCTCGCACTGCCCGTCGCCGCCGCCGGCGCCACCATCGCACGCGCCGACGCGCAACCCGCCCGCCGGGACGGCACCATCGTCCGCTACCCCGATCCGGCGGTGCGGTCTCTCGATCCCCGCTTCGACAGGTATCGCGTCGGCAACGCCGCCGTCGAGCGCCTCTACACGGGTTGCCGCTGGGCAGAGGGACCCGTCTGGTTCGGCGACGTGCGCTGCCTGCTCTGGAGCGACATCCCGAACGACCGCATCCTGCGCTGGACCGAGGAGACCGGCGAGGTCAGCGTCTTCCGGAGCCCGTCCAACAACTGCAACGGCAACACGCGCGACCTGCAGGGCCGGCTCGTGACCTGCGAACGGCGCCGCGTGACGCGGACCGGAATCGACGGGACCATCACCACGCTCGTCGACGCGGTCGACGGACAGCCGCTCAACTCGCCGAACGACGTCGTCGCGCACCCTGACGGTTCGCTGTGGTTCACCGACCCGGGTTACGGCATCCTGTCGCTCTACGAAGGACGACGCGAAGCGCAGGCACTGCCGACGCGCGTGTATCGCTGGGACCCGGCGACGCGTCAGGCAGCACCGATGACCGAGTCCCTGCGGCGGCCGAACGGCCTGTGCTTCTCGCCCGACCATACGAAGCTGTACGTGGCCGACACGGAGAACCCCACTCCCGATCGTCCGCGCGGCATCCACGTGTTCGACGTGATCGGCGGCACGAAGCTCGGGACGGGACGGCTGTTCCACGACATGGGCAAGGGCGGCGCGGACGGCATCCGCTGCGACCGCGATGGCAACGTCTGGGCCAGCGCCGGATGGGCCGGCGCCGGCTACGACGGCGTCCGCGTGATTGCGCCGGATGGCACGGCGATCGGGCAGATCGACCTGCCCGAGATCTGCAGCAACCTGTGCTTCGGCGGCGCGAAGGGGAACCGGCTGTTCATGACCGGCAGCCAGTCCCTCTACAGCCTGTACGTCGAGGCGACGTCGGCCTGATGCCGATCAGTTTGCCAGGGAGAACTCGACGAAGCCCGCCGTCCGCTCCCACGCCATCAGCATCGTGATGCCGCGCTCGGTGGCGTTGATGAACAGGATCGTGAACTGCTCGACGCTGACGTCGAGGGTGTCCATCCGCATCGGCGCGCGCACGACGTCGAACTTCGGGTCGTAGTTCGTCGAGCCGTACAACTTCACCTTCTCGTTGGGGTCGAACGTCTCGAGCCGCTCCTGGCTGGAGAGCACGAGGTCCCAGCCGCCCGCCTTCAGGTCCACGAGCACGTTGTAGACGCCGGGTTGGAGCGTCTTGCCCGCCACCGTCAGCGGTACCTGCGTGGTCAGCGTCGTCGTCGCGTTGGCGCCCGCTCGCCAGACCGGTGAGCCGGCACTTACACCCTTGCCGTAGTCGGCGCCACTCCCGAAGATGTTCGTACGCCCGCGAAGGATCGGCCGGCTGTAGTCCACGACCACCCACTTGCCACCCTCGTAACGCTGGCCGCCCTGCTCGGTCTTTGTCCACGTGCCGCCAACCTGGATGGCGGCCTGCCCCGCCGGCGACACCTGCAGCTTCACCTCCGGCACCGTTTGCGCGCCCGCAGTCGCGGCCAGCACCGTACACACCACCATCGTCGTCGCCATCGTCAGCATTCGCATCTCGACCTCCCCCGGGTGTAGCCGCCGGACGCGTCCGGCGGGTCCGCGTCACGTCGTGACGTCACGTCATCGCGTCGTCACGTCACCACCTGCCGGCCGTCCCAGCGCACATGTGTGCCCTGTCGGTGGCTGATGTTCACCATGTGGCCGACCGTCGCGCACTGGTGTCCCATCACCGCGTTCTCGAACGGCTCCTTGCGCGTACGCATCGCGTCGAAGAACGCGGCCAGGTGCGTCACGGTCGAATCGCCGCCCTCGACCTTGATCTCCTCGGGGGGCGCCGCCTTGCGGCCGGCGTCCGCCGTCGGCCGCATCGAGGCCCTGTCGAGACCATGGCGCCTGGCGAAAGCATCCTTCTGGGTCGCGTCGAAGTGGTTGGTGGAGTACGTGTAGTTCTCCAGCATCGGCTCGTCGTACACGACGAGCCGGTTCGGGTAGTACTCGAGCGTGCCCTCGGTCCCGTGAAACGTCAGGGGCGGCGCCGGGTGTGCGTTGTTCGCCGTCCCGCTGAGGTTCAGCGTGAAGTCGTCGTACTCGACGATTGCCGCCATCTGGTCTGGCACTTCGCGGTCCTTCCACCGGAAGGTACCGCCGATACCCGTGACCCGCTTGGGCATCGTCACGCCCGTCAGCGTGTGCGTGGCGGTGACGAGGTGGACGAAGAGGTCGGTGGGCAGCCCGCCCGAGTAGTCCCAGTACAGGCGCCAGCGGAAGAAGCGCTCGGCATCGAAGGGCACCGACTTCGCCGGGCCGAGGAAACGCGGCCAGTCGATCGTCGCGGGCGATGCGTCGGGCGGCACCGGGTAGTACCACGCGCCCGTCGCCGTGTTGCGATTCGACGTGCCATCGATCTGCGTGACCGTGCCGATCCGGCCACTCTTCAGGATCTCTATCGCGCGCGGGTTGCCGGGCATGCTCGCCCACTGGCTGCCGACTTCGACGATCCGCCTGGAGGCCTTCGCGGCCTCGATGATCGCCTCGCCCTCGTCCCAGGCGTGCGTCATCGGCTTCTCGATGAACACGTCCTTGCCCGCCGCCATGGCGTCGAGCGCCATCGTCTTGTGCCAGTGGTCGGGCGTGACGATGAGCACGGCGTCCACGTTCCGGTCGTCGAGCAGCTGCCGATAGTCGCGCGTGGTCACCACGCCGGCCCCGAGGATCTCCCGCGTGCGCGCGAAGTGCCCGTCGTAGACGTCGGCGACACCGACGATGCGGGTGTCCGGAATCGACTGCGTGGCGCGGATGAGGATCTCGCCTCGGATTCCCGCGCCGATGACACCCACGCCGATGCGATTGTTGGCGCCCTGCAGCGAGGCCGCACGGACCACGCCGGCAAGCGGTGCGGCACCGAGGGCTCCGGCCGCGACGAGACCGCTCCGCACGAACGAGCGGCGCGAGCAACGGGTACTGGTCCTGAACATGGCGTCATTTCACCACATGTGACGACCTGCCTTCCGTTAGGCACGGCTCCCGGGGTCGCCGATTTCGCTAAAGCCTCGCCACTCGATGCCGATCGTGCTAACGGCGGGCCATCTACTTCCCTCCGTCGGAGGGCTTCTTCCCCCCGCCGCCAGGAGCAGTTCTTTCCATGCGTACCTCATCACGTGTTTCCCGGCTGGCAGCCGCCGGCCTCGGGCTCGCCCTGGCGGCATCCACGGCCAGCGCGCAGTCGTCCTTCACCGTGGGGGCCCAGGAAGTCCAGGTCCACGGCTCCATCCAGCAGGGATTCGTCGTCTCCGACGGCAACAACTTCCTGACGATGGACACCGCCAGCGGCAGCGCCGCCATGACCGACGGTGCCGTCAACCTGTCCACGCAGTTCGGATCGAAGGTGCGCGTCGGCGCCCAGATCTACTCGCGCAACATCGGGCAACTCGGGAACGGGCAGGTGCAGCTCGACTGGGCGTTCGCGGACTACAAGTTCAACGACGCCATCGGCATTCGCGGCGGCAAGGTCAAGACGCCGCTCGGTCTGTTCAACGACACGCAGGACATGGAGTTCCTCCACACCTGGGCGCTGTTGCCGCAGGGGGTGTATCCGCTCGATCTCCGCAGCGTGACCATCGCGCACATCGGGGCCGACGTCTACGGCACGCTGAAGACCAGGCAGGCCGGATCGCTTCACTACACGGTGTATGCCGGCTCCATCCAGGACGACACGCGCGGCGGGTACCGCTATGGCGTCGAGGACAGCGGCATGCGCTTCGACGATGGCATCTCGACGCGTGGCGCGGGCTTCGACGCACGGTGGTCGACGCCGATCGACGGCCTCGTCGCCGGCTATTCGCTGCTCCGCACCTCGTCCGACACGCGCATCGCCATTCCGGCCCTCGGCGCACTGGACGTGGACATCCCGACCTGGAACCGGCAGGCCGTGTATGGCGACTTCCAGCGCGGACGCGTGCGCCTCTCGTCGGAGATGCGTCTGAGCACGCAGAAGCAGGAGTTCTCGCCCGCCCTGTTGCCGGCCTCGGTGCGGAAGGGCCGCAGCTGGTTCGCTTCGGGCACCGTGCGCGTGCACGACCGCGTCGAGCTCGGCACGTATCACTCGCGCCTCGTGTCGGACACGTCGCTGCCCAGCGCCGACGTGGACAACCACATCTACGACACCGCCATCAGCGGACGCGTGGACCTCAATCGCTGGTGGCACGTGAAGGTCGAGGGCCACTTCGTGGACGGCAACGGCAGCCGCACGTTCACGCAGGGCTTCTACTCCCGCAACAACGTGGAGGGCCTCGAGCCCAAGACGAAGATGCTGGTGATCCGCACGGGCATCAACTTCTGAGGAGCGCGACGACCATGAAGACCATCGCACGCACGCTCCTCGTCCTCGGCGCCCTCTGGAGCACGCCGGCCCTTGCCGCCGACGTCCAGGTCATCGCCAATCCCGCGGTGCCCGCCGAGCTCACGGCCGCCGACGTCAAGGAGATCTTCCTCGGCGCCAAGACATCGGTCGGCGGCGCGGCCGTCGAGCCGGTGCTCTCGAGCGCCGCGGCGCACGAGCCGTTCCTCAAGGCATACGTCGGCAAGACCGACCAGGGCCTGCGCAACCACCTCAAGAGCCTCGTGTTCACCGGCAAGGCCTCGATGCCCAAGTCGTTCGCGTCCGATGCCGAGGTGATCAAGTACGTTGCCGCCACGAAGGGCGCCATCGGCTACGTCACGGCCGGCGCCGACGCGGCGGGCGTCAGGAAGCTCCAGGTTCGCTGAGGCCACGCCATGCGACATCTTGGAATCACGGCACGTATCTGGCTCAGCATCGCGGTGTTCGCCGGCGGTGCGTCGATCGCCATGCTGGTGGGACAGTTCCAGGCCCGTTCGTCCGAAGGGCGCCTGGTGCACATCAGCGAGGTGCTCTTCCCGGCGGCCCAGCGCGGACAGGAAGCCGACGCCGCGTTCCAGCGCATGGCCAAGGCCTTCAAGGACGCGGTGATGCTCGAGGATGCCTCGACGCTCGACGCGGCCGTCGCAGAAGGGTCGGCCGCCGCTGACGCATTGTCGTCGGCGGCGCGCCTGCCCGGCCTCGACGCCGCGCGCGCGGCCACGCTCCGGCAGCTCGACGCGCAGGTGCGCGGCACCGCGCGCGACGGACATGCCGCCTACGGCGCGATGCTCGCGGCCGGCGGCGACCTGACGCCGGAACTGATGCAGCGCACCCGCGACGTCGCGGGTGCCATGGAGCAGCTCGCCGGCGAGCTCAGTGGCGCACGCACCGCGCTTGCCGCCGACCTCCAGGGCGACCTGGCGGTGTCGGTGGCGACGTCGGTGCGCCAGCGCTGGGTGTCGCTCGCGGCCTTCGCGGCGACGCTGCTCGTCTCGGGACTCGTCGTGTTGCTGACGATCCGGCGCTCCATCGTGGGCCCCGTCCGGCAGATCGTGGACGAACTCACGAACGCCTCGACGCAGGTGAGCGGCGCCTCGTCGTCGGTGGCCGAGTCGGCGCAGTCGCTCGCTCGCGACGCGGCCACGCAGGCAGCCGCCCTCGAGCAGACGGCCGCATCGATCGAGGAGATGGCATCGATGACCCGCCAGACCGCCAGCAACACCGCGGAGGCCGAGCGGCTCACCGAGGAAGCCACCCGCGTGGTGGGCACGGCAAACGTCGCCCTCGGCGAGATGGTGGCCTCGATGGAAGCCATCCGCACGTCGAGCGACAAGGTCGCGCGCATCATCCGCACGATCGACGAGATTGCCTTCCAGACCAACATCCTCGCGCTCAACGCCTCGGTCGAGGCGGCACGTGCCGGCGAGGCCGGCATGGGCTTTGCCGTCGTGGCCGACGAGGTCCGCGCCCTCGCCCACCGCAGCGCGCAGGCGGCAAAGGACACCGCGGCGCTGATCGAGGAATCGCTCGGGCGGTCCACCGAGGGCCAGACGCGCGTCGCGTCGGTGAGCGAGGCCATGGGCGCGATCACCGACAACGCCGCGGCCATCAAGCGACTCGTGGATCAGGTCCACGTCGCAAGCCGGCAGCAGGCGCAGGGCATCGACCAGGTCGCGCAGGCCATCTCGCAGATGGAACGGACCACGCAGTCGACGGCGGCAACCGCCGAAGAGAGTGCGGCATCGAGCGAGGAACTGAGCGCACAGGCCTCGCAGTCGCAGCACGTCGTCAATCGACTCGCCAGCCTGCTCGACGGCGGCAAGGCAGTGGAGCCCGTCGTCACGCGCCTCGATCCCGCGCCGCCCTCGAGCCTTCGGTCCGCGGCCTGATACGATCCGCCGGCTCATGCCGGCGCGTCTCCAGGTCCTCATCGCTGCAGTGCTCTTCTCGACGGCAGGCGTCGTGGTCAAGGCCACGACGCTGACGTCGTGGCAGGTGGCGGGCTTCAGGTCGGCAGTCGCGGCGGTCTTCCTGCTGCTCGTCGCGCGCGTGCCGTTGCGGCCGACCCGCCGCACGCTGCTCATCGCGCTCGTCATTGCCGTCACCTTCATCAGCTTCATCGTCGCCAACAAGCTCACGACTGCGGCACACGCGGTCTTCCTGCAGGCGGCGGCGCCGTTGTACCTCGTGCTGCTCGGGCCGTGGCTGCTGCACGAGCGCGTGCACGCGCGCGACGTGCCGTTCCTCGGAGTCGTCGGCGTCGGCCTGCTGCTGCTCTTTGCCGGATCGGTGGCGCCCTCGGTCACGGCGCCCGACCCGGTCACCGGCAACATCATCGGCGCGGCAAGCGGCGTGACGTGGGCGCTCGTGCTCGCGGGCATGCGTCACGTCTCGCGGACCGACGGTCCCGCGGTCGCCATCGCGGCGACCTTCTACGGCAACGTCTTCGCGTTCCTGCTGTGCGCACCACTCGCCTTCCCCGTGGTGGGCACGACCGTGGTGGACTGGGTGGTCGTCGGGTACCTGGGCTGCTTCCAGCTCGCGCTCGCCTACCTGCTCCTGACGCGCGGCGTCGGCACGCTGACGGCCCTCGAGGCGTCGTTGCTGCTGCTGCTCGAGCCCGCGCTCAATCCGCTGTGGACATGGCTCGTCCACGGCGAGACACCAGGACTCCTCGGCGGCATCGGCGGCGCACTCGTCCTGGCCGCCACGACGATCCGCGCGATGCAGCCGTCGCGCGACCCGGTGCCTGTCGTGCCTGCCTGACGGACGGTCCCTGCTGCTCCCGGCATACGACGCAACTTCAGCTTGACCTGGGGCCGCCGACTCGGGTCAACTCGCTCGTCCGGAGGGTGCGTCCACCCGCCGCACCCCCAACCTCCCGTGCGCAGCTGGCGTGTCGATTCGCCGATCGGCCGATACGGCCTGGGTGTGCTCCTCGTCGCAGCCGCGGCGATGTGCCGGGACGCGCTCGTCGCCATCGGCTTCGACGCGCGCACCACGACGTTCAGCCCCTTCTACGCGGCGATCGTCATTGCCGCGCTCGTCGGCGGGCTCGGCGGCGGCATCGCGGCGCTCGTGTTGTCGGCCGCGGCGAGCCTGCTGTTCTGGTCGCCGGCCGACCCGCTGCCGGCGCCGGCCGCCAACTCCGTCCTCATCTTCCTCGTCGTCGGCGGCCTGATCGTCTGGCTCACGCATGCCACCAGCACGGCGCGACGGCAGGCCGAGCGCGCCGAGCATCGCGTGCAGACCGTGCTCGACAGCATCACCGACGCGTTCGTCGCCGTGGACTTCGGCTGGCGCTACACGTACGTGAACGGCGCCGCGCAGGAGTACTTCGGCAGGACGGAAGGCCAGTTGATTGGCCGCACTTGCTGGGACGTCTTTCCGCAGGCGCTCGGCACGCCGCTCGAGAGCTATTTCCGGCACGTGATGGAGCACCGGGAATCGGTGGACGTCGAACTGCCCGCCCTGCTCGCGCCCGGGCGCTGGACGCAACTGCGCATCTCGCCGACCGCCGAGGGCATCTCGGTGACCTTCCACGACGTCACCGAGGCGCGCCGCCTGCGCGAGGCGAGCCTCCGCCACCAGGAGCGGCTGCATCGATCGCTCGAGGCGGCGCGGATGGCCGCCTGGGAGTACGACACGCGCGCCGATCGCGTCACCTACAGCCCGTCGGCGGCCGACGTCCTCGGCATTCCCGTGGACATGCTGCCCGCGAGCCGGGCCGGCGGCGAAGCGCTGGTGCATCCCGAGGACTTCGCGGCCCATGCCGATCGGGTCCGGCGCGCGTCCCGTACCGCCGACGGCCAGTACCAGTCGCAGTACCGGCTCGCCGACGCCTACCTGTTCGGGCGCACGGGACCCGTCTGGATCGAGGACCGCGGCCGCATCCTGTTCGACAACATCGGCACGATGACGATGATTCAGGGCGTGCTGCAGGACGTCACCACGCAGCGGGCCACCGAGCAGCGCATCCACGGGCTGAACGTCGACCTGCAGGAGCGGGTGACCGAGCGGCAGGCCCTGCTCGAGGCCGCCGAGGCCTCGCGGGAGGCGGCCGAGGCCTCACGCGAGGCGGCGGAGCGATCGAGCCGCGCGAAGGACGAGTTCCTGGCGGTGCTGTCGCACGAGCTGCGCTCGCCCATGCAGTCCGTGCTCGGCTGGGTGCAGGTGCTGCGCGGCACCTCGCTCGACACCGACTCGGCGCGCCGGGCGCTCGACACCATCGATCGCAATCTCCGCCAGCAGACGCAGCTGATCAACGACATGCTCGACGTCTCGCGCATCGTCACCGGCAAGCTTGTGTTCCACCTCACCACGCTGCCGCTCGCGCGCGTGGTTGCCGAGACGATCGACGAACTGCAGCCGCTTGCCGCCGCCAAGCAGCTGCGCGTCGAGGCGTCGTTCACGGCCGACCCGTTCGTCGTCGCCGATCGCGAGCGCATGCGGCAGGTCGTGTCGAACCTCTTCACGAACGCGGTGAAGTTCACGCCGGCCGGCGGACGCATCCGCGTCACGTGCGGCGAGGACGGCAGCTTCGCGCACCTGGTGGTGCACGACACTGGCGATGGCATCGCCGCGGAGATGCTGCCGCGCATCTTCGAGCGCTTCCGGCAGGCCGACACCGGCTCGACGCGACGGCACGAGGGCCTCGGCCTCGGCCTCTCGATCACCCGGCACATCGTCCAGCACCTCGGGGGCGCCATCGACGTCGCGAGCGAGGGGCCGGGGACCGGCGCGACGTTCACGGTGACGCTGCCGCTTGCGCCGACGCGAAACCGCGGGGGAGAGATGGCCGACGGGGGTGTCGAGTCACCGCGGCCAGGGACGAGCCGCCTCGAAGGCTTCGATCTTCTCGTCGTGGACGATCACCTCGACACCGTGGAGCTGATTGCGTTCGTGCTGCGCCGGGAGGGCGCGATGGTCAGGACGGCGACGTCCGCGCCGGAAGCGCTCTCGGCCTGGACGGTGCGGCCGGCACAGGTGCTCGTCACCGACCTGAGCATGCCGGGGATGGACGGCTACGCATTGCTCGAGGCGATTGGCCGCACGGCGGACGGCGTCCCCGTGCAGGCCATCGCGATCAGCGGTCTCGCGCGCGCCGCCGATCGCGAGCGCGCGCTCAGTGCCGGCTTCGTCGCCCACCTCGCCAAGCCGGTGGAGCCAGGCGTGCTCGTGGACACGCTCGAACGCCTGGCGCCGTCGGTGGCCTCGTGAGCTACTTCTTCGGGATCCGCCAGAGATAGACGGTCTTGCCGTCGACCGGGATGGTCTCCTCGGGCTGCCAGTCACCCATGTCGAAGTCGTGCGAGACGATGCGCGTGCCGGGTCGCAGTTGCTCGAGCAGCCGCGGCTTGAGCTTCACGTTCAGGCTCGGCAGCAGGTAGAGCGTCACGACCGTCGCCTCGCGGATGTCGGCCTCGAAGAGGTCGCCGAGCCGGAAGTCCACCTTGCCGCTGACGCCGGCCTCCGCCGCATTCGCGTTGGCTTCCTTGATGCGCTGCGGATCGATGTCGATGCCGACGCCCCGCGCGCCGAGCTTCGCGGCCGCGATCACGATGCGGCCGTCGCCGCAGCCGAGGTCGTAGACGATGTCGTTCGGGCCGACCTTTGCCGCCTTCAGCATCGCCTCCACGACGGCTTCGCGAGTGGGCACGAAGATCACGTCGGGACGGCGCTCGGCCGGAGGCGCGCTCGCCGGCAACTGGATGTTCTCGTTCGGCGAGGCCCCGGTGGAGCATGCCAGTCCGGCGACGAAAGCACTACAGAGGAGGAAGGACCTGGTCCCACGGCGCATGCACGAGTCCTTTCGCAAGCGAACACTCACAGGTGGCACGGAGATGCTAGCAGAAATGGCAGGGGACGACCGGACCGTGTCCGTGAGTAGAATCCCCGGTGGGAGGAACCTCATGGTGACACGTGTGGCAATGGCAGTGATGGCAGTGGTGTGTACGGCCGGGCTGGCGTCGGCGCAGGACGGGTTCATCGCCGCGACCAGGGCCCAGCACGAGATGATCAAGTCCAACCTGGTGAAGTCGGCGGCGAAAGTGTCGGAGGCCGATTACGCGTTCAAGCCGACGCCCGAGGTGCGCAGCTTCGGCGAACTCGTCGGCCACGTGGCCAACGCCAACTACATGATCTGCGCCGCGGCGATGGGCGAGAAGAGCCCGGCGCCGGGCAACATCGAGAAGACGGTGACCGGCAAGGCTGCGCTCGAGAAGGCGCTTGCCGACTCGTTCGCGTACTGCGAGGGGCTCTTCACGAAGCTCACGCCCGCAACCGCCGCCGAGGAGATGAAGTTCTTCACGGGCCCGACGCCGCGGCTCGGCATCTTCGCGTTCAACAACATCCACAACATGGAGCACTACGGCAACATGGTCACGTACATGCGGCTCAAGGGGATCGTGCCCCCGTCGAGCGAGGGCCGCTAGCCGGTCAGGCCTGGCACGCACCGCCGTCGTCCTGCGACGGCTCATCGTCGGCGGCCCTGATCGGGGCGGCGCCCCAGGCGTCGCCCCACCCCACCTTCCGGGCGGCACGATACGTCTCGTCGCGGCGCGTGATCGTCACGCGCGCGATCCCGTCGGTCGTACACAGCGTCAGTCCCACGCGGCCCTTGTCGATGCGTGGATGCCGCAGCACGCGAGCCTCCTCACCCGGCGCCGCAGCAGCACGCCCCATCACGAGGCACGCGAACTTCTCGTCCTCGTAGCCGAGCGTGCCGCCCTTCACGTGTCGATGCCGGCGCGTGCGCGGGACGCGCACCGCGAAGTGGCACCAGTCGGCACCCGTCATCGGACAGTCCCCTGCGTGCGGACACGGTGCCAGGAGGGCGGCTCCGCCGGCGAGCATCCGGCTGCGGGCGTCGCGCAGGCGCTCGAACCCATCCGGCGTGCCGGGCTCGACGAGCACGAGGACGTCCGCGGTGGCGGCCCACGCTGCCGCGAGTGCCGCGGTGCGCGACGGGCCGTCGAGTTCGGCGAGGGCATAGGCGACGATGACGAGATCGGCCCGTGGCCAGGTGCCCCGCGACGCATCGCCGACCCGGGTGGTGACGGCGACCGCGGCGTCGGCGCCGCTCGTCCGCCCGAGGCGCGCAGCGGTCGCGAGCAGGTCGGCGCTGCGATCCACGAGGAGGGCGGATTCGAGGTTCGGGCACCGCTCGCGTGCGGCCCATGTCGCCGTGCCGGGACCGGCACCGAGGTCGAGCAGCGTCCGCAGCCTGTCGCGGACGTCGGCCGGGATCATCGCAAGCGTCGCGCTCACTGCCGCATACGTGGCCGGGAGTCGCGCGGCAAGGTAGGCGGCGTGCTGGCGCGGGTCGGCCACGGCCGACGCCCGCCCGGCCGCGTACTCGCGCGTGAGTGCGGCGGATGCCTCGCCGAGACGGCCCGTCGCACGGGCGTCGAGCTCGGCGTCGATTGCGGCCTGCAGCGCCGGCGGCAGGCCGATGGTCAGGGCCGTGGCGCCTCCCGGCGCAGGCATGCGCCCGCGAGTGCGCCGGTCGGCCTGCCCTCGTCCACGGCGGCGACGCCGTTCACGAACACGTAGGACATCCCTGACGCATGCCGGTGTGGCTCGGCGTAGGTCGCCTCGTCGCGCAGCGCGGCAGGATCGAAGACGACGACGTCGGCGTGCGCATCGGGCTCGAGCACGCCGCGGCCGGCGATCGAGAAGACGCGGGCAGACAGCCCGGTCATCCCGTGCAGCGCCTGCTCGAGCGGCAGCGTGCGGCGCTCACGCACGAACGTCGTGAGCTTGCGCGTGAACGCGCCGTGGCCGCGCGGGTGCGGCCGGCCTTCGCCGGGCATGTAGATCGCGCCGTCGCTGCAGGTCATCGTCCACGGCTGGCGCATCAGGAACTCGATGTCGTCCATCGACATGTTGAACGACACGGTCGGCGTGTCGTGCTGCGCGAGCAGCGCCAGCGCCGCGTCCTCCGGCGTCGCCTGCCGCGCCCGGGCGACCTGCTCGAGCGACTGCCCCTCGATCGTCCGATCCGGCGGGTAGAACGAGATCATCAGCGACGAGGCGCCGCCGCGCCGGCGGATGTTCTCGGCAATCTCCGGGAGCAGCGCGGCGCGGGCTGCAGCGTCGGCCATGCGCGTGGCCAGCGCAGCGCGTCCGCCCGCCTGTGCCGCCCGCGGTACGAGGGCCGCGAACAGGCTCGTGCCCGACGCCTCGTACGGGTACTGGTCGGCCCACATCGCGACGCCGCGGGCACGCGCCGCCTCGATGTGGGCGGCGCACTCGCGCGTCAGGCCCCAGGCGTCCGGGCCGAGTGCCTTCATGTGCGTCACCACGCCCGTCGTGGAGGACCCCTCGGCAATCGCGATGATCTCGTCCACGGCGCGCACGACGCCGACCGAGTACGTGCCTTCGTCCCGGATGTGGCTCGTGTGCACGACGGCCTGCCCGAGCACCTCGTGGGCGACACGCATCAGGTCCGTTACTTCGTCGGTCGTGGCATACGCGCCAGGCGTGTAGAACAACCCGCTCGACAAACCGAAACCGCCGGCGTGCAGCGCGAGGCGCACGCGCGATCGCATCTGGTCCCGCTCGGTGCCGGACGGCGCGCGATCGGCCCGTCCGAGGACGGCTGCCCGCACGGCGCCATGCCCCACGAGCGGCGCGACGTTGACGCCCACACCGAGCGTGCGCAGCCGTGCGCGCTGCGCCTCGAGATCGACGGGACCGCCCCCATCCGGGTTGACGACGATCGTCGTCACGCCTTGTGCGAGCAGCGCGTCGGCCGTGTGCAGGCCCTTGCGGGCGAGGCCCTCGGCCGCGTGCGAGTGCGTGTCGATGAAACCGGGAGCAACGATGCGGCCGGCGGCGTCGATCGTGCGGGCCGCCTGCCAGCCGGCGAGCTCGCCGACGGCGAGGATGCGGCCCGCGCCGATCGCGACGTCGCCCTCGCGCAGCGCGGCGCCCGAGCCGTCGTGCAGGCGGCCGCCGCGGATCAGCACGTCGGCCCGGCGCGCCTGGCGTCCGCGTGCGTCGCGCGCGAGACCACCGGCCATCGTTGCCGCCACGGCACCACTCGTGACGAGAAAGCGTCGTCGATTCACAGGGGGAGTGTACGGCAGGGCCGGGTGGAATACGGCTCGGGATTCGGCCGCCGGCGTGCGGCGTCCTGGGGCTGGGTCGCGAGGGTTCAGCTGCCTGTTGTGAGACGATGCTGGAAGACCGATCGAATCGCACAGAGTCATCCGGCGAGGAGGCCGCGCACATGTTCGGACCAAGGCTGTGGAAGGGCAAGCGAGGCGGACGGGGCTACCCGGTCGACGCATTCGGCGAGGGACTGTCGGAGGACGCGCCGCACAGCGGTGCGTGGCTCGGCGACCGGCCCGGCCTCGACTACGGGCACCACGCGCGAGAGAGGCTGACGTGGCTTGGCGTGGGCCTCGTTGGCATCGGGGTCGGCATCCTGTTGACCCGTGCGCTGATGGGACATGACGACGTCGAGCGCATGCGGGGCTGGCTCGACGCGGATCGCCGTTCGCTTGACGAGCAGAACGCGAGCGTCGACGAGGCGTCCGAGGAGTCGTTCCCCGCCAGCGACCCGCCGGCGTTCTCGCCCGGGACGGCCAGCGTCTCGTAGCCCATGTGAACTTCCTCGCGCACTTCCTCCTGTCGGCTGACGACGACGAGCTCCGCCTGGGCAACCTGCTCGGCGACACCGTCAAGGGGCGCGTCGAGCGGTTCGACCATCCGGGGGTCAGCGAGCGGATGCGCACGGGCATCCGGCTGCACCGCACGATCGACTCGTTCTCGGACAGGCACCCGGTCGTGCGCCGCAGCAAGCAGCGCATCGCCGGCCGGTACGGCCTGCTGTCGGGCGTGCTCGTGGACATCTACTACGACCACGTGCTCGCGCGTGAGTGGCCGGTGCACGGTCAGGGCGACCTCGACGCGTTCGCAGACGACGTCCATCGCACGCTCCGCGTGAACCTCGCGCGCCTTCCCGGCGATGTGCACCCGCTCGTGCACGCCATGACGCGCGGCCGCTGGCTCACCGGCTACGCGAGCATCGAGGGCGTGGCGAGTGCCCTGCGCGGGATGGCCCGCCGCACGCCCGTCGCGGCGGGCATCGGCGGTGCGGCCGACGACCTCGCCGCGCAGTACGGCGAGTTCTCGGCCGACTTCGCGGAGTTCTTCCCGGCACTGCGTGCGCACTGCGATGCGTTCCTCGCACGCGCCGCGTCGGCACCGTGAGCCGGTGATCGCATCGCCGCGCCGGGTGGCGGAGCCGTCACGGCGGACGGGTGCGATAATCGGCGGGAGTGCGCCCGTAGCTCAGCTGGATAGAGCACCGGCCTTCTAAGCCGGGGGTCGCAGGTTCGAGCCCTGCCGGGCGTGCCAACTAAGTGCCTGACCTACAAAGATTTACGAGAACACATCCAAATTGCGCTCGGCGAGCGCCTTCCGTCTGGAGACAGCCAGAGGCAACTTGAGGCTACCTCGCGTTGTCAGTCGTTTGTCAGTCCCAGACCGGTGGTCCTGCTCGGCCAGCCTCGAAATGCATCGCTAGCGATCACGGCTAGACAAGCCGAACGCCTCCTGCGCAAGGGCCGCCCCGTCCGACGGGAGGTCAGTCATGGCTCGAATTTTCGCCGCGATGCTCTTCATCGCTTCGAGCACCGCGTGGAAGTAGTTCTCCTGCAGCAGCTCCGCGCGACAGTACGTGAGCACGTCCGGATGCACTCCTCGCCACTCCAACGCAGATTGCAGCCGGCCGGCTCGAGTTTGGGCCTCTGTGAGCGTCGTCGCCGCCGCGTGATTCCGCACTTGACCGTCATCACCCAGCCGCATCCCGCACATCACGAGGACTTGATTCAGGTCCGTTTGCCGTCGCCTGAACAGGTCGTATTGGTGGTGTATCGGATCGGCGACATCGCACGCGTGATGACCTTGATCACGCAGTTTCCCATCCGGGCGGAGTTCTGGTCTTCGACCCAGGCGTTGTACAGGCGAATCCACTTCGTGCTGTCGGGGGAGACGTCCTTGATGCCAGCGCTGGCGAGGATGTGGCCGATCTCCGAGCCTTTGAGTCCGGTCTCGGTATCGGCAATCACCTTCGCGATCGCCTCGAGTTGCTGGCCCGTGAAAAGGCGGACGCGCGACATCAGCGGGGTGCCTGACGCAGAAGGTACACGAGCGCGTTAGTGGCTGAGCCTGACCCGCTCTTCAACCCAGGCGAAGAAGCCGGGCTGGTCCAGTCTCTTGTGACCGATCGCTTCGAACACTTCGGCAAGTTCCAAGTCGTGTTCCAGCCAGAGCGTGTGGCCGTTGATGTCGAGAAACACCGTCATCGCAAGAGCGGCAGTGCGCTTGTTGCCGTCTACGAACGGTTGGTTCTCGGCGAGCGAGAACGCGAGCGCGGCCGCCTTCTGGCCGACGGTCTCGTACAGGTCCTGGCCGCAAAATGTCTGTTGGGGCTGAGCGACGGCCGATTGAAACAGATGCTCGGATCGGGTGCCCTCACCACGGTTGGGTCCGACGGTGAGGGCGAGACGATGCAGTTCGAGCACTTGGTCGGCCGAGAGATAGTTGGTGTCAGCCATCCAAGTGCGGGTCCTTGCGGTGGGCTAGCGCCCCAACCGCTCCAGGGAGGCTCGGTGCTTCTCGACCATTCGCTTGGCCGAGGCGCTTACCTCCGCGTCAGTGGCGCGTCGATGGCGCGTCAGGATGACGCGGTCACCGTCACTCACGATCTCCAGCTCCGTCGCGATGTCCCACCCCATCTGATTCATGATGGGACGGTCGAGGATCAGGCCCGCGGAGTTTCCGATTCGGGTGATCGCCTTGATGTGTGGCATGGCTTGACGCCCTTTCAGCAGGACTTTGTACGGCGCCCTGAAACCGAGAACAGCGACACTGTTCGTTATAACAACGTTACAACGAACGGTCAAGAGGAATCGCCGTGCGGCTGAAAAGCGGAAGCCGGTCTGCTGCGGAGCCAAGCAACGCCGCCTTCTGCCGTCGGCGAGTGCTCAACCGAAGCGCTCCCAGCGGGCGGTCTCCGTGTGAAACCACTGGAGGGTGCTCGACGCCGCCTCGCGTTGTCCGTCGTTTGTCAGTCGTCAGGCTCGCTTACCAACTGTGAGGTCCGGTCGTTTCGGCGCTGAACGTGCGGCGCTCCCGTTCGCTCGCGCTGCGCTCTCCGTTAGTCAAGGCAGCGGTGTTCTTCTGCACCGCGACGTCCACGAGCCGACCGCGGCGTTGCGGTTCCCCTCCCCATGAGGTTCGTTGCGACGCAGGTGCTGAGCGCAGCGGCGCTGCCGCTCAGGTCAGCATCGACCGATGTCCGGCCCGCGTTCCGACAACGCGAGCGGCTTGCCTTCATCCAGCGTGGTTCCCGGATCGAACTGTCCGGTCCTTCATCTCCAACAGGAGCACAACGATGTCGCTCACTACGAATGCACTCGTCCTCTCGTTGACGTTCGTCGGGCTTGCCGCCAACGCAAGCGCCGCACCCATCTTCGCGACTGGCGCCGGCTCCGCTGTAACCATCGTCGATCGCAAGGCGACCTTCGATGGCCTCGATGCCATCGGCATCGATCTGTCGGCCTACAGCGAGGATGGCCTGAGTATCACCACGCCGGATACCAGCTTCATCGGCTTCGATGCGCTCGGCAACGGGAGCACCGTCGGGTTCTTCTACGGGGACGACGGCAATTCGAGTTTCGTGACCATCAAGGCCACCGATGGTGCGCGGTTCGAGGCGCTCGAGTTCCAACTCGGTGACGGCTATGGCGCCGGAAAGAACGGTCTCCTGTGGGAAACGCGATCGAACGGCGTGAAGACGGGTGGCGGCTTCGCACCGGACCTGGCCACCGGCGTAGTCGTGGGCTGGAAGGACTCGTCGGGGTTCGACGAACTCCTGGTCGCGGCAGATCAGTTCTTCACCGCCGGCAGCGCGTTTGGCGACTTCCAGGCTATTGCCCTCGACAACGTCGAGGCGCAGTTGGCCAGCGTCCCTGAGCCCGCCTCTCTTGCACTCCTTGGCGTGGGGCTCATGACGGTCGGCGGACGGGCGTGGCGGCGCCGGGCCGGTCGATAGGTCTCCATTGCCGCGACGCCGCGATCTCCAGATGGTGTTCGCGGTGTTGCGGCGACGTCAGCGTGCCGCGCGTCCGGCCAGGCTCGTGAGCAGCCCCCTCCAGTGTTCCAGGGCGCCGAACAGCTGCTGCACGGGCACCCGCTCATTCAACCCATGCGCGAACTGATCGCTGTCTTTCATGAACAGGCCCATCACGCCGTATGTGGGAATGCCGGCTGACCGCACCTCGCGACCATCGGTGGCGTACGGCGCCATGTAGGGGATGACGGGAATGCCGGGATAGCGGGCATGCACGGAGGCGGTCACGGCAGCGGTGACATCGTCTCGCACGGGCGACGCGGGACTTGGAATCGCCTCGCCGAGGAGCGAGACCTTCACGTCTTTCAGCTCGGCGACGCCCTGCAGCGTCGCCTTGACCGCCTCGACTGACTCGCCAGGAAAGATGCGGCAGTTGACGGTTACCGTTGCAGACTGCGCCAGGGCATTCTCGGCATGACCGGCCCGCAGCATCGTCGGCACGCATGTGGTGCGCGTGATGCCGACGACCTCGGGATGGCGCCACAGTTGGTCAGCCGCGGCGCGATCGCCGGGATCTGCAGCAAGGCGGGCCATGGCGTCGCCAGCCGGCCCCGGCGTGAGCGTGCTCATGGCACGCAGGTACGCCCGCGTGGTGTCGTTCATCGCGATCGGGAAGCGAAACGCTGCCAATCGTGTGATCACGGCCGCGAGATCGACGATGGCGCTGTCGGCGCGTGGCGTCGAACTATGCCCACCAGGGTTGGTGACCGTCATCTCGAAGGTCGCGTAGGTCTTCTCCGACGTCTGGATGAAGAACGCGACCGCTGTCCCGTCCTCGTCGAGCTGGCCTCCGCCGCCATCGTCGTTGAGCGCGAATTCGGCGTCGGTGAGCGCGCGGTGAGTCGTCACCAGGTCACGTGCCGAGAGCATGCCCGTCTCCTCATCCCCGGAGAAGGCAATCACCAGGTCGCGGGTCGGCACGAACCCTTCGGCCTTGAGGCGCAGGAACGTCGCGGTGAGCGAAGTGACGCCGAACTTGTCGTCAGCGCTGCCGCGACCGAAGAAGTAGCCGTTCTCCTCGACCAGCGTGAACGGGTCGCGCGTCCAGTCCTCGCGTCGAGCGTCGACGACGTCCATGTGCGCCAGCAGCAGGATCGGCTTCCTGGCAGCGGATCCGTCGCCGCGATAACGCACGACAAGGGCGGCGGTCTTCTCGCCGGTCGGCAGCGTCAGCGGCAGGACGTGGACGTCGGCAGAAGGGAATCCGCCCTCGCGGAACTGTTCGGCCAGGTATTCGGCCATGGCCGGCACCTTCCCCTGCCCCGCGGCTGTCCGCATCGCGACGATGCTGCGGTAGATCTCGAGGGCCTTGCGCTGGAACGGCTGCGTGTAGTCCGCACTGGAGTGCTGTGCGCCAGCGTCGGGAACGAACGTGAGCACGCAGAGGGTGGACGCCAGAAGAATCCGACCGAGCAACATGTGCGCGCACTGTATCTCACGTGGGGGTGCACCCACCGTTCTCGCAGGCCTCACGTGGCGCGGCACGCCGGAACCTTCGCCGTCCTCGCCCGTATCTACGCCCATGCCGATTTGCGTGTGGCGCCGCCTGGCCGCGCCCTTCCTCGCTGTCCTGCTCGTCGGTCTCGGCCCCACCTGGGCGGACGCGCAGACACACGCGCGTGTTTCGACGCGCACCACCACCTCGACGCTCGCCGAGGTCGATGCCTTCGTCGCCAGCCAGATGAAGGCGCGCCGCATCCCCGGCCTCTCGATCGCCGTGCTTCGCGACGGCGTCGTCGTCCATGCCGGGGGCTATGGACTGGCCAACGTCGAACACGAGGTGCCGGCCACCGAGCACACGATGTATCAGCTGGCCTCGGTGACCAAGCAGTTCACGGCCACGGTGGTGATGCAGCTCGTCGAGGAATCCAGGCTGACACTCTCGACGCCGTTGCGTAGTGTGTTGCCGGACGTCCCCGACGCATGGAGTGCGGTGACCGTCGCGCAGCTCCTGAATCACACGTCCGGCATTCCGAGCTACACGAGCGTGCCCGACTTCGGGTCGCTGATGCGCAAGGACTTCACGCCAGCGGAACTGATCGCCCTGGTGCGCGACCGTCCGATGGACTTCGCGCCCGGAGAGAAGTGGCGCTACAACAACTCCGGCTACGTGCTGCTGGGCATGATGATCGAGAAGATCACCGGCAAGCCGTGGGGCACCGTGCTGGAGGCGCGGCTGTTCAAGCCGGCCGGCATGGCGACCGCCCGCGTGAACGACCACTCCATCGTCGTCCCACATCGCGCCCAGGGATACGCCTGGGAGAACGGCGTGCTGAAGAATGGCGAGTACGTGAGCCCGACGCAGCCGTATGCGGCAGGCGCGCTGCTCGTCTCGGTGCTGGACCTGGCAAAGTGGGACGAGACGCTGGCGAAGCGCCCGGTGCTGTCGCCTGCCAGCCTTGCCGCGATGTACGCGCCGGCACCGATTGCCGACGGCAAGACCCACCCATATGGCTTCGGCTGGAGTGTGTCGCCGTATCGCGGGCACACGCGCTACGGACACAGCGGCGGCATCCCCGGCTTCTCAACCTACTACGCGCGCTTCGTGGACGACAAGCTGTCGGTGATCGTGCTGGCCAATGAAGGCAGCGGCGGCGCCGAGCGCATCGCCAACGGCATCGCCGAGATCTACATCCCCGCACTGCGTGAGGGCGCGCCGAAGCCGATCCCTGATTCGAACCCGACCGAGACGGCATTCCTGAAGTCGGTCGTGACGACCATGGCGGCGGGGACCGGTGAGAAGGAGTGGTTCACACCGGAGGCACAGGCGTTCTTCTTCCCGGATCGCATCAAGGAAGGGACCTACCGCATCGGCGCGTTCGGTCCGATGCGCTCCTTTGCACTGATGGAGGAGTCGACGTCCGACACGGGACGCCTGCGGTCGTATCTCGCCGGTTTCGATGGCGTCGGGGTACGCTGCACGTTCACGATCGCACCGGACGGCAAGATCGCCGGCGTCGCCCTGCGACTCGAGTAGCTGCCGGAGGCGCCGTGCGTCGCGTCGGGGTCAGGGCCGGCATTCCCGAGGAACACGATCCATGTCACATGTCCTGTCTTGCGCTGCGGTCACTGCCGTCCTGACAGTCGTCCTTGCGCTGCCGGCCGCTGGACAGCGCATCGTGGGCACTGCCGAACCCGGTCCCGCGCCGGATCCGATACTGCTGGCCAACGACGGCCTCTTCCAGGCGCGGTTCGCGAGCGTGGGCGACGACATGTTCATCGCCGGCCAGCCGACTGAGGCGGGGCTGCGCGAGCTCCGCGCCAGGGGCGTGACCACCGTCGTCAACCTGCGGATGCCCGAGGAGATGGCCAAGGTCGGTTTCGACGAAGCGGCCCTGAGCAAGGCACTCGGCCTCGCGTACGTGCACATCCCGATGCGGGGGACGCCGGAGCACCCCTACGGCTCCTCCGAACTCGATCGTTTCGCAACGACGCTCGCATCGGCGCGAGGCAAGGTGCTGCTCCACTGCACGGTGGCCTGGCGGGCCAGCCACCTGTGGGCCGCGTACCTGATTCAGTACCGCAAGGTGCCGGTGGCAACGGCGCTGGCGCAGGCACGCGCGATCAACCTTCGCGATGATCGGCCGTATGGCGGGCAGCAGCCGATCGAAGGCTTCCTTGGCCGGTCCGTCCCGGAACTCGCGCGACCCGGCCAGTGAACCCGCCCTACCCTTCGAGGATCTCGCGCAGCACGCGGATCCCGTGCGCGCAGTCGGCGAGCCGCTCCTGCTGGTTGCCCACCTCGCGTTCGATCACGAGCGGTCCGGCATAGCCCACCCGCTTCAGCGTCTCGACGAACCGCGCCATGTCCACGGCGCCTTCACCGAGCGGCACCTCCTGGCCCCAGGCTCCGGGCGTCGTCGGACGCAAGGCGTCCTTGCAGTGGACGGTCGCGATGTCGGGTCCGAGGATCTCGACGGCGCGGATCGGGTCGCCCATGTCGTAGAGCAGCATGTTGGCGGGGTCGAAGTTGACCTTGACGTTGTCGCACTGCAGGTCGTCGAGCGTGCGACGCAGCAGGTCGGCCGTCTCCTGGCCGGTCTCGAGGCCGAGGGTGATCCCGTGCGCCTTCGCGAGCGCCGCGGCCTCACCGAGCGTGTCGAGGAACGCCTTCCGCCCCTCGTCCTCCGGGTCGGGGATGAAACCGCCGTGCATCGTCAACCGATCGAGCCCCAGCGCGGTCGTGCGCGTCAGCGCCCAGCGCAGGGTCTCGAGTCGCTCCGCGCGGGTCGCCGGATTGCCGAAGCCTCCGGTCTCCTTGATCGTGTCGGGCGTCGTGTAGTCCTCGCCCGGGAACCCGATCATCGCGGCGTGGATGTCGAACCCGGCGGCGCGCGCCGCCGCCGGCATGTCGTCGCCCTCGTTCCAGGACGCGTGGTGCGGATCGCCGCAGGCGATCTGGATCACGTTCACGCCGAGTTGATCGAGGAAGCCGCGCAGTTCCGGCACGCTCGTGACCTGCAACGACCAGCTGCACACACCGATGGCATAGGGTTGAATCATCAGTGGGACTGTACCCGATTCCGGCTGTGCCCTCTTCTCCCATCCTCGACGCTGCCGGATGAACGCCGGCGTGCTTGACCTTCCCATCATGGGAAGGTTTACGCTGTGAGGGTACCCGAGGAGGGGGAGACACCGCGATGGACATCGAGAGAACACAGCAGCCGCCGCCAGTCGGCACGATCCGCCTGCCGATCGAAGGCATGACCTGCGCTTCCTGCGTGGGGCGCGTCGAGCGTGCCCTGCAGAAGGTCGAGGGCGTCGATGCCGTGAGCGTGAACCTCGCGACGGAACGTGCGGAGATCCGGACGCACGGTCACGTCGAGACGAGCGCGCTCGTGGCGGCCGTCGTGAAGGCCGGGTATGGCGCCCGTGAAGACACGGGCCCGTCGGCAGACGACGAGTTCGCGCAGCGGAAGGAGGCCGAACTCCGGACGCTGACGCGGGACCTGACGATCGCCGCGCTGCTCACGCTCCCGGTGTTCCTGCTGGAGATGGGCGTGCATCTCGTTCCCGGCGTGCACGGCCTCATCGATCGCACGATCGGCATGCAGTGGAGCTGGTACGTCCAGTTCGCCCTGACCACCGCGGTGCTGGCGGGGCCGGGCCTCCGCTTCTACAGGGTGGGCCTGCCGGCGCTCGCACGCTTCGCGCCCGACATGAACTCGCTCGTCGCCGTCGGCACGCTGGCGGCCTACGTGTTCTCGATCGTCGCGACGTTCGCGCCGGCGCTCCTGCCCGCCGGCACCGTGAACGTCTACTACGAGGCGGCTGCCGTCATCGTGACGCTCATCCTGCTCGGCCGCTATCTCGAGGCACGTGCGAAGGGCCGCACGTCGGAAGCCATCACGCGGCTCGTCGGATTGCAGCCGAAGACGGCGCGCGTGCGCCGCAACGGAGCGAGCGCCGAGATGCCGATCGCCCACGTCATCACGGGCGACGTCGTCGAGGTGCGCCCAGGCGAACGCATCCCGGTCGACGGGGAAGTCATCGATGGCGGCAGCTACGTGGACGAATCGATGATCACCGGCGAGCCCGTCCCCGTCGCGAAAGGTGTGGGCAGCGGGCTCGTGGGCGGCACCGTGAACCAGCAGGGCGCGTTGACGTTCAAGGCGACGGCCGTCGGCGAGGCGACGATGCTGTCGCAGATCATCCGCATGGTCGAACAGGCACAGGGTGCCAAGCTGCCGATCCAGGCGCTCGTGGACCAGGTGACGATGTGGTTCGTGCCTGCGGTGATGGGCGTGGCAGCGCTGACGTTCCTGGCGTGGCTGATGTGGGGACCGTCACCGGCCCTGACCTTCGCGCTCGTGAACGCCGTCGCCGTGTTGATCATCGCGTGTCCGTGCGCGATGGGCCTGGCGACGCCGACGTCGATCATGGTCGGCACGGGTCGCGGCGCCGAACTCGGCATCCTCTTCCGGAAGGGCGAGGCGCTGCAGCGGCTCGAACGCGTCGCCGTCGTGGCCGTCGACAAGACCGGGACGCTCACGGAAGGCCGGCCGGCGCTCACGGACCTGCACGTGGCCGAGGGGTTCGAGCGCGCGCACGTCCTCGGTGCGATTGCCGCCGTCGAGGACAAGTCGGAGCATCCGATCGCCCGCGCCATCGTCTCCGCCGCCGAGGCCGAGCACGTTGCGTTGCCCGCGGTGACTGCCTTCGAGTCGATCACCGGGTACGGCGTCGCCGCGCAGGTGGACGGTACGCGCGTGGAGATCGGGGCCGACCGCTACATGGAGCGTATCGGCGTGGACGTCGCGCCCGTCGCCGCGACCGCCGAACGCCTCGCGAACCTCGGGCGGACGCCGATGTACGCGGCGATCGACCGTCGTCTCGCGGCGGTCCTTGCCGTGGCCGATCCCATCAAGGCCACGACGCCCCCGGCGATTGCCGCGCTGCACGACCTCGGCTTGAAGGTCGCCATGGTCACGGGCGACAACCGCCGTACCGCCGATGCCATTGCGCGCCAGCTCGGGATCGATCACGTCGTCGCGGAAGTCCTGCCCGAGGGGAAGGTGCACGCCGTGCAGGAGTTGCAGGCGGCGCACGGCGTGCTTGCGTTCGTCGGGGACGGCATCAACGACGCCCCGGCGCTGGCGGCCGCAGACGTCGGACTTGCCGTGGGCACGGGCACCGACGTCGCCATCGAGGCCGCGGACGTCGTGCTCATGTCGGGGAGCCTGAACGGCGTGGCCACCGCGATCGCGCTGTCGCGCGCGACGATGGGCAACATCCGCCAGAACCTGTTCTGGGCGTTCGCCTACAACACGGCGCTGATTCCGGTCGCAGCCGGCGCGCTGTATCCGGCGTGGGGCGTCCTGCTGTCGCCGATGTTCGCGGCGGGTGCGATGGCGATGTCGAGCGTGTTCGTGCTCGGCAACGCGCTGCGGCTGCGCGGCTTCCGTGCGCGCGCGGCGCACGGCGGGCATGGTGCGACACCATCGCTCGCTCCTGCATCGGCGGGGTCGGCGCAATGACGATCGGGCAGGCGTCGCAGGCCTCCGGCGTGTCGGCGAAGATGATCCGGTACTACGAACAGACGGGCCTCATTCCGCCCGCCGAGCGGCGGGAGTCCGGCTACCGCGACTACACCACGGCGGACGTCCACATGCTGCGCTTCATCAGGCGGGCGCGCGATCTCGGATTTGCCGTCGCCGAGATCGACGCCCTGCTGGGCCTCTGGCGCGACAGGTCACGACAGAGCGCCGAGGTGAAGGCCATCGCGACGGCGCACATCACGGATCTGCGCGCGCGAATCGATCGGCTCGCGCAGATGGTGGCGACGCTCGAGACGCTCGTGGCGTGCTGCGCGGGCGACGAACGTCCCGACTGTCCGATCCTGGAGGACCTCGGTGAGGTGCCGGCCTCCCCCGACCGGGGGAGCCACCCTCAGCCTCCTGCGTGATGCATCGTGGGCGGCATCCCACCTAGACTGCCGGCCATGGCAGATCCACACGACGCCGAACTCCCAGACACGCGGCGCGCGCTGCGTGCCTACGCCGCGCTTCTCGTGACCACGGGAGTCATCGTCGCGGGCTGGGGGCCGATGTGGTTCCAGTTCCGGGTGGAGGGGCTGCCATGGGGAGACGCGGCCCTGATCCGCCTTGCAGGGAGCGTGCTCATCGCACTGGGCCTCTGGGCCGGAGGACTGGCCGCTGCCGGCGCACGGGCACGGAGTCCCTTGTTCTCCCGGTTCATCGCGGCGCACATCGTCGTCTGGCTGATGCTGCTCGTGCAGATCGGCGGGCCGCTTGGCGGCGTCCCCATGGCCCGACACGTGGCGTGGGCCCTGCTCGCGGCAATCGCCAGCCTGCTGTACATCCGTTTCCCCACACCCCTGCGACCACGGCGATTGCTGTCCCTCGACGTGCACGCCGTTCCGACGAACGGGAGAGCACCCACCTACGATGCGTACGAGCGTGAGATTCGCGAAGCCGCCGCGCAGGAGGAACGCAATCGCCTCGCGCGCGACCTGCACGATGCGGTGAAGCAGCAGATCTTCGCCATCCAGACGAATGCGGCAACCGCGGAGGCGCGGTTCGACACCGATCCGCCGGGCGCACGGGACGCGCTCGCGCGCATCAGGCAGTCGGCGCGCGAGGCCGTCGCCGAGATGCAGGCGCTCCTCGACCAACTGCGGGCCGCGCCGCTTGGTACGACTGGACTCGTCGAGGCGATCCGGCAGCAATGCGAGGCGCTCGGCTTCAGGACCGGTGCCGACGTCGAGGTGGAGGTCGGGGAGATGCCGCCCCAGGACGCCTTCGAACCCGGTGCACTCCAGGCGATCTTCCGGATCGCCCAGGAGGCGCTCGCGAACGTGGGGCGACACGCGCGCGCACGGCACGTCCGCGTGGCGCTCGGTGCAACGCCTGGCGGCTTCGAGTTGACCGTGCGCGACGATGGGCGTGGGTTCGACGAGGACAGGAGAGCGGGTGGGATGGGCGTGCAGAACATGCAGGCGCGCGCAGGCGAGATTGGAGGCAGCGTCGAAGTTCGCAGCACGAACGGCGCCGGAACGCTCGTCACGCTCTCGATTCCGCTCGAGACCGCTGACGTCCGGCGCTACAGGCGGCGACGGGAACTGGGGTTCGTTGCCCTGATCGGCGTGGCCATCGTCGGCCTCGCGCTGGGTCTGCTGGAGAACGGCCCGGGACTTGGCATCGTACCGCTCGTCATCTTCGTGCTGCTCTTCTCACGCCATGTGCGCGCCTGGTGGCGGCTTCGACCCGTCGATGATGAACAGGCACTCCGGAGGACGCCTCGTGACGACCCTCGTGCTCGTTGACGACCACCGCGTGGTCACGCGCAGCCTCAAGGCGTACCTCGAGTCCTTTCCCGACCTCACAGTCGTCGCCATGGCTGCCAGCGGTGAGGAACTGCTGGAACACCTCGACGCCTGGAATCCCGACGTCGTACTGCAGGACCTGCTCCTCCCGGGCGGTATGGACGGCATCGAGACGACGCGACGGGTGCTCGCCCGCAACCCGCGCATCAAGGTCGTCGCGCTGACCGCGTCAGTGGACGAAGCCCGCATGATGGGCGTGTTGCGAGCCGGTGCGATTGGCTACGTGCGCAAGGACGCCGAACCGGAAGTCCTGCTGGCCGCCGTCAGGCGCGCCGCCGCCGGCAAGCCGTACATCGACCCTGACGTTGGCGGACACCTGGTGCGCAGTCGGGACGCCCACGATGACCTGACGCAGCGTGAGCTCGACGTGCTGCGACAACTCGCGCTTGGCCGCGCGAACAAGGACATCGCAGCGGCACTTGCGATCGGCGAGGAGACCGTCAAGACCCACGTCGGTCACCTCCTCGGCAAGCTCCAGGTGGAGAACCGGACTCAGGCCATCGTCCAGGCGCTCAAGCGCGGCCTCATCGCACTCGACGAGGTCGAGTAAGCCGACAGGCACGCAACGATGTCAGCCGGCGTGCTGCTGGCGGTGGTACGCGATGAGGTCGAGGGATGCCGGCGGCGCCGCGTCGAGCTGCCTCAGCATCGTGGTCAACTGTCCGCGATGGTATGTGCCATGGTTCACGACGTGCTGGAGGATGTGGCCGACGCGGCTCGCGGTCGCCTGCCCGCTCAGGAGCCGGTAGTCGAGCACGCGATCGAGCGCGTCCGCGTCGGCACTCGCGGCCCAGGCCCGATAGCCGGCCTCCGTCCCCGCCCAGGCCGCCCGAACGGCCGGGACGTCCGTGAAGCGATCGTGCGGCAGGCCGCTCGTCGGCGACTCACCATGCAGGCGCGAGAGCCAGATCCACTCGGCGCCGTGCACGTGCGACAGCGTGTCGCGCACCGATCGGAAGCTGCTGCCGAGGTCGTGCGTGAACTGTTCCGGAGTCAGGGCCGCAACGGCATCGAGCACGCGGTGCGTGGCCCAGTAGTTGTAGTCGACGAGCGTCCGGACGTCCTGCGGGTTCATGGCGCGATCGTGCCATGAAGGGGCCGACATCGGTCGCGATCGCCATGGGTCACGTCGCGATCAGGTCGAGTGCGGCAGCCACCGACGCCGCCAGCGGCGTCGTGGGCCGGCCGATCAGGCGCGAGAGCTCGCGGCCCTCGTCCAGGAGCGCGCCCTTCGAGGCGGCGACGTCCCAGCCCGCGATCGCGCGGGCGAGTTCCGGCGGCAGGCCGGCGGTCACGAGCGCAGCTGCGTACTCGGCCTCGGGCAGGTCGCGGTACGGGATCGTCCGGCCTGCCTGTCTCGACAACTCGGCGGCCAGATCCTCGAGCGTCCACGCCTCGTCACCGGCAAGCTCGTAGGTGCGGCCGCGGTGGCCGTCGCTCGTGAGCACGGTGGCCGCGGCAGCGGCGTAGTCGGCGCGCGCAGCCGTCGACATGCGGCCCGTGCCCGCGCTGCCGATGAACGCACCCGCGGCAAGGGCGCCCGCGATGGAGCCGGTGTAGTTCTCGGTGTACCAGCCGTTGCGCAGGATCGTGTGCGGCACGCCAGACTGGCGGAGCATCGCCTCGGTGGCGGCGTGCTCGACGGCAAGATCGAGCGGCGAGGAGTCGGCACGGAGCAGGCTCGTGTAGACGATCCATTCCACGCCCGCACGCTGCGCCGCCTCGATCACGCGGCGATGCTGGGTGGCGCGCTTGCCGACCTCGCTGGACGAGATGAGGAGCAGCGTGCCGACGCCGGCGAGTGCCTCGTCGAGCGTCTCCGGGCGATCGTAGTCGGCCTCGCGCACGGCCACGTCGAGGTGATGGGCCCGCGCGGCATTCCGCGCGAGCGCGACGACTCGGGACGGATCGATGCGCTGCGTGAGGTCCTCGATGACGAGGCGACCGAGGTGCCCGGTGGCTCCAGTGACGGCAATCATGTCTGTGATCCTCTCTCGAACGTCGTGAATGCAGTGCTGTCGATTCAGAGCCGCAGGCGCCGCAGCCGCAGGGCATTGCCAATCACCGAGACGGAGCTCAACGCCATGGCGGCACTCGCCACCATCGGGCTGAGGAGCAGCCCGAATGCGGGATACAGGACACCGGCCGCGACGGGCACGCCCAGCGCGTTGTAGACGAAGGCGAAGAACAGGTTCTGGCGGATGTTGGCCATCGTCGCCCGGCTGAGCCGGCGGGCGCGGACGATGCCGCGCAGGTCGCCCTTCACGAGCGTGACGTCGGCGCTCTCCATGGCGACGTCGGTGCCCGTGCCCATCGCGATGCCGACGTCGGCCCTGGCCAGTGCCGGCGCGTCGTTGATGCCGTCGCCCGCCATCGCCACACGCCGCCCCTGCGCCTGCAGGGCCGCGACGATCGCGGCCTTGCCTTCGGGCAGCACGTCGGCTTCCACGCGATCGATCCCGACCTCGCGGGCCACGGCTTCCGCCGTGATCCCGTTGTCGCCCGTCAGCATCACCACCTGCAGGCCCTCGGCGTGCAGGTCGTCGATGGCCTCGCGCGTCGTGGCCTTGATGCGGTCCGCGACGCCGACGAGCCCGGCCGGCTGCCGATCCACCGCGGCGAACATCACCGTGCCGCCGCGCCGCCGCAGCTCGTCGGCCTGCGCCACCAGATCGGGCGGCACGCCGCCTTCGTCCTCCAGCATGGGCACGTTGCCGATGGCGACACGACGCCCGTCCACCATCCCGCGCACGCCCTTGCCGGTCACGGACTCGAAGGCGGTGACCGGCGCCATGGACAGGCCGCGGTCGGTGGCCCCAGCCACGATCGCCTCCGCGAGGGGATGCTCGCTGACGTGCTCGACGCTCGCGACGAGACGCAGCAGGTCATCCTCGGTGAAGCCGTCGATCGCGACGACCGACGTGAGCGACGGCTTGCCTTCGGTGAGCGTGCCGGTCTTGTCCACGACGACCGTATCCACGCGCTCGAGCAGTTCGAGGGCCTCGGCGTTCCGGAGCAGCACGCCGAGTTCGGCGCCCTTGCCGGTGCCGACCATGATCGACATCGGCGTCGCGAGGCCGAGCGCGCACGGGCAGGCGATGATGAGGACGGCCACCGCGTTCACGAGCGCGTGCGCGAATCGCGGCTCGGGCCCGTAGAGGCCCCAGACGACGAACGTCGCGATGGCGACGATGACGACGGCGGGCACGAACCAGGCCGACACCGTGTCCACGAGCCGCTGGATCGGCGCGCGCGATCGCTGCGCCTCGCTGACCATGCGCACGATCTGCGCGAGCAGCGTGTCGGCGCCCACCCGCTGCGCCTCCATCACGAACGTGCCCGTGCCGTTGACGGTGCCGCCGGTGACCGCCGCGCCGGCGATCTTCTCCACCGGGATCGGCTCACCAGAGACCATCGACTCGTCCACGGTCGTCGTGCCCTCGATCACCGCGCCATCCACGGGCACCCGCTCGCCGGGGCGGACCCGCAAGCGATCGCCCACGTGCACGTGCGAGAGCGGGATCTCGTGCTCGCTGCCGTCGGCATCGAGCCGTCGCGCCGTCTTCGGCGCGAGGCCGAGCAGGGTCCGGATCGCGGCGCTTGTCCGGCTGCGCGCCCGCAACTCCAGCACCTGCCCGAGCAGCACCAGCACGACGATCACGGCCGCGGCCTCGAAGTACACGGCCACCTGGCCGCCGGGCCCTCGGAACGACGCCGGGAAGGCGTCCGGCGTCACCGTCGCGACCACGCTGAACACATACGCGGCGCCGACGCCGAGCGCGATGAGCGTGAACATGTTCAGGTGGCGGTTGACCACCGACTGCCAGCCCCTCACGAAGAACGGCCAGCCAGCCCAGAGTACGACCGGCGTCGCGAGCGCGAACTGGAGCCACGCGATCACGCGCGGCGAGATCGCGTGCATCAGCGGCTGCCCGGGCACCATCTCCGCGAACATCACGAGGACGATTGGCGCCGTGACGGCGAGCGACACGCGGAAACGGCGCGTCATGTCGTCGAGTTCGCTGGTGTCGTCCTCGAGCGTGATCGTCCGCGGCTCGAGCGCCATGCCGCACTTCGGGCACGCGCCAGGCCCGATCTGCACGACTTCGGGGTGCATCGGACACGTGTACTCGCGCGTGTCCGCTGCCGGTTCACCCGACGACGGCACGTCGTGCGCCGGCGCGTGCTGCGCATGCCCGTCGTGATGGCCGTGCCGGTGGTGATGCTCGTGAGGCTCCAATGGACCTGTCCTCATGCCGGTTCACGTGGCCAGCGGCGGCCCCTGCGGGACGGTGATACGCGTGCGCTGCGACGGATAGGCGTGCCGGGTGGCCGTGAACGTCGCTTCGAGATACTCCCCCATGTGGATGCGTCCCGACATCGCGTCGCCGGACACCGTTCCCGAGAAGGTGAAGACCACGGAGCTTCCGGGACGCCGCTCGACGCTGCGGATGACGACGTCGGCGCCCTCGATCATGCCGGCCATGTCGCGCACGGTGAACTCCCCCTGGTGCGACCCCTGCAGCCAGTTGCCGTCCTGCTCGACGAACAGCGTGTGCCGGCCGCGGCTGCTGGCAAACGTGATGTCCACGTCCCAGCGGCCGGCCACGTTCGCCGACGGTGCGCGCATCGCGGTCGGCCGTGGTTCGCGCCGGGCCGACAGCACGCCGTGGATGCGGTCGGCCACGATCCGGTCGTCGCCAGGCTGCATCATCCAGGCGGTCACCGAAATCGACGTCGTGCCGGCGGCACCGCCCCGACCGCCGGAGCCGAGGGCAATCCGCGGCGTCGTGCGCGACAGTTCGCCGGCCACGTCCTCGCCCGTGACGTGCAGCACGGCCGGATCCCACGAGATGACGAGCGACGGGCTGCGATTCGAGAGCCCGGTCGGTTCGCGCACGGCCGTCGAGACGCCCGGCACCGTGCCCACGCGCGCGGCAATCGTGTCCAGCCAGCCGAGCCACGTCTTCCAGTCCGCCGCGTGGTCGCGCGTGACCCACGCCTCCACGGCCGCCAGCATGCCGAGGGTCTCCTCCCGGCCGACCTTGTTGTCGCGTCCGGGACCGTGATGCGGTGAACTGGCCTGCCATGCCGACAGCAGGAGATCCTTGCGGCCGAGGAGCAGCCCCGCGCACTGCGGGCCGCACAACGCCTTGCCGCCGCTGTAGGCCACGACCGTCGCGCCGCTGGCCAGGTGCACGTTCGGCATCGTGAGCCCTTCGGCTGCGGCGTCCACGAGGATCGGCACGCCCTTCGCCCGGGCGACATTCGCAATCTGCTCCAGCGAGAACGCGCCCGACATCGACGGCTCGCCCGCGAGGACGTAGATCATCGCCGTGCGCGGGCCCAGTGCCTGTTCGAGTTCCTGCAGCGTCTCGACGGTGATCATCGTCACGCCGATGTTGCGGATGGCGGCGTCGTAGACGTTGCGCGAGTAGCGTGGGCAGACGACCTCCGTCTTCTCGAAGCCCGTGAGGTCCGGGATGCGCACGAGGCGCTCCGGATTGCCTCCGGTCACACATGCGGCGGTCACGTGCTTCAGGCCGGCAGCGCAGCCCGACGACACCATGCCCCACTCGGCGCCGGTCAGTTCGGCGAGCCGCGTGCCGACCGCCATGGCGAGTTCGTCGATCTGGACGTACTGCCGCGCGGCGGCATCCATCGCGGCACGCACCTCGGGACGCTCGACCGATCCGCCGATGATCGTGAACGTGCCGCGGCAATTGATCACCGGCTCGACGCCGATCGACTGGTAGATGCGCGGGCCAGGCGTCAGCGGCCCGGCGGCCCCGGCGGCGGCACCGACACCCGCGGCGGCGGCAACACCCCCGCCGGCGCTTCCGAAGAGGACCGGCATCGTCAGCGCGTTGGCGGCGCGCAGGAGGTCGCGGCGGGTCAGGCCGTCCAGCGGTGTGTCGTTGCCTGTGTCGTCGTACACGTCGGTTCTCCCTTACTTCACGGCAATGAGCGAGATCTGTTCGAGGCCGGGAAACGTGCCGGCAGCGCGCGGCGTGCGGTCCTGCGGCGCCACCTGCGCCACGGTCGTCCGCGCCGGCGGCCGCTCCGGGAAGTACTGCGCGTAGACCGCGTCCACGCGCGCGAGGTCGTCGATGTCGTCGAGGTACACGTTGGCCGACACCACATGCGACAGCCCGAGACCGGCTTGCTCGAGGCCGTCGATCAGGTTGCGCATCGACTGGCGCACCTGCGCCTCGATGGTCGAGGCCCAGATCCCCTGGAGGCCCCGCGGCCCGGCGACCGGACCCGGCGTGAACGGTCCCTTCGCCGAGCAGTAGTACGTGTCGTCGGCGAGCACACACGGACTTGCCGTGGCGCTCGGCGGCATGTTGGCCGGTCGGAAGGCGGTCCGGCGCGACAGGTCCGCGATGGCGACGCCGGTGAACTGAATCGTGGCGCCACCCGGCAGGCTCGACACGCTGATGGTCGCGCGCGCCGGCGTGTTGCCGAACTCGACGTGGCGGGCGTAGATCTCGTTCATCCGGCGCGACGCGGCGGCCGTCAGGTAAGGGTTGACGAACACGAGATGACGGAAGTCGAGGCCGGCCGCTGCGAGCACGCGCCGGACGTTGTCGAGCGCCAGTTCGACCTGCGCCTCGGCGCCGGCCGGCATCGCGCCCGTGGCAACGTCTGCCCCCGCCGCGGCCGACAGGAACAGCCGGGTGCCTGCCATCACGGCCGGTGCCGACGACGGGGACGCCGCATACCCCTCCGGCACGACGGGACGTCGGGCAGAGAGATCGCGGTACGCCACGGCATCGATCGCCACCGCGCTGCCGCCCGGCAGGCTGTGGACGCCGACGACGGCGCGCGCAGGCGGCGCCGTGGGAAAGGCGTCGCGCCACGCGCGGTCCAGCACGTCGTGATGCGCCATGTCGGTGAGGTACACCTGGCTGTAGACGACGTGCCGGAGCGTCAGGTCCGCGGCTCCGACGATGACCTTCAGGTTCAGCAGCGCCTGCCGCATCTCGCCCTCGGGTGTGTCGGGCCGGCGCCCGTCGGCATCGCGTCCGTCCTGGCCCGAGACGTAGAGGAAGTCGCCGGCAAGGACACCGGGACTGTACGGACCGGCGGCACGAACGCCGGCCGGCGCGACGATTCGCACGTCAGCGCCTGCGCTCGTCGTCGCGACGAGGACGGCGGCAACCCCAACGGTGAGCATCGAGCGCATGGCGTCCGGGGAACGCGAACAGCATATCCCGCGGAGCGACCACACGTGGCGCGTTCGGGGAACGTCGCCCTACCTGGTCGTCTCGCCCGATTCGGGCTCGGTACGTCGTTCGTCGAGGACGGTGCCGCGCCAGAGCGGCACGTCGGCCAGGTACGACGCACGCGCGATGACGTGCGCCGCGACGGGCGTGGTGAGCAGGATGAATGCGCCAATGCTCGCGACCCGCACGAACGACGAGAAATCGCCGAGTTGCAGGGCCGATCCGAGGAGGAGGCAGGCGAGGCCGAGCGTCGACGCCTTCGTGGAGGCCTGCATGCGCGTGAAGACGTCGGGCATCCGCACCACGCCGACGGCGGCGAGCAGCGCAAAGGCCGCGCCGACGAGCCAGAGCAGCACGGTGAGCAGGTCGATCATTCCGGGTGCCCCCGCTCCACGTACGTCGCGTAGGCGACCGTGCCGACGAACCCGACGAGCGCGATGACGATCGCGGCGTCGAGCGTGGCCCGCACGCGCGTCGCCGCGGCCAGCACCGCGATCAGGCCGACGACGAGCACGCCGATCAGATCCATCGCGACGATCCGATCGGGCAGCGTCGGCCCCTTCACGAGCCGGACCATCGCGACCAGCAGCGCTACGCCGAGCGTCACGAGCGTGAACTGCATCGCCATCTCCACCATGCCGTCTCGCCTTTCCTCCCCTATTCGAAGAGCATCCGGATGCGACGCTCGAAGCCCTGCTTGATCTCGCGCCGCGCCTCTTCCGCCGTGCCCATGTGCATCACGTGCACGTAGAGCGTCTTGCGATCGTCGGCCAGGTCGATCGTCACGCTGCCGGGCGTGATGTTGATCAGCATCGACAGCAGCAGGATCTCGCGGTCTGTCGTGATGTCGAGCGGCACGGCAATCACGGCCGGCCGGATGGTGCCCTGCGGCTTGACGACGTCGAGCGCCACGCGGACGTTGGCCCGCAGCAGTTCGCGCACGAAGAAGCCGGCAAGCGTCAGCGCACGCCCCGTCCGCGAGACGAAGCCGGTCGGCAGCACGCCGCCGCGCGCGAGCAGCGCGAGGATCACGTAGCCGGCCACGTAGCCGACGACGAGGTTCGCCAGGCTGAACTCACCCTGCAGGGCGGCCCACGCAAGCGCCAGGAGGATGCTCGCGAGCAGCATGCTACGGGATCCTCCCGATCACGGCGCGCACGTACGCCTCGCGCTCGAGCAGTTGCTCGGCCCCGCGGGTCGCCAGCGCGAACAGCGGCTCGGCGCCCACCGTCATCGCCAGGATCAGGACGTTCAGCAGGGCGATCGTCCCCATGAGCGGCGCGCCCGGCGCCGCCATGTCACGGGCCGCCGATGCCGGGGCCCAGAACGCCTGGCTCCACGTGCGGGCCATCGAGAGCAGGGTCAGCAGGCCGACGGCGAGCACGAGGCCGCCGACCCAGTAGGCACCGGCGCCGAACGCGCCCTGCACGATCGCGAGCTTGCCGAGGAACCCCGACAACGGCGGCACGCCGGCGAGCGAGAAGATCGGGATCATCGCGAGCAGGGCGAACAGGGGCTGGTTGCGGTAGATGCCACCGAGGCCCGCCATGTCGGTGGTCCGCCGCAGCCGCAGCATCACGCCGCTCACGAGGAAGAGGTTCGTGATCACCAGGATGTGGTGCAGCAGGTAGAGAATCGCGCCGGCAATCGCCGCGGGCGTCAGCAGGCTCAGCGCGGCGGTCGTGTAGCCGATGTGTCCGACGAGGTTGAACGAGAGCACCCGACGGAAGTCGCGCTCGTTCATCACCGCGACGAGCCCGACCACCATCGTGGCCGCCGACATCGCGAGCAGCATCGGCGGCAGCAGCGGTGCCGCCCCCTGGAACAGCAGCGTGAAGACCCGCATCAGCGCATAGACGCCGACCTTCGTCAGCAGCCCGGCAAACACCGCGCCGGTCGCGGCCGGCGGCGTGTGGTACGACGCCGGCAGCCAGAAGAAGAGCGGGAAGAGCCCGGCCTTGATGCTGAACGCCACGAGGAACAGCACGGCGAGCACGGCATCGAGTTCCGGCGTGGACGACGAGGCCCACACGCGCGCCAGATCGGCCATGTTCAGCGTGCCGGCCACGCCATACACGAGCCCGAGCGCCGTGAGGAAGATCGACGAGGCGATGAGGTTGATCGTCACGTACTTGAACGCGGCCGACACCTGCGCGCTCGTGCGGTGCAGTGCCATCAGCACGAACGACGCGACCAGCATCACCTCGAAGAACACGTACAGGTTGAACATGTCGCCGGTCAGGAACGCACCGGCCACGCCCATCAACAGCAGTTGCGTCAGCGGGTGGTAACCGAACGCCTCCCGGCGCGGGTCCACGCCGGCAAACGCCGCGAGCGTCACCGCCACGCCCACGATGCCCACGGCCACCACCAGCATGGCCGACAGCAGGTCGGCCACGAGCGAGATGCCGAACGGCGCGGCCCAGCCACTGATCTGGAGGACCTGGATGCCCTGGGTGTCCACGCGCTCGAACAGCACCAGGGCACTGGCGAGCAGGCCGATGCACCCGATGAGCGCAATCCACCGCTGCAGCAGCGGCCGCTTCGGCGCCAGCATCAGAGTGGCCGCGGTGCCGAGCGGCACGAGGATTGGCAGCACGAGCATCGTCATCGCTCGCGCCCCACTTCGTCCACGTCGTCGGTGCCGAGCGTGTCGTGGACGCGGTCGGCCAGCACGAGCGCGAAGGCGAGCAGCCCGAACCCGATGACGATGGCCGTGAGCACGAGCGCCTGCGGAACAGGGTCGGCGTAGGGCGGCACGAGGTGCTCGGCGCCGTCGGGCACGACCGGGGGCCGCGCGCGCGTGAGCCCGCCCGCGGTGAAGATCAGGAGATTGGTGCCGTTGGACATCAACCCGAGGCCGATGATCAGCTGCGCGAGGCGTCGCCGCAGCATCAGGTAGATCCCGGCTGCATAGAGGACGCCGGACGCGATGGCGAGCAGCAGCTCCACTCAGGACTCCTCGGCAAGGCTGAAGATCATCATCAGGACCACGCCCGTGACCACGAGGAAGACACCGATGTCGAACACGACGGGCGTCCCGATGGCCACCGGGTCGAGGCTCCACACCGCCGACAGGAACGGGCGTCCCTCGAAGACCGCGGGCAGCCCGCTGGCCAGCGCAATCAGCAGGCCCACGCCGAGCAGCGTCAGCGGCTCGACGAGCAGCGCGCGGCGCGCACTCTCGACGCCAAACGCAATCGAGTACAGCGCGAAGGCCGCCGCCGCCACGAGGCCGCCGACAAAGCCGCCGCCCGGCTGGTTGTGGCCGCGCAGCAGCAGGAAGAACGCAAACAGCAGGAGCAGCGGCATCAGCACGCGTGCCGCCGTCCGGAAGATCGCGGAGGTTCCCGACCGCACGCTCGCCGGGCGCGGATCGGTGCGTCCCGCGGCGGCCAGCAGCAGCAGCGCGCGGACGCCAATCGCGGCCGTCGCGAGCACCGTGATCTCGCCCATCGTGTCGAAGGCGCGGAAGTCCACGAGGATCACGTTGACGATGTTGCGGCCGTGCCCGAGCGTGGGACCGAAGTCCACGAAGAACTCGCGCAGCCGCGCCGAGGTCTCCACGTTCGACACCGCCAGCACGAGGCCTCCGACGACGACGCCGAAACCGGCCGCGATGGCGCCGTCACGCGCGCGGACGAGGCGCGGCGACAGGGTGCCGAGGTTGCGGAAGTGCCGGAAGACGAGCACGTAGATGACGACGGTCAGCGTCTCGACCGAGAACTGCGTCATCGCGAGGTCCGGCGCGCCGAACAGGAGGAACGTCATCGCCACGCCGTAGCCGACCGCACCCAGCGAGAGGACGGCGGCCATCGTCGACTGCGCCAGCGTGGCGCCGATGGCGCCGAGGATCACCACCGACACGATGATGAACTCGTGCGGGAGCGCAGGTGCCACGGGCGCCATGATCCGCACGCCCGAGGAGACGAACAGCGTCGCGCCGGTGACGACGACCGACGTCATGACGATGACCATCACGTACGACCGCAGCGAGGCGCTGTGCAGCGGCGGCGCGATCACGCGACCCACGGCGTCGAGCGCCGCGATCGACCCTGTGTAGACCTGCTCGGTGCCGAGCCCGGGCACCCACGTGCGTGCGCGGATCGCGCCGCGCGCCAGGTACGCGAGCGTCACGCCCGCAAGCGTGGCGAGGCTCAGGAGCAGCGCGGTCGTGAAGCCGTGCCAGACCGCGAGCGACACGCCGGCGGGAGCGCCGGCAACCGCCGTCGCCGCCGCACCCACGACCCCGTTAGCGAGCCACGGCGCCACGCCGAGCAGCATGCCGGCCGAGGCGAGCACGAAGGGCGGCAGCCACATCCGCCATGGCGCCTCGTGTACGCGGGCGGACTCGTCCCCGCCGTCAGGACCCGCGTCGCCAGCGGCTCGACGGCCGGACCAGAACGGGCCGACGCCCGCGACGAGGCCCGCGAGACCGAGCGCGATGCTGGCGAGCACCATCGCCGCGAGCAGGATTCCCGAGGCACTGCCGCCGTGCAGCAAGGCCTCGTAGGCGGCGTCCTTGCCGACGAAGCCGAGCGTCAGCGGCACGCCGGCCATCGACAGCGCCGCGGCACCGCCAGCGACCGTCGTGATCGGCATCGCGTGCCGCAGGCCCGCGAGCACGGTGACGTCGCGCGTGCCGGTCTCGTGGTCGATGGTGCCGGCCACGAGGAAGAGCGCGCCCTTGTAGCACGCGTGCGCGAGCAGGTAGACGAGTGCCGCCGTGATGGCCTCGGTCGTCCCGACGCCGAGCAGCATCGTCAGCACGCCGAGCGCGCTGACCGTGGAGTACGCGAGGATGCGCTTGAGGTCCACTTCCTGCACGGCGCGGTACGCCCCGACGACCATCGTCGTGGCACCGACCGTGACCACGGTGACCGTCCACGGCGCGGTCGCGGCGAGCACCGGCGACATCCGGGCCATGAGATAGATGCCGGCCTTCACCATGGTCGCCGAGTGCAGGTACGCGCTCACGGGCGTGGGGGCGGCCATGGCGTTCGGGAGCCAGAAGTGGAACGGCACCTGCGCCGACTTCGTGAACGCCGCGAGGAGCACCAGGATGGCGACGGCGCTGGCGAGCGGATGCGCGGCGAGTGCCGCGGCGTGCGCGGGCATGGCCGAGAGGCTCGTGGTGCCGGTGACCTGGCTGAGGATCACGCCTGCGGCCAGCAGCGCCAGCCCGCCACCGCCGGTGACGATCAGCGCCTGCGTGGCGGCGGCCCGCGCGTCCTCGCGTTCGTGCTCGAAGCCGATGAGCAGGAACGACGTGAACCCGGTCAGCTCCCAGAAGACGAAGAGCGTGAGGATGTTGTCGGAGAGCGCGACGCCGAGCATCGCGCCCATGAACGCGAAGAGGGCGCCGTGGAACCGCCCGGCGTCTTCGTGTCCCTCGAGGTAGCGGCTCGCGTAGAGGACGACGAGCGCGCCGATGCCGGTGATGAGCACGGCAAACAGCAGGCCGAGCGCATCGAGGTTGAAGGCGAGCCCGAGCCCCAGCGAGGGTGCCCACGCCTTCTCGACGAGGCGCGGGCCTGTGACGAGTGCCTGGCGCAGCTCACTGGCGAACAGGCACGCGAGCAGCGCGGGCCATGCCGCGAGCAGCGGCGCGAGACGCGGCCACCGGCGCAGGAGCCAGGGCAGCGGCAGTGCCGCCACGAACGGGGAGAGAATCGCGACTTCGATCAGATCACCCCGAGTGCGACCATGGCGCGTGCGACCTTGATGAAGCCGGCGATGTTGGCCCCGTTGACGTAGTTGCCGGGCGTGCCGTACTCGTCGGCGGTCTCGAAGCAGCGCTGGTGGATGCCGCGCATGATGTCGGCGAGACGCTGCTCGGTGTAGTCGAAGCTCCAGGCGTCGCGGCTCGCGTTCTGCTGCATCTCGAGCGCCGACGTCGCGACGCCGCCGGCGTTTGCGGCCTTGCCCGGCCCGAACGCCACGCCGTGCTCGTGGAACACGCGCACGGCTTCGGGCGTGGCGGGCATGTTGGCGCCCTCGGCCACCACCGTGCAGCCCTGCTTGACGAGCGCGAGCGCGTCCTTGCCGTTCAACTCGTTCTGCGTCGCGCACGGCAGCGCCACGTCGCACGGCACGTCCCAGATGCTCGCGCCCGTGACGTGCCGGCCGCGGTGCGTCTCGGTCACGTAGCGCTCGATGCGTCCGCGCTCGACTTCCTTGATGCGCTTCACGCACGCAAGGTCGATGCCCTCGGGATCGTGGACGAACCCGCCCGAGTCGGAGCAGGCGACGACCTTGCCGCCGAGTTCGAGGACCTTCTCCATGGTGTAGACGGCGACGTTGCCGGTGCCCGACACCACGCAGGTCTTGCCCTCGAGCGAGTCGTTGCGGGCCTTGAGCATCTCCTGCACGAAGAACACGAGGCCGTAACCCGTGGCCTCGCGGCGCACGAGCGCGCCGCCCCAGTCGAGTCCCTTGCCCGTGAGGACGCCGGATTCGTACCGGTTGGTGATCCGCTTGTACTGGCCGAACAGGTAGCCGATCTCGCGCTGGCCGACGCCGATGTCGCCGGCAGGAACGTCGGTGTACTCACCGAGGTGGCGATACAGCTCGGTCATGAAGCTCTGGCAGAACCGCATGATCTCGCCATCCGAGCGGCCCTTCGGGTCGAAGTCCGACCCGCCCTTGCCGCCCCCGATCGGCATCCCCGTGAGCGCGTTCTTGAAGACCTGCTCGAAGCCGAGGAACTTGATGACGCTCAGGTTGACCGACGGATGGAACCGCAGGCCGCCCTTGTAGGGACCGAGCGCGCTGTTGGACTCGACGCGGAACCCGCGGTTGATCTGCACGCGGCCCGAGTCGTCCTGCCACGGCACGCGGAAGATGATCTGGCGTTCCGGTTCGCACAACCGCTCGATGGCGCGATCGTCGCGGAATTCGGGGTGCTTGGACAGCACCGGGGCGAGCGAGCCGAGCACTTCGGCGACGGCCTGATGGAACTCGGGCTCGCCGGCGTTCCTGCGGACGATGTCCTGATGGAGCGCCTGCAGCTCCTCGTTCACGTGTAAGAGCATTTCTGATCGGTCCTCGGGTTCAGTCCCATGGCGGCGGGGCCGCCGCGCCCACGATGTTAACCGCCGCGCACCCGCTCGCACCACACCCGGCCATAGAATTGCGCCCATGGCGAAGCGAAAGCCGGCTCGCGCGGCGGCGTCGCCGCTCGAGGGCCTGCACCTCACCGAATTGCTGGCATTCCGCCCCGATCAGGGCGTGATCCGCCTGCACGAGCAGCGGGTGGTGGTCCTGAGCGCCGCGGCGATGGGGCTGCTGCGCAAGGAACTGCTCGACACGCTCGGCCGGGCGACGACGCGGCGGCTGCTGCTCCGATTCGGGTTCGCCGACGGCTACCATGACGCCGTCACCCTGCGCGAACAGTATGGCTGGACGGACCCGCTCGAGGGCCTGCGGTCGGGTGCCACGCTGCACACACTGGCCGGCATCGTCCGCTCCGAGGCTGGCGAGACGCACCACGAACCGGACACGGGCCACTTCGAACAGCACATGGTGTGGCACCACTCGTACGAGGCCGAGCAGCACGTGCACCACTACGGCGTCGGCACCACACCGGTCTGCTGGTCGCTCGTCGGCTACTCGAGCGGTTTTGCGAGCGCATGCCTCGGCACGGAGGTCTACTACCGCGAGACGGCCTGCGTGGGAGCCGGGGCCCGCTCCTGCACGGCGATTGGCCGCGACGCGGCCAGCTGGGGCGCCGATCTCGCGACCATCCGCGCCGACTTCGAGGCGGCGGCCGTCGGCGAGGAGATCGAGCGGCTGCGGGGGGTCGTCGGGCGGCGCGCGAGGGAGCTCGATCGCCGGGAGCGCGTCCTCGAACGCCGCGAGCGGGCGCTGAACCTGCTGCGCGAGCGCGTCACGCGGCACGCGGCCTCGCGCCACTTCATCGCCGGCAGCGCGGCCATGCAGGACGTGCTCGAACTCGCCGCGCGCGTCGCCCCGCTCGACACGACCGTGCTCGTCATCGGGGAGAGCGGCACCGGCAAGGAGTTCCTGGTTCGCCTGATCCACGACGAGAGTCCGCGTGCAGGGGCGCCCTTCGTGAGCATCAACTGCGCCGCCCTCACCGAGGCGCTGCTCGAATCCGAACTCTTCGGCCACGTCAGGGGATCGTTCACCGGCGCCGTGCGCGACAAGGCGGGCCTGTTCGAACTCGCCGGCGGCGGCACGATCTTCCTCGACGAGGTCGGCGAGATGCCCCCGACGCTCCAGGCCAAGCTGCTGCGCGCGTTGCAGGAGCGCGAGATCCGCCGGGTGGGTGGCGAGCGCGTGATCAGGATCACGGCGCGCGTCGTGGCCGCCACCAACCGCGACCTCCGCGCCGCGGTCGAGGCAGGGACGTTCCGCGAGGACCTGTACTTCCGGCTCGCCGCGTTCGTCATTCCCGTCCCGCCGCTCCGCGACCGTCGCGAGGACATCCCGCTGCTCGCGCACGAGTTCCTGTCGCGCGCCGCCGCCCGCATGAAGAAGGACGTCTCGTCCATCACGCCGGAGGCGATGAGCACGCTGATGCAGTACCCCTGGCCCGGCAACGTCCGCGAACTGCAGCACGCCGTCGAGCGCGCCGTGATCCTCGCCAACACGACGAGCATCCGCCGCCGCGACCTGCCGCCCGAACTGACGTCGGCCACGCCGATGCGCGCGCGGGCGGACACGCTCGACCTGCGCCAGAACGAGCGGCTGATGATCGAGCGCGCCCTCGAACGCTTCGGAGGTAACCGCCGCCGTACCGCCGAGGCGCTCAACATCAGCACGGTCACCCTGTGGCGGAAGATGAAGCAGTACGACATTTCAACCTGAAACGGTTGCGGACGCCCTGAAATGGCGGCGGCGGCGCGTGGCCGGCCGCGACGCGCCGGCGGCTCGCGGCGGCTGGCACGATCCCTGCCTCTCCACGGGGTGATGTCCGAACAGCGCCCGTCCCTCCCGCTCCGCATCACCGTCGCCGCCGACGACCAGATCGACCCCCAGGCACGCGCCTACGCCGAGTACCGGGTCTTCGGCCGCCTCGCGCCGGCGCACGGCGTGCGCGCGGCGCGCGTGACGCTCCGGCCCGCCCGGCGGCGCCCCGACGCCATCGAATGTGCCGTGCTCGTCGAGCACGCCGACGGGCGCTGCGAGCGGTTCCGCGCGACCGGCACCCACACCTACGACGCAATCAACAAGGCCACCGAACGACTGCAGGAAGAGATGACCGTTTCATCATGAAATGACACGGCCGGTCGCTGCCGGTACGCCTGGCCGCACGACTTGCGCGTTTCCCCGAGGAATCCTGCAGATCCGCCCCGAGTCCTGGGCGAGCCCGCCATGGCCGCGTTCTTGCCTCGACAAGGGGCATGACGCAGCGGGCCGTCGTCTGCGCGTCCGCCGTGCGTCCACGACGCACCGGCGCAACGCGACGCCCGTGGTGCGTCATCGACATCGAAGCGAAAGGAACACCAATGAACCCGTACATCCTCCTCACGTCCGACATCGACACCGCCGACGCACGCGAACTGCGCACGCGCCTCACGTCGTGGCACGACGAGATGGTGCGGCACGAGCGGCGGCTCCAGCGTGAACAGGCACGCGAGTCCTGCGACGACGAGTGCGCCCACGCCGACGCACGGCTGCTGTGGGCCGAGGCGCAGCTCGTGTTCGGCCGCCGCGCCGGCAGGCTGACCTACCTGCACACGTGCGCGAGCGCACCCGAAGCCGCCATCGCGGAGGCCACATGAACATGGCGGGTGCCGCGCGGTCGTCCGACACCGATCGGATGCAGCGGCTCATGGCGGCCTGCCTGGCAGCCGACGACGCCGTCGTCGTGTTGATCGACAGGACCCGGGCCGTCAGCTTCATGCGCGGGTTCGGCCTCTCGCCCTGCCAGATGGAGTTGCTGGGCGTGCAGATCGAAGAGAACGTGCGGGGTCTGCTCACCGATGCGGACCCCGCGCCTACGGAAAGGAGAACTTGATGACCGTCCTCGCGCTCGTGGCGATGGGTGTTGGCACCGTCGCGACGCTGCTCGTCGTGTTCCTCGTGTGGCGCGATGCGCTGCGGCGAGGCGTGCCCGCCCGCACCCGACCGGGCGGAGGCGCATCTGTCTCGCGTCGAAACGTCGAGCTCGACGCGCTCGATTCGCTCGACGCGACGCTCGACCAGTCCTTCCCGGCCAGCGACCCGCCCCCGTTCTCGACGGGCATCGCGAGGCCGTACCCCGCCGAGGCGCTGCGGTAACGCCCGCGCGCGTCTGCAACATGGCAGGGCCCGCGATCCCCACGCGGGTCCCTGCCGTTCCTCACACGATCTGCGGGACCTGCGGTCCGGGTTCGGCCGGCGGGTCCTGCACCGGCACCGGCGGCGGTTCGGTCGGCGGCGTCGCCGGCACGTTCTCGTCGTCCGGATCGCGATCCCGCTCGCGAGGGTCCGGCGGCCCCGGCGGCTCATCGGGGACGCCCGTCGTGGCCACCCGGTCGTAGCTGCCGGATTTCTCCGGCAGGCCCGTCGTGGCGTCCCATTTCTGCACGACCGCACGAATCAGCTTCAGCGAATCGGTCATTCACGCCTCCTGGACCCGCTTGCTGCAAAGCTGACGCCGTGCGGTCGGGGATTCGTGGCCCGCCGCTACACGCCGGCCACGACCAGCTTGTCGAGCAGCTGGTAGCTCTGCTCCATGCCGCCCGTCATGCCGGTGGCCATGGCGGCGTCGCGGTTCGCCTTCGAGCCGAAATCCATGCGCGTCGTGACGGTGGTGATGTCGCCATCGCCATCGAAGCTCACCGTGACGATGGCCACGCCGTCGCCCGTCGCCTCGCCGGTCGAGCCGGGATCGAACTGCTCGGTGTGCACGAGCCGGCGGCCGGGATCGACCTCGCGATACGTCCCGAAGAAGCCGAATTCTCCTGAGCCGTCCTCGCTGCGCCAGCGCCACGCATACGCGCCACCCGGCCGCACGTCCATCTCGCAGCCCGGCATCGTCCATCCGGGCGGCCCGAGCATCCATTGACGGACGAGCGCCGGCTCGGTCCACGCGCGGTAGACGAGCGCTCGCGGCGCTCGAAACGACCGCACCACCTCGACCTCGGAATCGCTTGGCAACGTCACGTCGGCCTTCTCGAAGATTGTCGTCGTCATCTCTCCTCCTCGTCCTTGTCTCAGCGTCGATTGCGCGGCGCCTTCGCGGTCCGGCGAGTCCGCGTACGGCCGGCGCGACCCGGCGCACGCTGCATGTCGGCGAGCAGCCGGTCGAGCCGCTCGTAACTGGCCTCCCAGGCAGCCCGACAGGCGTCGAGCCACGCACTGGCCTCCCCGAGCGCCTTGCCTTCGAGCCGGCGCGGCCGGCGCTGGGCGTCCTGCCCCGCGCTGATGAGCCTGGCGCGCTCGAGCACCTTCAGATGCTTCGAGATGGCTGGCTGGCTCATCGTGAACGGCGCGGCCAGCTCGGACACCGACGCTTCCCCGAGCGCCAGCCTCGCCAGGATGGCGCGACGCGTCGGATCGGCAAGCGCCAGGAACATCGCGTCGAGCCGATCCGGAGATACGTCGCCATAACCAGAAGGTTCCATAGCTTCTTGGTTATATATTTGACGGGCGTACGTGTCAAGCGTCCGACCGGCACAGGGCCGGCCCTGCACCGGGCACGGGGATCCCGTGTGATGATGCGACGTGGGCACGCGGGCCTTCGTCCTGATCGCGGCGGCTGTGATCGCCGGGTGCCACGCGATGCCCCGTGATCCCGACGGCACGCTGGACCGCGTCCGCGCCGATCGCGCATTCGCCGTCGGGCTCATCGCGCCAGGTCCGTCGGGGCGACCTGCCGAACGGCAGGCCGCCCTGCTCGCCCGCATCGCGAAGCGTACCGGTGCCGAGCCACGCATCGAGCAGGGTGCGGCCGAGCGCCTGCTCGAGAAGCTCGAGGACGGCGAACTCGATCTCGTCGTCGGCGACCTCTCGACCGACACCCCGTGGCGCGGTCGCGTGACGATGTTCCGGCCGCTTGCCGAGCACGTGCGCGCGCGCCACGCGATTGCGCTCACCGTGGCGGCACGCAACGGCGAGAACGCGTGGATTGCGCTGGTGTTCGAGCAAGTCGATGCCGTGATGGGGGAAGGGCGATGACGCGCGAGCCCGATGCCCGCGACAGCGATCGTCGCGAGGCGCAGCGCCTGTCGTGGTGGACGCTCGGCTCGGTGCTCACCGTCGTGGCGGTGATGGGCTTCACGGCCGGGTCGAGCCAGGCGATGCGGACGGCGCTCCTCGAGGACGTGCTCAGTCTCGTGCCGGCGGCGGTCTTCCTCCTGGCGCTGCACTTCGAGGAGCGCCCACCGAACGCGCGGTTCCCTTACGGATTCCTGCGCGTGAACAGCGTGGCCTTCCTCGTGTCGGCCGTGGCGCTCGCGGGCATGGGCGCGTTCCTCCTGTTCGAGAGCGTCCACACGCTCGTGAAGCAGGAACACGTGACCATCATGCCGGTGCGCATCGGCGACACGACCATCTGGATGGGATGGCTCATGCTCGCGGCGCTGCTCTACTCGGCCATCGTGCCGATGCTGCTCGCCAGGCGGAAGCTGCCGCTTGCCGAACGCCTCCAGGACAAGGTGCTGCACACCGACGCGATGATGCAGAAGGCCGACTGGATGACGGGGCTCGCCGGTGCGGCCGGCGTGCTCGGCGTCGGCCTCGGGTTCTGGTGGGCCGATGCCACCGCTGCCGGTGTCATCTCGCTCAGCATCCTGCGCGACGGCGTCAACGCCTTGCGCACCGCGTCAGCCGAGCTGATCGACGGCGCGCCCAGGAGTCTCGGCGACCCGACGATTGCCGACGACGCCGCGCGACTGCACGAGCGCCTCCGCGCGCGCTATCCGGGCGGCGAGATCATGATTCGCGAGACCGGGCGGTTCATCCGCGCCGAGGTCTGCGACGTGTCGCCGCCGCCGCTCATCGACCTCGACGACCTGTGGCCCGGCCCGCCGGACCGCCGCTGGCGCCTCGCGTCGGTGACGTTCGGGCCGCCACCTGGCGCGCCCGACCGTCGCGCACCGGATCAGGGTCGACGCGTGGCCGACCAGCCGGTGCCCGACATGCGATCGCCCTCGACGCGCCCGGAGTAGGTCTTGCCGCCGGCCGTGAACGTGATGTTCGCCCCGTCGAGCTTCCCGGCACTGATTGGCGCATCGCCGAGCGTCCCCGAGATCACCTGGAACTGCTGCGTGAGCGTCAGCGCCTGCTGACCCACCTGCCACGTTCCCGCGACCTTCGCGGGCACCACCCACATCAGCGCGGAGCACCAGGACGAGCACGGCGATGCCGTCTCGCGGGCATCCGGCTCCCAGTCATCCATGTCGAAGGTGTTCGAGGCGATGCGCGTGCCGGGCTTCAGGTCGAGGAGCGCGGGCCGCAGCCGCAGGTTGATGTCGGGCAGCAGGAACAGTGTGATGACGGTCGCCTTCGAGAGGTCGGCCTCGAAGAGGTCACCCTGCACGAACGTCGCCTTGCCGGAGACCCCGGCCTCGGACGCCAGGCGCCGCGAGAGCGCCACCATCTCGGGATTGAACTCCACGCCGGTCGCCGTGACGCCCTTCTTCGCCGCCGTGATCACCGTGATGCCATTCCCCGACCCGAGGTCGATCAGCACGTCGGAGGCCGTGACCTTCGCCAGCGACAGCATGGCGTCGACCGTGGACTGCGGCGTCGGCACCCAGACGACGTCCTTCCCTTCCTGGCCGCTCACCGGCTCGAAGGCCTGCTCGGGCGCGGCGACCTGCGCGGACGCACTGACCGCCACGAGCGACAACACCACCGCGGCAAGGCCGCGCCATACGAACGTCCCGTCACCCATGCAGCGTCTCCTCCACGTAGTTGGACGGACGACGACGAGGCCTCGTCCGCTTACCGCGCCACCAGTGCCCATCCCCGGGTACGCGCGCGTCCTCCGCGGGGGCCACACCGCGGCCGCATTCCCGCGCGAGAGAGGGTACACGCATGCAGGCCGTCGCGGCACCACCCTTGCAGCGGCGACGGCCAGGGTCGATCGAGACCCACCGGAAGGAAGGTACACGTGAGCCGCATCAGGACTGCCATCGTCGCGGTGCTCCTCGCCTCGTTCACTGTCGCCGCCCCCCTGTCGGCATCGGCCGACGACCAGGGGCGACGGGACCGCTACGAAGACCGGCGCGACCGGCGGGACGACAGGCGGGACGACCGATGGGATCGACGGAATGACCGCAGGAACGACCGCTACGACCGCCGCGTGCATCGCCGCGTCGATCGCTGGGAGGCCCGGAACGACTACTGGGATGCCGCCCGCCACTATCGCCGCGACGACTACCGCTACCGCCCGCGCCGGCTCGGCCGGAACGACCGCATCTACCGCGGGTCCGACAACCGGTACTACTGCAGGCGCGACGACGGCACGACCGGCCTCATCGTCGGCGGCATCGCCGGCGGCGTGCTCGGCCACGTCATCGCCCCCGGAGGATCGAAGACGCTCGGCACGATCATCGGCGCCGGCGCAGGCGCGCTGATTGGCCGCGCCGTGGACGACGGCGACATCGTCTGTCGCTGAGGGAACGTCCGGGGTTCGTATTCGGGATTCGGCGTTCGTGTCATATCGCCCGCCTCGTGCAAAGACCTCGGCGCGGGTAGTCCCTAGGCGTTATTGAGGGAACGCGTGCGGTCGGTGAGCATCGCGAGTTCATGTTCATCGTCCGCACGCTCACAACCGCACTGCTCGTGTGCCTGCTCGCCGGGCTTCCCGCGCGCGCACAGGATCCGACCGGAATCATCGAGGGACGCGTCCTCGACGACACGAACGCCGCCCTGCCCGGCGCCACCGTCCTCGTCTCGCGCGTCGATACGGGCGCGACAAAGGAAACGGTCTCCGGCGACGACGGGTTCTTCCGGGTCCCGTTCCTTCCGGTCGGGACGTACCGGGTGCGCGTGGAACTGCCGCAGTTCGCCCCTGGCGTGCAGGACGGGGTGCGCGTGAGCGTGAGCGAGACGATCCGCGTCACCCTGCAGCTCGCACCCGCGTCGGTTGCCGAGACGGTCACCGTCGAAGGCGGCGCGCAGCTGGTGGACACGGGCTCCAACACGCTCGGTCGCGTGGTCACGGGTCGTGAACTCGTGGACCTGCCGCTCAACGGGCGGAACTTCACGCAGCTCGGGCTGCTGCAGACGGGCGTCGCGCCGCTCACGGCCGGTGTCGCCACCGCAGGCGGCACGATGCGCCAGGGCCACGCCTATGCCGTCAACGGCATGCGGCCCGAACAGAATGCCTACCTGGTGGATGGGGCACTCAACACCAACCGCATGGACGGCGGCTATGCCCTGCGCCTTCCGGTGGACGCGATTGCCGAGTTCCGCATCCTCACACAGAGCGCTCCGCCGGAGTATGGCGGCACGGCCGGTGCGACGACGAGCGTCGTCACGCGATCCGGCGGCAACCAGTACCACGGCAGCGTCTACGAGTTCCTGCGCAACGACGCCTTCGACGCGCGCAACTTCTTCTCGCGCGAGGTGGAACCGCTCAACCAGCACCAGTTCGGCGGCACCATCGGCGGCCCCGTCAGGCGGGGCCAGGTCTTCTTCTTCGGGTACTACGAAGGCTTCCGCAACAAGCAGGGCGTGACGACGACGGCGACGGTGCCGACCGAGGCGGAGCGGCAGGGCGACTTCTCGGGCCTGGGCACGCCGCTGCTCAACCTGGCGGCCGGCGGCGTGCCGTTCCCGGGCAACCGCATTCCCGAGAGCGCGATCAACCCGCTGTCGCGTCGCGTGCTCGATCTCTATCCGGCCGGCAACGTCTCGCCCTCGATCCATCGCGAGACGCTCGTCGGCGAGAACGACCTCGACCAGGTCGGCCTGCGCCTCGACTACACGCGATCGAACCGCGACCAGTTCTTCGCGCGCTACTCGTACTCGGGCGGCCACAACATCAACCCGATCTCCGTGCGCGGCACCGACGTGCCCGGCTACCCGACGCGCGACGACATCGGCACGCATTCGGCGGTCGCCTCGGCCACGCGCATCGTCACCCCGTCGCTCACCCACACGCTGCGCGGCACGTACCTGCGATACCGGTTCTTCTTCGACCAGCGCCTCGGCCAGCAGTCGCCGGCGAGCCTCGGCTTCGGGTACGACTCCTCGAACGCACCGGGCGCCGGCACGCCGTTCTTCAACATCAGCGGCTACACGCCTGTTGGGGGCGCCATCACGGGCCCGCGGATGTCCACGCAACAGAGCGTCGAGATCCAGGACAGCCTCGGCTGGAGCCGCGGTTCGCACTTCGTGAAGATCGGCGGCGAGTACCGTCACACGAACGTCGACATGTTCCAGGCCATCGCGCCGAACGCGTTCTTCGTGTTCGCGGGCACCTTCCCGACCAACAACGCGATTGCGAACCTGCTGCTCGGGGCGCCGGTGACGTTCTACCAGGGGCTCGGAGACTTCACCCGCGAGATCGACGTCTCGGGGTTCGGGCTGTACGCGCAGGACGAATGGCGGATCACGCCCCGGCTGACGATGAACTACGGCCTGCGCTACGAGCGCATCCGGCCGATCACCGAAGCGCAGGATCGGCTCAACGCGTTCGTGCCGGGGGTGCAGTCCCAGGTGCGTCCCGATGCCCCGGCGGGCCTGCTGTTCCCGGGCGATCCCGGTATCGACCGTGGCATCGCGCAGCCGTTTCACGCGTGGATGCCGCGCATAGGCTTTGCGTGGGATCCGACCGGTGACGGCCGCTGGTCGGTGCGCACGAGCTACGGCATCTACTTCGACCAGTTCCAGAACGGGTCGGGCACGGCCTCGCAGGTGGCAATCAGCGCGCTGCCCCAGACGCAGTTCGTGCAGTTCAGCGGCGCGGGCCTGAACTTCCAGAACCCGTACGCCGGGCGGCCAGCGGTGGAGCCCGACACGTTCGTCCGGCCGTCCACGGTGTTCGCGATGGATCCGGGCGCCAAGCCGCCGTATGCGCAGCACTGGAACCTCGGGGTCCAGCGCGCGCTGCCGGGCAGCCACCTCCTCGAGGTCCGGTACGTCGGCGCCAAGGGTACGCACCTGCCCCGCAACATCGAGGCGAACCCCGCCGTGTACGGTCCCGGTGCCACGGCGCAGAACGCCGACAGGCGGCGCATCTACGCCAACTGCCCCGCCGACGGCGGCGCGTGCGACTTCTCGACGGTCGCCATGTTGATCAACCAGTCGAACTCGTCGTACCACGCGGGCCAGGTGAGCCTCTCGCGCCGGTACGCAGGCGGGCTCGCGAGCAACGTGTCGTACTGGTATTCGAAAGCCATCGACTACCTGTCGGCGATGAACCTGTCGGGCGCGGCGGCCAAGCCGCTCGCCGGCGAGAACGACCTGGCGCAGAACCCGTTCGACCTCGGCGCCGAGAAGGGGCCGTCGCTGTTCGATGCGCGGCACCGCTTCGTGGCCAGCGTCACGTGGGAGCCGCGGCTGCCCGCCTCGATCTCGGGCGTGACCGCCGCCGTCTTCCGCGACTGGCAGCTGAACGTCGTCGCGACGCACACCTCGGGGACGCCCTTCACGGTCTCGGACTCGGCAAACGTCGCGCTCCAGGCCAACAGCCCACCGGTCTCGGGCTTTGCGGCAAGCCGCCCGGACCTCGTGGGCGACCCGAACGCCGGCCCGCGCACCGTCGACCAGTGGCTCTCGCGCGACGCCTTCCGGCGCCTCGATCCGCGCACGGAAGCCGGCCAGTTCGGCGACGCCGGGCGCAACATCGCCCGCGGCCCGTCGTACACGAACGTCGACGTGTCGCTCGTGCGCACGTTCACGCTGCCCGCCGACGTGCGGCTGCAGCTGCGCGCCGAGGCCTTCAACGTCGCCAACCACCCGAACTTCGGGCTGCCGGTCGCCGACCTGAACTCCGCCAATTTCGGCCGCATCCTCAGCGCCGGCCCGCCGCGCCTCCTGCAGTTCGCCGCGAAGCTGACGTTCTGAGGGTTCGGCGTTCGGCGTTCGACGTTCCTTACGGCTCGAGCGTGATGTCGGCGGCCTCGATCGCCTCGGGGATGAACCGGCGGTCGATGAGGCCGGTCACGTCGAGCCGGCGGTCCAGGATTCCCGCGGCGAGCCCCATGTCGGCAATCTCCTGCATCTCCTCGTCGAGCGGCGTCAGCGACCGGTAGCTCACGCGGTCGGGCGGCTGCGTGAGGACGTAGCGGATCAGGTCCTCGTCCTGCCGGAAGTACGGGGCGGCAAGCGTCGCGGCCTCCTCGCGGTGCTGCTCGGCCCACTCGCCGCTCTCGGCGATGCCCCGTACGAGATCGCGCACGACGTGCGGCTTCTCTTCGATCAGCTCCTCGGTGACGACGAGCACGCAGGAGATGAAGCGCGGCCAGATGTCCTTGGCGTGGTAGAGCACGCGGCCCGATCCATCCAGCTCGGCGCGCGCCGCGTGCGGCTCGCCGATGAAGTACGCGTCGATGGCCTTGCTCGCGAGCGCGCCCGGCATGTCGGGCGGCGGCATCTCGACGAACCGGATCGACGCCGGATCGACGCCCTCGTCCTGCATCAATTTCCGGATGACGAGGTTCTGGTTGCTGTACTTGCTCGGGATGGCGAACGTGCGGCCGGCGAGGTCCGCGAGCGACCGCGCCGGAAGGTCCGTGCGCACCATCACCGTCGATCCGTCGCGATGCCCGAGGTACGCGATCTTCACGCGCACGCCCTGCTCGCGCAGCTTCATCGCGAGCGGCGCGATCATGAACGTCGCGTGCAGCCGGCCGCTCTTGAGCGTCTCGACGACCGTCGGAAAGTCCGTGAACCGCTGCGACTCGAACCGCGTCGCGTGGCTCGTGCGGCTCGCGTAGTCGGTCACCGGGCACGTGAGGTGGCAGGTGACGGGCAGGAAGCCGACGGCAAGCGTGTCGCGCGCCTCGTCGATCGACGAGACGACGGTCGTGCGCCGGGCCCATGGCTGCTGGCGCACCACGCCGAGTGCGATGACGACGAGCACGGCGCCGACAGCCCAGCGGACAAACGGTGAACGCATCATGAACGGCCTCCCCCGCGCCGCATCACCGGCCCGCCGCCTGCAGCGCCGGCGCGTCCTGTTCGAGCCCCAGCGCCGCGAGGATCCGGTGCGCCGCGGCAACGACGGCGGGGCTCGTGAGATCGCGTGGACGCGGCTCGTCGATGCAGACCTCGTCGCGCACGCACGCGGGCCGCTCGCTGAGCACGAGCACCCGATCGGCAAGCTGCGCCGCCTCCTCGATGTCGTGCGTGACGAGCACCACCGTCCGCGGCTGCTCGAGGAGCAGCCGCGCGAGTTCGCCGCGCAGTCGCAGCCGCGTGAGGTAGTCGAGCGCCGAGAACGGTTCGTCCATCAGCAGCAGGTCCGTCTCGCCGGCAAGGGCCCGCACGAGTTCCACGCGCTGCCGCATGCCGCCAGAGAGCTGGTGCGGATAGTGCGTCGCGAAGCCCGTGAGGTCCACGAGCCCCAGCCAGTGCGCCACGCGGCGCCCGCGCTCGGCATCGTCGGCCACGTGCTCCAGGCCGAGCCGCACGTTCTCGGCCACCGTGAGCCACGGGAACAAGCCATCGTGCTGGAACACCGTGCGCGAATGCCCCTGCCGGTGGACGCGCCCACCCGTTGGCGTCAACCAGCCCGAACACAGGTTCAGGATCGTCGTCTTGCCGCAACCCGATGGTCCGACGATGGCCACGAACTCGCCGGGGCGCACGGCAACGTCGAGTGCCTGCAGCACCGGCACCGCGCCATAGGCATGCGACACGCCCGCGAGGTGCAGCAGCGGCCGTCCGGTCGTCATCGTTCGTAGCCCCAGCGCACGCTCGGGATGAACGTGAGCTGCACGAGGAGCCGATCCAGGGCGACGCCAATCAATCCGATGATCACCATGGCCGCGGCCAGCAGGTCGATGCGCAGGCCGTTGCGTGCGTCCCACACGGCAAAGCCGAGGCCGTCGGTCCCCGCAATCATCTCCGCGGCGACGACCACGAGCCATGAGAGGCCGGCGGTCACGCGCAGGGTCGTGATCACCTGCGGCGCGATGGCCGGCAGCGTCACGTCCTGCAGCAGGCGCGGACCGTCGATGCCCAGATCGCGCGCCACGCGGAAGTACACGCTCGGGATGCCCGACACGGCCGCCGTCGTGGAGAGGACGATCGGGAACACGGCCGCCATGAAGATCAGGAAGATGGCCGGCGGATCGCCGATGCCGAGCCACAGGATCGCAAACGGGATCCAGGCGAGCGGCGACAGGTTCCTGAAGAAGTTGACGAGCGGCAGCAGTGCAGCGCGCACGAGCGCGGAATGCCCGAGCACCAGGCCCACCGGAATGCCCACGGCCACCGCCAGCAGGAAGCCCGCCCCGACGCGGAAGACGGAGGCGATGGCGTCCTGCACGAGCCTGCCGCTCGCCAGTTCGACCCAGAGCCCGCGCGCGACCTGCCACGGCGACGGGAACAGCGACGGCGGGAACAACCCGAGCGCCGACACGCCCGCCCACACCGCGACGATGACGGCAGGGCCGACGAGACCGATGAGGGGCACCGAACCACGCAGACGAGGCACGAGTCGCGGCAGCGTACCGCACGGGTCTCGAACGCGGCGATACTGCGCCCATCCCGCGCCGCTAGTGCATTCGGACTAGGGCGCGATCGCCCGACACCAGGATCCTGCGCCCGACTGGCCGCGGGCGTGCGTCATCGGGCGGTCCGGACGCGTGCCGCGACGATAGAATCGACATCCATGCACCGCTACATCGAGCGCGTCGTCGATCTGCTCGACCCATCCCTCAACGTGCTGCACGGCATCTCTGTCGATGCCGCTCGCGCGCGTGTGCAGTCGGGTGACCCCGACGCGGTTCGCGCCATCGACGGGTCGTTCGCCATCGTCGCTCGCGATGGCATCACCGTGCGGCTGGCGCGGTCGCTCGATCGCCCGATGCGCTACTTCCTGGCCAAGCGCGCGGAGGGTCCCGCGCTGTTCATCGCCGACCGCATGGACACGCTGCGGGACGCGCTGGCGGCCGAAGGCCTTGCCGGCCAGTTCCACCCGAGCTACACGCGCATGGTGCCGGCGCACTACGTCGTGGAGATCCGGCTCGTGGGCTGCCCGGACCCCGACCCGACCTACACCCGGTTCTTCACGCCCGCGCGTGCTGCGCTGCCGATGGACCTCGACGTGATCGGCGAGCGCTACGTCGGCGCGATGCGCGACGAGGTCGGCAAGTGGCTGCAGCACGTGGATCGCGCCTCGGGCGGCACCGCGCCGATTGGCGTCTGCTTCTCGGGCGGCATCGACAGCGGCTCGGTCTTCCTCGTCGTCTACGACACGATGCGGCGCCTCGGCATGTCGCCGGCCCGCCTCAAGGCCTTCGTGCTCGACGCCGGCGGACCCGACGTCGAACAGGCGCGGACCTTCCTCGATCGGCTCGGCCTCGGGCTGTTCTTCGAACCGATCCCGGCTGGCGGCGACCCGCTCGATCTCGACGAGACACTGCGCGTGATCGAGGACTACAAGCGGCTCGACGTCGAGTGCGCGGCACTCGTGCTGCGGTTGTTCCGCGGCATCCGCGAGCGATACCCGGACTGGCGCTTCATGGTGGACGGCGACGGCGGCGACGAGAACCTGAAGGCGTACCCGATCGAGGAGAATCCCGAGCTGACGATTCGGAGCGTCGTGGACAACCTGATGCTCTACCACGAGGGCTGGGGCGTGGGCCGCATCAAGCACTCGCTGACGTACAGCGGCGGGCTGAGCCGCAGCTACGTGCGCACGTACGCGCCGGCGCGGCACTTCGGGTTCGACGCGTTCAGCCCGTACACCCGCCCGGCCGTGATCGAGGTGGCCGAGGGCATCCCGTTCGGCACGCTGACGCAGTACGACGTGCCGACGCTCTACGGCCTCAAGGGCGAGATCGTGTCGCGCGGCGTGCGCGCGGTCACGGGACTCGACATGCCCGTCTTTCCCAAGCGCCGCTTCCAGCACGGCGCGATGCCGGAGGCGACGTTGCGGACGGCACTTGCCGCTGACGAAGCCGATTGCAGGCGGGCCGTCCACGCATTGTTCGCATGAGGGCAGCCCGAACCCACGACCCGTTCGCACACCAGGGCGTCCTGCTCGAGGACGAGCGCGGCGCCGACGGGCGCCTCGTGCGCACGGCCACCGTGTTCCTCACGGGGCGCGAATGCCCCTGGCACTGCGTGATGTGCGACCTGTGGCACCACACGATCGCCGAGGACACGCCGCGCGGCGCGATCCCGCACCAGATTGCCGAGGCGGCGACGTGGCTGCGGGCACAGGGCGAAGCGCCCTGCGCCGTGAAGCTGTACAACGCCGGCAGCTTTTTCGATCGACGGGCCATCCCGGACGGCGACCGGCAGGCAATCGTGGACGCACTCGAACCGTTCGCGCACGTGATCGTCGAGTCACACCCGGCGCTCGTCGGCGACCGCACGTGGCGGCTGCAGGACGGGCTCGCCGCACGCGGGTCGTCGCTCGAAGTCGCGATGGGCCTCGAAACCGCGCATCCCGAGGCACTCGCGGCACTCGACAAGGGCATCACCGTCGATCGGTTCGCGCAGGCCGCCGCCGACCTCCGCGCGCACGGGGTCGCGCTGCGCGTGTTCCTGCTGATTCATCCGCCGTTCATCGCGCTCGACGATCAGCCCGCGTGGCTCGGGCGTTCGATTGCCGCGGCGGAGGCATGTGGCGCCACCGCCATCGCGCTCATCCCGACACGGCCCGGTGAGCCCGCACTCGACGCCGCCGCGCACGCGGGTCGATTCGTGGCGCCACGCCTTGCCGACATCGAGGCTGCCGCGGAGCACGCGCGGAGCCGCAGCGAATCCGCGCGCGTCTTCGTTGACCTGTGGGACATCGAGCGGTTCGCCTCGTGTCCCGCGTGCCTGCCGGGCCGTCGTGAGCGGCTGCGCCAGTTCAACCTCACGCGCGCGTTCGAGCCCCTGCCGTCCTGTGCGTGCTGCGGGGAGGCCGCCGCATGACGCCCGTCGCGCGGCACCGCATCGACGCCGACGTCGCCATCGTCGGATCCGGATTCGCGGGCTCGATCCTGGCCCTCGTCCTGCGTCGCCACGGGCTTCGGGTGGCCCTGCTCGATCGCGGACGGCACCCGCGCTTCGCGATCGGCGAGTCCTCGACCCCACTCGCGAACCTGCTGCTCGAGCAGCTCGCCGATCGGCACGAACTGCCGCGCCTGCGTCCGTTCGCCAAGTGGGGGACGTGGCAGGCCGCGTACCCGCACGTGGCCTGCGGCATCAAGCGCGGCTTCAGCTTCTTCCGCCACGAACGCGGCGCGACGTTCACGGACCCTGCGCGCGAGCGGCAGCTGCTCGTCGCGGCAAGCCCGCACGATGCCATCGCCGACACGCACTGGTATCGGCCCGACTTCGATCAGTGGCTGGTCCGAGAGGCCGAGGCAGCAGGCGTCGAGTACCGGGACGTCGTCGTGCTCGACACCCCGCGCCTGGATCCGGCGGGCGTGGTGCTCGAAGGCACGCGCGACGGCGCACGCCTCGAGGTCCATGCCGGCTTTCTCGTGGATGCGAGCGGTCCGCGCGGCTACCTGTGGCGCGCGCTCGATCTCGGAGACGCGCCCCTGCAGTGGCTGCCGCCGACTCAGGGACTCTACACACACTTCGAGGGTGTGCGGCGCTGGGACTCGCTGGTGCCCTCGCCAGGCACGCCGCCGTACCCCGTTGACGATGCCGCCGTCCACCACGTACTCGACGACGCCTGGATCTGGGTGCTGCGGTTCGGCAACGGCATCACGAGCGCGGGCCTTGCCGCGACCGACGGGGCCGCGCAGGCGTACCGACTCGCGGATGGCCAGCGCGCATGGGACCGAGTCCTTGCGGACCACCCGTCGGTGCAGGCCCAGTTCCGCGAGGCGACTCCCGTCCATCCGTTCATCAACGCGCCGCGCGTCGCACACCGCGTGCGCACGATCGCCGGCGCGCGCTTCGCGCTGCTGCCGTCCGCGGCCGGCGTGATCGATCCGCTGCTGTCCACCGGGTTCCCCCTCACGCTGCTCGGCGTCGGGCGGATTGCCGACATCCTCCTCGGGACCGCAGCGGGCCCGGAGCGGGATCGGGCGCTCGAAGGCTACGCCGCCGACACGACCGCCGAACTCGACGCCACCGAGCAGCTCGTGGCGGCGCTGTACGCGACAATGGACGACTTTCCGCTCTTCACGCGGCTCGCCGCGCTCTATTTCGCGGCGGCCTCGTTCTCGGAAGCCGTCAGGCGGCTCGGGCACGCGCACCGCGCGAACGGGTTCCTGCTGCACGCCGATCCGGTCTTCGGTCCGGCCCTGCGTGAGTGCACGGCCATGGCGCGCGCGTTGCCGCGCGGCGCGCGCCGCGCCGAGGCGCGCCGCCGGTTGCTCGACGCCATCGGCGCCGCCATCGAGCCGTTCGACGTCGCGGGCCTGAACGACGCGAGCCGGCGCAACTGGTTTCCCGTGCTCGCGGGCGACCTCGTCGCCGCGCGTGATCGCGTCGGTGCGAGCGCGAGCGAGATCGAGGCCCTGCTCGCACGCTGCGGCTTCGACGACCATGCCTCGGCAGCCGCCGGGAGCCCGTCGGAGGAACACGCATGATGCGCAGGTCCCGCGCTGTGGCCACGCTTGCTGCGTGCCTCGTCACGCTGACGCTCGCGTCCGCGTGCTCGTCGTGCCGACAGGCGGAGCCGGTGCCGCCCGAGATCCACCACGAAGCCACCGTGGCGTTCTACACCGCGCTCGCGGCCATCGACACCAGCCAGGAGGTGCTCGCTCGCGAGAAGCTCGATCGCGTGGTGGCAATCGTCCCCCAGGAGCCGGCCGGCTGGGCCAACCTCGGGTTGTTGCTGCTGCGCCAGCAGGAGATCGAGGCCGCGAAGGAACGGTTCACGCGCGCGGCAGCGCTCTCGCCGGACGAACCGGCCATCGTCGCGATGCAGGCGCTGGCCGAGAGCCGGGCCGGCAACCCCGAGGCGTCCACGACGCTGTGGCGGCGAGTCGTGGAACTCGACCCTTCCAACGCACGGGCCGCCTACTCGCTCGCTCAGGAGACCGAGCGACTGGGAGGCGCCGAACACGAGGCCGACGCGCAGCGCGTGCTCGCGCACCTGGTGCAACGCACCGACAACCTCGCGGCCCGCCTCGACTACGCGCGGCTTGCCGCCAAGCGCGGCGACGCCGACGCCCTCGCGGACGCGCTCGCGCCCCTGGCTGCACGGTCGGCCGACTGGCCGGAGGCGGCCCGCACGCGCCTCGAGACCGTGCGGTCGGCAGCAGCCACCGATCCGCGCGCGGCCGCGACGCAGGTGGCGTTCCTCCGCAACGTCCTTGCGCGCGAGCCCGCCTTCCGCCAGGCGCTTGCGCAGCTGACCACACCACTCGAGGCCGTCGGCGAGCCGATCAGGCGCTTCCTCGTGCTCTCGAACCCGCCGCCGCGCCCCGCGCCTGCCGACACGGCGATTGCCTTCACCGTGACCCCGCGTGACGGCTGGCCGTCGAACGCCGCCTGGGCCGGCGCCGCCTCGTTCAGCGGCGAGGGACCGGAGACGATCGTCGCGGCGGACGCCGACGCGGTGTGGACGGCCATGACCGGGGCGCCGACAGCGGCCCTCCGCGCACCGGGCGTCGATGCCGTGACCGCGGCCGACATCGACTACGACTTCCGCGCCGACCTCGTTCTTGCCGGCCCGCGTGGCATCGCCCTGCTGCGCCAGGGTGACGACGGAGCCTTCGAGGACATCTCGGGCACCAGTGGCGTCGCGACAGTGGCCGCCGATGCCGCGCATGACGTCTTCCCCGCGGATACCGACCTCGATGGCGACCTCGATCTCGTCGTCGCGCCGGTGAGCGGCGAGGCGTTCGTCCTGCGCAACAACGGCGACCGCACGTTCGTCCGGCAGCAGCCGTTCGGCCCGTGTGCGGATCCTCGCGGCTTCGTGTGGGCGGACCTCGATGCGGACGGCGTGCCCGACGTCGTGTGTCTCGAGGCAGGCGGCGCGGTCCGCGCCTTCGTCAACAGGCGCGGCGGCGCCTTCGAGGCGCTGACGCTGCCGGCGGCCCCAGGCGCACTTGTCGCGGTGACGGTGCATGACGTCGACGGCGACGGGCGCGCGGACGTCGTCGGCGCGACGGCGGATGGCGCCATCGTCGCCTCGTCGCGCAACGATGCAGCGGCAGGCGGCCGCGTGGACGACTGGCAGTGGCGTGACGTCGCGCGCGTCGAGACGGGTGCCGCCCTCACCGCCGGCAGGACGCGCCTGCTGCTCGCCGATCTCGACAACAACGCGGCAAGCGACCTCGTGCTCTCAACGCCGGCGGGCACGCACGTGCTGCTCGCCACCGAAGACCGGGGCTTCACGTCCGCTGCGGCGGTGGTGCCCATCGCGACCCACGCGATTGCCGATCTCGACGCCGACGGACGGCTCGAACTCGTGGGCGTCACGCCAGAGGGCGTAGTCGCCACCGCCCGCAGCACGGGCTCCCGCCTCTATCACTGGCAGCGGCTGCGTCCGCGCGCGGCCACGGCCACCGGCGACCAGCGCGTGAACGCGTTCGGCATCGGCGGGGAGGTCGAAGTCCGCACGGGCCTGCACGTGCAGTCGCAGCGCATCACGTCGCCCGTGGTCCACGTCGGGCTCGGCGAGGCGACGAGCAGCGACGTCGTCCGCATCGTCTGGCCCAACGGCGTCCTCCAGTCCGAGTTCGACGCGAAGGCCGACACGACAATCAGGGCCGACCAGCGCCTCAAGGGCTCGTGCCCGTGGCTGTTTGCCTGGAACGGCCGGGAGATGGCGTTTGTCACCGACCTGATCTGGCGATCGCCGCTCGGCCTGCGGATCAATGCGCAAGCGACGGCTGACGTCTCGACCACCGAGGACTGGGTCAAGGTGGAGGGGACCGAACTCGTCGCGCGCGATGGGGAGTACGACCTGCGCATCACCGCCGAGCTCTGGGAGACCCACTTCTTCGACCTCGTCTCGCTCGCGGTCGTGGATCATCCGGAGGGCACCGAGGTGTTCGTGGACGAGCGCTTTGCCGTGCCGGCCCCGGCGCTCGCACCGATCGTCACGTCGCCGCTCCAGCCGTTTGCCGACGTCCGCGACGACACCGGCCGCGACGTCGGCGCCATCGTGTCGGCGCGCGACGACGCGCACCTCGACTTCGCGGGGCGTGGCGCGTACCAGGGCATCACGCGACAGCACCATGTCGAGTTGACGCTTCCCGAGGACGCGCCGCGCACCGGCCCGCTGTATCTCGTCGGGCAGGGTTGGGTCCACCCGACCGACAGCTCGATCAACGTCGCCATCTCGCAGGGGCGCCACGACGCGCCGCGCGGGCTGTCGCTCGAGGTCGCCGGCGCCGACGGTCGGTTCCGCACCGTCCGCGAAAACCTCGGCTTCCCGTCCGGCAAGGACAAGACCATCCTGCTCGAGATCGGCAGCCTGCTCCCGGCCGACGGACCGCGGCGCCTGCGCCTCTCGACGAACCTCGAGATCTTCTGGGACCGGCTCGCGTGGGCGGCCGGACGGCCTGACGTCACCGTCACGACACGGCGCCTGCCGCTCGCGTCCGCCGACCTCCGCCATCGCGGCTTCTCTGAGACGACGACGCGGGACGCGAGCACGCCCGAGCGCCCGCGCTACCGGGTTGCCGGGGTGGCGCCACGCTGGCTCGACCTCGAGGGGTTCCACACACGCTTCGGCGACGTGCGGCCCCTGCTCTCGGCCATCGACGACCGCTATGTGATCATGAATGCCGGCGACGAACTCGCATTGCGCTTTGCCGAGGCTCCGCCACCGGTGCCCGGACAGGTGCGCGACTTCATCGTCATCGGCGATGGCTGGGTGAAGGACGGCGACTTCAACACGACCTTCTCGCGCACGGTGCTGCCGCTGCCGACACATGCGAGCGGCCGGTACGACGTCGCACCGCGCGGACTGGAGTCCGACCCCGTGTTCCGGCAGCACCGCGACGACTTCGCCACGTACCACACGCGCTACGTCACCCCGGCAGCCCGCGATGCACTCAGGCGCCGGCCACAGGAGCCATGACCCGCTACGCCCGCCCCCTGCTCGCCGTGCTCTTCGTCGCCATGCTGGCGACGCCCTGGATGATCCGCCGCGCCGGCCGCCCCGCCCTCGAGGCCAGTGACACGGCCGGCGGCTCGCCCTACGGATTCCGCCTCACCGAATCGGCGCGCGCCGCGGGGCTCGACTTCGAGCACGAAGGCCCGACGTTCGATGAGAAGCTCGCGCACATCATGCCGCAGGTCGCGTCGATGGGCGCCGCCGTCTCCGTCGTGGACGTGGACGCCGACGGGCACGCCGACATCTACGTCACCAACAGCCGCGAGGGCTCGCTGAACCGGCTCTATCGCAACCGCGGCGACGGGACCTTCGACGAGATCGCGGGTGCGCTCGGCCTTGCCGCGCTCAACGAGCGTTCCGACGGCGTCTCGATGGGCTCGGCGTGGGGCGACTACGACAACGACGGTTTCGACGACGTGCTGATCTACCGCTGGGGCCGTCAGCAACTGTTCCGCAACGATGGCGGGCACGCGTTCACGCCCGTCGGCGACTCGGCAGGGCTGCCGGCGTGGGCCAACGTCAACTCGGCGATCTGGCTCGACTTCGACAGCGACGGGCGCCTCGATCTCTTCATGGGCGGCTACTACGCCGAGGACGTCAACCTCTGGGACGTGCCGACGACGAAGATCATGCCGGAGAGTTTCGAGTACGCGCGCAACGGCGGCCGCAAGTACCTGTTCCGGAACCTTGGCGGCGGCCGCTTCGAGGAGGTCAGCGAGCGCGTGGGGCTCACCTCCACGCGCTGGGCGCTTGCGGCCGTGGCTGCCGACCTGCGCGGCACGGGCCGTCCCGACATCTTCGTCGCCAACGACTACGGCGTCTCGGAGCTGTTCGTCAACGAGGGCGGGCGCTTCCGCGAGGCGGGCCGCGAGACCGGCGTCGGCTTCTCGCCGAAGAGCGGCATGAACGCGTCGGTCGGCGACGTGTTCAACCAGGGCCGGTTCGCCATCTACGTGTCGAACATCTCCGAGGAAGGCATCCTGATCCAGGGCAACAACCTCTGGGTGCCGACGTCGACAGGCAAGGGCGGGCTCCCCTTCTACGAGAACATGGCCAGCGCGACCAACGTCGCCCTCGGCGGCTGGAGCTTCGGCGCGCAGTTCGGCGACCTGAACAACGACGGCACGCTCGACATCTACCTCGTGAACGGGTACGTCTCGGCATCCCGGACCGAGAGCTACTGGTACGACTATTCGAAGGTGGCCGGCGGGCACGAGATCGTGATCTCGGACGCGAAGAACTGGCCGGACATGGGCGCGCGGAGCCTCGCCGGGTACCAGACCTCGCGGGTCTGGATCAACGATGGCGCGGGACGGTTCGTGGACGTTGCGCCGATGGTCGGCGTTGCCGACAGGCACGACGGCCGCTCGGTGGCGCTTGCCGACTTCGGCAACCGCGGCGTGCTCGACGTCGTGATCGCGAACCAGCGCGGGCCGCTGCTGCTCTATCGCAACGAGGTCGCGCCGGGCCGTCACTGGATCGGCTTCGACCTCGAAGGCGCGTGTCGGCCCGACACGCCTGTCGATACGCGGTGCACGAACCGGAACGCGATTGGCGCGCAGGTCACGGTGCACTGGGACGGCCGGCAGCAGGTGCAGGAAGTGCTGGGCGGGTCGGGCTTCTGCGCCCAGAACCAGCGCCGCCTGCACTTCGGGCTCGGGCAGGCCGATGCCATCGAGCGCGTCGTCGTGCGCTGGCCGTCGGGCAAGACGCAGGACATCACCGGCCCGGCACTCGGCCGGGTGCACGCGCTGAAGGAGCCGGCATGATCGACAAGCGCTACCTCGCACCCATCCTCGTCACGATCGTCCTGCTCGTCGGGCAGGTGACGTTCGGCTTCCTCGAGAGCTGGTCGCGCACCGGGCTGGCCATCGGGACGTCGATCCTCGTCGAGCTCGCACTCGGCCGCATCTTCCTCGGCCGCTGGCCACACCTGGCGAGCGCCTACGTCTCGGGCATCAGCATCGGCATGCTGGTGCGGTCGCCGGAGTTCTGGCCGTACGCACTCTGCGCGGCAATCTCGATCACGTCCAAGTACCTGATCCGCGTGGATGGGCGCCACATCTGGAACCCGTCGAATCTGGGCATCGTCGCGATGCTGGTGCTCGCGTCCGACACGGTGGCGAGCCTCAGCGTACAGTGGGGCAACACGCTGCTGCCGATGGCGGTCGTGTGGGTCTTCGGCGCGGCCATCATCGGGTCGCTCGGCCGCTTCCACGTCACGCTGACCTACGTGGCGTCGTTCCTCGGGTTCGCGGTGCTGCGGTCGGCGGTCACGGGCCATCCGCTGCTGGCCGAAGTCGCGCCAATCACCGGCCCGATGTACCAGCTGTTCATCTTCTTCATGATCACGGACCCGAAGACGAGCGTGCACACGCGCTGGGGGCAGTGCCTCGTGGCCTTCCTCGTCGCCGCACTCGAGGCCGTGTTCCGGCACATGGAGTTCGTCCACGCGCCCTACTACGCGCTCTTCATCGTCGGCCCCGCCGCGAACCTCGTGGAGATTGCGTATGCACGGCGACGGGCCGCGGCCGTGGCGCCAGCTGCACGGGTCGAGGTCGCGGAAACGGTGTAGCCGCCGGATCCGTCCGGCGGCCGTCCCGCGTGCTCACTCGTGCCGCAGCGCCTCGATCGGGCTCAGCGACGCCGCCTTGCGCGCCGGATAGAAGCCGAAGAACACGCCAATCGCGGCTGCGCACCCGAACGACAGGCCCACGGCGTCCCAGGTGACCGTCGTCGCCCACTGCATCCACGCGGTCACGAGACGTGACGCGCCGAACCCGAGCGCCACGCCAATCGCACCGCCGACGAGCGACAGGGCCATCGCCTCGACGAGGAACTGTCGCAGCACGTCGCGATCGCTCGCGCCAACCGAGAGCCGCAGGCCGATCTCGCGCGTCCGCTCAGTCACCGAGACCAGCATGATGTTCATGATGCCGATGCCCCCGACGAGCAGCGAGACCGCCGCGATGCTCGCCAGCAGCGACGTCATCGTCGTCGTCGTGGACGTCAGCATCGTCGCGAACTCCTCGAGCGTGCGCACCGAGAAGTCGTCCTCCTGGCCCGGCGCGATGCGGTGACGCCGGCGGAGCACCTCGGCGATCGACGCGGTCATCTGCGGCAGTGATACTCCGTCGTCGGCCGAGATCGTGATGCTCGACACGTGCTGCACGCCCTGCAGCTTCTTCTGCACGGTCGTGTACGGCACGAGCACCGTGTCGTCCTGGTCCTGCCCGGGCATCGCCGACTGGCCCTTGCTCGTCATGACGCCGAGCACCCGGAACGGCTGGTTCTCGATGCGGATCGTCGCGCCCGTCGGGTCCACGCCGACGCCGAACAACTGGTCGCGCGCCATCGACCCGAGCACCGCGACCTTCGTGGCCCGCGTGACGTCCTCGTGCGTGAAGTACGCGCCAGACTGCAGCGCCCAGGCGCGAATGGCCGGCAGTTCCTCGCTCGTGCCCTGCACCTGCGTGTTCCAGTTGCCGGCGGCGCCAATCACCTGCGTCCGCTGGTTGAGCCCGGGCGACATGTAGCGCACGCCCGGCACCTGCGCGCGGATGGCCTGCGCGTCGCCGGCGGTCAGCGTACGCGTGGCGCCCTGCCCGCCGCGCACCGGCCCCATCCCGGCCCCCGCATTCACCGTGACGATGTTGGAGCCGGCGTTCCGGATCTGCGACTCGATCGAGTCGCGGGCCCCGGTGCCGATCGCGACCATGACGATCACGGCGGCCACGCCAATCACCATGCCGAGCGCGGTGAGCGCCGTACGGAGCGTGTTGCGGCGCAACGCGCGCACCGCGACGATCAACGTGTTCAGGATGGACATGTCGGTTCCCTCATGCACTCAGTGCCTCGACGTCGGGCTGCGCCTCGAGCGCAGCCAGGTCCGTCTCGGCGCGTCGTCGGACCGTCACCGGCCGATCGGCCCGCACGCGTCCGTCGCGGAAGGCGACGATGCGGGTGGCGTACTCCGCGATGTCGGGCTCGTGCGTGACGAGCAGCACGGTGAGGCCATCCGCGTTCAGCCGCTGGAAGATGCCCATCACCTCGATGCTCGTCCGCGTGTCGAGGTTGCCCGTCGGCTCGTCGGCGAGCAGCACGGACGGGCGGTTCACGAGCGCGCGCGCAATCGCGACACGCTGCTGCTGCCCGCCCGACAGCTGATTCGGGTGGTGGTCGAGCCGCGCGCCGAGGCCGACGGCTTCGAGGGCCGCAGCCGCACGCTCACGCCGCTCGCGCGCCGGCACCGCCTGGCCATACAGCATCGGCAACTCGACGTTCTCGAGCGCCGACGTGCGGGGCAGCAGGTTGAAGCCCTGGAACACGAAGCCGATCTCGCGATTGCGCACCGCCGCGAGGGCACGGCCGTCGAGCGACGAGACGTCGCGTCCGTTGAGCCGATACACCCCGCTCGTCGGCCGGTCCAGGCAGCCGAGCAGGTGCATGAACGTGGACTTGCCCGACCCCGACGGTCCCGTCAGCGCGACGAACTCGCCGGGCTGGACGTCGAGCGTGACGCCGCGCAATGCCTGCACGGCACTCTCGCCGACGGTATAGGTCTTCACGAGCTGTTCGACCGCGATTGCCGCGTTCATCGCGCACCTCCGGATGCCCCGGCACCTGCCTGTCCGCTGCGTGCCCGACCGGGACGCTGCGGAATCAGCGGCGAGCTCGATGTCGTGCTTGCTGACGCGGACACGGCCGTCGCTCCCGTGACGACCCGTGCGTCCTCGTCGAGCGCCCCACTCGTCACGGCCGTCGTCGTGCCGTCCGAGATGCCGAGCGTGACCGGCACGCGCGACAGTCCCTCCGGCCGCTGGACCCACACGGTTGGCCCCTCCGTCGCGCCGGGCCCGTCGGTGTCCGCACCCTCGGGACCGCGGAACCGGAACGCGGCGGTGGGCACCCGCAGCACGTCGTCGGCGCGAGCCACCTCGATCGACACGCCGGCCGTCATGCCCGGCTTCAGCTTGTGGTCCGGGTTGGCGACGTCGATCACGGTCACGTAGCTGACGACGTTCTGCGTCACGACGGGCTCCAGCCGCACCTGGCGCACGGTGCCGCTGAAGGTGTCGCCGGGATAGGCGTCAACCGTGAACGTCACGGGCTGCCCTGCGGCGATGCGCCCGATGTCGGACTCGTCAACGCTCGCGTTCACCTGCATCTGCGCCAGGTCGCCCGCGAGCACGAACAGCGTCGGTGCCTGCATGCTGGCCGCCACGGTCTGGCCGACGTCCACGCTCCGGGAGACGACGATGCCGTCGATGGGCGCGGTGATCGTCGTGTGCCCGAGGTTGACCTGCACCTGGTTCAGCGACGCACGCGCCTGGACGACCTGCGCCTCCGCCGACTTCACCGCGGCTTCGGCCTGCAGCACGGTCGTGCGGGCGACGTCGAGATCACTCGACGCGAGCAACTGCTCGCGCGAGAGGGCCTCGGCGCGCGCGAGCTTCTGGCGCGCGTCGGTCAGTTCCACCCGCGAGCGCTCGACGTCGGCCTGCAGCCGCAGCACCGTGGCGCGGGCCTGTTCGACCTGCGTCTGGAAGAGCGACGGGTCGAGCCGCGCGATGACCTGCCCCTTGCGCACCTGGTCGTTGTAGTCGGCGTGCAGCGACGCAATCGCGCCCGACACCTGGCTGCCGACGTCCACGGTCTTCACCGGCTGCAGCGTGCCCGTCGCCGCGACGACGTCCACGACCGCGCCACGGGTCACCGCGGCGGTGGTGAACGCCGGAGCCGCGGCGTCGGTGCGGTCCCCCCAGTAGGCCGTGGCAGCCGCCGTTGCGCCTGCGAGGGCCAGCGCCGCCCAGATGGTTCTCTTGGTCACGTCACATCCTCCTGCCTTCATCTGACGTGCCGAACGTGGATGCGCTGTGACGCAGATGTGAGGATTCCGTGGCAGGGGGAGTACCCTCATCCCCATGCTCCGGCCAGCTCTCGTGATTGGCTCCGCGGTATGGCTTGCGGTGGCCGTGCTGCGGGCGCAGCCGCCACAGGCCTCGGCGGCCGACCCGCAGTCGCCCGATGCCGCGCCCGCGGCGACAGGACGCATCGATTTCGAGACGCAGATCCGTCCGGTGCTCGTCGCCTACTGCGAGGACTGCCACGACGGCGAGACACGCAAGGGCGGGTTCTCGGTTGCGACGTACGCCGACCTGCTCGAGGGCGGCCGGAGCGGCCCGCTCATCCGTCCCGGCGCGAGCGGCGCAAGCCTCTTCATCGATCGCGTCACCGGCGCGACCGAGCCGCGGATGCCCAAGGACGAGGACCCGCTCGACGCGGCGACGGTGGCGCTGCTGCGGGCGTGGATCGACGAGGGCGCCCGTGCGACACCGACGTCTCCGCCCGCACCGCAGCCGTGGGAGGCCCCCTTCACGCTCACCGCGCCGGCGCTGCCCGCACCGACATGGGACGGATGGGTCCTGCCCGTCGATCGCATCGTCGCCGCGTACCTCGTGCGGACAGGGCGGCACGCGACACCGCCGGACGTCGTGCCCGATGCGCAGTACGTCCGTCGGGTTTCCCTCGACGTGCGCGGGCTGCTGCCGGAAGCCGCGGAGATCGAGGCCTTCGTTGCCGATCCGGCCCCCGACAAGCGCGCGCGCCTCGTCGCGCGGTTGCTGCGCGACCGCAGCGCCTACGCCGAGCACTGGATGTCGTTCTGGAACGACCTGCTGCGCAACGAGGACGACGTCTCCTACTTCGCCGAGACCGACCGACGCACGAGCATCACCCCGTGGCTGATCGATGCGCTGCAGCGCAACCGCCCGTACGACGAGTTCGTGCGCGCGCTGCTCAACCCGGTCCGCAAGGACGACCCGGCGGGCTTCCTCGTGGGCGTGAACTGGCGCGGTGAGACGAGTGCGGCCGTGACGCCCTGGATGCAGGCATCGCAGAACACGGCGCAGGTGTTCCTCGGCGTGAACATGAAGTGCAACGCCTGCCACGACAGCTTCGTGAGCCGATGGAAGCTGAAGGACGCCTACGGGCTCGCGGCGTACTTCTCACCAGAGCCGCGCCTGCAGCTCTATCGCTGCGACGTCGCGCGAGACGAATACGCCATCCCCGCGTTCCCGTTTCCGCAGGTCCAGGCCACGCCGCGGAGCAATCAGCTCCGGGACCGGCGGGCGGCGGCGGCCCGCCTGTTCACCGACTCGCGCAATGGCCGCATGCCCCGTACGATCGTGAACCGCGTCTGGACACGGCTCGTCGGCCACGGGATCGTCGCCGACTCGGACGAGATGGGCACCGAGCCGTGGAGCCCCGAACTGCTCGACTGGCTGGCGAGCGACTTTGTCGAGCACGACTACGACCTGCAGCACCTGATCGGGACGATCCTGACGTCGAAGGCCTATCAGCTCGCGGCCGTGCCGCGCCAGGCGGAACCGGCGGCGCGCGGGTACGTGTTTGCCGGGCCCGAAGTGCGGCGCCTCACCGCCGAGCAGTTCGCCGATGCCATTGGCGTGCTGACTGGCGAATGGAACACGCGCGCGGTGCCGACGCCAGCGCCGTCGCGCAGCCGCACGCGCGCTCGCGCCGACGCACCCGCCGTGCTGCGCACCGACTCCGACCCCGTGACCGATGGCATCTACACGCGCGAGTGGCGGGCGGCGTCCACCGCACTGACGCGCGCCCTCGGCCGCCCCATTCGCGACCAGGTGACATCGGTGCGCGCCAGCGATGCGACGACGCCGCAGGCGCTCGAGCTTGTGAACGGCACGCAGTTGACCGAGTGGCTGGAACGGGGGGCGCAACGCCTGACTGGCCAACTGCAGCCGGACGTCTACAGCCGCTTCACCGCGGCGATTGCCGGACGCGCCCCGAAGCCGCGAGGTTTCGACATCGACGTCTCCGGCGCCGAGGCGCTGTGGCTCGTCGTGCACGACACCGGATCGAACGTCCCCGAGCGCGTGCGGCCGGTGTGGGCCGACGCCGTGTTCACCGACCTGGACGGCGCGACCACGCGGCTGTCGTCGCTCGTGCCCGCCAGCGGCGACGCCCCGCGACACGGCGAGGACGACACGCTCCACGTGCAGGCGCCATCGCTGCTCCGGTACGACATCGCGGGCCGGCACTTCGTCCGCTTCCGTGGCCGCGTGGACGTCGCCAACCCGCGATCCGAGATTGGCGGCACGCTCAATCCCGCCGTGCGCTTCTTCGTGTTCGATGCCGAGCCCGACGTCGAACGCCTCCGGCCACCACGACCGGGCCTGCCGATCCCGGGGCCCGCGCGCGCCGGGAGCGCCCGCGCGCTCGTGGACCGCCTGTTCCTCGAGGCGCTCGGTCGCAGGCCAACCGACGCCGAGCGCCGGGTCGCCGAAGCGGCGGTCGCCGATCCCGATCGTCCGGGCCGGCTGTCGCGGACCGGCGTGGCCGACCTGTTGTGGGCCCTGCTGATGAAGCCCGAATTCCAGTTGATCTACTGAGGCACGCGATGGCCGAACACGAGGATGCAGCAACACCCGAGGAGCGGAGAATCCACGCCCGGTTGACCCGCCGGCAGTTCGTCGGCGCGACGGCGGCCGGTACGCTCGCGGCGCTTGCCGGCAGCGAGCCGGGGCTTGTGCACGCGCAGGGCGAGTTCCGCAGGCGCCGGGCCACGGCCGACGCGGTGATCGTGCTCTGGATGGCCGGCGGCATGGCGCAGACCGAGACGTTCGATCCCAAGCGCTACACGCCGTACGCCCCTGGCGTGCCGACCGACCGTGTGCTGAGCACGTTCCCGGCGATCGACACCGTCGTGGACGACATCAAGTTCACGCAGGGGCTCGAACGGATTGCGGCCGTGATCGATCGCGGCACGGTGATCCGCGGATTCCAGGCCGCCGACCTCGGTTTCATCCTGCACGCGCGGCACCAGTACCACTGGCACACGGGCTATGTGCCGCCGCAGCCGATGGCCATGCCGCACATCGGCGCCACGATCTCGCGCACGCTCGGCCCGCGCGAGGCCGACATGCCCGCGTTCATCACCATCGGCCAGACCGTCGAAGGGGCCGGCGAGATCGGGACGCTGAAAGCCTTTCACACGGCGGGCTTCCTCGGCACCGAGCACGGGCCGTTCCTCATCGTCGATCCCCAGGACGCGGCGGCAGCCGTGCGCCCGCCGCCGTCACTCGGCGCCGGTCGGTTCCAGAGCCGGCGACAACTGTTCGAGCGACTGCTCGCGGAAGAACCGGTCCACCGATACGGCAGCGACTTCCAGCGACAGTCGCTCGTCCGCGCGCTCGAGGGCGCCGACAGGCTGCTCCGATCGCCTGCCGCGAAGGCGTTCGACCTCGCCCTCGAGCCGGCCGCCTCGCTGCAGGCCTACGACACGGGCCGCTTCGGCCGCGGCTGCCTGCTCGCCAGGCGCCTCGTCGAGGCCGGCGCCCGCTACGTCGAGGTGACGTCCGAGTACATCCCGTTCCTCTATTGGGACACGCACGAACACGGCCACTCGCGCACCGTGGCCATGAAGCAGCAGATCGACGCGCCGGTCGCCCAGTTGGTTCGCGACCTCGAAGCGCGCGGCCTGCTCGATCGCACGCTCGTGATCCTCGCCAGCGAGTTCGGGCGTGATGCCGTCACCGAGGGCAAGGTCGGCCGGGAGGTCAAGGATCAGGCAATCGACATGCCCGACGTCATGAGCGATCCGCGGCACTACGGCATGCATCGGCACTTCACGGCCGCGGGGTCCATCCTGCTCTTCGGCGGTGGCGTGAAAAAGGGATTCGTCTACGGACGCACGGCCGACGAGCGTCCGTGCACGACGATCGAGCATCCGGTGCCCGTCGAGCACCTGCACGCGACGATCTTCCATGCCCTCGGCATCCCGCCCGACACGGCCTACACCGTCGAACGCCGGCCGGTCTACGTGACCAGGGACGGCATCGGCAAGCCTGTCACCGCCGTATTCGGCTGAAGGAACAAGCGCCCTGTTCGTTCCCCCACGGCTGCGCGTTTGGAGTGAGTGAGCTGCAAGGAACACGTGCGCTGATGTCTCCCTGGGGCGGCCCTTTAGTAGCGCTCCCGAGGAACTCGCCAGTGCGCTGTTGGGGCACGAGACGGCAACGATCCCACTCAGCGGATGCGTACCGAAGGCTCGGCATTTGCAGCGATGCAGGCTCGGTCTCGGCAATCGGTTGGATTGCGCGGGAGTCTTGCAATTTCGCGGGGGAACGTATGAAGCATCTTTCGGCAACCGGCACTGCCCTGCACGTCGCGGCAGCGCTCGTCATCGGCGCGGCCACGGCAAGCGCAGCGCCCATCATCACCACGCTCACGACCGATCAGGCCGACATCCTGATTCCGGCCGTCCAGGCGAGCGGCGGCAGCGGACTCAGCAACATCGGCGGTCAGACGTTCGTCGGCATCGCGAACCAGTCGGGCACCTACACGAACTTCGTGCTGGCCCCGAGTTCCGGTTCGTCGCCGACGCTCGAACTGCCGGACGGCGTGCTGCTCACGAGCGGGAACGCCAATCTGCCGCTGACGAACACGGTCAACCAGTTCGACGGCAGCCTGGGAACCGCCGGGGACGACGATCTCAGCGACCTCAGTGCGTCGGCAGGCGGCACGAACGTGACCAACGACGCCAACTTCATCAGCTTCACCTTCGAAGTGGCCCCGGAGAACAACGCCGTCCAGGCGTTCTTCGTGTTCGGCACCGACGAGTTCCCGACCCAGAGCGTGACGGACATCTTCGGGTTCTTCGTCGATGGCGTGAACTACGCGAAGTTCCCCAACGGCGATCTCATCTCCAACACGCCGGGCAACCCGACCAACTTCATCGACAATCCCGTCGGCGCGGGCCTGTACGACATCGAGTACAACGGCCTGACCCGCGTGCTCAAGGTCGTCGGCCTGCTCGATCCTCTGCTGAGCACGCACACCGTGAAGATCGCGATTGCCGACACCTCGGACACCATCTTCGACAGCGGCGTGTTCATCGGCGGCCTGTCGGCGACCTTCGCCGAAGATGGCGGCATCGTCGATCCCGAAGACCCCAATGTGCCCGAGCCGACAACGCTCACGCTGCTCGGCCTCGCGATTGCCGGCGGGTGCGTCCGCCTGCGTCGTCGCCAGCAGTAACACCAGCAGGAGCGGGGGCTGACAGACGAGCCCGTCGGGACACGCGCCCGGCGGGCTCTTCTGCATTCACCGCCTGGCAACGGGCTCGTGCGCCCGATGCTACGATGCCGCCTCGTGTTCGACTTCACCGGTCCCATCGTCGGCTCACGACTCGAGCCGGACTTCTACAAGTTCACGATGGGACAGCTCATCTGGCGCAAGTACCGCCAGGTGGACGTCACCTTCTCGTTCAGGAACAGGACTCCGGCCGCTCGGCTCGGCGACGTGATCGACCTCGGGGAACTGCGCGAGCACCTCGATCACGCCCGCGCGTTGATGTTCACCAACAGCGAACTCCACTACCTCCGGGGCACCAACGAGTACCAGGAGCGGATGTTCGACGAGCGCTACCTCGACTACCTGCGGTCGCTTCGCCTGCCCGACTATCACCTCGCGCGCCGCGGCGAACAGATCGAGCTGGAATTCTCCGGCCCGTGGGCTGACGTCACCTACTGGGAGACGACGGCGCTGTCGATCGTCAACGAGGTCTACTACCGCACGCTGCTGCGCCGGCTCTCGCCCTTCGAGCGCGCAGCCATCGTCGCCCAGGGCATCCGGCGGCTGCGCGACAAGCTGATCGTGCTGCGGGCACGCCGTGACGTCGTGTTCTCGGACTTCGGCACACGTCGTCGTTTTGCCGCCGCCTGGCAGCTCTTTCTCGACGAGACCCTCCGCGACGAACTGAACGACGGCGCGTTCGAGGGGCAGTTCCTGGGGTCGTCGAACACGTACGCGGCCATGGCGGCAGGACTCGTGCCGATGGGCACGTCGGCGCACGAACTGCCCATGGTCATTGCCGGCATGCTCGATGCGGGCGAGTCCGACCCTGCGTGGCTGAGCGCCGCGCAGCGGCGAGTGATCGACGACTGGTGGGAGCAGTACGGGTGGGGCCTGTCGATCTTCCTGCCCGATACGTTCGGCAGCGCGTTCTTCTTCCGCGTGGTCTCGGACGATGACCTCCGCCGCTGGAAGGGATTCCGCTGGGACTCGGGCGACCTTGGTGCGTTTGCCGAGCTGGTCATCGAGGCGTACCAGCGGGTCGGCGCCGACCCGCGCGAGAAGATGCTCGTCGCAAGCGACGCCCTCGACCTGCCGATGATGCTCGATGCGCAGGACCGCTTCGGCGATCGCATCCGCGTCAGCCACGGATGGGGCACCGGCCTCACGAACGACCTGCTCGACAACACCGTGCACGACGGGCTGTGGTTCGGGCCGATGTCGCTCGTGATCAAGCCGACACGCGCCGCCGGCCGCGGCCTCGTGAAGCTGTCGGACAACCCCGCCAAGGCCATCGGCGCCCCCGATGACGTCGCGCGCTACAAGCGCGCCGCGGACTACGTCGATCCGGAGGCCGTGGCGTTGAAGTATTGACCGCGACGTCTCCTACGTCGTCCAGCCGCCGTCCACGACGTAGATCGCGCCGGTGGTGAAGGACGACTCGTCGGACGCGAGGTGGACGGCAAGCATCGCAATCTCTTCGGGCGTGCCGAGGCGGCCCATGGGCTGGCGGGCGCGGAATGCCGCAAGCACGTCGGCCTCGTCCTGGCCGCCGGCCTCGGCCTGCGCGCGGATGCGATCGCGGAGCGACGGTGACTCCACCGTGCCGGGGCAGATGGCATTGCAGCGGATGCCGCGTGCCACGAAGTCGGCGGCCACCGACTTCGTCAGGCCGATCACGGCGGCCTTGCTCGCGCCATAGGCGAACCGGTTCGGCACGCCCGTCACGCTCGATGCGACCGACGACATGTTGACGATCGAGCCCCGCTGCTGCGCGAGCATGCCGGGCAGCACCGCGCGCACCATCCGGAACTGCGCGGTGGCGTTCAGCTCGATGGCGCGAGCCCAGTCGCTCTCGGAGCACTCGAGGATGGTGCCGGCATGGACGACGCCGGCGCAGTTGAACAGCACGTCGATCGGGCCGAGATCGGCAGTGAGCGCCGTGATGGCGGCGGGATCGGTGACGTCGAGCTGACGCGTCTCGCAGCCGGTCAGCGTGGCGAGTACCCGCGCGTCGATGTCGGTGGCCACGACGTGTGCGCCTTCACGCGCGAAGGCTTCGGCACTCGCGCGCCCGATGCCCTGCCCTGCTGCCGTGATCAACGCCCGCCTGCCTGCAAGTCTGCCAGCCACGCTCCTCCTCCCGAGCCTGCGCGTCCCCATCGTCCGCGCGCGAGCATTATCGATGGTGAGGTCCCGCTGCTGGTAGGGCGCGGCCCGCGGCCGCACGCCCGCCAGGCTGCTGTTGCGGCCAATCGCCGTGCGATGCGAGGATCCGTGCATGCACCGAGCCCTCCTGCTGTCGGCATCCCTCATCGTCTTGTCGGCCTGCTCCAGCAGTGCGCCCACGCCGGCCGCGGCACCAGAAGCACCCGCGCTCGGCACCTTCGGCCTCGACACGGCAAACATGGACAAGGCCGTGAAGCCGGGCGACGACTTCTTCCGCTACGCCAACGGCAGCTGGCTCGCGACCTTCGAGATTCCCCCCGACAAGGGGCGCTACGGGGCGTTCGATGCGCTCCGCGACAAGTCGGAGCGCGACGTGAGGACGGTGCTCGACGAACTCGCGAAGTCCAACCCGTCCGCAGGATCGACTGCCGCCAAGGTCGGCGACATGTACACGAGCTGGATGGACGAAGCCGCCATCGAGGCACGCGGCCTCAGTCCCCTCCAGCCCTACCTCGATCGCATTGCCGCGGTCGCCGACAGGCAGGACCTGCTCGCCCTGATGGCGACCACGGACTTCACCGCGCCGTTCAGCCTCGGCATCGAAGCCGACCCCGACGACCCGTCGCGCTATGCCGTGTGGGCCGGCCAGGACGGCCTCGGCATGCCCGATCGCGACTACTACCTGAAGGAGGGCGATGACTTCAGGAAGTATCGCGACGCCTACGAGACATACGTGACGCGGATCTTCGAGCTCATCGGCGACCCGTCGCCGGCCGCCTCCGCAAACACGGTCATCGCGCTCGAGACGAAGATCGCCCGCGCGCACTGGCCGCAGGCCGACCTGCGCGACGTCCCGCGCGCGATCAAGGCCATGCCGTACGCGACGTTCAGGACGTTTGCCCCAGCCATCGACTGGGACGTGATCCTGCCCGGCCTGGGCCTGCCCGCGACGCTCGATCGCATCGTGGCGTACGGCGACACCGCCGTGCGCGATGGCGCCGCGCTCGTGGCGCGCGAACCGGTCGAGGCCTGGAAGACCTACCTCCGCTTCCACATTGCCTCCGACAACGCGGCGCACCTGACGAAGGCGTTCGACGACGCGAACTTCGAGTTCTACGGCAGGACGCTGCGCGGCGTGCAGGCGCAGCGCGACCGCTGGAAGCGCGGCATCACGCTGCTCGACCAGAACATCGGCGAGGGCGTGGGCGAGGTGTACGTCGCGAAGTTCTTCCCGCCGGGCCACAAGTCCGAGATGGACGCGCTCGTCGCCAACCTCCGCGCGGCGCTCGAAGGGCGTCTGAAGCAGTTGCCATGGATGGACGAGCCGACGCGGGCCGAGGCACTGAAGAAGCTCGCGACGTTCGAACCGCGCGTCGGGTACCCGTCCAAGTGGCGCGACTACGGCGCGTTGTCGATCGAGAAGGGCCGGCACTTCGAGAACGTCGTCAACGCGCGACTGTTCGAATGGAAACGGCAGGTGGCGCGCCTCGGCGAACCGGTCGATCGCGAGGAGTGGGGCATGAACCCGCAGGAGGTCAACGCGTACTACCACCCGCTGATGAACCAGATCACGTTCCCGGCAGCCATCCTGCAGCCGCCGTTCTTCGACGTCCACGCGGATCCGGCGGTCAACTACGGTGCCATCGGCGCCGTGATCGGCCACGAGATCGGTCACGGCTTCGACGATCAGGGTCGGGCATTCGACGAGGCCGGGCGCACGCGCAACTGGTGGACACCCGAGACCGACGCGAAGTTCAAGGCGGCCACCGAGCGGCTCGGCACCCAGTACAGCGCGTACTGCCCCGTGCCGAACGGCTGCATCAATGGCCAGCTGACGATGGGCGAGAACATCGGCGATCTCGGCGGCCTGACGATGGCGTACACGGCGTACAAGCTCTCACTCGACGGCCGCGAGGCGCCTGTCATCGACGGCTACACGGGCGACCAGCGCTTTTTCCTCGCCTGGGCGCAGGTGTGGCGGGCGATGGCGCGCGAGGACGACACGCGTCAGCGTCTGGTGACCGATCCGCACTCGATGCCCGAGTACCGCACGAACGGCGTCGTCCGGAACATGGACGCGTGGTATACGGCGTTCGACGTGAAGCCGGAGGACGCCCTGTACCTGGCCCCCGAAGAGCGCGTGAAGATCTGGTAGTCAGTCGAGCCGGATGAGGCCGCGCCGGGTGCCGACCTTCACGGCCTCGGTGCGGCTCGTCACCCCGAGCTTCTCGAACAGGTGCCCGAGATGCGCCTTGACCGTCCGCTCGCTGATTCCGAGCTCGACGGCAATCTCCTTGTTGCTCTTCCCGTCGGCCATCGATCGCAGCGTGGCGAGCTCGCGCGGTGTCAACTGCACGCGCGTCACCCGCTCGGCGAGCTTGGCAGCCGCGGCCGGCGCCAGGTAGGTGCGCCCCCCGAGCACTTCGTGGATGCAGGTGATCAGCGCGTCGGCGGCAATGTCCTTCAGCACGTAGGCCTTGGCCCCGCCGGTCAGCGCCCGCGCGATGTCCTCGTCCGAATCGTAGGTCGTGAGGACGATCACGCGCGCCTGCGGGTCGAGGTCCCGCATGCGGCGGATCGCCTCGACGCCTTCCATCGCCGGCATGCGCAGGTCGAGCAGCACGACGTCGGGACGATACCGCTCGAACGCCTCCACGCCTTCGAGGCCGTTGGCGGCCTCGGCGACCACTTCCAGGTCGGACTCCTGATCGATGATGTTGGCCACGCCGGTCCGCAGCAGCGCGTGATCGTCCACGATCAGCACCCGCGCGCGCCGCGTCGCGGCAGCAACCGGCACGGCCGCCAGCTCACCCGGCGGCATGGCGCGCTCCCGGAATGGAAAAGGACGGCGGATCCCAGGCCAGCACCACGTCGGTGCCTGCGCGCGGGGCCGTGACGATCGTCAGATCGGCGCCCATGCGGTCCGCGCGCTCCTGCATGCTCGTCAGGCCGAACCCCCAGGTGTCCCGGTCCTCCGCGATTCCGCGACCGTCGTCGGCAACCGAGAGCCGCAGGTTGACGCCGCGCGCCGACGCCGCGCGCACGGTGATGTGCCTGGCGCGCGCGTGCCGCACCGCGTTTGTCAACGCCTCCTGCGCGATGCCGAGGACCTCGCGTTCGAGGCCGCCCATGCAGGGCAGGTCGTCCACCTTCAGCTCGATTGGAATCGCCGTCGTCCGGCGCACGAGCGTGACCATCTGCGTCAGCAGGGCCCCGAGGTCGGCATCGCTTGCCGCGCGCGGACGCAGTGCGCCCACCGACCGCCGCGCCTCGACCATGTGGGAGCGCGCCAGGTCCACGGCGGTCTCGATGCTGCGCCCGACCTGCGGGGGGAGGTCGGGCGCCGCGCGCTGGGCGCCCTGCAACTGCATCAGGATGGCCGCAAACCCCTGCGTCAGCGTGTCGTGAATGTCGCGCGCGATGCGGTTGCGTTCCTCGAGCATCGCCTGTCGTCGTGCTTCGACGCGGCTGCGCTCGGCCTGCCGGCTCTGGTGGAGGGCCAGCGTCGCCTGGCGGGCCGTCGCGTCGATCACGGCGTGGCGCCACGTGGAGCAGTCGCCTGACTGCGCCGTTGCGAGGGCAATCCAGCCGAGCGTCGTCGGGCCCAGCACGAGCGGCGCGGCGAGGATGGAGGCGACGCCGGACTCCTCGCTGAAACGCCGGACGGCATCGGGCAGGCGCGCATCGTCGCCGACATACTCGATCGTGTGGCGCCAGCCCGGCGCGTAGCCGTGCAGGTGCCCGGCCATGGCCACCCGCGGCATCGCGAGCCCGGCCCAGCCCTCGCTGCCGACCGTGTGGAAGGCCCCACCGATGTAGGCCATCCACATGTCGCAGCACTCGCCAGCCTCGTCGAGCAGCCAGACGCCACACGCATGGCTGTCGCAGTTCTCGACGAGCGACTTGATGAAGCCCTTGAAGTACCCCTCGATGTCCTCGCCGGTGACGAGCAGGTCGAGCGCAAGCTGCACGGCGTCGTTCTGGATGTGCGCCATGCACTCGGCGCGGCGGCGCGCATCGACGGCGCGGTCGAGCGCCTGCCTCAGGTCGGCGACGCGGTCGCGCAGCGACAGCCGGGCGACGGGCTCGCTGTCGATCGTGAGAGGGCCGGCATTGGTCAGCACATCCATGGTCGTCTCTCCGTTCGTTCCCGATTATGAGGGAGGGGGCCGCGCATGACGATGGGCTGTCGGATCGAGCCCGGTATTGGCCGAATGGCCAATCGCCTCCTGGGCCCGACGGTCGGGGCGCGCCTGCGCCATCTGCCGGGGATCCAGGTGGGTCCTCTGCCCGATTGTCCGGGCCTCGCCCCGGCGCGATGCTGGTCGGGCCATGTTGCTGTCCTTCCAGCCCTCATACGTAACCACTTCCCTTCACGACGGGAACCCGCGGATCCTGCGCTGGCTCCGGCGCGCCATCGCCCTCGCCCTGACGCTGGCGGCCGGCATGGCGCTGGCCGGCTGCACGAGTTCGTCGGCCCAGCCGGCTCCCCCGCTACCGCCCACCGTGACGGTCGCACACGCGATCGCCCGTGAGATCACGGAGTGGGACGAGTTCACGGGTCGGCTCGAGGCAGTGAACACCGCCGAGGTGCGGCCGCGCGTCTCGGGCTACGTGTCGCGCGTCTCGTTCCGCGAGGGCGCCCTCGTCCGCAAGGGCGACCTCCTCTTCCAGATCGATGCACGGCCCTTCCAGGCCGAAGTGGACCGCCTGCGCGCCGAACTGCAGCGTGCACGCGCCACGCAGGAGCGCGCCGATTCCGAACTGGCGCGGGCCAGGCGGCTGGCGAGCGAGAACGCCATGGCCGGCGAGGAACTGGAGCGGCGTGCCGCCTTCGCCGACGAATCGGCCGCGCAGGTCGCTGCCATGGAAGCAGCCCTGCGGGCGGCGGAACTGAACCTGGAGTTCACCCGGGTCGTGGCGCCGATTGCCGGACGGGTGGGTCGCGCAATCGTCACCGAGGGCAACCTCGTGTCGAGCGGTCCGGGTGAAGCCACGCTGTTGGCCACCGTGGTCTCGCTCGATCCGATCTACGCGACGTTCGACGCCGACGAACGGACCTTCCTCAAGCACACGGCCGAGGCCAGGAGCCGGGGCCTGCGGCGGCCGGGCCGGTTGCCGGTCCGTCTGGCCCTCGCCGGAGACGAGGACGTCGAACGTGAGGGACGGCTGCACTTCCTCGACAACCAGCTCGATCCGACGACGGGCACCATTCGCGCCCGGGCACTCTTCGACAACCCGGATGGCGTCCTGACGCCGGGGCTGTTCGTCAGGGTGCGGATGCCCGGCCGGCGTGCCTACCGCGCGACGCTGGTGGAGGACCGCGCCGTGGGCACCGACCTCGACAAGCGCTGCGTCTACACGCTGGACGCAAACGGCGTCGTCGTGTCGAACCCGATCGAGCTCGGACCGATCGTGGACGGCCTCCGCGTCGTGCGCAGCGGGCTCGAGCCCGGTGCGGTGGTCGTGGTCAATGGCCAGCAGCGGGTGCGTCCTGGCACGAAGGTGCGCGCCGAACAGGCCGCCGAGGAGGCGCCATGAACATCTCGCGCTTCTTCGTCGATCGGCCCATCTTCGCGGCCGTCCTGTCACTCCTGATCACGATTGCGGGCGCGCTCTCGCTGGTGGTGCTGCCGGTCAGCGAGTACCCCAGCGTGGTGCCCCCGACCGTCGTCGTTCACGGGACGTACCCGGGCGCCAATCCGCGCACGATTGCCGAGACCGTGGCCGCGCCGCTCGAACAGCAGATCAACGGCGTCGAGGGCATGCTCTACATGTTCTCGCAATCGACGTCCGACGGCCTGCTGACGCTGACGGTGACCTTCGCGCTCGGCACCGACCTGGACAAGGCGCAGGTGCAGGTGCAGAACCGCGTGGCCCAGGCGCTGCCGCGGCTGCCGCCGGAGGTGCAGCGCATCGGCGTGACCACGGAGAAGGCGTCACCGGACCTGATGATGGTCGTGCACATGGTCTCGCCGGACCAGCGCTACGACATGCTGTACCTGTCGAACCTGGCGCACCTGCAGGTGAAGGACGAACTCGCGCGGATCGAAGGCGTCGGCAGCGTGCAGATCTTCGGCGCCGGCGAGTACAGCATGCGCGTGTGGCTGGATCCGGACCGCCTGGCGGCACGAGAGCTCACGGCCACCGACGTGGTGCGCGCCATCCGCGAGCAGAACGTGCAGGTGGCGGCGGGCGTGCTCGGCGCGCCGCCGGCGCCCAACGACGCCACGATCCAGCTCCTCGTCAATGCCAGGGGACGGCTCAGCACGGAGGAGGAGTTCTCCGCGATCGTCGTCCGCGCCACGCCGGACGGCCAGATCACCCGCGTGAGCGACGTCGGGCGCGTCGAGCTCGGCTCGAGCCGCTACGCGCTGCGCAGCCTGCTCGACAACAAGCCCGCGGTGGGCATCGGCATCGCCCAGCGACCGGGGTCGAACGCGCTGCAGGCGTCGGCCGACGTGCGCGCGCGCATGGCGGCGCTGCAGGAGTCGTTTCCGGAAGGCGTCGAGTACCGCATCGAGTACGACCCGACGACCTACGTCCGCAAGTCGATCGACGCGGTGGTGACGACGCTGTTCGAGGCGATCGTGCTCGTCGTGATCGTCGTGCTGGTGTTCCTCCAGACGTGGCGTGCGTCGATCATCCCGCTCGTTGCCGTGCCGGTCTCGCTCGTCGGCACGTTCGCCGTCATGCTGGGCCTCGGCTTCTCGCTCAACACGCTCTCGCTCTTCGGCCTCGTGCTCGCCATCGGCATCGTCGTGGACGACGCCATCGTGGTGGTGGAGAACGTGGAGCGCCACATCGAGCTCGGGCTCTCGCCGCGCGAGGCGACCCACAAGGCGATGGCGGAAGTCTCGGGGCCGATCATCGCGATCGCGCTCGTGCTGTGCGCCGTCTTCGTGCCGACCGCCTTCGTGAGCGGCCTGACCGGGCAGTTCTACCGCCAGTTCGCGCTGACGATCGCGATCTCCACGGTGATCTCGGCATTCAACTCGCTCACGCTCAGCCCGGCGCTGGCGTCTCGCCTCCTGCGCCCGCACGGTGCGCCCCGCGACGCCGTGCAACGCGTGACCGATCGGCTGTTCGGGTGGTTCTTCGTGCGCTTCAACCGCGTGTTCGCCCGCGCCTCGCTCGGGTACACGCGCGGCGTGGCGCGCGTGCTGCGGGTCGGCATCGCGGTGCTGGTGCTGTATGGCGGCCTGCTGGCACTGACCGCGGTCGGGTTCTCGCGCGTGCCGGCCGGGTTCGTGCCGCCGCAGGACAAGGACTACCTCGTCGCGTTCGCGCAGTTGCCCGATGCCGCCACCCTCGATCGCACCGACGCCGTCATCGGCCGCATGTCGGCGGCCGCGCTGGAGCACAGGGGCGTCAAGAGCGTCATCTCGTTCCCGGGCCTCTCGATCAACGGCTTCGTGAACGCATCGAACGCCGGCATCGCGTTCGTGATGCTGAAGGACGCCGACGAGCGCGCCCATGAGGGACTCACGGCCGATCGCATCGTGCAGGAGCTGAACGGCCAGTTCGCGGGCATCCAGGATGCGTTTGTGGCGATCTTCCCGCCGCCGCCCGTGGCGGGCCTCGGTTCGGTGGGCGGCTTCAAGCTGTACGTCGAGGACCGCGGTGGTGCCGGCTTCGAGGACCTGTACCGACAGGTGCAGGCAAGCCTCGACAAGGCGCGCGGCCGACCGGAACTGGCGGGCCTGCTCTCGAGCTTCCAGGTCAACGTGCCGCAGATCGACGCCGAGGTGGATCGCGAGCGCGCCAAGACGTATGGCGTGCCGATCACCCACGTGTTCGAGACGCTCCAGGCGTACCTCGGGTCGGTGTACGTCAACGACTTCAACAAGTTCGGGCGCACGTACCAGGTGAACGTGCAGGCCGAGCAGGAGTTCCGGTTGCAGCCCGAACAGATCGCGCGGCTCGAGACGCGATCGACGACGGGCCAGATGGTGCCGCTCGGTTCGCTCGTCACGGTCTCGCGCGGGCACGGGCCAGACCAGGTGATGCACTACAACGGCTTCCCCGCCGCGGAGATCAACGGCGCGCCGGCGCCCGGCTTCAGCTCGGGGCAGGCCCAGGACGCGATCGTGCGGATCCTGCGGGAGCAGTTGCCGCACGGGTTCGCGTTCGAGTGGACCGAGCTCGCCTACCAGGAGGCCGTCGCCGGCAACACGATGGTGTGGATCTTCCCGCTGTGCGTGCTGCTCGTCTACGTCGTGCTCGCGGCGCAGTACGAGAGCTGGTCGCTGCCGTTCAGCGTGATCCTGATCGTGCCCATGACGCTGTCGTCCGCGATCGCGGGCGTCTGGCTCACAGGTGGCGACACCAACGTCTTCACGCAGGTCAGCTTCCTCGTGCTCGCGGCGCTCGCCTGCAAGAACGCCATCCTGATCGTGGAGTTCGCCCGGCAGCGGCAGGACGACGGCGAAGCACCGGTGCAGGCCGTGCTCGACGCATGCCGCGTGCGGCTCCGTCCGGTGCTCATGACGTCGGCGGCCTTCATCATGGGCGTGATCCCGCTCGTCATCTCGACGGGCGCCGGCGCCGAGATCCGGCGCGCCATGGGCGTGACCGTGTTCGCGGGCATGGTCGGCGTCACCGTGTTCGGGCTCGCCCTGACGCCGGTGTTCTTCGTCTACGTCGGTCGCATCGTCTCGTGGTTCGGTGGCCGGGCCAGAGCCGAGGCGGCGAGAGGTCCCGACGTCTCGTCGGCTGCGGAGGGAGCGTGATGCGTACGCGGTGGATATCGGTTCTCGTGCTCGTGCTGCTTGCGACGGTCGCGGCAGCCTGCGGCGTGCGGCGCGTCCATGTGGCGCCTGCGACCGCACCGGCGGCGCTGACGCAGGCCTCGCCCGAGACGTTCGACACCGGGGAGTACGACCACCACTGGTGGCGCCAGTTTGACGACCCGGTGCTCGACGCCCTGCAGGACGCGGCACTCGGCGCCAACCTCGACGTCGTGGCCGCCGTGGCCCGCGTGGACCAGGCGCGGGCGCTGCTGGACGACGTCCGACGCGATCGCTTCCCGATCGTGACCGCGAACGCGGCGGTGGATCGCCGCGAGCAGGCCGTGCCCGGCTTCACCGACGAACCGGTGCGCACGAGCACGTTTCGCGCGACGCTCGACGCGTTCTGGGAAGTGGACCTGTTCGGTCGCGTCCGCGCGGCCATGGAGGCGGCGGGTGCCGAGGCGCAGGCGCTCGAGGCGTCGGTCGAGGACGTGCGCGTGATCGTCGCCGCGGAAGTCGCTCGCGAGTACTTCACGCTGCGCGGCCTGCAACGCCAGCTGGAGGTGGCCGAGCGCAGCCTCGTCAACCAGCGCGAGACCCTGCGCCTGACCGAGGTGCGCCGGGATGCGGGGCTCGGCGAGGAGCAGGACGTCGCGAGCGCGGCCGCACGGGTGGCGGCCATCGAGGCGAGCGTGCCGCCGCTGCGGTCCGCGGCCATGACGCGCCTGCATCGCCTGGCCGTGCTCACCGGTGTGCGCCCCGGTGCGCTGGCACTCGACCTGCAGCCCCGGCCGTATCCGGTCCTGGCCAAGGTGCTGTCACTTGGCGACGTGTCGCAGCTGCTGCGGCGTCGTCCCGACGTGCGCGCGGCGGAGCGGCGGCTTGCTGCCGCGGCCGCGCGTGAGGGTGTCGCGGCGGCGGAGCTCTACCCGCGCATCTCGATCTCCGGCGCACTGGGGTTGCTGGCCGGTCGCGGCAGCCTGTTCGGGCGCAGCGAGTCGCGCATGTGGTCGGTCACGCCGTCGCTCCAGTGGGCAGGCTTCGACCTCGGCAGCGCCCGCGCGCGCCTGAGGGGCGCCGAGGCCGCGACGCGCGAGTTGCTTGCCGCCTACGAACAGGCCGTGCTGCTCGCGCTCGAAGAGACGGAGAACGCGCTCGTGGCCTACCGCGAGGAACAGGCCCGGCTCGTACGGCTCGCCGACCAGGCGCGCGAGAGCGCACGCGCCGCGCAGATTGCGCGCGTCCGCTTCCGCGAGGGGTTCGCGGACTTCCTCTCGCTGCTCGATGCCGAGCGCACGCAACTTGCCGCCGAGGATGCGATCGCGCAGGCGGAAGCCGCCGTGTTCGTTCGCGTGGTGCAGGTCTACAAGAGCCTTGGTGGGATCGATTCGTGAGATCGATTCGTGGGATCGATTCGTAGGATCGATTCGTAGGCGTCGACCTTCAGGTCGACGCTCCCCCCTCACAATACGCCGCGCGCCACCAGCACCAGCACCACGGCGGCGGCCGCGAGCCGCCACCACCCGAAGACGGCAAGCCCGTGCTGCTGCAGCCAGCTCACCATCCAGCGCACCGAGACCATCGCCGACAGCCAGGCCGCGACGAAGCCGACGAGGATCGTCAGCGGTCCGTACGCCTCGAGCATCACCGCGCCGCTGTCGAGGGCCTTGTAGGCCGTCGCGGCGCCGAGCGTGAGCAGGCCGAGCAGGAACGAGAATTCCACCGCGGCGACGAGCGAGAGGCCCGCTGCCAGCCCGCCCATGATCGTGGCCAGGCTGCGGCTGACGCCGGGCCACAGCGCCGCGCACTGGCACAGGCCCACGAGCAGCGCGCCCTGCCATGTGATCGCCTCGAGCGCCCTGCCGGCGCGTGCCGTCCGCGGCGCCACGACGAGCATCAGGATGCCGCCGGCCGCCCAGGCTGCCGCGATTGGCAGTGGGCCGAACAGCACGGCCTCGATCGTGTCCTCGAAGAGGAAGCCGACGGTCGCCGCCGGCACGAACGCCAGCACGAGCGCAATGGCCAGGTGCCGCCCCGCCGCATCGCGTCCGAGGAGCCCGTGCGCGACCTGCAGCAGCCGGCGGCGGTAGAGCACCATCACCGCGGCAATCGCACCGCCCTGGATGGCAATGGCGTAGGCGTGCGCCGCCTCGTCGGCCCCGATGCCGAGCAGGCGTTGCGTCACCAGCAGGTGCGCGGTGGAACTGACGGGGAGGTACTCGGTGAGGCCCTCGACGAGGCCCAGGATGATGGCTTGCCAGAAAGTCACGCATCGCTATGGTACGGGACGGACTCACGGGAAGGTCCGCTATAGTGACGCCCGGTGAACCCCTTCCGCATCGTCCCGCTCCTGCTGGCCGTGGCGCACGCCGCGTGTGCCCCTGCGCCGACGACGACAATGGGTGCCGGGCGCGACTGGGCGTCGTACCTCGGCGACAAGGGCACCACCCACTACTCGACGCTCGACGAGATCACCACGCAGAACGTCGCGCGACTCGAGGTGGCGTGGACCTACGACACGAACGACCCCACGCCGGCCGGCGCGGCCGGCGGCCGTGAGTTCCAGACGAACAACCTCATCGTGGACGGCGTGTTGTACACGGCCTCACCGGCGCGGCACCTGATCGCGCTCGATGCGGCGACGGGCCGGGAGTTGTGGCGCTTCGATCCCCGGAGCGAGCGCGACGAGCCGGTGGGCAACCGCCAGCGTGGGCTGGCGTACTGGGCCGACGGCCCGGACCGGCGGATCTTCACGTCGGCCAACACGTGGCTCTACGCGATCGACGCGGCAACAGGGAAGCCCGTGCGCACGTTCGGCGACAACGGGTCGATCCACCTCGGACGCGGGCTCGGCACGTCGGGACTGCCGTCGGTGCGCCTCAACACGCCGGGCGTCGTCTACAAGGACCTGCTCATCGTCGGCGGGCTGATTCCGGAGCACGTCTCGGGTGCGATTCGCGCATTCGACGTGCGCACCGGCCAGTTGCGCTGGACGTTCCGCACCATCCCGCGCCCCGGCGAGGACGGCTACGAGACATGGCCCCCCGATGCGTGGAAGACCGCTGGCGGCGCGTCCGACTGGTCCGGGCACTCGGTGGACGAAGCCCGCGGCATCGTCTACGTCTCGACCGAGACCGCGGGTCCGGACTTCTGGGGCGGTGACCGCTACGGCAAGAACCTGTTTGCCAATTCCATCATCGCGCTCGACGCCAGTACCGGCCGCCGCATCTGGCACTACCAGATCGTCCATCACGATCTGTGGGATCTCGACCTGCCCGCGCCGCCGACACTGCTCACGGTGACGCACGAGGGCCGGCGCATCGACGCCGTGGCGCAGGGGACCAAGCACGGCCTGCTGTTTGCCTTCGATCGCGTCACCGGTGCGCCGCTCTGGCCGATCCACGAACGGCCGACGACGCCGTCGCGCCTGCCGGGCGTGAAGGTGTGGCCCACGCAGCCGTATCCCGAGAAACCGGCACCGCTGATGCGGCAGCGCTACACCGAGGCCGACGTGTCGACGATCTCGCCGATGGCGCAGCTGCTGACATCCGAGCGGCTCGCGCGGTCCGGCAACCTCGGCGCGATGCCGCCGCCGAGCACCGAGGAGACGATCCTCTTCCCGGGCTTCGATGGCGGATTCGAATGGGGCGGCGCGGCCGTCGATCCGGACGGGATCCTCTACGCGAACGTGAACGAGATCCCGTGGCTCTACCAGCTGATCCCGACGCGGCGGAGCGACGGCTCACGCCTGTCGCTCGGCGAGCGTCAGTACCTGACGCACTGCGCCGCCTGCCACGGCGCCGACAGGCGCGGCGACCCGCAGGGCGGCATGCCGCCGCTCGACGCGCTGAAGGGCTCCCGTACGCCCGGGCACGTCGCCAAGGTGATCGACGAGGGCGGCGGGCGCATGCCCCCGTTCGAGGACCTGCCCGAGCGCCAGCGGCGGGCCATCGTGGAGTTCCTGTTCGGCGACGAACCGCCGCCGGCGTCCCGACCTGCCGGCGCGCGGCAGGACGACGAGGCCGACGCGGAAGAACCGCCTTATGTGTTTGCGGGGTTCCGGCGGTGGTTCGATCGCGAGGGCTACCCGGCGATCGCTCCGCCATGGGGCACGCTGAACGCCGTGGACATGAACACGGGCGAGTTGCGGTGGAAGGTCACGCTCGGCGAGTACCCGGAACTGACCGCGCGCGGAATCCCGCCGACGGGCACCGAGAACTACGGTGGCCCGGTCGTCACGGCGGGCGGTCTCATCTTCATCGGGGCAACGGCCGACGAGACGTTTCGCGCCTTCGATCGCCGGACGGGCGCGCTGTTGTGGAAGGCGTCGCTCCCCTTCAGCGGTGCGGCCACCCCGAGCACGTACATGGCCGATGGCCGGCAATACGTCGTCATCTCCGCCGGCGGCGGCAAGTCGGGCCGACCGTCGGGCAGCCGGATCGTCGCGTTCGCGCTGCCGAAGTAGGCGACGGCGAGCCTCCCGCTACGGCTTCGGGATTCGCAGGGTTGCGCTGATCATCGCGCTGCCGCTCACCGCGAAGATCAGGACGAGCGGGTGCAACGTCGCGGGCCCGAGGCGCAGGGAACCGAGCCAGATGTCGTCGTGGACGTGGCCGAGCCACGTCGCCAGGGCCAGCAGCGCCACCAGCAGGATGCTCGTCGGGATGGGCGTGCCCTCGAAGTAGGCGACCTTGCCCGTGCTCGCGTCGGTGAGCGTCGCGGTCGTGGCGTTGAAGCGCGCGAGGCGGCTGACGCCGCAGACGACGAAGTACGTGAGCACGAGCATGTCCCATCCGCCGCGCAGGCCCAGGGTGTAACCGAGCACGGCCGGCGCGACACCGAACGAGATCACGTCGGCGAGCGAATCGAGGTCCGCACCGAGGTGCGACTGCCGCCGCCTGTCGAGCCGCGCGACGAGGCCGTCGAGCACGTCGCAGGCAAGCGCGAGCGGCAGCAGCGCAAACGCCATCCACACGTAGCGGACCTGTCGATCGAGCAGGTACTCGAGGCACAGGAAGATGGCCACCGTGCCGCAGGCTGCATTGGCAATCGTCAGCGCGTCGGCAGGCGTGTACGACCGGAGCATGGACAGGTGGCTGCGCGGGTCGGCGGGCATGCCCGCATCGTACATGGGCGACACCGCGGGCGCGCGCCCTGCCCCGGGGCTTGACCGGGCGGGTCGCATCGGGTCCACTGCCCTCATGCACACGCGCCGCACGCGCCGTTCGTTCCTTGCTCGAGTCGGCGGCGCCATCGCGATGCTCACGTCGGCGACGCCGTCTCGCGGGCAGCGCATGCCACCGCCCCGCCTCGACCGGCTCGACCTGTTGCAGTACCGGGACGCCGATGGCTCGGTGGGGCGCGCGACATCCGTGCGCGAATGGACGTCGCGGCGCGCGGAGATCCTCCGCGGCATGCAGGACGTGATGGGTCCGCTGCCGCCGCGGCCCGATGCCCCGCCGCCTTTCGTCGTGGTGTCCGAGGTGGACTGCGGCACGTACGTCAGGCGCGCGATCACGTACGAGGCCGACCCCGGCGTCCACACGCCCGCCTACCTGCTCGTGCCCAAGCGCGCGCTGGCCCCGGGACAGGCAGCTCACGCCGTGCTGTGCCTCCACCCCACCGACGACCGGATTGGCTACGACGTGGTCGCTGGCCTCGGCGGGCGTCCCAATCGCGCCTATGCCGCCGAACTTGCCGAGCGCGGTTTCGTGGCATTCGCGCCGTCCTATCCGCTCCTGGCGGCGTACCAGCCCGACGTGCGGGCGCTCGGTTATGCGAGCGGCACGATGAAGGCGATCCACGACAACAGGCGCGGCATCGACCTGCTCGACTCGCTGCCGTTCGTCGCGCGTGGCGGCGTTGGCGCCATCGGCCATTCGCTCGGCGGCCACAACGCGGTGTTCACTGCCGCGTTCGACGATCGCATCCGCGTCGTCGTCTCGAGCTGCGGGCTCGATCTCTTCACCGACTACTACGGCGGGGACCCGAAGGTCTGGCAGCGCGAGCGCGGCTGGTGCCAGCTGCGCTACATGCCCCGGCTGCTGGAGTACGCCGGGCGGCTGGAGCAGATCCCCTTCGACTTTGCCGAAGTGATCGCGGTGATCGCGCCGCGCACGTGCCTGCTCAGCGCACCGGCGCGCGACGCCAACTTCCGCGCGGCAAGCGTGGATCGCCTCGCGAAGGCCGCGCGTGCCGTGTATGCCCTGCACGACAGGGGCGACCGCCTGATCGTGGAGCACCCCGACAGCGACCACGACTTCCCGGCGCCGATGCGCCTCCAGGCCTACGACCTGCTTGCCGCCGGCAGGCAGCCGGTCACGCGCCGCCAACCCTGACGAACGCGCCGCGCGGCTCGAGGTACACGGGCGATCGCCCCCCGGCCGCGGCTGCGCGCGGACGGACGGCACGCGCGGCCGCCCCTCCCGCCTCGAGCGGCTGCGTCGTCGAGAGCTGGGCGTGATCGTCGAACACGAGCTGCACGGCCTGCAGCGCGAAGGCCACGGGTGTGTCGCCTTCGAAGCGAATGGTCGATGCGACCGAGCCCTCGGTCTCGGTCTTCACCGTCCCGCCCACGGCGCCCTTGATCACCGGCACGTCGAGGTCCACGGTGCTGCCGGCGTCGCCCTGCGCGGTCACGACAATGCTGCGGGTCTTCAGCACCGCGGTGACGACGTAGACCTCGTCGTCGATCAGCTTGTCGAGCGTCCCTGAAGGCACGAACGGACGGATGGCACCAGCGTGGATGCAGGACTCGAGCGCCAGGACGTCCACCCGATCCTCCATGACGCCGGTATACGTGAACGTGACGGACTTCGCCTTCCTGAAGCCGACCGAGAGCCCGAGGTTGCTCCCACCGAGGGCGCCGATGAACGCGCCGAGGATGTTGACGCCAATCGCGGCGTTGATGCGGCTCGTCTCCTTGCCCTCGATGTCGATGCCCGGCGCCGAGTCGCGATGGATGGTGGGCAAGGCCACCGCGCCGGCGTCGATGAGCTGGTCGAGCATGCCGAGGCGCGTCAGGTCCCTGCCATTGCGGTGCATCACCTCGAGCGGCTGGGCACTCGCGCGCGGCGTGCGGAAGACGCTGTATCCGAACTCGCGCAGGAACGTGATCGACTGATCAGGACGTGACATGGGCTCCTCCAGGTCGGCACTACACCTGAACGTCGGCGGCGTGCCGAGCGCACAGTCGTGACGCCGGCGCGGGTCGTGCGTGTACGGTCGTACAGCCCTTCACGTTGTTGTTCGCAGGAGTCCTTCATGAGCGTGCTGCACGTGCGGGTGTTCGACGCCGACCGGAAACCGCTGACGGGCCGGGTGGACGTGACGGTCGTCGATGCGCGTCACGAGCCGGTTGCCGCGGTGCACGATGCACCCGCCAGCCGCCTCATCAGGGTGCCCGACCTTCCCGCGGGGGTGCGCCACCACGTTCGCGTCTTCCCCGTCCGGCACCGGCCGGTGGGACAACTGGTCGTGCCGGCCGAAGGCCCGCCCGTGAACGTCCACCTCTTCTGCCCTGTCGATCCCGCGCGGGCCGAGGCCGCGTTCCCCGGCTACGACACGCTGCCCGCGCCGGTGCGGACGGTGCTCGATCGCAGTGCGCTCGAAATGGACATCACGCGCGGCGGGCCGGCCGTTCCCGTCAACGTCGCCGGGGAGGCGACGTGGCGCAGCATGACGGACCTCCAGAAGGCCGGGCTGCTCAACCTGTTCTGCAAGATGAGCACGACACCGGTCGGCCCACACACCGCCTGGCACTTCGTGCAGGACATCTACCGCGCCCGCGGCGACCGCATCTTCGCGCACGTCGCCCTCGACTTCCGGGATCACGTCAGGACGGCAGTCGTCAGCGGGCTGTTCGACGAGGTCTCCGGCCGGCTGCACGACCCCGGCCCCGGGTTCGCGCACGCCGGCTCGTTCAAGACAGGCGAGTCGTTCGGCAATCTTCAGCTTACGTTCTTCGCGTCACGCGACGCGCCGCTGCGCTACCGCGTGGACGCCGACATCGACGACGCGAACGGCCTCGGGCACGTGTTCCAGGTGCTGCGCAACCGCGTGAAGGATCGCGACACCCACCCGTTCGACATCCACCAGGTGCTGACGTTCCACCACCTGCTCCGCCCGGCGTACGACCTCCGGGTGTGAATCGTCGGCGTCGACTCGCCCTGCTGCATCCCCTTCACGCCCGCTCGATCCGCGCCGCATAGCAGCCCCGATTGGCATAGTGCGCCTGGATGTAGGCGACGTCCTCGCGCGCGAGCAGCTGCTGCACCGCGCGTTCGACATCCGCGCCATCGACGACCCGGCCGTCGACCATCATGTGGGCGCGATCGAACGAACGCAGCGAGAGCGGACCGCGCCGCAGCATCGGCGGAAGCTCGCCGACGAGGTGGGACGCGTGCTCGGCACCCTCGCGCACGAAGATCGCGTGGCTGGCACGATAGGGCGTCGCCGCCGGCTGGTGCGTGTAGTTGAGGAGCAGCGCCGACTCGCCCGGCTCCAGGTCACGCAGTTCGACGCGGTCCGGGTAGCCCGGCTTCGCATCGACGATGCAGCGGATCACGCCGTGCGACGAGAGCTCCTCGTCGGTCATGCCGTAGAGATGCTGGAAGGGCGTGGGGTCGATTCCCGATACGCGATAGGACATGGCAGCCTCCTCGAAGTGAGATGGCCTCACTCTAGGCGGCGCCGTGCCTCCCCACACTCCGCTTTGTGCCCACGAAACCGCGCCGCCCCTCAGCGGGCCGGCGTACGGTTCCAGTAGATGACGACGTTCGACGTCCGGCGCCCCGAGGCGATGATCTCGGGGCGGCCGTTGCCGTCGAGGTCGGCAACGGCGAGATCCTCGGTGGCCATCCCCTCGAGATCGACCGGCGTCCGCCCGCGCACGGCGCCGGCGCGGTCGATGTCGTAGACGACGACGCCGCCTGTCCCGTCACGCCAGCCGCCGACGAGTTCGTCGTCGCCGTCGCCATCGAAGTCCGCCCATGCGATGGCGTGGCCACCTGTGACCGTCGCATCGACCGTCGTCCGCGGCCACGTCGCTGCCGACGCCGCTCCGCCCTCCGGCTCGCGATACACGACGAACGACGTCCCGTGCCACGGCTCGACCGTCGCGAGCACGTGACGGCCGCCGATGCGTCCGGCCTTGATCTCGCCGGGCGCACCCTCCCCGATCTTCCGCTTCGCCCACCGCCCATCGTCGCCACGCGTGAACAGGTGCAGGCCCTCGCGGCTGGCCGTGAGCAACTCGTCGCGGTCGGTGCGCGTGAAGCGGACGGGCGTGATGTTGTGGACGATGTGCAGGGTGTCGTCGATCACCTGCACCGGCCATGCATCGGCCGCGGGCCGCGCGGGCACCGAGAACGCGAGCAGGCGCGCGCCCTGCCCGTTCCACTCCGGCGGGCTGGTGCCGCGCCCGTGCAGCGGCGCGACGATGAGCTCGGGATCGCCGGTGCCGTCCACGTCGGCCCAGCGGATGCGGTGCAGCGTGGGCTCGCTCGAGATGTCGTGCAGCGTGCCGGCCGCGCCGCCTGCCGGCTGGTGGACCCAGTGCAGCGTGCCGCCGCCATTCGTGTCGCGCGGGTTCCACGCGGCCGCGAGGGCGACGTCGAGTCGGCCGTCACGGTCGATGTCGTGTGTCGCGAACGCGACGTTGTCCTTCGGGGTCTGGCCTTCGAGCAGGACGTGCTCGCGCCACGTGGGGTTCTCGTACCACGTCACCTGCGTGCCGCTGATGGCCACGACATCCGGCCGGCCGTCGGCGTTCATGTCGGCCACGCTCACGGCATACCCGACGCCGTACTTCGCCCGGATCTCCTGGCGCTCGAACGCCAGCGGGGGATTGGCTGGCGCGGTCTGTCCCGTCAGCGTCGATGTCCCGGCGAGCGCCGCGCCTGCCACGGCCAGCGCGGAGACGAACTGCCACTGCGATACCTGTTGCATGAAAGGTCTCCGACGTCTGCTAGCGGCCGATGCGGATGCGGCGATACTCCATCTGGCCGCGGTCGCCTTCGAGGCCGATCGGGCCGCTTGCCGGCACGGCGAGCTTCAGCTCCAGCGGCTCGCCATTGCACGTCGCCTGCACCGTGGTCCCGCGCACGGTGACGACGAGTTCGTTCCAGTCCTGCGGGCGGTACTTCGTCAGCCCCTTGAACGGTCCCGCGAGCCGGTAGTCACGGACCTGCAGCTGCGGCCCCCGCACGTAGACGCCGCTGTCGGCATTCGGCGTGGCCCGGAACTCCAGCTTCAGGGTGAAGTCCTCGCCGAACTCGCGCGTCGTCCACAGCTGCTGGATCTTGCGGAACTCCGGCGGTGCCGTGACGACGATGCGGTCGCCGACGACACGGAAGCGCCCGTCCACACTGGATGTGCGTCCGTCGAACGTCGCCGCCTCGGTCACGATTGGCCACAGCGCGGCGTTCGGATCGGCGGCCTGCCATCGCGCGGCAGACGCCTTGTCGGCGTCGGTCGTCGGACGGTAGCCCCAGCCCGTGAGGTCGCGCCCGTTGAACAGCAGATCGAACCCGGGCTCCGGCGTGAACGGCTCGGGCGTGACGGGCAGCAGCCCGAGCGTCTCGAACACGGGACGCAGCGCCGACGCCCACCGCGTGTACCCGGCGTCGTTGAGGTGCAGCAGATCCGGGAACTCCGCAATCGGCGCATTGCCGTCGGCATCGGCCCACAACGTGTACGTGTCGAGCGTGGTGACCTGCGGGTCGTTCTTCACGAGCGCCAGCAGGCGCGCATTCGTCTCCTTGATGACCGGCACGGCGCGTCGCTTGGTCACCGAACTCGGGAACACCTGGCACAGCACGACGGGCATCCGCGGATCGTGGTTGCGCAATGCAGCGAGGATCAACCGGACGTTGTGCTCGATGACGTCGGGCCTGGCACCCTCCTCGATGTCGTTGGTGCCGATGAGGAGGACGACGGCACGCGGCTGCAGCGCGAGGACGTCCTCCTCGAGCCGCAGCAGCACGCCGCGCGACGTGTCGCCGCTGATGCCCCGGTTTGCGACCTTCATGCCGCTGAAGGCAGCCGCGAGCCGCTCGTTCCATCCCTGCGTGATGGAATCGCCGACGAAGACCACCGCGCCGCGATCCGTGTCGCGCTGCGTCGCCCACGTCGAACGCTTCTTCTGCCACAGCGCGCGGAACCATCCGTAGCGTCGCAGCGGCCCCATCCCGGGCAGCCCATAGTCGGTCGCCGGAATCTCGAAGCGGTCGGTTGCCGGGCTCGGCGCGGCCACCTGCGCCGCGACGGGCGAGGCGGTGATCGCAAGGGCGGCGATTGCAGCACACACCGTCGCGGGCGCGAGGCGCCGCCAGGAGAGGATGGTCATGGCGACAGAGGATAGCCGACGGCGGGCCCGCGCCGCCGCGACCAGGGTTCGCGCCCGGGCCGCTCGTTCGTCACGCATGCCGCGAACGATATCGCACCCATCAGCTTGACCGCCGGCTCGACCGGCGCCAGAGTGACGCGCATGCGGCGCACACGCGGCGGCTTCGTCCTTGCGGCCCTTCTCGTCGGCCTCTCGATGCCTGCGTTCGGGCAGACAGGGCAGACAGGACAGGCCGGCCAGGCATTCGAGCCGCAGTTCGCGCAGCCCGGCAAGGACGTCGTGTGGGTGCCGACGCCGGAATCGATGGTCGATCTGATGCTGGACATGGCCCGCGTCACGCCAGCCGATCTCGTCGTGGACCTGGGGTCCGGCGATGGCCGCATGGTGATTGCGGCGGCGAAGCGCGGCGCGCGCTCGCGCGGCGTGGAGTACAACCCCGACATGGTGCAACTGTCGCGGGCGCGGGCCTACGAGGCCGGCGTGCAGGCGCGGGCAACGTTCGTGCAGGGCGACATGTACGAAGCCGAGATCGGCGATGCGACCGTGATGGCGCTCTTCCTGCTCACCGAGAACCTGCGGCGCCTCCAGCCGAAGCTGCTGGCCCTCGCGCCCGGCACGCGCATCGTCTCCAACACCTTCGCGATCCCCGAATGGCCCGCCGACGACAGCCGCACGCGTCCCGACTGCACGGCATGGTGTACGGCGCTGCTCTGGATCGTGCCTGCCCAGGTGGGCGGGGAGTGGACGCTGGCGGACGGCTCGCGCCTGCTTCTCGACCAGCACTTCCAGAAGGTCACCGGGATGCTGGATGGCCCGGCCGGCGCCCGCGGCGTACAGGGCGGCGCGCTCCGCGGCGCCGATTTCACGTTCGCGATCGGTGACGCGTCGTATGCCGCCCGTGTGGACGGCACACGGATGACGGGCACGCGCCGCGAAGGCGGGCGCGAGTCGTCGTGGCAGGCCACGCGCGTGACGCCCGCTCCGTGACGGCTCACCCGCGCCTGTTCCTGCTGTCGCCGGCGAACGCGGGCGGCCCCCGCGGGGTCCTCTTGCGCACGTCGCCGAACGTCGAGCTCGCCGCGCGGCTGCGATCGCCGCAGGGTGCGCCGATTGGCGAGCTCTACCGCTTCATCAGCGCCCTCTACTTCCGCGGCAAGCTGGCGTACGCGGACTGCTTCGCGCCGGGACGCACCTACGTCATCACGCCGTGCCGCGGGCTGCTGCCGCCGGCGACACCGCTCACGATGGCGGAGTTCGAGGACCTCGCGCGCGTGCCCATCGACGCCGACGAGCCGCGGTACCTCGAGCCGCTCGTCCGCGATCTCGCACACATTGCCGCGACGTGGCCCGGTGACGTGGTGCTGCTCGGCAGCGTCGCCTCGGCCAAGTACACGCGCCCGCTGCTCGAGGCCCTCGGTGACCGGCTGCTGTTCCCGGCGACGTTCGTCGGACGCGGCGACATGAGCCGCGGCGGGGTGCTGCTCCGCGCCGTGCGCGCCGGACAGGAGCTGGAGTACATCCAGGTGGCGGGCGCGATGCTGCGCGGCACGCGCCCGCCGAAACTGCCGCCGGAGCGGTGAGATCGCCGTTCGCGTCGATGTGAACGTCGACGCCCACGAACCACGAACCACCGCCGTTCCTTTCGCGTCGATGTGAACATCGACGCCTACGAACGGCTGAACCAGGCGCGGGCGTCGGACTGTTCGTGGCGGTCGACCTTCAGGTCGACCGGCGACTATTTCGCGCTGTCGAGGGCGTTCAGGCCCTTCGCGTACTTCGGATCGAGCGCATTGAGATCGGTGCGGTAGCTGACCGTGCGTTCGTCGGGGAACGTCGGCGGCACCTTCTGCGTGACCGCACCCGTGGCCACCCATTCCGTGCCGCGCTGCACCGTCGTCACGAACCCGACGCAGCTCATCGCGACGATGTCGTGGCCCATCGTCGTGTGGAAGACGCGGCCCTTGCCGAACGTGCTGGCCATCAGCATCGGCTCGTCGCGGCCAGTGCCGTTGTTTGACGGCTCCGAGTAGGCGGTCGCGAGGATCGTCATGTTGGTGCCCGGGCCGCGCAGGTGCGCATACACCTCATCCCCCTGGTGCATCCAGGCGGCCGGAAGCCCCCGCATGATCGGGTGGTCGGCCGCTCGGGTCCGGATGAGCGCGGGCGTCCGACGGCCGTGCGATGCGCCGGGGCCGTCCGACGTGTCGCGCACGAGCTTGTCGTCCTTGTAATAGAAGTACGGCCCCGAGGCTACGGTGCGGCCACGCCAGCCGCCGACGCCAATCATGTCGTTGTATGCGGGCCATCCCGAGAAGGCGTTGTCGGCGGCATGCACGATGACCACGCCGCCGCCGCCACGCACGTACTGCTCGAACGCCGTGCGGAGCGGCGCGGGCCAGCGCTCGTCGGGCGCGTCGTAGTTGAAGACGACCGCCTTGTAGGACGCGAAGTCCGGCTTGAAGCCGTCGAGCACGCCGGTCGCGGCCGGTGCGGTGACGACGTCGACCGAGAACAAGCCCGTTTCCTCGAGGGCCTGCTTCAGCAGCGGGGTCGTCAACTGCCACCTGTGGTACGGCCCGCCGCTCTCGCCGTCGAGCAGCATGACCTTCGTCCGCGCCGGCCCCTGTGCAGCAAGGGCAACGCCGGCAGCCACAATCGCCACCAGCCCGATGAACACGTGTCGCATTGCCATTCCCGTCTCCCGATGGCCAATCTGTCGATGGCCCGTATGGTAGACGACCTCGGCCGCCGGCGCCCCCGGCAGCCCGCCTGCCAGGGGACTCATGATAGAAAGGCAGCCCAGTCTCATGCCTGTCCGCTGGCCTTCCCTGCTCCTCCTCTCGGCCCTGTCCCTGACGTCGGGCGTGCTGCTGCGCGGCGCGCAGCCGGCCCCGTCGCCGCATCCGCCGCTCGGGGAGATCGTGCGGCTCGACGCCGACGAGGCCCGGCGGCTCGCCGACGAGGCGCGCCGTCAGGTCACGGTGGAACTTGCCGACGGCGTCGACCTGTCGCTCTGGGCGCCCGAGGCGCTGCTCGTCGATCCGGTCGCACTCGACATCGACCCGGACGGCACGATGTGGGTCGCCAGCACCTCGCGCAACAACCTGCCGATCGACATCCGCGCGCACCAGGACTGGATGGCCACGGTCCACACGCTGAAGACGTCCGGACAGCTGCTCGACTTCTATCGCACGCTGATGACGCCGGCCAACAGCGACCGCAACACGTGGATTCCCGACCTGAACGGCGACGGCTCGCACGACATCCGCGACGTGCGCGAGGTCAAGGAGCGGCTCTACCGCCTGCGCGACACCGATGGCGACGGCCGGGCCGACGAGTCGCGCATCGTCTACGAGGGCTTCGACGACGACCCGACGTGGGACATCTTCGGCAGCGTCCTCTCGCTCGGGGGCGACGTGATCGCGGGCGTGCCGCCCGGCGTCTACCGGCTGCACGACGCCGATGGCGACGGCGTGTTCGACACGCGCACGACGATTGGTGAGGGTTTCAATACTCATCCCGCATTCGGCGGGCACGGGGTCTCGGGCGTCATCATCGGCCCCGACGGCCGACTGTACTGGGAAGTGGGCGACATCGGCCTGCACGTGGTGGACAAGGCCGGCCGCACGTGGAGCCTGCCGAACCAGGGCGCCGTGGTCCGGTCGGAACTTGACGGATCGGGTCTCGAGATCTTCGCCACCGGCCTGCGCAATCTGCAGGAGTTCTCGTTCGACGATCGCGGCAACCTGATCAGCGTCGACAACGACGGCGACCACCAGGGCGAGGCCGAGCGACTCGTCTACCTGACCTACGGGTCCGACAGCGGCTGGCGCTCCAACTGGCAGTACGGCAAGTACACCGACCCGCGCAACAACCGCTACAACGTCTGGATGCGCGAGTCGCTGTTCAAGCCGCGGCACGTTGGGCAGGCCGCGCACGTCCTCGCCCCCATCGAGAACTGGCATGCCGGCCCGTCGGGCATGGTCTACAACCCGGGCACGGCACTGTCGGACGCGTGGGCGCAGCACTTCTTCGTCTCGAGCTTTCCCGGCGCCGCACCGAACGCGCGCGTCTATGGCTTCACGCTGCAACCCGATGGCGCGGGCTTCACGAAGGGCGTCGAGAAGGTCGTCACACGCGGCATCCTCGTCGTCGGCATGAAGTTCGGCACCGATGGGGCCCTCTACCTCACCGACTGGATCACCGGCTGGGACTCGAAGGATCGTGGCCGGATCTGGAAGCTCGACACGCCGGCGGCCGCCGGCAGCGCCATCCGCACGGAGGTCCGCGGCCTGCTCGCCGCCGACTTCACGGCCCGCCCAGGCGCCGCCATCGCGCCCCTGCTCCGCCACGCCGACATGCGCGTGCGCCAGAAGGCGCAGTTCGAGCTCGTGCGCCGTGGCGACGTGCAGGCGCTGCTGTACGCCGCACACGACCGCGCGAACCTGCACGCCCGGCTGCACGGCCTCTGGGGCGTCGCGCAGGCCGCCCGGCGCACGCCCGCGCTCGCCGCGCACCTCGTGCCGTTCCTCGCCGATGCCGACGGCGAGATTCGCGCGCAGGCGGCACGCCTCATCGGAGACGTCCGGCACGCCCCGGGCGCCGACAGCCTCCTGCCGCTGCTGAAGGACGCCGAGCCGCGCGCGCGGTACTTCGCCGCCGAGGCGCTCGGCCGGCTCGCGCATGCGCCGGCCACCGCGCCCATCGTCGCGATGCTCGCCGACAACGACGCGCGCGACCGCTACCTGCAGCACGGCGCGGCAACAGCGCTTGCCGCCATTGGCGATGCTGCCGCGCTCGAAGCCCTCTCGACGCACGCGTCCGCAGGCGTCCGCAGTGCCGCGCTCGTCGCGCTGCGGCGGCTGAAGCACGCAGGCGTCGCCCGCTTCCTTGCCGACGCCGACCCGGCCATCGCCACCGACGCCGCGCGCGCGGTCAACGACGATGGCGGAATCGCCGGGGCGATGCCGGCGCTTGCCGAGCGCCTGGCCGATGCGGCGGCCGGCAACGAGCCACTGGTCCGCCGCGCCATCAATGCGAACATGCGCATCGGATCGGTGGACGCGATCGCGCGCGTCGAGGCATTCGCGGCCGACACCGCCAATCCCTCCGATCTCCGGGTCGAGGCCGTGGCGGCACTCGGCGTCTGGAACGCGCCGTCGCCGATGGATCGCGTCGACGGCATCCATCACGACGCCGTGACCGTCGGCGTCCGTGCGCCGGCCACGGCCGCCCGCGCGGCGGTCGAGCGGCTCGTCTCGACGAACGCGGCGCTCGCCGCGGCCGATGCCGATGTCACCGCAGCCCTCGCCGAAGCTGCCGGCCGTCTCGATGCCCGGGCCGCCGCGCCAGTGCTGCGGGCGCAACTCGAGCGCAATCGGTCCGTGGCCGTGCGCATCGCGGCGCTGCGCGGCCTGCAGGCGATGGGCACCGGCGACAAGGGTGCGCTGATGCAGGTCGCCCTTGCCGACGCCGATGCCACGGTGCGGCGCGCGGCACTTGCCATCCTGCCGTCACTGCCCATCAGCGCCGCGGCCAAGGTCCAGCACCTCGCCGGCATCGTCGAGCGCGGTGCGCAGGCCGAGCAGCAGGGTGCCATCGAGGTGCTCGGCACGCTGAAGTCGTCGCCGTCGCGACGTCTGCTCGGGCGGTACCTCGATGATCTCGATGCGGGCCGGCTTGCGGCGCCGCTGCAGATCGACCTGGTGAGTGCGGTGCAGGCCGACGGTTCGCCGTCGCTGCAGGCGCGGCTGGCGGCGTACCAGCGCCGGCAGCAGGCCGACGTGCTCATCAAGGCGTTCAGGGAGGCGGCGCTCACGGGCGGGGACGCCCGCAAGGGCCAGCAGGTGCTCTTCCAGAACCCGCTCGCCGAGTGCACGCGCTGCCATTCGATCCGCGGCCGCGGCGCGGACGTGGGCCCGGACCTCACGCGCATCGGCACGGTCCTGACGCGCGAACAGCTGTTCGAGTCGCTCGTCGATCCGAACGCGCGCATCGCTCCGGGCTTCGGCATGGTCGGGATCACGCTGAAGGACGGCACCCGCGTGGATGGCACGCTGCGCGAGGAGACCGCCGAGGAAGTGGTGGTGCTTGCGGGGACGCCCCCAGAGCCGCGACGCATCAGGAAGGCCGACATCGCCGAGCGCACCGACCCCGTGTCTGCGATGCCGCCCCTCGGCCTCGCGCTCACGCCCCGCGACGTACGGGACGTCATCGAGTTCCTGAGCGCCTTGCGCTGATCCGCTCACCGGGTGGTCGAGGCCGGCGCTATGATGGCCGTATGCGACTCGTCACAGCCCTCTTCCTTGGCATTGCGCTGCTTGCGGGCGGCGCCACGCCATCATTTGCCGACACGAAGGACTTCCTCGGCCGCTGGAATCTCCAGGGTACCGACCCGGCGGCCCCCGCGGTGTTCTGGCTCGAGGTGACCGAGGAGAACGGCCAGCTCGCCGGCCGGTTCCTCAACCGCGGCGGCAGTCCCGTGCCGCTCGCGAAGGTCTCGGTCACCGGCGACACGCTGACGTTCACCACGGCCGGACAGGGCAACAATCCGGGGCAGACCCACACCGCGACGCTGAAGGACGGCGCGCTGACAGGCTCGGTGACGTGGCGCGATCGGACGATCGCATGGCGCGGCGTGCGTCCGCCGACGTGGCCGGCGTCCAACGCCAACGCGGCCCACTCGTTCGGCACGCCGGTGGTGCTCGTGGACGGCACCTCGCTCGATGGCTGGAAGGGCCAGCGCGCCGGTCAGCCGCTCGGCTGGGTCGTCGAGGACGGCACCATCACGAACGGCGCGAAGGCCAACAACCTCGTCTCGACGCAGAACTTCAAGGACTTCCGCATCGAGGCGGAGTACAAGGTCGCAGAGAAGAGCAACAGCGGCATCTACCTGCGCGGGCGCTACGAGCTGCAGGTGCTCGACGACTTCGGCCGGGAGCCGGAGGAGCACCAGCACATGGCGATCTACGCGTGGACCAAGCCGCTGGTGAACGCCAGCCGCAAGCCCGGCGAGTGGCAGACGATGCAGGCGACGATCGTCGGCAACAAGCTGACCGTGATCCTCAACGGCACCAAGGTCCACGACAACGCGACGATCCAGGCCATCACCGGCGGCGCGCTCGACGCCAACGAGGACCAGCCGGGCCCGATCATGCTGCAGGGCGACCACGGCAAGGTCTGGTTCCGCAAGCTCGTCGTCACCCCGATCAAGTAGCCAGGCCGGGCGCGCTTCCCGGGCGCGCCCGGCCCCCGACCGAGCGATCGAGTCCCACGCGTCACAGCTTCTCGCGCTCCGCACGCACCGTGCCGACGAGCGGGAGGTCGGCGTCGGCGTTGGACCACCACAGCAGGAGCTGGTCGTACGCGCGTCGGCTGCCGTCGGTGTCGCCCGACGCGGCCAGCGCGCGCGCGAGCCCGAGCTGCGCCATCGGCACGAGCGGCGAGAACGGGTCGGTGCCGCGGTGGTCCACGACCTGCCGGAACACACGCGCCGCCTCGATGTGGGCGCCGGCCTGCGCGTACGCGCGCGCCTCGAGCCAGGCCGGTGCGAGGGCCGCGATGAAGCCGTACTGCGACGCCGCGGCCGGCCGCAGCGCTTCGAGCGCCTCGGCCTCGCGCCGCTGGGCGATCGCGATGGCCGCGTTCGCGACCGGCACGTACGCCGCGCGCAGGAACGTGTCGTCGGGCCGCACCGATCGCAGCCTCGCCACCACCCGCGACGCCTCGTCCGCCTCTCCCGCGAGCGCCAGCGCAAAGGCCGCGCGCAGTGCCGGTTCGGGCGCCGTGGACGTCCGGACGATGTCGCGCGCGCGCTGCACGCCGCGCGGCGTGTCGCCGTAGAGCACGTCGGTGAGCGCTTCCCACGCCGCGTACCCCGACACGACCTGCGCGAAGTGCTGCGCCTCGGCTGCCGAGCGCGTCTCGGCGAACAGCGCACGCGCCTCGGTGAGGCGGCCGTGGAACGCCGCCTCCTGCGCGCGCGCGCCCGTGATGTCGAAGCCGCGCTGTCGTGACGCGCCCCACGTGACCTGCTGCGCCGCCGTCGCCTCGTCGCCGAGCAGCAGCGCGACCTGGTAGAGCAGCCGGCGCATGGGCACGGTCTCGAGCTGCCTGCCGATGGCCTCCTCGGCCACCGCGCGCGCGTCGGCAAAGCGGCCCTGCCCGCGCCGGGCGTGGGCGAGGTTTGAGTAGGGGAATGCGTGGGTCGGGTTGCGGCGCCTCGCTTCCTCGGCTTCCGATGCGGCCGCCTGGAAGTCGCCGAGGCGATTGAGCAGCACCGCGAGCGCATTCGCCGGGCGGTAGTCCCGCGGATACGTCCGGCTCCACACCTGCAGCGCCTCGCGCGCCTTCACCTGATCGCCCGTGACCCGGTCGTGGTACTGGTACGTGATGAACAGGCGTTCGCGTTCGCTGACGCGTTCGCGCTTCTCGTAGGCAAGACGGGCGTACTCCTCGCTGCGCCCGCTCTCGCCGAGGTTGCCGTACGCCGACGACAGCGTCGTGTAGGCGAGCGCGAAGCCGGGGTCGGCCGCGATGGCGCGCTCGAGCCAGCGGATGCCCTCCATCTCCTGGCCGGCCGCGCGGCGGCCCGCCGCCTCCGTGTAGGCCTTGAGTGCGTCGAGCGACGGCGTCGTCGCATCCTCGATGCGGACGTTGTGCGTCGTCAGCGTCGCGCGCGGTTCGCCGAGTGCGGTACGCACCGAGGCCGTCAACTCGCCAAGCGCGCGCAGCACCTGCTCCTTCTGCTGCACCTCGGCCTGCTCGCGACCAATCGTCGCGCCGTTCTCGCAATCGCTCGCGACGAGCGCAATCACGGTGTTCCGCCCGACGGCCGAGACGCTGCCTTCGAGCATCGCCTGGACGCCGAGCCGCTGGCAGAGCTCCGCCACGACCGCGTGCGTCAGGGGCGTCGCGGCGGGTCGGCCCATCAGCTGCAGGCCACTCCGCACCCGTTCGTCCGACACGACGTCGAGGTACGGCGACTGACCGAGATAGACCGACACGGCCTGCCGCAGCGTGCCCTCGAAGTCGGGGTCGGCGGTGCCGTTGACGATGTCGCCGAGCAGCACGGTGTTGCGCGGGCGCGTCTCGCCCGTCGAACCGGGGAGCCAGCCGCCGCGCCATGCCGCCAGCGCCGCGACGACGACAAGGAGCAGCACCGACGCGACGACCGCACGCGCCGGGAACAGGCTGCTGACGCGGAAGGGCGCGCTCGTCGTGCGGCGCACCTCGCGCAACTGGTCGAGCAGATCCTGTCCGCCGGGCCAGCGCTGGTGCGGGTCCTTGGCGAGGGCGCGCTCGATCAGCGCGGCAAGGGCCTGGGGGACTGCACGATTGCGCTGTCGCACCGGCGTGGGCGGCGACGAGAGGATGGCCCGCGCGAGGTCGGGCGGCGACTCGTCGTCGAACGGACGGACGCCCGTGGCCATCTCGTAGAGCACGACGCCGGTCGAGAAGACGTCGCTTGCGACCACAGGCGGATGGCCGGCGATCTGCTCCGGCGAGAGGTACGGGTCCACGACGTGCGTCGCGTCCGGCGACGTCTCGATGTCCACCGCCGTCGTCGCGAACGCCGACAGCTCCGGTGAGGGGGCGTCAGGATCGGCGACGGCGCTCCCGAGGCCGAGGAGTTTCACATGGCCGTCGGCGGTCACCCGCACGTTCGCGGGCCGCACGTGACCGTGCACGAGTCCGCGCCGGTGGACGGCACAGATCGCGCCCGTCAACTGGATGGCGAGGTCCAGCGTGCGGTCCACGGGCAGCGCCCCGCCCGCAATCATCTCGTCGAGCCGACAGCCCGACAGCATCTCGCGGACGACGTAGGGCTGCCCGTCCTCCTCGCCCCAGTTGTGGACGGCGCAGATGTGCGGGTGGGTGACGAGTGACGCGACGTGCGCCTCCCGCCGGAAGCGCTCGACGACGTCGGGCGTCACGTCGGGACCGCGCCGCAGGATCTGCACGGCGACGCTCCGCTGGAGCCGCGTGTCGCGGGCGCGCCACGTCTCGACGGGGCCGTCGTGACCCATCAACTCCAGCAACTGGTAGTGGGCGATCTGCGTCGGCGTTGCCACTCGTTCAGGTGCCCGGAGCCGCCGGCACGCCGCGCGAGGCGCGCGACAGCTGCGAGGAGAGGTGATCGTACTCCGCGATCGCGGCACGGCGCGGGGCGAAGTCCTCGTCTGCCGTCCGCCACATCGCGAGCACGGCATCGTAGTCGGCGAGGCCGCCGCTGCGATCGCCTGACGCCGCGCGGGCACGAGCGCGCCCGAGCTGCGCGAGCGGGACCATCGGGGCGAACGGATCGACGCCGCGGTGCACGATCACGCGCCCGTACTCGGCAATCGCGGCCGGCCACGCGCGCTGCATGGCATACGCCTCGGCTCGGAGGAAGATCGCCACGAGCGCGCCCAGGTCGCCGGCCTCGGTCGGGCGCGCCGCCTCGAGGACGGCAATCGCGTCCTCCGGCCGACGCTCCGCGATCGCGAGCGCCGCGCGGGCCGTCGGTGCGAGCACCGTCCGGACATACGTGGATTCGGGACCCTCGCGTTCCGCCTCCGAGACAATGGCCTCCACGGCCGCCCGCTGCCCGGCGAGCCCGAGCGCGGCGGCGGCCCGGAACCGCGTCGAGGCGACCGGCCCGTCACCGTCCGACGCGGATCGGTCGATCACCTCGCGTACGCGCAGCGCGAGGTCGGGCCCCGGCCGGTAGATGGCTTCGAGCCAGGCCAGATGGGCGATCTGTCCGGCGGCAGTGCCCGACAGGCCGCGGGCGGTGGCCATGTCCGCGGCGCGGCGGTAGAGGGCGTCGCCCTCGCGCCAGCGGCCCTCGAACATCGCGATCTGGCCCTGCGCGGCGACGAGATCGAACTCGCGGGCCTTGCCCCTGGCCCACGTCAGGTGCTCGGCCGCCGAGGGGTCGCGTGCCAGCACCGCGAGCTGGTACAGCAGCCGGCGAGTTGGCGACGTCGCGACGTCACGCGCGACGACATCGGCCGCCACGCGCCGCGCGTCGTCGTAGCGGCCGAGGCCGCGGTAGGCGACGCTCAGGTTCGACACGGCAAACGGGTGGGCTGCATTGCGGCGCAGCGCTTCCTCTGCGGCCGACACGGCCGCCTCGTAGCGGCCAAGGCGGTTGTAGACGACCGACAGCGCGTTTGCCGGCACGAAGTCGCGTGGGTAGGCCGCCTGCCACACCTGCAGCGTCTCGATCACGGCCTCCTGGTTGCCCGTGACGCGATCGTGGAACTGGTAGCGGATGAACAGCCGTTCGCGTTCGCTGACGCGATCGGATCGCTCGAACGCCTCGCGGGCGTGCCGTTCGCTGCGATCGAGCTCACCGAGCACGCCATACACCGTGGACAGCGTCGCGTGCACCTGCGCGAAGTCGGGATCGAGCTCGATGGCCTGGTTGAAGAACGCGAGCGACTCGAGCTCGCGGCCCTTCCGCCGCTCCTCGAGCCCGAGTGCGTACGCCTTGAGGGCGGGCAGCGACGGCGTCGTCGCCTGCGCCACCGGCACGTCGAAGCGCTGGATCGACGGCAGCGACTCGCCGAGCGTGGTGCGCATGCGCGAGGCGAGCGTGCCGAGCTCGGTGAGCACGGCCTCGCTGCTCGTAGCCTCGCCCTGCGTGCTGGCGATCGTCTCGCCGGACTGGCAATCGGTGGCGGCGAGCGTGACGACGTAGTGGCTGCCGAGCGGCGCGAGGCGGCCGTCGATCATCGCCTTGGCCCCGATGCGCTGGCAGGCCTCCCGGGCGATCGCGTGGGTGAGGCGCGCGTCGGGCTGGCGGTCCATCAGCCGCAGCGTCTCGGCAATGCGCTGGTCCGGCACGATGTCGAGGAACGGCGACTGCCCGAGCTGCACCTTGAGGGCCGTCACGAGCGTGTCGTCGAACACGACGTTGCCCGTGCTGTTCTCGAACGCACCGATGACGACCGTGTCGCGATCGCTGAGGGCCGTGGACCGGCGCGTGTACCAGGCGTACCCCAGGGTGGCCGCCACAAGCAGCAGCGAGATCGCGACAAGCGCGGGGCGGCCCCGCCACGGCGGCGTGCGCTCGGCCGCTTGTGCGTCGGCCCGTGCGCGCGGCAGCGCTCCGCTCGGCGCATCCGCCCGCGCGAGGTCGGCGGCCAGTTCGCCGGCGTTCTGGTAGCGCTGCTTCGGATCGGCGGCCAGCAGCTTGACGATGATGGCGTCGAGCGCGCGGGGCACCGCCGGGTTGAGCGCACGCGGCGGCACGAACACGCCGTTGATGATGCGCCCGAGGATCTGGGCGATGTCGTCGCCCTCGAAGGCCCGCCGGCCCGTGACCATCTCGTAGAGCACCGTGCCGAGCGAGAACAGGTCCGTCCGCGCGTCGAGCGCCTCGCCCTTTGCCTGCTCCGGCGACATGTAGAACACGGTGCCCATGGCCATGCCGGTCTGCGTCAGGTGCAACGCCTTGCCCGATCCCGCCGTGCCGGTCGTCGGCGTCGATGCCATGGGCACGGGTGTCGCGGCGTGCGACGGCAGGGGGTGCGCGCCAGTCAACGTGCCCCCGCCCGTCCCGTCGCTGGCGAGCCGCGCGAGGCCGAAGTCGAGCACCTTCACGTGGTCGCCGTCGGTGACGAACAGGTTGGCGGGCTTGATGTCGCGATGGATGATGCCGCGCCGATGCGCCGCGTCGAGCGCATCGGCCGCCTGGCGCGCGAACGTGATCACCCGGGACGGCGCAATCGGGCCCTGCTCCAGCAGGTCGCGAATCGTCACGCCCTCGAGCCGTTCCATCACGATGAACGACTGGCCCTCGTGCTCGCCGAGTTCGTGGATGGTGCAGATGTGGGGGTGCTGAAGCGACGACGCGAGCCGCGCCTCGCGGCGGAAGCGGCTCAGCCATTCACGCGACGCGGCGGCCTCCGGGTGGAGGATCTTGATCGCGACCTCGCGCCGCAGGCGCGTGTCTTCGGCGCGATAGACCTCGCCCATGCCCCCGACCCCGAGCAGGCCGAGGAGACGGTAATGCGAGAGGTAGGCAGCAGCCATCGAATGGGCGCACGCCCTGGCGTGCAGCGCCGCGGACGAGCGATTGTAGCAGAGCGTGGCGCGCGTGACGCCCGGCGATCCGGGGCTTCGTCAGCGGGAACCGGTCATCGCGGGCGGGCGGCGGGCCGGCGCCTCGACCGACGCATTCACCATCGTCGAGAACACGCTGAAGATGCCTGGCTGGTTGAACGGCAGGTGTTGCGTGAGCAGGATCGACACCATGCGCTCGAGGGGATCGATCGAGACGTAGGTCGTGGCGGCACCCGACCAGCCGAACTCGCCGATGGATCCGGCAAGCGCGCCGCCGCCTTGATCCAGCCGCACCGATACGCCGAGGCCGAACCCTGTGTGCGCCGGCGTGGGCTGGGCGACGCGTGCGTTCTGGTGCGCGGTCATCGTCTCGACCGTCTTGCGCGACAGCACCCGCACGCCGTCGAGTTCGCCGCCGTTGAGGAGCATCTGCGCGAACCGGGCGTAATCGTCCGCCGTGGAGAACAGGCCGCCGCCCCCCGAGTGGAACAGCCGTCCGTCCGGATCGGGATAGGGCAGGTCGCCCGCCCCGTCGGGCCCGATCGACAGCGCCGGCACCGCGGTGAGCGGCCCGGCCTCCTTGCGCTGGTACAGCACCGCGAGACGGCCGCGCTTGTCGGCCGGCACCGAGAACGCCGTGTCGGCCATGCCGAGCGGTTCGAAGATGCGGGCCTGCATGTACGCGCCGAGCGTCTGCCCGCTCACCTTCTCGACGATGGCGCCGAGCAGGTCGGTGTTGACGCCGTAGTAGAAGCGATCGCCGGGCTGCGCGATGAGCGGGAGGCGGGCCACGCGAGCCACGAAGTCGCCGGCACTGCGCGCCTGCAGCACCTTCGCCTGGCGGTACATGTCGTCCACCGGCGACTCGGCGAGTCCGTAGGCGAACCCTGACGTATGCGTGAGCAGATCGCGAATGGTGATGGGTCGCGCCGCCGGCACGAGGCGCGGCACCGCGGCCGTGCCGCCCGTGAAGACCTGCGGGGACTTCAGCGCCGGCAGGAAGCCGGCGATCGGGTCCTCGAGCCGGAGGCGCCCGTCCTCGATCAGGGTCAGCACGGCAACCGAGGTCACGATCTTCGTCATCGAATAGATGCGGACGATCGTGTCGCGGGTCATCGGCATGCCGGTCTCGCGGTCGCGCGCACCCGTCGTGAAGACGTCCGCGACGCGCCCGTGGCGGACGACGAGCGAGATGGCGCCGGCAACCTGGCCTTCGTCCACGAAGCGCTTCAGCCGGGCGTGCAGGCGGTCGAGCCGCTCGCGCGACAGCCCCTCGGCCTGTGCCGTGCTCGACGGCAGCCCGGCCGGCGCCAACACCTGCGCCGCTCCGGGCACGACGAGCCCCGCACAGAGGAGCAGCACGCAGGCAGTACGCAGCAGTGTCGTCATCGCGGTCCCCTTCATCCTTCCTCCGGAATCGTCTGTTCGCACGTCCAGTACTCCTCCCAGGGATCACGGCCGAGGGAGGCGAGGCGACGCGGCAGGCTGCGCACCGTGAACCGATCCGGCGTGCGCCGTGGCGAGAGCTCGTCCCAGGCCACTGGCGTCGAGACCGGCGCACCAGCACGCGCCCGGGGTGAGTAGGCCGCGACGACGGTGCTCCCCCGGTTGTTGCGCATGACGTCCACGAGGATCAGCGCCTCGCGGCCTGCCTTCGAGACGTTCGTCGTGAAGCGATCCGGCGCGCGTTCGACGAGCGTGGACGCCACGTCCGACGCACACGCGAGTCCGCTGCTCCACGACGTCCCCGCCCGCAGGGGCACGACGACGTGCAGCCCGCGTCCGCCTGTCGTCTTGGGCCACGACCGCAGCCCTGCATCCGCGAGCAGGTCGCGGGTGTCGCGTGCCGCCTCGACGACCTGCGGCCACTTCACCTCGGGACCGGGATCGAGGTCGAACACGAGGCGATCCGGGCGTTCGAGGGCGTCGGCCGTCGCATTCCACGTGTGGACCTCGATCCAGTTCATCTGCATGATCGAGACGAGCGCCTCGAGCGTGTCGGCCACCATGTACTCGCCGACCTTCGTCTTCTCGCGGATGGCCACACGGCGCAGGGCCTTCGGGCTTCCCGGCCTGCCGTGTTTCAGGTACGCGCACGTGCCGGCAATGCCGTCGGGGCAGAACAGGAGGGAGAGTGGCCGCCCCGCGACGTGGGGCAGCATCCACTCGCCCACCTTCTCCACGTAGCGCACGAGATCGAGCTTCGTGATGCCCTCGTCGGGATACATCACGCGCTGCGGGTTCGAGATCGACACACCCCGCACCACGACGGCTGGCGACGTCATGCTTCCCTCACCACCGCGCGCGCCGGCTTGTCCTCACGGAGCCCCTGGAACGACGGGTGACGCACCTTGCCGTCTCGCGTCCATTCGGTGAACGCCACTTCCGCGACGAGCTCGGGCCGCACCCAGTGGACGCCGCGTGCCGCCGCTCCGCGCGGCGCTGGCGTGAACGGCGACGCCTCCTGCACGAGCGGCTCGAGCCGGGCGCGGAGTTCCCGCGCCACCGTCGTCGTGAACCCCGTGCCGACGCGGCCCGCCCACACGAGGCGCCGCTCCTCGTAGTGCCCGATCAGCAGCGCGCCGAGGTGCTCGCGCGCGCCCTGCGGTTCGGTGAATCCGCCGATCACGAACTCCTGCCGGCCGAGGCACTTCACCTTGAGCCACGTGCGGCTGCGGCCTGCCGTCGCAGGGGCATCCCGCCGCTTCGAGATGATGCCCTCGAGGCGCCGGCGGCACGCATCGGCGTGGGCACGTGGGCCGCCACCGACCACGTGCGTCGAGTAATGGAATGCCGACGCGTCACCGCCGTCGAGCAGCGCCTGCAGGCGCCCCTTGCGGGTCTCGAGCGGAAGGGGTGCGAGATCCTCGCCGTCGATCCACAGCAGGTCGAACACGAAGTACGTGATCGCGCCGTCCGGGTGACCGTTGCCCTGGAGTCCCTGGAAGCTCGTGCGCCCGTCGGGCAGTCGCAGCGCGACTTCGCCATCGAGCAGTGCGGTCGAGACGCCGAGCGAGAGCCCGGCGGCGACGAGGTCGGGGAAGCGCGCGGACCAGTCGAGGCCGTTGCGCGTGAGCAGGCGCGCCCGGCCGTCCCGCACCTCGAGACCCATCCGGAAGCCGTCGTACTTGACCTCGTGGAGCCAGTCGTCGGTGTCGGGCGCCGTGCCAGCGAGCGTCGCGAGTTGCGGCGCATACGCGGGCACCGTACCGCTGGCCGAGCGATATCGCCTGGTGCGGGTCGTGCGCGAAGCGGCCCTCGGTGTGGTCATCGCCGTGTCCCCGTGGCGCCGATCCTACCCCCGACCGCCGGCGTCTCTCAGCGCGACGGCAGGATGGCGTCCCACCAGCGCGACAGGTTGCCCTGTGCCGCGCGCGGATGGTGCGCGTAGTGCGACGTGTCGTTGAACAGCATCAGCCGCGCCCGGACCGCGTCCCGGAAGTCCAGCACGTTGAGGCAGGCAGGCGCCTGGTCGAGCCGGTCACGATACCCGCGCGCGTCGAACCCAAGCAGGCTGCTCAGCAGGATGCGGATCGTCGCCTTGTGCGACACGACGACAATGCGTTCGCCCGTATGACGGGTGACGATGTCGCGGATGACGGGGAGGGACCGCGCGAGCACGGCCACTCCCGACTCGCCGCCTTCGGGCGCGAACGTGAACGGGTCCTCTTCCCACGCCGCGTACTCGTCGCCGAACCGCTCCTCGACCTCGGCGCGCGTCAGCCCCTCCCACCGACCGTGGCTGATCTCGCGCAGGCCGTCGCGCGGCGTCGGCTCCACGCCGAGGGCCTCCCCGATCAGCTGCGCGGTCTCCATCGTGCGCGACAGCGGGCTGCTGTAGAGGGCGGTGATGCGCTCGTGCTGGAGCCGTTGGCCGAGTTGGGACGCCTGCCAGCGGCCTTCGTCGGAGAGATCGACGCCGACGGCACCCGAGAAGCGGTTCTCCGCTGTCAGTTGCGTCGCGCCGTGGCGGACGAGGAAGACTCGAGTCGTCGACACTACTGCACCACCTTCACGAGGCCGCGACCGAGGGCCGCGGTCAGCGCATCGTCCTTCGGAAACCCATGGCCGCGATGCTGCACGAACCCCTCGGCATGCGTCACCGACCGCTTGCGGAACTCACGGCCCCTCGCCGCGCCGAGGCGCCGCATCCAGTGCAGGTACTCGTCCTCGCCGTGCTGCTGGCGCAGCCACTCGCGCTGCGTGGCGTGCGCCGCGAGCATCTCCGCCTTCTGCTCGATCACCGTCGAGACGTCCACGAGGAACTGCGCCGGCACGCGGGACCCGGTGTGATCGACGAGGTCGATCGGGTCCGCGTGCAGCAGGACGGGCACGTGCGCGCACGGCGCCGCCGCCTTGCGGGGAGGGCGCGTGCCCACGGGCGGCAGCGTCGCCCAATTGGGCATCGTCGAGGCGAAGGCCGCCTCGCGCGCAAGGCGAGCGGTCTCTTCGTGGTCGCTCATGTAGTCGCGCGGCGGGTGCGTGATCACGACGTCCGGCCGCACGTTCCGCAGCAGGCCGGCGACGATGCGCTTGGGGCGCTCGGCGTGCGCGATTGTGAGGTCCTTGAAGCCGAGGCAGGTGTAACCGGCCCCGAGGATTGCGGCGGCGGCGGCGGCTTCCCGGCGCCGGATGCGCGAGATTGTCGCCGCCGGCAGCGTGGCCGTCCCGAGGTCGCCGGCCGTCATGGTGGCGAGGTGGACGTCCCACCCCGCCGCCTTCAGGAGGATCAGCGTGCCCGCGCAGGTGATTTCGATGTCGTCGGGATGCGCCATCAGCGCGAGGACGGTCGGCATCGCGCTAGGCCAGTTCCGAGAGACGCACCGGCGTGCCGCGCTGTACCGAGAGGTCGGCGGCAAACGTGACGCGGTGGCTCTCGAGCGCCGTGTCGAAGTCGGTCAGCGGCATCGACGTCCCGGCGAGCGTGCTGTCCACGAACGCCTGGAACTGCGGCTGGTAGGGGTGGTCTGCCACGTCGCCCGAGTCGATCGGGTGCGTGGCGAGCTCGGTCCACTTCGTCTTGATCATCCCCGGCAGCTTGGCCGAGTGCAGCTTCGTGTCGAGCAGCGTGCCGTGGCTGCCGACGAGGTGCGAGTGGAAGTAGTACGGCTGGAAGCAGTCGATGATCGACGCGCACTTGCCGACCGCGCCATTGGCGAACTTCACGATCGACACCGTGGACGTCGGGTACTCGTACGGCGTGAAGAGCGGGTGCTCCGACTGCGCCCCGTAGCTCGTGACCTCGACGGCTTCCGAGCCCATGAGCATCAGCAGGCAGTCGAGCGCGTGACAGCCGGCCGTGAGCAGGCTCGAGCCGCCCATGTCCTTCTTGATGTTCCAGGGGTACTGTCCGTACCACGGGCCGAGGCCGTGGTAGTAGTCCACCTCGCCGTAGTGCAGGCTGCCGAGCAGCCCCTGCTCGACCACCGAGCGCGCGAGCGTGAACTGCGCACTGAACCGCACCTCGAAGCACACCATCGCCTTGACGCCATTGGCGGCAATCGCGTCGCGCACGCGCCTGGCGTCCTCCCAGTTCAGCGCGATCGGCTTCTCGATGATGAGGTGCTTGCCGGCATTGGCGGCGGCAATCGCCTGGTCGGGGTGGTACGGGTGCGGCGTGCAGATGTCGATGACGTCGATCTCGGGATCGGCAAGCATCGCGGCGTAGTCCGTGTACACCTTCAGCGGGAGGCCGTACTGCGCCTGCAGCGCACCCGAATCGAGCGTGCGACGGGAGCAGACAGCCGTGACTGTCGCGCCCTTGACGTGCTTGAACGTCTCGATGTGGGCCCCGGCCACCCAGCCGAGCCCGACGATCCCGATCTTCAGTTCACTCATGGATTCAGCGACTCCCGGATCGCGCGGCCGGACCGGCTCCGGCGGCGCGGGCAGGCGGCCTTGCAGGCAGACCTGCCCGGTACGGCACACAGCCTACAACAAGGCCGTGCAGCCGCTACCCGCGGAAGCGCGCAAGAAGCGCGCGCGCGGCAGCGACAGCCGTCGTGCGGCCTTCGGCAACGGCGGCTTCGGTCTCGGGCAGGCGTGCCGCGACGGCGGGATCGGCCCGGAACGCTTCGTCGAGCCCGAGCGCCACGAGTTCGCGCATCCACGCAAGCGCCTGCGCACGGCGACTGGCCGCGTGCGCACCGGTCGCGATCATGTGCGCGTGATGCGAGCGCACGCTGTCCCAGATGGCAGGGACGCCGTCGCCCGTGAGCGCCGAACAGGTCACGACGGGAGGCGTCCAGCCATCGGCCGCGGGCGGGAAGAGGCGCAGTGCAGCGGCGTACTCGGCGCGCGACCGCTCCGCCTGCGCCTTCGTCTCGCCATCGGCCTTGTTGATGGCGATGGCGTCGACCATCTCGATGATGCCCCGCTTGATGCCCTGCAGTTCGTCACCAGCACCGGGCAGCATCAGCAGCAGGAAGAAGTCCGTCATCGACCGCACCGCGGTCTCCGACTGCCCCACGCCGACCGTCTCGACGAGGACCACGCCGAAGCCTGCCGCCTCGCAGAGGATCATGGCCTCCCGCGTGCGGCGCGCGACGCCCCCGAGGAAACCGCGCGCAGGCGACGGCCGGATGTAGGCGCCGGGCTCGGCCGAGAGCCGATCCATGCGCGTCTTGTCGCCGAGGATGCTGCCGCCAGACACGGGGCTCGACGGATCGACGCTGAGTACCGCCACGCGCTCGCCGCGCTCCCGAACGAGGTGCATGCCGAGCACGTCGATGAACGTGCTCTTGCCGGCGCCCGGCACGCCGGTGATGCCGACACGGTGCGCCCGACCCGCGTGGGGCAACAGGTGCTCGAGGACGAGCGACGCCGTCGCGGCGTCATCCGCGCGCTCACTCTCGACAAGCGTGATCGCCCGCGCCAGCACGGCCCGATCGCCGCGCCGCACGCCCTCGACGTACGCCTCGACGGACAGCCGCTGCCGCGTCATGACGTGCGCGCGGCACCGAGCGCCGAGAGGATCCGCTGCGCGCACTCCGGGATCACGCTGCCCGGACCGAACACCTCGGCCACGCCCGCGTCGCGCAGCATCGCGTGATCCTGCGGCGGGATGACGCCGCCAACCACGACGAGCACGTCCCCCCGCCCCATGCGGCGCAGCGACGCGACGAGTTCGGGCACGAGCGTCTTGTGCGCACCGGCAAGGCTCGAGGCGCCGAGCACGTGGACGTCGTTGTCCACGGCCATCTGCGCCGCTTCCTCGGGCGTCTGGAACAGCGGCCCGACGTCCACGTCGAACCCGATGTCGGCAAACGCGGTGGCAATCACCTTCGCGCCGCGATCGTGCCCGTCCTGTCCGAGCTTGACGACGAGGATGCGCGGCCGACGGCCCTCGGCGTCCGCGAATTCCGCGGCCATCCGGCGTGCCTCGCGGAACGCGGGATCCCCGTGGCTCTCCGAGGCGTACACGCCGGAAATGGTACGCCCGACCGCCTGGTACCGGCCGAAGACCGCTTCGAGCGCATCCGAGATCTCCCCGACGGTTGCACGCGCGCGGGCTGCCTCCACCGCCTGCGCGAGCAGGTTGCCGGCCCCCCCCCCGGCCACGCGCGTGAGGCTGGCGAGGGCCTCCCGCACCGCGCGCTCGTCACGCGAGGCCTTCACGTCCGCGATGCGTCGGACCTGCGCCTCGCGCACCGCGCGGTTGTCCACCTCGCGGATTGTGAGTGGCGGCTCGTCCGGGCGGCGGTACGCATTGACGCCGACGATCACCTCGCGGCCGGAGTCGATGCGTGCCTGGCGGCGTGCCGCCGCCTCCTCGATGCGCAGCTTCGGCAGCCCGGTGTCGATTGCCCGGGCCATGCCGCCCAGCGCCTCGACCTCCTCGATGTGCCGCCACGCCGCCTCCATCAATTCATGCGTCAGGCGCTCGACGTAGTGGCTGCCCGCCCACGGGTCCACCGCGTGCGTGATGCCGGTCTCCTGCTGGAGATGGATCTGCGTATTGCGTGCGATGCGCGCCGAGAAATCACTCGGCAGCGCGATGGCCTCGTCGAGCGCATTCGTGTGCAGCGACTGCGTGTGGCCGAGGGCGGCCGCGAGCGCCTCGACGCAGGTGCGCGTGACGTTGTTGAACGCATCCTGTGCCGTGAGGCTCCAGCCCGACGTCTGCGCGTGCGTCCGCAGCGCCATCGACTTCGGGTTCTTCGGGTCGAACCGCTTCACGATTCGCGCCCAGAGCACTCGTGCCGCACGCAGCTTGGCGATCTCGGTGAAGTGGTGCATGCCGATGCCCCAGAAGAAGCTGAGACGCGGCGCGAAGCTGTCGATGTCGAGACCCGCGGCAATGCCGGTGCGAAGGTACTCGAGGCCATCGGCGAGGGTGTACGCGAGCTCGAGGTCCGCCGTCGCGCCGGCTTCCTGCATGTGGTATCCGCTCACCGAGATCGCGTTGAACCGCGGCATCCGTTCCGCGCAGAAGCGGAAGACCTCACCGACGATGCGCATCGACGCCGGCGGCGGGTAGATGTAGGTGTTGCGGACCATGAACTCCTTGAGGACGTCGTTCTGGATCGTCCCCGTCAACTGCGCCGGCACCACCCCCTGCTCCCCGGCCGCGACGATGTAGAAGGCCATGATCGGCAGGACGGCGCCGTTCATCGTCATCGACACGGACAGGCGGTCGAGCGGGATCTTGTCGAACAGGACCTTCATGTCCTCGACCGTGTCGATGGCCACGCCGGCCTTGCCGACGTCGCCCACGACCCGCGGATTGTCGGAGTCGTACCCACGGTGCGTCGCGAGATCGAACGCGATCGACAGGCCCTTCTGGCCGGACGCCAGACCGCGACGGTAGAAGGCGTTCGAGGCTTCCGCCGTGGAGAAACCCGCGTACTGACGGATCGTCCACGGCTGCCGCGCGTACATCGTCGCGTACGGTCCGCGGAGGAACGGCGGGATGCCGGCGGCGTAGTCGAGATGATCGAATGTCGCGGGAGACTGCCGGACGAGTCCGGCAGCTACGCCCCGGGATCCAGCAGCGACGCTCGCGCTACCGGCAACGGCTCGAATGGCGTCGTCGTAGGCGAGCGACGTGAAGTCCGGGCGGCTCATGGCGCCATCCCCAGGCGGTCCTGCCATGCGGTGAGCACCTCGATGACATCGATGCCGCGGTGGACGAAGCCCGCGACGCCGGCGGCGGTGAGTGCGGCCGCGGCCGCCGCCGCGGGACGTCCGGCGACGAGCACCGGCACGGCGACGTGCGGCATCACGTCCGCGACGATCGCCGGGTACTCCTCGTCGGCCGCACAGATCACGACGAGATCCGCCGCGTCGGGAAGTGCGTCGCCCTGCGAGACGTCGAGGCCGGCACAGCCGAACAGGTTCAGGCAGAAGCCGGCGCGCGCGGTGCGCATGCCGACGTCGCCCCGGGTCAGCATGTGGACTCGCGGTGTACGGCCTGTGGTCGCCGCATGACGCGCGGTGCGTTGGCGGAGTGTCTCGAAGGGTGCAGCGAGCCGCACGGGCTCGAGGCCGGGAGTGTCGTCGCCGTCGTGGTCCTGCCATGCGACCGCTGGCGGCGCGTGCCCCGTCAGATCCGGGTAGTCGTTCACCCCGACGAGCGTCCTGTCGCGCACGGCAACAGCGTGCTCGCGTACGGCGCGTGAGGCCGCGACGTGCGCATCGCGCATGCCGGCCGCGACGGCTGCGGCATGTCCGCCGGCAGCCTCGATCTGCTGAAAGAGCGCCCAGGCCTCGTGTGCGATCGCGTCGGTGAGCCGCTCGACGTAGTACGAGCCCGCGCCCGGATCGGCAACGGCATCGAGGTGCGCCTCTTCCACGAGGATGCGCGGCACGTTCGTCGCGAGGTGCGGCTCGAACCCGTACGGCTCCACCTGCACCGTGTCTGCCCCGCCAATGACCGCCGACATCGCCGCCGTCGTCACCCGCAGGAGGTTGGTGTACGGATCGTCGCGACTCTTGTCGATGCGGGCGGTCCGCACGTGGACGCGTGCGGATGCTGCACGGGGCGATGCCGATCCGAAGGCAGCGACGACTGCCGACCACAGCAGGCGCGCGGCTCGCAGCTTCGCGATCTCGACGAAGTACAACGGGCCGACCGCGAAAGCGAATGCGACGTCGCGCGCGGCCTCGTCCACGGGCGTGCCGGCAGCCGTGGCTGTGGCCAGCTGCTCGACGCCCTCCGCAATTGCCCACGCGAGCTGCTGTACCGTCGTGGCCCCGGCGTCGTGCAGTGCGTCGGCGCGGATGGCATCCGCCGGCACTTCGCCTGAAGCCGTCACCGCGGCCACGACAGCCTGCGCTTCGAGCCCTTCGAGATGCTCACGCCGGTAGAACGGCGCGACGGTGACTCCCTCGCCCGTGTGCCATGCGAGGCTCGCCAGGTCCCGGCCCCCGAGTTCCTGGCGCGCGGCGTCCTCCCAGGCCTCCGTCGGCACAGGCGGGAACACGTCGCGGAGCCCGTCAGCCATCGCGGCCCTCCTGCACCACTTCGAGGATGTAGCCGAACGCCGCCGCCTCTGTCGTCTTCGGGTGCACGAAGAACACCGTCGTGCCGCGCGACCCGGGCCGCGGCGCCTCGTCGATGATGCGAAACCCCTGCGATCTCATGCAGGCGAAGGCCGCGTGGATGTCGCGGACCCGGAGCGCCACGTGCGCCAGGCCGCCAAGGCCTCCGTTGCGCGCCATCTGTCGAGCCACGGGCGACTCCGGCGTGAGGGGCTCGAGCAACTGGATGAGGTTGGGACCCGTGCCCACCTGGAGCAGCACTTCGCGGACCTGGTCGGTGCCGAGCACGTCCTCGCGATGAATCTCGGTAAGGCCCAGTGCCGTGTATGCCCTGACGTGAGCGTCGAGCTCGCCGGGGCGGACGGCGATGGCCACGTGGTCGAAACAGATGAACCCGGGCACGGAATCCGTGCTGTCGATGGTCACGTCCTGCACTGCGCGTCGCGGCCTCCGTGCATAGCGTAGCCCGCGCGTGCGGGTCGCGTCAGATGCGTGACGAGTCTCTTCCTATCGCAGGAGAGGGAAAGCGCTCTCACCGCGTGCCGATTGCCCATTGACGAACGTTCCGGGCCAGGTGCCTCCCGGCATTGAAACAGCCCGGTCCCCAGCAACGGAGATCTGATGCAATCCGCTTCACCCCGCCTCCGCCGGTGGCGCGTGCCTGACCGTGGCCGCCATCGTCACATGGAGTGCTGGCTGACACCCCGATGGGCGCGGGCGCCGACCCTTCCTGCTGCTGACAAACCCCGGCGAGGGGGGACGCGTTGGTGGACGTCGAGTACCTCGTGTCGCCGCTCGGGATGACCGTCCTGCGAACGCACCTGGTGCGGGCGCACTCGCGGCTCACAGTGTGGGTGAACCAGGAAGGCGCCGAGCTCGTCGACCAGGGGTTCGGGATGGTCGTGCGCGCATCGCGTCCGGTCGTCGCCGAGCGCGCCACCTACATCGCGTCGTCTGCAGGCCAGTTCGAGGCCGGCGAGACGTCGGTGGGCGTCCCGACGACGGCCCAGGACTGGTATTTCGCCGAGGGCGTATCCGGTCCGGCGTTCGACACCTACCTCCTGCTCGCCAATCCGTCGGAGAGCGCGGCGGAAGTGATTCCCGTCAACGCCGAGTACGACTGGGCGCCGCAGACCGGCTTCGGCATGCACCTTCACGTCACGAACGGCGTGGAGGTCCGCGTCACGCTCGGGTTCGAGGACGGCGGCACGCCAATCTCGGCCGACGTGACGGTGGCCGCAGGACGTCGCGTGACGGTCGACGTCGGGACGCTGTTCCCGACGGCCATGAACCGGCGCTTCAGCGCGCGCGTCGAGAGCCTGAACGCAGCGCCCATCCTCGTCGAGCAGTCGATGTACTGGTCGCACGGGACGGGCGTGTGGAAGACGGGCGTCAGCCTGCCGGCCACGCCGCTGCAGCCGTAACCTGGGCCGTCGGGCTCAGCTCACCGCACGACGGCGTTCCTCGTTGCGGGCCCTCCGGTGTGCGACGACGCGCGGCACGGCGTTGTTGTGAGCACGGGCACACACACGTACCGGAGGGAGCCATGAAGGACACGTACGTCATCCTGCGCGAAGCGATACGTCCCCGCGGCCAGATGCCGGGGCCGTCCGGCGGCGCGTCGACCGACGTCGCCCTGCAGATCGAGGTCGACGAGATGGACGGACGCGCGAGCCGGGCCGTCGCGGCCCAGCGCGACGTCAGGGCCGTCGCGCCGGTGATTCCCATGCGGCTGATTGCACCGGTGCCCCGACCCGAGGACGCCGAGCCCGCCGCTGGCACGGCCTGGGGCGTCACGGCCGTGAAGGCCGACGCCTCGCCCCAGGACGGGACCGATGTCGTCGTCGCGGTGCTCGACACCGGTATTGCGACCCAGCACCCGGCGTTCGCGGGGGTGACGATCGTCGAGCGGGACTTCACCGGCGAAGGCAACGGCGACACGCACGGCCACGGCACGCACTGCGCGGGCACCATCTTCGGACGTGACGTGAACGGCACGCGCATCGGGGTCGCGCGCGGCGTGAAGAAGGCCTTGATCGGCAAGGTGCTCGGCAACGAGGGCGGCGGCAGCGACGCCATCGTCAAGGCCATCAACTGGGCCGTGGAGGAAGGGGCCCACGTGGTGTCGATGTCGCTCGGCATCGACTTCCCCGGGTTCGTCGAGTACCTCGTCACGCAGCGCGGTGTGCCGGTGGACATGGCAACCACGCTCGCCCTCGAGGGCTACCGGCAGAACGTGCTGCTGTTCGAACGGCTCGCATCGCTCGTGCGCGCGCGGGAGGCGTTCGGCGAGACGACGTTGATCGTCGCGGCAGCGGGCAACGAGAGCCGGCGCCACGAGGATGCGGAACTGGAGATCGCCTGCAGCCCGCCCGCCGTCTCGGAGGGTCTGGTCTCGGTGGCCGCGCTCGGGCAGAGCGGCAGCTCGTTCGTCGTCGCGCCGTTCAGCAACACGAACGTGATCGTCTCGGGCCCGGGCGTCGGCGTGCAGTCGGCACGCCACTCGGGCGGCCTCGTCGCGATGAGCGGCACCAGCATGGCGACGCCGCACGTGGCTGGCGTGGCGGCCCTGTGGATGCAGCGCCTCGCGCAGGACGGCCCCGTGCCAGGATCGTTGCTGCGCGCGAAGCTCATTGCGTCCGGCACGACGGCCGACCTCACGGGAACGTTCGACGTCGCGGACGTGGGATCGGGCATGGTGCAGGCCCCGCTGGCGTAGCTAGGACCGCGCCGGCGTTCCGTTCTACCCTGTGGCGCATGCGTAACCACTCGGTATCCATGCTGGGAACGGGACTCATCGGCGACTTCTACACGCGCACGCTGCACGCGCAGCGCAGCCGCGACCGCGTGGGCGTCGTCTACTCGCGCACGGCGGCGCGCGCAGAGGCGTTCACGCGGCGGTGGCACGTTCCGCATGGCGTCACGGACATGCGCGAGGCCATCGAGCACCCCGACACCGACGTCGTGGTGGTGGCGCTGCCCAATCACCTGCACGAGGAGGCGATTGCGATGGCCGCCCGCGCGGGCAAGGCGGTGCTCTGCACCAAGCCACTCGGGCGCACGGCCGACGAAGCGTGGCGCATGCTGGAGGTCGTCGAGAAGGCCGGCGTGTTCGCCGGGTACCTCGAGGACCTCTGCTACACGCCGAAGACGCTCAAGGCGATCGCCTCCGTGGAAGGCGGCGCGGTGGGCGACGTGACGTGGGTGCGCGCACGCGAGGCGCACCCCGGTCCGCACGCGGCGTGGTTCTGGGACCATCGCCTCACGGGCGGCGGCGCCATCATCGACCTCGGCTGCCACTGCATCGAGATCATCAGGAACTTCGTCGGCAAGGGGAACCGGCCGGTCGAGGTGATGTGCTGGGCCGACACGCTCGTGCATCCGATCGAGGCGGAGGACAACGCGGTCGCGCTCGTGAAGTTCGCGTCGGGCGCGATCGGCCAGTTCGAGGTGAGCTGGACGTTCCGCGGCGGCATGGACCTGCGCGACGAGGTTGCCGGCACCCACGGCACCATCTGGCTCAATCACTTCCTGCGCACGGGCTACGAGATGTTCACGGCCGCGCGGCGCGAGGACTACGTCGCCGAGAAGGCCGAGACCGCCGAGGGCTGGCTCTTTCCAGTGGGCGACGAGGTCGCCGAGCTCGGCTACGTGGACATGTTCACGGACATGTTCGACGCCATGGAGCAGGGACGCGCGCCACGCGAGACGTTCTACGACGGCGCCGTCGTCAATGCGGTGATGGACAGCGCCTACCGGTCGGCGCGCAGCCGTCAATGGGAGCCGGTCGTGCTGCCCGAGTGGCGCGGCGAGGACGTCCCCCGCCTGCGGGTCGAGCCGGAGGTGTTCGAGGGCAAGCTCGTCATCAAGCGCGAACTGCTGCCCGACGGCCGATCCAAGCTCATCATGCGCGATCCCGCCACGGGCGATTTCTCGGAGATCGTCAGGTAGAGCGGCCGTTGTACCGTGAACCCATGCCCGATGCCGACGAACGCGACCCGCGTGTCTTCTTCTCGATCGAACGCACGTTCCTGGCCTGGACGCGCACCGGCCTCGCACTGATGGCCTTCGGGTTCGTCATCGCGCGGCTCGGGCTGTTCCTGAAACAGATGCAGGACATGGGCGGCAAGGCGGGCCTCGTGCAGGGCGTCCCCGAATCGAGCCCCGGCGTCTCGCTCTGGATCGGCACCGCCGTCGTCGTCCTCGGCATCGTCGTGCAGGGGCTGTCGCTCCTCCAGTACCAGCAACTGCGCGCGCGCTTCCTCGCCGGAGAGGCGGTCATCGGCCGCGGCCTGCCGCTGCCCCAGATCGTCGGCGTCACGCTCCTGCTCGCCGGCATCGGCCTCGCGGTGTACCTCGTGGCATTGCGCTGACCGATTCCGGCGACCCACTCCCCGGTACCCGCGTATGTCACATCCGCGCCTTGCATCAGCGCGGCATTGGCCTATGCTGTGTAGGTCGGGAGTTGATGGTCAGCTCTCGACACCACATCCATGCACACGCCACTTCGCTTCGCCTGCACCGGGATCCCCGCGTCCCCCCGCGTCACGTCGGTGACGCGCCGCATGGCGATGTGCGCGTGTCCCTGCTGTACCTGTCTCTAGCCTCACGCCTGCCGTGTCGCGACCCGCGCCTGCCGCGCGTCGCCCTGGCGTGAGGTTCCGCTAACACATCACGACTGTTCGAAACGCCGGGCGCAACGCGCCCGCTGGCGCCGCCGTGCCGCGTCACGCGCGGAGCCATCCTCAGGAAAGGTCCTGCCATGTCTGTCTGGCGCACATCTCTCGTGTGCATCCTCACGCTTGCGGCGCTTGCGCCGGCCGCAGCCGCGCAGTCGACGGCGACACTCGTCGGCACCGTCCTCGACACGTCCGGTGGGGCGTTGCCGGGGGTGACCGTGGAGGTCACGAGCCCCGCGCTCATCGGCGTCCGCACCGTGACCACCGCCATCGACGGCCGCTACACGGTCGTGGATCTCCGGCCGGGCGACTACACCGTGCGCTTCTCGCTCGAAGGCTTCCAGACGCTGCGTCGCGAGAACGTCGTGCTCGAGACGGCCGTCACGCGGACGGTCGATGCGCAACTCCCGGTTGGCGCGCTCGAGGACTCGATCACGGTGCGTGGCGGCGCGCCGGTCATCGACACGCGATCGGGCACGTCCGAACGCCCGCTGAACCAGGACCTGATCGAGGGCATCCCGGTGGGCCGCGTGCCCAACGTCGCGGTGCTGCTCGTGCCCGGTGCGGTGACGGCACGGCCCGACGTCGGCGGCTCGGAAACGGGCCAGACGGCCAACGTGTCGGTGCACGGGTCGCAGACGCGCGATCTCGTGTGGAAGACCGATGGCCTCGACATGACGTCGAACACCGGCTCGGGCGGCGTCTCGGGCCAGTATCCGAACATGGGCGCGTACGAGGAGATCGTGGTGCAGACGCGCGCGCTGCCGGCCGAGATCGGCGCGGGCGGCGTGAGCGTCAACATGATCACCAAGGACGGCGGCAACCAGTTCCGTGGCAGCCTGTTTGCCACGTACACGAACGGCTCGCTCCAGGGCAACAACGTCAGCGACGCGCAGCGCGAGCGCGGCCTGACCGCGCCGAGTTCGATGGACGTGTTCAACGACGTGAACGGCGGCATCGGCGGGCCGATCCTGCGCGACCGCCTGTGGTTCTTCGCGAGCGGACGACGCTTCCAGGTCGATCGCTTCGAGGCCCAGACGTTCAACCCGGACGGGTCGCAGGCGCTCGACGAGAACTACATCTGGAACCTGAGCGCCAAGGGCACGTGGCAGGCAAACCGCACCAACCGCGTGTCGGTGTTCTACGACTACAACTACAAGCTGCGCGAGCATCGCCGCCAGGCCACCGGCTACCAGTTCCTGACGCCCGAAGCCAGCTACTACTCGCCGCTGTGGGGGCCGGTCGTCAACGCGAAGTGGACCTCGACGTTCGGGTCCAACGTGCTGCTCGACGCCGGGGTGTCGCGCTACCACATCCCCTGGTCGCTCGAGTACCAGCCGGACCTGCCGGCCGGCGCGTTCCCGCGCGGCGACATCGCGCTGTCGACGCTGACGGGCGCGCCGCCCCCCGCAATGCTCAACGCCAATCAGGAGCGCCGCACGTACAACGCGGTCCTGTCGTGGCTGCCGCGCTGGCGCGGCGAGCACCAGATCAAGGCCGGCGTCGAGTTCCAGCAGGCGCCCTACGGCCAGATCTACGACTCGCAGGGCCACGGAGACTTCATCGCGCGCTATCGCAACGGCGTGCCCGACTCGGTGACCGTGTACAACACGCCCGTCGCGACCGACATGGACCAGCGCGAGTTCGGCGTCTTCCTCCAGGACTCGTGGGCGATTGCCCCGCGCCTCACCATCAACCCCGGCGTGCGCTTCGAGCGCCACACGGGCAGCATCAACGCGCAGTCGGCGCGGGCCGGCCAGTTCGTCGGCGCGCGTGAGTACCCGGCGCAGTCCAACCTCGTGGTGTGGAACTCGATCGTGCCGCGCCTGTCGGCCACCTACGACCTCACGGGCCGGGGGCGCACGGTGCTGAAGGCGAGCGCCAGCCAGTACGCGCAGCGCCAGGGCTCGGCGCTCATCACGCAGTTCAACCCGCTGCGGCAGAACACCGAGAACCGCACGTGGAGCGATCGCAACGGCGACCTCGTGCCGCAGCTCGACGAGATCGGCCCGAGCCAGGGCGGGCTCGACCGCGGCGCCACGGTGCGCATCGACCCGAACCTGAAGCGCCCGACGCAGTGGGAGTTCGCGGCAAGCCTCGAGCACCAGTTTGCCAACGACCTCGCCGTGACGGTGAGCTGGTTCCGCCGCGACTACGACGACCTGACCGAGGTCGTGAACGTGGCCGTCTCGGCCGACGACTACACGCCGCTCGCCATCACGAACCCGCTCGACGGGTCCGCCTTCACGATCTACAACCAGTCGGCCGCCAGCATCGGCCGCGTCGACAACGTGCTGCTCAACTCGGACCTGCTCGAGCAGAGCTACGACGGCGTCGAGGTCACGGTCAACCGGCGGTTCGCGAACGGGCTCGCGCTGTTCGGCGGCGTGACGCTCGGGCGCAACAAGGTCCATACGTCCGCGAGCCGCAACCCGAACGACCAGATCAACGCGTCGGGCTACGACCCGCTCGACTCGCGCGTGATGGTCAACCTCTCGGGCATCTACTCGCTGCCGTGGGAGCTCCAGGCGTCGGCGCACTTCTCGTACTACAGCGGCCAGCCGCTCAACCGGGTCTACACCGTGACCCGCACCGTCGTGCCTGAACTGCGCCAGGCGAGCCAGAACGTGAACCTGCTGCCGGCCGGTGCGGTGCGCAAGGACGACCAGTCGCTGCTCGACCTGCGCTTCGGCCGCCGGTTCGCCGTCCGCGGCCTGACGGTCGAGCCGCTGCTCGAGATCTACAACGTGCTCAACGAGAACGCCTCGCTCACCGAGGTCGAACAGGTCGGCCCCGCGCTCGGCCGCATCTCGCGCAACCTCGACGCGCGACTGCTGCGGCTCGGCGTGAAGGTGAACTTCTGATCGGAGACAGACACATGAAGAACCGCATCCTCACTGCCATCCTCGCGACCGTGCTCGTCACGGGCGCATCGTCGCTGACCTTCGCGCAGGAGCTGCCCTGGGAACAGGTCGCCGCGCGCATCGTGACGTCCCTGCAGGTGAAGCCGGGCGAGACGGTGATCCTCCGCTACGACCCGAAGAACTACGCCGCGCTCGAGCCCGTCGTGCGCCGTCAACTCGAGGCGAAGGGCGCGAAGGTGGAGTCGCTCACCTACGCGCCGCAGGCCGGCCTCGCCGAGCGCCTCGCGAAGACCGACATCTACGTCTGGCTGCCTGCGGGCGACGATGCCAACACGGTGCCGGCCGAGCGGGCACTGCTCGCCAGGTGGCTGGACGAAGGCCGCGGGCGCCAGATCCACTTCCACTGGAACGGCGGCACGCGTGACGTGGACGGGCTCGTGGTGCCGCACGTCGCGTCGGCATACGATCCGGTCTACCTCGACGCGCTCGACATCGACTACGCCGCGCTCGGCACGCGCCAGCGCCGCGCCGCCGACCTCCTCCGCTCGGGCGAGACGCGCGTGACGTCGCCGGCGGGCACCGACATCCGCTTCCGCATCGGCACGGAGCGTCCCTTCAACCTCCAGGACGGCGACGCATCGGCCGAGCGCATGAAGACGGCACGCGTCCGCGTCGATCGCGAGATCGAGCTGCCGGCAGGCGTCCTGCGGGTCGCGCCGATCGAGTCGTCCGTGCAGGGCACGCTCGTGATCCCGAAGGCACGCTTCGGCACCGCGGTCGTCGAGCAGGCGCGCCTCGAGTTCAAGGACGGCATCGTCGTGAAGGCGACGGCGCAGAAGGGGCAGGACGCGCTCGACACGTTCCTGGCGTCGGCACCGGGCGCGAAGCACTTCCGCGAGTTCGGCCTCGGCTTCAACCCGAAGCTCGTGGTGCCCGCCGGGCAGACCGCCCTGCCCTACTACGGCTACGGTGACGCCGTCGTCCGCCTCAGCCTCGGCGACAACTTCGAGGTCGGCGGCGACGTCCGTGGCGGCGGCGTGCGCTGGCTGTTCTTTCCCGACACCACCGTCACCGTCGGCACGACGACCCTCGTGAAGAACGGCAAGCTTGCCGACATCCAGTCGCGCCGGTGATTCGATTCGTGGGCGTCGATGTCCGCATCGACGCTCACCCCTCGCGGGTCGCGCCCTGCCGCACCCCTTCCCCCCCTTCATATATGCTCTCCGGCATGCACGACGTCCCTCCCACGTCGCCGCAGGGCGGCGCCGCGCCAGTCGCGCCCGAAGCCATCGTCTCGACGGTGACGCCGACGCCGCAGCCGACCGGGGCGCCGGTGCCGGTGCGCGCGGTCCGCAACGTGGCCGTGGACGCGTACCGCGGCTTCGTGATGTTCCTGATGATGGCCGAGGTGCTGCACCTGGCGCGCGTGGCCGCCGCATACCCCGGCAACTGGCTCATCGGGGTGCTCGCCTACCACCAGACGCACGTGGACTGGGCGTGGGCGTCGCTGCACGACCTCATCCAGCCGTCGTTCTCGCTCCTCGTCGGCGTGGCGCTGCCGTATTCGTTCGCGCGGCGCGTGGCCACCGACGGCTACGGCAAGGCCTTCGCGCACGCGCTCTGGCGCTCGTTCGTGCTCATCGCGCTCGGCATCTTCCTGCGGTCCATCGGCCGCGAGCAGACGAACTTCACGTTCGAGGACACGCTGACGCAGATCGGCCTCGGCTACCCCTTCCTGTTCCTGCTCGCGCCGCGCTCGACGCGCACGCTGTGGATCGCGCTCGCGGCGATCCTCGGCGGCTACTGGCTCGCGTGGGCGCTGTATCCGGTGGCGGGGCCCGGCTACGACTTCGCGGCGGTCGGCGTGCCAGCCGACTGGGCACACCACGCAAGCGGCCTCGCCGCGCACTGGAACAAGAACGCGAACCTCGGTCACGCGTTCGATACGTGGTTCCTGAACCTCTTCCCGCGCGAAGCGCCGTTTGTCGCCAATCGCGGCGGCTACCTGACGCTCAGCTTCATCCCGACGCTCGGCACGATGATCCTCGGCCTCATTGCCGGACGCCAGTTGCGTGCGGCCTCGCCGACGGTGCCCCTCCGGTGGCTCGTCCTCTCGGGCACCGCGCTCGTCGTCGGGGGCGTGGTGCTGCACGTGCTCGGCATCAACCCGGTCGTCAAGCGCATCTGGACGCCGTCGTGGACGCTGTTCAGCGGCGGCCTCTGCTACCTGCTGCTCGCGGCCTTCTCATGGGCGATCGACGTGAAGGGGTACAAGCGGTGGGCGTTCTGGCTCGTCGTCGTCGGCCTGAACTCGATTGCCGCGTACATGATCGCGCACCTGTGGGAGCCGTTCATCGCGTCGGCGTTCAGGACGCACCTCGGACAGGACGTCTTCGCGGTGTTCGGCACGGGCCTCGCGCCGCTCGTGCAGGGTGCCGTGGTGCTGACGGTCTTCTGGCTGACGCTCCACTGGATGTACAAGCGGAAGTTGTTCCTGCGGATCTGACCGGGCCCGTCTCTCAGAGGTACCTGAGACGTGACTCGCGCCGCCTGGCGATGCGCCAGCGCACGCCGGTCCAGAACCCCGCGCCATAGCCGACGAGCAGCGCGCCGGCCGCGAGCGACCCTGCGACGCCGGCGCTCGCGATCCAGCCGTCCTGCCCGCCCCACGTGCTCCAGGCGTGCCAGCTGCGCCAGAGGCCGTACAGCAGCCGCACCAGCACGAGCGTCGTCAGCGCGGTGACGAGCCCGCGGTTCGGCGTGAAGTACAGGATGCCGGCCTGCGTTTCCCATCGGCTGGACAGCAGGCCGACCACGCCGAGCAGGACGCCCACGACGAGGGCGACAGCCACCCACGCCAGTGCCCGCGGCACCCAGATGCTCGTCAACGTCGCGACAGCAAGGGCGATGACACTCGAGACTCCGAATCCGACGACGTTGAGTGTCGCGACCCACGCCCGCGCGGGTCGGCGCGCCGTGCCGACGCGGTAGCGCTGCACGATCGAGAGCGGCAGCAGCACGACGGGCAGCACCAGCAACAGGACGACGAGGGCGGCAAGCAGCAGGGGCACGCTGACAGGGTACCGGGTGCCGGGTACATCGGGCATCGCCGACCGAGCCGGCGCCGCGTGGTGAGGTGGAGCGGCCGGACGTCCGCCGGCGCGCGGCGCTACGGCGGCGCGATCACGCCATGGTGCAGCGCCATGTAGTACGGCAGCAGGAACGACGTGCCGTCGGCGAGCCGCGTGCCGGAGCCCGGGTAGTCGAGCGCGTACGGATCGACGTTCCAGTGGAACACGGTCCGCTCGTCGATCGGCAGCACCTTGCCGTCGCGGCGCAACCCCAGCGGACGGCTCGCGTCCGGCCTGATGTGCGGATCGAGCGGCCGGACGTCGAGGCGATGCGAGTTCACCTGCGCGTGGTCGATCAGGTCGATCGGAAATCGCCGGAGCGTGTCGATCGTGTCGTCGCGCCACGCCGCCACCGGCAGCGTGAGGTCCTCGGTGCCGAACGCGCTCGTGAACGACTGCCCCTCGAGACGGACGGCGGCAACGAGATTGAAGAACGGGTTGCGCTCGGGCCGCTCGAGCTGCCAGTACGCGTGGAGCGACCGCGCGACCATCGATCGGACGACCGGGTCCGGCTCGTAGTGGAGCAGGTGGTAGTAGTTCATGAACGCCATCTCGTCGTCGGACTGGTTGCCGCCGCCGACGCCGGGCGTGACCTTCGGCTGGAGCAGGTTCATGGCATACCCGTGGCGCGCCACGAGTTCGCGTGCAGCCGAGTCGTACCGGACCTCGCCCGTCACGTGGTGCGCGATGCGCAGATAGGTCAGCATCGACAGGCTGTTGAGGCCGCGCTCCTCGAGCCACTGCGGGGAACCGTTCAGCGCCGCCGGTCCGAACACCGCCCAGCGCGTCGGCGTGCCGTCGTGATCGACGAGGGCGTAGTCGTGCGCCAGCAGGTGGTCGGTGATGCGGCCGACGACGTCGGCAACCTCCCGTCGCTCGGCATCGGTGCGCGCGACGAGGTCGTGATACAGCGCGTAGAAGAAGTAGTGCCCGTCGAGTTCATCCGAACTCGTGTCGGCCTTCCAGTACCACTGGCCGTCGGCGCTGCGCGGCCAGCGAGGCGTCAGCACCTTCCACGCCGCATCGTGCTGCTGCCGGCGCGCGCGATCGCGCGCCGGGCTGTCGGCGACGTTCGGGTCGGCTCCCGACGTCGGCAGGATGCTGCGGGCCGGGAACCCATCCGGCGGCGCGGGTGAACCGCCGCGCGTGACGTCCACGAGGAAGCGCAGCGCCTCGAATGCCCGGCGCGCGCGGACGCGGGCCTGTCCGGCGCCCGTTGCCGCGTACGCGAAGCACTGGGCCGCGCCGTACATGCCCGTCCACAGGCCGTCGTTGTCGCTGTCGGTCGTGAACGCCGTCGAGACGTCGCCGGCCACACGCAGGTGCGCCTCGACGACGTAGCCGTACGGCGTGCGGCGATGGCGGTCGTCGATCGCGCGTTCGTAAGCGCCGGCTTTCGCTGCCAGCGTCTCGGGACGCGACGCGATGCCGCCGACCCCCTCGCGCGTCTCGAACCACACGGTGCCGGAGGCGTCCACGGTCACGAGGCGGATCTCGTCGTGCGGCAGCCATCGGCGTCCCTGTCGGTACGCGATCCCGCCGTCCGGCGCGATGCGCACCGCGCCCCGCCGCGTGCCGATCCACATCGACCCGTCGGGCGCACCGGCCATCGACGTGATGTCGAGGACGGGCAGCCCGCGCGCCGGATCGATGAACCGCCATCGCCGGTCGGGCTCACGCACGCCGACGCCCTGTGACGAGCCGAACCAGAGGCGACCGTCACGGTCCCAGGCAATGGCCGTGATGGCGGCCGGATCCCACCCCTCGACCTCGTTGCGCAGCGCCAGCCGCTGCCAGGACGTGCCGTCCCATTCGTGCAGGCGGCCCCCGGAGACGACCGCGTGGCGTCCGTCGGGACTGCTCGCGCTCGCCGTCACCGCGCCGCGGAACTCCGGACGTCCCGCCGGAACGGAGGCGACGGGAGGCGTCGATGCATCGCGCACGGCACGGGGCTGCGCGAACGGCTCGTCAACCACCGGTTGCGCGAAGGCCGTTGCGCACACACAGGTCGCGACGACGAGTGCCGCGACCGGTGCAGGCGCCAGGCGACGGAGGATCCGGCCCGGAGGCATGTGCGCGCGCTGTGACTCAGTCGGCCCGCACGAGCCGCAGCGCCTCGAGCGCGGCACCTCGTGCACCGGCGGTGTCTCCGTTGGGCATCACGCGGAGCGGGATGTCGGACTGCTCCTCGCGCTGCACCGGCATGCCGGCGCGAATCTCCGACAGGAACCACGCCTGGAAGTCGGCCGACGCCTCGATGGCGCCGCCCCCGACGATGAGCGCGTCGGGATCGAACAGGTTGACCATCTGGTCGAAGAAGAGCCCGAGCGCCCGTGCCTGCGCCTGGAAGATCCCCCGGCACATCTCGTCCCCACGCTCGGCGAGGCCGCGCACCCGCTTTGCCGCCTCACGGCTGTCGAGCCCGGCCAGTTCGTGATCCGGGTAGCGTGCGAGGAACGCCGGCAGCAGCGTGTTGCGGATGGCCGTGAGCGAGCACACCGACTCGAGGTCGCCGACGCGTCCGCAGTTGCACTGCGGATCCACCTGCTCGAGCCCCGGAATCCGCTGCGTCGGGATCAGCACGTGGCCGCACTCGCCGCCGAAGCCCGCGCGCCCGGTCACGACGCGGCCGTTGACGATCACGCCGCCCCCGAGCCCGGTGCCGACGATCGCCGAGACCGACGTCGCCGGCGTGTCGCCAAAGATGTTGAAGTGGCCCCACAGCGCGCCGGCATTGCCGTCGTTCAGGTAGCTGACCGGCAGCTTGAGGCGCATGGAGAGGTTGCCCGGCAGGTCGTAGCCAGCCCAGTCGGGGTGCACGAAGTTGGTAGACCCCTTCGCGCTGAGCACGCCCGTGGCGCTTGCCGGGCCGGGCGTGTCGAGCCCGACCGCCACGACGTCCCCGATCGAGAGCCCGACGCGCTCGGCCGCCATCGCGAGCCCGTCGGCAATCTGCTGCAGGCAGATGTCGGGGCCCTCCACGCTCCGCGCCGGGTGCTCGCAGAGGTCACCAATGAGGAAGTGCCCGCCGGGATCGAGCAGGGTGTAGTTGACCGCCGTCCCGCCGAGATCGATGCCTGCAATCAATTGCATGGGCAACAGCCTACTCAGGAGACCGCGTGCCGTCGAGATGCAATCGTCGGGCTGGCTGCATGCGAAAGGGCCTGCCGCGAGCTTGTGCGGCTCGCGGCAGGCCCTCACTTCGCAACGTCGTCGAACGCTACCGCTTGATGCGCTCGCCGACGTCTTCGACGGCTTCGCCGACGTTGCGCTTCACCTTGCCGACGCCCTCACGCAGATCGCCGCGTGCCTCGTCGACATGTCCCTCGGCCTCCAGGTCCTTGTCGTTCGTGACGTTCCCGACGGCCTGCTTGACCTTCCCCTGCAGTTGCTCGGCCTTGCCCTTCAGTTCGTCCTTGTTCATGGCTGACCTCGATCTCGTGGGTTGCCGGCTGATCCGGCGACCGCCATGCTCTCCGGGAGTGCAAGGCACGTTCCGGTTCGGACGGGCACCTGCCGAGCGGGGAATACTGCCCGCCGACCGGGCGGATTTTCCCGTCGGGGCGCGTTCTCCGCGCACGCCAGGCGAGCAACGGCCGAATCCGCCGAACTGTGCGGTTCCGGCACACACCCTGCATTCGAATCGGACATGCTGCCCTTCCGCACCATCGTCGCTGCCATCGATTTCAGCGAGACCTCCGACGAGGCGCTGCAGGTCGCCGCGGAGCTGGCGGTGATGCACGACAGCGAACTGCACCTGCTCCACGTGATTCCGGATGCCCGGCAGCAGGCGTGGAGCGTCGAGGCTCCCGGGCTCGACTTCTCACTACTCCAGCAGGAGAGCCTCGCCGACGCGGCGAAGGTCCTGGCCGAGCGCACCACGGCCACCGTGGACGCGCTGCCGCGTGTCGTGCGACGGGTCGTCTCGGGGCTGCCGGCGGCGCGCGAGATCGCGCAGTACGCCGCGCAACACCAGGCCGACCTCGTCGTCGTGGGCACGCACGGCTACGGGCCGGTCAGGCGGCTCGTGCTCGGAAGCGTTGCCGATCGGGTCGTCCGGATGTCGCCGTGCCCGGTGCTCACCGTGCCACATCGCTCCTTGCGCACCACCGACGGCGACTGGCTCGCAGACCACTCGACCGAGGCGAGCCAGGCATGACGCCGCCCGACCGCGCATCGTCATCCCCCCAGGCCACGAGACGTGGCAGAAAGGAGTCTCCCGTGAATGCACTTCCTCATACCGTGACCGAGTGGCGGACCATCGTCGTCAAGGCCTATGACGACCAGCCGACGCTGCGCCTCACGCGCCCGCAGGTCCAGCGACTCTGGGGCATGGACGCGGCGACATGCCGCCGGGTGCTCGACGAATTGATCACGGCCGGCGTGCTCGCGCGGGAAGACGGGCGCTACTGCCGCGCCGACGTCCCGGGGCCGCTGACGCCTCCGGGCACGTACTGAACCACCCGGCCAGGTAGAGTCGGGCCGGTGCGGGCAGGTACACTATCCAATCCGGCAAGCGTGCCGGATGGAAACCTGTCCCCACATGTCCGACGTACCGAGCCCGACACCGGCCGCCCCACTCGACTTCATCCGTCAGATCGTCAGTGAGGACCGCGCGGCCGGCCGCCACGGCGGCCGCGTCCACACGCGCTTCCCGCCCGAGCCGAACGGCTATCTGCACATCGGCCACGCCAAGTCGATCTGCCTGAACTTCGGCGTGGCTGCCGAGACGGGCGGGCTCTGCAACCTGCGCTTCGACGACACGAACCCGACAAAGGAGGACGTCGAGTACGTGGACTCGATCCGCGAGGACGTCCACTGGCTCGGGTTCGACTGGCAGGATCGCGAGTTCTTCGCCTCGGACTACTTCGAGCGGATCTACGAGTGCGCCGTCGCGCTGATCCGGGCCGGCCGCGCGTACGTGGACAGCCTCAGCGCCGACGAGATCCGCGAGCACCGCGGCACGCTCACCCAGCCCGGGCGCAACTCCCCGTTCCGTGACAGGCCCGTCGAGGAGAACCTCTCGCTGTTCGAGCGCATGCGCGCGGGCGAGTTCGCCGACGGCGCGCACGTGCTGCGTGCGCGCATCGACATGGCGGCGGCCAACATCAACATGCGTGACCCCACGCTGTTCCGCATCCGCCATGCACACCATCACCGCACGGGCGATCGCTGGGTCATCTATCCGATGTACGACTTCGCGCACGCGCTGTCGGATGCCTTCGAGGGCATCACGCACTCGCTGTGCACGCTGGAGTTCGAGGACCACCGGCCGCTCTACAACTGGATCATCGAGCAGTTCCCGGGCCTGCCCGGCGACCCGCAGCAGATCGAGTTCGCGCGACTGAACCTCACCTACACCGTGCTGAGCAAGCGGAAGCTCCTCGAACTCGTGGACAAGGGCCTCGTCGGCGGCTGGGACGACCCCCGCATGCCCACGATTTCGGGCATGCGGCGGCGCGGCTACACGCCGCGCGCGCTCCGCGAGTTCTGCAACCGGATCGGCGTGGCGAAGAACGAGAGCGTGATCGACGTCGCGCTGCTCGAGCACAGCGTGCGCGAGGACCTGAACCGCGTGGCACCGCGGGCGATGGCCGTCCTGCGTCCGCTGAAGATCGTGATCGAGAACTACCCCGAGGGGCAGGTCGAGATGCTCGACGCGATCAACAACCCCGAGGACGAATCGGCGGGCACGCGGCAGGTGCCGTTCTCGCGCGAGCTCTACATCGAGCAGGACGACTTCCGCGAGGTGCCGCCGAAGAAGTTCTTCCGGCTGTTCCCCGGCAACGAGGTGCGCCTCCGGTACGCCTACATCATCAAGTGCGAGTCGGTCGTCAAGGACGACGCCGGCCGCATCGTCGAACTGCGCTGCACCTACGACCCCACGACACGATCGGGCGCCGCCGGCGAGCAGCGACGCGTGAAGGGCACGCTGCACTGGGTGTCGGCTCCGCACGCCGTGCAGGCCGAGGTCCGGCTCTACGATCGGCTCTTCATCACCGAACAGCCCGGCAGCGACGACAGCCGGCACTTCACCGAGGAACTGAATCCGCAGGCGCTCGAGGTGATTGCCGACGCGCTCGTCGAACCGTCGCTGGCGACGGCGGGGCGCGCTCGGGGAGCGCACCCTGCCCCCGGATCAGAGGCGACCACGCACCAGTTCGAACGCCTCGGCTACTTCTGCGCCGACCGCGACGGCACGCCCGAACGCCCCGTGTTCAACCGCACCGTCACGCTGCGCGACTCCTGGGCCAAGATCGAGAAAGCGCAAGGATAGGGATGAATTCGTGGGCGTCGACATCCAGGTCGACGCTCCCTACGCCGCGGAGGAAATCTGCGGCAGGTATTTCGTCAGCAGCGCCGTGAGGGCCTCGCGCCGCACGGGCTTGGCGAGATAGTCGTTCATCCCCACGGCGAGGCAGCGGTCGCGATCGCCGGCAAGCGCGTTGGCGGTGAGCGCGACGATGACGACGCCGCTCGCGGGCCCGGGCAGGGCGCGGATGCGTCGCGTGGCCTCGAAGCCGTCGGCCACCGGCATCTGGCAATCCATCAGCACGAGGTCGTAGTCGGTTGCCGACACGGCTTCCACCGCACGGTCGCCGTTGTCCACGACGTCCACCGTACATCCGCAGCGCTCGAGCATCAGTCGCGCGACGCGCTGGTTGACCGGGTTGTCCTCGGCCACGAGGACGCGCGCGGCGGTGCCGGGCACAGGCACGTGCGTGCGCGCCACTGGCGCCGGCGTGATCTCGGCGACGACGGGGCGCCCGAGGGTGTCGAGCGTCGCGAGCAGCTCGCTCCGGCGTACGGGCTTGAGCAGGCGCGTGGTGCGCTCCTCGGTGATCCGGTGCCCGGACGGACGCGACGAGAGGAAGACAACGGCAACCGGATGCGGGGCGCGCGCGCGCAGGCGTTCGGCGAGCAGCACGCCTTCGCCGGCGGCAAGGCCTTCGTCCACGAGGGCGACATGGGGCCATGGCCCGCGGCCGACCACGGTCAATGCGTCCTCGGCGCTGCGCGCGACCTGCACCTCGAGCCCCGCATCCATCAGCGTCTGTTCGAGCATCACGCGCGAGGCGCGGCTGTCGTCCACCACGAGCACGCGCATGCCGCCGAGCGACACCGGCTCCTGCACCACGGCAGCCCCGGCGCGGTGGCACGGCACCGTGAACCAGAACCGCGTGCCGACGCCCGGTTCGCTGTCCACGCCGATGTTGCCCCCGAGCAGTTCGATCGTCCGGCGCGAGATCGCGAGACCGAGTCCCGTGCCGCCGAAGCGGCGCGTCGTGGACGCGTCGGCCTGCGTGAAGGCCTCGAAGAGCCGCGCCTTCGCCTCGGGGGCGATGCCGATGCCGGTGTCGGCCACTTCCACCCGCAGCACGACCTGCGACTCGGTGACGTGCGGTGCCGAGACGTCGATGCCGACGTCGCCGGTCTCGGTGAACTTGATCGCGTTGCCCACGAGATTGAGCAGCACCTGGCGCAGGCGCCCGGGGTCTCCCATCAGGTTGCGCGGCAGGTCCGGCGCGATGCGGCAGGTCAGTTCCAGGCCCTTTGCCGCAGCCCGCTCGCCCATCAAGCGGGCGATCTCGTCGGCGAGCGTCTCGGGGTCGAAGCCGATGTGCTCGAACTCGAGCTTCCCCGACTCCACCTTCGAGAAGTCGAGGATGTCGTTGATCACGTTCAACAGCACGTCGCCCGATGACCTGACGGTCTCGACGAAGGCGCGCTGTTCCTGTGTGAGCGGCGTGTCGAGCAGCAGGTCGGTGATGCCGATCACGGCATTCATCGGCGTCCGGATCTCGTGGCTCATCGAGGCCAGGAACTCGGACTTGGCGCGCGTGGCGGCAAGCGCCTGCGCGTGCGCGGCCTCGAGTGCTTCCTCGGCCGCCTTGTACTCCGAGATGTCCACCATCACGCCGATCAACTCGCGCGGTTGGTCGTCCTCGACGATCACCGAGACGATGTCGCGCAGCCAGACGAGGCGCCCGTCCTGCGCGAAGACGCGATATTCCATCGTGTGGTCGCGGCGCTCGCCGGTCGATCGCCGGCTGTAACGCTGGACCCAGTCGCGATCTTCGGCGTGGAGCATGCCGGCCGCGAAGCCAGGCTCTTCGACCCAGTGGGCCGTCGGATAGCCGAGCAGCTGCTCGGCCTCCTGGCTGACGAACGTGTAGCGGCCGCTCGCCACGTCGCGACGCCAGACGATGGCCTTGATCGAGTGGACGAGTTGCTGGAGCTGGCGCTCGGTGGCTCGCAGCGCGCTCTCGGCCTCTTCGTGGCGACGCGCGGCAATCGCCTCGGCGCGGGCCTGGGCGGCCACGAGGCGCTTCACACGGCGGACCCACGCGACGGCGGCTCCTGTCCCGACGACGGAGACGAGCAGGGCGACGAGCGCGGTCGTCGCCATGTGCGTCGTCGCTGCCGTCGTCACGGCGGCGGCGGCCGTCGCCACCGCGGCGGGCTGCGAGCCGGTCGGCTCCGATGCCGACAACGCCGTCGCCCCGGCGAGGAGGGCGAGGCCCACGGTGATGCTGCTGCGGCAGCGAAGGCTCGTCACGCGCGTACCCGGGCGGGAACGGACGGTTCCCGCCGCTCAGGTATTCGGCAGCCCGAGGAAGAACGTGAACGAGTGTCTGATTGGGGTGGGTGAGGGGATTCGAACCCCCAACATCCGGAGCCACAGTCCGGCGCTCTGCCCTTGAGCTACACCCACCGTGGGGATGGTGCCGCGCGACCGGAGCCTCGCGAACACCGAAGCATAGCACGAGAGGTCGGCTATCGTCCGGGAAGCAGCGCCCGCGTGACGGTTTCCTTGATGTCCACGCCGAACTCCGGCTTGTCCACGCTGCCGCGCACACGGATCGGGAACTCGGTCTCGCCATCGCGGCGGAAGAGGCCGTCGAATGGACGCAGCAGCACGCCCTTCTTCCCGCCCACCATGCGCGACACGCCGGCCGCGAGCCGGATGCGACCATCGAAGTGCAGTCCCTTGCCCTTCAGCGTGTAGCGACCCGCCAGATCGATGCGCGCGCCGTCCACGGTGAAGCGCAGCGTGCGGAACCGGATGACCCCGTCGGCCATGTTGAAGCGCCCGCTGAATCCCGACACGACGCGGGCAACCGTCTCGTCGCCCACGCGCCCCTGCGCGCGGCGGCTCAACTCGTCGAGCTTGGCCTGCACGGCACGACTGCGGAACAGCGTCCGGCCGAGCGTGAAGCGTCCATCGAGCTTCATCTTCTGGATGACCGGGACGGGCCCTGGCGGGATCAGCAGCGTGCCATCGAGATCGATGCGCCCGGTCATCACCGGCGCGCCGTCCATCGCGAGCGCGAGCACTTCCTCGAGACGGCCGCCGGCGATCTTCATGTCGAGCTCGGTGGTCCGTCCGCGGGCGTCCTCCGCCTTCACCACGCCACCGGTCACGCGGATTGGCGTCGCCTTGCCGAGCATGGCCTCGGCCGGCTCGATGTAAGTGTTGCCGTTCGTGCCGTCAACGATCACCGTGAACGTCGTCGCGAGCGGCATCGGGCGTCCGCCGACGTCGATCGAGAAGTCCTGCATGGTCGTCGTCCCGACGGCCTCGATGCGTTCGAGCACACCCGAGTACTTGCCCGTGGATTGGACGATGCCTGCGATGCCCTTGATGGTGTTCAGGTCGGCGTCCACGAAGCGATAGTCGGCCTGCAGCGGCGTCTGCGACGGCGAGGCGACGTTCCAGGGACCGAACGTCCCGGACGTGTGGATGCGCCCCCGCGGCTGCGGGTTCTCGAGAACGGTGGCAAAGGCCATGGCGCGATCGCTGGAGATGTCGGACACCGTGAGTTCGTGCATCACGAAACGCCGAGGGTTCTTGCGCGGGTCGCGCGGCAGGATCGTGAGCGTCGCGGCATCGGCCGTCACGCGGCCGATGACGATCGACGGCGGCTCGTTGTCGGCGCGCGCCGGCGCTGATGGCGGAGCCGGCGTCGGCGCATCGTCATCGTCCTTTCCGCCGAGCCCGGGCAGGCGGGGCTGGCCCTCGGCCGGCGACGGCGGGATCACGATGGCGAGCCCCGTCAGCGTGACCGAGTCCACGCGCCGCGGCTTGCGCAGCATCTCGTGCCACGCCATCGTCGTCTCGAAGCGTTCGAGCGACACGAGCGGCGCCACGTCGGTGCGGCGGCGATGGCGGATGACGAGCGGCCCGCCGCTGATGCGGATCACGGGCCCGAGCTGCACCGAGATGCGTTCGAGTTCGACGGCGCTGTCCAACTTCCGTTCGAGCGTGGCAATCACCGTGGTGCGCAGCCAGCGCTCGAGGCGCGGCCCGGCCGTGAGGCCGGTCGCTGCCGCGAGCACCACGATCACGGCCAGCAGGAGGAGCAGGGCCTTGCGGGCGCGCGAGCGCCACACGAGGACCAGCGTGAGGATCGCGGCCAGCAGGCACACGCCGAGCACGATGAGGATGGTGGTGCTGCTCATTTGTGGATGCGGAGGTCCGCACTCCAGACTCTACGCCTTCTGCCGCCGGATTGGCGCACCCCGGGCGCCCGAGCGGCTAAGATCTCACGCCATGCAGGATTTCGAGCAGCTCGGGGCCTTCTATCTCGGTCGCCCCTACGATCTCGCGACGCGGACGGCGACAGACGCGCCGCTGATGTACGACTCACGCGATCTGCTGACGCACGCGGTCTGCATCGGCATGACCGGCAGCGGGAAGACCGGCCTCTGCCTCGGCCTGCTCGAGGAGGCCCTGATCGACGGCATTCCCGCCATCGTCATCGACCCGAAGGGCGACCTTGCGAACCTCGCGCTGACGTTCCCGTCGCTCGATGCGGACGCCTTCCGGCCGTGGGTGAACGAGGACGAGGCGCGGCGGGCCGACATGGACTCCGACGCGTATGCGGCGGCCGAGGCGGCCAAGTGGAAGGCGGGTCTCGCGGGTTGGGGCCAGGACGGCGCCCGCATCCAGAAGTTGCGAGACGCCGCGGCGGTCACCATCTACACGCCCGGGAGCAGCGCCGGCCGGCCCGTGTCGATCCTGAAGTCGTTCGCGGTGCCCCCCGCCGCGGTGCTCGAGGATCGCGACCTGTTCCGCGAGCGGCTGCAGACGACGGCGACGAGCCTGCTCGGGCTCGCGGGCATCGACGCCGATCCGCTCCAGTCGCGCGAGCACATCCTCCTCGCGAAGATCCTCGAGACGGCGTGGCTTGCCGGCACCGACATGGATCTCGTGGCGCTGATCCAGCAGATCCAGTCGCCGCCGTTCACGCGCATCGGCGCCCTCGAACTCGACGCCTTCTACCCGGCAAAGGAACGCTTCTCGCTCGCGATGGCGCTCAACAACCTGCTGGCGGCGCCGGGATTCGACCAGTGGCTCAGCGGGGACCCGCTCGACATCGCCTCGTTCCTGCGGACGCCGGACGGGCGCCCACGAGCCGCGATCTTCTCGATTGCCCATCTCGGCGATGCCGAGCGCATGTTCTTCGTGGCGCTGCTGCTCAACGAGGTGCTCGGCTGGGTGCGGGCGCAGTCGGGCACGACGAGCCTGCGCGCGCTGCTCTACATGGACGAGATCTTCGGCTTCTTCCCGCCGGTGGCGAACCCGCCGTCAAAGGAGCCGCTCCTCATGTTGTTGAAGCAGGCGCGTGCATTCGGCCTCGGCGTGGTGCTCGCGACGCAGAACCCGGTCGATCTCGATTACAAGGGCCTTTCGAACACCGGGACGTGGTTCATCGGCCGATTGCAGACAGAGCGCGACAAGGCCCGTGTGCTCGAGGGGCTCGAGGGCGCCGCGGCCGGCAGTGGCTTCGACAAGGCGCGGATGGGTGAAGTGCTCGCGGGCCTCGGCAGCCGTGTGTTCCTGATGCACAACGTGCACGAACAGGCCCCGGTGATCTTCGAGACGCGCTGGACGCTTTCGTACCTGCGGGGCCCCCTCACCCGCCCGCAGGTCAAGCGCCTGGCGGAAGCCGCGGGCGGCGATGCGACTCCCGCCGCCGACCGCGTCACCGAGGGTGACGCCGGCAGCCAGGCCGGTACGGCCCCCGCCGGCCTTCCACCCTCTCCTCCACCCGTCCTTCCCCCGGGCATCACGGCGATGTTCGTCCCTGTGCGTGGCGCGGCGGCCGACGCCCCCCTGGCCTACGCGCCCGGGCTCTATGTGGCGGCAAGTGTGCGCATCGCCGACAAGAAGCGGCAGATCGCCGAGACCGTCCCGGTGCAGGCCATCGTACCGCTGCAGGCCGGTGCGTCCCCGCTCGCGTTCGATCGTGCGGCGCGCGTGGACGTCGCCCCCGAAGATCTCGAGACGACGCCGCGCGGCCCGGCCGCGTACGGCGACGTCCCCACCGCGGCCACGACCCCGCGCAACTACGACAGGTGGCGCCGGGACGTCGCCACGTGGCTCTACGACACGGAGGCCGTCACTCTCCAGGAACACGCCGCCACGGGCCTCCACTCGATGCCGGGTGAGGCCGACGGGGCCTTCCGCGCCCGGCTCGCGCAGGCCCTGCGCGAGAAGCGCGACGCGAGCGTCGACGCCCTGCGCAGGAAGTACGCGTCGAAGATCGCGGCGCAGCAGGAGCGCATCCGCAGGGCCGAACAACAGGTCGGCAAGCAGGAGCAGGAGGTCTCGTCCTCCACCGGATCGGCAATCCTCACGGCTGCCACCGGCGTGTTCGGTGCGCTGTTCGGGCGCCGGACGTTCAGCGCCACCAATGCCGGGCGCATCGGCAGCGCCGCCCGCGGCGCGGGGCGGGTGCTCAAGGAGAAGCAGGACGTGGCGCGCGCGAAGGAGACGCTCGCAGCCGAACAGGCAAAGCTCGTCGACCTGCAGGCCACGGTCGAAGCCGAGGCCGCGGCCCTGGCCGTTGCCGACGACACGCTGCAGCCCCTGGTGCTGCGGCCCCGCAAGTCGGACATCACAGTGACGACGGCGACGCTTGCGTGGTGGCACGACGCGTCGATCTGAAGATCGACGCCTGCAGATTGACGGTTCATCCCTCGAGGCAGCGGGCCCGCCATGGGCCGAATCCCGATCACGCGCGCCGGAAGGGTCCGACGCCTACTGCGAGGCGGGGGCCGAGACGATGGCCGTGGCCTGTTCGATTCGCGCCATGCGGGACCTGAAGCGCGGATCGGGGCGCAGGGGATCGAGGCGAGAGTCCACTTCCGCGTACGCCAGCCGCGACGAATTGGCGTCGATGGCGCGATCGAGCCACACGAACGCGCCATCGTCGTCGCCGAGACTGACGTACGCGAGGGCAATCCAGAACGCGCCGTCGCCCGACGGCTGGCGCTCGTAGATGTCGCGCAGGCGGCTCAGCGTCTGCTGCGCCTCGCGCGGACGCCCCGCATCGGCGTGGATCTTCACGAGCTGCGACAGCACGAACGGCTCCTCGGCGGCGTGCTGCTCGGCCACCGTGTTGCACGCGGCCAACGCATCGTCGGAACGCCGCAGTTCGGTGTAGGCCTTGCAGAGGCCGATGTACGCCGCGGTGTAGCGCGGATCGAGCCGCAGCAGGGTCTCGTACGTGGACGCCGCATCCTCGAAGCGCTTCGCGTAGTGGAGCGTCGCCCCGAGGTAGCCGCGCAGCAGCGACGACCGCGGGTTGAGCCGCTGCGCCTGCTCCACCTGCTCCACCGCCTCCTCGACGCGGCCGCGCCCGGCGAGCAGCATCGCGTACCGGATGCGGGCGTACTCGCAGCTCGGGCTCAGCGCAAGCGAGCGCCGGAAGTACCGTTCGGCCTGCTCGATGTTGTGCTGTTCGGCATACAGGTCGCCAAGCGCGGCATAGGCCTCCGCGCTGCGGTCGTCGAGCCCGAGCGCGCGGGCGATGACGTTCTGCGCGAGCGGGAGCGCCTCGTCGGCACGCAGCGCGTTGTGGCGATAGAGCGACAGCAGCGACTCGGCCCAGAAGGCGTAGGCAAGCACGAAGTCCGGCGCGGCCTGCGTCGCGCTGCGGAACGCCTCGGCGGCCTCCTCGACGTCCTTGCGGCCGCCGCGCCCGAGCCGAATCTGCCCGAGCGTGTAGGCCTGCATGGCCGTGGGGTTGTCGAGCGGCAGTTCGGTGCGCAGCGACGGCCGCGGCGTGCCGTCGGTCGACGCGAGCGCGGTCACGACCTCCTGCGCCAGCGATGCCGTGAACTCGCGCAGGTCACTCGACGATGCCATCGTCTGCTCGACGACACGCGTCGGCCCGCCCGCGCGAATCACGTCCACGCGCGCGCGCATCCGATCGTCGTCACGACCGATCACGACCTGCACGAACACGTCGGCATCGACGGCGTCCATGATCGCGGCGGCCGGCTGCCCCGTCATCGACTCCACGGCAACGGGCGCGATCACCTGGAACGGCGGCGACGAGGCCAGGTCCTTGGCGAGCTGTTCGATCACGAGCGGCGTCAGGGCCGGATCGGCCCCCGCCCCGGCCCCGAGCGCAAGCCGCACGTCGTCGGACGCCATCACGACCCCGGCGCCGCTCGACCCGACGATGGACGAGGAGTACCCGCGGAACAGCGTGCCGCGCGGCAGCAGCGACCACGCCACGGCCGCGCCAATCACGACGGCGCCGAGCGCGATGGCGACGAACCCGTACGGCGGACGCCGGCGGACGGGTTCCGGGGCGGCCGCAGCGGGATCCGGCGTCGGACTGGCCACCGCAACGTCGCCCGCCCCAGCGGCCACGACGGGCTGCTTGCGCGTCCAGGTGTCCCAGCCGAGCGTGCGCGAGAGCGCGTCCTTGACGGCGGCGACGGTGGGATACCGGCGCTCTGGATCGGGCTCCGAAGCCCGCTCGACGATGCGGATGAAGTCGTCGGGCAGGTCGGGCCGGAGATCGGCAAGCGGCACGCGCTCGCCGTGTGCGTAGCGCTCCGAGAGGTCGAGCGGCGACTCGGCCCGCACCGGGTAGCCGCCGGTCACGAGGTGGAACAGGACGACGCCGAGGCTGTAGACGTCGCTGCGCATCGACGGCGAGTCGCCGCGCGCCACTTCCGGTGCGATGAACGGGAGCGTCGTCGGCTGCAACGCGAAGCAGCCGATGGGGACGCCCCGGGGCCAGACGTCCATCAGCACGAGCCGCCCGCCCGCCTCGCGGACGATGTGATCGGGGGCGAGGAGGCCGTGCGCCAGGCCCTCGCGATGGAGGGCGGAAAGTGCGCGACAGAGTTCCCAGCCGACGAGGGCGGCCTCGCGGGCGCTGAAGGTGCCTTGTGCGCTGACGACCGAGTCGAGCCGCCGGCCGTCCACGTACTCCATCACCAGCCCGGTCTGGCCGTCGTGCTGCTCGGCCCCGAAGACCTCGACCGCGTTCGGATGCCGGACCCTGGCGAGCGTCTGGCCGGTGGCGAGGAACGCCACGGCAACCTCCGGCTCGCAGGGCTCGGGCAGGAACCTGATGACGACGTCGCGCTGCAGGTGGTCGGTGGCACGGACGACCCGTCCGAGCGTGCCCGGACCGAGCGATCGCAGGAGGCGATAGGGCCCCCATGTTCCGAGGTCCTCGCCCTCGTCCGGCGGGGGTTGGAGGGGGTCCGGGTCGGCTGGCGCGGTGGCGTCAACCGACGCACCGTCTCCGGCGGTGTCGCTCGCGGCCGCACCGTCGGGCACGCTGCGATGCAGCTCGGCGATGTCGGCGATCACCCGCAACTGGCGGAAGATCGCGCGCTCGGCCTCGCTGTCGAGCTCAGCCTCCAGGGCGGCCCAATCCACTTCCTGGCCGTCTGCGAGCGTGGCAGCCAGATCCGTGAGACCGCGGTCAGTGGGCATGCAGGCGAAAAAATCGGCCTCATTGTCGCACAGTCGGGCCGGCGAACCGCACCGGCCGGCAGGGCGTCTTAGCCTTCGTGGACCGAAGGCACCTAACGGTCGAGCTGCCAGGCCGACGACAGATGATCCAGCTCCTCACGTGTCTGGTGGCCGGCGCCGTGCTCCTGTCCGGCTCGGCACCTGCCGCGGCAACCGACGTCCCCCTGCCCGACGCGGCGTCCCTCATCCGGAAGGTCAGGGCCAACCTCCAGACCGACGAAGCCCTGCTGCGCCAGTACACGTTCAAGGAGCGGAGACAGGACGTGAAGGCCTCGAAGCTGGGCAAGCTGAAGCTCGGCCCCTGGCGCGAGTTCGAGGTCTATCCGTCGGAGGTCCCGGGCGAGACGTACAAGCGGCTCATCAGTGTTGGTGACGTGCCGCTGCCGCCCGACGAGCTCGAGCGGCGGGACGCCGCCCACCGCAGGACAGTCCTCGACAAGCTGGAGCAGATTCGCGTCGAGACGCCGTCGCAGCGCGAGAAACGCCTCGGGAAGCTCGCAAAGGAGCGTCGCGAGGAACAGCTCGTCATCGACGACGTGTTCGCCGTCTACGACATCGCCGTCCTGCGCCGCGAGACGGTCAATGGCCGACCGACGCTCGTCACGAGCCTGACACCGCGCAAGAAGGCGCGGACCCGTTCGGATGCCGGCCGCTTCCTGAAGAAGATTCGCGGCACGGCGTGGGTTGACGAAGCGGATTCGCAGGTCGTGCGCGTCGAGATGGAAGCCGTCGACGACATCACCTTCGGGCTCGGCCTCCTCGCCCGCATGCACGACGGAAGCACGATCATGTTCCGCCGCACGCTCGTGAACGGCGAGATCTGGCTGCCCGCCGAGGCGCAGTATCGAATCGCGGGCCGGACGCTCGTGTTCCGGAAGTTCGACCTCGAGTCCACGACCCGCTACTCCGACTACCGCAAGTTCGACGTCACGACGACGGAGGCCGTGTCGTCGTCGCCCGACTGACTCAGGACGGCGTCGGCATCTGCGATCGGCGCAGTTCCACGGGCGCCGCCTTCCGCCGCAGGCGCAGGTTGAGCAGTTCGACGAGCAGCGAGAACGCCATCGCGAAGTAGATGTAGCCCTTGTCGATGTGCTGGCCGAACGCCTCGGCCACCAGCATCACGCCAATCAGGATCAGGAACGCCAGCGCCAGCATCTTCATCGTCGGGTGCCGCGCGACGAAATCGCTGATTGGCCCGGCGAACACGAGCATCACGATCGCAGCCAGGATCACCGCCACCATCATGATCGGCACGTGCGGCGTCATGCCGACGGCCGTGATCACCGAGTCGAGCGAGAAGACGATGTCGATCAGCATGATCTGCGCGATCACGCTCGCCATCGTCACCGTTGCCGCGCCGACGGCGGTGTGATGTTCCTCGCCTTCGAGCTTGTCGTGGATCTCGAAGGTGGCCTTGCCGATCAGGAACAGTCCGCCGAGCAGGAGAATCAGCTGCTTGCCCGAGATCGACTGGCCGAACACTTCGAAGAGCGGCCGCGTGAGGCCCATCACCCACGAGATGCCGAGCAGCAGCGCGAGCCGCGAGATCACCGCCATCGAGATGCCGAGCCGGCGCGCCTTCGCCTGCTGCTCGACCGGCAGTCGCCCCGAGAGGATCGCGATGAAGATGACGTTGTCGATGCCGAGCACGATCTCGAGCGAGGCGAGCGTGGCAAGCGAGATCAGGCTGGCGACGCTCCACAGCGACCCGTCGGCTGCGGCCGTCGGGGCGGTGGCGGCGGCGGTGTCGGCCAGCGCGAACAGGCCGGGCCCCATGGCGATCAGCGTCTCGAACACACGGCAGTCCTTTCGGGCGCGCCCTCGCGACGCGGCCAGCGATTGTACAGGGGCGCGGGCGGCACCCGGAACGTGGGCGTCACGCGCTCGCGCGCTTGCGGGACTTCTTCGCGGCTGACGACGAGGCGCCGAGCGTGGCCCGCGCGGGTGTCTTCTTCCCGGCGCTCACGGTCTCGAGGCTGCGGCGCAGCGCCTCCATGAGGTCGACGACCTTCGCCGGCGCCTCTTCCTCCGTCTCGACGATCTCCTCGCCCGCGACCTTGGCGTCCACCAGCTTGCGCAGGCCTTCCTGATAGCTGTCGTGGAAGCTCTTGATGTCCAGGTCGCCCTCGAAGGTGCCGATGACCTGCTGCGCGAGCTTCACTTCCTCGGGCTTGAGCTTGGCCGGCACGGCCTCGAGTTCCTCGATGCCCGACATGCTGCGCACCTCGTCGGCCGACCGCAGCGTGTACATCACGAGCCCCTTCTCGCGCGGCTGGACGGCGACGATGTACTCCCGGCCATAGAGGGCGAGCTTGCCGATGCCGGCCTTGCCCTGCATGCCTTCCCGGATGACGGCGAACGCCTCGGCCGCGACGTTGCCGTCGGGTGCGAGGTAGTAGGGACGCTCGAAGTAGATCGGGTCGATCTGGTCCACCGTCGTGAACTGCGTCAGGTTGATGAGTCGCGTGGACTCGGGCCGCACCTTCGACAGGTCCTCTTCGGTCACCGTGACGTACCGGCCCTTCGAGAACTCGTACCCCTTCACGATCTCGGTATTGGGGACCTCGCGCTCGCAGTGCGGGCACCACTTCTTCTGCTGGATGCGGGTCTGGCAGACCTCGTGCAGCTGGTTGAAGCTGATCGTCGCGTGCGCATCCGTCGCCGGGAACACCCGGATCGGGATCGTCACGAGGCTCAGCTTGAGATGACCCTTCCACGTCGCACGCGCTGCCATAGTGATTCCCCTGCTGCAAACGTCGATCCGGATGGGCACCGCCGGTACCCCGACGCCTTGCTATCGGTCCGTCGCCCCCCGATGATTACGCCTCATGCCCCGCCCGGTCCACATCTGGCGTGACGAGTCGCCCCCGGCACCCATGCTGGCGACCCCATGCGAATTGGACTCCGTGAACCTCGAGAGTTCATCGCTGCTCTACGAACAGAAGTTCGACGGCATTCGCGCAATTGCCACGGTCGAGCCTGGCCACTCCCCGGCACGGGTCGCGCTCCTCTCCCGCAACGGCAACGACAAGGCCGCCCAGTTCCCGGAAATCGTGCGCAGCCTGCGCGAACTCGCGGCCCAGGTCGGCGTCCCGGTCGTCCTCGACGGCGAGATCGTCGCGCTCGACGGCCGGGGCCAACCGACGTCGTTCACGGCACTCCAGCCCCGCATGCACCTCGAGGGCACCCGCGAAATCGAGGCCCGCACCACGACGGTGCCGACCGCACTCGTCGTGTTCGACCTGCTCCGCGTGGGCAACGAGGACCTCCGTCCGCTGCCGCTCGCCGACAGGCGCGCGCGGCTCGAGCACCTGTTGCACGTCCGGACGAACGAGCGCCTGCGCGAGGGCACCTTCACGGCCGGCGATGGCCGTCACGTGCTCGAGCAGGCACGCCGCGAGGACTGGGAAGGCCTCATCGTCAAGCACGCCGACGCCCCCTACCTGTCCGGCGTGCGGTCGCGCACATGGCGCAAGGTCAAGCTGCATCGAACGGCAACACTCGTCATCGGCGGGTGGACCGATCCCCGCGGCACGCGCGCCGGCTTCGGCGCGCTGATGGTCGGCAGCCGCCGCCTCGCCCGCGGCCGGTCCGCGCGAGCGTCCACGCCCGGCGACGCAGTGCTCACCTACGCCGGCAACGTCGGCACCGGCTTCAGTGACGCGGCCATCACGGATCTGCTGACACGATTGCGACCGCTCGCACGCAGCACGTCGCCGTTCGTGGATGCGCCGAAGGCCCGCGGGCAGCACTGGGTCGAGCCCCGACTGCTGTGCGAAGTCCGCTTCGGCGAGTGGACACGCGCCGGCCACCTCCGGCACCCGGTGTTCCTCGGGCTTCGGGACGATGTGGACGCAGACGATGCGGCAGGGCCCTCGGAGGCGGGCCAGGCACCCTACAAGGCCCGCGTCTCCCCGGAGTTGCAGGGCGTCGTGGAGGCGCTGCAGGAACTCGAGGATGCCGGGCGCGACGGCACCGTCGTGCTGCCCGAAGGGCCGCTCGACGTCACGAGCCTGCGCAAGGTGTTCTGGCCGGCGTCAGGCCTCACGAAGGGTGCGCTGTTCCGCTACTACACGCTGATCTCACCCCTGTTGCTGCCGATCGTCGCCGACAGGCCGCTCGTGATGAAGCGCTACCCGAACGGCGTGCTCGGCAAGTCGTTCTACCAGCAGCGGGCGCCCGAGACCCTGCCGAGGGGCGTGCGCGTGGCGGCAGTGGACGAAGACGACGCGGGGCCCGTCCCGCGCATCGTCGGCGGCTCGCTGCTGACGCTGCTCCATGTCGTGCAGCTCGGCGCGATCTCGTTCGACCCGTGGTTCTCGCGGGTGCAGTCGCCGTCGTACGCCGACTTCGTGGCCATCGATCTCGACCCGATGCCCGGCGTGCCGTTCGCCCGCGTGCGCGACGTGGCCCGCTGGGTGCGCGACGCGCTCGCGATGCTCGACGTGCCCGCGGCCCTCAAGACGTCGGGGGCGTCGGGCCTGCACGTCTACATCCCGCTCGCGGAAGGGACCACCTACGAATCGGGCCAGCTGCTCTGCCAGATCGTCGCGACCGCCGTTGCCTCGCAGCACCCGCAGGTCGCTACCGTGGAGCGCACGGTGGCCCGGCGCGGCCGCACGGTGTACGTGGACTACCTGCAGAACATCGAGGGCAAGACGCTCGCCTGTGCCTACAGCGCCCGCGCCAGCCAGTTCGCCGGGGTCTCGACGCCGCTGCACTGGGACGAACTCGACGGGGACGTCCGCCCTGAGGACTTCACGCTCGACACCGTACTCGCCCGTTTTGCCGAGGTCGGCGACATCTGGAATCCGGTGCTGCAGGGGCCGCCCGCCGACCTGCACGCCGTCCTCGAGAAGCTCTCGCGCGGGTAGCCTTCGTGGGAACGACCCGTGCATGACACAATCGCCGGCACTGGCAAGGATGCGCGACGGCCCCGGCAACGGACGCCGGTCGCGCCAATGACGTTCCCGCGCAGCGTGGTGCTGCCGGCTCGAACGAGGAGGACCGCGAAATGGGCATTCTTGGCTGGATTGTCTTCGGCCTGGTCGTGGGCGCGATCGCCAAACTGGTGATGCCGGGCAAGGATCCGGGCGGCATCATCGTCACGATCCTGCTGGGCGTCGTGGGCTCGGTGCTGGGCGGGTTCCTGGGCCAGGCGCTCGGCCTCTACGGCCCGGGCGACGCGGCCGGGTTCTTCATGTCGCTCATCGGCGCCGTGGTGCTCCTCGCCATCTACCGGATGGCGACGAAGCGTTCGTAGTCAGGACCGGCTTCGCGCCGGCACGTCCGCTGCCGGTTCGTCGGGCGCGCCCTCGGCGAGCCCGATGAGCCGCAGCAGTTGCAGCGCGTTCCCCGCTCGCGCCGGGCCCTGTCGCAACCGGTAGTCGAACGTCATCGTGACGTCGTCGCCGCGGGCGACGAGCGTCTCCTGCAGGTGGAAGCTGTCGGCGTGCGCGGCAAACGACGGATCGGCGGCCAGTTCGAGGTCGTGCGTCGTGACCGCGCCAATCGCCTCGCACCGGAGCAGGTGCGCCATCACGGTACGCACCGCCACCTGCCGCTCGGCGCTGTTTGTGCCCTGGAGGACCTCGTCGAGCAGGTAGCACACGCGACGCACGGGCGACGCCGCCCTCGCGGCCGCTACCACCTGCTGGAGTCGCACGAGCGACGCCATGAACAGCGACAGGCCGCGCTCGAGCGAGTCGGAGACGCGCATGCTCGTGTGCAGGGTCAGCGGCGGCAGCCGGAACCGGGCCGCACACGCGGGACCGCCGGCGTGCGCCAGCACGACGTTCAGGCCGATGGCGCGCAGCAGCGTGCTCTTGCCCGACATGTTCGATCCCGTGATCAGCACGAACCGCCCGGGCGGCCCCACCGACAGGTCGTTGCCGACGCGAACCGCATCGGGAAGCAGCGGATGACCAACCGCGGCGGCGGAGATGCGATCGAGGCCGCCGTCGAACTCCGGCCAGGCCCAGTCGGGATGCTCGTACGCGATCGACGCAAGGGCCGACAGCGCATCCACGCGGCCGACGGCGTCGAGCCAGCGCCTCACGTCTGCACCGTGTCGCCGGCGCCAGCGCTCGATGGCCCACCAGGCGTGGAGATCCCACAGCGTGAGTGTCTGGAGCGGCACGTAGAGCCAGACCGCGTGCCGCACGTCCGAGAGCGCCACGAGCTGTTCGAGCGAGCGGAGCGCATGGCTCGCGGAGCCGGCCTGTGTGCCACCGGCGTCGCGCATCCCCAGATCCGCCCGCGCCTGCGCGAGCAGCGGCGACGTGAAAGGCGCCTCGGCGACGTGCGCGAGGAGGGTCGCCCACGGGCGGAGCCCCTGCTCGCCCGATGCGCCGCCGAACGCCTGCTCGACGGGCTCCCGTAACGCCCACCGGACCACCCAGCCGATCGCACCGGTGAGCATCCACCAGCCAGCCGTGATGGCGCCCAGGTAGGCGGCAATCGCGCCAGCCACGGTGACCACACCGAGCGTCGTCGCCACCCAGGGCAGCCAGGCGCGCCGCGCGAAGGCATCGGGCGCCTCGGCCCAGCGCAGCACGTGCGGCAGTGCGCCTGACGTGTCGGTCGAGGTACCGGACAGGCGGCGGGCCATGGTGGCCGCCTGCTGCCTGAAGTCGAGCGCGGGTGCCAGTTCGCGCACGGCCTGCTGCCGCGCGCCAATCGCCTCGAGGTCGGCGGCCGCGGGATCGAGCAGCCAGCCCGACAGCGTGCGGCGGCCTGTCGGCGTCGGCACCGGCCCGAGGACCTGGGCGAGCGAGGCATGCCCGAAGACGTCGAGATCGACGGCAAAGGGATGGTCGTCGGGCACCGGCGGCGTCCAGGGCGCAGGCAGCGCGTCCCACGACCGCGCGACGCGCGCAAGCCCGTCGCGATTGAGGGCCGCCATCGCCCCTGCCGCGTCGCGCCGCTGCTCGATGCGATCGTGACGCCGCACGAGCCATACGAAGACGACGACACCGAAGGCCGCCAGGGCGGCTGCCCAGGCGGAGACGTCGCGCACGAGCACGACGAGCGCCGCGACGATCACGGCTGCCGTAGCCAGTCGCAGCCGCGACACCGTGCGCGAGCGCCGCGCCTCAGCCTCCGCTGCCGCCTCGAAGGCCGCGGCACGTGCGCGATAGGCGTCGATCGGTGTGCCATCCATCCCGCCCACTCTACTCCCCCGCGCTCAGCGGCTTGCAGGTACACTGGCCCCTCGTCGGAAGGAGTGCGGGTCGATGCATGGTGCAGGAGAACGGGTGAGAGCAGGACGACGGGCCGTCGGGTTGGCCCTGGGGCTGGCGGCAGTCGTTGCGGTGGGCGTGATGCAGGCGGCAGACAACGCGGCGCCGCGCGAGTGGCGCGACTACGCCGGCGGGCCCGACAGCTCGCGCTTCGTGGCGGCCACCCAGATCGACAAGGCGAACGTCGCCCGCCTCGCGGTCGCCTGGACGTTCCCGCAGGGCGACACGGATTTCAACCCGCTCATGGCCCGCGGCGTGGTGTACACGCGCGCCAATGGCAACACCCTCGTCGCGCTCGATGCCGCAACGGGCAGGCTCCTCTGGACCTCGCCCGAGATCCCGGGCTTCGCGATCCGCGGCGTCAACTACTGGGAGAGCGCCGACGGCACCGACAGGCGGCTGCTCTTCAGCGCGCGCGACACGCTGCGGGCCATCGATGCGCGCACCGGCCGGTTCGTCACGACGTTCGGCAAGGACGGCAGCGTGGACCTGCGCGAGGGGCTCGATCGCGACCCGGCCAAGGTGCTGCAGCAGAGCCGACTGCCCGGCCGCGTCTTCGAGAACCTGATCATCCTCGGCTCGGCGACAAACACCGAGTACACGTCGGCCCCCGGCGACATCCGGGCGTTCGACGTCCGCAGCGGCGCGCTCGTGTGGTCGTTCCGCACCGTGCCGCGCGCAGGCGAGTTCGGCGCCGATACATGGCCCGAGAACGCGCGCGCGACAGTCGGCGGCGCCAACAACTGGGGTGAGCTCTCCATCGACGAGGCGCGCGGCATCGCCTACGTACCGACAGGCAGCGGCAAGTACAACTTCTACGGCGGCTACCGCCGCGGCGACAACCTGTTTGCCGACAGCCTCATCGCGCTCGATGCACGCACGGGCAAGCGGGTGTGGCACTTCCAGACGGTCCACCACGACATCTGGGATCTCGACAACAACTCCGCGCCGCAGTTGACGACGGTCGTGCACGAGGGCCGAACGATCGACGTCGTCGCGATGGCCGGCAAGACCGGGTATCTGTACGTGTTCGATCGCGTCACCGGCGCGCCGATCTGGCCGATCGAGGAACGCCCGGTCCCGACGAAGACGGACGTGCCGGGGCAGCACCTTTCACCGACCCAGCCAATCCCCACGCGGCCCGCGCCGTTCTCGCGCCTGTCGTTCACGGCCGACGACCTGAACCCGTACATCCTCACCGACACGGAGCGCGAGCAGTTCCGCCAGCGCATCCTGAAGGCCCGCAACGAGGGGCCCTTCACGCCAATCGGTTTCGAGGACGTCATCCACATGCCGGGCAACCAGGGCGGCTCGAACTGGGGCAGCACCGCCGGGAACCCGACGAGCGGCCGCGTCTACGTGATCGGTTTCAACGTGCCGACGATCATCCGCCTGCTGAAGCCTGGCGAGACGCGTCCCGCGCGCGCAGGCAACCCGGACGAGATCGTCAGGGAAGGCTTCCCGACGACCGACGGCTTCGGCCTCTTCCCCACCATCATCAAGCCGCCCTACACCACGCTCACCGCCTACGACCTCAACACCGGCGACATCGCGTGGCAGAAGGGCCTCGGGGACGACCTGCGCCTGCTGCCGCTCGGCATCACGGGCACGGGATCGGCGGCGACGACCAAGGGCGGGCTGATCGTGACCGGCACCGGTCTCGTGTTCGCAACCGCAGCCGACCGCAAGGTCCACGTCTACGACGCGAGCAACGGCGGGGAACTGGCGACCCTGCCGCTCGGTGGACCGACAAGCGGCGGGCCGTCGATGTACGAGCACGACGGACGCCAGTACCTGCTCGTCACCGCGTCCGGCGTGCCGCCGAAGGGCCCCGGCGCCGTCGCCACGCCTCACAAGGGGCCCACCGGGCTCGTGGCCTACACGCTTCCCCGTCGATAAAGATTCCCCGTGCGCACCCTCCCACAGCTCTTCGAACGTAACCGCAACTGGGCGCGCGAGACCACGCAGCGCGACCCGTCGTTCTTCACGGCGCTCACCGCGCAGCAGTCGCCGAAGTATCTCTGGATCGGCTGTTCGGACAGCCGCGTGCCCGCCAACCAGATCATCGGGCTCGCACCCGGTGAGTTGTTCGTCCACCGCAACGTCGCCAACGTCGTCGTCCACACCGACCTCAACTGCCTCTCGGTGCTGCAGTACGCCGTGGACGCCCTGCACGTCGGCGACATCCTCGTTGTCGGCCACTACGGCTGCGGCGGTGTGCGCGCCGCGCATGCGAAGGCGTCGCTCGGCCTCATCGACAACTGGCTGCGTCACATCCAGGACGTGGACGAACGCCACCGCGCGATCGTGGACGTCTCGCCGGATCCGGCCATCAACGTGGACCGCCTGTGCGAGCTCAACGTGATCGAGCAGGTGCGCAACGTGTGCCGCACGACCGTCGTCCGCGATGCGTGGCAGCGCGGGGAGGCCCTGTCGGTACACGGCTGGATCTACGACGTCGCCGACGGCCTGCTCCGCGACCTCGGCTGCACGACGTCGGGCGCGGCGGAAGCCGCGGCGGTCCACGCCGAGGCCATCGCCCGCGTCGCCGCGCGAACCGGCCGCGCGCAGTGAGGCGGCGCGCGTTCAGCGCGTGGGGTCGGGGTCGGGGTCCGCGTCGCGCCAGCGATACGACGCCACGACGACGGTGACGTTGTCGCGCCCGCCCGCGGCAAGCGCGCGATCGACGAGCGACCGGCACGCGTGCTCCGCCGTGTGCGTCTCGAGCAGCACCGTCCTGATTGCGGCGTCGTCCACGAGATCGGTCAGGCCGTCGCTGCAGAGGAGCACGCGGTCGCCGTTCGCAAGCGGCAGCCGCTCGACGTCCACGAAGACGCTGTCGTTCACGCCGCCGACCGCGTTCACGAGCACATGGCGGCAGCTGGATCGGGCGGCGGCGTCCGGCGTCAACTGCCCGCAATCGACGAGGCGCTGCACATAGGTGTGGTCGCGCGTCAGGCGTTCGAGCTCGCCATCGCGCAGCAGGTACGCACGCGAGTCGCCGACGTGCGCGATCTGGAGCATGCGCCCCAGGTTGCGCACCGCCGTCACCGTGGTGCCCATCCCGCGCATCGACGGATCCCGCCGGCCGTGCTCCATCAACGTCTCGTGCGCCCGGACGATTCGCTGCTCCGATCGCTCGGCGGCCTGCTCGGCGGTGCTCTCGTCGAGGCGCACGATCCAGTCGGGCAGCGCGAGGGCCACCCGCACCAGTTCGCGGATCGTCAGCCGGCTCGCATACTCGCCGGCCGCATGGCCGCCCATGCCATCGGCGACGATGAGCGCGTAGCCGGCCTCCTCCGTGCGGTCCGGTACCTCGCCCGCCGGAAGGCTCGTGCCGAGCGTCTGGAAGTACCTGCCGATGCGTGCAATGAGGAAGTGGTCCTCGTTGGTCGCGCGGACGTGACCGACGTCCGACAGGCCGAAGGCGTCGACGAGCACCTGCGCATCGAAGGAGACATCCGTGTCGTCGCTGCCGACCGCGGCAACACCACGCTGCTGATGAGGATCGACTGCCATCTGGCCGCCCATCTGAAAGGGATGGCGACGATGATAGCGCGGGCTCACGGCTCCGGTGGTGGACGCCAGCCGCCGAGTTCGGATTCGAGGTGCTTCGCGGCACGGAGCGCGACGTCCTCACGCCACGGCTGCGCCACGCACTGCACGCCAATCGGCAGGCCGGTGCCAGCCGTGCCGACTCGCACCACGGCCGATGGCGCGCCCGTGAAGTTGAATGGCACGAGGTACGGAAAGACGGCGGCATTCCACGACACGGCCGGATCCAGCCAGTCGGCGACAGGCAGCGGCGCCTCGGCGGCGGCAGCCGGGCAGATGATCAGGTCGAACCGCTCCGCGAACGCGAGGGCCCGCGTCCGCCACGCGTCGATGGCCAGCATCAGGTCGTTGAGCGCCGCGCTCGACATCGCGTACGGCCGCATCAGCGCAAGCGCACCCTGCACCTGCGGCGACAACTCGGTCGTGCCGAGGGCCGCGAGATAACCTTCGAGACCAGCGGCAGCATCGGCCCCGAACAGCCGCGGGAAGAACTCGAACGGCTGCTCGACGTCCGGCGGGGTGGCCTCCTCCACCTCGACGCCTGCGGCGGCCAGTACGCTCACGGCGCGCAGCATCCCGTCACGAACGCCTTGTGTGGCACGCGCGAGGGGCGTGTCGATGAACATCGCCGCTCGCAGCCCACGAAGCTCGACATCCGCAGACGGACGCAGCGGCACGGGTGCGATGTGCGGGTCGATGCCGTCAGGACCGGCGATGACGCCGAGCGCGAGCTCGAGGTCTTCCACGTGCCGCGCGATGGGGCCGACCGTCGTCAGCCACTGCTGCAGGCCGCCGGGTCCGATGATGTGTCCGGTGCGGGGCACGCGTCCAGCGGTCGGCTTCAGCCCGGCCACGCCGCAGCAGTGCGCCGGAAAGCGGATGCTGCCAGCGGTGTCGCTGCCCAGATCCAGCGGCGACCCGCAGACCGCGACGATTGCCGCGGCGCCCCCGCTGCTGCCGCCGGTGCCGCGCGCGAGGTCGTACGGATTGCGGGTGCGTCCGTACACGAGGTTGTCGGCCTCGTACGCAAGCGTCAGCTCTGGCGTGTTCGTCTTGCCGAGCAGGATCGCACCGGCGGCTTTCAGGCGCGCGACGACGGTGGCATCTGCGGCGGGCAGGAATGCACGCCGGCCCAGCGTGCCACCGGTGGACCGCAGGCCCGTGGTGTCGAAGGAGTCCTTCACCGTGATCGGGACGCCGTGCAGCGGACCGGTCCTGCTGCCGTCCGCACGCGCGCGATCGGCCGCCCGCGCGTCTGCGAGCGCCTGCTCGGCACGCTGGCAGACGACGGCGTTGATCGCGGGGTTCACGTCGGCGATCCGTGCGAGATGCGCCTCGACGACCGCCTCCGACGTGATGGCGCCGGATCGGATGCGATGCGCGAGCTCGCGTGCGGATGCCGCGAGGATCGGCGGCAGTGATGACGGCGTGTCGTTCGGCAACGTGGTGGATCTCACCGCAGGATCGCCGTCTGAGGCAAGGGACAGCGCGACCGCAGGGCCGAGCTCAGCGCGAGACGCACGGCCTGCGACTCAGCGCAACGTCGCCGCGAACGCGCGGATCTCGCGGGCGACCTCGTCGGGGTGCGAGAGGAACATGTAGAGATTGGCGCCGGGAATCTCCACGATGCGCGCATCGGGTACGCCGGCACGCAGGTCGCCCTGCCACTTCTCCAGCATGGTTCGCCTGGCCGCGACGGCGAGTTCCACGGCTTCCCGCTCGCGGTCGGTTCGCGGCGGGAAATCCATCAGCGACTGCTCGAGCGTCGTCGAACGGTAGATCGCGAGCACGGGCACCTTGATGCGCGCGTACTCGGGGCGCACGAGGTGATCCTCCGTGATCGCCTTCCTGATGACCGGATCGATCGGCTGTTCGTCGAGCCGCCGCTGTTCGGCCGGCGGAAAGGTCACCGGCACGGGCTTGCCGCGGAAGGCGTCGAGGTTGACCCGATCGGCCGGCGGAAACCCGTAGTCGGACAACTTCAGCGTCGGGTCCTCGGCCGCGTCGAGGTAGACCAGGCCGCCGAGTCGTGCCGGATGCTCCGCAGCAAGCGTGTGCAGGATGTGTCCCCCGCAGGCGCTGCCGACGAGCAGCGGTTCCCGCAGCGCGAGCGCGTCGATCACCTCGAGCACGTCGCGTGCCCGCCGGCGCGGATCGTACCCGGTCGCCGGATGATCCGAGGCCCCGACGCCGCGGCGCGTCAGCGCCAGGACGTGGAATGTGTTGCGCAACGCCGGGGCGAACTCGTCGAAGACATGCGCGCTGAGATAGCAGCCCACGAAGAGGAGTGGACGGCCGCTGCCACCCCAATCGAGGACCTCCAGGCGGACAGAGTCGTCCACGGTGACCATCCGGACCTCGTGCGGCGACGGATCGGGCACAGCCTGGGCGAGCAGCGCCGCAACGGGCAGCGCGGTACACCACAGCAGCAGGGCGACGAGTCGGCGTCCCGTGTGCGTCACGGCGTCATGTGAGTTCCAGGTTCGGCATCGGCTTGCCGGCAAAGAGACGCCGGCATGGGAGCGCCATCCATCGGGCCCATCGGACGGATCGACTGACGCGCGCGCTGTCGGTGGCGATACCCGTGTTGGCGTACATCTGGCGATAGATCTTCGAGATCAGGACGAACGCAAGCCGCGCCCGCAGGCTGCGGACGACGCGCGACCGCCGCCAGATGCTCGGGAACGAATAGAAGCGGTCCCAGACCTCCTGCGTCCGCGCGCGGATCTCCGACGCGTCCATCAGGGGGTGATCCACATAGAGCTTGGGCCTGACCGCCTGCGGGATCAGCCAGTGGCGCGTGATCGGGACGCCGTCGACGACGCGGGGGCTCGAGCCCTGCGCCTTCTCCCATGTGGCGAAATCCAGGGTGCCGGGGAACGGCGTGAGCATCACGAACTGCGCGAACGTCACGCCTGCCCGCTCCGCCGTTTGCAGGCACGTGCCGAACGTCTCGGGCGTGTCGCTCGGCAGGCCGAAGATGAACGAACCCAGCACGTGGACTCCATGGTCCCGGAACCTGCGCAGCCGCTCGACGAGCGCCGTACCGGTCACGTTGAAGCCCTTGTAGACGTCCTTGAGCCCTTCGGGCGTGACCGATTCGACGCCGATCAGTGCGCCCTTGATGTGGGCCTTGCGCATGGCCTCGAGGAAGTCGGGATCGTCACCGGCCTCCATCGTGATCTGGGTGAAGAAGACGGTGTCGGCCGGAAGGCGCGACAAGGCGTCCATCAGCGCGAAGCGTTCGGCCCGAAGGCCCTGGAGCACCGAAAGGTGCGTCGGGTCGCTCCGGCGGCCGGCCATGCGCAGGTCCTCCAGCGTGACCGGATAGAAATTGTCGTCGGCAAGCGCGATGAACCGGAAGCCACGCCGGCGCAGCGTCAGGATCTCCGCGACGATGTCGTCCACCCCGCGGTGCCGCGGTTGCTGGCCGTCGGTACGCCAGACCGAGCAGAACGAGCAATGTTTCGGGCACCCGCGGACCGTCTGGACGGACGCCCACATGTACTTGCCGGCCGGCAGCAGATCCCAGCGACCCGGCATGAACCGATCGCCGCTCAGGCGACCGCCGTCGTACTGGGCCTGCGGTTGACCGGCCTCGCAGTCGGCAAGGACCTGGGGCCACACGCCTTCGCCATCGCCGGTCACCACGGCATGGGCGCCGCCGAGCGCACGCGCTTCGTCAGGGTAGAGGGTCGCGTGAATCCCGCCGAACACGACACGGGCGCCAGCCGCCCGTGCGGCCTTCCCGACCTCGTACCCACGAAGCGCGTTGCCGGTGTGGATTCCGATGCCGACGATGTCGTCCGGGCCCAGGCGTTGGAGATCGAGCGGGTCGAGGGTCTCGTCGACGAGGATCGGCGTGCCGAAACGGGCCGGCGTGGCCGCAGCCAGCACGTACAACCAGCGGGGCGTGATCACGCCGATTCCGAAGGAGACGTGACTCGGGTTGACGAGGAAGACGCTCACTCGCCGCCCCCTGCTGGCACATCGACGGCCTGGACCTTGCGCAGCACCATGGCTGGCCTCCGATCGGCGGTCGTGGACTCGCGCGACGGGACGGGAGTCCCAGGCTCATGACGCGGCCGGCGCGAAGCCGACAACGAGTGCTGGCTCGTGAGGGGTCAGTCTACCATTCGAGCGAGATCGCGGGCTCCTGCCGTGCCGAACACGCGGCGCAGGGCCGTCCGCGCGGCCCAGTAGCCGCACATGCCGTGCACACCCCCGCCCGGCGGCGTGGAACTCGAACAGATGAACAGGCGCGGATTGGACGTGGCATAGGGGTTCCACCGCACGACCGGCCGCATCAGGAACTGCATGAGCGTGTTCGCACCCCCGCCGATGTCGCCGCCAATCATGTTGGCGTTGTGCGCCTCGACCGCCGCAGGCGGCATCACGTGGCGCGCGAGCACCAGGTCGCGGAAGCCGGGTGCGAAGCGCTCGATCTGGCGCTCGATCCGGTCGGTCATGTCCATGCCGGAGCCATGCGGTACGTGGCAGTACGCCCATCCCGTGTGGCCCGACGCCGGTGCGCGCGATCGGTCCATCAGGCTCTGCTGGGCCGCCAGCACGAACGGCGCGTCGCTGATGCGTCCCTCGTGCGCCGCGGCCTCCGACGCCGCGATCTCCTCAGCGGTGCCTCCGAGGTGGACCGTTGCGGCCTCGTGGCAGGCTGGCGATCGCCACGGGATCGGTCCAGCCAGCGCGTAGTCGATCTTGAAGACGCCCGGTCCGTATCGGAACCGCTCGAGTCGTCGCCGATAGCCGGGCGACAGCGCTCGCCGGCAATTGCCGCCACCTGCCGCGGGGTGAGATCGAAAAGAACCGCGCGCGACGCCGGGATGTCGCGCAACGTCCGCACGCGCGTGCTCGTGACGATCTCGCATCCGGCCTGCGCGGCCAGTGACGCGAGCGCATCGACGATGGCCTGCGACCCGCCGGCAGCACAGGGCCAGTCGAGCGCGTGGCCCGCAATCGCGAGCACCAGGCCGAACGACGCCGATCCGGCAGCCGTGAGCGGCAGCACCGAGTGCGCGGAACACCCGGCGAGGAGGGCTCGCGCGGGCGCATCGGCGAATCGTGACTCGGCGCGACGGCTCGACTCCAGGCCTGCCATGCCGAATCGCAGCATGAGCCACGGATGTCGCGGCATGCGGATGGGACGCAGGGTGTCGGCGAAGAACGCCTCGTGCCGCGCGACGAACGGCTCCACAAGCCGCTCCCACCGCGGCCCGTCGACGCCAAGCGACATCGTCGTCTCGGCCATGCGTCGCGACAGGATGGCCGCGCGTCCATCGTCGAGTGGATGCGCAAGCGCGTAGCGCGCCGACCGCCACTCCACGCCGTGATTGGTGAGCCCGAGGTGATTGAAGATCGGGGACGCCAGGGCGACCGGGTGGATGGCCGCGCACACGTCATGGCGATAGCCCGGCAGCGTCAGCGATTCGGTCCGGCAGCCGCCGCCGATGGCGTCGTTGGCTTCGAGCACCGAGACCGAGAGCCCGGCGCGTGCCATGACGATGGCCGCCGTCAGGCCATTCGGCCCCGCCCCGACGATCACGACGTCGCGGCGCGGCGTCGTCGATGCGTGTCTCGCGCTCGCGCTCATCCGGGGGCCTGCCAGGCGTCATTCTGCCTGACCGGCTTCTACTGGCGCAGTGCCGCGACGTCTTCCGCGCTGACGAGCGGGGCCGCGTTTCCCCAGTTGGTGCGCTCGTGGTTCACGACAGCCGCGATGTCGGCGTCGTTCAGGATGCCCTTGAATGGCGGCATCGGCGAGATGTAGGTCACGCCGTCGATGGTCGAGCCCTGCCCGCCCTCGAGGACCGCCGCGATGTGCCCGACAGGATCGGACGCGTTCACGAGCGGATCGCCGGCAAGAGGCGGGAACACGCCGGGGAGACCCTGCCCCGTGGCCTGGTGGCAGGCCGCGCAGTTGGTCGCGTAGATCGCGGCTCCCCGCTCGGCGTCGGCAGGTGCAGCGGCCGGCGATCCGGCCACAGGCACCGGCGAATCCGACGGTGTGCCGTACGTCGGCGTGCGCGCGAAGTGGCTCGGCGGCGACCACTGCTCGATGCCGTAGAACACGCCGAATGCCGTCACGAGGATCAGGAGGACCCACGCCCACGTCGGTGGCGGCGCCGGCGTCTCGGCCTGCGACGGTTCCCAGTGGACGGCCGACGTGCCGCCGTACGCATTGACGATGACCGGGATCTTGCCGTCGAGGACGTCGTTGTCGCGGATGCCGGACACGGCGATGCCCGGACCGTTGCGGACGCTGAAGTCGAGGGTGCGGACGCCCTTCACGCCGCTGGAGTCGTAGGCCTCGATGCGCAGCACGTGCGGGCCGTCCTCGAGGAGCGCCGTGTCGAACTCGAAGTTCAGGGGCGGCGTCGTGCTGAGCAGCGGTTCGGGCGCGCCATCGAGGAAGATGTCGATACGATCGCGCGGCGTTGCTCCGCTGCCGTTGGACGCAGTCGTCATCGCGGCTCCCACCGGTCGTCGTCGAGGATGCGCCGCTTGACGTGGTGCGGATCGGTCTCGCCGGGACGCGCGAGATACCGCACCGTGTATGCCGTCGTCACGAGTACGACGATGGCTCCGGCCACCACGATGGCGACGTCGTGCGGCGAGTGAGACGACGCCATCGCGTGTCGCTCCATCGATCGCGAGAACTCCGCGGCCGACTGCATCGCGAAGAATCCCGTCGGGACGAAGAGGGTGACGCCGGTCACTGCCGTTCTCCGCCGTAGCCCTCGATCGGCACCTGGCGCAGGTGCAGGAGGTACGCGACGAGCGCACGGCCTCTCTGGTTCGGAACGACGACGCCGCGTGCGGGTGCGTGGCTTGGCGGCAGCGGAATCAGCACCTCGGCGCCGGCCGCGGCGTCCTTGACGTCGAACAGCCACGGAAATGCCGGCATGATCGAGTCAGGCACGACCGACCGCGGGTTGTACAGGTGCAGGTACTGCCAGACGTCGCTGGCCTGGCGTGCGCCGACGTTGGAGAGGTCCGGACCCGTGCGTTCACTGCCGAGGACGGCGGGCGCGTACGGCTGCCAGATGCCGAGCGGGCGCACGAACGCGTAGTCGCCCGGCGCCGATGGCCGGCCCCACACGTTGTCCATTTCGAGCGGCCGCACCTGTTGCGTGTGGCAGTAGGCGCAGCCCTCCGCGACGTAGACGCCGAGTCCCTCGACCTCGAGCGCGGTGGGCGGCACGGCGCCTGGCAGCGGCTGGGTGTGGCGCTGCACCCAGATCGCGGGACCGATGCCGACGAGGACCGCGAGCCCGATGAACCCGAAGAACGACACGCCGAAGAGCAGCCAGTGGTTCCTCCCGAAGTCGAACGTCATGGCACACCGACAGGCTTCACGGGAGCCGCGCCGCGCGGCCGGATGGTCCACACGTTCCAGGCGAACACGAGGTGCGAGAGGAACATCAGCGTGCCGCCGACGGCACGCCACAGCCAGTACGGCATCATGTCGGTGACCGAATGGATGAAGGGCACGCCCGCAATCCAGTGGCGCCCCTGCATGGTGCCGCCGACCATCAGCGCGCCGCTGTAGAGCAGGTATCCGATCAGCGCGAACCAGAAGTGGATGCCGACCCAGACGTGCGACGGTTCGTGCCCGGTCATGCGCGGCATCAGGCCGTACACCGTGCCCCAGATCAGGAACGCGACGAAGCCGTACATCGTCAGGTGCGAGTGCGCCACCGTGTAGTTGGTGAAGTGCCACAGGGCCTGCAGCGATCGGAACGCCTCGAAGGTGCCCTGGAACGAGAAGAGGAAGTAGGCGAGCACGCCGGCAAGGATGAATGGCAGGCTGTAGCTGCGCCCGATCGCCCGTTCCGACCCGCGCATCGTCAGCAGGAAGTTGCCGGTGCCTGCCGCAAGCGTCACGACCATGCCGACGCTGAAGATGATCGCGACCGTCTGGAGCGCCCACGGGATGGGCGCGAAGATGAAGTGGTGCGCGCCGATCATCGAGTAGAAGATCATCTGCGTCCAGAACGCGAGGACACCGAGCGAGTACGAGTAGATCGGCTTGTTCAGCAGGCGCGGCAGCGTGTAGTAGGTGAGCCCGAGGACCACGGGCGTGAACCACATGCCGACGCCCATGTGCATGTAGAAGCCCTGGATCACGGTCTCGCTGATGCCGTCCTGCTGGTACCAGGGCACGTACGCGATGACGAGCAGGGCAATCGTCCAGAGGAAGCCGCCCATGATGTACCAGTTCGAGATGTAGATCTCCTCGAGCCGGCGGGCGGCAATCGTGCGAACGAGGTTGTAGGCGACGAGGACGACGCCGAGCGCGAAGACGGCCTGCACGGGCCAGATGTACTCGCGGTACTCCTGGCTGCCATTGCTGATGCCGCCCATCAGCAGCAGGTTGCCGACGAGCACGGACGCGTTGATCATCCACAGGCTTGCATAGGCCAGCGGAAAGCTGTGGAGCCGCTGCCGGCTCGTCTTCGGCACCACGTAGAGCACCATGCTGATCATCGCGAGGCTCGACCATCCCCAGAACACGGTGTTCGTGTGTACGGGGCGCAGGCGGCCGAACGCGAGCCACGGCACGTGATCGATGTCGGGCCGCACGAACTTGATGCCGAGGTACTCGCCCACCAGCGTGCCGAACACGAGCCAGGCCGTCGCCCACGCCAGGTAGCTGAAGACGAGGCGCACCCACGCCGTGTCGGTGTCGGCCACGGGCTCGACACGCGCCTTGGCGACGACGAGCGGGCGCGCAACCGGCGGCCCGACGAGCGCGTCAGCCATGCTGCGGCGTCCGGCGTCCGTGTGCGTCAACCATCGCCAGGATGTGCTGCAAGCGCTGAGCCAACTGGGCCACCGCCGCCAGCTTCAATGGGGACCCATGAATTGCGCGGTGACGCCTCGCGCGATGGGCTCGAGTCTTTCATGCGTGAAACGCAGACGTTTCATGTGAAAGGCCCTCGACGGTGCGCAGCGCGAGGCCGTGACGCTCCCCTCGTGGATTCCCCGTCGTGGCGAAGTGGTCCGGAGCTTGCGAGAGCAGGCGGCATGGGGTGCTCGATCGCAGAGAGGCGGATGACGGGACGTCGCGGACGGTTTGCGGTGCTGGACGAACCAGTGCAGGCACGTGTGCGTGCGATGCGCCGCGCGGCCCGGCCCGTGGACGGGGACGTGCTGGTGTCGGAACGAAGTGCCCGCGCCGACGTGTACGCCATCAGCCTCTACCCGGAGACGTCCACGGTCGTCGTCATGGCCCGCTATGCGGACGCGATCGAGAAGGTGCGCGAGATGGCCCGCAGCCTCGACGTGGACGGCTGGTACACCTGCAATCACACGCACTACGCGCGCGTCGCGGCACGTCGCCGCGGCTGAGGGATTCCCGACGCGGGAACAGGGCGACGTCAGGTCAGGAAGCCGTACGCCTTCATCCGGCGCCAGAGCGTGACGGTGCTGACGTTCAGCGCGGCTGCGGTCGCCTTGCGGTTGCCCCCGGTGCGTTGGAGCGCCAGCGCAATGGCGGCGCGCTCGCGGGCCTGCACAGAGAACGCGTCCTCGACGACACCGCGGCCGTCTCGCACGATCGGGAGGTCGCGGCTGCCGATGCTGGTCTCGCGCGCGAGGATCACGGCCCGCTCGATCGCGTGTTCGAGTTCGCGCACGTTGCCCGGCCACGAGTACGAAAGCAGCTGGCTCATCGCCTCGGGGGCGACAGCGTCCACGGGCTTGCCGAGGCGTGCCGCCGTGCGCCGGACGAATCGATCGACGAGCGGCGGGATGTCGTCGCGGCGCTCGCGCAGCGGCGGGACCGTGATAACGAACGCCGCGAGGCGGTAGTACAGGTCCTCTCGGAACGTCCCGGCGGCCACCGCGGCGCGCAGGTCCCGGTTCGTGGCCGCGACGATGCGTGCCGTGACCGTGATCGTGCGATCGGCGCCGACGCGCCGGATCTCGCGCTCCTGCAGCGCGCGCAGCAGCTTGGCCTGCACGGTCGGACTCACGTCGCCGATCTCGTCGAGGAAGAGCGTGCCGCTGCCGGCGACCTCGAACAGGCCGGCCTTGTCGCGGACAGCGCCCGTGAACGCGCCGCGTACGTGGCCGAACAGCTCGGACTCGAGCAGCGTCTCGGTCAGCGCCGCGCAGTTGACGGACACGAACGGCGCGCCGGCGCGCGGGCTCTCGTCGTGGATCATCCGGACGATGAACTCCTTGCCCGTGCCGCTCTCGCCCTGGACGAGGACCGTGGTGTCGAGCGGAGCGACGCGTGCCGCGAGTTCGAGCACGTCGCGCATCACGGGGCTGCCGGCCACGAAGTGCTTCGATGCCGCGAGGCGTGCGATGCGATCGGGCAGTTCGTCGAGGGCGTGTTCGCGCTCCGCCACGCGCTGTTCGCGACGCGCGACCGCCAGCAGGCGCCGATGCACCACATCGCGGAGCCGATCGACCTCGGCGCCGAGTGCCGCGCCGTGGAAGTCGTCGCGCAGCGCCTCGAGTTCGGCCTTCCAGCTGGCGGCGTCCCTGCCAATCACGGTGCAGTGGCGCGCGCCCGCCGCGAGGCACGCAGACTCGCGGAAGTAGATCTCCTGGCCCAGGCAGGCGCTGGCGTACCCGCTCGCGTAGCCGACGAGGGACCAGCAGACCGGTTCGGCGCTCCGGCCGTAGTGATGGAGGTGATGCTCGGCGACGTAGGAGTCGTGCCACTCGAGTTCCTGCTCGAACTGCCCGGTGGCGGCGTCGCGTTCCAGCCTGACGCTGCGGGTGCGCACAGTGCCTTCGAGCCGCTGCAGTTCCATGCCGGCGCGGAGCCCGTCGAGCGGATCGGCCCATTGCCATCGGGTGCGGAGGCTCATGGCGTCGTGATGGCCGTCGGCGTACCCGAATCGCAGGAACAGGCGACGGGCGCCCGTGAGGCCCAGCGAGTCGATCAGCTCCTTGCGGAGCAGGCCCATCGCGACGGCGCTGAGCAGCACCAGGCGTTGGTCGTGCAGCCGGATGACGCCCTGCCCCGTCCTGAAGTCGAGCACTTCACTGGGATGGTGAAGGGGCTCGTCGGGATGGGGTGTCGAGTGCCTGCGTGCCATGAGGTGCCCGACTCCGCGGACAGGACCTGATCCATACCACGCGTCGCAGTTCCTGCCCCGGGCGTCCGGCGGGCCCGTTCTCGAGCCCGTCATGCGATGATCAAGGGCGCGCCGCAGTCGCGATTCCACCCGATGCGGTGCCCACACCAGGCCCCACGCACTCGCGGAGCGGCCCGAAATGGCGTAATGTGGACTGGCTGTCCTGCCACACCATCGTGGCGAGTCCGCAGCGCGATCGCACGGCATGTCGTGGGGTTCGCCCGGGAACGCCTGTTCCGGGTCGGGCGCCGCGTGACCCAAGCGCCGGGCCTGCGGGGCCTCGGCGCGTCATGAATCGAGGGAAGATAGATTGAGCCGAAAAGGAAAGATGACCGCAGTGAAGCTGCAACGTGAGCGTGCCCTCGCCGATCGACGCCGCCAGAAGCTGGCCCGACGCGCAGCGCCCAAGGAAGCCACGAGGCCGCAGGACGGCGTCGAGGACGCCGACATCGCCGGCATCCAGCTGGGACCGCAGCCGCCGCAGGAGTGGCAGCTCGAGGAGTAGGCTCTCGTGCTGAGCGTCGGCGTGTGACGTGAGGGCGGTGGTGTGCCAGTGCGGACCGTCGACCTGCTGCTCTGCGTGGCGATAGGCGCGGCGGTCATCGCTGCTCCAGCGGCCAGCCAGACCACCCGCGTCGACGACACGCAGACCTTCCGGGTCACCGCGCAGCGCATCCAGTTCGACGCGATGTTCCTCGACGGCAGCGGCCGACCCGTCGCGGACATCAGGCGCGAGGAGATTGCGGTCAGGCAGGCTGGCCGGCTCGTTCCCCTCGCCGATTTCTTCTACAAGCCTCGCGCCGTTCCGGTCCCACCGTCAGCATCATCGAGCACGGAAGGCACCACGCAGGCCTTCGGCGGTTCGGTTCGCGACGACGATGAAGAGCCCTGGGTGTTCCTCATCGATGATCTCGCGATCTCGCCGGACGCGTTTCGCGCGTGCCAGGAGCGGCCTGCAGGCGCTGCTTGAACGCGGGCTGCCGCCGGGCGTGCAGCTCGGGATCCTTCGCACCGGCGAGCTGGGGACCCGGACCACGCGCTTGTCCAGCGACAGGACCGAACTGCTCCGCGCAGTCACTGCGATGCAGCATCGCAACAGCCGCTGGCGCGGCGGTCCGACGAGCCGGTCGGGCGCCACGTCACCGGGGCCAGCCGGTACGGACCGCATCTTCGTCGAAGGCACGTTGGGCAGCCTGAACTCGCTGCTCGTGAGCCTCCGGACCCTGCCCGGCCGCAAGGTCGTCGTCGTGCTGTCGGAACTGATCGGCCTCACGGCAGACGAACGAGACCACGAGGTGCACGGCCGGTTGCCCACCGTGAGTTTCAACATCCAGTACAACGGCGTGGCGAACCGCTTGCGACGCCTCGGCCGCCTTGCCGGCGAGACCGGCGTCACCGTGCACACGGTGGACCTGGGCGGTGTCGTCAATGCGTCTTCGTTCGAGAGGGCCAGGTTCGGCGAGGGCCTGCACGCGGTGGCCGATGAACTGGGCGGTCTCTACTTCGGCGGCAGCAACGACGCGGGGGCGCTACTCACCCGGCTCGTCGCTGCCGAACAGGGGCATTACATCCTGGCGTACGAGCCGCCTGCCGACACGTTCGACGATGGCGGCAGGGCGAAGTTCGTCGAGGTTTCTGTGTCGGTATCGCGGCCTGGGGTGACCGTCCGGACGCGCAGGGGCTTCTTCACGCGCTGAGGGAATGTCGCGTGCCTGCTGCCATGCAGGCCACGCCTCGGTGTGCGCAGCGACGCGTCGTGCGGACGCTGAAGCGTTCAACCCGCTGGTGCCCGACCGGTAGTTCGTTCCAAGCTGCTTCGCTGAATCGCTCGAACACGAGTCGCAGGTGCCCCGAGGCAGGTGGTTAGATAGCAGGCAAGCTGATTCCTGAGGCCGCCGCCACGATCGAGATGCCGACGCGGCACGGGTGTCCGGCGCGCGCACGCTCGTGTCATGCTCCGGGACCACATCATGAGCACGCCTTTCAAGACCATCGGCGTCGTCGGTACTGGTGTCATCGGCGCCAGCTGGACCGCCTTCTATCTGGCCCACGGATTCGATGTCGTGGCCACCGACCCGGCACCCGGCGCGGAGCAGAAGCTCCGCACACTCGCCGCGACGTTCTGGGACGCGCTCACGCGAATCGGTCTTGCGGAGGGTGCCTCGCAGGATCGACTCGGGTTCGACGCCGACCTCGCCACGGCGCTCGAGGGAGCAGAGTTCGTCCAGGAGAACGGGCCCGAGCGCGTCGACATCAAGCGTCGGCTGTTTGGCGAGATCACTGCCGTGGTGGGTCCTGACGTCATCGTCGCGACGTCGACGTCCGGCATCATGATCTCGGACGTCCAGGATGCGGCTCGCAATCCGGGCAGGATCGTCCTTGGCCATCCGTTCAATCCGCCGCACCTGATCCCGCTGGTCGAAGTGGTGGGCGGCAAGGCCACCACGCGCGACGTCGTCGACGAGACAGTTGCCTTCTACGCCTCTCTCGGGAAGAAGCCGATCCGGCTGCAGCGCGAGATCACGGGACACATTGCCAATCGCCTGCAGGCGGCGCTGTGGCGCGAAGCCTTCTACCTGGTGAGCACGGGCGTCGCCAGTGTGGCTGACGTCGACGCCGCGATCGCGCACGGACCCGGTCTGCGCTGGGCGTTGCTCGGGCCGTTCATGAACCTGCACCTGTCAGGAGGGGCCGGCGGCATCGGGCACGCCATCGACCACCTGGGGCCACCGATCGAGCGTTGGTGGCGCGACCTGGGCGACGTGTCGTTCACGGACGACCTGCGCAAGGAGGCCGTCGAAGGGATCGTCGACGAGTTGAACGGGCGGGCGCTCGCTGACGTGACCGCGGCTCGCGACGATGTGCTCGTCCGCCTCCTCGCGCTCAAGGCGGACAACGATGGGCTGCCGTAGTCGTCTACCGCGAGGTGTCGGCGCCGCGACCCAGCCGCGGAATGAGCAACGCCGACCTCCCCAGGCGCAGGGCGATGGCCGCGCCGGCCATCAGGCGGAAGAAGGTCCGGTCGCGTCCGAACATGTACTCCGCGGCGGCACGAGCGACGGCACACCGGTGCCGGTGACCGTGACCATTGAAGTGACGTTCACCCTCGAGGACTGACGACACGTCTGGCCCTCAACGGCGACGGGGCGCGTCGCCAACGCCCCCGTCATGGTTCAATCCATCCTCCCACTCTTGCGGATGAACAGCGCTCGATGGCGCCACTGCACCGTCCTGACCGTGCACGCTGCCGCTGCCCGTCTCGCAGGCCGAGAGCGTGACCAGTGCCGCCGTGAACCGCAGCGCGAGGATCTCTCGCGCCTGCAGCAAGCCGTCCTCGACCGCGTCGGGCTGGACCAGCAGCGCCGCGCGTGCGGGAAACTTCGTGCTCGGCAACCCATGGGCGGCGAAGTGCACGACCTGATAGGCGTGTAACGGCTCGCGCTTCAGAGCGCCCTCGGTGCCAGCGTCTCCATCGAGCATGGTGCTATCCCCTTCGCCGAGCAGCTGCACGACGGCCCTGGCCTCATCGTGTGCGCCAGGCAGCTGGCGCAGTTTCGCTCCATCCACCCCGTACACGTTGCGCGCCAGACGAGGTCGTGCCGGCGCGGATCCGAACGGCACGAGCGTGCCAGGTGACGCGCTGACTGCCAGCGCGCGTCGGGGTGCGTCCTCGTGTGCGGCGGCGCGGCGCAGCACGACCAGTACTGACGCCGATGGCACGTAAGACACCACGTGCGTGTCCAGCACGCGTCGGTTGCCCGCCGTGGTCAGCACCTCGAACGGGAGCCGATGCAGGTCACCATCGGGGCTGAGCACCAGACGTCGCTTGCGTGCGACCTCCGGGATGTTCGCGAGGAGTACGGCTCCAAGGCGGCGCGAGACCTGACGCAGGTCCCGATCGTCCCTGACGGCAGCTAGAAGCATCTCGACTTGCGTCACGATCTCCGATCGGGCCGGGAGCCGTTGCACGCGCGCGGTCGAACCGGTGACGACCAGCGCGAGGGACGCCTCGTTCGCGAGCGCGTACTCGACGAGCACCTCGTCGTCCTCGAGAGACGCCTGGACGTCCGCAAGGGTGATGTTCGGACGTCCATCGACCAGTCGAGTGCGATCGAACATGGCAGTCGTACTCGGCGCGAGCTGCTCTTCGGCCGCGAAGATATCGCCGAGCAGTCGCTGCCGTGCCTTCCTGTCTCGCGTGTGCAGCAACTCTCGCTGAAGACCGGCGATTCGACGTTCGATCTCGCGCACGTCCGGCGGGCGCCGTTCCGCCGACACCGGACGATTTACGAGCAACTCCAGCAGCGACCGTGCCCGTGCCTGCTGCACCACGACGAACGCGCGGGCCACATCCGGTGGCCGGCTCGCTTCCAGGCGAATGCGTGACGCGAGCACATCGTCCATGCCATTGATGACGCGGCCCTGGGCCCATGGGGTGCTGGCGGTGGTGATGAGGCCTTCGAGCAGTTCGGTGGCTTCCTCGAGCAACGCTGACGCCTCATCCACGCGGCCTTGCGACGCGCGCAGGTCGCCCGTCGCCGCAAGGAGCCTGGGGAGCAGGTAGCGTTCCTCCATGTCGCGGGCGATCGTCGTCGCCGCGTTCAGTACCCGCTCGGCTTCTGCCACCTGACCGGCGCCTCGCAGCACTGCGGCCCGCTCCAGTTCGATCTCCGCGACGAGCCGCTGGCCACCAGCGGCCCGTGCGAACGCGACTGCCTCCTCGAAGAGCGCAAGCGCACGGGACACGTCCTTCTGCTGCAGCGCGATGGCTGCGCGCTGGGCGACGAGCTGTGCCTGATAGCCTCGGGCCTCGTACTTGGCCGCGTGCTCGGTCGCACGAACGAGAATCTCGTCGGCGTCCGGAATGCGTCCGAGCTTGATCAGCGCGTTCGAGCGGCCCACGTACGTCATCGTCGGGAACTGCAGTTCCGGCACCGCCGTTGCGGCCTTCAGGGCACGGTCGTAGAAGTCGAGCGCTTCCTGGGGCCGATCGAGCTGGACGTACCCATGTCCGAACAGGGTCAGCCACCGAACCTGTGAAGAGACGTCGCCGTTGGCCTGCGCGGTCTTTAGCGCGGCACCGAGTGCCACCACGGCACCCCCGACATTGCCCTCCAGAAACGCGACCAGTCCGAGCTCCCCGCGGGCGCGATTCGCCCACGCCTCGTCGCCGAGCCGCTCGGCGACGACGAGTGCTTCATTCCAGGCGGCCCCGGCAAGGGTCGGATCGAGGTCCTCGTCGGTTTCGCCCTTGATCACGAGGCATCGCAGGCGCAGCCGGTCGTCGGCCTGTACCAGGGGATGTTCGAGGTACGCCTCGAGCGCGGCCGACACCTCCGGCACGGGCAGCCGCGGCAGACGTCCGCGCAGCGCGCTCACCTCGGCGTAGAGCGCGTTGCGCTCGTCACCGGCAGCGGCGAACAGGCGTTGTGCTTCGGTGAACGGTCCTTCCGGGAATGGCGTGGGCAGCTCGGGCCGGCTGCGCGGGCCACTCGGACGGGTGAGCGGCCTGCTCGCCGG
>CAKTDA010000004.1 GCA_934541105.1 uncultured Luteitalea sp. | reverse complement strand
GAGCACGGCCGCGCCGATTGCAAGCGGCTGCATCTTCGACAGCAACTGCGTCGCGACATCGTCGCCAAGCGAGGTCTCCGACGAGGCGCGCGTGGTGATGAGGCCGCCCGACATCGAGACGAGCAGCGCCGGGATGGCGGTGACAAGGCCCTCGCCCACCGTCAGCAGCGTGAAGGTCCTGGCCGCCTCGACCAGTTCCATCTCGTACTGCATGACGCCGATGACGAGGCCCGCGACGATGTTGACGCCGGTGATCAGCAGGGCCGCGAGCGAGTCGCGCTGGGTGAACCGGATGGCGCCGTCCATTGCGCCGTAGAAGTCGGCTTCCTTGCGGACGTTGTCGCGGCGCCGGCGCGCCTCCTGCTCGTCGATCGTGCCGGCGTTGAGGTCGGCGTCGATCGACATCTGCTTGCCCGGCATCGCGTCGAGCGTGAAGCGGGCCGTGACCTCGGAGATGCGGACCGCGCCGTGGTTGATGACCACGTACTGGATCGCAATCAGCACGAGGAAAACCACCGTGCCCACCACGAAGTTGCCGCCGACGACGAACTGCCCGAACGACATGATCACGTGCCCCGCGGCATCGACGCCCTCGTGCCCGTGCAGGAGGATCAGGCGCGTGCCCGCGACGTTGAGCGAGAGGCGCAGCAGCGTGAGCAGGAGCAGCAACGACGGGAAGACCGAGAACTCGATCGGATCCTTGACGTAGACGGCCGTCAGCAGCAGCACGACCGACAGCGCGATGTCCACCGACAGCAGCAGGTCGAGCAGCACCGGCGGCAGCGGCAGCACCATCAGCGCCAGGACCAGGACGACGACGCCCGGTACGAGCAACTGGGAGGCGGCAAAGGGCCTGGGGGTGGACATCTGCGGTTTCCTCTTCTCAGATCGACAGCTGCTTGAGGCGAATCAGGTAGGCCAGCATCTCGGCCACCGCTTCGAACAGATCTGCCGGGATGTACTCGCCGACCTCGACCTGCTTGTGGATGGCCCGCGCCAGCGGCGGGTTCTCGACGATCGGCACGCCGTGCTCGCGCGCGATGCCGCGGATCTTCAGCGCCAGCGCGTCGGTGCCCTTGGCCACCACCTCGGGGGCCGCCTGGCCGCGCTGGTAGCGCAACGCCACGGCGAAGTGCGTGGGGTTGGTCACCACCACGGTCGCCTTCGGGACGGCCGCGAGCATCCGCTTGCGCGCCATCTCACGCTGCACGCGCCGCACGCGCGCCTTGATCTCGGGGTTGCCGTCCGACATCTTGAGGTCGTCCTTGACCTCCTGCCGCGTCATCTTCAGCGACTGCCCGGTCCGCCACTTCTGCAGGCCGAAGTCGGCCACCGCGAGCGCGACCAGCGTGATCGCCGAGCGCTTCAGCAACGTGACCGTGTGCTCCCACGCGGTCATCCCCGACGCCACCGGCGCCAGCAGCGCCAGCCGCGGCGCCTCGTCGATCGCGCTGCGCACCGACAGCCAGGCGACCGAGCCGACGATCGTCGCGGCGACGAGCGTCTTCACGAGGTTGAGGCCTGCCTGCGAGGGCGCCAGCCGCTTCAGGCCCGACGAGGGATTCAGGCGGTTCAGGTCGAACCGGAGGGCCTCGCTGGCGATCACGAACCCGCCCTGCGCCTGCGTCGAGGCCGCCGTCGCGGCCAGCGCCGCCACCGCGAGCGGCGCAACGAGCCACGCGATCTGGAACACGCCCGAGATCGCCAGGTTGACGACTTCCCCGCTCGTGATGGCCTGCACCCGCGCGTCACCGAGGCGCGTCAGCCCCGTGGCCACCACGGTGCCGAGCCCGGCGATCATCGACGGTCCCCAGTAGGCGAGCACCAGCAGCGCCGCGCCGAGGTGGAACGCGTCGTTGAGATCGCGACTCCGGGCGACCTGACCGCGACGACGGGCCTGGTCGAGGCGCCGTTGTGTGGGCTTTTCTGTGCGGTCGTCGGCCATGGCTCAGTGGAAGGCGCCGGCCGTGCGGGCGCCGAGCGTCAAGGCCGGCCCGAAGGCGCGCGTGATGATGTCGGGCAGGACGCGCAGCGTCAGGGCGAGTGCCGTCCACCCCACGAGCAACCGCACCGGTGCGGCGGTGATCATCAGGTTGAGCGTCGGCGCCACCCGCGACACGATGCCGAGCGCGATCTCCACGATGAGCAGCGTGACGACGATCGGCGCCGCCAGGCGCACGCCGAGGGTGAACATCAGGCCGAACATCCGCGCCACGAGCTCGCCGAGGCCCGCGGCCACCGAGCCGCCGCCAATCGGGAGCGCCTCGTACGACTCGGCGAGGGCGCGCAGCAGGTCGTGGTGCCCGTTGATGAGGAACAGCACGATGACCGCGATCGATCCATACAGCGCCGCCAGCACGTTGTTGCGGACGCCGCTCTGGGGATCGACGAGCGCGGCGTACGAGAGCCCCATCTGGAACCCTGACAGGTAGCCCCCGAGCTCGGCCCCCGCCACGATCAGCCGTACCGAAAGCGCGAGCGCCAGCCCGATCAGCACCTCGCGCAGCACGAGCGACAGGAAGAGACCGTTCTCGACCTCGCGCGGGAGCCCGATCACCGGCGCCATGAAGGCGCCGAGCACGACGACGAGCCCGACCCGCACCATGGGCGGCGTGAACGTGCCGCCGAACAGCGGCGTGCCGATCACCAGCATGCCTGGACGAATCAGCGCCACCGCGAAGAGGAGCACCGGTGAGAGGTCCATCTAGCGCACGAGCTCCGGCAGCCGCGTGACCATCTGCCGGGCGAACCCCGACATCAGCCGCAGCATCCACGGGAAGGTGATCGCGAAGGTCAGGAAGATGGCCGCCGCGCGCGGGATGAACGCCAGCACGTTGTCCTGGATGCTGGTGACGGTCTGGAAGATGCTCACGAGCACGCCGGCAATCAGGCCGGCAAGGAGCATCGGCAGGCTGACGAGGATGGCCAGTTCGATGGCCTGGCGGACGATGCCGACGACGAGGGCTTCGGACATGGGGACCTCAGAGGAAGCTGCGCACGAGCGACGACACGAGCAGGTTCCACCCGTCGATCATCACGAACAACATCACCTTGAACGGCAGCGAGATCATCGCGGGTGGCAGCTGCAGCATGCCCATCGAGAGCAGCGTCGTGGACACCACCAGGTCGATCAGCAGGAAGGGCACGAACAGGTAGAACCCCATCTGGAAGCCGGTCTTGATCTCCGACAGGATGAAGGCCGGGATCACGACCCGCATCGGGATCTGCTCGGGCGTCTCGGGACGCGCGACGCGCCCCATCTCCACGAACAACGCCAGGTCGCTCTCGCGCGTCTGCTTCAGCATGAACGCGCGCAGCGGCGGAGCCCCACGCTCGAGCGCCTCGGTCACCGTGATCTCGTTGCGGAGCACCGGCTGCACGGCCTGCGCGTTCACCTGCTCGCCGACCGGCGCCATCACGAACACGGTGAGGAACAGCGCCAGGCCGATCAGGATCTGGTTCGACGGCGCCTCTTGCGTACCGAGCGCCTGCCGCAGGAAGTGAAAGACGATGACGATGCGCGTGAACGCCGTCATCGTCATCAGGATGGCCGGGATGAAGCTGAGGAGCGTCAGCAGCAGCACGACCTGCAGCGGCGCGGAGATCGCGCCGATGCCGTCGATGTCGATCCGGGTGCTGCCCGACGCCTGCGCGAGCACCGGGGCGGCACCGGCAAGCCACGCCAGGCACGTGCCGGCGGCGAGGACGAGCGCGCGGCGCATCACGACCGGCCCACGCCTTCCGTACCCGGCGTCTCCACCCGGGCATCGAGCGCCTGCGCGAACGAGCCGCCACCGGCAAGCTCGGTGACGAGCGAGACCTGCATCGGCGTCACGCCGAGGAGCAGCCGTCGTCCCTCGACGGCAACGATCACGAGCTGGCGGCGATCGCCGAGCGGCACGGCCGTCTCCACCTGCACCGCCCGCACGCCGCGACGGGCGCCGAGCTGCAGGCCTCCACGGCGGACGAGCCAGGCACACCCGGCCATGAGGCCGATGACGACGATGAGCGACAGGAGCGTGCGGACCACGCCGGGGCCATCCGACCAGCCGGGTTCGGTCACGACCTGCGCCTGCGCCACGAGGAACGGAAGCATCACGCGAGGGCCTCGGCGGCAGCCTTCTGCCGGCACTCGGTGAGACGGAGCGAGACGCTGTCGTCGATGATCACCACCTCGCCGCGAGCGACCGGCACGTCGTTGACGAGCACGAAGAGGTCCTGACCCGCCGACTGCGTCAGCCGCACGACGCTGCCCCGCTGGAGGGCGAGGCAGGCGCGCAGCGTCAACACGCCCTTGCCGAGCAGGACGTCCACCCGCATCCGCACGTCGCCGAACCCGGCAAGCGCCGCCGGCAGCGCGAGCTCAGAACTGGATGACGAAGTCGGAGAAGAGGACATCGGCGACCTCGTGGTGCAGCGCCTTGCCGGCGCGCGCGCGAATTGCGGCCTTGAGGGCGTCCTTGCCCTCGGGGGTGTTGATCACGTCGGACTTCTGCTCGGCAAGCAGCTCGAGCACCGCCGCACGCGCGCGGACGATGGGCACCTTCTCGTGCTCGAGCTCCTTCAGGACGTCCTCCTCGACGGCGAGCACGAGCTGGACGTTCGTGCGCAGGAAGCGCGAGGCCGTGGTGTCGGCAAGATTGACCGTGAACGTGTCGAGCGGCAGGAGCACCCCGTGGCCCTCCTCGGCCGCGGGTTCGTGCGTGGCCTTGGCCGCCTCGCCGTCGGCACTCGCGGCGACCGCGGCCTGGTGCTTCGTCCACCAGACGTAGCCACCCGCGCCCGTGCCGCCAAGGACGACGACGAGGCCGAGCAGGATGGGAAGGATGCGCCGGCGCTTCGGGGCGGGTTCTTCGGGCTTGGCAGCGTTGCTCATGGGACTCCTGCGCCGCGTCAGCGCGGCGAGAGTCGAAGGAGCAAGGCTGATGCCGCCCGCGCGACCACGGGGTCACGCGGGCAGGCACTCAAGTTTGGCCGGAAAGTGCCGATTGCCCGAAACCAGCCTCTCGCAGGCCGGCCGGCCGGCCGCCACCGGACGTCTCGCGGTGACGGCCGTTCGACACGACGTCGATCAGGCCAGCAGTTCGAACGTCGGGGCGTGCTCGTCCTGGCGCGGTCGAGGATGGCGGCGGTGCGGTGCCTGTCGATCGTCGCGCGAGCCCTCCTGCCGGCGGTCGTCGGGATTGACCGTCAGGTCGTCGAGTCGAAGGCCCGCGGCCTCGAGTTGCTGGCGGAGGGACTGCTGGTGCTGGAGTACCCAGTCCTGGACCTGCGGCGAGTCGGCGCGCACGACGGCCGTCACGGCGCCGTGCTCGACACGCAGCGAGACCGTGACCGTGCCGAGCGCATCGGGCCGGAGGTGAATCCGGGCCTCACCGAGCCCGTCCTTCCACTGCATCTTCAGCGACGACACAATCTGCGCGGCAACCTGCTCGCCGGCGACGGGTGCGTGCGGCGCGACCGGCGCGGCGGGTGCCGGCGCGGCCGGACGATCGGCCGCCATCGTGACCGGAGCAAGTGGCGCGACGCCAGTCGCTGCCGAACCGTCGGCGTCCGACGACCGGGCGCCTGCCGGCGCCGAAAGGTGCAGCGCCCCGCGCGTGGTCCCGTCCGTTGTCTGCGCGGCGGGAGCGGCTGGCAGTGCGCCGGTCTCGATGGGCAACGCCCCCTCCCCCTCTGCCTCGAGGAACCGCGCCGACTGGGCGTCGGCAGATTCGCGCGCGGCGTCGGTCACCCCCTGGAGGTCGTGTCCGGAGGCGGCCGCCTGCGGCACTCGCGCCGGATCGATCCGGCGCGCCGCTTGCGCGCCGACGGGCACGAGCGCCTCGGCTGCGGCAGGGATGCCCGTGCCATCGCCGTCCTGCGGCGGCACCGGCGGCTCGGGCTCGCTCGCGGGAGCGACCGGGTCGTGCCCGGTCACGCCGGTCGTCGAGGTCCGCGGAGGCGGCGCGGTCACCATGAACGCAGGCGTGCCAGCGACGGTCGGCAGCTCACCGTCCTCGGTTGCCGCCGTGCTGACGGCATCCACGGGTATCGTGGCTCCTTCACCCGAAGGTGCCGCCACGAGCTGCGTTTCCGGGACGAGGTTCACGCCGGCCGGGGGCACGAGCGCGGAAGCCGTACTGCCCCCGGTCGATTCACCAGCCGCGATGAGTGCGGGGGCGCCGTCCGCTGTCGGTTCCTGCCCGGTCGGGTCAGGTCCGGCAAGGGGTCGCGCCACCGCGACGTGCTCGAGGGCAATGAGCAGCCAGGGCGTCGCCGGCGGCGATGCGGGTGCCGACTCGTCGGCTGTCGGGACGAGGGGCGTGTCGCCCTGCCCGTCCCGCTCCTGGGTGCGCGGGGACGCGTCGCGTGCAGTCGATGTCTCAGGTGCCGCCTGTTCCTGGCCCGCGACATCCTTTCGGGCCGCCGCCAATGCATGCGCAAAGGCGTGATCGTCCCGCCCGGGCGCGACGGCCACGCGGGAACGCGGCGACCCGGCAGCCGCGTGTGCGGCTGCGGGCATGGCGGCGGAGAACGGGACGAGGTTCACGGTGGCCTACCGCTTCAGCTGCAGGGTCTCGACGAGCACTTCGTCGGAGACGGTGATGGTGCGCGAGTTGGCCTGATATCCCCGCTGCGCGAGGATCATCTGCGTGAACTCGGTGGCGATGTCCACGTTTGACTGCTCGATGGCGCTGCCGATGAGCGTGCCGCGCCCGCCCGTGCCGGCGGTGCCGATGTTGGGGAGGCCCGCCGCCTGGGTCTCGCCGTAGCGGTTCGCGCCCATCTTCGCCAGGCCCTTGGGGTTGTTGAAGTTCGCCATGGCAATCTGGCCGACGGGCACTTCCTTGCCGCCGAACTTCACGAGGATCGTGCCGTCGGCCGACACGGCAATCTCGCTTGCCTCGCCTGCAGGCGCGCCGTCCTGCTCCGGAGCGGCCGTCTGCGAGGCCTTGGCAAAGCTCGTCAGCGCCGGTTCCGTGGACGGCGGCGGCGTGATGTCCCACGTGATGTTGTTGCCGGTTGCGCCGTTTGCCCACGTGGCGGGTCCGGTGAGGACCACGTCGGCCAGCGGAGCGACGAGCTTCCCGTTGCCGTCGAACGACAGCGCACCGGTGGCGAGCTGGAACACGCCGGTGCCGCCGTTGACGTCCTCCTGCGGCACGGTGGCCGTGTAGGTCCACGCGCCGGGCCCGGTCTTCTGGAACTCGATCGTCACGACGTGCTGGCTGCCGAGCGCGTCGTACACCTGCATCGACGCCGTGTAGTTGGCCGCGCCGGTCACGTCCGCGGCGGCGTCGAGGTTGATCTGCGCGCGAATTGTCGTCGTGGCCACCGGCGCGCGAAGCACGCCCTGGGGCACGACGATGTCGGTGATGCCGCCGGTGGTGATCACCTCGCCGGTGGCCTGGTCGATCTGGGTGTAGCCCTGCACCCGCCACCCGTCGGTCGTCACCAGCTGGCCCTCGTCGTTGAAGCTGAAGTTGCCGGCCCGCGTGTAGGCGTTGCCGTCGTCGCCCCGCACGACGAAGAAGCCGTCGCCCTGGATGGCGACGTTGGTGGCTTCGCGCGTGTTCTCGATCGCGCCCTGGCTGAACACGGGCGAGATGGACCCCGTCACCACGCCGAGCCCGACCTGCATCGGGTTGAGGCTGGTGCCGCCGACGTTCTGGCTGACGAGATCGCCGAAGCTGACCGCGCTCGCCTTGTAGCCGATCGTGTTGATGTTCGCCAGGTTGTTGCCAATGACGCTCAGGTACGTCGCGTTGGCGTTCAGGCCGGACAAACCGGCGGAAAAGGAACCGACTGCCATCACTTGCCTCCGTTCGTGCTGTTGGTCGTGGCGCCAGCGTCGGTGCCTGCATCACCGGGGTCGGTGAGCGTCACGCCGAGAGCCGTGCCGATCTGATCGAGCTTGGTGGAAATCGCCGTCAGCTTCTCGAGCGAGCTGAACGTCGCCAGCTGCGCGATGAACTCGCCGTTGTCCTGCGGCTTTGTCGGGTCCTGGTTCTGCAGCTGCGTGGTCAGCAGCTTGAGGAACGCGTCCTGCCCGAGGTCGCGGGTGCCCGACACGCGCGAGGCTCCCTGCGTTTCCGATGTGCCGTTTGCCTGCGCCGCACTGCCGATGACGGGTGTACTCACTGGAACTCTCCTGCCCGACGGGCCGCCTTCATGGCGGCCAGTTCGTCGATGGCCTGCATCTCGCGCCGCGCCGCCTCGGCGTCGAACGCCTCACGCGCGCGATCCCTGAATCGTTCGAGCACCCGGCACTGCTTGCGTGCCTCCTGTGCCTGGGCCAGGCGCAGGTCGCGGGTCTCGAGCCGCTCGGTGACCTCGAGGCGACCGGCCTCAATGTCCCGTGTCCGTGCCCCAATCCAATTCCGGTGCCACGTCAGCAGCACCACGTCCGCCCCGTCGCGCTCGGCCTGCCCCGCCGACGCGTAGGCATCCCGTAACCGATGCTCGGCGGCCGCGAGGCGCAGCCTGGAGTCGGCAAGCTGGCGTTCCGCGCGTGCGAGCGCCTGTTGCGCCTGTTCGTCGGCGCGTTGCCGCATCTGCAGCACGGGTTCGAGCCTGAAGCGGAAGCGCGACATGCCGATTGTGTCGTTCGAGGGGATCCAGGCCTGCGTGCGCGAAGTGTCGCCTGCTCGACAACCCCGGACCGCGCGCCGGTCAGAGCGCCCCGAGCGCCTCCACCGCCGACTCGTAGTCCACGAGGTCGTCGGCCTGCTGCTTCAGGAAGCCGTCGAGCGCCTCCCGGTGCGCCAGCGCATCGTCGATCCGCGCGCTCGACCCTGCGACGTACGCGCCCACCGACACCAGGTCCTCGTTCTCGCGAATCAGCGACATCCAGTCGCGCACCGTGCCCGCCTTGAGGCGATGGGCGGCCGACGTGACGTCGGGCATCGTCCGGCTGACACTCGGCAGCACGTCGATGGCCGGGTAGTGGTTGCGCGCGCCGAGCGCGCGCGACAGGACGATGTGGCCGTCGAGAATCGCGCGGACGTTGTCGGCCACCGGTTCGTTCGTGTCGTCACCCTCGACGAGCACCGTGTAGAAGGCCGTGATCGAGCCCTGCCCCTGCACGTTGCCGGCCCGTTCGAGCAGCCCGGGCAGCAGCGCGAACACCGACGGCGGGTAGCCCTTCGCGGTCGGCGGCTCGCCTGCCGCCAGCCCGATCTCGCGCTGCGCCATGGCGAACCGCGTCACCGAATCCATCATCAGCAGGACGTTGCGGCCCTCGGCCCGGAACCGCTCGGCGATGGCCGTCGCGGCATACGCGGCGCGGAGCCGCACGAGCGGGGGGTTGTCGGACGTGGACACGACGACCACCGAGCGACGCCGCCCTTCGGGGCCGAGGTCGTGCTCGAGGAAGCTGCGGACCTCGCGGCCGCGCTCGCCGACGAGCGCGATGACCGTGACGTCGGCCGCCGTGCCGCGCGCCATCATGCCGAGCAGCGTGCTCTTGCCGACGCCGCTCCCGCCGAACAGCCCGACGCGCTGGCCGCGCCCGACCGTGAGGAGCGCGTCGATCGCACGAACCCCGGTGCCGAGGGGCTGTTCGATTGGCGCGCGCGCCAGCGGGTTCAACGGCGGCGGGTGGAGCGGGCCGACGTCCGTGGTGCCGAGCGGCCCGAGATCGTCGAGCGGACGGCACAGGCCATCGATCACGCGGCCGAGCAGCGCGTCGCCCACCGGCACGGCAGCCGGACGGCCGCGCGACACCAGGAGATCACCGGGGCGGATGCCCGTCGTGCTGCCGAGCGGCACCGACTGCAGCAGGTTGTCGCGGAAGCCCACGACCTCGAGCATCAGCGGCGGGCCGCCGTCGGCCGATACGAGTTCACACAGCTCTCCGACGCGCACCCGCGGCCCGCGCGACTCGACGAGCATGCCCACCGTGCGGACGACGCGGCCGACCATCGGCAGCGGCTCGGCCGCGGTGACCATGTCGCGGTACCGGGCGAGCGAGAGCCCGCTGGCAAAGTCGAGGACCGCCATCAGGCGACACCCCGGCGTGCGGGCACCGGTGACGGCGCATCGCCGAGCACGGCCCGTGCGATCTCGTCCATCTGCGAGTCGATGCTGGCGTCGATGAAGCCGAACTCGGATTCCACGACGCAGCCGCCGCGAGCGACCGAGGGATCGGCCACGATCTCGACCTGGCGGGTCCCCGCGGCAAGCGTGTCGCTCGTCACCGACGCATAGTCGGCCGGGTGCAGGCGCACGGTTGCGGGCGACGTCGTGCCGAGTCGTTCGAGCGCGATGTGCGCCAGGGCAGAGGCCAGCTCCGGGTCGACACTCGCCTCCCGCTGCAGGATCCGCCGCGCAATCGCGAGCGAAAGTTGCACGAGCTCACGCTCGGTCTGGCGGACCATCGTGTCGCGCAGGCTTGCGAGTTCTTCGAGCGTCTGTGCGAGGCGGCGCAGCATGGCCTCGGCACGCTTGGCGCCGGCCTCGAGGCCGGCCCGTTCCCCCTGCGCATAGCCCTTCGTGAACGCATCCCGTTCGAGGGCGGCAAGCTGCGCCTGCTGGTCGGGCGTGGGAGCAAGCGGCTCGGAGGCCGCGGGGCGTGCGGGCTCGTCGGGCGCCACAGGCAAGGCTGCCGACACGTCGGGCGGCTGCCAGGGCCGTGGTGACGACGAGGCCGGCAGCGGCGAGCCGCTGGCCCCGGGGTTCCACTCGAAGCGCTCGAGCGGCACGACACCGCCACTGACCCGCCGCGCCTTAAGTGACATACGGCTCCCCGGCGGCAGCTCCCGTCTGGAGCAGGCCTTCTTCCTCGAGTTTGCGCGCGATGCCGACGATCTCCTGCTGCGCCTTCTCCACCTCGCGCAGCCGCACCGCGCCGAGCAGTTCGATCTCCTCGCGAATCATGTCCACGGCCCGCTTGGACATGTTCTGGAAGAACCGGTTGCGGATGTCTTCCGAAGCGCCCTTCAGGGCGACCGTCAGCACCTTCTTGTCGGCCCGCTGGACGATCTCGCGCAGGGCGTTGTCGTCCACGTGCAGCAGGTCGTCGAACACGAACATGAGGTGCCGGATCGAGACCGCCAGTTCAGGCGTCTGCGACTCGATGGCCTCGAGCACCGGCTGGCTGATGCCGCGATCGATGCGGTTGAGCAGTTCGGCCACGGCGCGCACGCCGCCGTAGGACTCGTGCGTGCTTGCGCCGAGCGACTTCAGCCGCTGCTCGATCACCGACGAGATGCGCGAGATCACCTCCGGCGAGATTTCCTCGAGGTTGGCCATGCGCGTGACCACCTCCACGCGCAGGTCCTCGGGCAGGCTCTGCATCAGCTGCGCCGCCGGACCCGGCTTCAGGTGGGCCAGGATCAACGCGATCGTCTGTGGGTGCTCGCTCTGGATGAACTTGGACAGCTGCTGCGGGTCGGCCTTCTCGAGCCCGGTGAACGCCATCGACGACTCGAAGGTCTTCACGACGCGGTCGAGCACGCGCTTGGCGAGGTCGGGGCCGAGCGATTTCACGAGCAGCCGGCGCGCATAGTCGACGCCGCCCTTTGTGACGTACTCGGCGGCCTTCCACATGTTGTGGAACTCGTCGAGCACCTCGGTCGCGGTCGCTGCCGGCACCGGCCCGAGCAGGGCGACCTCGCGGGCGATCAGTTCGATCTCCTCCTCGTTGAGGTGCTTGAAGAGTTCGCTCGAGACGTTCTCGCCGAGGAGCAGCGTCAGGATGGCGGCCTTGCGGAGGCCGGTCAGGTCCGTCAGGCGTGGCGCGAGGGCGGTGGTCATCGCGCGCCCTTCCCGTCGGCGAGCCAGCCGCGCACCAGCTTTGCCGCGCTCTCCGGCTCCTTGCTCGCGAGGTGCGACACCCGGCGTGTCAGCACGGGCTGGCGGCGATCGCCATCAGCCGGCATCGCGTCGAGCTGCGCCTCGATCTCTCCCTCGATCTCCTCGATCGTGCGCGGCAGCTGCTGCGGCATGTTGACCGAGACGTGCTCGGCCGACGACACCGTGAGCAGGCGACCGACAACGGGCCGCACGAACAGCAGCAGGGCCATGGCCACGATCACCACCACGGCCAGGCCGCGCGCAAAGCCGCCGCCCTGCTCCCCGACTCGCGAGTACCAGCGGGGGGTGGTGACCGGCTCGGCAACCGGCGCCTCGAACGCGATGTTCTCGACCGTGATCTGATCGCCGCGCTTGACGTCTATGCCGAGCGAGGCGGAGACGAGCTTCTCGAGCTTCTGCATCGAGGCCGGATCCCGAGGCTTCCGTGCCGTGGTCGCGGTGCCATCGGCTGACGTCGTGGTGACGTGCTCGTCGTCCACGATCACTGCCACGAAGACCTGCGCGATCTCGCCACGCGGCCGGATCGTGTGGGTCACGGTCTTCGTGATCTCGTAGTTGGAGACCTTGCTGCTCTTCGTGACCGCCCCGCCAGGCCCCGTGGTCGCGGTGGGCGTCGCCGGCGCGGCGGGCGTGCCGTCGGGCTGCACGGGCGCGGGCAGGTTGGCGCGGGCCCCGGCAATCCCGGACGTCGCGGCCGCAGACGCGCCCTCGATCGTCACCTGCTCGCTGCGGAGCACGGTCTCGGGCGCGTACTCCTCGATCGTCCGCTCCTGCGACTCCGGGTGCAGGCGGGCCGAGACGTTGACGCGCACCCGGTCGACGCCCACGACGGGCTCGAGCAGCGAGACGACGCGCAGCGACATGTCGCGCTCGAACTTCTGCTGCTTCTCCAGTTCGAGGCCCGCCAGCGACCCGTCGTCCTGCCCCGCGGCACCGCGTGCGAGCGAACGCCCGTGGCTGTCGATGATCACCACCTGCTCGGGCCGCAGCCCTTCGACGCTGGCTGCCACCAGGTTGGTGATGGCCATCGCCGCCTGCGGGGGCAGCGCGCGCGTCCCGCGGAGGGTGAGCGTCACCGATGCCTTGGCCGGCTGCTCCCGCGCGCCAAACAGCGACTCCTTCTGCATCGCGATGTGGATGCGGGCGCTCTCGACCTCCGACAGCGTCGCGATCGTGCGGGCCAGTTCGCCCTCGAGCGCGCGACGGTAGTTGACGTGCTCGAGGAACTCGGTCTGGCCGAAGGCGACCTTGTCGAAGATCTCGAAGCCGATCCGGCCGCTCGTCGGCATGCCCTCGCCTGCGAACTGCAACTTCAGCGAGTCCATGGCGTCGGCCGCCACGAGGATGGTGCGCCCGCCGTCCTGCAGCTGGTACGACACATCGTCGGCCTTCAGGCGTTCGACGACGCGCGAGGCCTCCTCGGCGTTCAGGTCGGAGAACAGCACGCGATACTCGGTGCGATTGAGGTACCAGGTGGAGCCGATGACGAGCCCCACGACGGCCACGAACACCGCCGCGAGCGAGATCAACTGCCCGGTGCCGAGCGAGGCGCGCACCGCGCGGCCCTTCTCGACAACCGCCTGCCACTGCACGGGAAGGAATGCCACGACTGACTCGAGTCCGTTTGTGGAAGGCGTGCCCTAGACGGGCATGCGCATGATTTCCTGGTAGGCGTTCACCAGCTTGTTGCGCACCTGCACGCCGAACTGCAGCGTGAGGTCGGCGCGCTGGAGGGCGATCATCGCGTCGTGGACGTCCACCTGCTTGTCGAGCATCCCGGTGACGGCCTCGTTTGCCGATGCGTGGCTCTCCTCGACCGTGCCGACAAGGCGCGCCAGCGACGCGCCGAACCCATCCGTCCCGCCGCCGACGGCCGGCGCGGCAGCCCCGCCGCCTGCCACGACCCCGGTGACGACCTTTGCCGCAATGGCATCGATGGCCATGACTACACCTTCCCCAGTTCGAGCGCGCGCGACACGAGGTCGCGAATCAGGTTGATGGCCGTGAGGTTCGCCTGGTAGGCGCGCGAGGCGCCCACCATGTCCACCATCTCGGTGGCCGGGTCCACGTTGGGCACGGCGACGTACCCCTCACCGTCGGCGTCCGGATGCGACGGATCGAAGCGGCGACGCGCCGGCGAGGTGTCCTCGACGATCGCGGCGACCTTCACGCCGGCCGCCGACGCCTGGCCGAGGGCCGTGTCGAAGCTGCGCACCGGTTCGGTGGCGAGCACGACATCCCGACGCCGGTACGGCCGGCCGTCGGCACCGCGGGTCGACTCGGCATTTGCGAGGTTGGAGACCGCCACCTCGATGCGCGTCCGCTCGGCGGCAAGCGCGCTGGCAGCGGCATCGACGGCAGTGTTCAGGGTCGACATCGGGGCTCCTTACCGACTCTCGTTGATCGCGTAGCGCACGAGCCGGAACTTCGCGGCAAGGGCGGTCTGCGCGCGGGCGAACTCGCCGGCGGCGCGCGTCATGTCGAGCAGTTCGCGGTCCACCTGCACGGTGTTGCCGTCCCGTCGGGCGGCGGCCGACTCGTTCTCCCGGGTCGTGTAGCCGCTCCCGGAGGCGGCCGGGTCCCCACCGATGTGGCGGCCGTCCGTGACGGCGAGCCGCGCGCCGCCGACCTGGGAGTCGAGCGTCGCGTCGAAGTCCAGTTCGCGCGCCCGGTAACCCGGCGTGTTCAGGTTGGCGAGGTTGCTCGACGACACCACCTGCCTGGCCGCGGCCAGGCTGAGGGTGCGCCGCAGCGCGCTCATCGTCTGTGCGTCGGAGATCGTCGGAGAACTGGGCATCGTCGGGGCCGATTCAAGGGCTGGCGTCGCGTGCCGATTTCCGGTGCGGCAACCGCCGACCCTGCCCTAGAGCAAGAAGTCAGCCAGCGGGCGGACACCCGATTGATCGAGCGAATCCGACAAACCGGCCACCCCTGCCCGGGCGGGCTGCCGGCCGTCCGGCCGGGTGGCCGGATGGGGCGTCGGCAAACCGTCAGCCCCGCAGGCGCAGGGCCGCTTCGATGCGGGTGAGGCGGTTCTCGATCCCGTCGAGGCGCAGGAGGAGCGCCTGGCGCAGATCCACGGCGTCCCGGTGGGACACCTGCCGGGACAACCGGCGATTCTCGGCCTGGAGGGCCTCGATCTCGCCGATCCGCTGGAGGACGACGTCGATCTGGCCGAGCGAGAAGGGCTTGGTGAGGTAGTCGTACGCGCCGAGGCGCACGGCCTGGATGGCCGAGTCGAGCGAGGCAAAGCCCGTGACGATCACCACATGCGTCCCGGGACTGGCCTCACGGACCGCGCGAAGCACGGCGAGGCCGTCCGCACCGGGCAGGTGGAGGTCGGTGATGACGAGCGAGAACCGCTCCGGCTCGCGCTCGACGGCGAGCAGCGCGGCGCGGCCGTCGGCGGCACCGACGACTTCGTAATCGCGCGCACGGAAATACTCGGTCAGCAACTCCCGGATATCCGCTTCGTCCTCGACAACAAGCACTGACCGCCGTTCGAGCGCCTGGGCCACGGCCCCTCCTCGCGCGAGCATCCTACCAAGGGCAGGCGCGCGCCCCGCAACAGCACGATTCCGACTCACCGTTCTCGCGGGAACTGTGGCCCCACTGACGACCGCTCCGGTCCCGGCATCCCTAAAGTCGGCCTGTCGGCAGACCGACAACCCCGTTTGACATGCGACACGGTTCAGCCGAGAATTGCAACTTCCGCCGGCAGTATGGCCTGTCGTCTTCACGACCGTCGGGCCCGGTGACGCCGAGCCCGGCGTGGAGGTGCCTGTGACTACTCGCCCGCAGCCGTCCGTCCTTGTGGTCGAGGACGAAGCGGAGCTTCGTCAGACGATTGCCGAGTCGCTCACCGAGCAGGGTTTCGTCGTCGCCCAGAGTCCTGACGGCGCCGATGCGCTCGAGCGGCTGCGCGGGTTCGCCTACGACGCGGTCGTCATCGACCTCCGCCTCCCTGACGCCGACGGGCTCGACGTGCTCGATGCGGCGGTGGAGCGGTATCCCGACATCCTGGCCGTCATGGTCACCGGCTTCGGCGGGGTCGCCGAGGCGGTCTCGGCCATGCGGCGCGGCGCCATCGACTTCCTGATCAAGCCGTTCCAGCTCTCGCAGCTCGCGCGCATCCTCACCACGTCGCTCGAGCAGCGGCGGCTGCGCGAGGAGAACGCCGAACTGCGGGCGCAGCTGCGCGATCGCTATCGCTTCGACAGCGTCATCGGGCACAGCGCCGCGATGCGCACCGTGTTCTCGACGCTCGAGCTCGTGGCGCCGATGAACAGCACCGTGCTGATCCAGGGTGAGACGGGCACCGGCAAGGAGCTCATCGCACGGACGATTCACCACAACAGCCCCCGCGCCGATCAACGATTCGTCGCGTTCAACGCCGCCGCCATTCCCGAACCCCTGGCCGAGGCCGAGCTCTTCGGGCACGCAAAGGGCGCGTTCACGGGCGCCGTGCAGGCCCGCGTCGGTCGCTTCGAGCTGGCGCACCGCGGCACGCTCTTCATCGACGAAGTCGCGCTGATGAGCATGCCGATGCAGGCAAAGCTGCTGCGCGCCCTGCAGGAGAAGGAAATCGAGCGGGTCGGCGAGAGCCGCTCGATCAAGTTCGACGCGCGGATCGTGGCGGCCACGAACCTCGACCTCAAGAAGATGGTCAAGGACGGCACGTTCCGGGAGGACCTCTACTACCGGCTGCACGTGATCCCGATCACGCTGCCGCCGCTGCGCGACCGCAAGGAGGACATCCCGCTGCTGGCGCGCCACTTCGTCCAGAAGTCCTGCCGCAACAACAACCTGCCGCCGCGTACGCTGACGCAGGACGCGATGCGCGCGTTGATGAACTACGCCTGGCCCGGCAACATCCGGCAGCTCGAGAACGCCATCGAGCACGCCGTGGCGATGACGGGACAGGACACCGAGATGCAGGCCCGCGCGCTGCCCGAGGACATCTCGCAGCCCGCCTCGTCCCTGCTGCTGCCGACCGTGGCCATCCCCGACGAAGGGATCAACTTCACCCAGGTCGTCTCGCAGCTCGAGCGCGAGCTGATCGTGCGCTGCCTCGAGAAGACGGGCGGCAACAAGCGCCAGGCGGCACGGCTGCTCCAGTTGAGCCGAACGACGCTGATCGACAAGCTCAATCGGCTCAACGTCGCCACGCCGCCCGACGACATCAGCGCGACGGCTTAGCCGGCAGGCGCACTTCGACCACGGTCGGCGCCACGAAGCGCAGCTGTCCGCCGCAGGCCTCCGCCACCGCGCGCGAGGCGGTCAGCCCGAGGCCCACCGCTCCCGTCCGTGTCGTCATGAACGGACGGAAGTACTCCTCCTGCCGCGCCATGTCGATGCCCGGGCCGGTGTCGGCCACCGTCAGCACCACCATGTCGCCGCTGTGTCCGTACGCGATGCGAATCTCGGACTCCGCAGTCCCCGCCATCCCCTGCTCCGCGTTCAGCACCAGGTTCACGACCATCTGCTCGAAATGCTGCGAGTCCATCCGCGCGACGAGCGAGCCCTCCGATTGCGGATCCACGCGGACCGACACACGCGCGCGTGCGAGGTGATAGCGGCGCAGGTTCAGCGCCGCGTCGATGCCGCGGCCGACGTCGGTCGTCGGCGCAGCCCCATCGCGCCGCGCATACGACAGGAGCTCGCGCAACAGGCTCGAACACCTGACGGCCTGCCCGTGGATGCGCTGGAGCTTCTGGGCCGCGTCCTCCGGCATGCCGACGCGCGTGGCCATGATCTCGCCGAGCCCGCCAATCACCTGCAGGGCGTTGTTGATCTCGTGCGTCACGTTGGGGAGCACGAGCTCCAGCGTGATCAGCCGGTTGGCAAACACCAGGTCGCCGGCATCCAGCTCGCGCGCGGACTCGCCGACCGCGGTCGTCGTGGACGGCAGGGGTTCGGATGGGGACACAGCAGTCCTTCTGGCGAGGCGCCCGGCCTTCAAGCCGTGGCGGCTGCCGCCGATTAACCCCGCGAGGTGACGGGGGTCGGGCACGTCGCCCGGCGCCACAGTCTAGCAAGCCGGAGGCGTATGCGGTTTCTCGTGGTGGACGACTCGTCCACGATGCGTCGGATCATCATCAACACCCTCAACAAGCTGGGCTACCAGGACGTCGTCGAGGCCGGCAACGGCCGCGAGGGCATCGAGCGCCTGAGCGACGGTGCGATCGATCTCGTGATCACCGACTGGAACATGCCGGAGATGAACGGCATCGAATTCATCCGATCGCTGCGCGCGTTGGACGGCCGGCAGAACCTGCCCGTGCTGATGGTCACCACCAACGCCGCCAAGGACGACATCGTCGAAGCCCTGCGCGCCGGCGTCACCAGCTACGTCGTCAAGCCCTTCACGCCAGACACGATCAAGGAAAAGATCGACGCCGTGCTGGCCCGCTGACGCCGAGGATCGACATGTCACCTGCTACCTGCCTCGACGAACCGTCCACGCACGCGATGATCACCGTGCTCAAGGACAGCCTGCTCGACGTCTTCGGCACGATGATGGGGATGGCGCTCGACGAGAAGCTGCCCCTCGATGGCGACGCCCTCCGGCCCCAGAGCAACGTCGTCGGTCAGATCGGCTTCGGCGGATCGCGCACCGGCCTCGTCGTGTTCTACGCGACGTTCGACGGCGCCGCCGTCATCACGCGCGCCCTGCTCGGCATGGGCGAGGCGGACGAACCGACGCGGCCCGAGATTGCCGATGCCATCGGCGAGATCGCGAACATGGTGGCCGGGTCGTTCCGCACCCGCATGGCCACCGACGGCGATGCCTGGGCCATCTCGATTCCGACGGTCACCATGGGCTCGGACTTCTACATGACGCCGCTCGCCAACGGACGACGGACGTTGCTGCCCTTCAGGATGGGCGAGCACGAAGTCTGCCTCGAGCTCGTCCTCAGCACGACGGGGCCGCGCGAATGAACCTGCCGGCAGGGCTCGACGCCGGCAGCGCCGCGGCACTGCTGGCAACCGACGAACACCCGTGGCTGCGGCCCGAGGACCTCTCGGTGCCGATGCTCCCCGACCAGGCGCAGCGCGTGCTGCAGATGGTCGGCGACCCCGAGGTGACGATCGCGACACTCGCCGCCGTCGTGAGCAAGGACCCGGTGCTGGCCACGCGCGTGCTCGGGATGGCCAATTCGGCCATCTACGGCGCGATGTCGCCGCTGCGGTCGGTGGCCGACGCCGTGGTGCGGCTCGGGACGCGCACGGTGCGCAACGTGGTGGTCACCGTGTCGATGCAGTCGCAGTTCAAGTCGCCGGAAGTCTACGGGCAGGAAGGCGCCCGTTTCATGGAACACGCCGTGGGCACGGCGTACACCGCCCACCTCATTGCCGACCGCGTCCGTGCGGACGTCGAGGAGGCGTTCCTCTGCGGCCTGCTCCACGACATCGGCAAGCTGGTGGTCCTCAAGACCGCGCACCAGTACCAGAAGCGGCACAACGCGATCATCCGCGCCGACGAACTGCACGCGGCACTCACGCAGCGCCATGCGGTCTGCGGTGCGCTGGCCCTCGGGTTCTGGAACGTGCCGGACGAGGTGCGCGCAGTGGTGCAGTATCACCACGCATTCGAGGATGCGCCCGATCCGCAGGCGGCCGGGATCTGCTACGCCGCCAATCTCCTGAGCCATCGCTACGGCTTCGGGTGCCAGCCGGAAGGCGACGTCGTGCTCGAGGACGCGGTGTTCCCCTACCTGGAGCTCGACGCGGACTGGATCGGCCAGGCCGACGTGCGCGCGCCGGGCCTCTTCAACGCGGCGCGACAGGCCCTCGGCTAGCGCGGCCCCCGAGGACCTCACGCACGAGGCGCAGCAGGTCCTCGAGCGTGAACGGCTTCTGGAGGAAGCTCGCGCCGTCCTCCAGCATGCGCCGGTCGCCGATCGCTTCGTCGGCATACCCCGACACGAAGATCACCCGCAGGTCCGGCTGTTGCTGGAGCAGTCGCTTGGCCAGGGCCGGCCCACCCATCGTCGGCATCACGACGTCGGCAATCAGCAGGTCGAGCCTGTCGATGCTCGCCGCCACCTCGAGGGCGTGATGCCCGTCCTCGGCGGCATGCACGATGTAGCCGTGACCCGACAGCCATTCGTGGATCAGCTCCCGCACGCCATCCTCGTCCTCGACGAGGAGCAGCGAGGCGGACTCTGCCACCGATGCCGCTTCCGCCTCGACCGCGGGCGACACAGCCTGCTCGGCGAACTCCAGGGGGAGCGGGATCTCGTCGGCGCGGGGCAGGTAGATGCGGACCCGCGTCCCCGCGCCCAGTTCGCTGTCCACCCAGATGTAGCCGCCGCTCTGCTTGACGATGCCGTACACCATCGAGAGGCCGAGGCCGGTGCCCTGCCCGGGCGCCTTCGTGGTGAAGAACGGCTCGAACGCCCGCGACTTCGTCTCGGCATTCATGCCGGTGCCGGTGTCGGTGACCGCGATCAGCACGTACGGACCGGCCACGACGACAAACGGCTCGCCGTCGTCGGATCGCGTCAGGTCGACGTTGGCCGTTTCCACGGTGAGCAGTCCGCCCTCGCGCATCGCATCACGCGCGTTCACCGCGAGGTTCATCAGGACCTGTTCGAGCTGTGCGGCGTCGGCCTTCACCGGCCAGAGGTCGTCGGAGAGGTACGTCCGCAGCTCGATGTCCTCGCCGATGAGCCGCACCAGGAGCTGCTCGACGTGCTGCACGACCGTGTTCACGTCGAGCAGTGACGGCTGCAGCACCTGCTGCCGGCTGAAGGCGAGGAGCTGCCGCGTGAGTGCCGCGGCGCGATCGCCGGCCTTCTTGATCTCCTCGGCGTTGCGGCGCAGCGGGTCGTCCTGCTGCAGGTGGCGCAGCAGGATCTCGGTGTAGCCGCCAATCGCCTGCACGAGATTGTTGAAGTCGTGGGCGATGCCGCCGGCGAGGCGGCCGATGGCCTCCATCTTCTGCACGCTCTGGAGGCGAATCTGGCTTTGCAGCAGGCCCTCCTCGGTGGAGTGCCGCAGGACCGCCGTCGCGATGATGTTGCCAATCGCCTGGAGGAACGTCAGGTGATCGGTGCTCGGCAGCGTGTCCTTGATGTTGAAGACCGCGACGACGCCGAGGGGTTGACCGATGCCGTCGAGGCGGACGCAGGCCATGGACTCGACGCCGTGTTCGCGCAGCACGGCCGGCAGGCCGAACTCCGGATGCGTCGGCAGGGCGTCCACGACGCGCGTGGGCTGCTGGAGGACGAACCGGCCGAACGATCCCGGCCCGGTGCTGAGCGACACGCGGCCGATGACGCCCGCGCGCCAGCCGCCGCCGGCGCGCATCAGGAGCGCGTCACCGCCCGGTGACCGTTCGAAGAAGACGACGTGATCGGCCTGCGTGACCTCGCGCGCCAGCCGCATGCCCGAATCGAGCAGCTCGCCGACGGGCGTCGAGGACAGCGCGCGCGCACCGAGGTCGGCGACGGTCTGGAGCGCACGCACCGGGTTCACGGGTCAGGACGCCTTCGGCGAGGCCTGGAGCAACGCGACGCGCTCGCGGGCGTCGGCGGCGTACGGGCTCTGGGGGAACTCGTCGATCACGCGCTGGAGCGTCTGGGCCGCCTCGGCGGCGCGCCCCGACTGCTGGTAGGCATCGGCGAGCTGGACGAGCACCGCATCGACAGGCAGGGGGCCGTCGCGCCGCTGCGAGAGCTCCTGGAGCGTCTTGATGGCCGGGTCGAACTGCTTCTGGCGGACCTGCATGCTCGCGAGGCCGAGGGAGGCCATGCGGCCGATGAGCGACCCCGCCCCGGCGCGATCGACGACCTGCTGGTAGGCCTCGCCAGCTTCCCTGGGGCGGTCGGTCTCCGCGTACAGCGAGGCGGCGTAGTACCGCGCCCGCAGTCCGCCGTCGGTGCTGCCGTACTTGTCGGCCGTGGCGAGCAGATGCGTCAGCGCAGCCTCGTTGCGTGCGGCCTCCGAGGCGTACGTGCCCTCGGTCGCTGCGGGCGCCGCGCCATCGGCCGGCGTGGGTGCAACCGGTGCCTGGAGAATCTCCACGGCCCGTGCCAGCTCGCCCTGCGCACGCTCCTCGGCGCGCGCGGTGAACGCCCGATAGCCGAACACGGCCCCGACGAGCAACAGCACGGCGACGGTCGCGAGCCCGATCGTCCTGGCGTACCGGGTGACGAAGGTGGTGACGGCAAACACCGCGTCGGCGGCTTCGTTGTGCTTCAGTTGTTCGCGTTCGGCTTTGTTCATGTGTGTCGTCCGGCCCGCCCGGCTGCCCGGGGAACCGATGGTGAGCGTGCCCGGAGTCGAACCGGGGACCTGCCGCTTAGGAGGCGGCCGCTCTATCCATCTGAGCTACACGCTCACGCGCCCGGCACGCGCCACCCATCGCGGGTCATCGCCTGTCGGGCCATCCGCCATGATGCACTGCTCTGCCGTGCCTCGGCAAGCGGCGTCAGTCGTCGTAGCGCAGGACGACGTGCACGGGCGTGTCGCCGAGGCGCGCGCGCCCGCGCAGGAAGGTGAGCTCGACGAGGAACGCGCAGCCCACGATCTCGGCGCCGCGTCCCGAGACGAGATCGACGGTGGCGGCGGCCGTGCCCCCCGTCGCCAGCAGGTCGTCGACGATCAGGACGCGCTGCCCTCGCGTGATGGCGTCGGCGTGAAGCTCGAGGACGTCGGTGCCGTACTCGAGGTCGTATGTCACCTGCACCGTGGCGGCGGGGAGCTTCCCGCGCTTGCGCACCGGCACGAAGCCGGCACCGAGGCGATCGGCGAGCGCCGCCCCGAAGATGAAGCCGCGGCTCTCCATGCCGACCACGATGTCGATGGGCGTCTGGGTATAGGGCGCGGCGAGAGCATCGAGTCCGAGCCTGAGGCCCTCCGGGTCACGGAGCAGCGTGGTGATGTCGTAGAAGAGGATGCCCGGTTTCGGGAAGTCGGGCACGTGCCGGATCTTGTGCTTGAGCAGCTCTGCGTTCATGTCTGGTAAGTGGTTGCTGATCTGTGTCGTCAGGCGATGCGGAAGCCGGGGGCGCCGTCCGGCGTGACGTCCTCGGTCACCACGTCCTCGACCCTTGCCAGGGACGGTCCCTGCCAGAGGCGCCATTCGAAACGCGCGAGGGCATCGGCGTCGCCCTCGGCGTGGGCCTCCACCGAACCGTCGGGACGGTTGCGCACCCAGCCGGCGAGCCCCTCGGCCCGCGCCGCGTCGGCGGCAAACGCGCGGTAGCCCACGCCCTGCACGCGTCCGCTCACACGATAGTGCACCGCCCGTGTCATCGGCCTTTCCCGTGTCGTGACCGGCTCCGGCCGATCGGCGTACGTCGCGACGTCACTCTGGTCCCGTGCGCGCGGGATGAAGGCGACGTGCCTCCACCGCTGTACGTGGACGCGTAATCGTAGCAAGACTCCGGGCGCCCCACGTCAAGGCGTTCCTGCGCTCGTGATGATCGCAGTTTCTGCAACACACAGCGGGAGGCGGATCGCAGGTTCTGCAGCCCCCACTTGCGCAACCGCCGTCATTCCCTGTGAATCGCACGACACGAGCCTGGCCCGCGCCTTGCGAGAGAAGGGATCGGACGCGCGGGAGGTTGGCCCGCTCCATCTCCCGGTGGCCTCGCCACCGGAGAGGAGGCGTCCATGGGTCGTACGACACGGGCGGTTCCGGCCGCCCTGCTGCTCCTGCTGTTGCCCGGCGTGGCGGCGGCACAGAGCGTCAACATGGGAGGCACGTTCCATGCGCTCGAATCGCGCGCGCGACGCGTCACGCTCACCTTCCCCGATGCGGTGGTGGACGTGCGTCGCACGGCCGACAAGGGCATGGACGGCGTGTTGCGGACGCGGGCTGGCGTCGTCCGTGGCAGGCTGCGCGTGGGCGGCGGCGATCGACGGGTCGTCTGGCAGCGCGAGCGCGCTGGCGGCGGTCCGCAGGAGTTCGCGCTGCCCGAACAGGCCTCGCTGGGGCTCGAGTGGGCCGGCCATCAACTCTATGCGCTGCAGGCCGACGTGCAGGCACTCGGTGAACAGACGATGGCGGATGTGACGGGCGAGGCGGGCACCTGGGACGGCCACCTGCGGCGCAGCCGGCGCGCCATGGCCAGGGGTTCGTCGTCTGGCCGCATGGCCACGCAACTCGAGGCGGCCGAGACCGAGTTCGACGAAGTGGTCGTGCGCGCCACTCTCGATCGGCACGTGCGCAAGCCGTCCAGGACGCGCATCGACTACTCGCGGTTCACGGCGCGGATCGTCGATGCCCGCACGGGCAAGTCCCGTGGGTTCGTGCGCTGGTTCGACACGGCGCAGGTCCTCACCTGGAAGGTGGATGGCAGCGAGGGCGTGATCATGCCCGATCGCCTGCCGGGTGGCTGGACGTTCACGCCGACGATGGGGTGGGCAAACGTGCAGGCCTATCAGTTCGCGACGCAGGCGACCAGGACGCTCGAGCCCGCCGATCCGTTTGCCGCCGCCATGGCACGCCTGTTCCATCGTCCCGCCAGCGCGCCGGCGCTTGCCCAGCTCGCACGGGCGGTGTCGCCGCTGCCGACAGCTGCCTGGGACGCCCTGGCGCCCCAGGTCGCGCCCGTGCTCGCCGATACGCCCGTGCTGCCCGACGCGCTGAAGGCGCCCTTTGCGTTCGCCTTCGGCGGGGCGATGAACGAAGAAGGGTGCGATCGCCTGCACTGGCTCGACGGCTCGATCTTCCGCCCCTGCTGCGACGCCCACGACCAGTGCTACGAGAAGAACGGGTGCAGCGAGGGCAGCTGGTTCTGGCCGTTCTCCGGCAGCTGGTCGTGCCAGCGGTGCAACATGCAGGCGGTCTACTGCTTCTGCACGGCCAGCAACCCGATGTACTGCGGCGCCGGGGGCGGCTCGGGCAGCAGCAACGGCGAGGGAGGAACCTGCTCCTCACCGGCAGGCGGCTTCTGTCCGATCGAGTGCCAGACCTGCCAGGCTATGTGACGCGAGAACAGCACGACGCACGACGGATCGTCGGAACCACCCGACCGGAGATGTGAATGACGACGAAGACACTGGTGTTGGCGGGCGTGCTCCTCGGGCTCGGCGTGCTCGTCCTCGGCACGCAATGGCACGGGATCGAGGTGGCGCCGGGCGTGTGGCACGACTCGGTCGGCCTGCGCCAGTGGAGCGTCCTCTGGGTCACGATGGGCATCATCGCCCTCGTCGTCGCACCCCGGCTTCCCGCATGGGGAGCCAGGGTGCTCGTGCTGCTGCCGCTGCTCGCCTGGATCGCCTGGTCGCTGCGCGGCGGCGGCCTCCTGCCCATCGCCCTGGCGATCTATGCCGCGCCCACAATCCTTGCGTGGTTTGCGGGCCTTGCCGGGGGCGACGCGCTGCGGCAGGTCGCACGCTCCGTGAAGCGTGGGTCACCATGAGCAAGAACAGCAAGGGCGAAGCCCCAGCGATTCACAGCCGGAACCGCAGGAATGCGCCCGCTCCGCCCGCCCCGTCCAGAAGGGCTGCATCCTCGATGAACCGCACGCTGGCGCTCGTACGCCGCGCTTCGGCGACCAACCCCTCCACGACCTCCTCATCGAGGGAACTGCGCTGCTCGGCCGGCGTGCCCCGCCCGACCTCTGCCGACATGTGATCCGCCGCCGGAGCGGTCGGCGTCGCAGGCAGCACGAGCACATCGACCTGGCCCCGCTCGAGCGCGGCACGCACGCCGGTGACCCCGACGGTTGCCAGCCCGCGCGAACGGTAGGCATCGAGCAGCGCGTCGACCACGCCGCGGTCCGACTCCTCGTCCCTGCGCCTGAAGGCCTCGAGTGTCGCGCGCAGGATCTCGTGCTCGCGCGCCGTGACGTCGAGCCGCATGACGTCGATGATCAGGGCATCCACGCTCTCGTGCAGTTGCGAGCGCAGCAGGGCGATCGCCTGGGCTTCCCCGCTGAGAATCACGGCCGAGACGCGATCCTCGCGCACCACGCGTTCGAGTGCCTCGGCCACCTCCTTCATGTGGCGAAGGTGGAGCTCGTCCACGTGGCGCTCGTAGCGGGCCTGCGACCAGCCACCCACGTTCACCCGGCTCGTGCGCTCGTTCTCGATCGTCTCGGCATGCTGCACCGTGCCTGTGGCGCAGACGAACAGGCGGGCGGTGTTGGTGTTCACCACGAGCGCGGCATACGTGGCGTACTGCTCGGCTGCGCGGGCCAGCGGAAAGAGATGCGGCACGTCGTCCACGTACAGCATGTGGCCGTCGATGGGCGCGTCGAACGGGATGGCCTCGAACAGCGCCTCGCCGCCGTTGCACGTGAAGATGGCGACCGCCGCCGGCGGCGGCGATGGCAGTTCCTCCTGCAACCAGGCCCGGATGCGCGCCTCGTCGCGCGCAAGCGCGTCGCGGAATGTCGAATCGGCTGCGTATGTCTCACTCGGATCCACGAATGCCCGTTCGAGGAACGCGTCGTGGGTCTGCCGGCCGTGCTGGTCGGCCTTGAAGTCGAGGTACAGGCTGACGACCGGCATCGGCGCATGGCGGAAGCGGGCGAGCTTGTCGATTACGGAGTCGAGCGAAACAGTTGGCATGCTCCGGGTGGTTGCAAACCCCGCGCCCCTCACGCCGGAGCCGGTTGGCAGGCGTCCCGGCCGCGCCCCCGCGCTGCCCAGGCCCCGGAACGCAGGTTGCACGGAACTTCGGTGCCCACCGCCGGGCACGCGAGGGAATCCGTCATGACATCCAGCAAGACAGGCATCAGCAACCGTGAGACACCCCAGCAGGAGCATCGCGAACGTGAGCAGTTGGCCCGCCCCGACGATGTCGGCCGCGACCAGGCCGGTCACGTCGTCAGCGAGACGCCCGCCGAGCGGATCGAGGCCGATGACGATGCGAGTCGGCCGAAGCAGGATGCGCGCGCGCGCGGCGAGCGGCGGGACGTGCGGCAGAGCCGGGCTGGAGGATGAGATCGAGGCGCTCCCTGAGGCGACGGGCGTCGGTCGGCGCTTGCGCGTCGACGTCGTTGTTGAAGTAGGCATGGACGCGCGCACCCGCCTGTACCGCCAGGCATGTCGTGCAGGCAGATGCCCACACCGTGCTCCCGCAGGAGGGTCAGGGCGTCGTCGTCCACGCCGGTCTCGTGCCGGAACTCGATCACGTGTTCGAGGAGCCTGTGAATGGATTCCTCCGGCTCGCGGAGCCGCGTGATATGCGTGAGGTAGCGGCTCAGTTCGACGGTGTCGAAGATTCCGGAGTACGCCTCGAGCCACCGGCGCCGGGGCACATCGGCGGCGTGGAACCGAGCCTTCCAGTCGGGATGGTCCCAGCCCGAACAACCCACGCGAGGTCGGACGACCATGCTCCCGGCCCTCGCGAGCTTCGTGCCATCCGCTTCGAACTGAGCGGTAAGTGGCAACCTTCCTGTTTCCTGGCGTGCGATGCACGGCATTTGCCGGTACACTGCACCCCCAGTCACGACCCTGTCGCCCACGACTGCGCCATGATCCCCGCCTCCCCGACGGCACCCACGGGACGATCCACCCATTCGGGGACGACTGATGCTGCGCGCGACGCCGCAGCCGCGCCCGACCCTGCTCGCGAGAACCGCGACGCGCTGGCGAAGATGGTGCTCGACGCGGGATACGTCGGCACGTTCGAGTGGCACATCCCCGACGACCGTCTCGAACTGTCGCCCGAGTTCGAGCGCCTCTACGACCTGCCGCCCGGCACCATCGGGCACAGCGTCAGGCACTGGGCCGAGCACGTGCATCCCGACGATGTCGCCAGCGTCGTCGCGCGCGTCCAGCGCAGCATGGCCAGGCACGAGGACGGCTGCGCCTTCGAGTTCCGCGCCCGCCTCCCCTCTGGCGGATGCCGCTGGCTCGCAGGTCGCGTCCGCTTCACCTACGATGCCGACGGCACGCCGCTCCGGATGATCGGCGTCAACAGCGACATCGACGCGCGTCGGCAGATCGAGATCGCGCGCCGCGACAGCGACGCATGGTTCCGCCGCCTCGCCGATGCCCTCCCGATCATCGTGTGGACCGCCACGACCGACGGCGTCGTCGATTTCCTGAACGAGCCGTGGCGTCGGTACACCGGATCGGCCGAGATCGCCGAGTGGGAGCGCGCCGTGCACCCCGATGACGTGCCGCCGCTGCGGGCCGGATGGCGCGAGGCCGTCAGCACGCGCGTCCCGTACCAGGCCCGCTGCCGCCTCCGCCGCGCCGACGATGGAGCCTGGCGGTGGCACGCGCTCCACGCGGCCCCCATCGAGGAACCGCCAGGCCTCGTCTTCCGCTGGCTGGGCACGCTCATCGACGACCACGATGCCCGCAGGCTCATCGAAAGGAACCAGGCACTGGAAGCCTCCGAGCAACGAGCTCGCCAGGCCGCAGACGATGCCGGGCGCATGAAGGACGAGTTCCTCGCCACGCTCGGGCACGAACTGCGCACGCCACTCAACGCCATCACCGGCTGGACGAGCCTGCTCAAGCGCGGCGGCCTCTCGGACGCCGATGCCGGACGAGCAATCGAGGTCATCGAGCGCAGCGCGCTCACCCAGCGGCACCTCATCGACCAGTTGCTCGACGTGAGCCGCATCATCTCGGGGCACGTCAGGCTCGATCTCCAGCCCGTCTTCCTCGAAGACGTCGTCGCGCACGCCGTCGAGGCCGCCCGCCCCCTCGCCGACGCCCGGGGCCTGCACCTCGCGGCGACCCTGCAACCAAGTCGGGAGCCGTTGCTCGGCGACCCCGCGCGCCTGCAGCAGGCGCTCACCAACCTGCTCGACAACGCCGTGAAATTCAACAAGGACGGCGGCCAGATCGCCGTGACCCTCGATCGCGTCGGCAACCGGATGCACCTGCGGGTGGCCGACACCGGAGCCGGCATCCCGCCGGCATTCCTCCCACACGTCTTCGATCGCTCCCGGCACGCCGAATCGCCGAATGCCCGTCGCTTCGGCGGTCTCGGCCTCGGGCTGTCGATCGTCAAGCAGATCGTGCAGATGCACGGCGGCGAGGTGACGGCCGCAAGCGCTGGCGAAGGCCTGGGCGCCGAGTTCACCATCGCGCTCGGGCTCGGTGCTGCCGCCGGGCGTCCTGCCGCAGGCCCCTCACCGCGGGCCGACGGCGGTACGACATCACCCCTGCGCGGCCTCTCGATCCTCATCATCGAGGACGACTCCGATTCGCGCGAGATGCTCAGCGTGCTGCTCGAGAATGCCGGAGCGGTGCCGGTACCCGCCGCCTCGGTCGCCGAGGCCCTGCGGCTGCTCGGCGATCTCGAGGTGGACGTGGTCCTCAGCGACATCGGCATGCCCGATCGCGACGGGTTCGACCTGATTCGCGCGCTCCGCGACTTCCCCAATCCGCGCGTCCGCCACGCGCCGGCGGTTGCCGTGACGGCCTTCGCGCGGCGCGAGGATCGCGAGCGCATCCTCGCCGCCGGGTTCGACGCGCACGTCAGCAAGCCCGTCGAGCCGCTCGACCTGTTCCGCACCGTGACCGACGTCAGGCAGCGTCGGGCCGGCAACGACTAGGCCGGCCAGGCGCACGGCGCTGGTACGATGCGCGCACCATGCACGCTCCAGTTGCCTGCCTGCTCGCCGCCCTTGCCGTGTTCGCTGCCGATGCCCGTGCGGAGACGCACCGATTCGTGCCCACGCACGGCGTCCCGACGTTTGCCGTGCGTCAACCCGTGCTCACCATCAAGCCGGGCGACATCGTCGAGTCGCACACGTTCTCGAAGCCTGACGACTACTACGCACGGGCAGGCGGCGCCTGGCCGGGCGAGGTCGGCCCGTTCTACATCGAGGGGCTCACGACGAGCGACACGCTGGTGGTGAAGGTCCTGAAGGTCCGCCCCAATCGCGACACGGCAATCTCGGCGGTCGTGCCGGGCGGCATCAGCGCCGTGGCCGGCGATTCCCGCACGCGCATCCTCAACGACCCACTGCCGGCGCGACGGTTCGTCTGGCAGATCGATCGCGCGCGCAACATCGGGATCCTCGACCTGCCCAACTCGGCGAGCAAGCGGATCGAACTGCCGCTGCGTCCCATGCTCGGGCGCGTCGCGGTCGCACCGGCGGGCCAGGAAGCGTGGGGTGGACTGTGGCCGGGCAACTTCGGCGGCAACATGGACGCCTCGGACGTGCGCGAGGGCGCCACGGTGTACCTGCCGGTGTTCCACGACGGCGGCTACTTCTACTTCGGTGACGGCCATGCGCTGCAGGGCGACGGCGAGATCGTCGGCTCGGGCCTCGAGACCACGATGGACGTCACGCTGCAGTTCGAGGTGATCAAGGGGCGACGGATCGCGTGGCCGCGCATCGAGGACGACACGCACATCATGGTCGCCGGCAGCGTGCGGCCGCTCGTGGACGCATTTCGGATCGCGCACGTCGAGTTGATCCAGTGGCTCGTGGACGACTACGGCTTCGACAAGCTCGAGGCGTACCAGGTCCTCTCGCAGGCCGGCGAGGCGCGCGTGGCCAACGTCGTCGATCCCAACTACACCGTCGTGGCGAAGTTCCCGAAGTCGGCGCTGCCGCCGAAGGTGCGACGCCAATGACCATGGCGAGGCGCGCTACCATCAGCCCCGGAGGTGATGAGTGATGTCGGATCAGGTGTCACGGGCGGCAACGTTCCACGGTCTCCACATCAAGGGCACGCCGCTGGTCCTGTACAACATCTGGGATCCCGGCAGCGCGAAGGCCGTGGCCGCGGCAGGCGCACAGGCGCTGGCGACAGGCAGCGCACCGGTGGCCATGGCGTTCGGGTTTCCCGACGGCGAGCAGATCCCGCTGGAGATGGCCATCGACAACATCCGCCGCATTGCTGCGTCGTCGGACCTGCCGCTGACGGTGGATCTCGAAGGTGGCTACGGCGTGGCGCCCGAGACGGTGGCCGCAACCGTGGCGCGGGCACTCGATGCCGGGGCCATCGGCTTCAACTTCGAGGACCAGGTGATTGGCGGCAGCGGCCTGCACGACCTCGCGGTCCAGGTGCCGCGCGTCGAGGCCGCGGCGCGGGCCGCGGCCGCCGTGGGCGCGTTCGTGAACGCGCGGACGGACGTGTTCCTGAAGACGCCGCGCGACAAGCACGACCGGGCGCTGCTCGACACCGCCATCGAGCGCGCGAAGGCCTATGAGCAGGCCGGCGCGCACGGCTTCTTCGCGCCGGGTCTTGCCGATGAGGGCCTGATCGAGGCACTCTGCGCCGCCGTGACGCTGCCCGTGAACATCATCGCGCTGCCGGGCGTCCCGCCGCGCGCACGGTTGGCTGAACTCGGCGTCGCCCGGATCAGCCACGGGCCGGTGCCCTGGCGGAAGATGGCCGCGTGGCTGGAAGCGCAGGCCCGCGAGGCCATCGCGGGCTGACGCGCGTCAGCGTGAACAGGGCTCACGCCGGTTTCGCGGACGTTCGAAGGGATTACTGTGGAGTGAATGGTCGGGGCGAGAGGATTTGAACCTCCGACCCCTCGGTCCCGAACCGAGTGCTCTACCAGGCTGAGCCACGCCCCGACAACCGGGAGAGTGTACCACAGCACTCTCCCGCAACCCACGCAGGACCTTCGACCGGATTCAAGTCCCGCCGCGACCCGCCGATTGAGTGCGCATGACCGGGATCTCACCCCTCGCACGCACAGGCGCCGACGCGTCACCCGCCGCCCGGACGCCCGATCGCACCACCATCGCCATCAGCCGCGCGCTGCAGGAGAAACGCGCCGAGGCTGCCGCGATGGTCCGCCTCATCGAAGGCGCCGACGCGAGCGGCAAGGGCCAGCACGTCGACTATCAGGCCTGATCGCGCCGCCCCACCCGATCGACGAGCGCCGCCGTCCGCACGAGCGCCTGGTGCGCCGTGAGGTCGGCATGCAGCGGCGTGACCGAGACGAGCCCGCCCTTGACGGCCTCGACATCGGTGTCGCGCCGCGACGCCCACTCGAGCCGCCCCTCGTCAAGCCAGTAGTACGGCCTCCCCCACGGATCGGTGCGCCGCATGACGTTTGTCGTATGCGTCCGCGCCGCCTGGATCGTGGACGCCCACCCGCGCGGCTCGCCCTCGGGCACGTTGACGTTCAGCAGCACACGCGGCGGCAGCCCCTCGGCCAGCACGTCGCGCGCAACCTCCACAGCCGCACGCGCGGCATGCGAGAAGTCGTAGACATGCGACCGCTGCAGCGAGACGGCAACAGCCGGAAGCCCGAGCAGCACGCCCTCGAGCGCGCCACCCACCGTCCCCGAGTACGTGACGTCGTCGCCGACGTTCCATCCCTTGTTGATGCCCGAGACGACGAGATCTGGCAGTTGCCCATGCAGCACCTGCGCCACGGCGATGTTGACGCAGTCGGCCGGCGTGCCGTCCACCGCGTGGACGTCGGCCTCGACTTCACGCAGGCGCAGCGGGCGCGCCAGCGTGAGCGCATGCCCGATCGCACTGGCTTCACCCACCGGCGCACACACGACCACCCGCCCCAACACCCTCAGTGCCCGCGCGAGTGCCCCAATCCCCTCCGACTCGTACCCATCGTCATTCGTAACCAGTATCGTACGCATTGCGCGGCCGTCTCCGGCGGGCGGTGAGGCCCGCGACGCTTTTCCGTCGTCGTAGCTGCCGGACGTGTCCGGCGGGTGGCCCTGTGCATGGGCGCCCCCGACGAGCCCGTCGTCTATGATCGAGGCCGACATGCCCGGCCCGTTCGATGCCGTCCTGCTCGTCTCGTTCGGGGGTCCGCTCGGCCCCGCGGACATCCGCCCGTTCCTGGCCAACGTGCTGCGGGGCCGACAGGTTCCCCAGCAGCGGATCGAGGAAGTGGCGCACCATTACGAGCAGTTCGGCGGCGTGTCGCCACTCACCCGGCACACGATGGACCAGGCCGCCGGGCTCGGAGCGCGGCTGCGGGCCCGCGGGCTCGCGCTGCCTGTCTACGTCGGCATGCGCAACTGGAGCCCGCTGCTGCCCGACGTCCTCGCGCAGATGTCGCGCGACGGCGTGCGGCGCGCCATCGGGGTCATTGCGGCGGCACACCGGTCGTATTCGAGTTGCACGCAGTACCGGCACAACGTGCTGCAGGCGCGTGAGGCTGTGCACGCGGCGGGCGGCCGGCCGGTGGACGTGGCCTACGTCGGCGACTGGCACCTGCACGAGGGCTTCCTCACCGCCGTGGCCGATCGCATCGTCCTGGCGCGAGACGCGATGCCGGAGCCGGATCGCCACCGCGCCAGGCTCGTGTTCACCGCGCACAGCGTGCCGGCGGCGATGCCGGGAGCCGAGACCTACAGGCGGCAACTCGAGGTGTCGGCGGCCGAAGTCGCGCGACGGCTCGGCGTCGGGGACTGGGCGCTCGCGTACCAGAGCCGCAGCGGCCGCCCCGAGGACCCCTGGCTCGGCCCGGACGTCAACGACCACATCCGCGACGAACACGCGGCAGGTCGCCTCGACGCCGTGATCCTGAGCCCGCTCGGGTTCGTCTGCGATCACGTCGAAGTGCTCTACGACCTCGACAACGAGGCGCGGCGAACGTGCGACGACCTGGGCATCCCGATGGCACGGGCATCGGCCGTCAACGCGCACCCGGCATTCGTGGACGCCCTGGCCGACATGGTCGTGCGCACGTGGGAGACCTACCGCGCCGGCCGCCCGCTCGTCCTCGTGCACCCGGACCAGCCGGATGCCCGCGAACCGGCGCCTCCCGTCCGCCCCGACACGATCCCCTGACGCGACGACGGGCACCCCGGCGTCGAGGTGCCCGTCGTGACAACCGGCTGTCGCCGGACGCACGCCTGGCCTACGCGTTCTGCGTGGCGCAGTACTTGTCGAATGCCGCCGTCAACGCCTGCGCGATGCCGTCGGCCGAGTTCCCCTCGATCTGGTGCCGCTCCATCATGTACACCAGCTTGCCGTCGCGCAGCAGCCCGACCGACGGCGACGAGGGGGGATAGCCGGTGAAGTAGCCACGCGCACGATCGGTCGCGTCGATGTCTGCGCCCGCGAACACGGTCACGGCGTGATCGGGCCGCGTGGCGTGCTGCATCGCCTGCGCGATGCCCGGGCGTGCCTTGCCGGCCGCGCACCCGCACACCGAGTTCACGACGACGAGCGTGGTGCCCGGCTGCGACACCGCGCGATCGACGTCAGCCGCCGTGCGCAACTCGCTGAAACCCACCTGCGTCAGTTCCTCGCGCATCGGCGCGATCAGGAATTCGGGATACGGCATGGACTCTCTCTCCTCCTCGGGGCCGCAGCCCCGCTGCATTGTCACCGCGAGGGCGCGGCGTTCGGTGATGGCCGCGGCGTGGCGCGCGACCAGGTAGTCGACGAAGGGCTCCCAGGGATCGAAGCCGATCACGGCCGGTGCATCGGCCACGAAGTTCGAGAGCGCATTCAGGTCGTAGAAGTACGGCTGCCCGTCCCGATCGTCGACGACGAACTCCACGCCGCCCACGTCGAAGCCCGCCGTCGTCGTCATCCGTACGACGGCATCGACGATCTCGCGTGAAGGCTCTGCGCGCACGGCCCGGCGCCCGGCCGCTCCCGGCGCAGCGGCGCAGTGTCCCCCGAGTTCCACGCCACCTGCCGCGGAGACGTCCGCCAGGGCCGGCACTTCGCACAGGTCCGCCGGGCACAGGTTGAAGTCCTGCCCCGAGACCGGAATCGCAATCGCGTACAGGTAACGCCCGTCGAGCACTTCCACGCGGGTGATCTGCCCGCCACGTGCCGGGATGAACTCCTGCACGAGCGCCAGGCGATCCACGCCGAAATCGAGTTGGCTCGCGGACACCGCCGACTCGAGCGCGCGCACGTCGTCGAAGCGCAGGACACCGGCCCCGCTGCCGCCGACGCTCGGCTTCACGACAACGGGCCACCGCAGGCCCTCGGTGGCGGGCACGGCCTCGCGCGCGGCGTTGATGACGCGCGTCCGCGGGAACGGCAGGCCGAGATCGGCGAGCAAGGCCATCTGCCGCGCCTTCGAGATCTCGTACCCGTAGGCCTTCGACCCGTTCACCACGGAGACGCCGCCCCGCTCCATCGACTCGAGGTACTGCAACGTGGCGAGAATGCCCTGGCCATGGCCGCGGCGATCGGCCGACGGGCTCATGCGGTTGACGAGCAGGTCGGGTGCCGCGGCGCGTGCGTCGGGATCGTGCGCCCAGTCAGGCGCGAATCGCAGCGACGCCGCATGCCTCGTCCGGTACGGCACCTGCCGTGCGTCGAGCGCGTCGAAGAGCCGCGCGAACCACGCCGGATGCTCGTACAGGACCTCGATCATTCCGTGTGTTCCTTCAACAACTCCGTGGCCTCGTCGTCACCTTCGACCTCCACGGGCCCCTTGTAGCGCGCATAGAGGTAGAAGCCGCCGAAGATCACCACGATCAGCCCGAGGGACAGCCACTTCGGAATCTGGAAGTGCACGTACCCGAGCTGGTGCAGGTACTCGACGAGCAGCTTGATGCCCACCCACGCGATGATGACGAACGCGCCATCGACGAGCGCCGGGAACCGCTGCACCACGGCCAGCAACTGGCCGATCAGCAGCCGCATCGCGATGATGCCGAGGATGCCGCCGGTGATGATCACCCACAGCTTCGGCGACATCGCGACGGCCACGAGGATCGAGTCGATGGCGAACACGATGTCGGTGAGCTCGACCTTGATGACGGTCGTCCAGAACGCCCCGAGCCCGAGCCAGCTCGTGGCGGGCTTGATCTGCTTGCGCTCCTCGTGACTGCCGCCCCGGAAGTGCTGGATCGGGAGCCACAGCAGGTACAGCGCACCCACGAGCTTCACCCACGCCAGCTCGATCATGTACGCCGCAAACAGCGTCGCCAGCGCGCGGAACACGAAGGCGCCGAGGATGCCGTAGCGCAGCGCCTGTCGCTGCTGGTGCCGCGGCAGCGACAGCACCAGGATGGCAAGGACGAGCGCGTTGTCGGCGCTGAGGAGCCCCTCGATGAGCACGAGGAGCCCGATGGTCAGGAGGTCGGATGCCGCGAAGTCCACGTTGAGTCGGCGGGCCCGGACGCCATGTCCGCGGCTGGCGCGAACCATCAGTATGTCGCAAGCGCGCGAATCCCGGGAATGCGCTGCGGCGGACGAGGTTGCGCGCGAGCCCTCGAGCCCTGCCGTGATTCGACGCATGGCATTGACACACATCGTATCAATGTCTACACTCGTCACGTGTCAACGATTGGTCCCCGCTCCCGGAGCGACGCGCCGGCCGTGCTCGACGAGGTGATTCTCATCAGCGTCGCCGCACGCCACCTCGGCATGCACCCGCAGACGCTCCGCAAGTACGAGCGGCTCGGGCTCGTGCGCCCGTCGCGCACCCTTGGCAGCATGCGGGTCTACACGCAGGAGGAGCTCGCACGCCTGCGGGTCATCAAGCACCTCGTGGACGAAGCGGGCGTCAACCTCGCCGGCGTCCAGCGCCTGCTCGAGGTGGCCGACGTGCTGCAGCGCATCCGCCCCATCGCGAGCGGGACCGACGTCTCGCGTGCCGCCGGGCGCCGGCTGGTACAGGAACTTGATCGCCTGAGCGCGATGCTCGGCGTCTGAAGGAGGCCTGATGGAGTTCCGCGACTACTACGCCACGCTCGGCGTCGCGAAGACGGCCTCCGCCAAGGAGATCAAGGCGGCCTTCCGCAAGCTGGCGCGCAAGTACCACCCGGACGTCAATCCCGGCGACAGCGCCGCCGAGGCGCGGTTCAAGGAGATCAGCGAGGCGCACGAAGTGCTCGGCGATGCCGAGAAGCGCGCGAAGTACGACGAGCTCGGGGCGAACTGGAAGGCGTACGAGCAGGCGCAGCGCGCCGGCGTCGACCCGCGCACGGGCGCGCCGTTCGGGGGCGGCGGCTGGCCGTTCGGCGGTGCGGGCGGCGCGGCAGGACAGGGCGGACAGGGTGGCGGATACCGCACGGTCACGCCCGAGGAGTTCCAGGAGATGTTCGGCGAGGGCGGCAACCCGTTCTCGGACTTCTTCACGACGTTCTTCGGCGGCGACGCCGGCGGCGGCGCTAGCGCGCGTCCGCGTGGGCGTCGGCACGCCGCGGCCCCGCAGGAGCACGAGCTGCCGATCAGCCTCGAAGAGGCCTTCACCGGTACGACGCGCAAGGTGACGCTCACGGGTCCGGATGGCGAGCGGTCGCTCGAGGTCCGCTTCCCCGCCGGCATCAGGAACGGCCAGAAGGTGCGCGCGCCGTCGGGCGGCGGCGACGTGTACTTCCGCGTGAAGCTCGCCCCGCACGCGCGGTTCGAGCCGCGCGGCGACCACGACCTCGCCACGCGCGTGGCCGTCCCCGTGCCGGTCGCGGTGATTGGCGGCGAACTCGAGGTCCAGCCGCTCGTCGGCACGCGCATCCGCGCCCGCGTGCCTGCCGGGACGCGCCATGGCGCCGTCCTCCGCCTGCGCGGACACGGGATGCCCGTGCTCGGCAAGGCCGGCGAGCGCGGCGACCTGCTCGTCACGCTGGAACTCCAGGTGCCGACCGACCTCTCGCCGGAGGAGCGGCGGCACTACGAAGCGCTGGCGGCGCTGCGCGCGCAGCCGGCTTGAACCATCGGCATCGACTGCACATCGAACCGGGGAACCATGAACCTGAACAGACTGACCGAGAAGGCACAGGAAGCCGTCGTCGCCGCCCAGCAACTCGCCGCTGGGCGCAATCATCCACAGATCGATCCCGAGCACCTGCTGGCGGCCCTCGTGGTCCAGCAGGGGGGGATCGTGCCGACCGTGCTGCGCCGGATGCAGGTGGACCCGGCCGCGCTCGGGCGCACGCTCGAAGCCGATCTCGACAAGCGACCGCGTGCCTACGGCGGCAGCGATCCGGGCATCGGCCCGCGTCTGCGCGCCGTCTTCGACGCGGCCGAGAAGGAAGCCGCTCAGCTGAAGGACGAGTTCCTCAGCACCGAGCACTTCCTGCTCGCCATTGCCGGCGACGGCGGACGCTCGGCCGCCGCCGGCGCCCTGCAGGCCGTCGGCGTCACGCGCGATCGCATCCTCGAGTCGCTCGTGGCCGTGCGCGGCTCGCAGCGGGTCACCGACCAGAGCCCCGAGGGCAAGTACGAGGCGCTCGAGAAGTACGGCCGCGACCTCACGGCGGCGGCGCGCGACGGCAAGCTCGATCCGGTGATCGGGCGCGACGACGAGATCCGGCGCGTGATCCAGGTGCTCTCACGCCGCACGAAGAACAATCCGGTGCTCATCGGCGAGCCCGGTGTCGGCAAGACCGCCATCGTCGAGGGCCTGGCGCAGCGCATCATCCGCGGCGACGTGCCCGAGGGCCTCAAGAACAAGCGCATCGTCGCGCTCGACATGGGGTCGCTCGTCGCCGGGGCGAAGTATCGCGGCGAGTTCGAGGAGCGCCTGAAGGCCGTCCTCCAGGAGATCGTCAGCTCGCAGGGCGAGATCGTCCTCTTCATCGACGAACTTCACACGGTCGTCGGCGCCGGCGCCTCCGAGGGATCGCTCGACGCCTCGAACATGCTCAAGCCGATGCTCGCGCGCGGCGAACTGCACACGATCGGCGCGACGACACTCGACGAGTACCGCAAGCACATCGAGAAGGACGCCGCACTCGAGCGGCGCTTCCAGCCGGTGCTCGTCGGCGAGCCGAGCGTGGAGGACACGATCAGCATCCTGCGCGGCCTGCGCGAGAAGTACGAGAACCACCACACGGTGCGCCTCAAGGACGCCGCGCTTGTGGCCGCGGCCGTCCTGAGCCATCGGTACATCGCGGACCGGTTCCTGCCCGACAAGGCCATCGACCTCGTGGACGAGGCCGCGTCGAAGCTGCGCATGGAGATCGACTCGATGCCTGCCGAACTCGACGAAGTGTCGCGGCGCATCATGCAGCTCGAGATCGAGCGCGAGGCCCTGCGCAAGGAGACCGACCAGGCCTCGCAGGAACGGCTCGGCAAGCTCGAACGCGAACTGGCCGACCTCAAGGAGCAGCGCACGCAACTGCAGTCGCACTGGGAGCAGGAAAAGGCCGCCATCCAGGGCGCGAGCACGGTCAAGAAGGAGATCGAGCAGCTGCGCATCCAGATCGAGCAGGCGCAGCGCGACGGCGACTACGCGCGAGCCTCCGAACTGCAGTACGGCCGGCTGCCCGCGCTCGAGCAGCAGCGCGCCGACGAAGAGGCGCGCCTCGCGGAACTGCAGCAGTCGCAGCGCATGCTGAAGGAGGAAGTGGACGAGGAGGACATCGCCGAGGTCGTGAGCAAGTGGACGCACATCCCGCTCAGCCGCCTCATGGAAGGCGAGATCCAGAAGCTCGTGCAGATGGAGGATCGGCTGCACCACCGCGTGGTCGGCCAGGACGAGGCCATCGACGCGGTGGCAAGCGCCATCCGCCGCGCGCGCGCCGGCCTGCAGGATCCCAACCGGCCGCTCGGGAGCTTCATCTTCCTCGGCCCCACGGGCGTCGGCAAGACGGAACTCGCCCGCGCGCTCGCCGAGTTCCTGTTCGACGACGATCAGGCGATGGTGCGCATCGACATGTCCGAGTACCAGGAGAAGCACGCGGTCTCGCGTCTCATCGGCGCGCCCCCGGGCTACGTCGGGTACGACGAGGCCGGCCAGCTGACCGAGGCGGTGCGCCGCCGGCCGTATGCCGTCGTGCTGTTCGACGAGGTCGAGAAGGCGCATCCCGAAGTGCTCAACGTGCTGCTGCAGGTGCTCGACGATGGACGGCTCACCGACGGGCGTGGCCGCACGGTGGACTTCAGGAACGTCGTCGTGATCATGACGTCGAACCTCGGGAGCCAGTACCTGGCCGAGCATACGCGGCGGGACGGCACCGTGGACGAAGGCACGCGGCGTGAAGTGCTCGAGGCGATGCGCCAGCACTTCCGGCCGGAGTTCATCAACAGGATCGACGAGGTGATCGTCTTCCACCCCCTCGGCCGTGAGCACATGGGTCGGATCATCGACCTGCAGATGGCCAGGCTGCTCGCCCGGCTCGAGGAGCGCAAGATCACGCTGCACCTCTCGGAGGCCGCACGGGAGGCCCTCGTCGAGGAGGGCTACGATCCGCTCTACGGGGCACGGCCGCTCAAGCGCACGCTGCAGCGGCGCGTGCTCGACCCGCTCGCGATGGCGGTGCTGCAGGGCGAGTTCCGGGAGGGCGACGAGGTGTCGCTCGACGTGGTGGACGGCAAGCTGACGTTCGAGAAGCGCCAGGCGGTGGTGCACTAGGAGGCGTCGCCGCCATGCGTTACCTGCTGACGCTGCTGGCGCTCACCGCGTGCGTCGACCACGCACCGAGCCAGGAGCCATTCGCCATGCAACGCGACGCGATGGTCCGTGATCAGATCGAGGCGCGCGGGGTCCGCGACCCGCGCGTCCTCGCGGCCCTGCGGACGGTCCCGCGCGAGCGCTTCGTCGCGGCGGGGTCGGAGTCGCTCGCGTATCACGACTCCCCGCTGTCGATCGGGCACGGCCAGACGATCTCGCAGCCCTACATCGTCGCGGTGATGAGCGAGGCGGCGGCGATCGAGCCCGACGACGTCGTGCTCGAGATCGGCACCGGGTCGGCGTACCAGGCGGCCGTGCTCGGCGAACTGGCACGGCAGGTCTACTCGATCGAGATCGTGCCGGCGCTGGCGACACGAGCCGACGCGCTGCTGCGCACGCTCGGCTACGACAACGTGACCGTGCGCCTCGGCGACGGCTATGCCGGATGGCCCGAACACGCGCCGTTCGACGCCATCGTCGTCACGGCGGCGCCGCCCGCGGTGCCGGAGGCGCTGAAGCAGCAGTTGAAGGTCGGCGGCCGCCTCGTGGTGCCCGTCGGCGTGAACGACCAGGATCTGTTGGTCATCGAACGGACGGCCGGCGGGTTCGACAAACGCAGGCTGATGGCGGTCCGCTTCGTCCCGATGGTGAAAGAGCAGCGATAGGTGCACGCCCTGCGGTGCAGCCGCCGGACTCGTCCGGCGGACACCCGTGCCTATGGCTTGTTCATCGCATTCAGGAAGTCGGCATTGCTGCCCGCCTTGGCCAGCTTGTCGATCAACAGCTCCATCGCCTCGGTCGGCGACAGCGGGTTGATCACCTTGCGCAGCACCCAGATGCGGTTCAGGTCCTCCTTCGGGATCAGGAGTTCCTCCTTGCGCGTGCCGCTCTTCTGGATGTCGATGGCCGGGAACACGCGCTTGTCCACCAGTTTGCGATCGAGGTGGATCTCCATGTTGCCGGTGCCCTTGAACTCCTCGAAGATGACCTCGTCCATGCGCGAGCCCGTGTCGACGAGTGCGGTGGCGATGATCGTGAGCGAGCCGCCCTCCTCGACGTTGCGGGCCGCGCCGAAGAAGCGCTTGGGCTTCTGGAGGGCGTTGGAGTCCACGCCGCCCGAGAGCACCTTGCCCGAGGGCGGGACCACGCTGTTGTAGGCGCGCGCGAGCCGCGTGATCGAGTCGAGCAGGATGAGCACGTCCTTCTTGTGCTCGACGAGGCGCTTTGCCTTCTCGATCACCATCTCGGCGACCTGCACGTGACGCTGGGCGGGCTCGTCGAACGTGGACGAAATCACCTCGCCGCGCACCGAGCGCTGCATGTCGGTGACCTCCTCGGGCCGCTCGTCGATGAGCAGCACGATCAGGTACACCTCGGGGTGGTTCTGCACGACCGACTGCGCGATGTTCTGCAGCAGCATCGTCTTGCCTGTGCGGGGCGGCGCGACGATGAGCCCGCGCTGGCCCTTCCCGATGGGCGTCATCAGGTCGAGCACGCGTGCCGAGAGGTTGTCCTTGCCGGTCTCGAGCGAGAAGCGCGCCTGCGGATAGAGCGGCGTCAGGTTCTCGAAGAAGATCTTGTTGCGCGCGAACTCGGGCGCCTCGAAGTTGACCGCCTCGACCTTGATGAGCGCGAAGTACCGCTCGCCGTCCTTGGGCGGCCGGATCTGCCCGCTGACCGTGTCGCCCGTCTGCAGATCGAACTTGCGGATCTGCGACGGCGAGACGTAGATGTCGTCGGGGCCGGCCAGGTAGTTGTAGTCGGGCGCGCGGAGGAACCCGAAGCCGTCGGGCAGCACTTCGAGCACGCCCTCCGAGAAGATGAACCCGCTCTGCTCGGTCTGCGCCTTGAGGATCTGGAAGATGAGCTCCTGCTTGCGGAGACCGGTGGCCCCGATCACGCCGAGGTCCTGGGCCACCTGCATCAGCGCCTGGATGTTCATCTCCTTGAGCTGTCCGATGCGCAGCGAGGCTTCACTGCCTTCGGGCGGCAGGTCGAGTGGCGGATCGTTGGCGACGTCTGGAATGTCGGTGGCGGGCCGGCGTGGGCCCGAGGGACGCGGGCCGCGGCGACCGCCGGAGCGCTTCTGTGCTGATGCCATGCTCTGTCAGGTGTGAGGTGGCCGGGGACTCACGGAGCCGCGTCGGGACGCGCGTCGCGCGAGAGCCGAGCCCCTGAACCACGAGGTGAGCCGCAAGTATAGCCCAAAAACCATGGTGTAGAATCCGGGGCCAGCGTGTCGCGCCATGTGCTCATACTCGGCCTGGTCTGCTTCCTGACGTTCTTCGCAGGCCTCGGTCGCGGCGCAATCGGCGACTCCGACGAGGCGTTCTACGCGGAGGCCGCTCGCGAGATGGTCGTCTCGGGCGACTGGCTCACGCCGTACTACAACTACGAGCTGCGCTTCCAGAAGCCGATCCTCTACTACTGGCTCGTCGCGATTGCCTACAAGGCGGCGGGCGTGGGCGAGGCCGCGGCGCGCTTCCCGTCGGCGCTTGCCGGGCTCGGGTTGTCGCTGCTCACCTACCTGGCAGGCCGGCGCTGGTTCGACGCCGCCACCGGCTTCTTCGCCGCGACCGTCGTCGCGACGAGCTTCGGCTACTTCTCCATCGGCCGGCTCTCGCTGCCGGACCTCCCGCTCGCGTTCTTCATTGCAGCCGCGACATGGGGCCTGATCGAGGGCATCGGCGCGCCCAGCACCACGCCAACGACCACGCGAACCCGGCGGCGGCTCTGGCTCGCCTTTGCCGGCGTGATGATCGGCCTCGGCATCCTCACGAAGGGCCCCGTCGCCATCGCCCTGCCGGTGCTGGCCGTCATCCCGGTGTGGTGGAAGGAACGCGGCTCCAGCCCCGGAGACCGCTCGCAGCTGCCCGGTCTCATCGACATCGCGATCGTCGCGGGGCTCGCGCTGCTCGTCGCGGCGCCCTGGTTCCTGGCGATGGCCCAGCACCACGGCCTCGCCTACATGCACCGGTTCTTCATCGGCGAGAACCTCGAGCGCTTTGCCACCGACCGCTACAACGAGCCGCGGCCACTCTGGTTCTACGTGCCCATCGTGCTCGGCGGCCTCATGCCCTGGTCGCCCTTCATCCTGCTCTGGCTACCGACATGGCGCCGCGTCTTCCGCGCCGAGCGCCTCGTCACCCGCGCCGAATGGCGCGCCATCATCTGGGCGGCCGTGCCCTTCGTCTTCTACTCGGCCTCCATCGGCAAGCAGCCGCGCTACATCCTGCCGATGCTGCCGCCGATGGCGCTGCTGCTCGCCCGCACGGTGATCGCCAGGCTGCCCGACGAGACGACGACGAGCGCGCCCGGACGCACCGGCCGCCAGGCCGCTCTCGCCTGGTGCGGCACGCTCTGCGCCGTGTTCCTGTTCATCCTCGGCGTGCTCCTGCACCGCGCCCGCCCGCTGCTGTTCGTCCTCACGCCGTCGCTCGCGCTCGTGTGCACCGGCATCATCACGGTGGCTGCGGGGTCAGTGCTCATGGCGGCGTGGAGCCGGCGGCGCTGGGCGCTGCCCGTGACGATGGCGGTGGCGTCGATCGCGACGCTGCTGTCGCTGCAGTACTCGGTGGCCTCGGCTGCCGATCTCGAACCCGTGCAGGTCATGGCGCGCAAGTACACGGCGGTCTACCAGGGCGGCGAGCCCTCGGCGACCTACCGCGTGTTCGTGCGCAACCTCGTGTTCTACACCGGCGTGAAGCAGACCGACCTGGTGCAGCCGCACGAGGTGGTGGAGTTCCTCAACCAGCCGCGCCGCGTGCTCTGCGTGATCACGCGCGACGACCTCGCGCAGTTGTCCGCCGAGCACGAGTTCACGGCCCGCACGCTCGCCGAGGTCCAGTACTTCAACCCCGCCGGCCTGCGCCTGCGCACCCTGCTCTGGCCCGACCCCTCGCGCGATCTCGAGACGGTGCTGCTCGTCACGAACGAGTGAGGCGGCTGCCGGACCCCGGCGTCACAGCGCGGTGTTCACGGAAACATCTTCCCCGGATTGAGGATGTGCAGCGGATCGAACGCGGCCTTGATGCGCCGCTGGAGATCGATCTCGATGGGCGAGAGTTCGAGCGGGACGAACGGGCGCTTCGAGAAGCCGATGCCGTGCTCGCCGCTGATCGACCCGTCGAGCGCGACGACGCTCGCAAAGAGCGTCTCCTCGGCGCGCCGGGCCGACGCCACGGCAACCGGATCAGCGGGATCGAGCATCAGGTTGACGTGGATGTTGCCGTCGCCCACGTGGCCGAAGCAGGGGATGCGGACGCCCGGCGAGTCGGCGCGCAACTGCGCGATGACGTCGAACAACTCCGGGATGCGCCCCTTCGGCACGACCACGTCGTGGTTGATCTTGAGGGGCGCGAGCACGCGAAGCGAGAGGGAGAGCGACCGTCGGACGTGCCACAGCTCCTGGCGCGTCGCCGCGTCGGCGGCCACGAGGACTTCGGTCGCCCCGGCATCCCGGCACGCCTGCTCCACGCGCCGGCCTTCCTCGCGCACCGTCTCGGCAAGGCCGTCCACTTCGAGCAGCAGGACCGCGCCGGTGACCTCGGGAGCCAGCGCGCGCGTGCCGAGGCTCGTCGCAACCGCATCCAGCGAGTCGCCGTCGATGAGTTCGAGGGCCGAGGGAACCACGCGCGCGCGAATCAGGTTCGTCACCGCATCGACGGCCGCGCGAATCGAGGCAAACGTCGCACGCAGCGTGACCTGCGTCGGCGGCAGCGGCACGAGCCGCACGATCACCTGCGTGATCACCGCCAGCGTCCCTTCCGACCCCACGAGCAGCTGCGTGACGTCGTAGCCGACGACGTTCTTCACGCTCCGGCCGCCGGTCCGGATCACCTCACCCGACGCGAGCACGGCCTCGAGCCCGAGGACGTAGCGCTTCGTGACGCCGTACTTGAACGCGCGCGGCCCGCCGGCGCACTCGGCGACGTTGCCGCCGATCGTGGACGTCGCAAGGCTCGCCGGATCGGGTGGATAGAACAACCCCACGGCCTCGACGGCCTGCTGCAGGTCGCCGGTGATCACATGTGGCTCGACGACGGCGAGCATGTTCCGTTCGTCGATCTCGAGAATCCGGTCAAGGCGCGACAGCGCGAGGACGACGCCGCCCTGCGTGGGCACCGCGCCGCCGGTGTAGCCCGTGCCCGCCCCGCGCGGCACCACGGGCACGCGATGCGCGCTGCAGGCGCGCAGCACCGCCGCGACCTCCGCCGTGCTGCCGGGCCAGACGACGACATCGGCCGGGTGCCCCTTCTTCAGGGCGTCGGTGCCATACGCGACACGCGCCTCTTCGTCACGCCGCACGTGGCCGGCGCCGACGGCAGCCTCGAGCGCCGCGACGAAGGCCTCGGTGACGGCGCCGTAGGCCGGGTGCTGGCTCACGTCGTGGCCGCGCCGCGTCCGTCGTACCGGCCGGCGTCGACGTCGGCGACGAAGGCGTGCAGACGTCGTGCGGCCTCCTCGAGCTGCGCGGTGGAGGCGGCGTAGGAGATCCGGAAGAACCCCGGCGCGTCGAAGGCCTCGCCCGCGGTGACGACGAGGTGACGGTCCTCGAGCAGCGCCTGGCAGAAGTCCGCGCTCGTGCGGAGGCCGTCGGGCGACAACAGCGCCGAGACGTCCACGAACAGGTAGAACGCGCCGGCTGGCACCGAGCACGTGAGGCGCTCGTCGGCCGTGACGAGCCCGCGGATCAGGTCGCGGCGACGGCGGTATTCGTCGAGCATGTCGGTCACGCAGGACTGCGGGCCCGTGAGAGCCGTCACCACCGCCTTCTGCGTGATCGAGCAGACGTTGCTCGTCGAGTGGCTCTGGATCGCGTTGGCTGCCGACACGACACCGGCCGGTGCGAGCATCCAGCCGCAGCGCCAGCCGGTCATCGCGTACGCCTTCGAGGCCGAGCCGGCCAGGATCGTGCGGTCGCGCATCCGCTCCACGAGCACGCGCGGCAGATTGTGCGGCACGGGGTCGTAGATCAGCTTCTCGTAGCAGAGGTCGACGACGATCCAGATGCCTCGCGACGCGGCGGCATCCGCGAGCGTCGCGAGTTCCGATTCGCTCACGAGCGCGCCGGTGGGATTGGCCGGTGAGTTGATCACGATCGCCCGCGTACGCGGCGTGAACGCGTCGATGAACGACGCGGCCGTGATCGCGAACCCGTCCTCGGGCGAGGTCCGCACTACCACCGGCATCGCTTCGGCCAGCTTGATCTGCTCGACGAGCGTCGGCCAGCCGGGCGCATGCGTGATGACCTCGTCGCCGGGCCCGAACACCGCAAGCGCCGCGTTCAGGAGCGCCTGCTTCCCGCCGGCGCAGACGATGACCTCGCGTTCGTCGTACTCGACGCCGTAATCGGCCTTGTATCGGTCGATGATTGCCTGCTTCAGCTCGCTCGTGCCGGCGTTCGGCGTGTAGCGCGTGACGTTGGCGTCGATGGCCGCATGCGCCGCGGCCTTGACGTGCGCCGGCGTCGGGAAGTCCGGTTCGCCGGCGCTGAGGTCGACGACGTCCACGCCGGCCTGCCGCAGCCGTTCCGCGGCAATCAGGCCCTTCATCGTCGGCGACGACGCAATGCGTGTGGTGCGGCTCGCGAGCATGTGTCAGGCTCCGCTTTCGTGTGACACCCGCTGCCGCAGGCGGTCCACGACGGCGGGCGGCACGAACCGATCGATCGATCCGCCCAGCATGTGAATCTGTCGCACGAGCGTCGAGCTGACGTGCGCCCAGGCAGGCGACGCGGCCAGGAACACGGTCTCGAGCCCCGGCAGCAGCGCGGCGTTCATGCGGGCCATCGGCCACTCGTGCTCGTAGTCGGAGACACTGCGCAGGCCGCGGACCACGACGGTCGCGCCGTGGCGCCGGGCGGCATCCACGAGCAGGCCGTCGAACGAGGCCACCTCGATCCCCTCCCGGCCGGCCAGCGCGGCACGCACGACGGCGAGACGATCGTCGAGCGCCAGCAGCGGCGTCTTGCCGGGATTCACGAGCACGGCCACGACGACCTGGTCGCAGAGCGCGCGCGCGCGCACGATCACGTCGAGGTGCCCGTTCGTCAGCGGGTCGAACGACCCGGCGACAATCGCGCGGCGGGGGTCAGGCATCGATCGCTCCGGAAGCCGGCCGTGACGCGGTCACGGAATCGGACACCACGTAGAAGGACAGCGTGCTGTCGCCCTGCTGCAGCACGCGCGACCGGACGAGGCCGGCCACCTGCGCGGACGACCCGCTGCGCGTCGCATGCTCGAGCACCACGATGCCCGTCGGCGCCACGTGCGCGGCGGCCACCTCCAGCCAGGGGTCGAGGGACGCGTGCGTGTACGGCGGATCGAGAAACACGATGTCGAACGGGCCGCCGGCAACCGCGGCCGCCGGCGCGAGGGCGTCGCGGCGGTCGATAGTATAGTCCCCGCTCACGCGGCAGGTCCGCAGGTTGTCCTCGATGAGCGCGACCGCACGTCGGTCACGTTCCACGAACGTCACCCACGCCGCACCGCGGCTCGACGCCTCGAGGCCCACAGCCCCCGTGCCGGCGCACACGTCGAGGACCCGCGCCCCGGCCACGCGCGGCGCGAGCACGTTGAACAGCGTCTCGCGCAGGCGGTCCGACGTCGGACGCAGGCCGTCCCACGTCGGCGCCTTCAGCGTGCGGCCCTTGAACGCGCCAGCGATGATGCGCATCAGCCGACCTGCGCCAGGTTGAAGCGGCCGGCCCACGCCTGTCGCGCAAGCCGTCGCGGCGCCGCGTCGGGCGGCAGCCGTGCCACGAGTTCGCGCGCCAGCGCGTGCGCATCGGCCATGAGGTCCTTGTCGCGGCCGAGATCGCCGATGCGGAGCGTCGGCATCCCGGCCTGCCGCGTGCCGAACATGTCGCCCGGACCGCGAATGGCGAGGTCGCGCTCGGCAATCACGAAGCCGTCGGTCGTCTCGGTCATTGCCGCCAGCCGCTGTCTGGCATCCTCGCTGAGTGGCCGCTCGAACAGCAGCACGCAGAAGCTCTGGGCCGCGCCGCGCCCGACACGTCCGCGCAACTGGTGCAACTGCGCGAGGCCGAAGCGCTCGGCATGTTCGACCACCATCACGCTCGCATTGGGCACGTCCACACCGACCTCGATCACCGTCGTCGTCACCAGCACGTCGAGGTCCCGCGCGATGAAGGCCTGCATCACGGCCTGCTTGTCGGCGGGCTTCATCCTGCCGTGCAGCAGCCCCAGTCGCAGCCCGGCCAGCGCACCGTGGCGCAGGTCCTCCGCCATGCTCACCGCCGCGCGCACGTCGATCTTCTCGCTGTCCTCGATGATTGGCAGCACGACGTACGCCTGGCGACCGTCGGCCACCTGCTCACGCACGAACGCGTAGGCCTCGTCGCGCCGGACCTCCGGACGCGCGGTCGTGCGCACGGGCCGCCGACCCGGCGGCAGGTCGGCAATCACCGACACGTCGAGATCGCCGTACGCCGTCAGCGTGAGCGTACGCGGAATCGGCGTGGCGGTCATGACAAGCACGTCGGGCTGCCGCCCCTTCGCGCGCAACCGCGCGCGCTGCCCGACGCCGAAGCGATGCTGCTCGTCGATGACGACGAGGCCGAGGCGGCTGAACAGCGCCGGATCCTCGAGCACGGCATGGGTGCCGACGACGAGCGACGCCTCGCCCGACGCGATCGCGGCAAGTGCCGTGCGTCGCGCGATGCTGCGCTGGCTGCCCGTCAACAGGACGGAGCGGAACGGGGTGCCCTCGAGTCGCGCCGCCACGGTGCGCGCGTGCTGCTCGGCGAGCAGTTCGGTGGGCGCCATCAGCACGGCCTGCAACCCGTTGGCCATCGCGACGACGGCCGCGATCAGCGCGACGATCGTCTTGCCCGACCCGACGTCGCCCTGGAGCAGGCGGTTCATCGGCGCCTCACGCTGGAGATCCTCGACGATCTCCCGCAGGGCCTGTTTCTGCCCCGCGGTGAGCGTGAACGGGAGGATCTGCCGCGCGAGATCGCGAATCGCGTCCGACACCACGATCCGGTGCGGCTTGGCCGTGGCGACGACGCGGGCCCGCTGATCCGCGAGTGCGAGCTGGAAGAGGACGAACTCCTCGAGAATGAGCCGCACCTGCGCCGGCGTGCGGAACCCGTTGAGCGTCTCGACGCTCGTCCCCTCCGGCGGGAAGTGCGTGTCGAGCAGCGCCTCGCGGCGCGACGGCAGGCCGCGGGCCCGCCGCACGTCGAGCGGCAAGGGATCGGGAACCGATTCAGGCAGCCGCTCGAGCGCGCGCGCGACGAGGTCGCGCTGCAGCTTCGGCGTCAGGGGGCCGACACGTTCGTACACCGGCACGATGCGGCCGGTGTGGATGCTGCTGCCCTCCTCCACCGACGCCACGTCCACGAACTCGTACTGCGGCGTCTGGAACTGCGGCCCCTGGCTGTTCCACTCGACCTTGCCGTGCAGCACGACCTGCTGCCCCGGCCTGAAGACCTGCGCGAGGAAACGCTGGTTGAAGAACACCGCGCGCGCGGTCCCGGTGCCGTCGCGGAGGGTGAGCTCGAACACGGTGAACCGTGGACGGCGCGTCGGCTTGAGCTCGGCGTGGACGACCTCGCCCGCAACCGTGGCCGTGCCCGGACGCAGCGAGCCGATGGGCACGATGTGGCCGCGGTCCTCGTAGCGGAGCGGGAAGCGGAGCAGCAGGTCCTCGACCGTGCGCAGGCCGGCGGACGCGAGCGCGGCGGCGCGCGTGGGCCCGACGCCCGGCAGCGCCGCGAGGGATTCCTGGAGCGGATCGGCCGCGGTCACTGCAGGACGACGACCTGGCCGGGCTCGACGCGGATCTCGCGAATCGCCGACGGCAGGTCGAACGGCGCGTCGATGTCCACGTCGTACTGGCGCACGAGTTGCGAGACGACGGCACGAGGGATGGGAATGCCGCCGAGTTCGGCCGTCTGGAGTTCGAAGCGCCCGGTGCCGTTCTCCGTCACGAGGCGTCCGGCGACCTTCGCCGGCAGCCGGCCAGTCAGCAGGCGGAACGGGTCGAACCCGTCTGCCTGCGGGCGGCTGCCATTCATCGCGTCGAGGTCGAGCGTGGCGGTGGCGCTCAGCATGTCGTCGCCATGGATCCGCAGCGTGGGTGCGACGACTCCCGGCGGGATCTCAGCGCGCAGGTGATGCTCGAGGTAGGAGTTGACCTCGCCTTCCTCGATGACCGTGCTCTGCGTCTCGAGCCGCGGAATGGCCCCGAAGCGCACGATGGCTTCGAGCTTCTGCTGCATCCGGTCGGCCGGCGCGAGGGCGCCGTTCTGGACGGGCGCCAGGCGCGCGGAGACTCGCGCCGCGAGCCCGGACGGCTCCGCGGCCACCCCCGCCAGGAGGACCGCACCGAGCAGGACACGGCCGATTCCAGGGACACGTGGCGTCGTCTGCATCGCACGCACTGACGCTTTGGAGTCTAGCACCGGCGTTTTGGCCGGGCGCCTTGACTTTCGCTTTTTATTTGCATAGGCTCGGTCTCGCGCCTGCCCAGTCTCGGGCACCGCCTGCCGCTCGCCACCGGAGATGCCATCGTGCAGCCACTCACGAAACGTCAGCGCGAGATCCTCGACTACCTGAACGACTTCATCCAGCAGCACGGGTATGCGCCGAGTCTCGAGGAGGTCGGGCGCCGTTTCGGCCTCTCGTCGCTCGCGACCGTGCACAAGCACCTGACGAACCTGCAGGAGAAGGGGTTCATCAAGCGCGCATGGAATCGCAGCCGATCGGTGGAGCTGATCCCGGCGCGCATCGGCGGGCGTGCGCTCGAGTTGCCCCTGCTGGGCTACGTGGCGGCCGGCAGGCCCATCGAGGCCATCACGAGCAGCGAGACGATCACGGTGCCCGAGGCGCTCGTGGGCAAGCGCGACACGTACGTGCTGCGCGTGAAGGGCGACTCGATGATCGACGAGCAGATTCGCGACGGCGACTTCGTGATCGTCGAGGACCGGAAGACGGCCACCAATGGCGAGATGGTGATTGCGCTGCTCGAGGGCTCGGACGTCACGCTGAAGAAGTTCTACCGCGAGCACGACCAGGTGCGCCTGCAGCCGGCAAACCCGACGATGGCACCCATCATGGTGCCGGCCGCGGAGGTGCAGGTGCAGGGCGTCGTGATTGGCGTGATGCGGCGATACTGAAGCCCATGAGCCAGCCGCCCGACACCCGCCAGATCAATTTCACCATCGTTCCCGCCGACAGCCCCGACGTGGCGCGGGTGTATGCCAACTTCTGCGCGGTCGCGAACACGCCGTTCGACTTCACGCTGACCTTCTGCGAGGTGCAGCCGCTCTCGCCGCAGGACGTCCAGGCCGCCGAACGCGACCACGTCGTCGCCGCACCGATCAAGGCGAAGATCGTCGTGCCCGTGCCGTTCATCCCGACGCTCGTCGCCGCGCTCCAGGAGCACCTGCGGGCGTTCTCGGAGTCGCAGAAGCAGGGCGCGCCCGGCTGGTCGGGCGACCCGATTCACTGATCCCCCGGCTTCGGAGGCAGCGGGCGACGCCCGACTGTCAGACCCGCCACGCCGCGATCGTCGGTCCAACACGATGGCTTCCCTGCTGTCACTCTGGTTGCCGGACTTCGTGGTCGACGTCGAACGTCGATGGGAGGCGCTCCCGCCCGACGTGCCGCTCGTCGTCGGTGGATCGGCCGATGGCGCCGGGCACGTGGTGGCCGCCTGCCGCGTGGCCCGCGCGGCAGGCGTGCGCACCGGATCGAGCCTGCGCGATGCCGCACGCGTCGTCCCCGGCGCGCGCTTCGTTCCGGGCATCCTCGATCGCTATGCCGAGGCCGCATCGCTGCTCGACGAACTCGTGCGGCGGTGGTGCGCCGAGGTGGACTGGGTGTCGATCGACCGCGCCGTGATTCCCGCGAGTGCGGTGCGATCGGGCTCGCTCGCGGCCGCCGCCGACGCGATGCAGCGGGCCATTCGCGAGGAACTCGGCCTGGCCTCGGCTGCCGGCATTGCCGACACGGCAGCGGCCGCATCGGTGGCCGCCGCGCTCGTCGCGCCATCGGGGCTCCTCCAGGTGCTGCCCGGCTACGACGCGCGCTTCCTGTCGCCGCTCGACCTGCAGTGGCTGCCTGCCCTCTCGGGCGCCGCGCGCGAGCGGCTCGCGGCGCAGGGCGTGGCGACGATCGGCGCGCTGGCGGCCCTGCTGCCGTACGAAGCCGAGGCAGCAATCGGCACGGGATGGGCGGCCGCGTGGCGGTCGGCGCGAGGCGAGGATCCCCGTGCGCTGGCGAGCACGCCGCTGCCGCGGACCCTCACGCGCCTGACGCCGCTCGCATCCCCCGTGACATCCGAGGACGTCCAGCTCGCCGCCGAGCACCTTGCCGACCAGCTCGCGCAGCGGCTCGCGCAGCTCGGCGCGTTCACGCATGGGATGACGGTCCGGGTGATGGGCCGCGATCAGCGATTCCGCAGCCGGAGCCTCACGCTGCGGGAGGCCGTGCGTCAGCGCGTCGACCTGGTGCCGGTCGCGCGCACGCTCGCGGCACGCCTCTGGAAGTTCGGCGACCCGCCGGTGCGCGTCAGTGTCGTGGCCAGCGGGTTGACGGCAGACGGACCGCAGTTGAGCCTGTTCGACCTCTCGACAGGCGGATCGAGCGCGGCGTCGGGGACGGATCGGCTCGACGGGCTCCGCACGGCCCGCAGCTTCCGCGCCCTGGCCCGCGGCTCGCTTGCCCGGCGCCCGCGCGCCAGTTAGCCGTGCTGCCCGCCGTGCGGGCAGCCCGGGTAGCTCTCGTGGAAGAGCGCGCCGGTGTAGCCGAGTTCCTGCATGCCGGGTTCCGACGCGAAGTGGATGCCGGCAATCCATCCCTTGATGTGGTCGAAGCTGTCGCGCAGCGTCGCCGGCCCCGGCGGCGGCTGTGGCACCGGAATGGGATCGCCCTTCTTCCAGGAGACGGCCTGCCGGCTCGGCGTCCCGTTGGCGGCTTCCGTCAGGATGGCGTTCTGCGCGGCAGGCGCGAGATCCTTGAACGGCTGGCGATGTGCCTCGAGCGCGGCGCGCTCCATGGCCCCGAGGGCCGAGAAGAAGCGGCGACGCGTGTCGGTGGACTCGACGGCCAGGAGCTTGTCGAGGAACTCCGGCGTGCCCGATGCCTTCGAGCCCGGCACGATCAACTCGGCGAGCACCGCGACGGTCGCCAGTTGGTGCGCGTCGAAGGTGACCGGCGTGTAGGTCCCCGGTGCCGCGGCGGCTGGCGCGCGCCCCTGGTCGGCCACGTGCGCGACGTGCTTGTGCACCGGATGGTCGTGGGCCTCGACGAGCCCCGGCACGGCAAACGACGCCCCGAGTCCCGTCGCGAGCGTCTGCAGCGCCGAGCGGCGCGACACGCCTGCGTCGGCAACGGGTTGGACCACCGGCAACGTGCGACGTTCCTGCATCTGCCCCACTCCCTCGTGACGGACAACGGATCGGGCGCACGATAACACGTTTGCCCCACAACGGGTCTTACCTGCTATGCTGCGCGCGTCTTCTCTACATCCAGGAGCGTGCCGTGGCGCAAGCCTCGCGGGATCAGGCGGGTCGGTCGTTCGACGTGATCGTTGTCGGGTCGGGTGCATCCGGCGGGTGGGCCGCCAAGCGCCTCTCGGAGGCCGGCATCGACGTGGCGCTGCTCGACGCGGGACGCACGCTCACCGATGCCGACTACAGGGAGCACGTGCCGGCCTACTCGCTCGAGTACCGCAACCGCGCCAACGATCGCATCCGCGAAACGCGCCCGCGCCAGAAGGACTGCTACGCCTGCACCGAGTTCAACTACGACTGGTTCGTCAACGACCTCGAGGAGCCGTACACGACGCCGAACGGCAAGCCGTTCTCGTGGCAGGGCCGCACGCGCATCATCGGCGGGCGCACGAACGTGTGGGGCCGCCAGAGTTACCGGTTCGGCGACCTCGACTTCAAGGCGGCGAGCCGCGACGGCCACGGCATCGACTGGCCGATCGCCTACAGGGACCTCGAGTCCTACTACGACCTCGTCGAGGAGTACGTCGGCATCTCGGGCATGCCCGAGAACGATCCCATGCTGCCCGACAGCAAGTTCCATCCGCCGATGGGACTGAACTGCGTCGAGTACCAGATCCGCAACACCATCAGGAAGTCGTTCAACCGCACGCTGACCATCGGACGTGCCGCCAACATCACCAGGCCCATCAACGGCCGTGCCGCGTGCCACTACTGCGGCCCCTGCGAACGCGGATGCGCGACGCACTCCTACTTCAACTCCGCGTTCACGACGGTGGCCGATGCGTTGAAGACGGGCAAGTGCACGCTCATCCCGAACGCGATGGTCTACCAGGTGCTGATGGACACGTCAGGCAGGAAGGCGCGCGGCGTGTCCTACATCGACAGGACGACGCGGCAGGTGAAGGAAGTGAACGCCCGCGTCGTGATTCTTGCGGCGCAGGCGCTCGAGTCGGTGCGCATCCTGTTGAACAGCGCGCCCGGGGGCCTCGCCAACAGCAGCGGCGTGCTCGGCAAGTACCTCATGGACCACACGTGGGTGGCTGGCGGTGCGGCCGCGGAGTTCCCCGACATCCCATCCAGGCCCGGCCTCAACGGCCCGAACCGCCCGAATGGCACCTACACCATCCGGTTCCACAACCGGCCCGGCGAACCCGCGCACAAGGAGTTCCTGCGCGGGTACGGCTACCAGGGTGGCGGCTCGTCGAACTTCAACTTCGCGAGCGCCGGCTTCGGCGCCCGCTACAAGGAGGCCGTCAAGGCCTCGGGCGTGACGCAGTTCTCCTTCTCGGGCTTCGGCGAAGTGCTGCCGTACGAGGACAACCACGTCGCCATCGACCCGGGCGTCGTGGACGCCTTCGGGATTCCCGTGCTGCGGATTTCGATGGAGTGGAAGGAGAACGAGAAGAAGATGATTCCCGACATGGGCTACGCCGCCGCGGAGATGCTCGAGGCGGCGGGCGGCCGGAACATCAGGCCCTTCTTCTTCCTCGACCGCGTGCCCGGCTACGGCATCCACGAGATGGGCATCGCCCGCATGGGCGCAGACCCGAAGGTGTCGGTGCTGAACCAGTTCCAGCAGACGCACGACATTCCCAACCTCCTCGTCACCGACGCGAGCGGCTTCACGTCGGGCGGCTGCCAGAACCCCACGCTCACGATCATGGCGCTGACCGTGCGGTCCACCGACCACCTGATGGAAGAAATGAAGCGCGGAAGCATCTAAGGTCAGGCCACCTTCTGTCTGAAGCCCGTCGCTACTGCAAAATCTCTGTTGACTTTCCGTCGCACGGGCTTAACATAGCCCGCAACTTGTAAAACCACTCGTTGTTCAGAGGAGCGATGATGTTTCACGACGCGATGTCGCGAAGCGGGTTCGCCCTGCGTGTATCCACGCAGGCCGTACTGCTGCTGTGCCTTGCCCTTCCCGCGTTGAGCCAGACCATCACGGGGCGTATCGACGGCCATGTGGCCGACACCTCCGGCGGTGTGCTGCCTGGCGCCACCATCACCATCACCAACGACGGCACCGGCCTCAGCGTCACGCGCGTGACCGACGACAACGGCGCCTTCACGGTGACGAGCCTGCCGGTCGGCACCTACAGCGTGACCGCCGAACTGCAGGGGTTCCGGCGGCAACAGAAGACCGGCCTGAACCTCACGGCCGACGGCCGCCTGACGGCCGACTTCTCGCTGGGCGTCGGCGAACTCTCCGAGTCGATCGAGGTCACGGCCGTCGCAGGCGAGACGGTCAACCGCACGTCGGGCGAGGTCGCCCGCACGATCGACTCGCAACAGATCAAGGACCTCGCCTTCAACGGCCGCAACTATCTCGAGCTCGCCTCGCTGATTCCTGGCGCCGTCGCGACCGATTTCGACCCGCTGGCACTCGCGACGAGCCTCAGCACCACGGGACAGTCGATCAACGGCAACCGCGGCAACACGAACAACCTCACCATCGACGGCACGTCCAACCAGGACTCCGGCTCCAACGGCAGCCAGGTCAACAACGTCAGCCTGAGCTTCATCGAGCAGGTGAAGATCCAGACCTCCAACTTCTCGGCCGAGCTCGGACGCAACAGCGGCGCGGCCGTCAACGTCGTGACCCGCAGCGGCACCAACAGCTACCGCGGCACGCTCCGCTACGACATCCGCGACGAGAAGTTCGATGCGCCGAACTACTTCGCCCCGCGCGACGCCAACGGCGATCGCACGAAGCCGCCCCTCGAGTTCCGCAACTTCGAAGGCGCGCTCGGTGGTCCGATCATCCGCAACAAGCTGTTCTTCTTCGGCGGCCAGCAGTACAAGACGATCAACCGCTACACCAACCCGTCCCGCCAGACGCTGCCGACGACGGCCGAACTGAACGGCGACTTCTCCCTCCGCCTCCGCGGCGCCGACGGCATCGTCGGTACGGCCGACGATGGCGTGCTGCGCGACCCGACGACGGGCAATCCGTTCCCGGGCAACGTGATCCCGCAGGATCGCATCACCTCGAACGGACGCGCCTTCGGCAACATCTACCGCGCGATGCAGGGCAGGGCCGTCGAGTGGAGCGACACGCCGACGGCCAACAACGCGACGTTCCAGGAGTACAACCCGTTCAAGTCGCGGCAGGACATCATCCGCCTCGACTGGCAGGCCACCGCAAAGCAGCGCGTCTACGGCCGGTACATCCACGACGAGTACACCCTGACCGAGCCGTTCGGCACGTTCTCGGGCGCCGCGCTCCCGACGGTGCCGACCGATCGGTCGCGGCCCGGATCGAGCTATCAGGTCGGGCACACGTACGTCGTGAGCACGAACCTGATCAACGAGGCAAAGATCGGCGCCTCGTGGAACGGCCAGCGCATCAAGCCCGTCGGCGACCTGTGGCTGCGCGACACGTACGGCATCACGTACCCGGAGCTGTTCGACATCCCGGGCTATGTGGCCGGCGGCATCCCGAACGTGCAGGTCGGCGGCTTCGCGAGCGTCAGGGGTCCTGACTTCGCACTGCTCTCGCCCACCACCGACATCACGGTGCAGGACACGCTGACGTGGATCCGTGGTCGGCACTCGCTGCGGACCGGCGTCGCGATCTCCCGCAACCGCAAGGACCAGAACGGCCGCGGCAACTACTTCGGCCAGGTCAACTTCAACACCGGCGGCAACCCGAACACCGCGGGACACTCGGTGGCCGACATGCTGCTCGGCAACTTCCGCACGTACCAGGAGGCCTCCGAGGATCCGGTGGGCTTCTTCCGGTTCACGACGTACCAGGCGTTCGTGTCCGACACCTGGCGCGTGCGCAACAACCTGAGCATCGAGGCCGGCATCCGCTACGAGTACACGGACCCGACGTACACGCAGCAGAACAACCTCGTGAACTTCGATCCATCGCGGTACGACCCCAGCCAGGCCGTGCAGCTCCGCACGAACGGCCTCCTCGTCCCCGGCACGGGCAACCGGTTCAATGGCCTCATCATGGGCGGCGACGGCGTTCCCGAGGACCAGCAGGGACGCGTGAACCTGCTCACCGGCGGCGATTACGACAGGATCCCGTTTGGCGCCCCTCGCGGGCTGTACGAGGCGCAGCACCTCTTCATGCCGCGCTTCAGCTTCTCGTACTCGCTGACCCCCACCACGGTCGTCCGCGGCGGCGCCGGGCTGTTCTACGACAAGCCCGAAGGCAACCTCGTGTTCTCGCAGCTGAACCTGCCGCCAGTCCTCCAGGTGACGGCCTTCGAGAACTTCAACATCGAGAACCCGTCGAGTGGCGCGGCGGGCGCGATCGGCGCGGTGGGCACGATCAACGCGATCGACCCGAACCTCAAGCTGCCCTACCAGACCAACTACAGCCTGGGCGTGCAGAAGGAACTCGGCGGCGGCTACTTCGTCGAGGCCAGCTACGTGGGCAACACCGGACGGCGGCTGATCCGGCAGCCCGACATCAACCGCGTCAGCTTCGACGACCTGCGCGCCAACAACGCGCTGCCGTCGTCGCAGCGCGTGTCGGAGAACTACCTGCGGCCGTACAAGGGCTTCTCGTCGATCCGCATGCGCGTGAGCGATGCGAGCTCGCAGTACCACTCGATGCAGTTGTATGCCGCCAAGCGCCGCGGCGACCTGCAGTTCACCGTCTCGTACACGCTCGGACGCGCGCTCACGAACGCCAGCGGCAACGGCGAAAACGACACGGTCGACGGCGCCAATGACCTCGACTTCTACTGGGGCCCGGCCTCGTTCGACCGTCGCCACGCGTTGGTGAACACGCTCACCTATCGCGTGCCCTGGCTGCGCGACCGCGGCGGCGTGCTCGAGGCCATCGCCGGCGGCTGGGAAGCGAGCAGCAAGTTCCGCTTCCAGTCGGGACAGTACCTCACGCCGTCGGGCAATTCGTCGATCGGCGGGCGCCGAGCGGAGTACCTCGGTGGCGAGATCCAGATCGACAACCCCGACGAGCGCCGGTGGTTCAACACCGACGCGTTCGGCAACCCGCCCGAGGACCGGCGCGGGTCGGCGGGCGTCGGCGTGATTCAGGGGCCCGGGTTCAAGCAGATGGACCTGTCGTTCCGCAAGAACTTCCGGTTCGGCGGCCGCTACAACCTGACGCCGATTTTCGACGTGTTCAACGTGTTCAACACGCTGAACCTCACGAACCCGAACGTCAACGCCAACAGCGGCTCGTACGGCACGATTGGATCGGCGCACCCCTCGCGCCAGTTCCAGCTCGGCGTCCGCTTCGACTTCTGATTCCGCCGGCAGGGCGCGCTCCCCGGGACGCGCCCTGCCTGCCCCCTGCTACCATCCTCGGGTGGCTCGCCGTTCGGCTCCCTCTCGCACCCGCCCGGACTCCGCCGCCGCCGATCCCGGAGACACACCCGTCGATGCGCGGGCCGTCCTCGAACGCCTGCTGCGGCACTACCCCGAGCCCGACACGGAACTCGCGCACCGCAACGCGTTCGAGTTGCTGATTGCAACCGTGCTCTCGGCGCAGTCCACCGACAAGCGCGTGAACGAGACCACGCCGACGCTGTTCGAGAGGTATCCCGATGCCGCGGCGCTCGGTGCCGCCGATCCCGCCGACGTCGAGCCGCTGATCCACGCCACCGGGTTCTTCCGCGTGAAGTCCAAGGCCATCGTGACGCTGTCGCGCACGCTCGTGCAGGATCACGCCGGACGCGTGCCCGCCGACATCGACGCGCTGACGACGCTACCGGGCGTCGGCCGAAAGACCGCCAACGTCGTCCTCGGGCATGCGCTCGGCGTGCCGGGCCTCCCCGTGGACCGCCACGTGCTGCGGGTGGCCGAACGCATCGGCCTCACCCGCGAGACCACGCCAGAGGCCGTCGAGCGTGACCTCTGCGCCGCCCTGCCACCCGCCGACTGGACGCGCATGTCCGACGCACTCATCCTGCACGGACGCCGCATCTGCAGGCCGAAGCCGCTGTGTCCGGAGTGCGAGGTGCGCGACATCTGCCGCTACCCGTTCAAGGCGGGAGGACTCGCGCCGCTGGATCTCGCCGGCCCGGTGCGGCGGCGCGGCGTGAAGAAGGCTGTGAAGGCCGCGCGCGGCCGAAAGGGCAGGACATCGTGACGCGGGACGCGTTTGCCGGACTCATCGAGGAAGCGCTGACGCTGATCCCGGAGCACTTCCGCGAGGCGATGCGCAACATCGCGATCATCGTCGAGGACCATCCGCCAGGTGACCTCCTCGAGGAGATGGAGATCGAGCCGCCCGACACGCTCTACGGGCTCTACCTCGGCACCCCGATCACCGAACGCGCCTGGGGCGACGGCAACCGCGAGCCCGACCAGATCGTGCTCTACCAGGGCCCGCACGAAGAGGACGCCGTCAACGAGGACGACCTCGTCGCGATGGTCGCCGAGACACTGATCCACGAGGTCGGGCACTATTTCGGGATGTCGGAGGAGGAGATCCAGGAAGTCGAGGACAAGTTCTGGTTCGCGCAGGACGGCGGCGCCGACTAGCCTTCGTCGTGCGCGCACAGTAAGCTGCAACCCTCCATGGCAGTACGCGCAAGAGCACGGGCGGCGTGAACCGGCAAGGCGACATCACCGGACTCGTCGAACGCACCGCAGCCGGCGACCGTGCCGCGGCAGCGGAGATGTTCCCCATCGTGTACGACGAGCTCCGACGGCTGGCCGCGGCCGCGCTGCGTCGCGAGCGCCCGCAGCACACCCTGCAGCCGACGGCGCTCGTTCACGAGGCATTCCTCCGGCTTGCCGGCACGCGGGACGTGCCCTGGCAGAACCGCGCCCACTTTGTCGCCATTGCGGCGCGGGCGATGCGGCGTGTGCTCGTGGACCACGCCCGCGAGCGCAACGCGGCAAAGCGAGGCAGCGGCGAGGTCCGGATTTCGATCGACGAGATCGACGTCCCTGCCGCCGCGACCGACGTGGACCTCGTCGCCCTCGACGCGGCCCTCGCGCGCCTGGCCGCGCTCGACGAGCGCCAGGCTCGCATCGTCGAACTCCGGTTCTTCGGGGGACTCACGGTCGAGGAGACCGCCGCCCTCGTCGACGCGTCCGCGCGCACGATCAAGCGCGAGTGGGCGGTCGCCCGCGCCTGGCTGAAACGTGAACTCGCCGGCGGTGCGGGTTCCGGCTGATCTCCGCCGTCGCCCATGGCTCCCGCCCGTAACACACCGGCAATGGACCCGCAGCAGTGGCAGCGCGTGAAGGCCGTCTTCACGGAGATCCTCGAGCAACAAGCGGCACGCCGCACGAGCCTGCTCGAGGAACTGTCGCGCACGCATCCCGACCTGCACGCCGAGGTCGCTTCGCTGCTCGCCGCCCACGAGAGCACGGGGCTGACCGTGCCCGACGACCCGCCCGACGGGCAACAACGTGCCGACGGGTCGTGGAGCCAGTACAACGGTCGCCGCTTCGGCGCCTACCGGGTCGTTGGCCTGATCGGCCACGGCGGCATGGGCGCCGTGTTCCTCGCGGAACGTGCCGACGGGGAGTTCGAACGGCAGGTCGCGCTGAAGATCGTGCGCAGCGCGTTTGCCGGGCCGATGATGGCCCATCGGCTCCGCCGCGAGCGGCAGATCCTCGCGTCGCTCACGCATCCGCACATCGCGCACCTGCTCGACGGCGGCGTCGGGGAAGAGGGCGAACCCTTCTTCGTGATGGAGCTCGTCGAGGGCTTGCCCATCGACACGTACTGCGCGCGGGAGGCCCTGACCACGCGCCAGCGGCTCGTGCTGTTCCTCACCGTGTGCCGCGCGGTCGCGCACGCGCACGGGCAGCAGGTGGTGCACAGCGACCTCAAGCCGGCCAACATCCTCGTCACCGCCACCGGCGTCCCGAAACTGCTCGACTTCGGTATCGCGCGCATGCTCGACGACCGCGGCGACACCGAGCCGGCAACGGCGGAGTACCGCGCCTTCACGCCCGATTACGCATCACCCGAACAGCTCGAGGGCAAGCGGACGCTGACACCTGCGAGTGACGTCTTCAGCCTCGGCGTACTCCTCGACCGGCTGCTGTCGGTGGACGGCCATCCGCTCCCGGCGGAACTGCGGGCGGTGAGTGCGATGGCGCAGCGGTCCGAGCCCGGAAGCCGCTATCTGTCGGCTCGCGAACTCGGCGACGACATCGCGCGGTTCCTCGACGGCCGACCGGTTGCCGCTCGGCCGGAGGGCCTGCGCGATCGCGTGACCGTGGCCGTCGGCCGACGACGGCTGCTCGTGACCGCCGCCGGCATCGCCGCCGTGGTGGCCCTCGGCGCATTGGGCGCCGGGAACATGCCCGCATGGCCCGGTCGAGAACGTGCGGATGCCGGGACGACCGACGCCGCGCGCCTGCCGCACGCCCGCGCCCCGATCGAGCGCGTCAGGACGCTCGCGGTGCTGCCCCTTGCCGGTGCCTCCGAGGACACCGACACGCCGATGCGCGTCGGGCTCGCGCACGCGATTGCCGCGCGCCTTGGTGAGAGTCCCCGCCTCGTCGTCCGGCCGATCGATGCGACGCTCGGCTTCCTCGATGACGCCCGGGATCCGATCCGCGCGGGCCGCGACCTGCAGGTGGACGCCGTGCTGACGGGCACGCTGGAACGCACCGGCGAGGCCGTGGCGGCGCACTTGCGCTTGATCGACATCGGCACGGGCGAGGTCCTGTGGACCGGACGACCCACGAGCGCGGCGGCGGCCGTGCTCCAGGGCGCATCGTCGATTCCGGACCAGGTGGCCGCGCATCTGGATCCCGGAACAGGCGACGACGGCCCCGCGCGTCCCGACGCAGCCCTCCCCAGCCTGGCGGCGCAGGACGCGTACCTTCGCGGCACGCTGGCCCTTGCCTCGGTCGTCCGTCAGGCATCGAACATCTTCACGGCGCGGGATGCGTTCGAACTGGCGATTCGGCTGGAGCCGGATTTCGTGAGGGCCCAGGCGGCACTGGCGACGACGTACGCGATGGCCGGCGCCCTCAACATCCTCGCACCGCAGGAGGCGTATCCGAAGGCCGAACGCGCGGCGCGGCGTGCGCTGGAGACCGCGCCGGACCTGCCGCTCGCCCATTCGGCGCTCGCCGACGTCGAAGCCGACTACAACTGGAACTGGGCAGCCGCCGAAGCGCACTACGAACGGGCCATCGCGCTCGCGCCAAACGTCGCGCCGACGCGCCAGGCCTACTCCGAGTTCCTGGCCCGGATGGGCCGGTTCACCGAAGCCGCGCGCGAATCGGCGCGTGCGCGCCAACTGGACCCGACGCGCGTGAACTACGTCGCCCTTCGCGCCATGCACCTCTACCTGGAGCATCGGTTCGACGACGCGGTGGCCGAGGCGCAGGAAGCACTCGCGCGGGATCCGCGCACGTACCTCGCACACCTCTATCTGTCGGTCACGCACGCGGCTCGCGGTGACTACCAGGCGGGGCTCGCCGCGGGTCAGCGCGCCACGGCCCTCACGGGCGGCGCGGTCCCGGACCTGTTCGTCACCGCCTGCAACTACGCGCTGATGAACGATCGCCCGCGTACCGACGCCCTCCTGGCACGCCTGCACGCACTGTCGCGCACGCGCTACGTCGATCCCTTCCACTTCGTCGCCATCCACGCGTACCTCGGCGACACCGACCAGGCCTTCGCGTGGCTCGATCGCTCCTACCAGCAGCGGTCCTACTGGATGACGAGCCTCAAGGTGCACCCGGTGGTCGATGCCCTCCGCGGCGATTCGCGCTTCGCCGCGATGATGCGCCGCATGCGTCTCGAGTAGCCCGGCGCCATCGGCGCGCCACGCGACCTGATACAGTCTCGCCGTGGTCCAGGCACGCAAGCGTTTCGGCCAGCACTTCCTCGAACGACCCTGGATCGACAAGCTGATCGCCGCGATTGCGCCGCAGGCCGGCCAGACGTTCCTCGAGGTCGGGCCCGGGCGCGGCCAACTCACCGAGCCGATCGCGCGGAGTGGCGCAATCGTGCACGCCGTCGAGATCGACCGCGACCTCGTGGCGGCCCTGCGGGACCGCGCACTCCCCAACGTGCACGTCCACGAAGGCGATTTCCTGGAGGTGCCGCCCGGCACGTGGCACGTGGGCGATGCGCCCTACCGGGTGGCCGCCAACCTGCCCTACAACGTCTCGACGCCGGTGCTCGGCCGGCTGCTCCTCCACGCCCGCGAAGGCCGCATCCGCGATGCGACCCTGATGCTGCAGAAGGAGGTCGCCGATCGCCTCGTCGCCGCGCCCGACACCCGCGACTACGGTCCGCTGGCGATCGCGATGGCGCAGCAGGCCGACGTCGTGCGCCTCTTCGTGCTGCCACCGGGTGCGTTCAGGCCGCCACCGAAGGTGCACTCGGCGGTCGTGCATCTCGCGTTCCGGCCGGATCGCGTCGAACTGGCCGATCGCGCACGCTTCGACGCGATCGTCCGCCACGTCTTCACGCAGCGGCGCAAGATGCTCTCGACCTCGCTGCAGTCGCTGGCCCGCGGCGAGGGCACCGACGCCAGGGCCTGGCTGGAGGCCGCCGGCATCGACGGACAGCGGCGTCCCGAGACCCTCGAGCTCGAGGAGTTCGCGCGCCTCGCTGCCGCGTCGCGATAGGGCGCGCTCCCGCAGCACGCCCAGCCCCGCACGCACAGGACGGGTTCGGGGAGCCCGCGCGGCCATCACGCTGTGTTATCGTGTTGGCCGTTGTAGGACTTAGCGGATTCAGCCCAGCCCAGTGGGCCTGAACCCGGAGCGCCGGCCGTGGCTCCCGCCACCGTGCCCGGTTGTCCGTGTCCACAGCCCCGGTCCCCCGCCGCCGACCGGAGCTCGTGGCGCAGCGCGTATGAAGACCCTTCGCAGCGTGATGTTGCGATCGGACGTGCTGTCGGCTCACCCCGACGCTCTGGTTGTTCGAACACGAGATGACCGTACCCGAGGCGACGCCGGCGCAGCCGGTCGACGTGGTGCCGCTTGGCGGCCTGCGCGAGTTCGGCATGAACACGATGGCGATCACGTGTGGCGAGACCACGATCGTGATCGACGCCGGCGTCATGTTCGCCGACCCCGAACTGCCTGGCGTGGATCTCGTGGTCCCGGACCTCGCGTACATCGAGGGCCTCGGCCACAAGGTCGCCGCCGTGTTCCTGACGCACGGCCACGAGGACCACATCGGAGGGCTGCCCTACCTGATGCCGCTCGTCGACGGCCCGGTGTACGGCTCGAAGCTGGCCCTGGCCCTCGTCGAGAACCGCCTCGAGCAGCACGATATCGACGTGCGCGACCGCCTCAAGCCGGTGGCCCCGCGCGACCGCATCCACGTGGGGCCGTTCACCGTCGAGTGCCTCCGCGTCACCCACAGCATGCCCGACTGCCTCGCGTTGGCGGTCCACACACCGGCAGGCGTGCTGGTGCACACCGGGGACTTCAAGGTGGACCACACGCCACTCGACGGCGAGACCACCGATCTCCCCCGGCTGGCCGAACTCGGCCAGCAGGGCGTGCTGGCGCTGTTTGCCGACAGCACGAACGTGGACCGGCCTGGCGTGGCCGGCTCCGAGCGCGACGTGATCGACGGCTTCGAGGAGATCTTCACCTCCACGGTCGGCAAGATCGTCGTCGCGATGTTCGCGTCGAGCATCCACCGCATGCAGATCGTCGTGGACCTCGCGGCGCAGTTCGATCGCCACGTCGCCTTCGTGGGCCGCGGGATGGTCGAGAACTCCGAGATCGCGCAGCGCCTCGGCTACCTGCGCATCCCGACCGGCGTGCAGATCCGCGACAGCGAAGTCCGCGACTATCCGCCATCGGACGTCGTCTGCATCAGCACGGGATCGCAGGGGGAACCGGCAGCCGCGCTCTCGCGCATCGCCATCGACGACCACCGCTTCGTGAAGGTGGACGACGATGACGTCGTGGTGTTCTCGGCGCGGAGCATCCCGGGCAACGAGCGGACGATCGGCCGCGTGATGAACCACCTCGCGCTGCGCGGCGCCGACGTGATCTACGAGGGCCAGAAGCACGTCCACGTCTCGGGCCACGGCCACGTCGAGGAACTGAAGTTGATGCACACGCTCGTGCGTCCGAAGTACTTCGTGCCGGTGCACGGCGAGTACCGCCAGCTGGCCCGGCACGCCCGCGTGGCGCAGACCGTGACGCGCCAGGGCACCGAGGTGCTGCTCCTCGACAACGGCGACATCCTCCGCTTCGACGCCGAGGGCGCCACCGTCGTCGGGCGCGCCGAGGTCGGGCGACGGCTGATCGACGGCACGCGGACGGGCGAGGTCGCCGACGAAGTGCTGCGCGACAGGCGCCACCTGGCCGGCGACGGGCTGATCGTGCCCATGCTGGCGATCAACGTGCAGACCGGCGAGCTGTCGGGCACGCCCGAGATCATCACGCGCGGGTTCGTCGTGGACGAAGCCTCGGAGGCCCTGCTGCGTGATGCCACGGCCCTCATCCGTGAGGCCATCAAGGACGCGCCGGTCGAGGAGCGTACGGACGTGGGGCTGCTGCGTGAGCGCGTCCGGTCGGAATTGCAGCGCGTGATGCGGCGCAAGGCAGGTCGCCGGCCGCTGATCGTGCCCGTGGTGATGGAGATCTGATGTCGACATCCGTGATGTCGCGACGTGTGAGCGAGGCGCTGGGCGTGGCGCTGTTCTTTGCCGCCCTGCTCTGGTTCGTGGCGCTGGCGAGCTACACGCCTGGCGATCCGGCGTGGTTCTTCTACGCGGGGCCGCCCAAGGACGCGGCCAACTTCGCGGGCCGCGTCGGCGCGTTCGTCGCCGAGTCGTCGTTCCAGCTGCTCGGATACGCCTCGTTCCTGATCCCGCTCGTGCTGCTCGTCGCCGGCTGGCACTACTTCTGGTGCCGCACGCTCCCGGCCGGCTACACGAAGGCGATTGGCGCGGTGACGCTGCTGCTGTGCGTGGCGGCGCTGCTCGGCCTCACGATCGACACGTACGTCACCGACGGCACGACGGTGCCGGCCGGCGGGCATCTGGGGGCCGTGCTCGCCGATGTCGCCGTCCGCTACCTCAATCGCACCGGCGGCGCGATCGTCATCGTCTCGCTCGGCATCCTCGGCTTCATCCTCACCACGCAGGTATCGCTGAGCGCGGTGTCCGCGGCCATCGGCCACGCCGTCCGCGCGCGCGTGACGGCGTACTCCGAGCAGGTCAAGGCACGGCGCGAGGAGAAGCGGCGCGACGAGCAGCGCCGCGACGTGATGCGCAAGCACCTCGGACGCGACGCCACGGCCGAGGAAGTCGAGCGCCTGAAGGTCCGGAACGCGTCGCGCGGCGAGGAGGCCCCCGCGCAGCGGCGGCGCGCGCCCGCCGCCGAACCGCCGCGAGAGGCTCCCGTCGCCCCTGTCGGCCGCGGCACGCGCCGCGAAGCGCCCCAGGTCGAATCGGCGGCAAGCGCCGCCGGGCCCGGTCCCTCACCAGCCCGGGTCGCAGGCGCGATGCCGCCGGTGCGCTCGAAGCCGCCGGTCCGGGTCAATACACCCGCCTCGCTGCCGCTCGCCGAGAGCGCACCGGAGTCCGAGCTGAAGGCGCCTGCCGAGCGCAAGGCCGGCGGCTACTCGCTGCCGCCGCTCGCGCTCCTCGATCCGGCACAGGCCGAGCGCAAGGTGGACGAACGCGAACTGATGGACTCGGCGCGGCAGCTCGAGGACAAGTGCCGCGAGTTCTCCGTCGAAGGCAACGTCGTCCAGATCCTGCCCGGACCGGTGGTGACCACGTACGAGTTCAAGCCCGATGCGGGCGTCAAGTACAGCAAGATCACGGGCCTCTCGGAGGACCTGTCGCTCGCGATGCGCGCCGAGTCGGTGCTCATCGATCGCATTCCCGGCAAGAGCACGGTCGGCATCCAGATCCCCAACCCGGTGCGGGAGTCGATCTCGCTGCGCGAACTGCTCGAGTCGGAGCCCTACCGCCGTTCGGGCTCGAAGCTCGCGATTGCGCTCGGCAAGACGATCCACGGCGAGCCGTACGTCAGCGATCTCGCGACGATGCCACACCTGCTGATTGCCGGATCGACGGGCACCGGCAAGTCGGTCGGCCTGAACGCGATGCTCACGAGCATCCTCTACCGCGCCACGCCCGACCAGGCGCGGTTCATCATGATCGACCCCAAGCGCCTCGAACTCGGCATGTACGAGGACATCCCGCACCTGATGACGCCCGTCGTCGTCGAACCCAAGCTGGCCGCCAATGCGCTGCGCTGGGCCGTGCGCGAGATGGAGGAACGCTACAAGACACTCGCGGCCTTCGGCGTCCGCAACATCGAGCAGTTCAACCGCAACCTCAAGGCGGCCATCGACGCGGGCGAGGTCCGTACCGACTCGAAGACCGGCGAGCCGCTCAAGACGCTGCCCTTCATCGTCGTCGTGATCGACGAGCTCGCCGACCTCATGATGGTCGCCTCCAACGAGGTCGAGCAGTCGATCTGCCGCCTCGCACAGATGGCGCGCGCGGTCGGCATCCACCTGATCCTGGCCACGCAACGCCCGTCGGTGGACGTCATCACCGGCCTCATCAAGGCCAACATGCCGTCGCGCATCTCGTTCCGCGTGTCGTCGAAGGTCGACTCGCGGACGATCCTCGACGCCAACGGCGCCGAGCAGCTGCTCGGCAAGGGCGACTGCCTGTTCCTGCCGCCGGCCTCGTCACGGGTCATGCGGCTGCACGGCGCGTACATCTCCGAGCAGGAGAGCGCGCGCCTCGCGAGCTTCCTGCGCAAGCAGGGCCAGCCGCAGTACGACCGGTCGATCACCGACGAGGAGAAGTCGTCGGACGCGACGGCCGGCGGCTTCGAGAAGGACGACCTGTACGACGAGGCCGCCCGCATCGTGGTGACGAGCGGCCAGGCATCCATCAGCTACCTGCAGCGTCGCCTGCGCATCGGCTTCAGCCGCGCGGCACGCCTGGTGGACATGATGGAGGCCGAGGGGCTGGTCTCGAGCGGCCAGGGCGGCAAGGCCCGTGAGCTGCTCGTGCCCAAGGACTACTTCGACGAGGTGGACGCGCAACTGCGCTGAGGATCCAGCAATGCGACGCAGCCTACGCACCATCGCCGCGGCGACGATCGCGCTCGCCCTGTGCCTGCCCGCCGAGGCGGCGGCCCAGCGCAAGCGCTCCAGCAGCAGGACGACCACGTCGTCGACGGCAGTCTCCCGGGCCCGGACGGCCAAGTCGGCCTACGAGACGACGCTTGCGCGGGAACGCACGCTGCGGTCGGCGCGACGCAAGGCGCCGCTCTCGCAGATGCGCGCCGTCATCCGGGAGTACGAACTCATCGCGCGCCGGTGGCCGCGCAGCGGCTACGCCGACAACGCGCTGTGGAACGGCGCCAACCTCGCGTTCGACGCCAACATCTCCTATGGCGCGAGCCAGGAGCGCGACAGCGCGATGACGCTGCTGCGGTGGCTCGTGAAGGAGTACCCCTCGAGTTCGCTCACGCGTGATGCGCAGACGCGCCTGCGGAAGATCTCGGCCGCATCGTCGCGTACGACCTCGCGCGAGACGAAGGCTGCCAAGGCGGCACCGAGGACACCGCCCCCCGCCGCGACCGAACTCGCAAAGGCCAACATCCGCACCGAGGAAGCCGAGCCCTCTGCCGCTCCCGACGCCGACACGCCGGAGGCTCCCGCCACATCGACGACGGCGCCGGCAGCACGCGAAGCCGCCGCCGCGTCGTTGCCAGCCGCTTCTGGGGCGGACGCGAAGAAGGCCTCGTCGTCGGGTCCGGTGATCGTGCGAGACATCAGGCGCGTGGTGCTGCCCGAGGTCGTGCGCGTGACAATCGAGCTCGACAACGAGGTCGCGTACCACGAGGAGACGCTGAAGGACCCGGCGCGCCTGTTCTTCGACCTGCGCGGCGCCAGCCTCGCGTCGCACATCGACGAAGCCCCGAAGCAGTTCGACGATGGCGACATCGTGCGGGAGATTCGTGTCGGCACGCATCCTGGCGGCGTGACACGCGTCGTCGTGGATACGCGCGGCGTGGCCCGGCACAGCCTCTTCACCCTCTACAACCCGTACCGACTCGTCCTCGACATGTATCGGGAACCGGGCCTCGCGCGCGCGACACCGCCCGCGCCGCGTCCCGACAACGCGCCCGGCCAGCGGACGCCTGCGCCAACGAGCCTGCCGGCCGGAGCCGAGGGCGCCATTGCCTCCGCCGCACCACGCCGGATGACGCCCCCGCCCCAACCGGCCGCGGCGCTGGCCGACAAGGATGCGCCGCTGCCCTCCGAGGCGGCCGCGCCCAACGTCACCACGACGCCGACCGCCCCCGAGTCCAACAGCTCGGGCACCTACTCGCTCGCGCGGCAACTCGGGCTCGGCGTCTCGCGCATCGTGATCGACCCGGGCCACGGCGGGCACGACGTCGGCGCGCTCGGTGACGGCATCCGCGAAGCCGAACTCGTGCTCGACGTCGCGCTCAGGCTCGAGAAGCTGCTGAAGAAGGAAGCGGGCATCGACGTCGTGATGACCCGGAGGACCGACACGTTCATCGAGCTCGAGGAGCGGACGCGCATCGCGAACCGCGAGAACGCCGACATGTTCCTGTCGATTCACGCGAACTCGAGCCGCCGGCGCACGGCGCAGGGCGTGGAGACGTTCGTGCTCAACTTCGCCAACACGAGCGAGGCCGAGGAAGTGGCGGCACGCGAGAACGCGATTGCGAAGGGCTCGATGCGGCAGTTGCCCGACATCGTCAAGGCCATCACGCTGAACAACAAGCTGGACGAGTCGCGCGATCTTGCCGAGATGGTGCAGTCCAACCTCGTGACGCGGCTGCGGCGCACGGAGTCGGGTCTCCCAGACCGGGGCATCAAGCAGGCGCCCCTCGTGGTGTTGATCGGCGCGTCGATGCCGAGCGTGCTCGCCGAAATCGGCTTCGTGAGCACGCCGGAGGAAGGACGCCGGCTGAAGACGTCGGCGTACCGTCAGGACGTCGCCGAAGCCCTGCGCGACGCGGTGCTGCGCTACCAGCGTTCACTCAAGGGCACGGGGACCAACGCCGCACGCACGCAATAGATCTGCGCCCACCTCTTTCCCTATCGTGTGATCGAGATGTGGTCCTCGGCGTCGCGGTCGGGGCCGCCCCACCCGAGGCGGTGCTTCACGAGCACCAGCAGGCCGCCGACGACGGCGCCGACGACGAGGGCCAGCGCCACGATCAGCATGACGAGCGCGACCGATCCGAGGAGGACGTCCGCCACGCCCGTCTCACGCGACACGGGCCCCACCTGCACGCGGGGTTCGTCGCGCTGCTCCTGGATGGACATCAGCGGCACGTCGCGCGGCGCCTGCCCCGGCACGCGCAGCACACCCGTTTCCTGCGGCGCGTCCTTTGGCGGGGCCTGGGACGGCGCGGGTTGCTCGCTCGGCGGCGGGGGGTCTTGCTGCAACACGGTCTACACCCAGGTGCCAGCCGACCGTGCCAGCTCGATCAACGAGCGCACCGCCACTCCTGTGGGCCCCTTGGCCTGGTACGGCTTCGCATCGTCGGCCCACGCCGTGCCGGCGATGTCGAGGTGTGCCCAGGGTGTATCGCCAGCGAAGGCCTTCAGGAACAGTGCGGCGCTGATCGCACCGCCGTAGCGCGTGCCGGCGGCGTTCACCATGTCGGCGATGTCGCTCTTGAGCAGATCCTTGTAGTCGTCGGTCATCGGCAGCGGCCACAGCATCTCGCCACCGCGGACGCCCGCCTCCTGCACGGCATCACGCCAGCGATCCGGCGTGCCGAACAGACCAGACGCCACGCGCCCGAGGGCCACCGCACACGCGCCGGTCAGGGTCGCGATGTCCACGAGGTGCGTGGCCCCGAGCTTCTGTGCATACCAGAGCGCATCGCCAAGGATCAGCCGCCCCTCCGCGTCGGTGTTCGTGATCTCCACCGTCTGGCCGCCGGCGCCCGTCAGCACGTCGCCCGGGCGGAACGACGTCCCGCTCGGCATGTTCTCGACGGCGGGAATCACCCCGATGACCCGGGCCGGCGCTCCCACGCGCGCGAGGGCGTGGAACGCGCCAATCACCGCCGCGCCGCCGCACATGTCGTACTTCATGCGGTCCATGTTCTCGGACGGCTTGATCGAGATGCCGCCGGTGTCGAACGTCACGGCCTTGCCAACGAGGCCGAGGACCGACCCGGACGCGCCAGCCGGTTCGTAACGCAGCACGATCAGCCGCGGCGCGTGCGCGCTGCCCTGCGCGACGCCGAGGAGGAGCCCCATGTGCAGGCCCCGCAACTGGGTCTCGTCGAGGACCTCGACCTGGACCGGCGTGCCCGCGAACAGTTCCTGCGTCCGATCGGCGAGGACCTTCGGCGTCAGCACGTTCGGCGGTTCGTGCGCGAGCGCGCGCGCGACGTTTGTCGCCTCGCCGACGGCCGCACCGAGTGCGACCGCATCGGCAAGCGTCTGCGCGCCGCCCTCCGACACGACGACTGCCGCCGACTGCAGATCCGCGAGCTTGCGATCGCGGGTCTTGTAGGCATCCACGTGGAACGCCGCTAGCGTCAGCCCCTCGGCCAGTGCCCGGACGCTCGCCTCGCGCTGCAGGGGGCCGGCAGCCAGCACGGCAACCCGCCCGAAGCCGCGCGTGCGGGAGGCGAGACCCGCGGCGGTGCCGAGCCGGCGCGCGACATCGGGAGTGACCGACCCCTCGCTGCCGGCGCCGAGTGCGAGGACGCGTCCGGCCGCGAGCCCGTCCCCGCCGAGCCAGTGACATTCGTACGCCTCGCCCTTCAGCTCCCGCGACGCGCGCAGGGCGGCAAGGGCGGTCGCCAGCGCGTCGGGCAGTGCCGGTGCCGGCGCACCCGCCTCACTGAACACGGGCACCACGAGGACGTCGGCATCGGCCGCGTGGGCGGGACCGACAACGAGGCGCAGCGCTGGCGTGGTGTAGAACTCGTGCGACGGCATGATCCGACATTCTATGTGATGCGCATGACGGCTGGTCCGTGGGCTTGAGCCTGCAGCGCGCGGGAGATACGATGCGGGAACGGCCGGCGTTTCCAGCAAGGGGTGGTGATGACTCGCACGTTCGGAGCAGCGTTCCTGGTGGCCATGTGCACCGCGACGCTCGTCGCACAGGACCGGCCCGGGGATCGGCAGGCCGTTGGCAAGGGCGCCACGTCCGACCGGGACGACGACCGGCCCGAAATCAGCCTGCGCGTGACGCCGCTCATCGCCTTCTCGCCGGCGAAGATCACCGTGCGTGCGGAGTTCAAGGGCGGCGCGACCGACTACGAGCCCTTCTACTGCACGACAATCGTCTGGGACTGGGACGACGGCACGACGTCCGAGAACACGCCCGACTGCGCGCCGTACGAAGCCGGCAGCAGCGAGATCCGCCGATACGTGAGCAACACGCACACGTACTCGATGGCCGGGCGCTACAACGTCCGCTTCCGCATGAAGAAGGGCGACCGCGTCGTCGGCGGCGCGACGACCATGGTGCAGGTGCGCGCCGGCATCCGCGACATAACGCTCGACCCACCGCAATAGGGGCGGCCTCCGCCCCGCGTTTGCTGCATGCGTCAGAAGCGCGGGAGCGGGTCCGCGACCGTGTAGGCCGCGCTCGTGGCGGCGCGCACGGCGTCGAGCGTCGCGTCCTCGGCAAGTTCGCGCAGCACGAGCCCCTGCGGCGTGACGTCGAACACCGCCAGTTCGGTGACGATGCGATTGACGACGCGCAGGCCGGTGAACGGCAGCGTGCAGCGCGGGACGATCTTCGGCTGTCCGTCGCGCGTGGCATGTTCCATCGCGATGATCACGCGGCGTGCGCCGGCGACGAGATCCATCGCGCCGCCCATCCCCTTGACCATCTTCCCCGGCACCATCCAGTTGGCCAGGTTGCCGTCCTCGTCGACCTCGAGCGCACCGAGCACGGTGATGTCGATGTGGCCGCCGCGCACCATGCCGAACGACTCGGCGCCGTTGAAGAACGCGGCGCCGGGCAGCGCGGTGACCGTCTCCTTGCCCGCGTTGATCAGATCGGCGTCCACTTCGTCCTCGGCGGGATACGGGCCGACGCCGAGGAGTCCGTTCTCCGAATGCAGCACGATGTCGATGCCCGGCGGCACGTGGTTCGCCACGAGCGTCGGCAGGCCAATCCCGAGGTTCACGTAGTCGCCGTCCTTCAGTTCCGCGGCGACGCGCCTGACGATGCGTTCGCGCTTGTCGGTCCCCATGATCGACGCTCCCCGCCTCAGGACGCCTGCCGCGTGACGCGCTTCTCGATCCGCTTCTCGTACGGACCACCGCGCAGGATGTGCTCGACGAAGATTCCGGGCGTCACGACGACGTCGGGATCGAGGCCTCCGGGCTCCACGAGCTGCTCGACTTCGGCAATCGTCGTGCGCGCCGCCGTCGCCATCACCGGATTGAAGTTGCGCGCCGTGTGGCGGTAGACGAGGTTGCCGTGGCTGTCGCCCGCCTGTGCCTTGACGAACGCGAAGTCGGCCCGCAGCGGCGCCTCGAGCACGTAGTGCACGCCGTCGATCTCGCGCGTCTCCTTGCCCTCGGCGACGATCGTGCCGTAGCCGGTGGGCGTGAAGAAGCCGCCGATGCCTGCGCCGCCGGCGCGGATGCGCTCGGCGAACGTGCCTTGCGGGATCAGCTCGACCTCGAGTTCACCGGTGAGGAACTGGCGCTCGAACTCCTTGTTCTCGCCGACGTAGGTCGAGATCATCTTGCGCACCTGGCGCGAACGCAGCAGGACGCCGATGCCGAAGTCGTCCACGCCGGCATTGTTGCTGACGATCGTGAGGTCGCGCGTGCCGCGGCGGTGCAGTGCCGCAATGAGCGTCTCGGGGATGCCGCACAGCCCGAAGCCGCCCATCATGATCGTCGCGCCATCGGGCACCAGGGCGACGGCCTCGTCGGCACTGGCGATCCGCTTGTCCATGCTCGTCGGAGTATATGCCCCGGCGGCGCGATCCGGCCTGCTAGCCCGGAATCTTCGCGTCGAAGGCTTCCTGCCTGTACGGCGCGAACCCCACGCGCGTGTAGTTGCGCAGCGCCGCGGGATGGTCGAGCGTGCAGGTGTGCAGCCACACGCGATCGGGACCGCTCGTCCAGGCTTCGCGGGCCGCAACGGTCAGGAGCGCCGGGCCGAGTCGTCGCCCGATGAACTCCGGCAGCAGGCCGAAGTACGCAATCTCGACCTCGTGCGCCGTCCGATGCAGTTCGAAGTAGCCCGCGGGCGTGCCGGCGACCGCGAGCATCCAGATCTCGATGCCGCCCGACCCGAGGTGCTCGACGATGCGGGCGTCACTCCAGTCGAGGCGCTCCAGCCAGTGCCACGGGCGACCGACCTCCCGGTACAGGTAGCGGTAGAGCGACGCCGGCACGTGTTCGAGGCGCCGCACGACGGCGTCCACCTCCGGGAAGGCGAACGGCACGACCTGAGAGGGTGCCCGCATTTCGAGGAACGTGCGCGTCGCCGGACGGTGCAGCACCGGTGGCGCGGCCTGCATCGTCGGCCGGCCCTCGAAAGCCGTCCGCCACCGGCGGCCATCCTGCAGGAGCGGCTGCATGCCTTGCGCGTCGCCCGCGAGCATCGACGCATCGGGGAGCGCGTCGCGCAGCGCGGCAAGTGCCTGCCCGACGTGGTCGGCATTTGTGGCAAGGATGTCGCGCCACAGGGCCGGTGCGCTGCCCGCAAGACGCGTCGTGTCGGCGAGGCCAGGGCCCGCAAACTGCAGGCCGTCCCCGGTCACCGCCGTGCCGACGACAGACATGAGGGCGCTGCTCACGACCTGCGGCAGGTGACTGACGTAGGCCACGAGACGATCGTGCTCGTCGGCGCCCATGACGACGGCGCGGCCGCCGACACCGACGACCAGTTGCGTCAGCCGCGCGAGCGCCGTGCCGACGACCTCCACGCCGTGCCTGCCATCGACGTCCGGCGTCAGGATCCACGGCCTGCCGACGAAGAGCCCGCTGCGCGCGTGGCCGAAGCCGCTGTGCGTGCTGCCGGCCATCGGATGACCGCCGACGAAGCACACATCCGGGTGACGGCGTGCATGCGCGAGGATCGCGCCCTTGGTGCTGCCCAGGTCGGTCAGCACCGTGTGGGCACCGACGTGCGGCGCGAGGGCGTCGAACAAGCGCAGGTTCTCGAGCACCGGCGCACCGAGCACCACGAGATCGGCGGCCCCCGCCGCGGACGGCGAGGACACGAGCGTGAAGTGATCGCGCACGCGCGGGTCGGCGGCCGGGTCGAGCACCTCGACGACCGTCTCCGGCCACACCGCCCGGATCGCGAGCCCGAGCGACCCGCCCATGAGGCCGCACCCGGCAAGCAGCACGCGGCCGAACGGCGCGGGCTCGCTCACTGGCCCCAACCGCGACGCACCTGCGCCTGCTGGCAGATGCTCCGGCCGATGGCTGGCGCGATGATCCGGAGTTCAGCCATCAGGCGGTCGAACTGGCCGGGGAACAGCGATTGCGCGCCGTCGCTGCGGGCATTGTCGGGATCGCAGTGCACCTCGATCAGCAGGCCATCGGCCCCCGCGGCGACCGCGGCCCGCGCCATCGGCGCGACCTTGTCGCGGCGGCCCGTGCCGTGGCTCGGGTCCACGAAGATCGGCAGGTGACTGAGCGACTTGACGACCGGGATTGCCGAGATGTCGAGGGTGTTGCGCGTGTAGCTCTCGAACGTGCGGATGCCGCGCTCGCACAGGATGACGTCCATGTTGCCGCCGGCGAGCACGTACTCGGCCGAGAGGAGCCACTCCTCGATCGTCGCCGAGATGCCGCGTTTGAGCAGCACGGGTTTGCGCACCTTGCCGAGTTCGCGCAGCAGCGTGAAGTTCTGCATGTTCCGCGCGCCGACCTGGTAGATGTCCACGTAGGCGTCCATCAGGGCGATCTGGCTCGCGTCCATCACTTCCGACACGAGCGCGAGGTCGTGCGCGTCGGCACCCGCGCGCAGCAGCTGCAGCCCGGCCTCGCCGAGCCCCTGGAACGCATATGGCGAACTCCGCGGCTTGAACGCGCCGCCGCGGAGGATCCTGGCGCCGGCACGCCGCACGGCCTCGGCGGTGCGCATCACCTGGGTCTCGCTCTCGGCCGAGCACGGCCCGGCCATCACGATGACTTCATCGCCGCCGATCCGCAGGTCGCCGACCGTGATGACCGTGTCCTCCGGCTTGAACGTGCGGCTCGCGAGCTTGTAGGGCTCGGTGATCCGCATCACCTCCTGCACGCCGTCGAGCACCTCGAGCAGCCGCGGATCGTGCTTCCCTTCGCCGCCCACCGCACCGACCACGGTACGGAGCGACCCCGTCGACCGGTGCACGTCGAATCCCATCTGCACCAGTTGCGCGACAACGCGCTGGATCTGTTCCTCGCTCGCGCGTTCCTGCATCACCACGACCATGTGACAGTTCCTTCCAAGCGATGCTGCGGGCGTGTTCGCCGACCGCGCCCTACTTGCCCACGGTGCGCTCGAGGCGGCGCGCTTCGTCGATGATGCGTTCGAACAGCCGCATCATCGCGTCGCCGTCGAGCGGCCCGCCATTGACGCGCCGTACGTGATCGAGCACGTCCTTCTCGCGGCCCGGCTGGTAGATCGCCAGCCCGGCCGCCTTCTTGATCTCGCCAATCTCCAGCGCACACGACGCGCGCGCATTCAACAGCGCCACGATCTCCTCGTCGAGCGCGTCGATGCGGTCGCGCAGTTCGCGCATGCGCCAGTCCGGGTCGTTCATGCCGCCGCTCCGCCGCGCAGCCAGCGCACGAAGCCGCGCACCTCGTCGGCGAGCCGCGGCGAGTCGCCGTGCTTCGCGATCTGGGCCACCAGCGCGCTGCCGACGACCGCGGCATCGGCATATCGCCCGACGTCCTGCACGTGCTCGGGCCGCGACAACCCGAACCCGAGCGCGAGCGGCAGCCTCGCGTGGCTGCGGATGCGCGCGACGAGTTCCTGCGCGTCGGTTGCGACCTGCTCGCGCACGCCCGTGACGCCGAGCCGCGAGATCGCGTACAGGAAGCCCTGGCCGAGCGCGTCCGCCCGTGCAATGCGCTCCGGCGTCGTCGTCGGCGACAGCAGGAAGATTGGTGCGAGCCCGTGGCGCACGAGGACGTCGCGCGTCGGCCCCGCTTCCTCGATCGGCAGGTCGAGCAGGAGGACGCCGTCCACGCCGACCTCCGCCGCGCGCGCCGCGAATGCATCGACACCGAAGCGCACGACAGGATTCGCGTAGCTGAAGAGGACGAGCGGCGCGGCGACGGTCGTCCTGATGTCGCCGACCATGTCGAGCACGCCGCGCAGCGTCGTACCCGCGCGCAGCGCACGTTCCGACGACCGCTGGATCTCGGGCCCGTCGGCAAGCGGATCGGAGAACGGCACGCCGATCTCGATCACGTCGGCTCCCCCGTCGTCCACGGCCCGGATCACCTCGGCCGATCGCTCGAGCGTCGGATCGCCGCCGGAGATGAACGCGACGAGGCCCGTGCGCTCCTGCGCCTTCATGTCGGCAAATGCCCGTTCGAGTCGAGTGCTCATGCCTGCCCCTCCAGCAGGTGCTGGATGCTCTGGACGTCCTTGTCGCCCCGGCCCGAGAGGTTGACGATGACGAGCCCGTCGGTGCCGGCCTCGCGCGCCACGGCTTCGACGGCCGCAATCGCGTGTGCCGACTCCAGCGCCGGCAGGATGCCCTCGAGGCGTCCGAGACGCTGGAATGCCGCGAGCGCCTCCGGGTCCGTGGCGTACCGGTATTCGGCGCGTCCCTGCTGCAGCAGGTCCGCATGCTCGGGACCGATGGCTGCGTAGTCGAGTCCTGCGGAAATCGAATGCGTCAGCTCGACGTTACCCGCGTCGTCCTGGAGCAGGTACGTGCGCGTGCCGTGCAGCACACCGGGCGTGCCGCCCGCGAATCGCGCCGCATGCCGCCCGGCGACGATGCCCTCGCCGCCGGCCTCGACACCCACGAGCCGCACGCCGGCGTCCGCGACGAACGCGTCGAACAGGCCCATGGCATTGCTGCCGCCACCGACGCACGCAATGGCGGCATCGGGCAGGCGGCCGTACTGCGCGAGGCACTGGGTGCGGGCCTCCTCGCCGATCACCGACTGGAACTCGCGCACCATCAGCGGATACGGGTGCGGGCCGAGCGCCGACCCGAGCAGGTAGTACGTGTCGCGGACCGACGCGACCCAGTCGCGCATCGCCTCGTTGATGGCGTCCTTCAGCGTGCGCGATCCCGCGTCCACGCCGCGCACCTCGGCACCGAGCATCCGCATCCTGAAGACGTTGAGCGCCTGCCGCGCCATGTCGTCGACACCCATGTAGACGACGCAGTCGAGGCCGAGCAGCGCGCAGACCGTTGCCGTGGCCACGCCGTGCTGCCCGGCTCCGGTCTCGGCGACGATGCGGCGCTTGCCCATGCGCCGCGCGAGCAGCGCCTGCCCGAGCGCGTTGTTGATCTTGTGGGCGCCGGTGTGGGCGAGGTCCTCCCGCTTCAGCAGGATCGTCGCGCCACCGCAGGCCTCCGACAGGCGGGCCGCCTCGTAGAGCGGCGTCGGCCGCCCGACGAACTGCCGCAGGAGCTGCTCGAACTCCTCGACAAACGCCGCCTCCCTGCGGGCCGTCAGGTACGCCGCCGTCAGTTCCTCGACGGGCGCCACGAGCGTCTCGGGCACGAAGCGCCCGCCGAACTCGCCGAAGTAGCCGCGCGCGTCTGGATCACGCCGCCCGAACACCGGGCGGCCCACGCTCTGCTGTGTCGTTGTCATTGTCACGTCGTCCACCATCACCGGCCGGCGGCTCGCACCGCCTGCACGAAGGCCCTCACCTTGTCTGCGTCCTTGATGCCGGGTGACTGCTCCACGCCCGACGAGACGTCCACGCCCCAGGGCCGCACCTGCTCCACGGCCGACGCGATGTTTGCCGGCGTCAGTCCGCCGGCGAGCACGAGCGGCCGCGTCGCCGCGATCGCGCGGGCCGCCTCCCAGTCCACCGTCCTGCCCGTGCCGCCCCGCGCCACCGGGTCGTCGGCATCCACGAGGATCGCCGCCCGGGCCGTCCGCCACGGGCTGGCCGCGTACGCGTCGAGCGTCAGCGCCTTCAGCACGGGACGCGGAAAGCGCGCCCAGTCACCCGCCTGCTCGTTGCCGTGCAGCTGCACCGCCGACAAACCCACGGCATCGGCCACGTCCCGCACGTCATCCGGTGACGCGTCCACGAACACGCCGACCGTTGCGATGAGCGGCGGCAGGCTCCGCGTGATCTCGCGTGCGGTGTCCACGTCCACCACGCGCCGGCTGCCCGGCCAGAAGATCATCCCCAGCGCGTCGGCACCCGCCTCCACGGCCATGTGCGCGTCCTCCGGGGACGTGATGCCGCAGATCTTGACGCGCGTCACGCCTGCGCTCCAGCCGCCGCCGTCGCCTCGGCGGTGACGCGCGCAAGGCCCGCACCGGGATTGGCATCGGTCATGAACCGCTCACCAATCAGGAACGCGTGATAGCCCGACGCCGACAGCGACGCCAGATCGGCTCCCGTCCGCAGCCCGCTCTCGGCAACGCGCACCTGCGCGGACGCAATCAGCGGTGCGACGCGGAACGCCGTCTCGATCGACACGGCGAGCGTCTTGAGGTTGCGGTTGTTGACCCCGACAATGCGGGCGCCCCCATCGATCGCGCGCGAGGCTTCGTCTTCGTCGTGGACCTCGGTGAGGACGTCGATGCCGATCTGCTCGGCATAGGCAAGCAGCCGCGTGAGCGCCGCCTGCTCGAGCGCCGCGACGATGAGCAGCACGGCGGAGGCGCCAGCGACCGCCGCCTCCGCAAGCTGGTACTCGTCCACCACGAAGTCCTTGCGCAGCAGGGGCAGGTCCGGCTGCGCTGCATGGACGGCAGCGAGGTGCTCGAGGTCGCCATCGAAGAAGCCCGGCTCCGTGAGAACGGACACGGCCGCGGCGCCGGCGGCGGCGTACTGCCGCGCGATGGCGACCGGGTCGTAGTCGGGGCGCAGGACGCCGCGCGACGGCGACCGCCGCTTGCACTCGGCGATGACGCGGATGCCCGGCAGCGACAGCGAGTGCTCGAAGGTGCGCCTCCGATCGGGCAGGCGTCGTTCGAGGTCGGCCAGGCTCACGCGTTCGCGCGCGGCCTCGACCCGCCGGTACGCCGCGGCAACGATGGCGTCGAGCACCGAAGGCATCTCGTGCGCGTTCATGCGCCGGCCTCCACGGGAGCGTGCGACACCGTGACGAGCCGCTCCAGCGTCGCCGCTGCGCGACCGTCGTCGATCGCGGCAGACGCCTGCGCAATCCCCTCGGTGATGGTCCCGGCCTTGCCCGCCACGAGCAGGCCCGCGCCGGCGTTGAGCAGCACGATGTCGCGCACGGGCCCCGGCTCGCCCGCAAACACGGCGCGCGCGACCGCCGCGTTGTGTGCCGCATCGTCACCGCGCAGCTGATCCGCGGACGCCTTCGGCAGGCCGAACATCGACGGGTGGACGAAGAACGTGCGCAGCAGGCCCTGCCGGCATTCGGACACCTTCGTGTAACCCGTCGTCGACAGTTCGTCGAGGCCGTCCGCGGCATGCACGACCCACACGTGGGCCGAGCCCAGCAGCCCGAGCGCACGCGCCACGAGTTCGGCGAGCTCGGGGCGCGGCACACCGACGAGTTGACGCGTGGTGCCTGCCGGGTTCGTCAGCGGGCCGAGCAGGTTGAACGCGGTGCGCACGCCGAGTTCACGCCGTACCGGCGCGGCGTGCCGCATCGAGGGATGGAAGGTCGGCGCGAACAGGAACGCGATCCCGGCCTCCTCGAGGCACCGCGCGACGACGGCTGGCGACGCCGTGACGTTGACCCCGAGCGCCTCGAAGACGTCGGCGCTCCCGCAGCGGCTCGACACCGAGCGGTTGCCGTGCTTGGCGACGCGAACGCCGCAGGCCGCAACGACGACGGCGGCCATCGACGAGACGTTCACCGTGCCGGCGTTGTCGCCGCCGGTGCCGCAGGTGTCGAAGACGTCGTCGAACTGCCGCGGCAGCGGGACGGCGGCCGCGCGCATCGCACGGGCAAGGCCGACGAGCTCCTCCGGGCGCTCCCCCTTCGATCGCAGTGCCATCAGCAGCGCGGCAATCTGCGCGGGTGTGGCCTCGCCGCGCATGATCGCGGCCATGGCGCCGGCGGCTTCGTCGGTCGTGAGCGCGTCGTGCCGTTGCAGCTTCTCGAGCAGGGGCGCGAACATCAGATCTCCAGGAAGTTGCGCAGCAGCTGGTGTCCCGGGCCGGTGAGCACCGACTCGGGGTGGAACTGCACCCCGTGCAGCGGATACGCGCGGTGGCGCAGCCCCATCACGGTGCCGTCGTTGACCGTACGCGCCGTGACCTCGAGTTCGTCCGGCAGGCCCTCGGGCGACACCACGAGGCTGTGGTACCGCGCAGCGGTGAAGCCCTGCGGGATGTCGCGGAACACGCCCTTGCCGTCGTGCTCGACGTCGGACGTCTTGCCGTGCATGAGCACCGCCGCACCGACGACCTGGCCGCCGAATGCGTACCCGAGCGCCTGGTGCCCGAGGCACACGCCGAGCGTCGGGATCGTCGGGCCGAACGTGCGAATCACGTCCACGGAGATCCCCGCGTCCTCCGGCCGCCCCGGACCCGGCGAGATGACGATGTGTGACGGCTTCATCGCGGCGACGTCCGCCATCGTCACGCGGTCGTTGCGATGCACGGCGACCGTCGCCCCGAGCTCGCCGAGGTACTGCGCCAGGTTGAACGTGAACGAGTCGTAGTTGTCGATCAGCAGAACCATCGCTACCCGCCGTGGCGCCCGAGCGACTGGGCGAGTTCGAGCGCACCGAGCACGGCGCGCGCCTTGTTGAGGGTCTCCTCGTACTCGGCAGCCGGATGGCTGTCGGCGACGATGCCGGCACCGGCCTGCACGAACGCGGTGCCGTCGCGCATCCAGACCGTGCGGATGGCGATGCAGAAGTCGAGGTCACCGGCGAAGTCGAGATAGCCCACGGCGCCCGCGTACACGCCGCGCGGCTGCCCTTCGAGCTCGGCGATGATCTCCATGGCCCGGATCTTCGGCGCGCCCGACACGGTGCCCGCCGGGAAGCACGAGACGAGCGCATCGAGCCTGTCGGCATCGTCGGCAAGCGTGCCGACGACGCGCGACACCAGGTGCATCACGTGGGAGTAGCGCTCGAGCGTCATGAACTGCGGCACGCGCACCGAGCCGTACTGGCACACGCGCCCGAGGTCGTTGCGCCCGAGATCCACGAGCATCACGTGCTCGGAGCGCTCCTTCTCGTCGCGCTTGAGTTCCTCGCCGAGCCGCAGGTCCTCCTCGTGCGTGCGGCCGCGCGGCCGCGTGCCGGCAATCGGGTGCGTCTCGGCCTGGCCGGCCTCGACGCGCACGAGCATCTCGGGGGAGGAGCCGACGATCGACAGCTCGCCGACGCGGATGAAGTACATGTAGGGCGACGGGTTCACGTGCCGCAGCGCGCGGTAGACCGTGAAGGGATCCGCCTCGAGCTGCACGTCGAAGCGCTGCGAGAGCACCACCTGGTAGACGTCGCCGCTCGTGATGTACTCCTGCGCCCGGCGGACCGATTGCTCGAAGTCCGCGCGGCTCGTGCGCGCGGTGACCTGCGGCGGCTCGGGCGTGGCGCTCGATGCCGCCATCGGCTCCGTGTGCGCCTGTTCCAGCTCGCGCTGGAGGAAGTCGAGGCGGGCGCACGCGAACTGGTACAGCGAGGCGAGGTCGTCGCTCGGCGAGATGCGCGCGTTGGCGATGAGCAGGATGCGGTGCTTGACGTGGTCGAAGGCCAGCACCGTGTCGAACAGCATGAACGCGGCTTCGTCGCGCGGATCCTGCGCGTCGCCGTACGTCGTCCAGACGTCGGCGAGCGCCGGCTCGAAGTGCGGCGCCGCGTCGTAGCCGAAGAAGCCGACGGCGCCGCCGGTGAGGCGCGGCAGTCCCGGCACGAACGGCGAGCGGTACTCTGCCATGAGCCGACGCAGCGCCGCGACGAAGCTCTCGTCGAGCTCGGTGACCTGGCCGCCCTGCTCGACGATGGCCTTGCCGTGCCGGGCGCGGAGCACGAGGAAGGGATCCTTGCCGAGGAAGGAGTAGCGGGCGACCTGCTCGCCCCCTTCGACGCTCTCGAACAGGAACGCGTAATCGGAATGTTCCGCGACCCGCAGGAAGGCGGACACCGGCGTGAGCAGGTCGGCCAGCAGCTCGCGGCACACGGGCACGAACGTGCCGCGCCCCGCGAGATCCACGAACTCGTCGAAGGTTGTCTGGGTCATCGCGGGCATGGGGTCTCCGGCCGCAGCGCCAGGTGCGGCGCCTCGGCATGGATGGCGGCGCGCATCGCGTCCACTGGCGGGGCGACGTCGCACCAGGTGGCCAGCTGCGCAGCGGCCTGGGCAATCAGCATCTCGAGGCCGCCGAGCGTGTCGCAACCGGCGGCCTCGGCATCGCGCAGCAGGCGCGTGCGTCCGGGGTTGTAGACGAGGTCGTACACGAGCCGGCCGCCGGCGAGGCTGGCGGCGTCCACGGGTGTGGCCTCGACGTCGGGAGCCGTGCCGACCGGCGTCGTGTTCACGAGCAGGTCCCAGCTGCCGGCCGGGAGCGGCCAGCTGCCGGCGACCGCGCCGAGGGCGACGAGCGAGGCCGCCTGGTCCGGCCGCCGTGCGTGGACGGTCACGACGGCGCCCTCCGCGTGCAGGCCCGCGACCAAGGCCCTCGCGGCGCCTCCGCCGCCGAGGACGGCCGCACGCGCACCACGCAGCGCGAGGCGTGGCCGCAGGGGCAGGAGGAATCCTTCGACGTCCGTGTTCGACGCCGCCCAGCCGCCCGGGACGCGCGTCAGCGTGTTGGCGGCACCGAGACGCGTGGCAAGCGGATCGGCAACCGATGCACGCGCAAGGGCGTCGAGCTTGAACGGCGCCGTGACGCTGAGGCCCTGCACCGCGAAGGCATCGGCCGCCTCGAGCAGGTCGTCGATGTCGTGCGGCTCGAACGGCACGTACACGGCATCGAGGCCGAGGGCCTGGAGCGCCGCGTTGTGCAGTGTCGGCGACCACGAGTGCGAGATCGGCCGACCGGCAACGCCGAACACGCGTGTCCCGGCCGTGTGCGACCCCACGCGATAGCGCGCCCGCATGATCTCCGGCCGCACCTGCCCCGGGGCGACTGCGGCGCCGCCGTATGTCCAGCACGACCCGAGTTGCTGCGCGAGCACGCGCGAGGGCACACCCACCGCGCCCATCGCAATCAGCACGACGGGCAGCCCGCCAGCCGCGGCCCTCGCGAGGGGAAACTGCAGCTGATCGCCGAGCCGTGCCGGCGTCACCGCCACCTTGACCACCGCGGGCCGCCGCGACGCCATTGCGCCGACAATGCCGGCGAGGTCGTCGGGCATGCCGGCAAAGTCGTGACGCGAGAGGACGACGCGCCCCGGGTGCGCGGCAATCAGCGCATCGCCGAACGACGCATCCCATTCGACGTCCACGTACGCCGCACCGGCGTCGAGCGCCTCGCGCAGCACGCGCTCGCGCGTGGCTTCGTCACCCGTGAAGCGCCCGCCTTCGCGCACCGGGCGGCACGTCACGATGGCCCGCGACGCAGCCTCCCCGAGCATGTCGGTGATGGAAGCCGACGGCAGGCAGTCGAGCCGGAACTCGACGAGGTCGGCCGTCCGCAACGCGGCCGCATTCACCTCGGGCAGTGCGTCGGCAGCGATGTCGGCCAGCGTGGCCACGAGTTTCACGGTCTTGCCTCTCATTCGGGGCTCGGGATTCGGGATTCGGGATTCGGTCGTGCAAACACAAAAAGCGCCCGTTCGGCGGTTGCCGAAGGGGCGCCAGGACCTGCGAACCTGTACTGGTCGATGCGCGGCTAGACGGCCGCCCCCTCGGCGCTGGAGCCAGACCACCACCAATAGCGACCCGTGAACGGGAGGCGGTGGCAGGACTGCCCATCGACGAAGGGAAACGCGGCAAGGCCCCGCATGTCGAGCGCAACGCTACCAGACTCGTCCGAACATCGTCAACGTTCGTCCAAGGTATGACGCTCGCCGCCGGGTGCCGGGTACCGAGTACGGTCACTCCTGTGAGGCGCGTCGGCCGACGGGCGCGTGACGAAGGCCGACGCCGCGTGACGAAGGCCGACGCCGCGTGACGAGGGCCGACGGCCGCATGACGAAGGCCGACTGTTCTGCTTGCTTGACCGTCGATCGACCGCGTGTCATAACCGACTCATCTTGTTCGGCTCCGCTTCCGTGATGGCCAGCCCCTTCCGTGCCGCGCTCGCGGCGTCCCTGGCAGTCGTGCTCTGTGTGGCACCACTGCCGGCGCGCACCACCACCTTTCCCGTCTCCGAGCTCCGGCGCGGTCACGTCGGCGAAGGGATCACGCGCATGGACGGCGGCGAACGGGTGACGTTCAAGGCGCACATCCTCGGCGTGCTCGACGGCGTGATCGGCCCGAAGCGCCAGGTCATCCTCGCGCGGCTCGAGGGGGCCGGCCTCGAGCACACGGGCGTCATCGCGGGCATGAGCGGCAGCCCCGTCTACATCGACGGCCGGCTTGTCGGCGCCGTGGCGTACTCCCTCGGCCAGTTCGCGAAGGCGCCCATCGCCGGCATCACGCCGATTGCGGAAATGGAGGATGCAACGGCCGCCGGCGCGACCGCGCGTGCGCGTGCCGTTGCGGCCCTGCCGCTCGACACGCCGCTCACGGCCGACGCCTTGCGCCAGGCCTTCCTCGCATCGATTCCCGGGCACGGCGGCGCCGCGGTTGCCGGGTCCACGCTCGCAGGCTTCGGCGTCGAGGCGTCCGCAGCGCCAATGCTCCGCCCCATCGCCACGCCGTTGACGATGAGCGGGTTCTCGACGCCGGCGGGCACATGGCTCGCCGACACGTTTGCCGCCGCGGGGTTCGTCCCGGCCTCCGGCGGCGGGGCCGTGGCGACGACGGCCGACGCCGTGGATGCCAGTCCGCTCGCGGCCGGGGATGCCGTCGGCGTGAGCCTGGCCCGCGGCGACCTCTCGCTCGGCGCCACGGGCACGGTGACCCGCGTGGACGGCACGCGCGTGCTCGCGTTCGGGCACCCGTTCTTCAATCTCGGCCCCGCGCAGATGCCGATGACGCGCGCCCACGTGGTGGCGGTGATTCCCAGCCTCCTCAACTCGATCAAGCTCGCGCGGATCGGCGAGGTTCTCGGCGTGATGGATCAGGATCGCGCCACCGCGATTGCCGGCACCCTCGGCGCGACGCCGCGCACGATCCCGGTGACCGTCGCCCTCGAGGCCAACGATGGCCCGGCTCGGCACTTCGCGTTCGAGATCGCCGAGGACCAGCTGTTCTCGCCGCTCATCCTGTTTGCGTCGGTGGCAAACGTCCTGCAGTCCTACCAGCGCGAAGTCGGCGTGTCCACCATCCACCTGAAGGGCACCGCCGCGGTCGGCAACGCGACCCTGCGCATGGACGACGTGTTCGGCGGCGATGCGGCGGTCGTCAACGCGGCCGCCTCCCTTGCCGCGCCGCTTGCCGCGGTGCTCCGGAGCGACCTCGGCACGCCGCAGGTCGGGCCCATCACGCTCGCGCTGCGCACCGACGAACGGCAGCGGTCGACCCGCCTCGATCGCGCCTGGGTTGCCGATCCGCGGCCGCGCGCCGGAGACACCGTCACGCTGATGGTCGAGACGCGGAGCTTCCGCAGCACGCCGCAGCTCCACAGGCTGCAGGTGCCGATTCCGTCCACCGCGCAGGGACCGCTGCAGCTCCAGATCATCGACGGCGCCTCGCTGGCGCAGCTCGAAGGCCGCCGCCGGTCGCTCGAACAGGCACGCAGCCTCGACGAGCTCGTCAAGCTGCTCAACGATGCCCGGCGCGGCGATCGCTGGTACGTCCGCCTGACGCGTCCCGCGGCCGGGTCGGTGGTTAACGGCCGCGACCTGCCGGCGCTGCCCGGCACGGTCATCAGCGTGCTCGGTGCCTCCCCGGGCGTCGTGACCACGAGCCTCGACCAGGACGTGCTCGGCGAGTGGGAACTGCCGGCCGACGCCGTCGCCACCGGCCAGCGCACCCTCGCCATCACTCCCCTCGTTCCGTAAACATTTCATGACACATCGCCATCGCCTGTTCCTGGCCGTGGCCGCGACTGCGGCCCTGGCCACGCTGCCGCTCCGCGCCGCCGGCCCCTCGCGCTGGGAGATCACGAGCAGCGAACACTGGATGGCCGGGCGCGGCGAGCAGGTCGCCGTCACGCGCGCTGGCCGCCTCATGCTCGGGCCGGCCGTGCGCGTGCTCCACGAGGACCCGTCCCCCGCCCTGTGGTCGGCGGTCGCGGGCCCCGACGGCACGCTGTACGTCGGAAGCGGCAACGAGGGCCAGGTGATTGCCGTCGAGGGCGAGCAGACCCGCGTGCTGTGGGACAGCGACGAACTGCAGGTCCACGCCGTCGCCTGGCATGGCGACGCCCTGCTCGCGGCGACATCCCCCGACGGCAAGGTCTATCGCGTGGCGCGGGACGGGACCGCCACGGTGTTCTTCGATCCCGAGGACACCTACGTCTGGGCACTCGCCGTCGATGGCCGGCAGCGCGTCTACGTCGCCACCGGCGGCAAGGGCCGCGTCTATCGCCTCGAGAAGGACGGCTCGTCCCCGAAGACGGTGTTCGAGAGCGCCGCCGCCAACGTCACCGCCATCAGCGTGGACGACCGCGGCGAACTGCTCGTCGGCACCGACAGCCCGGGCCGCCTCTATCGCGTGCCGCCCGACGGCCGCGCCTTCGCGCTGCTCGACGGCCCGTACACGCAGGTCCAGGCAATTCGTCGCGCAGGCAACGGCGCGACGTGGGTGCTGGCCGTGTCGCCCGGCGGGGCCGCGCCGAGTGCTGCCGCACCTCCGGCAGCCTCACCCGCCACCGCACCGACTCCGCAGGTGTCCACTGAAGTCACCATCGTCGCCATCGGCGACTCGACCACCGTGACGCCCGCGACGTCCGGACAGGCGACCGGCACCACGAGTGCCCCGCGCGGTGCGGTCTACCGACTCGACGCCGACGGCCTCGTGGACACCTACTGGGAAGCCACCGGCGAACTGCCCTTCGACATCACGGTGGCTGCCGACGGCCGCATCCTGGTGGCCGCCGACAACGGCGTCGTGTACGCGCTCGAGGGCGACCCCGTGCGGATGGCACGCATCGCCCAGGTGCCGGCGCGCCAGTTGACGCGGATCATCCCCCGGGGCGACCGCTACCTGCTGACGGCATCGAACCCCGGCAAGGTCATCGAGCTGTCGGGCGCCACGGCAGCAACCGGCAGCTACACGTCCGAGGTGAAGGATGCGACGACAGGCGCCAACTGGGGCCTCCTGCGCTGGGAAGGCGATCGCCCCCAGGGCAGCCGCGTGGCCTTTGCCACTCGCAGCGGCAACACCTCCACGCCCGACGACACGTGGGCCGACTGGGTGCCGGTGCGCGACGACGATGGCGTGCTCCGCGTGGCGAGCCCCGCCGCGCGCTACCTGCAGCTGAAAGTGGACCTCGCGGGCGCGGCCGCCCTCGACGGCGTGACGCTGACCTACCTGCCGCGCAACCAGCGGCCCCGTTTCACGAGCGTCACCGTGCACCCGCCGGGCGTGGTGTTCCAGCAGCCGTTCGGCACTCAGGAGCCGCCCGATCTCGCCGGCTTCCAGTCCACCACGCCAGCCCCGGCTCGCGACCAGGCCATTGCGGCTGCCACGCCCACGAGCACGACCGCGTCCGTCGGGCGCCGACTGTTCCAGAAGGGATTCCAGACGTTCCAGTGGGACGCCAGCGATCCCGACAGGGACGACCTGCGCTATCAGGTGTGGCTCCGCCGTACCGGCTCCACCGAGTGGCGGCTGCTCGACAAGGACCTCGTCGACAGCGTCTACACATGGGACACGTCGCGCCTGCCCGACGCGCGCTATCTCGTGAGGGTCGTGGCGACCGACGCGCGCGCCAACCCGGCCGGCACGGCATTGCAGGCCGAGCGCGAGGCGGGCCCCATCACCATCGACAACACCCCGCCGGCGATTCGCGTGCTCGAAGGCGCGCTCGTCGAGGCCACCGACGCCGGCGCGAACCGCGCACCCGCATCACGCCCGCGCACCGCGACGCGCGCGGCGGCCATCGCCTTCGAGGTCGTCGATGCGGCCTCCACGATCGAACGCGTGGACGTGCTGCTTGCAGATGGACGCTGGCGGGCGGTGTTCCCCGATGACGGCGTGCTCGACGGCCTGCGCGAGCGCTTCACGGTGCCCACCGCCGATCTCGGCGACGGCCCCATCGTGCTGCGCGCCACGGACAGCCTCGCGAACCTCGCGACGCTGGAAGTGCGGCTGCCTGAGGCGGCAAACGCCGGGCCCGATCGGCGCTGAGCGTCGCTCCGGAAGTCGACGCCTGCAGGTTGGCTGTCGATGTGCTGCGGTGGCTAGGTCGAGACGTGCGACGGGAGGCGGCGCGCCGACTGCGGCTTGACCATGTCGGGCCGCACGGTGGTGTGGCTGACGAGCCAGACGAGGCTCACCGCCACCGGCGTGCCGGCACGGCTCGCAGGCTGGAACCGCGCGACGTCCTCGAGCGACTGCACGAGCGAGGCGGTCGCCGTGCCGTCGAGCACGCGGGCCTGCTCGATGCGACCCTCGCGCGTGACGATGGCCGAGAGGGCGAGCTCGACCTCCTCGTGCCGTGACGACCGCGTGAGGTCGTTGGCGAGCATGAACGGCGTGATGGCCTCGGCCGAGACACGCGGGGCCTGCACGCCCGGGGCGAGCGGCAGCGGATCCCTGTCGGTGCCAGGCGAGGCGAGCATCGCGACCATCGCGCGCAGCGAGTCGCCACGCTGCTCGGCCGGCGCCAGCAGGACGAGTGCGGCGGCAAGGCCGGCGCAGATCACCACGGCTGCGGTGGCGCAGAGTCCGGCCCACACGAGGTGCATGTCCTCGAAGGCCTCGCGGGCCCTCACCGGCCACGACTGCTCCTGTTCGGCCAGCACGCGGCTCACGATGGCGCCGGCAAGTCCGTGGCGGGTCGGCTCGTCGCCCACGACCGCCGAGGCCCGCGCCGCGCGCCCACGCAACAGTGCCGAGAGGTCGTCCAGCCCGTCGAGTTCCTCGCGGCACGCCTCGCACTCGTGCAGGTGCTGGCACACGAGGACGTGCTCGGCCACGGGCAATTCGCCGTCACGATAGGCCGACAGCAACCCCGACACCGTGGCGCACGCTCTCGTCGTCATGACCCCTGCAGCTCCGCGCGCAACAACTGGCGCGCCCGTGCCAAACGCGACTTCACCGTGCCGACCGCGACGTTCAGCGAATAGCCGATCTCGTCGTAGCTGAGGCCGTCGATCTCGCGCAGCACGAGCGCGGTCCGCTGGTCGAACGGCAACTCGCGCAGCGCCTGCCACACGCGATCGGCCTGCTCCTTCTGGCGTAGCAGGCGCTCGGGGCCGCAGTCGTCGCGCGGCGACGACAGCTCGCCGTGCTCGGAAACGTGCACGTCGAGCGGGACCTGCGCCGACTTGAAGCGGCGGCGCCACCAGCGCTGCCGGTTGCGAGCCTGGTTGACGACGATGCGGTAGATCCAGGTGCGGAGGGCCGACTGTCCGCGGAAGCGATCGAGCATGCGGAAGACGGTGAGGAACACGTCCTGCGACAGGTCGAGCGCTTCCTCCTTGTCGCCAAGGAGGTGGAACGCGAGCTGGAACACCATTCGCTGGTGCGTTTCCACCAGCTCGGTGCAGGCACGCTCGTCGCCCGCGAGACAGCCCGCGACCAACGCGGCCTCCGCATCGCTGACACCTGACCAGTCGAGCGTGACGGGCTTCATCGAGACTTCCCCTGCCACCCTGCAGTCACCTCCTGAGCGTACCGATGTCTTGTTGGACACCGCAACTGCTGAAATGTTCCATTCCGCATCGGCCGTCCTTACGGCAGCCGCTGGCCGGGCGTTTCATCCTCCAGGCCCAGGCGCCGCACGAGCTTGCTGAGGCCCTGTCGCGACACGCCGAGGTCGCGCGCCGCCATCGACGGCCGGCCACCGGCGCGTGTGAGCGCCTCGCGGACGTAGGTCGCCTCGAACTCGCGGCGTGCCGCGTCGAGGCCGCCGCGCCAGCCGTCGGCGCCCTCGACACCGTGGCGACGAATCTCCGGCGGCAGGTCGTCCACGCCGATGCGCCCCCGGGCCGGCGCCCGCACCGCCAGCGCCGCAAGCGTGTTCTGCAACTGACGGACGTTGCCCGGCCAGTCGAAGCCCACGAGCGCTTCGAGCGCCCGCCCCTCGAGCCGGGCACGGCTGCCGACACGTGCGGTGCAGTCGCGCCAGAAGTGCTGCGCGAGCCCGGGGATGTCTTCGCGCCGCTCGCGCAGGGCCGGCATCCGCACGCGGACGACGTCGAGCCGATAGAACAGGTCGGCGCGGAAGGTGCCGCGGCGCACGGCATCCTCGAGTGAGGCGTTTGTCGCCGCGATCACGCGGACGTCCACGCGGCGGGCATGGTTCTCGCCCACCCGGCGGACCTCGCCGTCCTGCAGCACGCGCAGCAGCTTTGCCTGCGCACGCCCGCCGAGTTCCCCGACTTCGTCGAGCAGCAGCGTGCCTCCATCCGCATCGTCGAACAGGCCCGCGCGGTCGGTGGCGGCGCCGGTGAACGCGCCGCGCACGTGCCCGAACAGCTCGGACTCGATCAACTCGTCGGGCAGGGCGGCGCAGTTGATCGTCGCGCAGCGGCGATGGCGCCGCGGGCCGAGTGCGTGAATCGCGCGCGCCGCCAGTTCCTTGCCGCATCCGCTCTCGCCGCGAATCAGCACGGGAAATGGCGCACGGGCCGCGAGTGCGATCTGCGCACGCACGTCGTGCATGACGATGCTGCTGCCAACGAGGGTGTCCTCCAGCCCGCCAGGGTCTGGGCGAGGGAGGCGCGCGGCAATCCGGGGCGCGACGAGCCTGGCAAACACCGACAACAGTTCACACACGCCCGTGCCGTGCTCGCGCGTGCGCCAACGGCCATGGATCCAGACGGTGGCGCCGTCGTCTCGGTCGTGCCTCGCGGCCGTGTGCCAGCCCTCAGACGACACGATCTCGGCCGGCCCATCGTCTCGGCACAACTGGCTCCATGCCTGCGGCGCGCCGGCATCAGGGCCGTCGCTCGCCACCACGACGAGCGGCCCTGAGGGGGGAGCAAATACGATCGCGGCGTGATCCGCGCGGGTGTGCTGTCGGGCCGCCCGGCAGGCCATGGCGAGGGCCTCGTCGTCGCGTCGGGCGTCCTCGATCTGCGTGCTCACGTCGAGCAGTTCCAGGTGCGTCATGGCAGGGCGACCTCCACCCCTCGGGGCAATCCATGTGGCAGCGGGCCAGCGCGGCGCGCGCGGGAGTGACCGCAGCGCACGGCGCACGTGGCGGATGCGGGCAGCGTGGTCTGGCTGGCGGATGTGGATGCCTGCCTGCGCGTGCGCAGAGGCATCGGACGCCGCGTCGCGCGTCGTCGAACTGCACCCGTCGCCCGGCAGCGATACGAGCAGCGCGACGGTCGCCCCACGTGCCAGGCATGCGTCCAGATGTGGCAGCGCCGCCACCGGGTCGGACGCCGGCACGCAGACGACGAGCGGCAGCAACCGGCGCGACGCCGGGACGAGCGCGAGCATCGACGCATGGACCGGCACCTGACCGGCAGCGCGCGCGTGCGCCGCGATACCGAGCCACTCGTCGTACGTCGCGCGCGTGATCCCGATGGCATCGCCGCGCGCACCGTCAGTGATTGCCGCCGGCGGCGCCGTGGCAGCCGTCGCGGCGCGGCAATCGTTCGGCGCGGGCACGAGCAGGCGCCGCTGCTGCCAGCGACCGAGCCAGTCCTGCGCCGTCCATTCGTCCACGACCGTCTCGCCCGGCCACCGGCCGGCAGCCGCCGGCGTACTGATGCCGCACGCTGCCGGCTCGGTGACGAGGCGCGCGGGCAGGCCCGTGGCCAGATCCACGAGACCGCCGGCGGCCTCGATCAGTCGGCCCGCACGCGGCGGCGCGTCGGTCGGGACGATCGGCGGCATGTCGTCCCCTCGAGCAAGGAACTCGCCATCCGCCATGGGGACCAATCGCGCGCAATCGCGGATGAATCAGCACGGCCTGCTGCCGAAACTGCCACGGACGCCCTCGAACGGCGCTGCAGGAACTACGACGGGACGGAACCACGCCCGCCGCGTCGCGCGTGTAGAATCCTCGGTTGAATGCTGCGCTTCCTCACGGCAGGTGAATCACACGGACAAGCCCTGGTCGCCATGGTCGAAGGCCTGCCGGCCGGCCTCCCGATCGACCAGGACGCGCTCGGCCGCGACCTGCGCCGTCGTCAACTCGGCTACGGCCGCGGACGGCGCATGCAGATCGAGACCGATACGGCGGAGATCCTCAGCGGCGTTCGCAAGGGGCACACGCTCGGCAGCCCCGTGGCGATGCTGATCCGCAACCGCGACTGGAAGAACTGGCAGCAGACCATGCACGTGGGGCCCGAGGCGCCGGCCGACGCCACCGGCGCGCGGCGGGCTCCCGTCACGAGACCGAGGCCGGGCCACGCCGACCTCGCCGGTGCCCTCAAGTACGACCGCGAGGACATGCGCGACATCCTCGAGCGCGCGAGCGCGCGCGAGACGGCCGCACGCGTCGCGGCCGGTGCCCTCGCACGGCAGTTGCTCGCGGCCCTCGACGTCCGCGTCGTCAGCCACGTGTTCACGCTCGGGTCCGTGACCCTCGACGATCCGCTCGCCGTGACGTTCGAGCAGATCGCGGCGCTCGACGACGAATCGCCGCTGCACTGCGTGGACGAGGCGCGGCAGCAGCAGATGATCGAGGCCATCGATGCGGCCCGCGCGGCGGGCGACACGCTCGGCGGCGCGTTCGAGGTCGTCGTCCGGGGCCTGCCCCCGGGCCTCGGGTCGTACGTGCAGTGGGACCGCAAGCTCGATGGGCGCCTGGCGCAGGCGCTGATGTCCATTCCGGCGATCAAGGCGGTCGGCATCGGCAAGGGCGTCGGCGTCGCGTCGGTGCCCGGCTCGCAGGTCCACGACGAGATCGTGCTGCCCGATGCGGATGCGACGCCCCAGGGCCTTGGCGTCGTGCGTCCGACAAATCGTGCCGGTGGCCTCGAAGGCGGCGTCACGAACGGCGAGGACCTGCGCATCAGCGGTTACATGAAGCCGATCTCGACGCTGATGAAGCCGCTCCGCTCGGTCGATCTCCAGACGATGCAGGAGTCTCCTGCGGCCATCGAGCGCAGCGACGTCTGCGCCGTCCCCGCGGCGGCCGTCGTCGCCGAGGCCATGGTTGCCTTCGTGCTTGCCGATGCCGTCATCGAACGGTTCGGCGGCGACACGCTCGACGACATCCGCGCGCAGATGGCGCGCGTCGAGACGCGCGTGCAGCAGCGCTTCCACCCGGCGGCGACAGGCGCCTGATTCCGATGCGCCGGCCCATCCTGCGCTACGGCGATCCGCTGCTCCATCGCACGGCGCGGCCCGTCGAGGCGCTCACGCCAGCGATCGAGACGCTGCTCGACGACATGCAGGAGACGATGCACGGCGCAGCAGGTGTCGGACTCGCGGCCCCGCAGATCGGCGAGTCGCTGCGCGTGTGCCTCGTCGATCTCTCGGCCGGCAAGCGTCCGGGCGACGTGATCGTGCTGATCAACCCCGAAGTGCTCGGGTGCGACGGCATGCAGTTGAAGGAAGAGGGCTGCCTCAGCGTGCCGGGCTTCGAGGCCACCGTGGCGCGGCCGCTGCGGATGTCGGTGCGCGCGATGGACCGCACCGGCGACGTGCGCGAGATCCACGCCGAGGGACTCCTTGCCCGCGCCCTGCAGCATGAGATCGATCACCTCGACGGCGTGCTGTTCCTCGATCGCCTGCGACCCCTCTATCGCTGGACGCTGACGCGCCGCATCGAGCGGCTCCGCCGCGCCGGCAAGTGGTGACCCGGGGAGTGTCCTGATGTCCCTCCGCGTGGCGTTCTTCGGCACGCCGCAGTTTGCCGTGCCCACCCTCGACGCCCTGCTCCACTCGTCGCACCACGTCGTCGGCGTCGTGACGCAACCCGACCGGCCGCGCGGGCGCGGCCAGCAGGTCAGTGAGGCGCCCGTGAAGGCGCGGGCCGTCGAGGCCGGCGTTGCCGTCCTCCAGCCCACACGCCTGAAGGCCGACGAGTTCCTCGACGCCTTTCGCGCGTGGAAGGCCGACATCGGCGTCGTCGCCGCCTACGGCCGCCTGCTGCCGCAGGTGCTGCTCGACATCCCGCCGCACGGCCTGCTCAACGTCCATGCGTCGCTGCTGCCCGCGTGGCGCGGCGCGTCGCCCATTCAGCGGGCGGTGCTTGCCGGCGATCCGGTGAGCGGCGTGACGATCATGCGCGTGGTCCTGGCGCTCGACGCCGGACCGATGCTCGCGAAGGTGACGGTCCCCGTGGCGCCCGACGACACGAGCGGATCGCTCGAGACGAAGCTCTCGCTTGCCGGTGCGCCGCTCCTCGTCGACGTCATCGATCGCCTGGCTCGCGGCGAGCACGTCGAGGAGGCGCCGCAGGACGATGCGCTGGCGACGCTCGCGCCGCGGCTCGAGAAGCAGGAGGGCCTCGTGGACTGGTCGCGGCCCGCGCACGAGATCGAGCGGCACGTCCGGGGCATGCAGCCGTGGCCCGGCGCGTTCACGTTCGTCGATGGACAGCGCCTCGTGATTCGCGAGTCGGCGGTCGGCGAGGCGACCGCCGCCGACGCGCAGCCGGGCACAGGGGTCGACGCCGACGGGGATGCCGTGCTGATCGCGTGCGGCGACGGTCGCAGCCTGCGCGTCGTGCGCGTGCAGCCCGAGGGCCGGCGCGCGATGACCGCGCGCGAATGGCTGCAGGGCCGGCGCGCGAGCACGCGGCTGCAGGCGGCGGGCGCGCCGTGATTGCCCCCGCGCGGGCAGCCGCCACCGAGGTGCTGCTGACCGTCGAGGCCGGCCGCTGGGATCTCGCGACGGCGCTCGCGCAGGCGCACCCGTCGCTTGCCGACGCGCGCGATCGTGCGCTCCTGACCGAGCTGGCGACCGGCGTGCAACGCTGGCGTCTCACGCTCGACTTCGCCATCCACGCGCTCACGGGCCGGCAGCCGGCCGAACTCGACGACGAGGTCCGCACGGCCCTGAGGCTCGGCCTCTACCAGTTGGCCCACGTCACGCGCGTGCCGCCGTCGGCGGTCGTCAACGACGCGGTGGAGGTCGTCAAGCGCGGGCGGACGCGCAGCGCGTCCGGCCTCGTCAATGCCGTGCTCCGCCGGGTGGTGCGCGACGGCTTCCCGCCGCTGCCCGAGGCGCCGCGCGTGGCCATCGAGGATCCGCAGTGGCGCGATCAGGCACTCGCGTACCTCTCGATCACGCACTCGCATCCACGCTGGCTCGTCGAGCGGTGGCTCGATCGCTTCGGCTACGACGCCGTCGAGGCGTGGGTGCGGTACGACAACACGCCGGCGGCGGTGACGATCTGGCCGACGACCCCGGGGCCCATGTCATGGCTCGGCGACGAGCCCGACGCGTCAGCGACGCGTTACGTGCCGGGCGGGGCCGTGCTCGCGAGCGCGCGCCAGTTCCTGGGCCGGATTGCCGACGGCGAGGCATACGCGCAGGACGAAGCGTCGGCCGCCGTGGCGCGCGTGGCGGCGGCAGTCGGCCGCGGGCGCGTCCTCGACGCCTGTGCGTCGCCAGGCGGCAAGACGATCGCGATGCGGCCTCACCTGCCGCCCGGCGCCCGCATCGTCGCCAACGACCTGCGGGCGCGGCGGGTGGCGCTGCTCGCGGCGTCGCTGTCGCGGCAGCCCGGGCCGCGCGTGCCGATCGTGCGGAGCGACGCGCAGCACCTGCCGTTCAACGGCACGCTCGACACGATCCTCGTGGACGCGCCGTGCTCGGGCCTCGGCACGCTGCGTCGGGAACCCGACCTCCGCTGGCGCCGGACGGCCGCCGCGCTGCCCGCCTTCGTCCGCATGCAGCGGGGACTCGTGGACGAGGCGCTGTGCGCCCTCGCCCCGGGCGGTCACCTCATCTACGCCACGTGCTCGAGCGAGCCCGAGGAGAACGAGGCGCAGGTGGCGTCGCTCCTCGCGGAGCGGCCGGAGTTGCGGCTCGTGGACCTGCGCGAGACGCCGCTGCCGGCGTCGATGGCGCCGCTCATCCGCGCGGACGGCACGCTGCGGACGTGGCCGCACGAGCACGGCCTCGACGCGTTCTATGCCGCGGTGATTGCCGTCCCCGCCGGGGGGGTAGCGGCCGGGCTCTCGTCCGTTCGATACGTGGGCGTCGACCTTCAGCTCGACGCATTCGCCAACCCGATAGAATGGTGCCGCTGATGGAGGCTCGTCGGGGATTCACGGGGCGCGTATGGGGCGCCGGAAAGCTGCTCGTGCTGCTGGCGCTGCTCGCGGTGACGTACGCCGTGTCGTTCGGGATGGCCATGCGCCTGGCCCTGCGCACGCGCGACGTCACGGTGCCCGACCTGACGGGGCGCACGGTCAACCAGGCGAGCACGTCGCTCACCGAACTCGGGCTGCCGCTCAAGGTCGAGGAGGCCCGCCGCTCGGATCCGAAGGTGCCCGCCGGGCTCATCCTCGCGCAGGATCCCGTCGCCGAGAGCACCGCGCGGCGTCCGCGCAGCGTGCGCGTGTGGCTCAGCGCGGGCCCGACCGTCAGTCGCGTCCCTGCCGTCGTCGGGCTCACCGAGCGGACGGCCCAGCTGCGGCTCGAGGGTGAAGGCGTCGGCATCCGCGAACTCGCGGCCATCAGGTCCTCGGCCTTCCCCACCGGCGTCGTCGTCGCGCAGAACCCGGCGTCGGGTGCGGCGGCCGACACGGTGGCGCTGCTCGTCAATCGCGGCGAGCGCGGCACCACCTACGTCATGCCCGACCTCATTGGCGTCAATGCCCAGCGCGCGGCCGAGGTCCTCCGCGTCCGCGGGTTCCGCGTGGCCATGGTCGCCGAGCACCCGTATCCGGGCGTGCCCCCGGGCATCGTGCTGCGCCAGTCTCCGCTCGGCGGCTTCCAGATCGCGCCCGGCAACAGCATTTCCCTCGAGGTGAGCCGGTGAGCCTGCGCATCGCGCCCTCCATCCTCAGTGCCGACTTCACGGCCCTCGGCGATGCCGTTCGCACCGTGTCGGCCGCGGGGGCCGACTGGGTGCACGTGGACGTCATGGACGGCCGGTTCGTGCCGAACATCTCCATCGGCATCCCGGTCGTGGCAGCGCTCGCCAACGTGTCGCCGCTGCCGCTCGACGTGCACCTGATGATCGTCGAGCCCGAGAAGTACGTGGACGCCTTCGTCGAGGCCGGTGCCGCGTCGCTGTCCATTCACGTCGAGGCCACCGCGCATCTGCACCGCATCGTCCACCGCATCCGCCAGATGGACATCCTGGCCGGCGTTGCCATCAACCCGGCCACGCCGCTCGCCGCCGTCGAGGACATCGCGCCGGACCTCGACCTCGTGATCCTGATGTCGGTGAACCCCGGATTCGGGGGCCAGTCGTTCATCGAGCACAGCTACGACCGGCTGCGCCGCCTGCGCGACCTGCTCGAACGTCGCGGGTCGAAGGCCGAGATCACGGTGGACGGCGGCGTGGATCCGTCGCGCGCCGAGGCCGTCGTGGCAGCCGGGGGCGACATCCTCGTGGCCGGCGCCGCCGTCTTCACCGAACCGGACCCCGCCGCGGCCATCGCTGCCATTCGTGCCGCGGGCCAGCGCGGCCTGCAGGCGCGAACCACACGATGAGCGGCGTCTCCGGGACCGCACGCCTGCGCGTGCGGTACGCCGAAACGGACCAGATGGGCGTGGTCTACCACGGCAACTACTTCGCGTGGTTCGAAGTCGGCCGCGTCGAACTGCTCCGCCAGGTCGGCTGGAGCTACAAGACCCTCGAGGCAGACGGCGTCAGCCTGCCGGTCATCGAGGCCACTTGCCAGTACCGGCACCCCGCGCGGTACGATGACGAGTTGGAGATTCGGACGACAGGCCGGCTGGCCACGCCCCTGAAGGTGGAGTTCCTCTACGAACTCGTGCGTCTCGACGACGATCGCGTCCTCGCCACGGCGCGGACGCTGCACGTGCCCGTCAACCGCGACGGCCGGCCCTGCCGGCTGCCTGCCGCGCTCAGGGGGACGTTCTCGTGAAGGCGCTCGTCACGGGCGCCGCCGGATTCATCGGCTCGACCCTCGCGGAACGGCTCGTCGCCGACGGCGCCGCGGTCGTCGGCATCGATTGCTTCACCGACTACTACCCGCGCGCCCTCAAGGAACGCAATCTCGCCGGGCTCAGGCAATCGCAGGCGTTCCGCTTCGTCGAGGACGATCTCCTGACGGTCGATTCCGCGGTGCTCGACGGCGTGACGCACGTGTTCCACCTCGCGGCCCAGGCCGGCGTACGGAAGAGCTGGGGGCGTGATTTCGACATCTACGTCGCCAACAACATCTCGGCGACCCAGCGCCTGCTCGAGCTTTCCGCCGGCCGGTCGCTCGCCCGGTTCGTCTATGCCTCGACGTCATCGGTCTATGGCGACGAGGCGGCCATCCCGATGCGGGAGGACGCACGGCTCCAGCCCGTGTCGCCCTACGGCGTGTCGAAGCTCGCAGCCGAGCATCTCGGGCACCTCTACCACGTGAACCACGGCGTGCCCTTCGTGGCGCTGCGCTACTTCACGGTGTATGGCCCCCGGCAGCGGCCCGACATGGGGTTCCATCGCTTCCTCACGGCGGCCATGGACGGCAAGGCGCTCGCCCGCTACGGCGACGGCGAGCAGACACGCGATTTCACCTACGTGGACGATGCGGTCGCGGCAACGGTCGCGGCAGCCACGCGCGGGGCGCCCGGGGGCATCTACAACGTCGGCGGTGGATCGCGCGTGACGGTCAACCACGTGTTCGACCTGATCGGCCGCATCACGGGGCTGCCGGTCACGATCGACGAGCAGCCGTCACAGAAGGGCGACATGCGCGACACCTACGCGGACACGTCGCGCGCCGCCAGGGACCTCGGGTTTGCGCCGTCGGTGACGCTCGAGCAGGGATTGACACAAGAGTACGCATGGCTACGCAGCGAACGAGCATGAACCTGGCTGGAGGGATGGCACGCGCGGCGGCCCTCCTCCTTCTGACGATGGCGGTGGCGGCCGGGTGTGCCCCCAAGCGCGGCAACATCCCCACCGGCGTGGCCGAGCCCGACAAGTACCTGTTCGAGCAGGGCACGGCGGCAATGGCCGACCGGAAGTGGTACACCGCCCGGGAGTACTTCCAGCAGCTCGTGGACAACTACCCGCAGAGCCCGCTGCGCGCCGAAGGGAAGCTCGGGCTCGGGGATGCGTACCTCGGCGACGGCACCATGGAAGGCAAGCTGCGCGCCGAGCGGGAGTTCCAGGAGTTCCTGTCGTACTTCCCCACCCACCAGCGCGCCGACTACGCGCAGTTCAAGCTCGCGATGACGCACTTCGACCAGATGCCGAAGGCCGAGCGCGACCAGACCGAGACGCGGGCGGCGCTCGACCAGTTCCAGGTGTTCCGCGAGCGGTTCCCGAACAGTTCCCTGATGACGGAGGTGCGCGAGAAGGAGCGCATCGCGCGCGACAGGCTGAGCGAGTCGATCTATCGCGTGGGCTTCTTCTATCACCGCGCGCGCTGGTATCCGGGCTGCATCTCCCGCTTCCGCCAGGTGCTCGAGGAGGACCCGACCTTCACCAACCGCGATGCCGTGTACTTCTACCTCGCGGAGGCGTACGTTGCCGTCAAGCGCGAGGCCGAGGCACTGCCGCTGCTCGACAAGCTCCAGGAGGAGTTCCTCGAGAGCGAGTTCCTCGAGAAGGGCGCCGCGCTGCGCGAAGAAGTGAAGGCGACCCTGGCGCAGCAGACGCCCGGTGCGCCCGCCGGCACGCCGCAGGCCGCTCCGGCGCCGCCGACGCGGCCACCCGGGTCCTAGGCCTTACGCGTCGGTCTTGAGGACCGCGTTGAAGCGCCTGTAGTAGTCGATCGCCGACCACACGGCAAGCGCCAGCATCACCCACAACGCAATCGTGCCGACCCAGTTCAGGGGAAACGGCACGCTCGGCGCGAGCAGCAGACCGAGAATCGCCGTGACCTGCGCGGCCATCTTCCGCTTCCCGAGTTCGGAGGCCGGCATCGCCACGCCGCGCGCCGTGGCCACGCTCCGCAGCCCCGTGACCGCGAGCTCGCGTCCGACGATGACCGCCACCATCCATGCCGGTGCGCGATCGAGCTGCACGAGCGAGATCAGCGCGCCCGTGACGAGCAGCTTGTCGGCGAGTGGATCCAGCCACTGCCCCACCGCGGTGACCTGCCGGCGACGCCGTGCGAGCCACCCGTCGAGCAGGTCGGTCAGCGAGGCCACGCCGAAGATGGCCGCCCCGAGGAAGTCGCTGTGGACACCCGTCCAGTCCCAGCTGCGTGGCGGCGTGAGCATCACCACGACGAGCAGCGGGACCATGACGATGCGGATGACCGAGAGCGCGTTGGGGAGGTTGATCATCCGGGAGGCGCGGCCATTGTACCTGTCCTGCCCGGCCGGCCACGGGGCTTGCGCTATCATCATCCCCTGACATGAAGGCCATTCTGCTCGCAGGCGGAAAAGGCACGCGCCTGCGTCCGCTCACGCTCAACACCCCCAAGCCCATCGTCCCGATCTTCAACCGGCCGTTCCTGATGTACCAGCTCGATCAGCTGCGCCAGGTGCCGGAGATCACCGAGGTGATCCTCAGCCTGAACTACCAGCCGCGCCGCATCGAGGAGACGTTCGGCGACGGCGAGGCGCTCGGCATCACGATTTCGTACGCCGTCGAGCCGCAGCCGCTCGGTACGGGAGGCGCCATCAAGTTCGCCGCACAGACCGTGCAGGACTCGGTGATCGTGCTCAACGGCGACGTGCTCCAGGCCATCGATCTGCAGGCCGTGATCGCGCGGCATCGCGAGGCGAAGGCGAAGGCGACGATCGTGCTGACGCCGGTCGAGAACCCGTCGGCCTACGGCCTCGTGGAGACGGACGCCAACGGCTACGTGCAGCGCTTCCTCGAGAAGCCCGGGCAGGACGAGATCACCGTCAACACGATCAACGCCGGCATCTATGTGCTCGAGCCCGAGACGCTCGAGCGGATTCCCGAGAACCAGGCGTACTCGATCGAGCGCGAGTACTTCCCGTCGCTCGTCGCCAACGGCGAGACGTTCGTCGCGTACGTCAACGACGGCTACTGGATCGACATCGGCACGCCGGAGAAGTACCGGCAGGTGCACCGCGACATCATGGACGGCCGCTACCGGGCCGAGCCGTTCCACGATCGCGCCCACGGCATCGTCGATCTCGGCGCGCGCATCGAGCAGGACGTCCAGATCGAGGGGCCGTGCTTCCTCGACGAAGGCGTGGTGCTGAAGGCCGGGGCGCGGATCGGGCCGTACGCCGTGCTCGGCCGCCAGTGCCAGGTGGACGAGCAGGCGCAGGTGCGCGACACCGTCGCCTGGGCCAACACCGTGATTGGCGCCGACGCCGTCCTCGACGGCGCGCTCGTCGGCCGCAATTGCCACATCGGGCGCAACGCCGTGGTCGGCGAGGGCCGGCTCGTCGGCGATCGCAGCACCGTCACCGACTACAGCAGGCTCTGACCTTCCCGCACGGGATTCCGCATCGACGCATGGCAGACGTGAACGTCATCGATCCGACCATCTTCAAGGCCTACGACGTCCGGGGCCTCTATCCGTCGGAGATCAACGAGGCCGCGGCCCACGACATCGGCGGCGCCTTCGTCACCTACCTCGGCGCCAGGCGCATTGCCGTCACGCGCGACATGCGCACGTCGTCGCCGGGCCTTGCCGAGGCGTTCATCGAGGGCGCGCGGCAGCAGGGCTGCGACGTCGTGGACTACGGCATGATGCCGACCGACGTGATGTACTTCGCGGTGTGCCGCGACGGGCTCGAGGGCGGCGCGCAGATCACGGCGTCGCACAACCCGAAGGAGTACAACGGCATCAAGCTCGTCTCGCGCGACGCGCGGCCGCTGAGCGGCGATGCCGGGCTCGGCGAGATCCGCGACATGATCCTCGCGCGCGAACTGCCGCCGTCCAGGCCCGCGATGGGCAGCTACGAGCGCGCCGACGCGCTCGACGACTACCTCGCGCACATCTTCCGCTTCATCGATCCCGCGATCGTCAAGCCGTTCTCCTGCGTGCTCGACGCCGGCAGCGGCATGGGCGGCCTCGTGGGACCGCGCATCTTCGAGCGGCTGCCGTGCCGGACGACGCACGTGGCGATGGAGGTGGACGGCACGTTCCCGCACCACGAGTCGAACCCGCTCATCGAGGAGAACCGGCGGACTGCGACCGGGCGCGTGCTGGAGACCGGGGCCGACATCGGCATTGCGTGGGATGGCGACGCCGATCGGTGCTTCTTCATCGACGGGACCGGCGACTTCGTGTCGGGCGACTTCGTCACGGCGCTGCTCGCCGAGGCGTTCCTCATCAAGTATCCCGGCGAGAAGGTGATCTACGACGTGCGCGCGAGTTACGCCGTGAAGGACGTCGTGGCGCGGTACGGCGGCACGGCGATCATGAGCCGCGTGGGGCACGCGTTCATCAAGCAGCGCATGCGCGCCGAGAACGCGATCTTCGGCGGCGAGGTCACGGGGCACTACTACTTCCGCGACAACTGGTATGCCGACAACGGGTTCATCCCGGCGCTGCTGATCCTGGAGCTGATGTCGCGCAAGGGCCAGACGCTCGCGGAGCTGCTTGCGCCGCTGCGCGAGCGGTACTTCATCTCGGGCGAGATCAACACGAAGCTCGCGTCGATGGATCTCGCCGACGAGAAGATCGCGGCCATCGCGCGCACCTACGCGGATGGCCACGTCTATCACCTCGACGGCGTCTCGGTGGAGTATCCCGACTGGCACTTCAACGTGCGCAAGTCGAACACCGAGCCGCTGCTCCGGCTGAACCTCGAGGGCGTGACCCGGGAGATCATGGAGCAGCGGCGCGACGAAATCCTCGACCTGATTCGCCGTTAGCGACAGGTCGCCGCGATCATCTTCACGTTCGTCACCCGGATCATGCCCGCGGCCTTGCCGTGGTCCATGCCGGCCATCGACGCGGTGCTGCTGCCGGCCTGCGACGTGCTGCCCGGCGCGCCCGTGCCGCCAGCGGCGCCGCTGCCCGTGGCGCCGCTGCCAGACGTCGCCTGCCCGGTGTAGCCCGCGCTGCCGCTGCCAGCGCCCGCGGCACCGCTGCTCGTCGTCGCGGAACTGCCCGTGGAGCCGCTGTAGCCGCTGCTGCTCGACGCGCCCTGCTGGTGGCTCATCCCACCGCTCATCGCGCTCAGCGTGCCGGTGACCTCGATCTGGTGCCCGACGTGCGGCGCGAGCTTCGTGGAGGCGTCGGCCGTCAGGTGATACACCTTCCCGCCCTGCTGCGCGGCCGCCGACCGTTCGTCGGTCTGGCCTGCCGTGGCGCTCGGCATGCCCTGCCGCGCGTTGCCGCTGCCGCCGTCGGTCACGCGCAGGATGTAGCCGGTGCCGGCCATCGCGTGCGCGCCCGCCTGATCGGCGCTCGTGCGTCCCGCCCCTGCGGCCTGCCCGGTCTGTGACGTGGCGCCCTGCGTACCGGCCATCGCGCTGCCCGAACTGCCGCTGCTGCCCGTGCTGCCCGTGCTCGTCGCGCCAGTCGCGGCGCCGCCGGTGCTGCCGGCGTCGGCCACGGGATTCGACGAGCGTCCGGACGTGGCGTCCGTCATGCTCGCGCCCTGCATCAGGCAGCCCTGCACGGTGACCTGCTGTCCGCTCCTGGCGCCTGACTGGGCTCCGGGTGGCTGTGCCTGGCTCGTCGACGTCGGGGCCTGTGCCAGCGCGGTCAGGCCGGCTGCCACGACGAACGTGGTCGTCCACTGGAAAGTGCGCTTCATGGCTGTGTTCCTCCGTCGTGCACATGCACGCTCCACCGCGTCCGCGTCATGCGCGTGGTGGGACGCCCCTCTGGGGTCATGCGACAGGAAGAGGCAAGAAGCGGACCGCCGGCGTCGGCCCTGCGTGCAGGTGGGCGCAGGCGAAGCCACGCGCGTGGACCTGTAGTTGCGCCCTACATCGGCATGCAATGCAACACGACAAGGGGCTGGGGGCGGCCTTCGTCAGTCGGCCGTCGGCATCGCGTCAGCTCGGGACTCGGGACTCGGGATTCGGGATTCGCAGCTCGACAATCCGCCTCGCCCTCCCCTGATGCCAGCGCGGTTCAATGCACGTCTGTACTTGACTGGTTCGGCGCGAGGAGCGAGTACCCGTCGCCCACATGCCGCCACGCCCGCACGCCGGCTTCCTGCGCCAGGAAGCGAGCGCGTGCCTCAATGCGGTCGACCTGATCGATCCAGGCCTCTGCAATCCCCTCGTAGCCCTGTTCCGTCACCCGCACCAGCAGGATGGGCGGCTCCTGGGCATCATCGGAGTCACTGTCGAACAGCACGATGTAGTCGCCCACTTCGGGGTCGTCTGTCATGAGAAGGGTATTGTCGCTCACCGTCCGGGGCGGCTTCGCGCGTCGCGCTCTGGCGGGGTATGCAGGGGTGAACGCGGGGCGTGAACGTGGAGCGGGCTACGGGAATCGAACCCGTCTGACTGGCTTGGGAAGCCAGGACATTACCACTATGCTAAGCCCGCCCGGCGAACCTCCAGTATTGTGCCGAAGAATCCCGGGATGTCAACGGCCTCCATGCGAAACGGCCGAGTCCGTCGGAGAATGGCCGCGTGCTCGCCGTCGCGCCTGAAGATCATGCAGGAAGCGATCACGCTCACCGTGTTTGCCGCGTTTGCCTGGGCCGACCTCGGCGAGCACCTGCGCTGGAACCACGCACTCGCCTTCGTCCTGCTCGCCGGCGCGGTGGCCGCGGCCTTCTGGCCCGCGAGCTGACCGCTACGCCCGCCGCGCCAGGCGCGGCCCACCCGCTTCCCGCGGCCGCATCACCGCAATCGCCACGCCCACGACGGCGAGCACGATGACGGCGGCGGCCCAGATGAGGACCGGCGCCAGCAGCTCGATGCGGCGGTCCACCCGCGCCCGCATCGGCCGGTCGGGGTCGAACCTCACGCCGACCGTCTCGCCGACCGCGTACGGCGGCCGGCCGTAGTTGGCGATGCTGCGGAACCGCACCCGCTCACCCGCCGGCGTCGTGAACGCGACTACGAGGCGATACCGCTCCTGCACCTTGCGCGCCTCGCGCTCGAACGCCTCGTGCTCCACGACCGTCCCGGTGGTCCGCTCGGCGTGCAGCAGGAAGTACCTGTCGGTCTGGGTCAGCCGCCAGCCGACCGCGAGCAGCCCCAACGCCACCAGCACGAGCACCGTGCCCACCACGCTTCGTCCCGAGACCACCGACAAATTATGACCGCTCCGCGTCGTTGTCTGTGGACTTCAGGCACCGCTCAGCGGTTCTGGTACGATCCGTGCACACAGTCGAGTACGAATCTACGACACGCCCGGCACAAGTCGTGGCAAGAGCGTGCGTGGATCGAGAACAGGCCCGTGCGGCAGGCAATACACCGATCTGGCAGCATGGCAGCACGAGACTTCACTATGTTCACATTCAGAACATCACAGGCATTCCCTGGTTCATATGAGGCCGTGCAGGTCGCACGGTCCAGGACTCCAGCATGACCACTCGCGACACGATGCCGGCCGCTCGCATCCTCCACGTTGACGACCAGCCCGAATCGCACGACTGGCTGAAACTGACCCTCGAGCGCAAGCAGTACGAAGTGACCGTCGCCACCGATGGCCACTCGGCACTCGCCTCCTTCACCACGCAGCGCCCCGACATCGTCCTGCTCGACCACGAGTTGCCGGACCAGAGCGGGCTCGACGTGCTGCGGCAGCTCAAGAACGCCGACCCGCTCGTCGAGGTCGTGATGCTCACCGGCCATGGCAGCGTGTCGCTCGCCGTCGAGGCGATGCGCGAGGGGGCCTTCAATTTCGTCGAGAAGCCCGTGGAGGTCGCCGTGCTCGAGGCAGTGCTCGACAAGGCCCTCGCCCATCGCCAGCTGCACGCCGAAGCCACGCGCCTGCGGAGCAGCGCCGAGCGCCGCGACGGCCTGGGCCGCATGGTGGGCACCTCGCCGGCAATGCGACGGCTGTTCGATCTCATTCAACTCGTCGCGCCGACGGATGCCTCGGTGCTCATCCGGGGCGAGAACGGCACGGGCAAGGAACTCGTGGCCGATGCCGTCCACGAGCGCAGCCCCCGTGCAAGCGGCCCGATCATCAAGATCAACTGCGGCGCGATTCCCGGTGAGCTGTTCGAGTCGGAGCTCTTCGGCCACAAGCGCGGCGCGTTCACGGGCGCCCTTGCCGACAAGCGCGGCCTCATCGAATCCGCGGATCGCGGCACGCTGCTGCTCGACGAGATCGGCGAGATGCCGGCCAACGCCCAGGTCAAGCTGCTGCGGGTCCTCCAGGAGAAGCAGGTGCGGCGGCTCGGCGAGACCCGGATGTTCACTCCGGACTTCCGCCTGATCTGCGCGACGAATTCCAATCTCGAGAACCTCATGGCCGACGGCAAGTTCCGCGAGGACCTGTTCTTCCGCGTCAACACCGTCGTGCTCGACATCCCGCCCCTGCGCGATCGGCGTGAGGACATCCCCGTGCTGGCGCAGCTCTTCCTCCAGCGGTATGCCGAGAAGTACGAGCGCGACGTCGTCCGCTATCACCCCTCGGTCCTCCAGCGCCTGATGAAGCACGTGTGGCGCGGCAACGTCCGCGAGCTCGAGCACGTCGTGGAGCACGCGGTCATCGTGGCGACGGGTCGCGAGATCCAGCTGCGCCACCTGCCCGAGACGTTCAGGTCGGGTGCCACCGTGGACGACACCAGCCCGCTCTGCACGCTCGAGGACGTCGAGCGCGCGGCCATCGTCCGCACGCTGGCCTACACGCGCGGCAACAAGCGCGCGGCCGCCGACATCCTCGGCGTCTACCGCCCGACGCTGTACGCGAAGATGCGCAAGTACGGCCTGATGGCTCCGCAGGACGAGGCGGCCACGGCATGAACCACCACCAGCCCATGCACCTCGACATCGCGTCGTGCCGGGTGCTCGATCACGTGGACGCCCTCGTGCGCGTCTGGACGCCCGAAGAGGGCGTGGTGTTCGTCAATCGCGGATGGCGCGAGTTCACCGGCACCACAGACGACGACAACAGGGGCACCGGCTGGCTGCGCTGCATCCACGACGACGACCGTCAGGCGCTGACGGCAGTACTTGTCGCCGGCGGGCTCCAGGCCACGGCGTCGGAGTATCGGCTCCTCGGACCGAACGGGCAGGCCACGGTCGTCCGCGATGCCGCGACCGCGTGCACGACCGCGTCCGGCGGTGCCGGCTTCGTGCACACGGTGAGCCGCCGGCTGTCCGCGGCCACCGATGACGATCACATCAAGACGATGTCCAGGTGGGCGCATGAACTGCGTGGCCCGCTCAACGCGATCCTCGGCTGGTCGGATCTCCTCAGCGCGGGTGACTCGCCGCCCGACATCGTGCAGCGCGGCCTCAAGGCCATCGCCAGCAACGCGCGCCAGCAGGCCCAGATCATCAAGCGGATGACCGAGTAGGCGGCTGGCATTCCGCTTGCTCTATCGAAAGGCATGAAGCACGTCGAAGAACCCCTCGAATCGACCCTCCAGCGGGTCGTGGGTGAATACCTGGAGATGCCCGGGCTGTCGCTGACCGTATCGCAGGCACGGCGGCTCTGGGGTCTCGATGCCGGCAAGTGCGAACAATTGCTCGAGGAGCTGGTCGGGCAGCACTTCCTCCGCCGCACACCCCGCGGGCTGTACGTCCGCATGACATACGCCTGATCTGGCTTTACCGCACCCGACACCGGCGCAGCCCTGCTGTCTCGCGCAGGGACATGCTGTTGCCGGCAGCTACAACACAGGCCCCGCCTGGCAACGATGCCCGGCGGGGCCCTCCTGCTCCTACGAGGCTGTCGTACCGCCTGCGCCATCCCAGTGCTTGTGCGCCGACGCGCGATCGATCGCCTCGAGCCGCTTCTCCACTTCCTCGCGCGGCATCCCATAGCGTTCCTGGATGTGACCGACGAACTGCTCGCGCTGCCCCTGGTAGCTGTCGAGTTCCTCGTCGGACAGATCGCCCCACGTTTCCTTGACCCGCTCGCGGAGCGCCTTCCACTTGAGTTCCTCGGTGCTCCGGTCCATCACCGCGCTCCGGCCTTGACGGTCATCTGATCGATCACGCGCTCGACGCCGACGGTCTCGCGCGCAATGCGCAGCACCCGGTCACGCAGGGCCGTGGACGGCACGTCGCCTGTGATCGTCACGACGTTCTGCTTGACCTTCACGTCCACGTCCACGTGCTCGAGCGCATCGTCTGCGTTGATCTTCCCGGCAATCTTTGTCGTGATCCACGTCTCGTCGATCTTCTCGGGCGTCTTGCGCACGGCATCGGCCGTGGCCTTCGCACCCGTGACGACGGCCGACTTGGTCGCACTTGCCGCCTTCTCGATCGCGTTGCCCGTCTTCTCGGCGGCCGTTCCCGCCGCCTCCTTGGCATCGCCGGCGAGGACCGAACCCTTCGTTCCTGCGCGCTCGGCGGGCTTCACGACGATGCGGTTGTCGAGGGCGTCCACGCCATCGACGCGCCGGGCGACGCGTTCGGCGGCCTGTCGCTGCTCGTTGGTCCTGACTTCGCCTTCGAGGACGACGCGTGTGCCATCCATGCTGGCATCTATGTCCACATCGGCGAGGTCCTCGCGGTTGGACCAGGCTTCCTCGACGTGATCGGCAGGATCACTGGCTGCCGACGGCTGGGCGGCCAGCACCGCTTCCACGTGAACGATCGCCGCCTGCGCGCCCAGTGGCGCGCCAATCACCATTGCGGCCCCGAGCGCGACGCCAAGGCCTTTCGTGCGGTTCAGACTCATCAGTTTCTCCCTTCAGCATCAGCCGGTCGGTGACCGGCGTGTCTCGTCTGCCTCGGGAATGGCAAGGACCGGACCATCCCTGGCCGCGCGGAATCTCGACGGTCACGATGCGAGTGCATCGGCTCGATCCACGGACGAGTGTCTGCGATCGCTACAACGACAGGGGAACGTGCGGCTTCGGACGGGTGGGATAATGGCGTGATGCGCAAGCGTTCCGGAATGCCCTTTCGACTGGCCGCCATCGACATCGACGACACGCTCGTCGGCTCCGACAAGGCGGTGAGCCGGGAGAACCGCGCGGCGATCGATCGCCTCCAGCGCGCGGGGTGCCGTGTCGTGCTTGCCTCCGGCCGGGAACACCACAGCATGCAGGCCTACCAGCAGCGGCTCGAGCTCGACGACTTCGTGGTGTCGAGCCAGGGCGCGCTCGTGGTGCACCCGCCGAGCGGCCGTGAACTGCGGCGCTGCCCCGTTGCACCGTCGCTCGCACAGGAACTGCTCGCGCGGGGTCTGGCAGAAGGCTTCGACGTGCTGCTGGCCACCGATGACGGCTTCGTCGCGCGTCCGACGAGCCCCTGGGTGATCCACGACTACGCGGGACGCGACGGCACGATGCGCGTCCACGCGGGCCACCTCGAAACCGTGGTGCTCGATGGGCCGCTCAAGGTGCTGTGGCACGGCGAGACACCTGCCGTCCACGCCCTGTCTGCCGTGATGAGTGTCGAACTCGCGGGGCGCGCCGAGGTCGTCATCACGACGCCGCACCTGCTGGAGTTCAACGCGCTCGACGCGACCAAGGCAACCGGCGTTGCCGCCGTCGCGCAGCACTACGGGATCGCGCGTGAGGACGTCGTGACGTTCGGCGACAGCCACAACGACGTGCCGATGCTCAAGTGGGCCGGGCTCGGCGTGGCAATGCCGCATGCCCTCCCGGAAGCGCAGGCCGCGGCCGATGCCATCGGCCCCGAGTCCGACCCGAATTGCTCGCTCGCGGTCGCGATCGACGCGCTGCTCGCGGGCTCGCTCGGCTAGGCGGGCGAGACGTCCGCCCCCTGTTCCAGGAGGGCGCGCAGGCGCTCGAGATCCTCCCGCACCTGCGCATTCGGATCCTGCCCGAGCAAGGCGGCGATGCCACGACCGATCCTGCCGGCCGGCGGGGCGTACTGGAAGTGCACCGCGACCTCCGTACGATCGGGGCCGAGCGGCCGGAACGCCACGCTGCCGGCACTGACGACATCCGCATCGCCGACGCTCTTCCACGCGATGCGCTCGTTGACGTCGTCGGTGATCAGCTCCGCATCCCACTCGTAGCGCATCTGCGCGGGTCCCCGCACCACCCAATGCGATCGTCCCGCCCCGAGGTCGTCCACACGCTCGACGTGATCGAGCACGCGCGCAAGATTGTCCAGGCGGCGCCAGAAGCCATACACGTCCTCGACGGGTCGCGCGACGACGACCGTCTCGCGCACGTGGATGCCGGCACTGCCGCCGAGTTGTCGCTTCGTGTCACCCCGCGCGTCGTGCCGCCCCTCGAGCGCGCGCTTCACGGCGCAGTTGCCCGTGACACCGCGTGCGAGCAGCCCGGCGCCGATCAGCTGGCTGCCGCGCCGCAGGCCCGCCCGCCGCGTTCCCAGGTACAGGAGTCCTGCACCGACTGCCACCGACCCGATCCGTTCCCATCGTCCAAGATTCGTACGCACGTCCACTCCTTCAAGAAAGGACACCCTGACCGATTGCCATTGCAAGAACGCATCCGACGCGCCGATGGCCCCGGCCTTGCACTACTCGCCGCGCAGGAGGTGACCATGCTCTGGACGATTGCGTTGATTCTCTTCGTGCTGTGGCTGCTCGGCACCGTGAGTGCCTATACGATGGGCGGCCTCATCCATGGACTGCTGGTGGTCGCGCTGATTCTCGTCGTGTTGAACCTGTTCACGGGGACGCGTCGCGCGGCATTGTGAGGCGTGGGGCGCGCTCGGTGAGCGCGCCCTACCTCGAGAGGGGCCGCTGGTGAACGCGCGACGCGTCCCGCGCGCGTTACGTGATCACGGTGCGGCACGGGGCTTGCCTCTGCGGCAGGCATGGCCGTCACGGATTCGCAGGACGACACGGGATCGTTCGTCAGGAGGCGCTTTCCCATCGGCGCCGAGCTCACCGGCGACGGCCGCGTGAGTGTACGCGTATGGGCGCCCGATCATGCGCGGGTTGCCGTATGCCTCGACGGCACGATCACGACGCTTGCTGCTGAAGCCGACGGCTACTACTCCGGCATCATGCCTGGCCGCGCGGGGAGCCGCTACGGCTTCCTCCTGGGTGACGACGCGAAGCCGTATCCCGATCCGGCCTCGCGCTTCCAGCCCGACGGGCCCCACGGATTGTCGGAGGTGATCGATCCCGATGCACATGCATGGACCGACGCAGCGTGGCGCGGGGTCGATCCGGACGACGTCGTGCTCTACGAACTGCACGTCGGCACGTTCACGGCTGAGGGGACGCTGGCCGCGGCGACGGCGCACCTGCCGGCGCTGCGAGACCTCGGTATCACCGTGCTGCAGGTGATGCCGGTTGCCGAGTTCCCGGGCCGGTTCGGCTGGGGCTACGACGGCGTCTGCCTCTTCGCCCCGACGCGGCTGTATGGGCGGCCGGACGACCTGCGGGCGTTCGTCGATCGCGCGCACGCCCTCGGGCTGTCGGTGCTCCTCGATGTCGTCTACAACCACGTCGGCCCTGACGGCAACTACCTCCGCGCCTTCTCGACGCACTACTTCAGCGACGCCTACGGCAACGAGTGGGGCGAGGCCATCAACTTCGACGGCCCGTCATCGGGACCGGTGCGCGAGTGGGTGCTGACAAACGTCGCGTACTGGCTGCGCGAGTTCCACGTGGACGGCTTCCGCCTCGACGCCACGCAGCAGATCTTCGATCGCTCGCCGGAACACCTCGTGGCCGCCATCGCACGGACGGCCCGCGACACCGCGGCACCGCGCGCCGTGCTCGTCACGGCCGAGAACGAGCCGCAGCACGCGCACCTCGTCGAGCCGCGCGCGCAGGGCGGGTTCGGCCTCGACGCGATCTACAACGAGGACTTCCACCACAGCGCGCGTGTCGCGCTCGTCGGCACACGTGAGGCGTACCTTACGGACTACCGCGGCGTCGCGAGCGAATGGCTCGCGTGCGCACGCCACGGCACGCTGTTCCAGGGGCAGCACTATGCCTGGCAGCAGCGCGCCAGAGGGACGCCCGCGCTGCACCTGCCGGCGGATGCGACGATCACGTTCCTCGAGAACCACGACCAGGTCGCAAACGCCGGGCGTGGCGAGCGCCTCGTCGATCTTGCGAGGCCGGCCGACCTGCGCGCGATGATGGCGCTGCTGCTGCTCATGCCCGCACGCCCGCTGCTGTTCCAGGGCCAGGAGTTCGGTGCGGGCGGACGCTTCGTCTACTTCGCCGACCACGAGGCGCCGCTGAACGAAGCCGTCGCGCGCGGGCGACGCGACTTCCTCGCCCAGTTCTGGCGACTGCGCGACCGCGAGCTGTTCGACGGCCAGCCGCTGCCGCACGACGAGGCGTCGTGGCGGCAGTCCTGGCTCGACCGCCACGCCGACGACCCGCGACAGGACGCATGGCGGGCCCTCGTCGGCGACCTGCTGCGCCTGCGGCGCCAACGGCCGCGGCGGGCCGGCCGTCACCGCCTCGACGGGGCTGCGCCCGACGAGACGCTCCTCGTGCTGCGCTACTTCGGTGACAACGCGCACGACTGGCTGCTGTTCCTGAACATGGGGACCGATCGCGACGTCGCCTCGCTCTCCGAACCCCTCATAGCACCACCCGCAGCCGCCCGCTGGCAGCGGCTCCTGTCGACCGAGGCTCCGCGGTACGGCGGCCACGGCGTGATGCCGTGGACCGTCGGGCGCTGGCCGCTGGCGGGCCACTCCCTGCTGCTGCTCGAGGCCGTCGAGCGGCACTCACACCCAGGAGGCACAGACGGATGACCGACAAGACCACGCAGACTCCCGTCCTCGGGGCCGCGTTCCTGTCCGAACTCGAGCCGCTCGTCCGCCGCGTGTCGTTCGACGGCGACGATGCGCCGACGCTCGAGGAGCACGGCAGCCGTGAGTGGCTGCTGACGAACGGCCTCGGCGGCTACGCGTCGGGCACCGTCATCGGCGCCCTCACGCGCCGCTTCCACGGCCTCCTCGTGGCGGCCCTCCCCGCCCCGCTCGGCCGCACGATGCTCCTGACGCACGTCGAGGAGCGGGTGTCGTTCCGGGACGGCTTCCGCGACTGGCTGGGCCTGCACGGCATGCGTGGCGAACTCGCGCAGTCGGCGTCCGGGCGGCACCTCGAGGAGTTCCGCCTGGAAGCGGGCCTGCCGGTGTGGCGCTATCGCCTGCACGACGCCGTCATCGAGAAGGCGCTGCTGATGCCGTACGGGCAGAACACCATCCACGTGACCTACACGTTGCTCGACGGCCCCGCACGCGTGCGCCTGTCCCTGCGCCCCGTCGTCGGGTTCCGCCCCCATGAAGCCCCCCTCGACCACGCACCGCTCGACGGCTACACCGTGGGCGCGCGCGGGCGCCGCATCGAAGTCAGCGCCGCAGACACGCCGCTGCCGCCGCTTCGCCTTGCGCTCCACGCCGACACGGGCGGGTTCATGTTCGACGACCAGGCGATCCGCGACGTGCGCTATCTCGTCGAGGAGCGGCGGGGGTACGACCACGCGGGACCGCTCTGGAGCCCGGGCCGCTTCCGCGTCGAGCTGACTCGTGACACGCCCGTCTCGATCATCGCGTCGGCCGAGTCGTGGGAGACGATTGCCGCCACAAATCCCGGCGAATCCCGGACGATGGATCGCACGCGGCGCGCGCGCCTGCTGGCCAGCGTGCCGGCGGCCCTCGACGATGACGTCGGCGCCGAACTCGTGCTTGCGGCGGACCAGTTCCTGATGCGCCCCATCTCGCGCACCCACGACCAGGTCCGTGCGCAGGCAAGCGGGGGCCAGTCGCGTTCGGTCATCGCGGGCTACCACTGGTTCACCGACTGGGGGCGAGACACGATGATCTCGCTCGAGGGCCTCACGCTCTGCACGGGGCGCTTCACCGAGGCCCGCGACATCCTGCGCACGTTCGCGTACCACGTGCGCGACGGGCTCATCCCCAACATGTTCCCCGAAGGCGGCCACGAGGGGCTGTACCACACGGCCGACGCGACACTGTGGTTCTTCCATGCGATCGATCGGTACCAGCGGTACACCGGCGACCGCCTGCTGCTGCGCGAACTCCTCCCGACCCTGCGGCGCATCGCCGAATGCCATCGCGAGGGCACCCGGTTCGGCATCGGCGTGGACCCCGCTGACGGGTTGCTGCGGCAGGGTGCCGATGGCTACCAGCTCACCTGGATGGACGCCAAGGTGGACGACTGGGTGGTGACGCCGCGGCGCGGCAAGGCCGTCGAGATCAACGCGCTCTGGTACAACGCGGTCCGGCTGCTCGCCGACTGGGTGCGCGAGGCAGGCGATCACGCGGCGCACGCGGAACTCGACGCCTACGCATCGACGGTCAAGGCATCGTTCGACCGCCGTTTCTGGAACCCCGCGACCATGCACCTCTTCGACGTCGTCGACGGGCCTGACGGCGACGACGATGCGTGCCGGCCGAACCAGGTGTTTGCCATCTCGCTGCGGCACCCGGTCCTCGATCGCGTCCGCTGGGACGCGGTGATCGAGGCGGTGCGGCTGCAATTGCTCACGCCTGTGGGCCTGCGGTCGCTCTCGCCCGGCCATCCCGACTACAAGCGCCAGTACTTCGGCGACCTGCGGACCCGCGACGCGGCGTACCACCAGGGCACGGTGTGGGGGTGGCTCATCGGGCCCTTCGTCGATGCGTGGCTTGCGGCGAACCCCGACGATGTCGCCGGCGCGCGACGCATGCTCGAGCCGATGCTCCCCCACCTCGATCACGCCTGCGTCGGGTCGGTGAGCGAGATCTTCGATGCCGAGCCGCCCTATGCTCCTCGCGGATGCGTGGCGCAGGCGTGGAGCGTGGCGGAGCTGCTGCGCGGCTGGGTGCGGACGGCTACTCCTCGGCCGGACCGCTGATCGGATCGGCGCGCCACAGGCCGTACTTGCGGAGCTTGTTGTAGAGCGTCGGCCTGTGGATGCCGAGCATCGCCGCCGCCGCGCGCTTGTTGCCGCGCGTGCGCTCGAGCGTCTGCACGATCGCAAGCCGCTCGATCTCCTCGAGCGACTGCCCGATCGGCATGGAGGCGACGCGGGGCGACGCGCCGGGATTGCGCACCGCCTCGGGCACGTCTTCGAGCCGGATCTCCGGGCCGTTGCTGAGGATCACGGCCCGCTCGATCACGTGCTCGAGCTCACGGACGTTGCCCGGCCATGGATGCCGCTCGAGGACGCGGAGGGCGGCAGGCTCGATGCCGGTCACGGGGCGGCGATGCCGCTCGGCGAACTGCGCGATGAAGCGCACGACCAGCAGCGGGATGTCGCCGTCGCGATCACGCAGCGCCGCAAGGCCCAGGACGATCGTGTTCAGCCGGAAGAACAGGTCCTCGCGCAACTGCCCGCGGCGGACCGCCTCCTCGGGGTCGAGGTTGGTCGCACAGATCACGCGGACGTCCGCGCGCAGGCTCGTCGTGCCGCCGACCGGCCGGTACTCGCGTTCCTGCAGCACGCGCAGCATCTTGACCTGGAGCGCCAGCGGCATCTCGGCGATCTCGTCGAACAGGACGGAGCCGCCCTGCGCGACCTCGAGCAGGCCCTTCTTGTCGGCGCTCGCGCCCGTGAAGGCCCCGCGCCGATGGCCGAACAGCTCCGACTCGAGCAGCTCGCCCGGAATGGCTGCGCAGTTCAGGCGGATGAAGGGCGCATCCGCGCGCAGGCTGTGGTCGTGCAGGGCCGACGCCATCAGCTCCTTGCCGGTGCCGTTCTCGCCGACGATCAGTACGTTTGCGTCGGTCGGGGCGGCGGCCCGCGCGAGCCGGAAGGCCGCGTGCATCGCCGGGGCACGCGATGCCAGCCTGCCGAAGGTCTCGACGCCCGGCTCCATCTCGCTGCGCGAGGCGTCGTCTGCACCCGCCGCACGCTGGGCCAGCGCGCGCAGGATGAGGGTCCGCAGCCCCGACACGGACGCCGGCTTCTCCAGGAGCGTGAACGCGCCGGCCGCGAGGGCATCGACGGTGAGCGGCACGGTCGCGTGGCGCGTCACGACGAGAATCGGTGCACCGTGCAACGCTGGGCGACACCGCCGCAGCCATTCGATGCCGGGCTCGTCGGGCAGGACGAGTTCGAGCAGCACGACATGCGGACGCCAGAGGCGGAGCTGCACGGCGGCGCTCGCGCCGTCGCGCACCAGGCGCACCGCATAGCCGTGCGGCTCGAGCCCGGCGACGACCGGGTCGTCGTCGGGCACCTCGGGATCGACGAGGAGCACACGCGTCAGGGGCCGCGTCACGGCATCCTCCGGCAGGGACACATCAGCGCGGGTACGCGCCGGGCAGATCGGGAATCCGGCCCCGGCGGCCAGCCGGGGCTCCGGACATCGTAGATCGAGGGCATCCCGAACTCCACCGGGATCGTCTGCACGCGTCAGGATCTGCTGACGCGCCCCACCTCGAGCTCCTCCTCCTCATCGTCATCGCCATCGTCATCCTCATCGTCGTCATCGTCCGCATCCTCGTCGAGAACGTCGTCGTCCTCGTCATCCTCCTCATCCTCGTCGTCCTCGGTCTCATCGTCCTGCGCGAGGAACGTGGGCTGCGGCGCCGGCGTCGCTCGGGCGTTGACGGCGGCGGGATCGGCATAGCCGAGGAACTCCAGCGGAATCAGGGTTGGCTCGTTCGGGTTCTTCATCGTCTCTCCTGGGATGGGCGGTCGCGGATGCGCAGGATGGTTGCAAGGAGCCTGCCTGCTTTGCGTCCGTTGCGAGAGGAGGTGGCCGGGCACGTCAAGCAGGCCTGCTGCGCGCGATCGGACCGACGAGCCTTTCGGCGAGGTGTGCATGGTCCTGCTGCACGAGGCCCGTCGCATCTTCCTCGTCGAGGCGGCGAGGTGGAGAGGCGGCCCGGGTCTCGAGGCGCTCCAGGCGCGGTTCGGTCACGCCGGTGCCAGATGCACGGGAACCGGCAGAACAAAGGGCCCGACGCCGTGAGGCATCGGGCCCTTCCGAGGTTCCGCTCCTTTTCGTAGGGAGGAAATCAGAGTCGCGTACGTGATGGTCGAGGTCTCGCTGACGACGGCGCCCTGTGCATTCGGCAGGCGCCGGGAGGCTCGCGGCCTCGATGCGTGGCAGCCGTGGCCAGCGTGACCATCAGGTCCTCGACCGCGCCGGCATGACATCAGCCCGCGCGGCGTGTCCCGTTCGGTGGCGTGTTCTCGTCCATGGGCTCCTCACCGGAGTGGTTCATGGTCGGTCGGGCGATGCGCTGGAGATCCAGTCGGCAGCTGCCGGTCGGGCCTCGGCCCGTAGTGGGATCGACAACGATTCGCCCGGGTGCAATCGGCGTGGCCGACGACCGGCATCACCCTCGATGCCCGCCGCGCCGATCATGAAAGGGTGGACTCTCCTCAGCCATGGTCTCCTTCTTCTCCGACTATCGGTGAAGCGGTGTAACCCGCGCTGTCTGACCCCACCCTACCGCCCTGACGCGGCACCGGCAAGCCACCACGCATCGGCGAATGCGGATACTGTTATGTACGTCATTGCTGACGGGTATCGGGTATCGGGCCACGCGTCACGACGAACGCGCGGAAGGGCGCGGATGGCCGCATCGCCCTTCCCCGTTGGATGTTCGACGTCGGTCGTCTCGCCCCCCGGGTATCCGAGTCCGCGCGCTTCTGCTCTAATAGGCTGTCCATGCCGCTCCTCCTGCCGGGTTCGCATGCCGGGCGACGGCCGACGCCGCGTCATGCGTGGCGTGGCGTGTGGCGACACGTCGCCTGCGGCGCGTTCGTCGCGGTGGTGTGCTGCCCCACCGCCGACGTCGGAGCACAGCCGAAGGAACCTGCCGACACGGCCTCGCGTGCCGAGGCCATGGCTGCCGCGCGACGCGCCAAGGCCCGGCAGATCGCCGAACCGCCGCACAAGAACCGCGTCGAGGCCGTCGTCGACTACATCGAGGACTCGCGCCTCTTCCCACGCCTCTTCAATCCGCCCAGCGGCTGGTTCGCGCAGGTCGGCGGCCTCGGCGAAGGCAACGGCCTGACGATGGGCGGCGGGTTCCGCCAGCCGACCGATGTCGGTGTGGTCAGCGTGCGGGCCCTCGGGTCGCTGCGTGAGTCGATGCTCGTCGGCGCCGACGTGACGCGCAGCTTCCTGCCGCGCGATGCGGGGTTCGTCACCGTGTCGGCCGTGCGGCGCCACGAGGCCGCGCAGCGCTTCTACGGCACAGGGCCCGACAGCAGCGACGCCAATCGCAGCAGTTTCGGCGTGACCGCGTTCCAGGCCGACGTGACGGCCGGCGTCCGGGTCACGAGTTGGCTGACCGGCGCCCTCGGCGTCGGCTTTCTCGACCCCGACATCACGGCCTCGTCCGAGGGCGGCCCGCGCACGAACCAGCTGTACGATGAGTCGGCGCTGCCGGGAGTCATGGCCCAGCCCGACTACCTGACGATGCAGATGGGCGCCGTGATCGACACGCGCGCGACCTTGAACCCGCGGCGCGGCGGGTTGTACCAGGCGCACGTGCGCCGCTTCAGCGATCGCGAGGGCGGGCACTACAGCTTCACGAGCACGCGCGTGGACCTGCAGCACTTCTTCCCGTTCTGGAACGAGACGCGCGTGCTGGCCGTCCGCCTGATGGCCGAGCACGCCGACGGGCTCGGCGATGGCCGCGTGCCCTTCTTCCTGCAGCCGACGCTCGGCGGCGCGCGCAGCCTCCGCGGCTACAGCCGCCAGCGCTTCCGCGATCGCAGCGCGCTGCTGTTCTCGGCCGAGTACCGGTACGAAGTGAACCCGTTCCTCATGGCCGCCGTCTTCTACGATGCCGGCCAGGTCGCACCCGCCTGGGACGACTTCCGCCTGAAGGACCTGCGCGACGACTACGGTATCGGGCTCCGCTTCGGCTACAGCGATGCCGTGGCCCTGCGAGCCGACGTCGCGTTCGGCGGCGAGGATCCCGTCCGCCTGATCATCGGCTTCAGCACGAGTTTCTGAGTGTGCGTCCCATGACCCGTTCGCGTGCTCCCCGCTGGCCCGCCCTGCTGGCCGTGTGTGCCCTGCTCCTGCTCACGGGCTGGCGGGCGCAGGACCAGCGATCGCGAATCCGGTTCGCACCCGACGATCCCCTCTGGGTGGACGCCGACATGATTGCCGACGCCAGCGGCGTCAGCGAGCAGGAACTGAGCCAGTCCTACGACTTCCTCGAGAACACGTTCGCCATCAAGGGCGACCGCCGCGACATCCGCGCGCTCAACGTCAACACGCTCGACGAAGTGCCCGACTCGAGCTGGTTCACCAACCGCGTCGTGTACCACACGCCGTCGGATGCCGACCTCGTACGCGGGCCCAACTCCATCGAGGCGGTGAACGCGAGCGCCTGGACGATCGTGGCCGGCAAGAACAGCGGCCTGCAGCCAGGGTTCCGCGCCGTCATCACCGGCGCCAGCGACAGGCAGCTGTACCAGATCGAGTTCGATCCGCCCGGCCATCCGCAGCTGGCGACCGGTGCCGAGATGATCGGCACGCTGCTCTACCACGCCATCGGCTACCACGTGGTGGAGAACTACCTGATCACGATCGATCCCGACACCATCACCATCGCGCCGGAGGCCCGCTACCGCGATCGCGCGGGCGCCTCGCAGCCCTTCACGCGCGACACGCTGCAGCGCGTGCTCTGGCGCGCCGCCCGCAACGGCGACGGCACCTACCGCGCGCTCGCAAGCCGCTTCGCGCCGGGCAAGCCCGTGGGCCAGTTCCGCTACTACGGCACGCGCGCCGACGACCCGAACGACATCTACCCCCACGAACACCGGCGCGAACTGCGGGGATCCCGCGTCTTCGCGGCGTGGGTCAACCACGACGACTCACGAGCCAACAACACGCTCGACATGCTCGAGGGCGACGGCGACGTCTCCGCCATCCGTCACTACATGTTCGACTTCGGCTCGATCATGGGAAGCGGCACCGTCGGGCCCGACAGCGCCCGTTCCGGGCGTGGGTACCTGATCGACGGCGCCACCGCCTGGCGCATCCTGCGCACGTTCGGCCTCTGGGCCCCTGAATGGGCCCGCCGGCGCATCGGCCCCTTCCATCCATCGGTCGGGCCGTTCCACGCCGACGGCTTCGACCCCGAAGACTGGAAGGCCGAGTACCCGAACGCCGCGTTCCTCAACATGCGCGCCGACGACGCGTTCTGGGGCGCGCGGCGGGTGGCGGCCTTCACCGACACGCAGCTGCGACTGCTGGCCGAACAGGGGCGATATGCCGATCCGGACGCCACGTCGCAGGTCGTCGCCGCGCTCATCGGCCGGCGAGACGCCATCGCACGCGAGTGGCTCACCGGCGTCACCCCGCTCGTCTCGCCCGAACTCGCCGGTGGGCGCCTGCGATTCGCCAACGCTGCCGTGGACGCACGGGCTGCCAAGCCTCCGTCGCGCTACGTCGTGCAGTGGCAGCGCTTCGACAACGAGACGGGCGCGCACGCGAACGTCGGCAGCGCCGTCGCCACGGAGATCCCCGAGGCGCCCATGCCGACCGAGCTCGCGGCCGACTCCTTCGTCGCAGCCCGCGTCCACGCGGTTCACCCCGAGTACCGGCACTGGTCCACGCCGGTGGCGTTCTACTTCCGCCGCGACGGCGAGCGCTGGACGCCCGTCGGGCTGTACCGCTGATGAACGAACCGCGCACACTCCTCAGCCACCCCGAACTGCGGTCGCAGCAGTCGTTCCCGCACTTCCGCACCGTCGGTGATGCGCCCCGCAGCGCGCTCGAACGCGGCCTCTCCTTCTTTGCCGACGTGCGTGCCGGCGAGGGCCCCGCGGCGGTGATGCTCGCGGTCACCGTGTTCCTGCTGCTGGCCGGGTACTACCTGCTCAAGACCGCACGCGAAGCGCTGATCCTCACCGAAGGCGGCGCCGAGGTGAAGGCGTACTCCTCGGCGGCGCAGGCCGTGCTGCTGCTCGGCGTCGTGCCGGCGTACAGCTGGCTCGCTTCGCGCGTGCCGCGCGTGCCGCTGATGGGCATCACGAGCGTGTTCTTCGGCGTGAACCTGCTGGCGTTTGCCGCCGCGCGCGCGGCCGGCATGCAGGTCGGCATCGTCTTCTACATCTGGCTCGGCATCTACAACGTGTTCGTGATCTCGCAGTTCTGGGCCTTCACGAACGACCTGTACACGGAAGGCCAGGGCCGGCGGCTGTTCCCGTTCATCGGCGTCGGCAGTTCGCTCGGCGCCTGGATCGGCGCCGAGGCCGCTGCCGCGCTCGTGAAGCGCACGTCGGCCGATCCCGGCACGCTGATGGTGGCCACGGCGGTGCTGCTGGGCCTCTGCTTCGGCCTCATCGTCGTCGTCAACAGGCGCGAAGTGCAGCGCACGGACGTCGTGGGGCAGGAACAGAACGAGGCGCCGATTGGCGGGCGCAACGGCTTCGCCCTCGTGTTCGCCGATCGCTACCTGCTGCTCATCGCCGGACTGATGGTGCTCCTGAACGTCGTCAACACGTCGGGCGAGTTCCTGCTCAGCAAGCTCGTCGTCGGCGAGGCGGTGGCCCGGTTTGCGGCCGATGGCGACATCGCAGAGCGCCAGCGGTTCATCGGCGGCTTCTATGGCACGTTCTTCGGGCGCGTCAACCTGCTCGGCCTGCTGCTGCAGTTGTTCGTGACATCGCGGCTGCTGCGACACCTGGGCGTGCGCGGCGCGCTGTTCATCCTGCCGATCATCGCGCTCGTGAACTACTCGGTGATTGCGGTGGCGCCGGTGCTCGCAGTGGTCAGCGTGCTCAAGGTGCTCGAGAACAGCACCGACTACTCGGTGCAGAACACCGTGCGGCAGGCGCTCTTCCTGCCGACGTCGCGCGAGGCCAAGTACAAGGCAAAGGCGGCAATCGACACGTTCTTCATGCGCCTCGGCGACGTGTTGCAGGCGGCCATCGTCCGCGCGGGAACGGCGCTCGGCGCCGGCATCGGGACCTTTGCGTGGCTCAACGTCGGTCTGACGGTGGCCTGGCTCGCGCTGGCTGGCCAGATTGCCCGCGAGCATCGTCGCCGGACGCTATAGCGCGCGAGAGCTGCTCGAGCAGGCCGTCCTGCGAGCGCAGCAGTTCCTCGAGGGCCTCGTGCGACGTCACGGGCGCCCCGCCGGGTGTCTCGTCGGCATCGAGGATGTCCCACAGCCGCACGCGCACCGTGTCTGGGAGGACGCCGGTGAGGTACTCGAGCGCGAGCCCGCGCAGCATGGGCTCCTCGGCATGGACCGCACGGAAGGCGGCCTTCAGGGGCTCACGCGGCAGCACGGTGACGAGCAGCGAGAACACGTGCTCGAGGCTGCGGCTGGCGCGATCACGCAGGTGCTCGTCGAGGAACATGACGGCGTCGGCGCTCTCGAACTGATCGAGCAGGCGATGGCCGTTCCACACCGGCCGCGCCACCGACAGCTCGCGCTCCACGACCTGGAAGATCCGGGCCGCATCCACGCGGAGCGTCGGCTCCGCGATCAGGATGCGATCCATCGCGCGGCTGCACTGGTAGCGCACCTCGAACCGGCTGTCGGAGAGCCCGAGCACGAGGCCGTCAAGGGCGCGCTGCGTCGGCGCGCTGATCAGGATGCGCGGGATGCGGCGCCGTACGGCGAAGTCCGTGCCGCCGTCGAGCAGCGTGTCGGTGAGCAGCCCGACGTGCCGATCGGCCGACCGTTCGAGCGCGCGACGCACCGGCGCCGTCACGTCGTCCCAGGCCAGCAGCTGCAGGGCCTGCGCCACGTGCATCGCCTCGAAGCGCGCCGCCGACTCGAGCGCCACGATCACGCCGTCGCGCTCGCCCGATCGCAGCTGGCGCAGCAGATCGAGCGGCTCGTCGAGCAGCACCTGCACCGGCACGTGCTCGTAGTGGCCCGGCGTGACGTCCTCGATCGCGACCGGCACGGCCACGGACGGCAACTCCATGCTCACGATCGTCGGGGCGCCGAACTCGCTGAGCCCCACGAGGCCGTTCTCGGCCGCATGGTCCACGAGGCGCTGCTCGATCGTCCGGAGGTACCTGGCGTCGAGGCGCTCGCCGATCCAGATGCTGGCGGCCACCATCACGAGCACCACGCCGAGCAGCTCCGAGACGAGGAACGACGAGCCGCCGACGAGCAGGAGCAGCTGCACGAGCCCTGCCCCGAGGGCATCGCCCGCGCGATCGCACGCGACGTCGAGGAACGTCTTCACGCGCCGCTTCTCGGCCGGCGACAGGGCCGAGAACAGCAGCTCGTATCCGCTGCGGAAGACCGAGCCGCGCAGGACGTACTCGGTGAACCGCACCGTGGCGAAGACGGGAGTCACCGGGAAGAACACCGCGACGACCGACCCGACACCGACGCCGAATGGCAGTGCCGTGACCGACCGGCCGATGCCGAGTGCCTGCTGGACGCGCCGCGCGAACAGCGTCTGGAAAAGCACCGTGCCGACCTGGGTCGCCGTGTAGAAGATCGCGAAGTACTGCAGCAGCTCGCCGCCGCTGTAGTCGGTGGCGGCCCGCGACTTGAACAGGTAGTCGATGATCGCGGCACTCGCCGTTCCGAGCACGACGAGCGCGGCAATCTCGCGCACCTTCGGCCACACCGTCAGCACCTGGCGGCCGAAGAGGGGTTCTGGCTTCTCGAGAGGCGCGCGCGGCTTCGACGACGACCGCAGCGGCAGCAGGCCGATGGCCGCGGCCGCATGGAACGCGGCGAGCAGCAGCAGCGCGGTCTCGGCCTGCGCCCAGGCACCTGTGCGCTCCATGAGGAGACCGCCCGCCATGCCGCCGATAGAGCCCGCCGTGGCAATCCGCACGACCTGCTGCCTGGCGGTGTGGGGATCGAACAGCTCGCTCGTGAGCGACCAGAAGCCAGACAGCAGCAGCGCGCCGAACGAGGCCACGTGGATGTAGACGGCCACCGGCACGAGCGGCGAACTGCCGAACCAGTACCACTCCGCCACGTGGGCAAGCGCGCTCACGAGGAACCCCGCCGGCACGAGGACGCGGGGGCCGACCCACGTGAGCAGGTGCGAGTACAGCGGCACGGCGGCCAGCGACATCAGCGCCGCGACGATCATCATCCGCGGGAGGTCGGTGACCGGCATCGCGCTGAGGAACAGCGCGTCGCGCACCGCCTTGCCGGCAACCTGGTGGGCCAGCATGGCGGCGGCCACCGTCATGGCCGTGCGCGCGAGGGAGACGGTGTTCACGGGTCGGCGATCAGCGTACCAGCACCGGGGAGGGCTGTGGCTGTGCGTCCCGATCGACGGCCGGCTTGCGGTGCGAGGAGGATGGCGGCAGGTGCGTCCGCCACCAGGCATCCGCGTCGTCCACGCACCACTGCTTGGCGTCGTCGCAGGCGTCGAGCATGCGAATCAGCGCGCGCGCTCCGGCGGGCCTGTCGCCAGGCTTCTTGGCGAGACACTGCATCACGACGGCCTCGAGATCGGCAGACACCGGGAGCTCGGTGCGCTGCGATGGCGGGATTGGCGCCTTCTGGACGTGCGCGACGGCCATGGCCGTCGGGCTCGTCTCGGTGAACACCAGCGCGCCCGTCAACAGGTAGTAGGCCACGCAGCCGAGCGTGTAGATGTCGGCGCGGCCGTCGATGCGGCCCTCGCCCATCGCAATCTCCGGCGCTATGTAGCCGGGAGTGCCCGCCGAGACGCCCTCCACCGTCAGGTGCGTCACATCGTCGGTCTGCGTCGGCTTGACGAGGCCGAAGTCCAGCACCTTGACGAAGTCGTGCTGCAGCGCGACCTTGCAGAGCATGATGTTGGACGGCTTCAGGTCGCGGTGCACCATGCCGCGCGCGTGCGCCTCCTCGAGCGAGAGGCAGACCTGCCGCAGGATGTGAATCACTCGCGATCCAGGCTGCGGGCCGAACACCTGCACCAGCTTCTGCAGGCTGACGCCGTCGAGCAGTTCCATCACGAAGTAGAAGTGCCCGTCGCGCGACGTGCCGAAGTCGTACAGGTACACCGTGTGAGGGCTCTGGAGGTCGGCGGTGACCCGCGCCTCCCGCTCGAACCGCCGCATCGCGACGTCGGCCTGCCGCGCCGACGCGCCCTGCATCAACTCGGGCCTGATGATCTTGATGGCCGCCTCGCGCGCCAGCATCTTGTGTCGGGCGCGCCACACCTCGCCCATGCCGCCGGTGCCGATGAGCGACTCGAGGTGGTAGCTCCCGAGGTCCTGCGCCTTCTGCGCGGCAATCTCCATCCCGTAGGTCCGCCTGGCGATGAAGTACGCCCACAGCGCCGACAGGTACGGCAGGAACACCCACGCGAGGAGCCTGTTCGTCGGCAGGGGCACCAGGTCGAGCCGGCTGACGTTGATGGCATAGGCCACCGGCCACGTCGTGGCCGCCAGGAGGGCGACGGTCAGCGTCGCCACCGGCCTGTTGGGCACCAGGAAGCCGACGATGATGATCCAGATCGACAGCGTGGACCCGCCGCGCACCGAGGCGTTGGGGTCGAACGGCAGGCTCGTCTCGATCGTGGAGATCGAGAACGCCACGATCAACTCGAACAGCATCCCCGCCGTGATGATGGTGGCCGGCGGCACGACCCGGTAGTGCTGGAGCGCGATGAGGCCGGCGGCGCCGAGGACGTTGGCCAGCAGGGCGAGCGCGTTGACCGGATCCTGCTGCACCGGGATGAACTCGGGCTGCACGATGCGGTGGAAGACGAACGCGAAGACGGTGGTCACCGCGGCGAGCAGCGACACCCAGCAGAGGCGCCGCGCCGCCTGCCCGGCGAGCCGCGGCGACAGCGGCCCGTCGTGCTCGGTGGGCGTCGCGGTGACCTGCCCCGGCGTGCTGGCTCGGACGATGTCCTGCATGACTAGTGAAGTAGGGCCGCCCGGCAGGCACGAGGCCCGGCGTGGCGGCAAACGGTAGCCGGCTGTTCCGGGGCGTCAGGCAAGCGGTTGCTTGCGTCCCCTGGATAGCACATACGAAGCCATTGTGCGCCCGGTTTCCGGATTCGTGGGCGGCCCGGCGTGCGCAGCGACCTCGACAGAGCAAACGGCGCCGCCCGCCCCGCCGAACGCCGCGTGCGGGGGGAGCGGGGACCGAGGCGCGTTCTGGGAGCGCGCCCTGCCGTGAGGCTACCTCAGGAACTTCCCGAGCACGTCGTCGAGGATCGAGCCGTCGCGGTTGGAATCGAGCAGCGGCGTCAGCATGTCGAGAAGGCCGCCCCCGCCGCCCGATCCGAGGCCAGCCGGCAGGCCGGCGCCCGCGCCTGAGGCCTGGCCGCGATTGCTCGACATCGCGCCCATCACGAGCGCGGCGACGAGCGGCAGCATCCGCTTGAGCACCTCGGGGCCGAGACCGCTCTGCGCGGACGCGCGGGCCGCGACGTCGCGGCTGACGTCCTTGCTGCCGAAAATGTGGCCGAGGATGCCGTTGCCGTCGTCGATCGCGGCCTGCTGGCCGAGCACCGAGGGGTCGTCCACGTAGCGCTGGTGCTGTCCGCCGGTGAGCGCGCCGAGCAGGCTCTCGAGCCCCTGGGGCGTCGAGGAGTTGCGCTGCAATCCCGCCGCGACCGCCGGCAGGAGGGCGTCGAGCCCCAGTTGTGCCTGCGCCGGGTCGAGCCCGAGCTGGCGGCTGATCTGGTCGACGGCGGCGTTGCTGCGTCCGCCAAGCAGTTGTTCGAGCAGGCCCATGTGCGTCCTTTCGCTGGCTCGTCCCTGAGGAGCCGTCGGTCAACCTACCACGAAGAGTCCGATGACGAACACGCCGACCAGGAGGAGGACGAGGACCACCCAGGCGACGGCGATGGCCTTCTCCTCGGAGGGCTTCGGCTCGCTGATGCCGATGGTCATGTGGATCACGCGGACGACCTGCACCAGCGCACCGAGCATGCTCCTCATGAATACCACGGCCGCGCACTGCCCGCGCCGGATGTCCGCGCGGTGCGCTACAGCGTGTACGGCTTGCGGAATTTCCGCGACAGCAACCGGTTCGCCTCGGCGTCGTCCACGAAGCGCTCCCGGGTGTCGTCCCACGCCAGGCGCCGGCCGGTGCGGAAGGCGATGTTCGAGAGCAGCCCGAGCTTCGTGAGACGGTGCCCGTACCTGACATTGCAGGTCGTGTCGAGCGCGCGCGACTTGATGGCGTCCAGGAACTCGCGCAGATGACCGGGCGAGTCCGGGATGCTCGGCGCCGGCTTCGGGAAGTCGGGGACGCGCTGCCCCTTCACCCACACTTCGTGCTGTCCGTAGTTGGTGACGACGGTCGCCTCGCTGCCCTCGATGATGCAGCCGATACCGCCCATGTGCCCCAGGCCGACGGGCGGTGCCGGTCGCAGGCTGAAGGACACGAGCAGGTTCGGGTACTCGAGGACGGCGTCGAGCGTGTCTGGCGTCTCGGTCTCGTCGCGTGTCGTGAACCGCCCGCCGACGGCGCTGACCGCGCGCGGCGCGCCCAGGTCCAGCGCCCACACCGGCACGTCCACGATGTGGCACCAGAAGTCGATGAAGGTGCCGCCGGAATAGTCCCAGAAATGACGATAGGTGCGGTGCGACCGCAGCGGGTGGTACGCGCGGCGCGGCGCCGGACCGAGCCAGAAGTCGTAGTCGAGCTCCGCAGGCTGCGTCGCGGGCTCGTCGTTGGTCATGCCGGGGTCCCACGTCTTCCAGCACTGGACGCGGCGCACGGAGCCGAGCGCGCCCGATTGCACGAGTTCGACGACCTCCCGATAGTTGCGTCCGGTGTTGTGAATGTGGTTCCCCATCTGCGTCACGCGTGCGTGACGGGTGGACGCCTCGGCCATCATCCGGCCCTCGGCGACGCTGTAGGCAAGCGGTTTCTCGACGAAGACGTCCTTGCCGGCCTCCATCGCGCGCACGGCGGGAATTGCGTGCCAGTGGTCCGGGGTCTGGATCGCGACGGCGTCGATCTCCCTGTTCGTCAGCAGGCGCCGGAAGTCGCCCGTGCCCTCGGGCCGGTAGCCGAGCGTGGACTCGACTCGCGTACGCGCGGCCTCGAGGTGGCGCCGATCGACGTCGCAGATCGCCGCGATGCGGACGTCGGGGTGCCGCATGAATTCCTGCAGCCTCCCGGTGCCCATCCCGCCGACGCCAATCAGGGCGAGGCGGATCTGGTCGCTCGGCGCGGCGGGCTGTGCACGCAGCGGGCGGTGGATCACGGTCGCGAGGCCGGCCGCGGCCCCGAGGAAGATGCGTCGCGACACGGGTCGCGCGTTGCGTGTGGCGTCCATCGATCTCGTCATCACGTCCTCGAGCCGCTCAGGCCTGCGCCTGGAAGACCCGTTCGTAGAACCACCAGGCGCCCGCGATCAGCACGACCCACGATCCGAGCGTCGTCGCCAGCCGCGCCGCCCCTGCGTGCCGCTGCCGCAGTGCGTTCAGGATGCCTGCCGCCACGATCACGATCGCGGCCTGTCCCAGTTCGACGCCCAGGTTGAAGGCAGACAACGATACCGCACGCGCGCCCGACGGCAACCCGGTCTCGCGCAGCACACTCGCGAAGCCGAAGCCGTGCACGAGGCCGAACGCCAGGGCCACCCAGACCCTGACGTCCCGCGCGCGCTGCCCCGTCAGGAGGTTGTCGGCACCCACGAACACGATGCTGAGCGCGATGAGCGGTTCGACAACGCGTGCCGGCGGGTCCACGATCGACAGCGTCGCGAGCGCCAGCGTGACGCTGTGCCCGATCGTGAACGCGGTGACGATGGCGAGGAGGCGGCGGATGCTGCCGCCGGGCAGCAGCAGGCCGATGATGAAGAGGATGTGGTCGGGGCCGATCGCGATGTGATGGATGCCGGACGCGACGAAGCGCTGCACGACGGCGAGGCGCCCCTGGCGAGTGTCGGTGTAGTACTCGGCGCGATGCCGGTCGCGATTGAGCACCTCCTGCCAGCGCACGTCACCTTGCTCGTACACGGTGACGAACGTCTGATGGATCGGATCGTAGGGGAACAGCCGCGCACCGATGCCGAGATGCCCCGGCGTCCGTCCCGTGCCGCAGCGCCAGGTGATGGCGACGGCGTCCTGCTGCTGCGACGGCGCGATGGCGTCGATCGTCCATGTGACCGGCGTCCCGTCCACCTCGATCGCGACGCGGGTCGCCATCAGCGTCGCGATGGCGTCGGCATGCGCCTGCACGGTGGCGGGATCGGCGAGTCCGGCCGGATCGGCGAGCCCCAGTTCGTGGGCGACGTCGATCGCGTGCAGCACGAGGCGGCCGGAGAGGCCGTCGCGCTCGATGGTGACGTCGAGATAACTGAAGGGCGCCGGATGTGCCGCCGCGGGGGCTGCCGGCAGGACCACTCCCAGCAGGACGAGGATCAGGAGGCGCAGGCGGCTCACACCCTGCCCGGCGCCGTTCGCGGCGCGAACAACCACGCCACGCCAATGCTCACGAAGTAGAGCCCCAGCATCGGGAGGGCGAGCGTGACCTGGCTGACCGGGCTGCCGTCGGGCGTGATCACGGCTGCAATCACGAACACGCCGAGCACGGCGTACTTCAGGTGCCGGAGCATCCAGCGCGCGCTCACGATCCGCATCCGCGCGAGGAACATCGTCACCGTCGGCAACTGGAATGCGAGGGCGCAGGCCAGCAGCATGCGCAGGTAGAGCGACAGCGCCGACGACACGCGGGGCTGGAACTCCACGAGGTCGCTCGAGAACGACGCGAAGAACCGCGTGGCGGTCGGAAAGCTCACGTAGTGCGAGAAGGCGGCGCCGCCGACGAAGCAGATCGTGGCCGAGAGGATGAAGGGGATGGCCAGCCGCTTCTCGTGCACGTACAGGCCGGGCGCCACGAACAGCCAGGCCTGCCACATCAGCACGGGGGCCGCGAGGAGGATGCCCGCGATGAACGCAATCTGCAGCGTCACCATGAACATCTCGCCGGCTTCGATGTAGATCAGGTGCCCGCCGGCCGGCAGCGTCTCGTGGAGCGGCCGCATCACGAATTGCACGAGGCGTTCGGAGACGACCATGCAGGCGAGGAAGGCGACGAACACGGCAATGAGCGACACGATGAGCCGCCGCCGCAATTCCTCGAGGTGATCGAGGAACCCCATCCGGCCGCCAAGGCCCTGTAGGTCTTCGTCGAGGTCGTCGTCGCGCTCGTACCGCGGCAATGCCGACATGCAGTGAACCCCGCCCCAGCAGGCCGCGACGGCCCGGGAAGTCGGGCCGCGCGCGATGTGGACGGCGCAGCGTACCGCACGAGGTGGCGTCGCGGGAAGCGTGGCGCCTGTCAGGGGTTCCGCGTGGCGAGGATCTCGCGGGCCGGGGTCCTGTCGCCGTTGCAGGCGATGCGGCGCGGCGCGTCGAGGTAGGCCACCTCGTATCCAAGATCGCGATAGAGCGCGTCGATGCGTGGGGTCGCCTGGTTCACGAGCACGACCGGCCCGTCGTGGCGTGCGAGCCAGGCGGCGGTGCGCTCCTGATCGGCCCACGAGAAGCCGCCGCGCGCGTACGCGGTGAAGTCGACGTCGTAGGGCGGATCGGCATACACGAAGTCGCCGGCCCGGATGTCGATCGCCTCGACGTCGCCGGTCGTGAACGTCCAGGACGCGAGCACGTCCTGATACACCGCCAGGCTGCGAGCGTACGCAAGCGTCCTGTAGCGGCCGAAGGGGACGTTGAACGCGCCGCTCGCGTTGAACCGGCACAGGCCGTTGTAGCCGGTGCGGTTCAGGTAGTAGAAGAGCGCGGCCGCTTCGGCCGTCGCGTGCAGGCCTGACGCGACGAGCGCGTTGAAGCGATCGCGGTTGGCGTAATACGTCGCCTCCTCGTTGCGCATCGTCACGCCCGCGGTCGGCAAGCCCCGCTGCAGCCAGCGATAGAAGTTGATGAGGTGCGGGTTGGCGTCGTTCAGGAGCGCGCGGGCAGGCTGCAGGCCGAGCGCGACGGCAAGGCCGCCGCAGAACGGCTCGACGAGGCGGCGATGACGATGCGGCTGCCAGAGTGGCCGGAGGTGCGGCACCTGCCAGCGCTTGCCGCCCGCCCACTTCAGTGGTGGCTTCAGGGCCTCTGGGGGGGCGGCGGTCCGCATGGGGGAGAGTGTACGCGGTGCACGTCCTCGCCTCGCGCTCGCTATACTTCCCCCGTGGCTGACACCCCCAGCGTGGCCATTCCCGACAAGCCGGCCTTCAAGGCGGCCGAGGTCTGCGAGATCGTGCAGATCCAGCCCTACGTCCTCCGGTCGTGGGAGTCGGAGTTCCCGGACCTCGGACTCTCGAAGACGCCCGGCGGACCCCGCGTCTACCGACGGAGCGACGTGGAGCGGGTGCTCCGCATCCGTGATCTCGTGTTCACGGAGGGACTGACCCTTGCGGGCGTTCGGCGCCGCTTCGAGGCCGAGCAGCCTCCGCCGCAGGACGATCTCTTCAGTCTCGTGGCCGAGATCCAGGCGGCGCAGGCTGCAGCGCCCGCGCACGCGGCGTCCCCACCTCAGCCCGGGACGCCGCCCCAGCCGCCTGCCGCCGCGCAGGCCGCGTCGACAGCCGACGCAGCGGCTCACGAGGGGCTTGGCGAGGCCGCCCGCGACAAGATCGGGAAGTTGAAGCACGAGATGCGGGCGCTGCTCGACATGCTCGGGGGCCGCGAGGCACCGCGCCCGAGCGGCGGCATCGGGGCGCCGCTTCCGTCCACGCGCCGGCGCGCGCGCAAGCCGGACGCCTGACGGGCCCGAGGCAGCCGCCTGACGCGCACGGCACGGCGCTGTTCACCGCTCGCCGTGATGAGGTACACTCTGCGTTCGCGCCGCTCGGCGCCGGTCGGGATGTAGCGCAGCCTGGTAGCGCACCTGAATGGGGTTCAGGGGGTCGCGAGTTCGAATCTCGCCATCCCGACCAATCAATTCCAGCCTCCTGGACAGTGGCGTCCCTCCGCGCCCCCACCATCCGCCCCGCAACTTCGGACTTCGCTCTTTCCTTCGGCCTTCGCCCTTCACCCTTTCCTTCTGACTTCACCCTTCCGACTTCGCACTTTTCCCATCTCCCCGCTTCCGGACCGCGATCCGAATCGGCGACCCTTCGAAGCCGAACGCCTCGCGCAGGCTGTTGACGAGGAAGCGCTCGTACGAGAAGTGGAAGCTCGTCGCGATGTTCGTGAAGAAGACGAACTGAGGCGGCGCGATGCCTGTCTGCGCCGCGTAGAGGATGCGCACGTGGCGCCGCTCTGGACTCGAAGGCGGATGCTGACGCGTCAACTGCTCGACGAACCGGTTCAGCTCGCCCGTGGTGATGCGCCTGCGCCGGGCCTCGGCCACCCGATCGATCGTCTCGAGCAGCTTCTGGGTGCGCTCGCCCGTGAGCGCCGAGATGTGCAGCAGCGGTGCGTAGTCGAGGAACTTCATCCGGAACCGCTGTTCCTCGTCGAACTGCTTGTAGAAGCGATCGCCCTCGCCCTTTGTCAGGTCCCACTTGTTGGCGGCGATGATCATCCCGCACCCGAGGCGCTCGGCCTCCCCCGCGATGGCCGCGTCCTGGTCGGTGGCCCCCTGCGCCGCGTCGATCACGAGCACCGCGACGTCGGCACGCTCCATCGCCCGCTTTGCCGTGAGCACGCTGACCATCTCCACGGCATGCGAACTCGCGACCTTGCCCGGGCGCCGGATGCCTGCCGTATCCACGATGCGGAACGTGCGCTTGTGCCAGCGCAGCAGCGTGTCGATCGCATCGCGCGTGGTGCCCGGGATGTCGCTGACGATCAGCCGCTCCTCGCGGAGCAGGCGGTTGACGAGGGAGGACTTGCCGACGTTGGGCCGCCCGACGATCGCGACGGCGATCTCGTCTTCCACGTCCTCGTCCGTGCTGCGGCCGACCTTGCCCGCCGCGTCGAGGTGCGCGAGGACCGCATCGAGCAGCTCCGGCACACCGGTGCCGTGCTCGGCGGCAATCTCGAACACGTGATCGAATCCGAACGCGAAGAACTCGTAGAGCCGGTTCTGCGCGCGCTTGTCGTCGGCCTTGTTCACGGCCAGCAGCACCGGCGCGCCCGCCGACCGCACCGCCGACGCAATCTCGTCGTCACCCGGGATGCGGCCCTCGCGGCCGTCCACGACGAAGACGATGAGGTCGGCCTGCGCGATGGCGCGGCGGCCGTGCTCGACGACAATCGCGTGCAGCGGGTCCTCGGTGTGACCGAAGATGCCGCCCGTGTCCACGACGCGGAACGGGACGTCCTGCCACAGGGCGTCATGCGCCAGCACGTCGCGCGTCGTGCCGGGCATCGCGTTGACGATGGCCCGGCGGGTGCGCGTGATGCGGTTGAACAGCGTGGACTTGCCGACGTTTGGGCGTCCCACGAGGACCACGGTGGGCAACGCGCGAGCAGACGATCCGTTCATGCGGGCATCTTGTCGATTGACACTGCTAAGTCTCTGAATCTATGCTTCTTAGCGACTGACGATGATCAAGGTCGACATCATCAACGAAGTGGCGACTGTTGCCGACATCACCAAGGTGAAGGCCGAGGTCGCCGTCGAGGCCGTGTTCGAGGCGATGCGGGAGGCGATGAAGCGGGGCGAGCGCATCGAGCTGCGCGGCTTCGGCGTCTTCCAGGTCAAGCCGCGCAAGCGCGGCATCGGCCGCAATCCCCGGACCGGCAAGGAAGTCCGGATCCCGCCCGGGCGCACGATTCGATTCAAGCCCGGCAAGGACCTCCAGAACATCGGCGGCTGACCACGAGCCCCCGGTGTCCACGCCACCTCCCCTGCCATCGTCGGGCGCACCCGACCCGATCCTCGACCTGCCGCCGGGCGCCATGCGCATCGGCTCGCGGCCGTGGGTCCACCTGCTGCTCCTCGTGCTCACCTTCTGCACGATGACGATGGCGGGTGCGCAGTTCTTCCTGAACTACGTCACCGCGGTGGGCATCCGTCCCGTGCCCCGCACGCTCACCCAGGCCCAGGCACTCGTCGGCGGGCTCTGGTTCAGCATCCCGGCGCTGCTGATCCTCGGGTCGCACGAGATGGGGCACTACGTCGCGTGTCGATATTACCGGATTCCGGCGTCGCTGCCGTACTTCGTGCCGGCGCCGATGCTGTCGATCGTCGGCACCCTCGGGGCCGTGATCCGGATGGCCCTGCCCCGCACCCGGCGTGCGCTCTTCGACGTCGGCATTGCCGGGCCCATCGCCGGCTTCCTCGTGCTGGTGCCCTTTGCCATCTATGGCGTCGCCGAGTCCTACGTGATGCCGTTGCCCCGTCGCGTGCCCCTGCAGGGCATCAACCTCGGCGATCCGCTGCTGCTCTCCTGGCTGCAGCACGCACTCTTCGGCACCGTGCCGGACGGCGCGGTCTTCGTGATGCACCCGACGGGCTTTGCCGCCTGGTTCGGCCTGCTCGCCACGGCGTTGAACCTCTTCCCCGCTGGTCAACTCGACGGCGGCCACATCGTCCACGCGATCGTCGGCCGCTACTCGCGGCACGTCACCATCGGGTCGCTGCTCGTGCTGGCGTCACTTGCCGTGTTCGTGTCCCCGAGCTGGATCGTCTGGACACTCCTGCTCGTCGCGATGACCTACAGCTTCGGGCTCGACCATCCGCCTGTCGGCGAGGAACACGTGCCGATCGGCCGCGGGCGCCTCGCGCTGGCCCTGTTCGCGGTGCTCATTTTCGTCCTCAGCTTCACGCCGGTGCCCATCAGCCCCATCGACTTCGTCGGCGGCGGTCGCTGACCGCGCCGTCGCGTCACCTCGACCGGGGAACCGGCAGCGCTCAGAGGATGCTGAGCGGGTCCACGTCCACGGTGACCCGCTTGTGCAGCGCGGTCATACCCGCGAGCGCCTCACGCGTCGCCTGGCGCATCGCCGCGCGATCGCGTCCCTTGAGGAACACCTGGACGCGCGACTCGCCACGCAAGCGCCCGAGCGGCGCCGGCGCGGGACCGAGCACCGCGAAGCGCGAGGCGGCTGCCGCGCGCAGCTTCTCGACGAGCAGCCCGGCATCCTTCAGGGCCGTCGCCAGCGACTCGTGCCGCACGACGATGTTGACGAGCGACAGCCAGGGCGGGTAGCGCATCTTCTCGCGGAACTCGATCTCGCGCGCCACGAACCCGTCGTAGGCCTGCTGCGCCGCGAACTCGATGGCGTAGTGCTCCGGGTGCAGCGTCTGCACGAGCGCCGTGCCGCGCACCTGTCCGCGGCCCGCCCGGCCGGCGACCTGCGTGAGCAGCTGGAAGGTGCGCTCCGCGGCGCGGAAGTCCGCCATGCCGAGCCCGACGTCGGCCGACACGACGCCGACGAGCGTGACCTGCGGAAAGTCGTGCCCCTTGGCAATCATCTGCGTGCCCACGAGCACGTCGATCTCGCGCCGTGCGAATCGCGCGAGCACGGTGCCGATGGCGCCCCGCCGCTGCATCGTGTCGCGATCGACGCGCGCAACCCGCGCCCCCGGGCAGGCGTCGAGCACCGCCTGCTCCACCCGTTCGGTGCCGACGCCCGCATACTCGAGGAACTCGCCGCTGCACGACGGGCATATCGTCGGCATGCGCGTCGCGTAGCCGCAGTAGTGGCACCGCACCTCGCCGGCGCGCCGGTGGACCGTGAGCGTGACCGCGCAGTTGGGGCACTCGGCGGTGCTGCCGCAGCCGCGGCACAGCAGCGACGGCGCGTATCCGCGGCGGTTCAGGAGCACCATGGCCTGCTCGCGCCGCTCGAGGCAGGCTGCGAGCGCCTGGCGCAGCGGCTGGCTCAGCACGACGTCCGGCCCTTCGTCGGCAAGCACCGCGCGCATGTCGATCGTCTGCACGTCGGCAAGCGGCCTGTCGTTGACGCGCTGCCGCATGCGCACCAACAGGTAACGACCGTCCGACGCATGCCGCCACGTCTCGAGCGACGGCGTCGCGGAGCCAAGCACCGCCAGCGCCCCGGCGTCGCGCGCCCGCACGAGCGCCGCGTCTCGCCCGTGATACCGCGGGCTCTCCTCCTGCTTGTAGGCGGTGTCGTGCTCCTCGTCCACGATCACGAGGCCGAGCCGTGGCAGCGGCGCGAAGACCGCCGACCGCGTGCCGATGACGATGTCCACCTCGCCGCGACGGATGCGGTGCCACTGGTCGTAGCGCTCGCCGTCCGAGAGCGCGCTGTGCTGGATGGCAAGGCGTCCACCGAACGCGCGGCGGAACAGCGAGGCCACCGCGGATGTGAGCGCAATCTCGGGCACCAGCAGCAGCACGCCGCGCCCTGCCGCAAGGGCCGCCTGCGCGAGGCGCAGGTAGACCTGCGTCTTGCCGCTGCCGGTGACGCCGTGCAGCAGCGCCGCGTGGAACCCGCGCCCCATGAGTGGTTCGAGCACGCCAATCGCGTCGGCCTGCTCGCCCGTGAGCGGCAGGAACGTCTCGCCGGCCAGGACGTCGGACGTGCCGGCCGACCCGCTCTCGAACGGATCGCGCTCGGCCGCCCGCCACTCGACCTGCGCGAGGCCGAGCGCCACGAGCCGGCGGATCACCTCGCTGCCCACGCCATGGTCGCGCAACCGCGTGGCCTCGATGCCGTCGGGTGCCGCGCGGAGCACCGCGCAGGCCGCCGCCTGCCGGGCGCCGAGGCGCATCGCGCCGTGGTCGGACGCCAGGGCCGTCGGGCGTATCCACCGCCGCTTGCGCGACGCGTCGGCGCGCCCGGTCACGACCGGCTGCAGCCGCACCTGCCCCGACCGCAGGAGCCGGCGCACCGCACGCGAGACCGCATCAGCCGTCGCGTCGCCGTCGCGCACCCGCGACGCGATCACCCGCGGCACCTGGCGGCGCAGCACCGGGCCCTTCTCGTGCAGGAGGTGCAGGATGGCCTCGTCGAGCGGTTGATCGAGCGGGAGTTCGCGGTGGACCGGCGGAGCCGAGTCCCCGGCATCCTCCGCCAGCGCGAGGGTCATGTCTCCGCGCAGCCAGCCCTTGGGCGGCATGGCGGCGGCAACCACCTCGCCCGGCCCCGCCATGTAGTAGTCACCGACCCACAGCGCGAGGTCGACGATCTCGCCCGGCAGGAACGTCACGTCGTCGAGGACCTCGAGCACGTCGCGCAGCCGGGCCGGCGAGTCCTCCGTGGTCGCGTTGTCGTGCGTCACGAGGCCCGTGAGCTTGCGCGGGCCGACCTGCACGACGACCCGGGTGCCGCGCGGCGCCTGGAGCCGATCGGGCAGCCGATAGGTCAGCAGGCCGAGCCCGGGCACGGGCACGGCCACGCGGACCAGCCGCATCAGCGTGCCTCGCCGCGGAGGAGCGAGCGAACCAGCTTCATGTCCTCCCAGGTCTCGCGCTTCTTGTCAGGGCTGCGCAGGAGGTAGGCCGGGTGGAACGTGGGCACGAGGTGAGCCCCGCGGAACGGGTGGACGCGGCCGCGCAGGCGCGTGATCGGCGTGTCGGTGCGCAGGAGCGTCTGCGCCGCGAACTTGCCGAGCGCGACGATCACGCGCGGCTGCACGATGTCGATCTGCCGAAAGAGGAACGGCTCGCAGGTCAGCACTTCGTCCGGTTCCGGATTCCTGTTGCCCGGCGGCCGGCACTTGATCACGTTCGCGATGTAGACATCGTCGCGGCCGAGTTCGATGGCCTCGATGATCTTCGTCAGCAACTGCCCCGCGCGGCCGACGAACGGGATGCCCTGCACGTCCTCGTCACTGCCCGGCGCCTCGCCGACGAACATGAGGTCCGCCTCGGGATTGCCCACGCCGAAGACGACCTGACGCCGCCCGAGCGTGCAGAGCTTGCAGCGGGTGCACGCAGGACCGATGTGCGCCTGCAGTGCGCCGAGCGACGACAGGGCCCCGAGCTCATCGTCTGCGACGGCCGTGATCGGCTCTGCATCAAGCGCCGTGCCTGACGGCGATGGACTCGCAAGGGACGGCGCATCGAGCGGTGTTTGGTCAGCGACGGGCATCGACGGACGCGAGGCATTCGCGGACCACGCGGCATCGCGCGAGAAGCCGGTGACGCCGAGGTCGGCGTAGAGCTGCAGGTGGGCGCGCAACTGCGCGCGGGGATCGGACGACTCGCTCATGGGACGGGCGTGGCTGCCGGTGCGGCGGCGAGGCGCCGTGCGACGAACTCGACGAGGCGGACCGCAAGCGCCGACTTGGCCTCGAGCGGGTACGACTCCACGCCGTCTGCGGTGACGAAGCTGGCGATGTTGGTGTCCACCGCGAAGCCCGCACCGGGCTGTGCGACGTCGTTGGCGACGATGAGATCCACCTGCTTGCGCTCGCGCTTCTGCCGGGCGTGGTCGAGGACGTCCGCGGTTTCCGCCGCAAAGCCGACGAGCACGGGATGGGGCCGCCCGGCCCGCCAGCGTCCGAGCTCGGCGAGGATGTCGGGCGTGCGTTCGAGGACGAGCGCGAGATCGCCGTCCTGCTTCTTGACCTTGTCGGACGCGGCACCGCCTGCGGGCGTGTAGTCGGCCACGGCCGCGGCCATGACGATGGCATCGGCGGCGTCGCGCGCGGCAACGACGGCCGCGTGCATCTCGCGCGCGGATCGCACGCGCACCGTGCGGACGCCTGCCGGCGGATCGACGGTGCCCGGCCCGAGCACGAGCGTCACGTCGGCGCCCCGGCGCGCGGCCTCGTCGGCAACCGCGATGCCCATCCGGCCCGTGGACCTGTTGCCGATGTAGCGCACCGGATCGAGGTCCTCGTAGGTCGGACCGGCCGTGACGATGACGCGGCGTCCGCGCAGGAGCGGCTGCGGCGCGATGATCTGCAATGCGTCCGCGGCAATGACGTCGGGCTCGGCCAGCCGGCCCTTGCCGATCCAGCCGCAGGCGAGGTAGCCCTCGCCGGGCTCGACGAACCGCACGCCGCGCGCGCGCAGCACTGCCATGTTGGCCTGCGTGGCGACGTGGTCGTACATGTGCGTGTTCATGGCCGGCGCAAGGAGCACCGGCGCGCGTGTGGCGAGGGCCAGCGAGGTCAGGAAGTCGTTGGCCATGCCGTGCGCGAGGCGGGCGATGGTGTTGGCGGTGGCCGGCACCACGAGCAGCAGCGCGGCCTCCGACGCGAGCGCGATGTGCTCGATGTCGGCATTGGCGCCCGCCGCCCACTGGCTCGTGATGACGCGACGCTGCGTGATGGCTTCGAACGTCAGCGGCCCCACGAAGCGCGTCGCCGACCGCGTCATCACGACCGCGACCTGGTGGCCGGCCTTCTGGAGCTGCCGCACCACCTCGACTGCCTTGTAGGCGCTGATGCCTCCGCTGACGCCGACGGCCACGAGGGCCATGTCTCGCCTCCTGTGAACCAGTCGTCGGCAGCGGCAGGCTGCCGGTCCGTGCGCCTACTGAAGCGCCGACTCGGCCGGATCTTCCTGCATGGGCTGGACGTACCCCTCGAGCACCTCGCGCTGCGCGGTGCGGGCCGGCTTGCCCTCCGGCTCGATCTTCGGCAGGCACCCCTGGAGCAGCTGCTTGGCGCGCAGGGAGGCGACGACGACGAACTCGAAGGCGTTGGGAAGCGTGCTGCGATCAACCATCATGGGTCGTGAACGGTCCTGTCTAGGGGGCGCTCGGCCGGCCCCTGTCGGCTCGCGGGCTCAGGCGACCGGCTGTGCGCCGAACGTCCCGAGAATCGCGTCGGCCTTCTGGCGCATGCGCTCCCGGCGCACCCGCTCGGCCATGATGATGCTGCGCATGGCCATCACGCAGGCATCGAGGTCGTCGTTGACGACGACGTAGTCGTACTCCTCGTACGCGGCCACCTCGAGGCGGGCCGTGTCGAGCCGGCGCCTGATGGCGGCATCGGAGTCCTTGCCCCGTCCGCGCAGGCGCTGTTCGAGCACCTCGAACGACGGCGGCAGCACGAACACGGTCACGAGCGGAATGCCCGTGGCCCGGACCTGCACCGCGCCCTGGACGTCGATGACCAGCACCACGTCCTTGCCGGAGGCCATCAGGCGCTCGGCGTCGGCGCGTCCCGTGCCGTAGAGATTGCCGAAGACGTCGGCGTGCTCGAGGAACTCACCCCGCTCCACCATCGCGTCGAACGTGGCGCGGGACACGAAATTATAGTCGATCCCGTCGCGCTCCCCGGCCCGTGCCGCCCGCGACGTATAGCTGCGCGACATGGTGAGGCCCGGTACCACCTGGACCAGCCGTTCGACGACCGTCGTCTTGCCGGTCCCGGAGGGCGCCGAGACCACGAACAGCCGGCCGCCGCCTGCAAGGGGCCCCGGCCCCGCGTCACTCGACATTCTGGACCTGCTCCCGCATCTTCTCGAGCTCGGCCTTTGCCGTGACCACCAGCGCAGACACGCGGGGGCCCTCGGCCTTGGAGCCTATTGTATTCACCTCGCGGTTCATCTCCTGGAGCAGGAAGTCGAGCTTGCGCCCGACGGGGTCCTCCCCCGCCACCAGGTCGGCCCAGTGGCTGACGTGGGCGCGCAGCCGGACGAGCTCCTCCCGGATGTCGGACCGGGCCACGAACTTCACCACCTCGGCCGCGATTGCCGCGTCATCGACCTGCGGGTCGAGGCGGAACTCGGCCACACGCTCGTGCAGGCGCCGGGCCAGTGCATCGGCTCCCTCCCGGCTCGCGTCATCGATGGCAGCGGCAAGGCCGATGAGCGCCTGCCGGCGCTCTTCGAGCTCGGCCGCCAGGAACTGCCCTTCCTTCCGGCGCATCTCCGTGAGGCCGGCGAGCGCGTCCTCGAGCGCACCTTCCACGACCTCGGCCAGTCGGGCCTCGTCGATCCCCGGCCGCTCCTCGCGCACCTTCAGGACCTGCGGCAGCCGCAGCACGTCGCCGGGCGCCAGCGCGCCCTCCACGAGGCCTGTCGCCCGGACGGTGTCGAGCGCCGACGCGACGGCGCGCACGAGGCCCTCGTCGATCTCCACGACGGTCGTCGGCTCGACCCGCTCCTGCACCACGAGCGCGACCTCGAGCCGGCCCCGGGCCACGTGACGCTGGATGGCAGCCCGCAAGGCGGGCTCGAGCGCCTGAATCGACGGTGGCAGCCGGAACTGCACGTCGAGGTGCCGGTGGTTGACGGCGCGCAGGGTGACGTTGACGACGAGGTCGTCGGTCTCGCGCGTCGCGGCGGCAAAGCCGGTCATCGAGGTGATCATCGGTCTCCGTGTACGGGCAGGGGCTCCGGCGGCCGCATGCTGCTGCCCGCGGCGCCCGCGTCGAGGCCATTGCCGAACATCTGCAGGGCGTAGAGTCGGTTGTAGACGCCGCCGGGGCGTGCCAGCAGTTCGTCATGGCGTCCCATCTCGGCAATCCGCCCCTGCTCGAGGACGACAATGCGATGGGCCGAGCGGACGGTGGACAGCCGGTGCGCGATGACGAACGACGTCCGGTTGCGCATCAGCGTCTGCAGCGCGTCCTGGACGAGGCGCTCCGACTCGGCGTCGAGTGCCGACGTCGCCTCGTCGAGGATCAGGATGGGCGGGTCCTTCAGCAGCGCCCGCGCGATCGCGAGCCGCTGGCGCTGGCCTCCGCTGAGGCGGCTGCCACGCTCGCCAATCCGCGTGTCGTAGCCATCGGGCAGCATCGCGACGAACTCGTGGGCATGAGCCGCCCGCGCCGCGGCCACGACCTCGTCGCGCGATGCGTCAGGACGTCCGTACGCGATGTTGTGCGCCACCGTGTCGTCGAAGAGGACGGTCTCCTGGGTGACGAGGCCGACGTGCGTGCGCAGCGAGGCGATGGTCGCCTCGCGGACGTCGAGGCCGTCGATGAGGATGGCGCCGCCCGTCACGTCGTAGAACCGCGGCAGCAGGTTGATGAGGGTGGTCTTGCCGGCGCCGCTGAGCCCGACGATCGCCACCATCTCGCCCGCGTCCACCCGGAACGAGACGCCGTCGAGCACGGTGCGACGGTCGCGATCGGCATACGCGAAACTCACGTCGCGGAACTCGACGCCGCGCCTCGGGCGCGGCATCTCGACGGCGCCGTCCCGGTCGACGACCTCGGTGTGCGTGTCGAGCAGTTCGAAGATGCGCTGGGCGGCGGCAAGCGCCTGCTGCAGCGTCGCGTTCACGCGGCTCAGGCGCTTGATCGGCTCGTACATCAGGAACAGCGTCGTCACGAAGAGCATGAATTCGCCCATCGTCAGTCGGCCCTGCCCGATCTGCGAGGCGCCGTACCAGAGCATGCCCGCCACCGCGATGCCACCGAGCCACTCCATCAGCGGCGGCAGTGCCGAGACGGTGCTCGTGACCTTCATGTTCGTCCGGTAGACGCGGTGCGAGGCCTCCTCGAACCGTGCCTGCTCGCGCGCCTCGGCGCCAAAGGCCTTGACGATGCGCTGGCCGGCGAAGGCCTCGGTGGTGATGTGCGTGAGGTGCTCGAGCTGCTCCTGCGAGAGGCGGCCCCGCTTGCGCACACGCTGGCCGAGCCGCACGAGCGGGTAGATCAGGACCGGGGCACCGGTCAACGAGACGAGTGCGAGCCGGGCATCGTGGTAGAAGAGCAGCCCGGTATAGGCAACGAGCGCGAAGCCCTCGCGGATCAGGTCACCGATGGTCTGCGAGACCACCTGCTGCACCTGGTTGACGTCGTTGTTGACCCGCGAGAGGAGCTGCCCCGTGGACCGGCGCGAGAAGAACGCCGCCGACTGCCCCAGCACGTGCCCGAACATCTGGTTCCTGATGTCGCGTACCACCCGTTGACCGACGTCTGTCATGAGGTAGGCCGACAGGTACGCACCGAGCCCCTTGATCAGGTACACGCCGACGATGGCCAGCGCGATGGCCGGCAACTCGGACTGGTTGCCGAGCGCCTGGTCGAAGATCGGCTTGATGAGGTAGACGACGCCCGCCGATGCCGCGGCATAGGCCACCATGGCCGCGAAGGCGGCAAGGAGCCGCCCCCGATGAGGCGCGGCGTAGCGGAGCAGCCGGAGGAGGACAGTCACTCGCTCGGGTTATCGGCCCTCAATCGGCATAACCGTGGGGGTGGGCGTCATGCCACCGCCACGCGGTGCCGACGATGGCGTCGAGGTCGGCGTACGACGGAGTCCAGCCGAGGGCCGACCGGATGGCATCGTTTGCCGCGAACAGCGCCGAGGGGTCACCGGGGCGGCGCGGTCCGATCGTATGCGGGACCGGACGGCCCGCCACGCGTGCGACGGCGTCGATGACGGCCCGCACCGAGTGCGGCTGCCCGGTGCCGACGTTGAAGCGAGCCGAGGGTCCCCCGCGCTCGAGCGACTCGAGGGCCCGCACGTGGGCGTCGGCCAGGTCGGTCACGTGGATGTAGTCGCGCAGGCAGGTGCCGTCGGGCGTCGGGTAGTCGTCACCGAACACCTGCAGTTCCCCGCCACCACGGGCCGCGAAGATTGCGCGCGGGATGATGTGGATCTCGGGATCGTGGTCCTCGCCGAGCAGGCCGTCCGGATCGGCGCCCGCCGCGTTGAAGTATCGCAGCGCGACGCTCCGCAGGCCGCAGGCGGCCTCGAGGTGCGGCAGCGCACGTTCGATGGCCAGCTTCGTCTCGCCGTAGGCGTTGATCGGCTGCTGCGGGTGGGCTTCGTCGATCGGCACACGCTGCGGTTCGCCGTACGTCGCGCACGTCGACGAGAAGACGAGCCGCGTGACGCCCGCCTGCCGCAGGCCGTCGAGCAGGCCGATCGTGCCACCGACGTTGTTGCGGTAGTAGCCGGTCGGGTCGGCCACCGAGTCGGCCACCGACAGCCACGCGGCAAAGTGCATGACGGCATCGACGCCGTGGTCGCGGCACACCGCGGCGACGGTGGCCGTGTCGTCGATGCCCGCCTCGACGACGGCCAGCTGTCCCGGGGCCGCGATCGAGGCAAGCGCCTCGCAGGCCCCGCGGTGACCGGCCGAGAAATCGTCGAGGATGACGACGCGGCGCCCGGCGGCCAGCAGCGCCTTGACGCTGTGGCTGCCGATGTATCCGGCGCCGCCGGTCACGAGCACGGCCATGGGCTGTCAGCGTCCGATCGAGTGGTAGGTGAAGCCCTGGGCCCGCACGACCTCGGGCTTGTAGATGTTGCGGCCGTCGAAGATGACCGGGGACTTCATCCGCTTCTTCATGCGCCCGTAGTCGGGCTCGCGGAACTCGTTCCACTCGGTGACGAGCGCCAGGGCGTCGGCGCCCTCGAGCGCGTCGTACGCCGTCTTCGTGTAGGTGATGCGATCGCCGAAGATGCGTCGCGCCGTCTCATGCGCCTCGGGGTCGTAGGCCCGCACCGTCGCGCCGGCCTTGAGGAGGCCCTCGATGATGGTGATGGCGGGTGCCTCGCGCATGTCGTCGGTGCGCGGCTTGAACGCCAGGCCCCACACGGCAATCGTCCGGCCCTTCAGCGTGCGCAGCTGCGCCTTCATCATCTGCAGCAGCTTCTTCTTCTGCTGCGCATTGACGGCCTCCACGGCCTCGAGGATGCGGAACTCGTATCCCTTGTCCTTCGAGAACTTCAGGATGGCCTTGACGTCCTTCGGGAAGCAGCTGCCGCCGTAGCCGACGCCCGGGAACAGGAACGACGGGCCGATGCGGTTGTCGGACGCGACCGCCCGTCGCACCTGATCGACGTTGGCGCCGTACAACTCGCACACGCGCGCCACTTCGTTCATGAAGGAGATGCGCGTCGCGAGCATCGCGTTTGCCGCGTACTTGCACAGCTCGGCACTCGCGCAGTCCATCACCATGATCGGCGCGCCGGTGCGCGTGAACGGCGCATACAGCTCGGTCATGATCTTTGCCGCACGCTCGTCCTCGGCGCCGATGACCACGCGATCCGGCTTGAGGAAGTCGTCGACCGCCGCCCCCTGCTTGAGGAACTCGGGGTTGCTGACGACGCTGAACTCGTGGCGCGTCTCCCTGGCCATCACCTCGCGGACCTTCTCGGACGTCCCCACCGGCACCGTGCTCTTGTCCACGACGACCTTGTAGCCGTCCATCGCGCGGGCGACGTCGCGGGCCACGCCGAGCACGTGCTGGAGATCGGCCGATCCATCCTCGGCCTCCGGCGTGCCGACCGCGATGAAGATGATGTCGGAGGCCTTGACGGCCGCGGGCAGGCCGGTGGTGAACGTGAGGCGCTTCTCGGAGGTGTTGCGCTTGACGATCTCCTCGAGGCCGGGCTCGTAGATCGGGATCCGGCCGCGCCGCAGCGCCCGGACCTTCGCCTCGTCCTTGTCCACGCAGATCACGTCGTTGCCGTTCTCCGCGAAACAGGCTCCGACCACCAGGCCGACGTAGCCCGTTCCCACCACCGCAATCTTCACGCGATTTCCTCCCGCGAACGGGTCGGGCCCGTCGCCGTGCGCCTGCGGCCGTCCGGGCCGGGGCATGCCGTACCGGCCGCTCCCCTGCGCGCGGGCGCGCCGGAGGGCCGAACGCCTTACGCTAGCATACGTTCCCGTGAACGTGCTGCTCGACTATCGCCCTGCGCTGCGTGCCCGGACCGGCGTCGGCGAGTACGTCCACCGCACCGCCCTGGCCCTTGCCGACACGGCACCCGCGGGCAACCGTGTGTCGGTCTTCTCGAGCAGCTGGAAGGACCGCCTCCGCACCCCGGGGCCCGGCATCGCGACCCGCGACGCCCGCGTGCCCGTCGCCATCCTCAACTGGAGCTGGCACCGTCTCGGGTGGCCGCCCGTCGAGTGGCTCGCGGGTGAGGCCGACGTCGTGCACTCCCCGACGCCGCTGCTCCTGCCGTCACGGCGCGCCGTGCGCGTCGTGACCATCCACGACCTCTTCTTCCTCGATCATCCCGACGCCACGGCCGGCGAGATCCGGCGCGACTACCCGGCCCGCGTCGGCGCGCACGCACGCCAGGCCGATCTCGTGGTGACGGTGTCGCACACGGTCGCCCGCCAGGTCGCCGATCGCCTCGACGTCGATCCCGCGCGCATCGTCACCTGCCACAACGGCGCGCCATGCTGGACACCCCGCGCCGCGGCACCGCCCGACGGGCCGGCCATTTGCGTCGGCACGCTCGAGCCGCGCAAGAACATCGGCGGCCTTCTCGATGCCTGGGAGCGGCTGATCGCGTCGGGCGTGCGCGTGCCGCTCCTGCTCGCGGGCGGGGCCCCGCCCTCGGCGGCGCCCCTGCTGGCGCGCCTCGAGCAGCCGCCGCTTGCCGGCCTCGTGCGCCACGTCGGCTACGTGAGGGAGGAGGACCGGCGTGCGTTCTACGAGCAGTCGCGGATCTTCGTGCTGCCCTCGTGGGACGAAGGCTTCGGCATTCCCGCGGTGGAGGCGATGGCCGCCGGCGTGCCCGTGGCCGTCTCGCGGCGCGGTGCGCTGCCCGAGGTGTGCGGCGAGGCCGCCGCGTACCTCGACCCCACCGATCCGCAAGCCATGGCTGACGTGATCGGCACGCTCCTCTCCGATCCGGCCCGGCTCGCGGACCTGGCCGAGCGCGGCCCTGCCCGCGCCAGGCTGTTCTCGTGGACGACGTCCGCGCGCCTGTTGTGGGACGCCTACCACGAGGCGGACGCACGGCGGGGACGCCGATGATCCGCATCGGCATCGACGTCCGCGAACTCGGTGGCCGCCCCACCGGCGTCGGCCGCTACCTGCGCGAACTGCTCGTGCACTGGGAGGCGGACCCTGCCTGCGCGCACGCCGACCTCGTGCTGTTCACGCCCGACCCCGGGCTCGAGGGCCGCTGGCGGCCACGCGACCGCGGCGGCGCGACGCTCGTGTGGCAGCACGTGCCCGGCGGCGGCACGCTCTGGGAGCAGCACCATCTCGCGACTGCCGCGCTCCGGGCGCGCCTGGACGTGTTCTTCGCGCCGGCCTACACCGCGCCGCTCCGGCTCGAGCCGCCGAGTGTCGTCGTCATGCACGACGTCTCGTTTGCCGCGCATCCCGAGTGGTTCCCCTGGCGACACGGGTTGCGCATGCGCCGCTTCGCGCGTTGGTCGGCACACCGCGCACATACCGTGATCACGATGTCGGCGTTCTCGGCCGGCGAGATCCAGGCGCACTTCGGCGTGGCGCCCGACCGGATCCGGGTCATCCCGCTGTCGGTGGACTACCACGACGCGCCGCACGGGCAGGTGCGTCCCGCACCGGCAGTGACGCCCCCACCCACCGTCCTTTACGTGGGATCGATCTTCGAGCGCCGGCACCTGCCACTGCTCATGGACGGCGTGGCCCGTGCCCGTCCGGCGATTCCTGACCTGCGCCTCGTGGTCATCGGCGAGAACCGGACGGCCGCGCGCCAGGACTTCGCCGCGCTCGCACGCGACCTCGGCATCGGGGACGCCCTCGAACTGCACGACTACGTCACCGACGAGGCACTCGATGCGGCGTACGCCGGCGCCGGCCTCTTCGCGTTCCTGTCCGAGTACGAAGGGTTCGGGCTCACGCCGCTAGAGGCGATGCGGCATGGCCTGCCGACGATCGTGCTCGAGACGCAGGTGGCGCGCGAGGTCTACGGGAACGGCGCGGCGTACGTCGCTCGCGGCGATGCCGCTGCCGTCGGCGCGGCCATCACCGCGCTCCTGCGCGACCCGGCGCGACGTGCCGCACAGATTGCGGCCGGGGACGCGGCCGTGGCGCGTTACCGGTGGGCCGACACGGCCCGCGCGACATGGGACGCGATTCAGGCTGCCGCGGGAGCGGCTCGATGAGCACCCCGGTCTCGATCGTCGTCGTCACGTTCAATGCACGCGACGATGCGCTGGCGTGCCTGGCATCGGTGCACGCGTATCCGCCGCGGCGCGACTGGGATCTCGTGGTCGTGGACAACGCGTCCACCGACGGCACGGCCGACGCCATTGCCGCGCGGTGGCCCGGCGTGCAACTCCTGCGGCTGCCCGGGAACATGGGGTTTGCCGCGGCCAACAACGTCGGGATCCGCGCCACGACGGGCGCGTTCGTGCTGCTGCTCAACAGCGACACGCTCGTCGAGGATGGACAGCTCGAGGCGCTGTGCGCGGCGCTCGACGGCGACAACCGGGCGGCTGCCGCCGGCCCCCGGCTCGTGGACGCCGAGGGACGCCAGGAACTCTCGTACGGCCGGATGATCTCGCCGCTCAACGAGCCCCGGCAGAAGGTGAAGGCCAGACTCCTTGCCGGCGGGCCGGCACCGATGCAGGCACGTATCGAGGCGGCCATGCGCCGGCGGCAGTACGTGGACTGGGTGAGCGGGGCATGCCTGCTCGTCCGGCGGGACGCGGCCGAGGCGGTCGGCCTGCTCGACGAGCGGTACTTCATGTACTGCGAGGACGTGGACTTCTGTGCGGCCCTGCGGGCGGCCGGCCACCTGATCCTGTACACCCCCGACGTCCGGGTCACGCACCTGAGGGGCCGGTCGCGCGCGTCGGCGCCCGAGACCACTGCACGCCGCTACCGCGACAGCCAGCTGGCGTTCTACCGCAAGCACCATCCGCGATGGGCGCGCGCGCTGCGGTGGTACCTCGCGGCACGGGAGCTGACGGGCCGCAAGCGGTGAGGAAGCCGGATGTTAGACTCGCCGACGAATGCGTGTGGCGATCGACATCCGGAAACTGCGCGATTACGGCATCGGCACGTACGTCCGCAACATCGTCACGCACCTGGCCCGACTCGACACCGAGACCGAGTACGTCCTCATCGGCCGGCCTGAGGATCAGGACTTCACGCGCACGCTCGGGCAGAACGTCCGGGGCGTGACGAGCACCGCAGGCAACTACTCGATCGGCGAGCAGTTCGGCATCCCCGCCATCGTCAGGCGCGAGAAGGTGGACGTCTTCCACGCGCCGCACTACGTGCTGCCGCCGGTGCTGTCGTGCCCCTCGGTCGTGACCATCCACGACTGCATCCACCTGATGTTCCCGCAGTACCTGCCAAACCGCCTGGCCCTGGCGTACGCGCGTACCTTCATGTGGATTGCCACGCACCGGTCGGCCCACGTGCTGACCGTGTCGGAGGCATCCAAGCGCGACATCCTCCGCTTCTTCCGCATCCCGCCCGACAAGATCACGGTGGCCTACAACGCCATCGACGACCGCTTCAACCACATGCCGCCGCCTGAGGAGATCCACCGGGTGCAGGAGCGGTTCCAGCTGCACGATCCGTTCGTGCTGTACGTAGGCAACATCAGGCCGCACAAGAACGTCGAGCGGCTGATCGAGGCCTTCGCCCTCGTGCGGACCGGACCGCTCGCGAACACGAAGCTGCTCATCATCGGCGACGAGATCAGCAAGTACCCGACGCTGCGGCGTGCGGTGCACGAAGGCAAGCTGCACAAGCACGTGCGCTTCCTCGGGTTCGTCGGCGGCGAGACGCTCGCGGCGCTCTACCGCCTGGCCACGGTGTTCGCGTTCCCGTCGCTCTACGAGGGGTTCGGCCTGCCCCCGCTCGAAGCCATGGCCAGCGGCACGCCGGTCGTGACGTCGAACGTGTCGTCGCTGCCCGAGGTCGTCGGCGACGCGGCGATTCTCGTCGACCCGCAGGACGCGACGGCCATCGCCCACGGACTGCGGCGGGCGCTGCTCGATCCCGCCCTCCGCGCGCAGATGCGGGAACGGGGCCTCGTGCGCGCCAGCCACTACTCGTGGACGCGGACCGCCGAGACGATCCTGCGCATCTACCGCGAGACGGCGGCGGGCGCATGAGCGGCCCGCGGGTCGCGCTCGTCCACGACTGGCTGACGGGGATGCGGGGCGGCGAGCGCGTGCTGGAGGCGCTCTGCCGGATGTTCCCCGATGCGGTCGTCTACACGCTGCTGCACGTCCCCGGCCGAGCCAGCGCAACCATCGAGCGCCATCCGATCCGGACGTCCCTGCTCCAGCACGTGCCCGACGTCGAGCGCTGGTACCGCCACCTGCTGCCCACGTATCCGGCCGCCCTCGCCACGCTCCGGCTGGACCCGGTGGACCTCGTCATCTCGAGCAGCCACTGCGTGGCCAAGTCGGTCCGGAAGCCGCGGGGCTCGCGACACCTCTGCTACTGCCACACGCCGGTGCGGTACGCGTACGACCAGTTCGACGCCTATTTCGGCCCCCGGCGGATCGGGGCCGCAGGCTCGGCCCTCATGCGGCCGACGATGGCGGCCTTTGCGCACTGGGACCGGCGCACGAGCGACCGCCCGGACCGCTATGTCGCCAATTCTCAACACGTTGCGCGCAGAATCGCCGCGCACTATAATCGACGGTCGGCCGTGATCCACCCGCCGGTCGATACCGGATACTACACACCGGGAGTGGAGCCGCGCCGCGAGCGGGCTCTCGTCGTCTCGGCGCTCGTGCCCTACAAGCGTGTGGACATCGCCGTCCGGGCCTGCCAGCTGGCCGGGCTGCCCCTGACGATCGTCGGGCAGGGCCCTGAAGAGGCGGCGTTGCGCGCCATGGCCGGACGCGAGGTAGAGTTTGCCGGTGCGGTCTCGGACGAGACGGTGCGCGAGCACTACCGGTCGGCGTCGATGCTGCTGATGCCGGGCGAAGAGGACTTCGGGATCGTGCCGGTCGAAGCGCAGGCCTGCGGCACGCCGGTCGTGGCGCTGGGACGCGGCGGCGCAACCGAGACGGTCATCGACGGCCAGACGGGCGTGCTCACCGGCGAGGGCCCGGAGGCCATGGCCGACGGCATCAGGCGCACACTGGCGACGCAGTGGTCGGTGGCAGCGTGCCGACAACAGGCCGAGCGATTCTCGGCGGAACGATTCGTGGCAAAGATGACCGAGGCCGTGCAGGACCTGCTCGAAGCCGCCCCCGAGGCGGTGCGATGGTAAGGCGGTACACCCGCCTGTTCGTGGCGATGCACGTGGCCAGCGATGCCGCGGCCGGCATCGTCGCGTTCCTGCTGGCGTACGGGATCCGCTTCCACTCCGGGCTCATTGCCGTCACGAAGGGCTATCCGCCCTTCGAGCAGTACCTCTGGCTGGCCCCGCTCGTCGGCGTCCTCGTGCCGGTCGCCTTCCACCTGCACGGCATCTACCGCCTGCGCCGCGGCCGCTCCCGCATCGACGACTTCTTTGCCGTGCTCGTCGGCAGCGTGCTCGCGGTGGTCCTCGGCGTTGTCACCACGCTCTACGTCCAGACCTACTACGTCCCCGACGAACTCAAGGACCGCGGCGCGTTCGAGGTCAGCCAGCTCGTCTGGGGCCTGTTCCTCTTCCTCAACGTCGCCCTGACGTTCGCGACCCGCGTCGCCGTGCGCGACTGGATGGAGCGCCGCTGGCGCGCGGGCATCGGCCTCAAGCGGGTGCTCGTCGCCGGCGCCGGGGATCTCGGACGCCTCGTCGTGGACCGCATCCTCGAGCACCGCGAACTCGGCCTGAAGATCGTCGGGTTCGTGGACGACAAGGCCGAGGGCGGCGGCCACCTCGGCTACCGCGGCCTGCCCCTGCTCGGCACGCTCGAGGAGACGCCGGAGATCCTCCAGCGCGAGAAGATCGACCACCTCTACATCGCGCTGCCCCTCGACGAGCACGTGAAGATGCTCGGGCTCGTCGAGAACGCCAACCGCGAGATCGTGGACATCCGCGTGGTGCCCGACCTGCTGCAGATCATCTCGCTGCGCGCGCGACTCGAGGATCTCGACGGGCTGCCGATCATCAACATCCACGACGTGCCGCTGCGCGGCCTGAACGCCGTCCTGAAGCGCACGATGGACGTCGTGCTCGCGTCGGCGAGCCTGCTGGTGCTGGCCATCCCGATGGCCATCCTGACGCTCGTCATCCGCCTCACGTCGCCGGGCCAGGCGCTGTTCCGCCAGGAGCGCATGGGCCTCGACGGCAAGCCGTTCTACGTCTGGAAGTTCCGCTCGATGTACGACGGCGCGGAGCGCGATTCCGGGCCCGTGTGGGCCATCGAGGACGACCCGCGCTGCACGCCGATCGGCCAGTTCCTGCGCCGCAGCAACCTCGACGAACTGCCGCAACTGTGGAACGTGCTGCGCGGCGACATGTCGCTCGTCGGCCCGCGTCCCGAGCGCCCGTTCTTCGTGGACCAGTTCAAGCAGCGCATCCCGCAGTACATGCTCCGCCACAAGGTCCGCGCCGGGCTCACCGGCTGGGCGCAGGTCAACGGCTGGCGCGGCAACACGTCCATCGAGAAGCGCATCGAGTTCGACCTGTACTACATCGAGAACTGGTCGCTCATGCTGGACCTCAAGATCATGTGGCTCACCGTGGTCAAGGGGTTCTTCCACAAGCACGCCTACTGAGGCCGCCTGCATGCCACGCGTCGTAATCACCGGAGCCGCCGGCTTCATCGGCTCCCACCTTGCCGAGACCCTGCTCGACCGCGGCTACACGGTCGTCGGCGTCGACAACCTGCTCACCGGCGACGTCGCCAACATCGCGCACCTCGCCAACCGCGACTTCACCTTCATCAAGCACGACGTCACCAACTACATCTACATCGATGGCGCGGTGGACGCGGTGCTGCACTGGGCCAGCCCGGCGAGCCCCATCGACTACCTCGAACTCCCGATCCCGACGCTCAAGGTCGGCGCGCTCGGCACGCACAAGGCGCTCGGCCTCGCCAAGGAGAAGAAGGCGCGCTTCGTGATCGCGTCGACCTCCGAGGTCTACGGCGACCCGCTCGAGCATCCCCAGAAGGAGACGTACTGGGGCAACGTCAATCCCGTCGGCCCGCGCGGCGTGTACGACGAAGCCAAGCGCTTCGCCGAGGCCATGACCATGGCCTACCACCGCTACCACGGGCTCGACACGAAGATCGTCCGCATCTTCAACACGTACGGCCCCCGCATGCGGGTGCACGACGGGCGAGCCGTGCCGGCCTTCATGAGCCAGGCGCTACGCAACGAGGACGTCACCATCTTCGGCGACGGCTCGCAGACGCGCAGCTTCTGCTACGTCACCGATCTCGTGGAAGGCATCATCAGGCTGCTCGAGTCGGACGTGAACGAGCCAGTCAACATCGGCAACCCGCACGAGCTCACCATCCGGCAGATCGCCGAGACGATCATCCGCATGACCGGATCGCAGAGCCGCCTCGTCTACGAACCGCTGCCCGAGGACGACCCCAAGGTGCGTCGCCCCGACATCACGCGCGCGCAGACGCTGCTCGGCTGGGAGCCGAAGGTGTCGCTCGAGGACGGCCTGACGAAGACCATCGAGTACTTCAGGACGAAAGTGCTGGCCTGACGGTCAGGATTGCGGGCGGGGGGTCGTGCGCGGCCGCTGCGCGGTCAGCAGGTAGTGCAGCGCACTGACGACCGCGATGGCGAGCGACGCGGCAAAGAACAGCGTCGGCACCACCGAGGGTACCGCCAGCCAGTTGAAGAACAACGTGACGAGCCCCGTGGTCACGAACGTCGCGGTCGCGAGCTTGCCCCACACCGACGGATAGAACGTGCGCGGCCCGAGCGCCAGGTTGACGATCGCGACCGTCAGCACGATGCCGAGATCCCGACTGACGATGACCACCGTGAGCCACAGCGGCATGCGGTGGACCAGGTGCGGCAGCGGCAGCGTCAGCACGACGAACATCGTGAGCACCAGCAGCTTGTCGGCCGCGGGATCAAGCCACGCACCCAGCGTGGTGGGACCCGACCGGCGGGCGACGTACCCGTCGAGCATGTCGGTCGCTGCCGCGACGAGGAAGACGGCAAGCGCGGCTCCCACGTGTCCGTAGACGATCAGGATCGCGAACACCGGGATCAGCAGCATCCGCAGCAGCGTGAGCTGGTTGGCGAACGTCAGCACGACGGCCCGGGCCTCGGCTGCCCCTTCACGGCTTGACGCCGCCGCGCGGCGCGGGCGCCCCGGCCGATCCACTGGCCTCCGCCGCGAGGCGCGACAGCCGCTCGACGGCGTCGACGGCGTCTGCACCCGTCATCGGGCGCGCAAGCCCGAACGTCTGCCCCTCGAGCGGACGCATCACGCCGCTCGCCACGGCGCGCGAAATCGGCACGTAGAGGACGTGCCCCGGGCGGACGTCGGCAAATGACAGCCGGGCCTCGTTCCACCGCGCGGCCGCCTGCGGCCCCCCTGCGCCAATCAATGCGAGCACCCGTGCCACCACGGCCGCGAAGTCGCCGCGTGACATCCCTGTCGCCGGCTGGAACGTGTGGTTGGGATACACCTCCATGGCCCCGGCGCGCGCCGTCAGCAGGATCGCCTGCTGCGCCCAGTGCCGGCGGCTGTCCGTGATGAGCACGGTTCCACGCGCGGAGGCCTGGAGCACGCCCGGCAGCCGCTGCGCGAGCAGTGCCGCCGCCTCGCCCCGCGTGACGCGCGCACTGGCGGCAATCGCCTTGAACTCGGCGGGCAGTGCCGCCTCCTCGAGGCCCGTCTCGATGGCGGCGATGCGGCCCGCCACATCGGGCAGGGCGGGATCGATCGCGAGGGCCCGGCGATACGCCGCAAGCGCGGCCTCGCCCTCGCCAGCCCCCTCGAGCAGTTCGCCGCGCAGGGCGTGCGCCCTGGCATCCTGCGGGTCGAGCACCAGCGCGCGCTCCACGTGCTCGCGTGCGCGGTCCGCCTCGCCGAGCCGGGCCTCGACCGACGCCAGGTCCCGATGGAGGAACGCGCTGTCTGGCGACGCCTTCACGGCGCGCTCGTAGTGATCGCGGGCCTCGTCTAGCCGCGAGACCGACAAGGCGGCCTGCGCCGCCGCGACGTCGCTCTGTACGGCGCGGAAGCGCAGCACCTCGACCCGGCGCGCGGCAATCGGCTGCCCCGGGGCCCGTTCGAGCACCGACTGGTACGCCTCGAACGCCTCGCCTTCGCGCCCGAGTTCGACGAGTGCCTCCGCGCGGCCGAAGAGCGCGGGCACGTAGTCCGCGCGGCCGGCGAGGGCCCGATCGAACGCCTGCAGCGCCTCGGCCGGGCGCGCCTGCGAGAGGCGCACGTACCCGAGTGCCACGCGCGACGGATAGAACGACGGCGCGCGCCGCAGCAACTCGCCGAGGGTGCGATCGGCGGCACGGGCATCGCCCGACTGCAGCTGCGCCCACGCCAGGGCATGCTGCCGCGCCGGTTGCGCCTGTCGTGCGAGATCGGGCGGTAGGTCCGGCCGCGGGTAGTCCGGATAGCGCTCGGTGCCTGGCGCGACGACGGGCGGAGGGACGGTCTTCGCGCAGCCGGCGGCCATGCCCAGCAGGATCACGGCGCACAGGGTCGCGCGCCGCAGGCGTGGCGTCACAGCGACAGCCCTTCCTGGAGCCGCTGCATCAACCGGCGCGGCACCTCCGCCTCGATGCTCACGTGGTCGCCATCGGCGTCGTGGCTCAGGACGCGCGCCACCCGGTACAGTCGCTCGATGGCTTCGCGATCCTCGGCACGGGCCTGGTCGAACGAGAGCGTGACGCGGCGGGTGTCGAGAGCCAGCGCGCGGGCCACCTCGGCGAGCAGCGTCTCGACACCGTCGCCGGTGGCCGCCGAGATCTGCAGCGATCCGTCGTAGGCCTGGCGCAGGTGCTCGCGGGCACCCGCGTCGAGCCGGTCCACCTTGTTGAACACCAGCAGCGCCGGCACGTCGTGCGCGCCCACTTCGCCGAGTACGCGCTCGACCGCGCGGATGTGACGCTCGAAGTCGTCGATCGATCCGTCCACGACGTGCAGCAACAGGTCGGCGTCGGCCACTTCCTCGAGCGTGGCCCGGAAGGCGGCGACGAGCGTGTGCGGCAGGCGATCGATGAAGCCCACCGTGTCCGAGATGGACGCACGCTGGCGGCTGGGCAGGCGCAATTCGCGCGTCAGGGGATCGAGCGTGACAAACAGCGCATCCGACGCCACGGCGTCATCGTCGGTCAGGCGGTTGAAGAGCGTGGTCTTCCCCGCGTTCGTGTAGCCGACGAGCGCGACGGCCGGCAACTCGGTCCGGCGCCGGCGATCGCGCAACTGGCCGCGCCGGCGCCGCACCTGCGAGAGGTCGTCGCTGAGCGACGCGATGCGCAACCGGATGCGCCGGCGATCGGTTTCGAGCTTCGTCTCACCGGGCCCGCGTGTGCCGATGCCGCCGCCGAGGCGCGAGAGTGCGGCCGACGCGCCGACGAGCCGCGGCAGCAGGTAGCGCAGCTGCGCCAGTTCGACCTGGAGCTTGCCCTCCCGCGTCCGCGCGCGCCGCGCAAAGATGTCGAGGATCAGCTGCGTGCGATCGATCACGCGGCGTTCGAGCGTCTTCTCGATGTTCCGGAGCTGTGCGGGCGTGAGCTCGTTGTCGAAGATGACGAGCGGGACGTCGGCTTCGTCGCAGGCCGCCTTGAGCAGCGTGAGCTTGCCCGATCCGATGAGCGTGCCCGCATCGGGGCGATCCCGTTCCTGCGTGAAGCGCAGCGCCGGCTCGACGTCGGCGGCCTCGGCAAGGCCCGCCAGCTCGTCGAGCGCGTCCTCGACATGGGTCCGCCGCATCGACCCGGTGATCAGGCCGACAAGCGCCGCACGCTCACGTCCCGAGGCGGGACCTCCGGGTCCGGACCCTTCGTTCACCGACCGCATGTTAGCACCCGGTGGACCCGCTCACGTCTCCTCCACCGTCGGAAATGACGCGCGATCCACGCGCTCGCGCAGCACGTAGCTCACCATCGCCGAGAGCACCGCCAGCGTGATCACGCCGACGATGAAGACGCTGCGGATGGAGATGCGCGCCAGCACGCCGGCGGCAATCGGGCTCAGGGCCAGGCCCGCAAGCGACGCGCTCGTCAGGAGCCCGAATCCCGTCGAGCGCGACTCCTCCTGCACCACATGACCTGCGGCCGTGAACGAGGCCGTCATGGCGACACCGATCGCGAAGCCGAACAGCACCGCGGCCGCGAGCAGCGCCTCGACCGACAGCCCGAGCACGAACGGCACGAGCCCCACCGCCGCGCCGAGTGCCGTCCAGCGCAGCAGCGCACGCGGCGAGGTCCACAGCAGCAGGCGTTGCGTCGCGAGGTTGCCTGCCGCCCCGGCAAACGCGACCGCCGAGAACAGCACGCCGGAGGCAAGCGCCACGCGGTCGCGCGGCACGCCGAGCTGCTCGAGGTACAGCGGGAGCACCGGGCCGAAGCTGCGGTCCACGAGCTGGAGCCCGAAGATGACGCCCATCAACAGGACGAACTGCTGCAGCGCGTGTCCGTTCCGGAGGTGCAGTCCGGTGGCGTCGGTGGCGCCACGCACCGCAGGGCGCCGGGGCCCCTCGTCGAACCAGCGCCACACGAGCACGAAGGCCGCCGCGTAGAAGAGGGACGACACGAAGAACGACGCGCGGATGCCGATGGCCACGGCCAGCACCCCGCCAATCACCGGCCCGATCGCGGGACCGAGCCGCTGCGCGGTCTGCACCGTGCCGATGGCGCTCGCCATCCGCTCGCGCGGCGCGGCCTGCGCGGCCATCGCGACCGCCAGCGCGCCATAGCCCGCGAAGAAGCCCTGGAGGACACGCAGCGCGAAGACATGCCACGGCCGCGTGACGAGGCCGAACAGCACCATCGTCAGGACGAAGCAGGCAAGCGATCGCAGCACGAGGAACTTGTTGCCGTAGCGATCGGCCACGCGTCCCCAGAGCGGCGCGAGGAGGGCGGTCATCCCCGGCGTGACGCCGAGGCTCAGCCCCGACCACAGCGCGATGTCGGCGGGGTCGCGCATGCCGAGCTGCGCGAAGTAGAGCGGCAGGAACGGCATCACCAGCGTGAAGCCGGAGAAGCCGATGAAGCAGGCGCCCGCGATGGCAAACAGGTTGCGGCTCACCGCCGTGCGGGCCTTCGCGTTGCCACGGTCAGGCGCCGGCCGAGGGACCGTGCCAGGGCGGCAGTTCGCACCGCGTGGGCTTGTCGGTGCGATAGCCGAGCAGGTAGTCGGCCTGCATCAGCGCGTGGATCTCGCGCGTGCCCTCGTAGATCACCGCGCCCTTGCAGTTGCGGTAGAAACGCCCGACGGGGTACTCGTCGGAGTAGCCGTTGGCGCCGTGAATCTGCACGGCGTCACCGGCCGCACGCTCGGAGGCCACCGTCGCCATCCACTTGGCGACGCTCGTCTCCTTCGTGTTGCGCCGGCCGATGTTCTTCATCCAGCCTGCCCGCAGCCACAACAGCCGCGACTGCTGGTAGTCGGCCTCCATGCGGGCCAGCATCTCCTTCACGAGCTGGTGCTGGCCGATCTCGACGCCGAAGGCCTGCCGCTGCAGCGCGTACGCGACGCTCGCGTCCCGGCACGCGCGGATGAGGCCGGTGGCCCCGGCCGCCACGGTGTAGCGCCCCTGATCGAGCGCGAACATCGCGATCTTGAAGCCCTCGCCCTCGCGCCCGAGGAGGTTCTCTGCGGGCACCTCGACTTCGTCCATCGAGAAGAACCCGGTGTTGCCCGCGAGGATGCCCCACTTGTGCGTGAGCGTGCCGCTCGAGAACCCCTTGAACCCGCGCTCGACGATGAACGCACTCAGCCCGCTCGGATCCTTTGCGCGCTTCCTGGCCGCATCGCTCCAGGCGATCACGAGGAAGTTGTCGGCGACGTCGGCAAGCGAGATCCACATCTTCTCGCCCGAGAGCACGTAGCGGTCGCCCTTCCGCTCGGCGATCGACTGGATGCCGCGCGCGTCGCTGCCGGCGGCAGGCTCGGTGAGGCCGAACGTCGCAATCCGCTCGCCGCGCGCCTGCGGCACCAGGTAGCGCTGCTTCTGGTCCTCGGTGCCCCAGCTCAGGATGGAGAGGCAGTTCAGCCCGACGTGCACCGACAGGATCACCCGTAAGGAGGTGTCGACGTACTCGAGCTCCTCACTCGCGAGGCCGAGGCTGATGTAGTCCATGCCCGCGCCGCCGTACGCCTCGGGCACGCAGATGCCGAGCAGGCCGAGGTCGGCCATCTGCGGCAGGATGCGCGGGTCGAACCGGTGCTGCCGATCGAGCTCGGCGATCTGCGGCGCCACGTCGCGCGCGGCCCACTCCCGCACCGTCTGCTCGAGCAGGCGGTGCTCCTCGGTCAGGTCAAGATCGATCATGGTTGGCCTTCGTCGGTCGGCCGGCGGCCTTCGCCTCTCGGGGTTCGTTCGGCGTGCCTCGTTCGGCGTTCGGCGCTTCGGGCTCGGCGTTCCCCGTTCGGCGTTCAGCGTTCGCTGGCGCGGCCTTCTTGCGGAGGAGCACTTCGCGGACCTTGTGCTGCAGCAGGAAACTGTCGCTCACGTACAGGCCGTTGAACAGGCGGTCGATGTCGCGGTTCTGGTACACGGTCCGGCGCGGGTGGGCCGCCGGCGACGTGCGGTACTGCAGGTGCTCGGTGTCGGTGATCACGTACCGGGTGTAGACCGGCGTCGGGCTCGTGACCATGTTGAAGAAGCACAGCGCCACGCCGCCTGGCTTGATCCACTCGACGACCCGGGAGGCGAGCACCGTCGCGGCCGGCTTCTCCAGGTAGTCGAGCACGTCCCAGCAGAGCACCGCGTCGACGCTCTCGGGCTCGTACGAGAAGCGCTGTTCGAGGAACTCCGCCATCGTCTCGAACCGCTGCTCGCGCGTGAGGCGATCGATGTCCGAGAACAGGTCCTCGACGCGCAGGCGGCAGCCGAGTTGCTCGCCGAGGTACGAGACGTTGCTCCCGACGACGGGTCCGAGATCGAGCACGACGGGAGCCTCGCGGGTCGCGAGGGCGCCAATCAGCTTCGTCAGGACCTTCGTGCCGACGGGAGGACCAGCCGCGCGTCCGCCGTCCGCAGACTGATCCTGACGGCGGGCCCAGCCGAACAACCGCGAGGTCAGCGAACGATCGGGGGAATCGGACACGAGCAGCGGGCGTGGGAGGCGGCGGGCAGGGCGTCAGGACGCCCTGCCGCCGGAGTGCTGGTCAGGCCTTGGCCGCGACCGCGGGAGCCGGCTTTGCCTCGACCTTTGGCGCGCCGCCGCCGCGGTTCATGTCGATGGCGCCGCGGAAGTGCGCGCCCTCCGCAATCGCGACCTTCGGTGACGTGATGTCGCCGTCCACCGAGCCGTTGTCGCGGATGTCGACCTTCTCTGAGGCGGTGATGTTGCCGGTGACCTCGCCGAGGACGACGACGGTCTTGGCAAACACCTGGGCCTTGATCTTCGCGTTGGTGCCGATCGTCAGGACGTTGTTGTTCAGCTCGATCTTGCCGTCGACCTGCCCCTCGATGGTCAGGTCTTCGCTGCCGCTGAGTTCGCCCTTGATGATGACCGACTTGCCGATGTTCCCCATGCTCATGGGTGCTCGTTCTCCAGGGCCCGATGCCGGTCGGGCGGCAGCCGCAGGCACGGGGTCCACCGCCGCCGGTGGCGGGGCGGCAGGGGCCGGCGGAGTGGTGGGCGACGCGGGTGCAGGTTGCCGCGGCGCGTCATCGCGTTTCCACATGGTTGACTCTCTCCGATGGATTCTTCAGGGTAGCGACGACCCTCGTCCGGCGGAGTATACGAGAGGGGCCAGATCGTGTCTAGCGTAAGCAACTGCTGTGGTTTGACGCCGGACCCGGATGGTACGATCTTTCGCGTGCCCGCGGGTTCCGCACGCGCTTACCTCGACTACAACGCCACCACCCCGGTCGATCCCGACGTGATCGCCGCCGTGACGGCCGTGTTGCACGACGAGTTCGGCAATGCGTCGAGCGTCCATCACTTCGGCCAGCTCGCCAAGGCGCGCCTCGACGAGGCCCGCCAGCACGTCGCGGGCCTCATCGGCGCCTCCCCCACCGAGATCGTCTTCACCAGCGGCGGCACCGAGGCCGACAACTTCGCCGTCCGCGGGGTGGCCGAGGCCCTCGAACCGCTCGGCAAGCGTCGTCTGGTGACGACCGCGCTCGAGCACGAGGCCATCCTGACCACGATGCGCGCGCTCGAGCGGCGCGGCTGGCGGGTGACGCGGGTGGCGCCCGACCGCAACGGCGTGGTGGACCCGGACGCCGTCGCCGCGGCCCTGACCGACGACACGGCCCTCCTGACGGTGATGCACGCCAACAACGAGATCGGCACGCTGCAGCCCGTGGCCGCGTGTGCCGCGCACGCCCGCGCACGCGGCATCGTCGTCCACACCGACGCCGTGCAGTCGGTCGGCAAGGTCCCCGTGGACGTCCAGACCCTCGGCGTGGACCTCCTGAGCCTCTCCGGCCACAAGCTGTACGGCCCGAAGGGCGTGGGCGCCCTGTGGATCCGCCGCGGCACGCGGCTGCTCTCGACAATGACCGGCGGCAAGCAGGAGCGCAGCCGCCGCGCGGGCACCGAGAACGTCCCGGCCATCGTCGGGCTCGGCGTTGCGGCCCGTCTCGCATCCGAGCGCCTCGAGGCCGACCACGCGCACGTCGGCGCCCTGCGCGACGCGCTCGAGCAGGGCGTGCTCGCTGCCGTCCCCGAGACGCACGTCAACGGCGCCGGTGCGCCACGCGTGGCCAACACGACAAACATCGGGTTTGCCGGCATCGAGGCCGAGTCGCTGCTCATCGCGCTCGACCTCGAGGGGATTGCCGTGTCCACCGGGTCGGCGTGCTCGTCGGGCACGCTGGAGCCGTCGCACGTCCTCAAGGCCATGGGCCTGCCGCTGCACGACACGCAGAACGCGCTGCGCCTCAGCCTGGGCCGCCAGACGACCGCCGACGACGTCGCGCGTGTCGTCGCCGCGCTGCCGCCCATCGTCGCGCGCCTGCGCGCGCTCACCGATCGCCGGCCCCACGCCGGCGTCGAGGCCGCCGGGCGGCACGAGGCCTGAGATGCGCGTGGTCGTCGCGATGTCGGGCGGCGTGGACTCGTCGGCGGCCGCGGCGCTGCTCGCCGAGCAGGGCCACGACGTCGTCGGCGTCTCGATGCAGCTCTACGACCAGCAGGAGGGCCAGGTCTCGTTCGGCACGTGCTGCACGATCGACGACCTGCACGACGCGCGGCGCGTGGCGCATCGCCTCGGCATCCCCCACTACATCGTCAACTTCGAGTCGCACTTCCACGCGCAGGTCGTGGCGCCGTTCGTGGACGAGTACGTCTCCGGCCGGACGCCGATCCCCTGTACGCGCTGCAACAGCGAGGTCAAGTTCGCCACGCTGCTCGAGCGGGTCGGCGGCCTCGACGCCGACTGCCTGGCGACCGGGCACTACGTCAGGTCGCGGCAGGACGCGGACGGCCGCTGGCACCTGCAGCGCGGCGCCGACCCGGGCAAGGACCAGTCGTACTTCCTCTTCTCGCTGACGCAGGCGCAGCTCGCGCGCGCGATCTTCCCCGTCGGCCACATGGACAAGCCGTCGGTCCGCGCTTACGCATCCGCACGGCAGCTCCCCGTGGCGCACAAGCCCGACTCGCAGGAGATCTGCTTCGTGCCGGACGGCGACCAGGCGGCCTTCGTGACGCGGGCGGCGGGCGCGCGCGCGCCGCAGGGCGGCCGCATCGTCGATGTCGGCGGCCGGGCGCTCGGTGCGCACGACGGCGTCCATCACTTCACCGTCGGGCAGCGGAAGGGCTTGCGCCTTGCCGTCGGCGTGCCGCTCTACGTCGTGGCCATCGACGCGGGCGCCGGCGACGTGGTCGTCGGACCACGCCACGCGCTCGAACGGCAGCAGTGCATCGTGCGTGAGGTGAACTGGGTGTCGGGGCGCGTGCCCGATGCGCCAATCCGCGTGGCCGTGCAGATCCGGCATCGCCACGCAGCGGCAGCGGCCCTGGTGCTGCCGCTCGGGCCCGACGCGGCGGAGATCGCCTTCGACGCGCCGCAGTACGCGATCACGCCGGGCCAGGCCGCCGTGTTCTACGACGGCGACGAAGTGCTCGGTGGAGGCTGGATCGCGGCGTGAGATCAGGCCGTCGCGGCGGTCGCCTGTTCCAGGTGATCGGCGGCGCTGCCGTGCTCGAGCCAGCGCTCGGCGTCCATCGCCGCCATGCAGCCGCTGCCCGCCGACGTGATCGCCTGACGATAGATCTGGTCCTGCACGTCGCCGGCCGCAAACACGCCCTCGACGTTTGTCCGCGTGCCCTGCGTGATCAGGTAGCCGCTGGCGTCCATCTCCAGCTGCCCCTTGAAGAGCGCCGTGTTCGGCGTGTGCCCGATCGCGACGAAGACGCCGTCGACCGCCATCACCTCGACCTCGCCGGTCACGACGTTGCGCACCCGGGCGCCATTCACGTCGCCGCGCTCGTCGGCCACGATCTCCTCGACGACCGAGTTCCACCGGAAGGCGATCTTCGGGTTCGCCAGCGCCTTGTCCTGCATGATCTTCGACGCCCGCAGGCTGTCGCGCCGGTGGATCACGGTGACGTGCGACGCGAGCTTGGCGAGGTACAACGCCTCCTCGAGCGCCGTGTCGCCGCCGCCGACGATGGCGATCGGGCGGTTGCGGAAGAAGAAGCCGTCGCAGGTCGCGCACGTGCTGACGCCGCGGCCCATCAGCTTCATCTCGGACGGCAGCCCCAGCAGCTTGGCCGACGCGCCCGTCGCGACGATCAGTGCGCGCGTCCGGATCACCTCGCCGCTCTCCAGCGTCAGCGTGAACGGCCGTGCGGAGAGGTCCACGCGCTCGACGATGCCCGCGACGATGCGCGTGCCGAAGTGCTCGGCCTGCGCACGCATGTCGGCCATCAGCTGCGGGCCGAGCACGCCATCCCGGTGACCCGGCCAGTTCTCGACCATCGTCGTGATCGTGAGCTGCCCGCCGGGCTGCAGGCCCTCGATCACGATCGGGGCAAGGTTGGCGCGCGCCGCGTACAGCGCCGCCGTCAGCCCGGCCGGGCCGGACCCGATGATCGTCACGTCGTTCAACTGCTCGGTCATGGGACGTCCTGGAGGACGGCTCACCATCGGTGAGCCGCCGATTACATGTGGCGTTCGAGGAGGCGCTTGAGGGCGTCCTTCGACTGCACGCCGATCGTCTGGTCGACGAGCTGTCCGCCCTTGAACACGAGCAGCGCCGGGATCGAGCGGATGCCGTACGTGCCGGGGACCGTCGGGTTCTCGTCCACGTCGAGCTTCGCGATCACCGCCTTGCCGTCGAGCTCGTCGGCAAGCGCGTCGATCGTCGGCGCGAGCATGCGGCAGGGCCCGCACCACTCAGCCCAGAAATCCACGAGCACGGGCTGATCGACCGCGCCGATCACCTCTGTGAAGTTGCCGTCGGTCAGCGTCTGTACCTTCTCGGAAGCCATGTGCGTTCTCGTCCTCTCGATGGCCGCGCTATGCCGACGCGGCCGCACCCTGGCGCCCCGCGGCCTGCGTCCTCGCGCGCTCGTAGGCGTCGAGATAGGCACGCGCGGAGGCGTTCCAGGAGAAATCCACTCCCATGCCGGCACGCTGCAACTGCCGCCAGCGTCCGGGCTCGTTCTGCCAGACGTGCAGCGCCCACCGCAGCGTCCCGATCAGCGCTTCCCCGCTGGCGTCGTAGAACTTGAAGCCGTTGCCGCTGCCGGTCGTCGGTTCGTAGTTCTGCACGGTGTCGTCGAGACCACCCGTGGCGCGCACTACTGGTAGTGTGCCATACCTCAGGCTGTACATCTGGTTGAGCCCACACGGCTCGAACCTGGACGGCATCATGAAGATGTCGGCACCGGCCTCGATGACGTGCGACAGGGGCTCGTCAAACCCGATCCGCACGCCCACACGGTCGGGATAGCGCCGGGCCAGCGACCGCCACATCTCCTCGTACCAGGGCTCGCCCGTCCCGAGGATGGCGAACGCCGCCCCGAGGTGCGGCAACTGCTCGGCCACCGAGGCAATCAGGTCGAGCCCCTTCTGGTCGACCATGCGCGAGATCATCGCGATGATCGGCCGCTCGTCCACGGAGCCGAGGCCGTAGGTCTCGAGCAGCACCCGGCGGGCGTCGGCCTTGCCGGAGAGGTCGTCAGCCGAATACGGACGCGGCAGGAACCGATCGGCGGCCGGGTTCCAGACGTCCGTGTCGATGCCGTTCAGGATGCCCACGAGGTCGGCCGCGCGATGCGCCAGCACGCCCTCGAACCCGAACGCGAACTCCGGCGTCATCAACTCCTGCGCGTAGCGCGGGCTGACCGTCGTCACGAGGTCGGCGAACATGATGCCGCCCTTGAGGAAGCTCGCGTGCAGCCAGTACTCGAGGCCGTCCACGGTGAAGAGCTCCCAGCCGAGGCCGAGCTGCGGCAACCACTCGGACGAGCAGTTGCCCTGGTACGCGATGTTGTGAATCGTGAAGATGGCCGCCGCGCTGCCGAGGACCGGGTCGCTCGCATAGCGCGTCCGGAGGTAGACGGGCGCGAGCCCGGCCTGCCAGTCGTGCGCGTGGACCACGTCCACCGGATGGCCCTCGAGCCGCGCGAACTCCAGCGCCGCGAGCGACAGGAACGCGAACCGGCGCGGGTTGTCGCCGTAGTCGTGGCTGCCGAGCCCGTAGAGGGCGTCGCGGTCGAAGAACGCCGGATGGTCCACGAGGCCGAACCGCACGCCGGGGCTCGTCTCCTGCACGTACACGTCGGCGTGATAGTGATGGCCGCCCATCGCGACGGCGTACGACGTCGTCGGCTCACCCGACACCGGGATGCCGCGATACCGTGGCATCACCACGGTGACGTCGTGCCCGAGGGCCCCGAGCGCCTTGGGCAGCGCGGCCACGACATCGGCAAGGCCGCCCGTCTTGGCGAAGGGCACCGCCTCGCTCGCGACCATCAGGATCCGCAGCGGCCGGCCGTGAATCCACGGTGAGGCGGGCAGGACGACGTCCGCGACGGGCACGGCCCCGGGAGGCACGGCCCCGGCGGGCACGGCCTTGGCCTTGCGGGGCGCGGCAGCCTTGCGGGGCGCCGACTTGTTCGCGGGAGCCTTTGCGGCGGGCTTCCTCACCGCCGCCTTCCTCACGGGAGGCTTCTTCGCGGTCGCCGCGGCTGGCGGCTCCGCCGCCGGTTGTGATGCGGCCGGAGCGGGCGTCGTCTTGCGGGCGCGGGTTGCGCGTGGGCGCGCTGGTCCGGCCGGAGCCGCTGGAGGCGTCACGCCTCCGGCGGCCTCGACGTCGGCGTCGGCGGGACGCGGACTGGCCTCTGGCGTTGCTGGCGTAGGGTCGGTCGGGTTCTTGCGGATCGGACGGGGAGCTTTGGTCATGAGCAGTGAAGCGTCGCGGGGGAACCGCTGGCGCGACGCCGCTCAAAGTGTAGCGCAGCCTACTCCTGCTGCTGATCCTGCGTCTGGGTGGCCACGAGGCCGGGGGCTCGGCTCGCCAGCCAGTTGACGAGGTGGCGGGTTTCCCAGAATCGCGCCGGATTGCTCCGGGCACCGAGGACGACAACGGCCACCTGCTCGCCCTGCGGCAGTCGCAGCAGCGTGGCCAGGCAGTAGCCGGCCTTGGAGATGAACCCGGTCTTGCCGCCGCGGACGTCCACATCGGTGCCGACGAGGTGATTGGTGTTGTGCAGCGTCACCGTCCGCTTCCGCGCGGTGAACTTGTAGTCCTTGGTCCGCATGATCGACGCGATCCGCTCGTCGCCCGAGGCAAACGAGATGAGGCGCGCCATGTCGAACGCCGACGAGACGTTGTCGGCATACAGGCCGGACGGATCCGAGTAGTGCGTGCTGCGCAGCCCGAGTTCGGCAGCCTTCTGGTTCATCCGCTCGACGAACCCGATGGGGCCGTAAATCGAGTGGCGCGCGAGGGTTCGTGCGGCGACGTTGTCCGAGCCGATCAGCAGCAGGTGCAGCAGTTGCTCGATCGAGACCCGATCGCCCCGCCGCAGGTACGTGGTGGAGGCGCCGCGCAGGTCAGCGGGATCGACCGCGACCTCGCGTGTCAGGTCCACTTCGTTCTCGAGGAACGCGACCGCCGTCATGACCTTCGTGATGCTGGCGATTGACCGCGTCGCCTGCGCATTGCTCTCGTAGAGCACCTCGTGCGTGACCGGGTTGTAGACGATGGCGGCGCCGGCACGGACGTCGGGCACACGCTGGCCGTCGGCGTCGGTCTTGAACTGGGGCGTCTGGATCTCGCGCAGCTGCCGCGCATAGGCGGCCTGGCGGGCCTTCGCGATGGCGAGCCGGCGCTGGCGGGCCTTCGACGCCGAATAGCGCGTGCTCTTCCTTGTCGTCTTCTTCTTGACGGTCTTCTTTGCCGTGGCCTTCTTCGTCGTCGTGCGGGACGACTTCGCGCGCGATTGGGTTGACGCCTCGCTCCGCTCGACCAACGAGGGCAGGCCGAGCAGCGATGCCGCCATCACGGCGAGCACGACTGCGCGCAGCGGTCGGAGACCGGGCAGGTAGAGCATTCGTAGGTCCTTGATCGAGCGAGCCTCTAGAAGGGACATCGACAGTCTAACAGAGTTCCTTTACAGGTCCAGTCCCTGCAAGCACTTGCGAGGGGACGAGGCGAAATCCGTGCCGCCCGTCGCACGCCGGCGCCCCCCGACCCGCACCGACGTCGCGGCCGTCAGGGTCGCGCCAGGGCAATCGTCAGGAGAATCGCGTGCCGGAGTCCGTCCACGCCCCCCGTCGCGTCGAACGATTCGTCCAATGAATGCGCGGCCCGGCCGATGCCGCCCCCCCCGATCGTGATGGCCGGCACCCCGCGCGCCATCGGCACGTTCGCGTCGGTGGACGAAGCGCCGAGCGACACCGGCAGGTCGAGCGCGCGAAGCACCGACACGGCGGTCTGCACGATGCCGGACGTGTCGGCGGTCCGGCCGGCCGGTCGGTCGCCCACCATCTCGACCTCCACCGACACGCGCGCCGTCGAATCGCGCCACCGCGCGTTCTCGCCCGCCGCGGCCGCGTCGATGGCCCGGCGGGCCCGGCGGTCGAGGTCGGCAAGCGTCGCGGCATCCTCCGACCGCAGGTCCAGTTCCATCCACGCCTCGAACGGAATCGAGTTCACCGACGTGCCCCCGCCAACCCGCCCGACGTTGAACGTCGTCTTTGGCGACCGCGGCACCTCGAGATCGCCGATGGCGGCCATGGCACGGCCGAGTGCGTGGGCCGGGTTCGGCATCCCGAAGGCGCCATAGCTGTGGCCCCCGGGGCCCTTGAACGTCACGCGATAGCGCTTGCTCCCCACACCGCCGTTCGTGATGCCGAGCCCCCCGCCGTCGATCGAGACGAACCTGTCGATCCGGCCGAGGCCGTCCGGCCCGAACAGGTGCTTGACGCCCCGCAGGTCGCCGAGCCCCTCCTCGCCGACCGTCCCCACGAACGTGATGCGCCCCGGCGTCGTCACCTTTCCCGCCTCGAGCGCGCGCACGACGCCCAGCAGGACCGCGAGCCCCCGGCAGTCGTCCACGATGCCGGGACCCGCGAGCCGGCTGCCCTGCCGACGGACGGTCACATCGGTGCCTTCGGGGAAGACCGTGTCGAGGTGGGCACTGATCACCACGTGCGGCCCGCCTGACTGTCCCGGACGTTCGCCAATCACGTTCCCGACCGCGTCCACCCGCACCCGCTGGAGGCCCAGCTGCTCGAAGGACGCACGGTAGCGCTGCCCGCGGGCCTGCTCCTTGAACGGTGGAGCGGGCACCTGGCAGATGGCGACCTGCTCGTCGAGTACCCGGGGGTCGAGCCGTGCGGCCGAGGCAACGGCAGCCGCCACGGCCGGCTCGCGCAGCAGCCGCGCGACCTCGTCCGAAGCCGGCTGCGCAGCCGCCGGGGCGGCGAGACACGCTGCCAGCAGCGCCATGGCCAGGGTCTGTCGTGCAACCGTCACGTGCCGCATGCGGGTGCGAGCATATACGAGAAGGCCGGACGTCGACGCAAGGCGGTCCAAGTTTTCGCAGGGCCAGTCCGGATTTGTGAATCTTATGGAGGTCATGCCGCCAATCCCTTCGCGGTCCTGTCGCCTGCGCATGCGGCAGATGAACGTAAATCCACGCGAAATCGCGTCGTTACCTTGCGTTGCCCCTGACATCCGAAGTGGACATTGACCAGGCACGACCATTGCATTTACCTCAGGTGCCCCTGCTGGACCTGTTCATCGCAAGTGCGAGCCGGAGCCTGGGTCATGAGCATCGTGAAGTTACTGGGATTCGAAACGCTGGGCTGCGGGTGCCTCGTCGGGCACTATCGGGATGCCGGCACCGTCCGCGTCGTGACGTACGTCGAGGAGAAGGCCGCCACGTGCGCCGACGCCCATCATCGACGCAACCACGCGATGGTCGCGCGCCGGCAGCGGACACCACTCGTGGCAGTCCCGCCTCGCAGCAGCAGCGTCCGCGTCTCGGCCGCCCGTTGAGATCAAGCGCTGCGTGATACGCTCCGGGCGCGCTCGCGCCCCCGGAGCCCATGGACCTGCGCCAACTCGAGATCATCCGTGCCATTGCCGAGACCGGGTCGTTCACGGCAGCCGGCCGGAAGCTGAACGTCTCGCAGTCGGCCATCAGCCGCCAGGTGCTGCTGCTCGAGGACGAACTCAACGAGGCCGTCTTCCTTCGGGTCGGGCGCCGCATCCGCATCACGCCGGCAGGCGAAGCCCTCCTCCAGTTGAGTCATCGCGTGTTCTTCGACCTGAAGGACACCGTCGCCCGGATCACCGACACGCAGGCGTCCCTCATCGGCCCCGTCCGGCTTGCCGGCGGCATGACCGTCAGCCTCTACGTCTTCCCTGCCCTGCTCCGCGACTTCCGCCGGCACCATCCCGATGCCGACCTCAAGATCATCGCAGGCTCCACCGACAAGTGCCTGGCGAGCCTGCGGTCGGGGCTCGCCGACGTCGCACTGCTGACGCTCCCGATCAACGATCCCGACCTGGTGACCGTGCCGGCGCTCCAGGAGGAACTGCTGCTCGTCTCGTCACCGAACCACCCGCTCGCGAGCCGGCCGCGCGTCACGCCCGAGGACCTGCGCGACAAGCCGTTCGTGCTCTTCGAGAGCGGCTCGAACACGCGCCGCGTCGTGGACGAGTTCTTCGTCCGCAACCAGATCACGCCGCAGATCGTCACCGAGACCGAGAACGTCGAGATCATCAAGGCGCTCGTGCGCGCCGGCCTGGGGCTCTCGGTGATCTCGTACCAGAGCGTCGCCCGCGAGGTCGCACTCGGGCAGTTCTTCTGCGCGCGCATCACCGGCCAGACGCTGATTCGCGAAACCGGCTGGGTCTACGTCCGGGCCAACAGGGTGCCACGCGCCGTGCAGGAGGTGCTGGCGTCCTTCGACCGCGTCAAGCCGCGCCTGCGGGTCATCCCGCCGCCGGGACGCGACCGGATCGGCCCGGACGTGCACGCCTGATCGCACCCTCGTCGTCCTTGTCATACGCACGGCATCCAGCCATGCGCATATGCGCATCGCATGTAGAATTCTGCCTGTGGCTCTGTCCGTAGGACTGCTCGGCTTCGGCACCGTCGGTCAGTCGGTCGCGCGTCTGCTCGTCGAACGCACCGACGGCCTGCTCACCCTGTCGCACATCTTCAACCGCAACGTCGCACGCAAGCGCGTGGACTGGGTTCCCGACACCGTCGTCTGGACCGATCGGGTGGACGATGTCTTCGAGGCGGGTGTGGACATCGTGGTCGAGGTCGTCGGCGGGCTCGATCCGGCGCGCGCGTGGCACGAGCGGGCGCTCGACATGGGCCGCCCCGTGGTCACCGCCAACAAGCAGTTGATTGCGACGCACGGCCAGGCCCTGCTGACGCAGGCCGCGTCGCGCGGCGTGGACCTGCTCTTCGAGGCCGCCGTCGGCGGGGGCATCCCGGTGGTCCGGGGCCTGCGCGAAGGCATCGCGGCCGAGCGCCTCACGACCGTGTCGGGCATCCTCAACGGCACGTGTAACTACATCCTGACACGCATGGAGTCGGCCGGGCTCGCGTTCGACGCGGCGCTCGCGGAAGCGCAGCAGCTCGGGTTCGCCGAAGCCGATCCCACCGACGATCTCGAGGGCTACGACGCCCGCGCGAAGCTGTGCATCCTGGCGCGCGTCGGGCTCGCGCTCGACCTCTCGCCCGCCGACGTGCCCTGCGAGTCGATCCGCACCATCAGCGACGACGACTTCGTCTACGCGCGGCGCCTCCAGGCCACGATCCGCCAGGTGTCGCGGGTCGCCGCGGCCGACGACCATGTCGAGGCGCGCGTCGGCCCGGCCCTCGTGCCGCTCACCTCGCCGCTCGCCCGGGTCATCGGCAGCCAGAACCTCATCGTCGCCGGCGGTGACTACGGGCGCGAGACGACATTCTCCGGCTACGGTGCCGGCGGGTTCCCGACGGCGGTCGCCGTGGTCTCGGACCTGCTCGCCATTGCGCGGCGCGCCGGTGCGGCACCAGCCGCGTGGCCGGCCACGCGCAAGCCCGCCGCCGTGACCAACCTGCAGGTCGCGCCCTACTACCTGCGGCTCGTCGTGCGCGATCGCCCCGGCATCATCGCCAGCCTCGCGTCGATCTTCTCGACGCATGGCATCAACATCGACGCCGTGCTGCAGGAGCCCGGCGGCACGAAGGACCGGCTGCCGTTCGTCATCACGCTCGAGGCCTGCCCGACGAGTGCCATGACGCAGGCGGTCGCCGAGATCGCGACGCTGCCGTTCCACGTCACGCCGCCGCTGTGCCTCCCGGTGCTCGGATGACGACCCGACCGCTCGCGTCGGTCCGGGTGCCCGCCTCGACCTCGAACCTCGGTCCGGGCTTCGACGCACTCGGGCTGGCGCTGGCGCTCTACCTGCACGTGGACGTGCTCGCCATCGACGAGGACGGCCAGGGCCAGGTGCGCTGCACGTTCGACGGCGCGCCCCCTCCAGGCGACAACCTCATCGTCACCGGCTTCCGCGCAATCTGCGACGCGCTCGGCGCGGCCGACGTCGCCTCGCTCGACGTGGCCGTGACGTGTGACATCCCGCCCGGGGCGGGCCTCGGCAGCAGTGCGGCCGCCCTCGTCGCCGGTGGACGACTGGCCGCGCTCGTCGTGGACGGCGTGACCGACGAAACGCTCGCCGACGTGCTGACCGCCATCGAGGGCCACCCGGACAACATCACCGCCGCCATGCTCGGCGGCCTCGTGGCCGGCTGCGTCGATGGGCAGGGACACGTGGTGGCCGTAGCCGCGCCATGGCCGCCCCACGTCCACATCGTGATCGCGACGCCGACACTGCCGCTGCCGACCCGCACGGCGCGCGCCGTCCTGCCGTCGCACGTGTCGCGAGCCGACGCGATCCACAACGTGCAGCGCGTGGCGCTGCTGCTCCAGGCCATTGCCACCGGCCGCCTCGACGTGTTGCGTGAGGCGTTTGCCGATCGCCTCCACCAGCCCTACCGGCTGCCGCTCGTCCCCGGCCTGTCGCAGGTGCTCGCGTTGCGCGCGCCCGGCGTGCTCGGCGCGTTCCTCTCGGGCGCCGGCCCGTCAGCCGCGGTCTGCGTGGAGGGCGATGTCGGCCCCGTCATCGCGGCCATGCGCGACATCTATGCGTCGATCGATCCTGACGTCGTGATCCGCGCCCTCGACGTGCACCAACCTGCGGCCGCCGGGCGGCTGGCCGCCACCCATGGGTGAGGAAGCCTCCGTGTCCACACTGCTCGGCCTGCGATGCCACGTCTGCCACACCGCGTTCCCGCCGGAGGCGACATACGTCTGTGACCAGTGTTTCGGCCCGCTCGAGCCGGTCTACGACTACGACAAGGCGCGCGCGACGTTCACGCGCGAGCGCATCGCGCAGCGGCCGCGCAACATCTGGCGATACCGTGAGCTGCTGCCGATCGTCGGCGAGCCGCGCACCGGGTTCGGCTCGGGATTCACGCCCCTCGTGCCCGCGCCACGACTCGCCGAGCGCCTCGGCGTCCGCGAGCTGTACGTCAAGGACGATGGCGTGAACCACCCGACGCTGTCCTACAAGGACCGCGTCGTCTCGGTCGCCGCCACGCGGGCCGTCGAGCTCGGGTTCACGACGTTCGCCTGCGCGTCCACCGGCAACCTGGGCAACAGCGTCGCGGCCCATGCCGCCCGCCTCGGGCTGCGGTGCTTCGTGTTCATCCCGGACGATCTCGAGCCGTACAAGGTGCTCGGGTCGGCGGTCTACCGCCCGACGCTGCTCGCCGTGCGCGGCAACTACGACGACGTCAATCGGCTCTGCACGCAGGTGGCCGACAAGCACGGCTGGGGGTTCGCCAACATCAACCTCCGCAGCTACTATGCCGAGGGCGCCAAGACGATGGGCTTCGAGATCGTCGAACAACTCGGCTGGCGGTTCCCGCAGCACGTCGTCTCGCCCGTTGCCGGCGGCACGCTGCTGCCCCGCATCTTCCGCGGCTTCCGCGAGCTGCAGCAGCTCGGCATCGCCGACGGCGACCTCCCGCGGATGTACGGCGCGCAGGCGGCGGGCTCGGCGCCCGTCGTGCGGGCGCTGCACGAAGGCATCGACTATCCCGATCCAGTGAAGCCCGACACCATCGCGAAGTCCATCGCGATCGGCAACCCGGCCGACGGGTTCCAGGTGATCGAAGTGTTGCGCCAGTCGGGCGGCTGGGGCGAGTCGGTGACCGACGACGAGATCCTCGACGGCATCAACCTGCTTGCCGACACCGAGGGCATCTTCACGGAGCCGGCGGGCGGCACGACCGTCGCCGTCACGCGCAAGCTCGTCGCGCAGGGGCGCATTCCGGCCGACGAGTCGATCGTGATCTGCGTCACCGGCAACGGCTACAAGACCGCCGACATCATGACCGAGCGTGTGGCGCGCGCAGTGCCCATCAGCCGATCGATCGACGACGTCGATGCGTACCTTGCACGGACGGCCGAGGCGGGGCTCGCCGGGGATCGCGCATGAGCCGATTCCAGCGCACGAAGCTGCTCGTCCAGAAGTACGGCGGGAGTTCTGTCGCCACGCCGGATCACATCCGCAACGTGGCCGACCGGATCATCGCCTGCCGCGAGGAAGCGGCACACCTCGTCGTCGCGGTGTCGGCCATGGGCAAGACGACCGATCAACTGATCGGCATGGCGTCGCAGGTGTCGGCCCACCCGTCGGGCCGCGAGATGGACCAGCTGCTTGCCTGCGGCGAGACGATTGCCGTCTCGCTCCTCAGCCTGGCGCTCCAGGATCGCGGCGTGCCCGCCGTGTCGCTGACGGCCACGCAGTGCGGCATCCGGACCGACGGGTCGTTCAACCGTGCACGCATCGCGAACGTCGAGACCGGTCGGCTCGTCCACGAGCTCGAAAGCGGCCGCATCGTGATCGTGGCCGGGTTCCAGGGCGCCACGACCGATCACGAGATCACGACACTCGGCCGCGGCGGCGGCGACATCACGGGCGCTGCGCTCGCGGCGGCGCTGCAGGCGCCGGTCTGCGAGATCTGCACCGACGTCGACGGCGTCTACACGGCCGATCCCAACCTCGTGGAGTCGGCGCGGCTCGTGCCGGACATGAGCTACGAGGAGGCGATCGAGCTCGCGGCGAGCGGCGCCAAGGTGCTGCACCCGCGCGCGGCCGAGATCTGCATGCAGTACGACGTGCCCATCCATGTGCGTTCGACGTTCCATCGGCGCCCGGGCACCTGGATTCGCGGAGGAGCGATGGAGAACGCAGCGGTCGTCGGCATCACGTCGGACAAGAAGATCGCCAAGGTCACGCTGATCGAAGTGCGTGACGAACCGGGACTCGCGGCGGCCATCTTCCGCGACCTCGCGCGCGAGGACGTCAACGTGCGGCTGATCATCCAGGCGGCCGCGTCGCACGATCGCAACAGGATCACGTTCGTCACCGACAACGACCAGGTCGATCGCATCAGGGAGCTCGAGACGACGTGGAAGCGCCGCCGCATCGTCGGCGACGTGGAGATCGACCTCGACGTCGCGAAGATCGCGATCGTGGGGTCGCGCATCGCGTCCACGCCGGGCCTCGCCGCGCGGATGTTCACGGCGCTCGCCAAGGTCGGCGTGAACATCGACTGCATCAGCACGTCGGAGATGAAGGTGAGCTGCGTGATCGGCCGCGCGGAACTCGATCAGGCGGTGCGTGCGGTGCACGCCGAGTTCTTCGGCACGACGCCGGCAGGCCGTGCGGCCGCGCCGGCGCGCGGCACACGCTCCGCTGCCAGCAAGCGCGCGACCCCGCGCGCGGCGGCCACGCGACGCGCATCGCGCTGAGAGGCAGGGCGACGGGACCGCGCCCTACCTGTCGTCCTTGGGAGTCTTCAGGGCGTAGCCCTTGCGCGCCCAGACACTGACGCCGGGCCGCTCCACCTTGACCTCGATGGCCCGCCGGCGACGGGTCGGGTCCGGGTTGCTCGAGTAGTAGCCGAGCACGTAGTAGTCGCTCGTCTCGGCATCGATCTTCCTGAGGGCCTTCGCGAAGTCGTTCTGGTTGACCACGGCCGTGCCGCCCGTTTCCTCGGCGAGCACGCGCAGGCTGTCCTGCGTCTTGCGCACGTGGTTGTTCCACTCGACCATGTCCACCTCGTCGTCCATCTCGGCACCACCCACGAGGCCTCGCGGATCGATCGTGTACACCGTGGCGTTCGCGCGGTTTGCCGCGCGCGTCAGGTCGGCCAGTTCGCGCGCGAGATCCGCGTCGGCAAACTGCTGGCCCTGGCGCTGCGTCACGGCTGCCGGGTCGCGCGGGTCCAGTCCGTTGCTGTTGTACCCGTACAGGGCATCGCGCTGGAGGCGGCCCTGCGGAAACGGGTCGAAGTCGTAACCGTTGCTCACGTAGATCAGCGCCTTGCGCCGGTTCTGCACCTTCTCGAGCTCACGCATCAGGTCGGACGCGGTGCTGAAGGCCACGTGCGCGCGGTAGCGCAGTTCCTGGTTGCCCTGCGAACTCGTGCCGGGCTGCTCGAGAATGTCGGCCGGCTTGAGGCCGCTGCCGCTGATGCGCTTGATGGCTTCGTCGAGCCGCTTGCGGTCGTAGGTCAGGTCCACGGCGAGCGACGAGGGGCCGGTGGAGACGATGCCGAACATGTCGCCGTCGTGAATGAGTTCCGTGGAGATCTTCTTGAAGAGATCGCGGATGCGCGGCGTATTCCGGAAGTCGAGGTGCAGGTCGTCCACGAACAGCATGAAGATGCGACCCGCTGCGTCGTTGACCGGACGCGGGGGCGGCAGCACCATGCCTTCCTCGACCGGGGCCGGCGGCGGCGCTGCGAGGTTGAAGAACCGACCGCCGTGCACGAGCGTGAGCGAGGCGACGGTCTGCTCCACGCCGTCCTCGAGCACGACGAACTCGTCCTTCTTGAGGTCGGCGAGGAACTGGCCCCTGTTGTCGCGCGGGATGACGTCGGTCGTGACGAGGCTCGTGACGGTGGCGAAGTCCGGCTGCGACTCGCCCGCGCGTGTCGGCGCATCGGCGGGCGTGGGGGGCGGTGCGGGAGGCTGCTGCGCCGCGAGTGCCGCTACGCCGAGCAGGGCCACCGCGACGCGAAGACCGAGGCGGCTCAGCAGTCGTGCATTCATGATGGATCGATTATAGGAGCCGCTGGCGGCTCGTTTGTCGCCGACTCCCTCCCTCCGGACGGCGACTCGGCCGTTCGCGGTGCCGGCTGGCCGTTGGTGGTCGCGGCCCCGCGCCGGCGCTTCCGCTTGCCGGAGCCCGGCTTGTCGGTCGGTACGTCAGACGTGCCGGCGCGTCGTTCGGTCTTGGACCCGGGGCGCAAGCGCCGGACCTGTGGGTCCGCCGGGGGCGGAAGGCGGCGCTGCTCGAGTTCGCGCTCGAGTGCGGGCCAGTCGAACGCCACGTCCGGATAGCGGCGTTCGAGGGCGCGCTGGGTGTCGGCGTCGAGCCACGGACGCCCGAATGCGAGGCCCTGTGGCGCGGCGCCGAAGTACAGCACGCGCAGCCGCGAGCCTCCGCGGCCGTCGCTGCGCTGGTGCAGCAGGTAGAGCGTGTCGAGCCCCCGCTTGTCGCGGGACAGTCGAATCAACGGCACCCGGCGGACCTGACGTTACCTGCGCTTGGCCTTGCGGGAACCGCCGCGCGACGGCGCTCGCTTGGACGTGGTCTGCTTGACGGCGGGCCGCGCGGACTGACGCGCCTGCGGGCGTGCTGCCTTGCCGGACGACCGCGACGTGGTCCGGGGGGAGCCCTGCCGCGCCGTCGCAGCCTGCCGTGTGGATCCCGGGCGGGCGGCGCGCGACGCCCCCGTTGCCGCTGCCGCCGACCGTGACGGCCGCTTGCCGTTTGCGGCCGCGCGCGTGGCGGCCTTTGCGGGCGTGGCCTTCGTCGCGGCCTTTGCCGATCGGCTGGAGGGCACGGCCTTTGTCGCCTTTGTCGTCTTGGCCGTCTTCGCGGGCTTTGCGGGCTTTGCAGCCTTCGCGGGCTTTGCCGCCTTTGCCGCCGGTGTCGGCCGCGTCGCCTTCGACACCGTGGCGCTGCCCGTTCTCGCCTTGTCCGGGCCCTTCTTGCCCGCGGCAGCCGGGCGTGCGGCCGCTGCCTTCGTCGCCGCTGCCTTCGTCGCCGCAGCCTTCGTCGCCTTCTTCGGGCTCGCCGTGCGGCCCGGCGCCCGTCCGGCCGTGGTCGATTTCGCCGCAGCCGCCGGCTTGGCGGCCGGGCCGGCGGCCGGTCGTGCCCCCTTGCCGGTGGCGGCAGGGCTCGCGACCTTCGCTGGCCCGGCGGGCTTCGATGCCTTGACGACTGGTGCCGTCGCTGGCGGCGGAGGGCTCGACTTGCCCGGCCGTGACGACCCGGCAGCCGATACCCTGGCGGGCGCTGCCGTCGCCGACGCCGGCGCACTCGCCGCGGCGCTCCTCGCGGCAGACGCGCGGACGCTCTCGGCCGCTGCGCGAACCGCGTCGACTGCTGCCGGTCGAGCCGGCTCCGGTGGTGCGGCGGGTGTGGCCGTCGGCGCGGGTTCCGGAGCGGCGGCAGCCGCGGGCCGGGCCTTGGCACCCTTCGCGCGCGAGGCGCGCGGCCGCAACGGCGGCAGGCGCAGCGGTTCGGCCGCCGCGGCGGCCGCAGCCTCGGCAATCGCGCGGCGGCTGTCGGCCTGGCTCATCTCCTCGGCACGGCGTGGGTTCTGGATAGCCGATTCGACGGCAGCTTCGATGTCGCTCGCGCGCCGCGTCTTGATGGACACGATGTCCACCACCGGGCCGCCGCCGGACTTGCCGGTGGGGGCCTGCGGGTGGACGCGCTCGAGGCGCAGTTGATCACCCCCGACGGACGCGAACGTCCAGACCTCGGCTGGTTCGATGCCCTGCTGGGCGCACAGGCGGCGGGCGGCATCCGCCGAGGCCACGGGCACGTAGAGGTGGAACTGGGCACGTACCTTGTCGAGCAGCACCCACTCGTACATGGCCTCGAGGTTGTTGACCGACTCGGCGGTTTCGACCTCGACGATGATCTGGACCTTCCTGGCGGAATCGAGCGCAGAAAGGATGATGTCCGGGTACGCCTGGCCGAGCCCGGCTTTCACCGGCACGCGACGCTCGTCGCCGACATTGACCTCGACGCTGAAGCGCTCGGCGAACGCAATCTCCAGCGCGCGAATCACGCGGTCGTGCTCGAACTGTTCACGTACCGGTCGGATGAGAATCGCCACACAGCCTCCGCAGGCCCCCGTGGACCCGGCCGCCCCCGCGCCTGCCGCGCACGGGCAAGCGCGGAATGCTAGCATGGATGCGTAACCACTTGCCAGCGCGTCGCGCGCGGCCCTCATTCTGCCACAGCCCGTCCTGATTCCTTAACACCCTGTCTTCAGGCTATTTAGCTCCACTGACACCGTGAACGACCGCTTCCTCCGCGCCTGCCGCCGCCTGCCCGTCGATGCCACCCCCGTCTGGTTCATGCGCCAGGCCGGCCGATACATGCCCGAGTACCGCGCCCTCCGCGAACGCTACGGCATGCTCGAACTCTGCCGAACGCCCGAACTCGCGGCTCAGGTCACCCTCCAGCCCGTCCGTGCCATGGATGTCGATGCCGCCATCCTGTTCTCCGATCTGCTGGTGCCGCTCGCGCCGATGGGGCTGACGTTCGACTTCGTCAAGGGCGAGGGTCCCCAGTTCGACAATCCCATACGGTCGGCGGCCGAGGTCGCTCGCGTGCGCCCGATCGACCCGGCGGCCGAGCTGCCGTTCGTGCTGGAGAGCATCCGCCAGGTGAAGGCCGAGCTCGAGGTGCCGCTCATCGGCTTCGTGGGAGCGCCCTTCACGCTCGCGTCGTATTGCATCGAGGGCGGACCGTCCCGGGACTTCGCCCGGACCAAGTCGATGATGTACACCGAACCCGAGGCCTGGCATACGCTCTGTGCCCGCCTCGCCGACATGGCAGGCGCGTACCTGCGGGCCCAGATCGCCGCCGGCGTCGACGCCGTGCAGGTCTTCGATTCCTGGGTCGGCCAACTCGGCGCGGCGGACTACCGGGAGTTCGCCCTGCCTCATACGCGCCGCGTGTTCGACGCGATTGCCGACCTCGACGTGCCCTCGATCCACTTCGGCGTCGGCACCGCGGCCCTGCTCGAGGACATGACCACGGCCGGCAGCACCGTCGTCGGCGCCGATTGGCGCACGCCCATCGACAGGGCCTGGCAGCTCATCGGGGCAGACAAGGCGATTCAGGGCAACCTCGACCCCACGGTTCTCCTCGGCCCATGGTCGCGCGTCCGCACGGCGGTCGAAGACATCCTCTCGCGGGTCGGAGGTCGTCCCGGGCACATCTTCAACCTCGGCCATGGCGTCCTGCCCATCACCTCGCCGGACGTCGTGCGACGTGTCGTCCGGCTCGTCCACCAGCTGACGACAACCCGGCCGCGATGAGCGAGCCCCGCGTGGCCATCGTCGGCGGCGGCATCGCCGGCCTTGGTGCCGCGTGGGAATGCCACCGCCAGGGCGTGCCGGTCACGGTGCTCGACGCGCAGCCGCGCGTCGGGGGGGTGATCCGCACCGACGTCGTGGGTCCCTTCGTGCTCGACACGGGGCCCGACGGCTTCCTCGTCACCAAGCCCGGCGCGATTGACCTCTGTCGCGAACTGGGCATCGAGCACGAGCTGATCACGATGCGGCACCCGCGGGGCGCCTGGGTGCTGAGCCGGGATCGCCTGCGCGCCCTGCCCGAAGGCGGGGCCTTCGGCATCCCGATCCGCATGGCTGCGCTCCTCGGCTCCGAGTTGCTGTCGCCCGCCGGCCGCCTGCGGGTGGCCCTCGAACCGCTCGTCCCCAGGCGCCGTCAGCAGGACGACGAGAGCGCCGCGGCCTTCTTCCGCCGGCGGTTCGGCGCGGAGGCGACACGGCGCATCGCGCAGCCCCTGCTGGGCGGCATCCACGTCGGCGACCTCGACCGGCTGTCGGCAGCAGCCGTCCTGCCACAGCTCACGGCCATCGAGCGGGCCGGTCGCAGCGTGTTGCTCGCGCTTCGCTCCCAGGCGCGGCGATCTGCAGACGACGGTCCATTCCGAAGCTTTCCCGGCGGGATGGAGACGCTGGTTCAGCGGCTCGTCGAGCGGTTGCCTTCCGATGCGCTCCGACCGGGGCGCGCGGTGGGGGCATGCTCTCCGCGTGCCGGCGCGTGGGAGTTGCAGGCGACCGACGGCACGGTCATCCACGCCGACCTCGTGCTGCTCGCCGTGCCGGCCGGCGCTGCCGCAGGACTCCTGCGCCCCCTCGATCCGGTGGCAGCCGACGCCGCCGGGAGCATCCGCTATCTCTCGAGCGCTGGCGTCCTCGCGGTCTACGACAAACGGGCCATCGCGCAGCCCCTGCGTGGCAGCGGCTACGTCTCCGTGCCGGAGCCCGGGCGTGATCGGCTCGTCGCCACGAGCTGGCTGACCGGCAAGTGGGACGGCCGCGCACCGGAGGGCTACACCGTGCTGCGGGGATTCCTCGGCGGGGCCTTCGACGAGACGGTGCTCGGTCGCCCCGACGCGGCTCTCGTCGCCGAGGCGCATGGCGCGTGGTCGCGTCGCTTCGACATCACGGCCCCACCCGAGTTGACGCGCGTGGTCCGCTGGGACCGCGCGAGCCCACAGCACGACGTCGGCCACGCCGCGCGCGTCAGCGCCATCGACGATCGCCTCGCCGCACGGCCTGGCCTCGCGGTGGCGGGCAGCGGCTTCCGGGCGATCGGCATCCCGGACGTGATCACCGATGCGCGGACGACGATGCGCGGGCTGCTGGACCGCTGGCGCGCACGATAAGATGCGCCTTGCATGAGTGCATCCCGCCTTCTCGCCCTGCCCGTCGCCATCACCTGCTGCGTCCTCGCCGCGACCGGTTGCCAATCGTCGCGCGAACCGGCAGCCGCCGCCTCTGCGGAGGCAGCTGCCGACGACACGGCCGCCCGGACCGCGGACGAGGTCGCGCGCCTGCCCGCGCTCACGCCGGAGCTCACCGGCCTGCTCACGCGCATCAGGGAAGCCGACAAGGGCCAGCTCGCGGTCTCGGAGGCCGACGGTCGATTCCTCCGCCTGCTCGTCGTCGCGAGTGGCACGCAGAAGGCCCTCGAGATTGGCGGCGCCAGCGGCTACAGCGCGATCTGGCTCGGCCTCGGGCTGCGCGAGACGGGCGGCCGGCTCACGACGATCGAGTACGACCCCACGCGCGCTGCCGAGCTGAAGGCCAACATCTCCGCGGCCGGCCTCGACGATGTCGTCACGGTGGTCGCGGGCGACGCGTTCACGGCCGTGCCCGCCGAGCCGGGAACGTTCGACTTCGTCTTCATCGACGCGTGGAAGCCCGACTATCAGAAGTACTTCGAGATGACGTTCCCGCGCCTGCGGCGCGGCGGTCTCGTCGTCGCCCACAACGTGATCAACAAGGGCGACGAGATGAAGGACTTCCTGCAGACGGTCACGACGCGGCCCGACGTGCTCACGTCAATTGTCGCGCCCGGTTCGGAAGGCGTCTCGATCACCGTCAAGCGGTGAAGGTTCCATGGCCGACATCCACCTGATTGGCGTGCCGCTCGACCTCGGTGGCGGACGGCGCGGCGTGGACATGGGCCCGTCGGCCGTGCGCATTGCCGGCATCGGCGATCGCCTGTCGGCCCTTGGTCATCGCGTCCAGGACGAAGGCGACATCGTCGCGCCGACGCCTGAGACGCGGGAGCCGGGCGATCCGAAGAAGCGCTACATCCACGAGATCCAGGCGGTGTGCGAGGCGTTGTACGCACAGGTGCTGGACACGCTGATGCAGGGCGCGTTTCCCATCGTGATTGGCGGCGATCACAGCCTCGCGGCCGGATCGGTGGCGGCCTCGGCTGCGTTCGCACGGCGGCGCGACAGGCCGATCGGGCTGATCTGGGTCGATGCCCACGCCGACATGAACACGCCGGCCACGACGTCGTCGGGCAACGTGCACGGCATGCCGCTTGCGGCGCTGCTCGGCGAGGACCCGCGGGAACTCGCGCTCGTCGGCGGGTTCGAACCGAAGGTCCTCCCGGCGCACACCGTGCTCGTGGGCGTGCGGAACCTCGACGATCGCGAGAAGGACGAAGTGCGCGCGGCCGGCGTCCACGTCTTCACGATGAAGGACATCGATCGCCTCGGCGCGGCGGCGGTCGTCGAGCAGGCCATCCGCATTGCCGGTGCCGACACGGCGGGCATCCACCTCTCGTTCGATCTCGACGTGTGCGACCCGGCAATCGCCCCCGGTGTCGGCACGCCGGTGCGTGGCGGCCTCGACTACCGGGAGGCGCACATGGCGATGGAGATGTTCGCCGACTCGCGTCGCGTGATCGCGCTAGACCTTGTCGAGGTGAACCCCGTGCTCGACGTCCAGAACACGACCGCGATTCTCGCCGCCGAGCTCGCCGCCTCGGCGCTCGGCAAGCGCATCCTCTGAGCCGACGAGTGTGTATAGTGTCCTGTCCAAATGACCCGACCGCGCCCTCGTGGTCGTGATTCCGGAGGAACTGACATGCGACGTGCGATCTACACGCTGGCCACCGTGCTGGCGGTTGCCGTGGTTTCCCTTGCCGTGCCCGCACCCGCGTCTGCCCAGAAGGTGGTCTCGAGCACACCCGGCAAGGGCGGCAGTCCCCACGAGACCGTGGAGTACAAGGTCGGTGATGCGACGGTCACGCTGATCTACGGGCGCCCGTACCTCAAGGGACGGAGCCTCGACACGCTGGCGCCTGCCGGCAAGGTCTGGCGCACGGGTGCCGACGAGGCCACCACGCTGAAGACCGACAAGGACCTCCGGATCGGCACGCTGGCGGTGCCGGCCGGCACGTACACGCTGTACACGCTGCCCGGCGCGACGTGGCAGCTGATCGTCAACAAGCGGACCGGTCAGTGGGGCACGACCTACGACGAGGCGCAGGACCTCGGACGCGTGCCGATGACGGCCGGCACGCTGGCCAAGCCGGCCGAGCAGCTCACCGTCGGCATCGTCGGCTCGAACCTGGAGATTCACTGGGGCCAGGTGAAGCAGACCGTCGCCATCAGCAGCAAGTAGCACCCACGGGGGTGGCGCCCGATCGGGTCGTCATCCCCGCTCACGGCCTGCCGCGTGCGCGCGGTCCTGCGCCGCCCGCATCAGGAAAGCAATCACTTCCGCAACCGCCCGGTACAGTTCGGGAGGGATCGCCGTGTCCGGCGGAAGGCGCGTCAGGAGCTGCACCAGGTCCGGGCTCTCGTGGATCGGGATGCCGTGCTCTCGCGCCACGGCGATGATCCGCTCGGCGATGGCCCCGTCGCCCGTCGCGACGACCTCGGGCACGGGCGTCTCGCCCGTGGCGTACCGGAGCGCGGCGGCCTGACGCCGCGGGCCGGCCGGTCTCGTGCTCATGCCCGCACGTCCACGATCGAGTGCGGCGCCAGCGCGGGTGTGTCGTCGGGCGCGTTGGCGCGTACCGGATCGATGGCGACGCGCGAGAGCACGTGCTCGAAGCCGGCGGCGGCAAGCGACTGCGTGAGGTCCGCGAGGCGGCCCTCGATCGTGTCGGCGACGTCGGCAGCCTCCACGACGAACTCCGCACGCACCTGCGCGGCCGTCACGCCGAGACGGACGTGGACGTGACCGAGCCCTTCGAGCGCGAGATCGAGTGTCACCTGGCGCCAGGGCGCCGGGTCCGCGTCGCCATCGGCGTCAGGTGAGTCCCTGCCGACCCGGAGGCGCATCAACACGTCGACGACCGGTGCGTTCGCCGTCTCGAGCGGCACGCGCGCATCGACGACCCCGTCGCGCACGAGGTGGGCGACCGAGCGGGCCTGGTCGGCAAGCATCGCCTGCTGCAGCGACCGCACGGCGTCACCGGCCGCGCCCGTCTCGGGCGGCGCGTGCGCGATGGCGTCGGCAAGGACCGCAAGGCGGGCCCGCAGGTCACGAGCCAGGAGGCGACCCGGATTGCCGTCGCCGCCACGGAAGCGATCGGCGAGCTTGCGTTCGAGGAAGAGGCCTCCGTCGGCAAGCCGTGCGGCAAGCGCCCGCGCCAGCACCGCGCCCGCCTCGGCACCCTCGGCTGGCCCGCCTGCGCCCGGGGGCACCACGAGCGGCGACAGGGCCAGTCGCAGGCGCTCGCCCTCTGCCGCACCGATGACGCCTCGCGCCACGAGCTGCGGAATCCACGACGCCAGCGTCGCCGCGGCGGCGGCGACGTCTCCTCCGCTCCGTGCCGCGACGACGGCCCTCGCCAACCCGTAACCCGCTGCCGACACGGCTGGACCGGTCATGCCGGGAACCGGGGCGTCGGGCACGTCCGGCGTGGCGTGGGCGCTCACGCCGACCAGCTGCAGGCGGGGATGCGGTCCGCCCGCGACGACCTCGAATCGCAGCGTCGTGCCCGGTGGGTGCGGCAGCGGCGTGTCGGTCGGCAGCCGCCGGCCGCCGAACATCAGGACCGTGCCCTCGCCGACGCGCGTCGAGAGCACCGTCGCCACGATCTTCATGCCGGGCGCGAACGCCATCTCGGCGGTCCGGACCGGAACGGCCGCCTCGGTGGGCAGCAACGGTGGCAACAGCGTGATCTGCATGATGGGCGGGCCGGGAAGGCCCGTCATGTCCCTTTGCTATCATCGGCCCGAGTGCCGTCGGACCCGAGTGCATGAACGCAACGTCGCCCACTCCACCACGTCCCCCCCGCGGGCGCGGCGCCAAGCGCCGCATCAGGATGCCTGTCGCGCGCACCGACTGGTCCCAATGCGATCCGACGAACCTCGATCATCCGGCGCTCTACATCAATCGTGAGCTCAGCTGGCTCGAGTTCAACCAGCGCGTCCTCGATCAGGCGCTCGGCGACGCGCATCCGCTGCTCGAGCGCATCAAGTTCCTGGCCATCGTCGCGACCAACCTCGACGAGTTCTTCATGGTGCGTGTGGCGACGCTCCTCAAGAAGTACCGCGCGGGCATCGAAGACGTCAGCCCGGATGGGCTCAATACCGAGCAGCAGCTGACGGCCACGCGCACGCGCGCCACGCGGATGATGGCCGACATCTCCGCCTGCTGGCGCGACCTGCTGCGCCCGGCCCTCGCCGCCGAAGGCGTCCGGTTCATCGAGCCGCCCGACTACACCGGCGACGTCACCGCTTATCTGGCGCAGTTCTTCCGCACCGAGATCCTGCCGGTGCTCACGCCGCTCGCGTTCGATCCCGGACACCCGTTCCCGTACATCTCGAACCTGAGCCGGAACTTCGCCGTCGTCGTGAAGCACAGCGGCCGGACGAAGTTCGCGCGCGTCAAGATTCCCGCGGGGCTCGACCGCTTCGTGCGGATCCCGCCCGAGATGTGCGCGCAGCCGGGCCTGACGTTCGCCTTCCTCGAGGATGTCGTCCGCGCCAATCTGCAGCACCTCTTCCCCGGCACCGACCTGCAGTCGGCACACCTGTTCCGCATCATCCGCGACACGGACATGGTGATCCAGGAAGACGAGGCCGACGACCTCCTCGAGACCGTGGACCGGAGCCTGAAGCAGTTGCGCTACGGCGCGCTGTGCCTGCTCGAGGTCGACGAGGCGATGCCGCGCCGCGTGCTCAACATCCTCGTCGAGAACTTCGAGATCGACGATGACGCCGTGCTCCGGACGGGTGACCGGATGGACTACGACGACTGGCACCAGCTCACGAAGCTGCACCTGCCGCACCTCAAGGACGCCCCGTTCTCGCCGCGCGTGATCTGGACCGGCAACGCCGAGATCTTCGACGACCTGCGCGAGGAGGACGTCCTCGTCCATCACCCGTTCGACTCGTTCTCGGCCGTCGAGGCGTTCATCAAGGCCGCGGTCGACGACCCGCTCGTCGTGGCCATCAAGATGACGCTCTACCGCATCGGCCAGAACTCGCCGCTCGTGGACCTGCTGATCGCGGCCGCCGAACAGGGCAAGCAGGTGGCCGTGCTCGTCGAGCTGAAGGCCCGCTTCGACGAGCGCAACAACATCGAGTGGGCGACACGGATGGAGGCGGCGGGCATCCACGTGGTCTACGGCGTGGTCAGCCTCAAGACGCACGCCAAGCTGTGCCTCATCGTGCGCAAGGACCAGGACGGGATCCGCCGGTACGCACACGTCGGCACCGGCAACTACAACCGGGCCGCCGCGCAGGTCTACACCGACATCGGGCTCTTCACCTCCGATCCGGGGATCGTCGGCGACATCACCGACGTCTTCAACTACCTCACGGGATACTCGAACCGCCGGGTCTACGATCAGCTGCTCGTCGCGCCCGTCGCCCTGCGCACGCAGCTCAAGGCGCTGATCGATCGCGAGTGCGAGCACCAGCAGGCGGGCCGGCCGGCGCGCATCATCTTCAAGCTGAACGCCGTCGCCGACCCGGGCATGATCAGGAACCTGTATCGCGCGAGCCAGTGCGGCGTGCAGACCGACCTCGTCGTCCGCGGGGTCTGCTGCCTGCGGCCCGGCATCCCGGGGATCTCCGAGCACATCACCGTGCGTTCGATCGTCGGGCGCTTCCTCGAGCACTCGCGCATCTACCACTTCGAGAACGGCGGCGATCCCGAGGTCTACATCGGCAGCGCGGACCTGATGGAGCGCAACCTCGATCGGCGCGTGGAAGTGCTCTGTCCGGTGCACCAGCCGGACCTGCGCGCCCACCTGCGCGGCGTGGTGCTCGAGACTTTGCTGGCCGACACCGACCGCGCACGGGTGCTGCGGACCGACGGCTCCTACGCCCCGGTCGCGGTCGAGCCTGGCATCGAGCCCGTGAACGCCCACAGGCGACTGCTCGACGTCTACGCACAGCTCTCGTCGTCTACGCTCTGAGCGAGGCCATCCATGGTGGACATGTACCGCGGCCCGGAGGCCGCGCTCCAGCCGGCAGTCTATCGGGTCCGCGCCGTCACCGCGGACGCCGGCACGCTGCTCGCCGGCGACGGCTGGGACTCCGCCATCGCCATCACCTGGGGCCCGGCCTCATATGCCACGACGTTGCGCGCCATCTGGAATCCCTCGGGACTGTTCGTGCGCTTCGACGCGACCGACCACGCGCCGTGGTCCACCCGCACGCAGCGCGACGACAGGCTCTGGGAGGAGGAGGTCGTCGAGGTCTTCCTGGACCCGACCGGCTCCGGCGAGGACTACGCCGAAATCGAGATCTCACCGGTGAACGTCGTCTGCGACCTGCACATCGAGCGGCTCGCGCCCGAGCGTCTCGTCCATCTCGACTGGGACCTTGCCGGGCTGCAGACGGTCGTCCACAGGTCGGGCCGCGGCGATGACTGGTGCGCCATCGCCCACATGCCGTTCGAGGGCTTCGCCTCGTTGTCGCCACGCGTCGCTGCCCGCCTTCCGGTGACGGCCGGTGACGTCTGGCACTTCAACGCCTTCCGCATCAAGCGGCCTGGAGGAGTTGCCCGCCCCGAGGACGGCGCGGTCTATGCCGCCTGGTCCGTACCCGAAGGCCCCACGTTCCACGCACCCCTGGCGTTCAGGCCACTGGTCTTCGAACCACCGGACGAGTGAACGATGACAGGATCCGAACAACTCGATCGCCTGCGGCGCGAACTCGACGAGGTCGACGCGCGCGCGGCCGCGCTCGCGGCACGCGTCGACGACGTCACGTGGAAGACGCGCCCCGCACCAAATGCGTGGTCGCCGTCCGAGTGCGTGCAGCACCTCGTGCTGTCGGCCGAGGCGATGACGGCCCGTCTCGACCCGGCCATCGATGACGCCCGGAGCCGTGGCGTCCTCGGGGACGGTCCCTACCGTCCCGGCTGGATCGGCCGCCTGCTGCTCTGGTCGCTGGAACCACCCTACCGTATGCGCGCGAAGACCGGTGCCGCGTTCGTCGCGCCGGGGGCCCGGTCGTCAGCCGACGACATCGCGGCCCTGCGGACTGCACACGACGCCGTACGCACGAGCCTCGACCGCGCGCGCGGCCTCGCGCTCGACCGCCTCACGATGGCCTCGCCATTCTTCGAGAACGCTCGCTACAACCTGTATGCGGGATTTGCCACGATTGCCGTCCACGGCCGGCGCCACCTGTGGCAGGCCGAACAGGCCGTCAAGGGCTGACGACTCCTGCCGTACACTAGCGCGAGCCACGTCACGCGTGGCGCGACTGCCGTGTCAAGCCAGACCCCTCAGGACGACCTGCTCGCAACGATGGACGGCCTCGGGACCGTCGAACTCCCCGACGGCGGGGCGCCGGTCGCCGTCGGCTACACGATCCAGGTCGTCGCCGTCGCGCCGGGACAACCGGAGCCGCCGGGCGGCGGCCCCTTCCTCGCCCGCGTGACGCTGCGGGCGAGGGTCGCTGATCTCTACCACTGGTACGCCGAGCACCAGCACGATCTCGTCCTGGTGCTCGACGATGGACGCCGCCTGCCGCTCGCCGTCACGTCCCCCGACGGGGACGCGATTGGTCAGGGCATGCTGTCCTGACGCGGGGCCGTCGAAGTCGCCGACGCCGCGCCCGCGGGCGGGGCACCGGTGACGTCGACCACCGCCTGCACCTTCTCCCGCACCTGTTCCTCGAGCTGCTGGGCGCCTTCCCTGGCCTTCTCCCAGAGCGTGTCGCGCGATGCGCCCATCACCTGATCCTCGGTGTGCGTACGCGGCGCGCTGAGTCCGACCACCGCACCCGCCGCGAGTGCCGCGATGCCGACGGCCACGGGATTCTCGTGCATCCAGCGGTCCAGTTGGGAGCCCGTCCGGTGGCTGGCCCGCCGCATGCGCCGCGTCATGTCGCGCGACATCGTGCCGGCGCGGGCCTGTGCCGACCGCATCGAATCGCCGACCTGCTCGCCGATGGCGCTCGCCGCGTCCCGTGCGTGCCGCGACATCTCTCGCGCCGTGTCGCCCACGCTCGCCGCCATCGATGACGCCGCGCCCGACGACGTGTCGTACGTCGCGTCGTAGCCGTCCGCGCCGTACAGGGACGAGCGGGCCGGGAAGGTGCCGTCGCCCTCACTCCGCCGGTTCCACAGCATGTAGCCGATCGTCGCCGCGGCAATCGATGCCGGGATGGGGTTGTCGCGCAGCATCCGCATCAGTCCGCCCCGGCGATCGTCCCAGGAATGCGCGCTCCAGTCGTCGTCGCTCCGGACCGCAAGCCGTGCGTAATCGCGGTCGTACGTGGCGTCTGCATCGTCCCAGTCGTACATGTCGTTGCTCCACGTCTGCCGGCTCGACGGACGGTGCATCAGCCACCACACGAGACCGGCGCCCGCGCCCGCGAGGGCCACGGGGATGGGGTGCTCGCGCACCTGTTCGACGGTCACGCCCGCTGCCTGCTGGGCGCGTCCCGCAACGTGGGTGGCCGTGTCGCCGGCCGCCCCCATGAGCTGCTGCACCCGGCCGACGGTGGCCTCGCGCACCGACGCCTTCGCCTGGTCGGCGAGATGCTGCGGGCTCAGGCGCTGCTGCAACTCGTTGATCGTGTCGCTCATGCCCTCGCGCGTGCGCTCGATCTGCTGCTTGATGGCGTCGGCATCTCCGCTCGCCGGCACTGCGGGCCGTGAGGGAGTCCCGCTCACGGCCGACTCGTTCATCGGGTCTCGTTCTTGAGCCACTGTGCGGTCTCCTTGAGGGAATCCACCGTTTCAACCGGCGTCATCGGCCGCTTCAACGTCTCGAGCCCGCTGCGCACGAGCGCGTAGGCGATGCCGGCAAGCACCACGGCCGTGAGGCCTGCGGCTGCCCATGCGTCGAGCCCGAGTTGGACGAGCAGCAGGACGACCGTGGCGACGAACGTGAGGAGTGCGGCATTGGCCATCACACCGCCCACCCCCGTCATGGCGCCGCCGCGGCCTGCCTGCGCCGCCTTCTGCGACAGCTCCGTGCGCGCCAGCTGAATCTCCTGGCGAATCAGGAGCGTCGTCTGCTGCGAGAGTTCGGACAACAGTGATCCGACCGTTCGTTCGTCGCGTGGTGCTTCCACGTCTGGCCTCCTTGCACGCCCGCTCGTGTGTCAGCTCGTGATGCCCGGGCCTGTCGTCATGCCCGGGCCTGTCGTCGGCGCGAAGCCCGTTCCACCAGCGAGGCTGCGGCTCGCGAAGGCGCCCTCGCCGCGGTCCCTGTCGGACGTGGCGCGCGCGCCGTTGTCGCTGCTCTTGAGGAAGCGAGCCAGCCCGAGGCCGAGCACGAACGCGCCGCCGACGAATGCCGTCGGATTGCGGCGCGCGAACTGCTCCAGGTTGCGCATCATCTCGGCCGGATCCTTGTCGCGCATCCGATCCGCGAAGTGCTCGATCTGGTCCACGGCCTTGTCGGCATAGGCGGCAAGCGTCTGGTTCTCCGCACGGAGATGGTCGCTTGCCCCGCGGATGGCGGCGGCCACCGATCCGAGACCATCCGCCGCACGACCCTTCTGCTCGTTGATCTGCGCGTTGACCCGCGTCGAGGCCTGCTGCTTCACGCGGTCCATCACACCCGCCGCTCGCGGGAACTCACGCCTGTCCTCGTTCGGGTCGGCTGCCTGCTGGGGCGGCATGTTGCCGAGTCCGGTTCCACGATCCCGGCCGACCTCGCTGCCAAGCGGTGCCGTACGGCCGGGCATTGCGTCGTCCTGCGGCAGGTTCGCTCCGGGAATTGCTCTATGCGTCGCCATTCGCTGCCTCTCCTGTTCGTGTGCGTCCATGCACTCGATCGCGCCGGACGCCGATCACGACACGAGTCATAGGAAGAACCGTGCCACGTCGCCGGACGCGGCAACGCGTCGAAAACGCGGGAATCCGTGCGAGGTCGGCGCTCGGCGGCTCTGCAGGCACGCAGCAGGTGCGATCTGCGGATGGGCAGGCTGTCGTATTGCGCGACACGCGGCGGCACGCCGCGACGAGCCCTGATCCGTAAGGCTGAGTTCACGGGTCCATGAAGGCGGGCGCGACGACATCCGCCGTGACGACGTCACGGCGGTGGCGCACGGGTTGGCGTATGTCGGTGGGCGTGTGACGGGAGGTAGAGGCGACGCCGCCTCGTCTGCTACTTGTACTCGAAGGTCCGGGCCTCATCGGCACCGACGTCGGGACCGGCGCCATACGGCCTGGCCTGCCCCCCGTGATCGTCGGCAACCCTGCCGACCGCCGCGGCCGAGTCCATGGGCACGGTCGCGGTCGAGAGCAGCCGCAGGTCGCCTGTCGCCGGCGACGCGAACCACGACGCCGTCGCCGTAGTCACGTTCGTGTCCTCGACGCCTGTTGCACCGTCGAGCGCCTGCACGGGGCCGTCGCTCAGGTTGTTTGCCACGATCGTCTTCGTCGTGTCGGGATAGCGGTACTCGATCGCTCGCGGCCCCGTCCCCCTGAGCAGCAGCGTGTTGTACACGACGGTGGTGCCTGGCGAGTCGAGCACGCTGATCCCGGCGCTCGCGCCCTTGACCGCCGTGGTCCTGACGATCATGTTGTTGCGCACGAAGCCCCCGCTGTGCGGGTTCGGTGACGTCTTGGCCATGCCCAGCACGATCTCCCGGGCGCAGTTGACGAACGTGTTGCCCTCCACGATCGTGTGGCTCGACTCACGCCACGCGACGATCGTCGCCCCGAGCCGCTGCTTGGACGTCGGTGTGGCGTTGCTGAAGACGTTGTAGCGGATGCGCCACGAGGCCGCCCGTTCGAGATCGATGCCCGACCGGTAGTCGGTGCGCGCCCCCTCGTAGTAGAAGCGCGAGTACTGGATCGTGCCGGCGAGCGCCGGCTTCCCGCTGATGGTCGACAACCCGCGGACGAAGCGCCCGTCGCCATGCACGCGGACGTTGTGCAGCACGGCCTGGTGCGTGTCCTGCAGCACCACCGGCGTTCCCGGGAAGCTCTTCAACGTGAGGTTCGCCACCGTGATGCCGGTGACGCCGCCGGACGTACGGATGCCATCGAGCGCGCCCTTGGTGGCGGTGAGGCCCGGACCGACGATCACGACATTCCCCGCATTCGTCGTCGCCCCTCGCAGGCCGATGTTGCGGAAGGCACCCGCGATCGCGAGCGTGGACGGCAGCTTGTAGGTTCCGGCCGCGAGTTCGATCGTGGTGTCGGACTTGATGGCCTTCACCGCCGCCACGAGTTGCGTCACGCTGGACACCTTGACCTTCGTCCCGCGCGGCGCCGCAAGAGCCGGCACGGCCCTGAGTGCGGACCCCGCGGGAAAGCCTACCTGCGGCTCGGGCGGCGGCGGCGGCGTCTCCGCCTGGTCGGGAGGCGGCGTGGACGTCCCGCCCGCCGACACCAGCAGGTTCACCTCGTTTGTCGGGACGCTGCGAAGGCCGGCGGCGTTGACGGCCCGCACGACGAAATAGTGGCGCTTGCCAGCCGTCAGGCTGCCGATGTCGGCAACCGTCGCAGTGCCGGCGACGAACGCTTCCTTCGTGTAGGTGCCCGGTGCGGTGCCGTACTGGACGACGTACGCGGCAACGACATCAGGTGACGGATCCCACGCGAGGCGGACGGTCTGCGCGGAACTCGGAGCGGTGAGGCCGGCCAGGAACAGGCCGGCAAGGAAGACATGACGAAAGGCAGGACGCAACAGGGACCTCGAACGTGCAGGCGGCCATCCACCTGCCGAACGACAGGTCGAACATCGGAATGACGGGATGGGTGCGCTCGCAGTGCGGCGGAGCGCGGTTGGAGCTAGAGCAAAAGCCGCACCGCCCTGTTTCGACAGAACTGTCAGTCCAACGAAGCGTCAGCTGGCGCCGCGCATCAGTTTCGTACGTGGCGAGTGAGCCGAAAGTACATACCAGGCTATCCACGTCCCATGTAGGGCATGCCTGTGGCCAGAATCGTCATGAATGGCACGCTCGCGCTGACAGGGAGCGCGGCCATGTAGAGCACCGCATCGACCACGTGCTGCACGTCGAGCAAGGGCTCCACGCCGACCGTACCGTTCGGCTGGAGGATGCCATCCGCGTACGCCAGCGTCATGTCCGTGGCGGCATTGCCGATGTCGATCTGCCCACACGCGATGTCGAAGGCACGGCCATCGAGGGCCGTGGCGCGCGTCAGGCCGGTGATGGCGTGCTTTGTCGCCGCGTACGGTGCCGAGAGCGGCCGGGGCACATGGGCGGCAATCGATCCGTTGTTGATGATGCGCCCGCCACGCGGCTGCTGGGTTTTCATCACGCGGAAGGCCTGCTGGGTGCACAGGAACACGCCGGTGAGGTTCACGTCGACCACGGCCTGCCACTCGGCAGGCGTCAACTCCTCGATCGGGACGGCCGGGGCGTTCCTGCCGGCGTTGTTGAACAGCACGTCGAGGCGCCCGTGTGCGGCACACACGGCGTCGAACACGTCGCGCACCGCGGCGGGCCGGGTCACGTCGGCCGGCAGCACGAGCGAGCGCGTGGGCGCCGCGGCCATCGCAGCCGTTCCCTCGAGTGCCTCACGCCGGCGCCCGACGAGTCCCACGACGTAGCCGGCGCGCAGCAGGCCCACGCTCACGGCGCGCCCGATGCCGCTCCCAGCGCCGGTGACGATCGCGATGCGGGCTGGTTCGTCCATGGCGCGAACGGTAGCATGGCGGCGCGCCGCGACTGCCGCGCGCAGGAGGACTGCCGTGACGTTGCTCGTGACCGGAGGTGCCGGCTTCCTCGGGAGCCGGCTGATCGAGGCCCTGCTCCGTGCGGACCCGTCGCCCGCCCGGGTGATCTGCCTCGACACGGCGCCAAGCCCGCTCACCGATTCGCGCGTGGAGTCGCGCATCGGCAGCGTGACCGACGAGGCGTTCGTGCGCGACGCGATACGGACTGACGCACCGCGCACCATCTGGCATCTCGCTGCCGTCCTCAGCGGACAGTCCGAGGCCGAGTTCGAACGCGGCCTCTCGGTGAACGTCGGGGGCACGAAGAGTCTGCTCGACGCCTGTCACGGCCTCCCCCACCCACCGCGCTTCGTGTTCTCGAGCACGATTGCCGTCTTCGGAGGGTCGCTGCCGGCCATCGTGCCCGCGGGCACCGCGGTGCTCCCGCAATCGAGCTACGGGATGGCCAAGGCCATCGCCGAACTGCTCGTCCTCGAGTACACACGCCGCGGCATCGCGGACGGCGTCGTGTGCCGGGTTCCGACGGTGTGCGTGCGGCCGGGATCACCGAACTCGGCGCTCTCGAGCTTCGTGAGCGGCATCGTCCGGGAGCCGCTCGCCGGCCTGCCCAGTGTCTGTCCGGTGCCGATCGACACACGCCTCTGGGTCAGCTCGCCGGACGTGACGACGGGGAATCTCGTGCACGCCGGCTGGATGGATACGACACCGCTGGGGCCGGCCCGCATCATCGATTTGCCCGGCATCACGGTCACGCCTGCCGACCTGCTCGGCGCACTCGAACGCGTGGGCGGTCCCGGGGCGCGCGCGCTCGTGCGACACGAGCCCGACCCTGTCGCGAGCCGGGTCGTCGCCAGCTGGCCTGGCGGGCTCGACACGACGCGAGCACTGGCACTCGGGTTCACGCACGATCGCGATGCCGCCGCAATCGTCGCGCAGTTCGTGCGCGACCGCGACCGCGCCGTGGCCGGGTCAGCGCCAGCGGATCTCGTCGGGTGAGAGCAGCGCGCGAGCGCCGCTCTCGGGCACGCCGGCGAACACGTCGAGCGGCGTCAGGGACCCGAACCGCAGTCCGGCGCGGAGTTCGATTGTCGTCAGCGGCACCTGGTAGGTCTCGTACGCCCCGAACACGGCCTCGCGGTGCGGCAGGAACCCGCGTTGCGACAGCACGTAGCCCGAGACGCTCACGGCGTCGGTCTCGTCGTGGACGAACGCGATGATCTTCCAGAACTCGACCGGTACCTGCACGTCCTCGAAGACCGGGTCGTCCTCGCGCAGCACGGGGCCCGTCATCACCGAAATCTTCTGATCGTCCTCGCGCGCGTTCTGGAGGGCGAAGTCCTCGAGGCCGAGCCATATCCCGGCATTGAACGGCTGCATCTGCGGCACGGCGTTCGACAGGTGCATCGAGTCGGTGTTCCCTTCGTCCGCTTCGGCGCGGGTATGTCCCCACGCCGGATCCTCGCGTCGCGTCATGTGGCCCCGGCTGAAGCGCGGCGCGTTGCCGTACACACGCCCCGCGAGCTGGCGCGCGTCCTCGAAACGCGGGTCGAAGCGCCAGGCGCGGCGCTTCAGGTGCGGCACGCTCAGCGCGCCATCGACATTGGCCGCGCTCACGTAGCACACGCGCCGGCTCGCGCTCATCACCACCGAGAAGTGCCGATACGGAATCGCGCGAATCCGTCGGCCTTCCCACTCCACGTCGAGCACATCGTCGTGGCGCGCGACCTCGGGTAGCGGCACCGGCGGGAGTCCCACGCCGAGGAAGTCGTCACGATAGCCGTCGCGAGCGTCGTACCCTTCGGCCGACGGCCGTGCGGGCGGCGCCTCGACGGCAACGCCTGGCGGCTGCGGCATCGGCGGGACGACGACGAGCGGCGTGATCGCACGCATCGCGTCGAGCACGTAGGAACCGCGCACGGCGTGGTTGGCGCGGCCGAGGGCGCCCGAGAAGTGCACGCCGATGGCGCCGCCGGTCTCGAGGTCGAGGACGACCGATCCCGAACTCCCGCCGAGCGTCGTGGCGTCGTGGGCGAACGCCCACTCACCGTCGGCCGCCTCGGCGACCTTGCCCGGGGAGAAGCGCTTCACGCCGTACACGCCGCCGAAGAGCCGTTGCGCAACCGCGACGCTCGGCACGCCGTACGCGTCCTCGGCGGGATACCCCACCACGGCCAGGTCACGCCCACGCCGCAACGGGACGTCCACGAAGGGAATGGGAGGCGGCAGCAGGACGCCCTGCCCGGGCGCCAGGCGCAGGATCGCGAGGTCGGGCGCGCGGGAATCGGCAAGGTCGGCGAGATACAGCACCTGATCCACGCCAATCTCGAACTCCTCCGGCGTCCCGACCGGTGCGAATTCCTCGCGGAGATCCACGCACACGGCCATGGCGTGGCTGCCGGCCGTCCGGCGGAACACGAGATGCGTCTGCTCGCGCGCCACGAACTCCGCTGCGACGTGCGCGTTCGTGACGACGAGCCGCTCGGCGACGATCCACGCCGTGCCGGCATGGTGCAGCAGCGGGTGGCCCGACAGCTCGACGCGGCCCACACTCGCGAGGCGCGACTCGTAGCGCGAACGGGTGGCCTCGATCCGCCGGCGCAGTTCCGCCGACTCCGGCATCTGGATGCGGTTGCGCTGCACGAGCGTCGACGGGCGGCCATGCGCGAGGACGACGGCCTCCACGGCCACGCGCGCGTCGCCCTCGACCCACGTGGCGGCACGCGCACCCCAACCCGGCTGCCCCTCCACGAACGTGCGAAGGGAAGCGCTGCCCACGCCGGCACGCAGTGCCGGCACGGGCAGGCGGTGGGCGTCGGCCATCGCCAGCAGTTCGTGGGCGATCGACGGATCGGCCGAGAGCACGGCCTCGGCGCGCTCGCGGAGGCTCATGCCTCCTTCAACGAGCCGCAGGCGTCAGTCGTACAGCGGCCCGGCCGTTCGTCCTGCCGCGCGGAGCCGTGGTGCCGGGGGCTGCGACAACTTGCCGCATCGGCGCCAGCGCCCGCTCCCGCTACGCTCTCGGCAGGCGATGTGGGGCGCCACGCCGTGTGGGGCCACGTCGCCGGAGGCGAGACCGTGAAGACGCGCGCGTGGCCCACTGGCAGCCTGATCATGACCTTCGTCCTCGGACCGGCGGTCCTGGCCGCGGCGCAGTCGTCGCCGCACGGCAGCGCGGCACCTCCGTCACCGCCGACACCCGTCACCGTCCACGAACACGTCGTCGTGACGGCTGCACCACAGACGGCGCCGCTCACGGTCACCACCGATCCGAAGCAGCCGCGACAGCCTATTCCCGCGCACGACGGCGCCGACTACCTCGACACGATTCCCGGCTTCTCGACCGTCCGCAAGGGCGGATCGGGCGCCGACCCGGTGTTTCGCGGCATGGCAGGCTCGCGGCTGGCCGTCCTCGCAGACGATGCCATGCTCCTCGGCGGCTGCTCCTCGCGCATGGATGCCCCCACGGCGTACGTCTTCCCCGAGACCTTCGATCGGATCACGATCGTCAAGGGGCCGCAGACCGTGAAGCACGGGCCCGCCGCGTCGGCGGGCACCGTGCTGTTCGAGCGCTCGCGCGACCGCCTGGCCGGGCCGTCGTGGTTCGCCAATGCGAGCCTCGTGGGCGGCAGCCGCGGTCGCAACGATCAGGTCGCCGACGTGCGCGGCGGCACGTCGGCCTTCTACGTGCGGGCAGCGGGCACGAGGTCGGCGATGGACGACTACCGCGACGGCGACGGTGCGGACGTCCACTCGCGCTACCTGCGCTGGAGCGCCGATGGCGCCGTGGGCTGGACGCCGGACGACCAGACGCTTGTCGAGGTCGCCCTCGTCGGCAGCGATGGCCGGGCCGCCTATGCCGACCGCACGGTGGACGGCTCGAAGTTCGCGCGCCTCGGCACCACCTTGCGCCTCGAGCGGAGCCGTCCGGGCCGCGCGCTCGACCGGTACGAGATCACGGCGTCGTACAACGCAGTCGATCACGTGATGGACAACTACACGCTGCGTGCGTTCGTGCCGACCGCCATGTCACCGGGCCCGTCGGCCATGAATCCCTCGCGCACGACGTACGGCGGCCGGGTGGCCACCCGTGGACTCGGCACGCGGAGCACGTGGGACGCCGGCGTGGATCTGATCGCGAACGTGCACGCCACGCGGTCGTCGATGCGCCAGGACCTCATGCCCGTCGAGGAGATGCCGCGCGTGGACGACGCACGCTTCTCCACCGTCGGCCTCTTCGGCGAGATGTCGTGGCAGGCCACGCCAGGCACGCTGCTCGCGGCAGGCGCCCGTCTCGACGTCTCGCATGGAGCCGACCTGCGCGATCAGGTTGTCCTGACGATGATGCAGCGCGTGGCGAACCCCACCGCGCAGCACCGGCGCGACGATGTGCTGCCGAGTGCGTTCGGGCGCATCGAACAGCAGCTGGGCACGCTGCCCGTCGTGGCCTATGCGGGCCTCGGCCACGTGCGGCGCCTGCCCGACTACTGGGAACTCATGACGCGCGAGTCCGCCGACTCGGTCTCGGCGTTCGACACGCGCCCGGAGGCCACCACGCAGGTGGACGCCGGGCTGCAGGTCCGGCGCGGCGCGACGTCGGCGTACGCCGCGCTGTTTGCCAACCACGTGGACGACTACATCCTCATCGAGACCGGCCGCCCGAAGCCGGCGGCCATGGGCACGCGAACGACCGCGATCGTCCGCAGCGTGGACGTCCGCACGGCAGGCATCGAGGCCGGCGCATCGCAGCGCGTGGGACGCTGGCTTGCCGACGCATCGGTCGCGTGGGTGCGCGGCGCCAACCGTACCGACGAACGCCCGCTCGCACAGACGCCTCCTCTCGACGCGCGGCTCTCGATCGCCTACGAGCGCGCACGCTGGAGCGCGGGCGGCCTGCTGCGCGCAGCGGCGCGCCAGGACCGCATCGCCATCGGGCAGGGCACCATCGTCGGCCAGGATCTGTCCGCGACACCCGCCTTCGCCGTCGTGTCGCTGAACGGCGCCTGGAAGATGGCCTCGCTCGGTACGCTGACGCTCGGTGTGGACAACGTGCTCGACACGACGTACGCCGAGCACATCAGCCGGCAGGGCGCATCCATCCCCGGGTACGCGCTGCAGGCTCGCCAGGTGCGCGAGCCGGGACGGACGTGGTGGGTGCGGCTCAACGTCCGCCGCTGACACGCGCCGGCGTCGACGCCGCTACCGCGGCATCGGGAACTTCGCGAGCTTGCGCTGGAGCGATCGCCGGTGCAGGCCGAGCAGGCGCGCCGCTTCCGACACGTTGCCGTCGCACTCACTGAGCACGCGGTTGATGTGTTCCCACTCGAGCCGCGCGAGCGACATCGGGCGTGCCTGCTCCGGCAGGGCGTGCGTCGGCGGCGCCTCCGACGGCGTCTCGCCGGCAAGGACCGCGAGGATGCGGTCGATGTCCACCGGCTTCGTGAGGTAGTGCTTCGCGCCGCGGCGCACGGCGTCGAGCGCCGTCGCGATGCTGCCGTAGCCGGTCAGCACGATCACGGGGACGTCCGGGTGCTCCGCGTGCAGCCAGTCGATGAAGTCGAGGCTCCAGCCGTCGCCGAGCCGCAGGTCGAGCAGGATGCGCGCAGGCGGGTCGCGCTCGACGAGCGCGCGCGCATCGGCGACAGAACCGGCCTCGGCAACCTCGAGGCCGCGCTCGTGCAGTGCCCGTGCCAGGCGCATGCGAAAGCGCTCGTCGTCCTCGACAATGAGCGTCACGCCTGCGGTGTTCATGGCGCCTCCTTCGGCAACACGAGGCGCGCGCGGGTGCCCTTGCCGGGGGTCGAGTCGAGTTCGAGCCGCCCGCCGACGAGTTCGAGGGTCGCGCGCGCGACGACGAGGCCGAGGCCGCGCCCGCTGCCGACCTTCGTCGTGAAGAAGGGCTCGCTTGCGCGCGCGAGGACGTCGGGCGCCATGCCCACGCCCTTGTCGATCACGTCGATACGGACGACACCGTCGCCTGCGCTGACGTCCACCACGACCGACGTGCCGGACGGCGACGCATCGAAGGCATTGCGCAGCACGTTGAGCAGCGCGCGAGCGACCGCGTCCACCGGCCACACGCCCGGGGTCGAGTCTCCACCCGTCACCGTGACGAGCCCCGCGCGATCGGCCGGCAGGTCCTGCATGGCACGCTCGACGATCCGGCCGACGGTCGTCGGTGCCGGTGCGCCGCCAATCGGCTGCCCCGCCTTGCCCGCCATCTCGTCGAGCATCGCCCGACAGCGCTGCCCTTCCTCCCGGATGAGGCGCACGTCGTCGATGGCCGTCGCGACGTCGAGCGGGGATCTGCCGAGCGCGCGCTCGAGTTCGCCGGCCGTGAGGGTAATCGTGGCGAGCGGCGTGCCCAGTTCGTGCGCGGCGTCGGTTGCGAGCGTCGCCAGGCGGGTCATCGTCTCGGTCCGGGCCAGGCGCGCCTCGAGTGCACGCAGGTCGGCGTCCCGCTGCGCCACCGCCGACGCGAGACGCACCACGAACGTCGTCACGAGGGCGGCCGTCACGGCAAAGGCCCACCACATGCCCTGGAAGTGGCTCCCGACCTCCGGGTGCATCGCCAGCGCGGCCTGCAGTTCCGGCGTGACCATCACGAAGAGGAGACCGTACGCGAGCGTGGACACGATGGCGACGACGGTGGCCACGCGCGCACCGTGCACGAACGCCGCCTGCGTGATGAGCACGAGGAAGTAGATGCTCGCGGGATTGAGCGGGCCGCCAGCCGCCAGGAGGACGAGCGCGAGGCCAATGGCGTCGAGCACGACGAGCGCGGGGGCGACCGATCCGGCGGTCCTGCCGACGGCGAGGGCGCGCAACAGCCACAGGTTCGATGCCGCCGTCGCGGCGAGCACGGCGGCCACGAGTGTCCAGCGGACCGTGACGTCGAGCAGCAGCGCGCCGAGGAGTGCCGCGCCGAACTGGGCACCGAGCGTCGCCCATCGGGCAAGGGCCAGCCACGGCATGCCGACGCCGGCGTGCACCGGGGCGGAGGTATCCATCGGGCTGAGTGTACCGGCGACCTGAGGCAAGTGGCGCGTACCTCCGGCCCGCGAAGCAGCGGCCGAGGGCAAGAATGAACCGGCAGGCCCTCGCGAACGACTTCACTCGCGCTCTCGTGAAGACCGCTCACCGAGCGGCGCCGGACGCCAGCGACCTGTGGTCAAGGAAGCCAACGATCGCAGCCGGCAACGCTGCCTTGCAATGGTGCTGACCTTCGAGGGGTGGTGCGCAGTACTGGATTCGAACCAGTGACCCCCGCCGTGTGAAGGCGGTGCTCTACCGCTGAGCCAACTGCGCACACGAGGCAGGTGTGCTTCGCGCCGGCTGCCATCACGGAAGCGGCACGAACGTCGAACTATACCGCACACGTGAACCACTCGGCAACACGGGCCGCGGCGAACCGTCGTCCCGGCGCGACGCGCCCGTGCGGTTCAGGCCGGCGTGTCGAACGTCCGGCAGCGCGAGGCGAGAAGTCCGGTGGCGGCCGAGAGGTCCACGTCGGTCACGAGCAGGCCGGCGGCACCATACGGCTGCCAGGCGAGCACCGTACCCTCCGGCCCGATCACGGCCGACGTCGTCGGCGAACCCGCGCTCGCGTAGTTGACCGTCGCGAACACGCAGGTGTTCTCGGCCGCCCGGCAGAGCGCCGCCTTCTCGTGGAACGTGTTGGCCGGGTCGGCAAACGTCGAGGGCCGGTAGCTCGAGGCGTCGGCCTCGTGGAAGGCCTGGTGGAAGACGATGCGGGCCCCGCGGCGCGCGGCCCAGCGCACCGTCTCGGGGTATCGCCAGCCCTCGTGACAGATGACCACGCCGAACGTGAGGCCATCCGCGACGAACACCTGCCGGCCGGTGCCGGCTGCGTAGGTTCCCTCTTCCGACGGATCGATCTGCACCTTGTCCTGGAACCCGAGGCGCTCGCCGTCGGGGCCGATCACGAGCGCGGTGATGACCGGTCCCGAGGCGCTCACCCGCTCGGTGCCGAGGATCGTCGTGACGCGCGCACGCCGGGCGGCGTGCGCCACACGAACCCACGCATCCTCGAGGAAGGCCGCATCCGGCGGCGGCACGCCCTTGCCTTCCGCGCGATAGCCTGGAACGTACGCCTCGGGCAGGCAGAGCACCCGTGCGCCCGCAGCCGCCGCGTCGGCAACGGCCGCTTCGGCCAGCACGACCGACTCCGCCGGTGAACCCGGAAACGGGAGGTTACCCAACGCCACGCGTATCGACGTCATGCGAGAGAGTATGCCCCACGGGCGCCGATGCCGTCAGGTGACACCGAGTGCGCGCGCGGCGGCCGCGACGTCCGGCGCACCCGGCGATACGCGTAAGAGCTCGCGCACGTACATGCGCGCGCGATCGAGGTCGCCCGCCTTCTGCGCAAGACCGAAGCCGGCATCGAGCAGGTCGCGATCGTCGGGATGCCGCGCTCTCGCCTCGTCGATCACCCGCAGGGCGTCGGGCAGCCGTCCTTGCGCCTCGAGCGCGAGCGCATGCGCGAAGGCGTACCGCGGCGTCTCCGGCGCGCCGCGTGCCGCACGCGCGAGCGCTTCGGTGGCTTCGGCGCCCCGCTGCTGCCGGTACAGCGACAACCCGAGCGAGTACAGGACGCCCGGATCCCCTGGCACTTCGACGAGCGCCTGCCGCAGCGTGCGTTCGGCACCTGCCTCGTCACCGGCTTCCCGCTGCAGGTCGGCGAGGTTGACGTACGGCGGCAGGAACCATGGCAGGCGGCTGATGGCGGCCTCGTACTCGGACCGCGCCCGCGGGAGGTCGCCCTCGCGTTCCGCACGGATCGCGGCGTTGACGTAGGACTCGGGCCTGTCGGCGTTGAACGCGTCCGATGCCCGCTGGAGATCGAGGCTTCGCGCAAGCGCCTCCTGCTGCGGCATCGTCAGCCACGCCGCCCCCTCCCCGGCGATGGCCGCTGCCGCGTCGAGACGCACGACGCGCGACGGGTCGTCGAGCAGCCGCCCGCCGATGCGCGCACGCGACGCGGGATCGAGCGCGACGAGGGCCTGCGCCACGGCCAGTCGCACGATCACGTCGTCGCTGCCGGCCAGCTGCTGCAGCGTCGCGTCACGCTCGGGCGACGGATGCGACTGGAGCAGTTCCACGGCACTGGCACGGACGATGGGCGGCTGGCGGATGTCGGCGGCAATCGCGACGAGGGCCGGCGACGCGGCCGCGCGCCCCTGTCGCGCCGCCGCGAACGCCTCCGCGACCTGCGGTCGCTGCCGCCATGTCGGCGGGCGCCACCGATCGAGCGCGGCGGCAGCCCAGGCCGGCGTACGCCCGGTGTGGCACTGCGTACACGCGTCGGGTGCACCCGTCGATGCCGTGAGGTCAGGGCGCGGCACGCGGAAGCCGTGGTCGTGGCGTCGATCCACGCCCATGTACGTCGTCTCTGGCATGTGACAGCCGATGCACGACGCACCGGGCGTCCCCGCCTCGTGACCGTGATGCGTCGCGACATCGAACCGCGACGGCAGGTGGCATTGCGCGCAGAGCGCGTTGCCGTCGGCGCGCAGCGTCAGCGCGTGCGGCTCGTGGCAATCCGAGCAGGTCACGCCGGCCGCGTACATGCGGCTCTGCAGGAAGGAGCCGTACTCGTAGACCTCGTCCTGGATGCGTCCGTCGGCGTGGTACAGGCCGTCCGACAGCAGGCTCGGCCTGTAGGCGTCGAGGAAGGGTTGCCCCGGAACGTGTCCCGGCAGCATCTCGGCCCGCCTGGCATGGCACGGAGCGCAGACGTCCACTTCTGCCCGCGCCGCCGGCGGCGCAGGCGATCGGCGCGCGATCCCGGTCGCGGCATCCATCGTCCATCGCACGTCGCGCCGCTCGCGCAGCGACGCGGTGAGGCCCATCTCCGCGGCGGTCGGGACCGCTGCCGAGGCGGGAGCCGCCGTCCGCGCGTCGGCCCACCGGACGTGCAACGAGCCGGGGCCGTGGCACTGTTCGCACGAGACGTCGATCTCGGACCACGTCGTCTCGTAGGTGTCGGCGGCGCGGTCGTAGTTCTTGCGGAGGTTCGTCGAGTGGCAGGCCGCGCACTGCGCATTCCAGTTCTGGCTGAACGCCGTCCAGTGCAGCGGATCGCCGGCGGCCAGTCGTTCGTCCCGATAGAGGTGGAACCAGCGCTGGCCGCCCTCGGCCCGCGGCCGACTGTCCCAGGCGATGCCGAGCGCCTGGTAGCGGCCTCCCGGCAGCGCGAGGAGGTATTGCTGGAGGGGATGCACGCCGAAGACGTACGCCACCCGAAAGTCCTGCAGGCGCCCGTCCGGACCATCCGTGCGTACGGTGAAGACACCGCCGGCAGAGGAGAACCGGGTGGTGACGCCGTGGGCGGTGAACGTCGTGTCGCGGAAGTCGCCGAGAACCGTTGCCGGCGTCGCCTCCTGCATCGCGAGGTCGTGGTGAGACCCGCTGTAGGCGGCGACCTGCCCGGCGTGGCAGCGACTGCACGCGTTGCGGCCGACGTACGTCGCGTCGGTCGCCAGGGCCTCGGGCGCCGGCGTGCCCGGTGGCGACGCGTCCTCGGGGCGATCGCCACGGCATCCCGCCGCACTGGCCAGGCCGAGCAGTGCCAGCGCGAGCGAGACCGGGATGATCGTTCGGAGCATGCGGGAGGGCCGGCGGCGCTCGGCGGCGCCTCACCACTATCACAGAACGGCGTGCGCTCGTGTCGGGCCACTTGACTGGATGCCGCCGCTCCCACATCGTGTGTCTTTCCGAGGAGTCCTGCTCGTGACACAATCCGCGCCCGCGGGCCTGGCCGTGCTGGGCCTGCTCGCCCTTGCCGTGACTGCCGCCGCACAGCCGACCGCCCCCACGCCAGCCGATTCCAACCCGCTGCTCCAGGAGTGGACGGGGCCCTACGGCGGCGTGCCGCCCTGGGACGCGGTGCAGCCGGCGCTCTTCAAGCCGGCGTTCCTTGCCGCCATCGAGATGCAGCGCAAGGAGATCCAGGCCATCGCCGGCGACCCGGCGAGACCGACATTCGCCAATACCATCGAGGCGCTGCAGCGGGCCGGACGGACGCTCTCGCGCGTCGAGGTGCTGTTCGGCGTGCTGACGAACAACCGGAACACGCCGGAGTACCAGGCGCTCGATCGCGAGATGTCACCCATCCTCGCGGCCGCCGACGACGAGATCGTGTTCGACGAGAGACTGTTCGCGCGCATTGCCGCCGTCCACGCGAGCCTCGGCTCGTCCGGGCTCGGCGCGGAACAACAGCGGCTGACCACGCGGCTGCACGACAGCTTCGTCAGGCAGGGCGCGAAGCTCGGCGCCGCCGAGAAGCAGGAACTGTCACGCATCAACCAGGAACTGGCCGCGGCGTTCTCCGACTTCGCGACGAAGGTGCTTGCCGAGGAGGACACCTGGACGGTCCTCGAGCGCGAGGCCGACCTCGCCGGATTGCCGCCGGCGCTCGTGTCCGCCTGCAAGGCGGCGGCCGACCAACGCAAGCTGCCGGGCAAGTGGGCTGTGGTGAACACGCGGTCCTCGGTCGATCCGTTCCTCACGTTCTCGTCACGGCGCGACCTGCGCGAGCAGGTGTGGCGGAGGTTCAAGAATCGCGGCGACAACGGCGGTACGCACGACACCAACGCCGTCATCGCCCGCATCGTCAAGCTGCGCGCCGAGCGCGCGACCCTCCTCGGCTACGCAACCCATGCACACTGGCGCATGGACGACACCATGGCGAAGGACCCGGACAAGGCCATGGACCTCATGCTGCGCGTGTGGAAGCCGGCCGTGGCCCGTGTCGCCGAGGAAGTCGCCGACATGCAGGCGATTGCGAAGGGCGAAGGCCAGGCCATCACCATCGAGCCGTGGGACTACCTGTACTACGCCGAGAAGGTGCGCAACGCGAAGTACGCACTCGACACCAACGAGATGAAGCCGTACTTCGAGTTGAACAACATGATTGCCGCCTCCTACTACATGGCGGAGCGGCTGTACGGCCTCACGTTCTCCGAGATCACCGGCACGGTCCCGGTCTTCCATCCGGACGTGCGCGTGTTCGAGGTGAAGGACAAGGCGTCCGGGCGGCACGTCGGCCTCTTCTATCGCGACGACTTCGCGCGCCAGTACAAGCGATCGGGCGCGTGGGCCTCGGGCTATCGCGGCCAGCGCCGCTTCGACGGCCCGATCACGCCCATCACGTCCAACAACAACAACTTCGTCAGGGGCGGGCCCGGTGAGCCGGTGCTCATCAGCCTGGACGACACCGAGACGCTGTTCCACGAGTTCGGCCACGCCCTGCACGGGCTGCTGATGAACGTGGACTATCCCGGCCTCGCGGGGACGCCGCGAGATTTCGTCGAGTTCCCGAGCCAGGTGCACGAGAACTGGGTGCTGACACGCGACGTGCTCGATCGGTACGCGCGGCATTACAAGACGAACGAACCGATGCCGCAGGCGCTCGTGGACAAGGTCAAGAACGCCGCGAAGTTCAACCAGGGCTACGCGACCGTCGAGTACCTCTCGTCGGCCATCGTGGACATGCGGCTGCACACGCGGCCGGGCGGCGTCGTCGATCCCGACCGGTTCGAGCGCGAGACGCTTGCCGAGATCGGCAACCCGCCGCAGATCGCGATGCGCCACCGGCTGCCGCAGTTCAACCACCTGTTCACGTCCGACTCGTACTCGGCCGGCTACTACAGCTACCTGTGGTCGGACGTGATGGCGTCCGATGCATGGGCCGCGTTCGAGGAGACGGGAAATCCGTGGGATCCGACCGTGGCCGAACGCTTCGAGACGATCATCCTGGCGACCGGCAACAGCATCGATCGGGCCGAGGCGTACCGGAAGTTCCGCGGACGCGATCCCGACGTGAACGCACTCCTGAAGAACCGCGGGTTCCCGACCGGAGGCGCGGCGCAGGCCGCGACCACGCCGGTCGGCGCCGATTTGCGTTAGCATCTCGCAAATCAGCGCAGTGTTGTCCCTGATCGAGGAGATCGAATGATGCGAGGCGTGGCCTCTCTCGCTGCACTCGTCCTGTGCGGCACGGTCATCACCGTCACCGGCCAGGCGCCCACCGGGACTCCCCCGGCGCAGCCCGCTGCTGGTGCCCAGCCAACCGGCCAGGGCGGGCCGGGCGATCCCAACTGGTTGCCGCCGGAGCCGAAGAACCTGAAGCTCCTGCCGAAGGACATCGATCGGAAGGAACTGCTGGACGTCATGCGCAGTTTCAACCAGGCGATGGGCGTTCGCTGCGTCTACTGCCACGTCGCGGGATCGGACCCGACCGACTGGGAGGCCTACAACTTCGAGAGCGATCGCAAGCAGAACAAGGAAGCGACGCGCGCGATGATGAGGTACACCGAGGCAGTCAACAAGAGCTTCCCCACCGAAGTCGGCGACGAACCACCCGCGGGTGAACTGCGCGTCACCTGCTACACCTGCCACCAGGGCCAGCGGCAGCCGCCGACAAGGCGGCCGGCGCCCAAGCCTGGCGCACCGCAGGCGCCGCCCCCGCGCTGAGCCGTGCGGCTCGAGCCCTCGCATTTGCGAGGGCTTGACAATGCGTGTTCAAACATCTATCGTGATCACATGCACAGCGGGTTGCAGGCCGAACTGAAACAGACACGACCGTTCCGGTCGCCTCTCGAGGAGGCGTTCGTCAGCCTGCAACGCACAGCCGCCGTCCTCGAACACGCACTCGAGACCGCGCTGAGGCCCACGGGCATCACCGCGACGCAATACAACGTCCTGCGCATCCTGCGCGGGGCTGGCGACGACGGCCTCTGCCGGAGCGAGATCGGCGAGCGCATGGTGCGTCGCGTCCCCGACGTCACGCGGCTGCTCGACCGGCTCGAGGACACCGGCCACATCGCGCGGACGCGCGCCGGCGACGACCGACGGTTCGTCACCACGCGCATCACGCCGAGCGGCCGCGACGTCCTCACGTCGCTCGACGAGGTCGTCGCCACGTACCTGGCGTCCTCGATGGGCCGCCTCGCACCGGAGCAGTTGCATGCACTGAACGAGATCCTCGCGACGTTGCGACAGACCTGAATCTCGAATCCGAATCCCGAATCCCGAATCCCGACAAGGAGCCAACGATGACGACAACGACCGACACGACAGTGAAGACCTACGCAATCGACCCGGCCCACTCCGAGGCCAACTTCCAGGTGCGCCATCTCATCACCAGGGTGCGCGGCCGCTTCTCCGAGTTCGAGGGCACCATCGCGTTCGACGAGGCCAATCCGGACCGCTCGACGGTGACCTTCACGATCCAGGCCGGCAGCATCGACACCAACCAGAAGGACCGCGACACGCACCTGCGCTCGGCCGACTTCTTCGACACCGAGACGTTCAAGACCATCACGTTCGTCAGCACGGGCATCACCAAGCGCAGCGAGGACCAGTTCGACGTGACGGGTCAGTTCACCATCCGCGACGTCACGCGCGAGATCACGTTGCCGGTGACGTTCCTCGGCAGGGCGAAGGACCCGTGGGGCAACGAGCGCATCGCGTTCGAGGCCGAGTACTCGCTCAATCGCAAGGACTACGGGCTCAACTGGAATGCCACGCTCGAGACCGGCGGATTCCTCGTCGGCGACGAAGTGAAGATCAACCTCTCGGTGCAGGCGGTGCCGAAGGCCTGAGCGGGACGTCGTATGCTGGGGCGCAATGACGACGGTCGTACACGTCGCCGCGCTCCGCAAGCACTACGGTCGCGTCCGCGCCGTCGAGGACGTCACGTTCGACGTCCACGAAGGCGAGATCTTCGGGCTCATCGGCCCGAACGGCGCGGGCAAGACCACGACGCTCGAGTGCATCGAAGGCCTGCGGGCTCCCGATGCGGGCACCATCACGGTGCTCGGCCTCGACCCGCGTCGCGATGCCACGGCGCTGCTGCAGCGCGCGGGCGTCCAGTTGCAGGAATCACAGCTGCAGAAGCGCATCACGGTGCGGGAGGCCGTCTGGTTGTGGGCCTCCCTGTACTCCCGCTCCGTCGACGGCACCCGCCTGCTCGAACAACTCGGCCTGCTCGAGAAGCAGCACGCCTGGTTCATGACGCTGTCGGGTGGACAGAAGCAGCGGCTCTTCATCGCGCTGGCCCTCATCCACGATCCCGAGATCGTCTTCCTCGACGAGCTGACGACCGGCCTCGACCCGCAGGCCCGCCGCGCCATCTGGGACCTCGTCAGCGGCATCCGTGCCCGCGGCAAGACCGTCGTCCTCACCACGCACCTCATGGAGGAGGCCGAGCGCCTCTGCGATCGCGTCGCCATCATCGACGCCGGTCGCGCGGTGGACGTCGGCGCGCCGGCCGCGCTCGTGGCCCGGCACTGTCCCGAGCGCAACATCTCGATCGTCACCGACGACCCGCGGGCTGCCGACCTCCTCGGTGCCTGCCGCTCGGTCCGTCACGTCGAGCGCGGCGACGGCACGCTGCTCGTGCACGGCACCGGCAGCGACCTGCTCGACGATGTCGTGCGGTGCCTCGCGCAGCACGACGTGCGCGTGTCCGACCTCCAATCACGGACGGCCTCCCTCGAGGACGTCTTCCTCCGTCTCACCGGGCACGCGGTGCGGGCCTGAGGACGGCGACGTGCGCGGACTCCTGAGGCTCACCTGGCTCGAAATCAGGATCTTCCTGCGGGAACCGCTCGGCGTGCTCGGCGCCGTCGGCCTGCCGGTGCTGCTCTTCCTCGTCCTGCGCCGCGTTCGCGATCGGGCATCGAATCCCGGCGCACTGCCGGCACTGCTTGCGGGCGACCTGCCCGTGTTTGCCGCCGTGATGATTGCGATGGGCGCGATGGTCTCTCTCGTCGCCATCATCGCCATCTACCGCGAAGGCGGCATCCTCAAGCGACTTCGCGCCACGCCGCTGCGCCCGACGACGATCCTGATGGCTCACGTGCTCGTGAAGCTGATCTTCACGGCCGTCTCGCTGGGCATCCTCGTGCTCGCCGGCGTCCGCACGTTCGGACCCGCCGGTGATGCCCCGATCGCGTCGTTCGCGGCCGCACTCCTGTTCACGACGATGTGCCTGCTCTCGGTGGGATTCGTCGTGGCCAGCGTGGTGCCGACGGCGCGGTTCGCACAGCCCCTCGCGTCGCTCGTCGTCTACGCGATGCTGGGCCTCTCGGGGCTCTTTGTCGCCATCGAGCGGCTGCCGGACGCCGTGCAGGTCGTGGCGCGCCTGATTCCGCTCACCTACGCGGTGTCACTGCTGCGTGGCGTGTGGCGCGGCGAGGGATGGCTCGCGCACACCGGCGACGTGGCGGTGCTGTGCCTGATGTTCGCCGTGCTGACGGCCATCGCGGCACGCGTCTTCCGCTGGGAATAGGCGGCGAACCCGTCGTTCGAGGCACAATAGGCTGTTGGCTCCACCTCCCCTCCTCAGCTTCCTGACCGGCCAGGCCGCGGCGCGCAAGACGGTGGATGCCATCGTGCCGCGCCGGACGTTCCGCGACGTCGTGCTGCCGCCTGCGACCCGCCGCACGCTGTCGGAAGCGCTCGGCCAGCTCACGAGCTACGACCTCGTCTTCGAGCAGTGGGGACTCGGCGAACGCCACCCGACCGGACTCGGACTGACGTTCAACTTCGCGGGTCCGTCTGGCACGGGCAAGACCATCTGCGCCGAGGCCCTCGCACACGCCATCGGCCGCCGCCTGCTCGTGGTGCGCTACAGCGAGCTCGAGTCGATGTGGATGGGCGAGACGCCGAAGAACGTGGCGGCCGTGTTCCGCCGGGCGCGTGAGGAGCACGCCGTGCTGTTCTTCGACGAGGCCGACGCGATTGCGTCGCGGCGCTCCACGCTCGTCGATCCCGGAGCGACCCGTGAAGCGAACGCCGTGGTCAACGTGCTCCTGCAGGAACTCGACGCCTTCAACGGCGTGGTGATCTTCGCGACCAACCTCGCCTCGAACTTCGACCCCGCGTTCGAGCGGCGCATCCGGACGCACGTGCTCTTCGAGATGCCCGGCGTCGAGGAGCGGGAACAGATCTGGCGCGTGCAGATCCATCCTGCGCGCACGCCGCTCGCGCCTGACGTCGACTTCCGGGCACTGGCCGAACAGTTCGAGGCCAGCGGCGGCAGCATCCGCAACGCCGTCCTCAAGGCGGCACTCGCGGCCGCCGCCGAACCCGGTGCCGACGACGACAAGCGCATCCACCAACAACACTTCGAGCAGGGGATGCGCGACGTCCTCTCGGCCGCTCGCGTCATGCAGCAGTCGCTCATGGCCGAGCCGGGCGTCGCCATCCCGCACGCCGACGACGTCGCACGCATGGCGCGGGAGGTGCGCCTCGCGGTCCTCGTCGCCGCCACGGGACTCGTCCTCGCCGTCCTTGCGCTGCTCGCCGCGGTGATTCGATGATTCCCTGGGAAACGCTGGGCGAGGCAACGACACCCGACGGCACGCGTCTCACGCTGCGCCGCAGGGGCCACGAGTTCCTGCTGCTCGCCGACGACCGCAGCCTGATGCCGAGCACGATCAACGGGTCGGAGCAGGCGCTGGCCACGATCGGCTGCCGGCACGTCGCCACGCGCACCGGCGCGCGGGTGTTCATCGGCGGACTCGGCATGGGCTTCACCGTCCGGGCCGCGCTCGACGTCCTGCCCGCCGACGCCTCCATCGTCGTCGCCGAACTGGTGCCGGAGGTCCGCGACTGGAACACGGACGTCCTCGGGCACCTTGCAGGCCATCCGTTGAAGGACCGCCGCGTGCACGTCGAGATTGGCGATGCCCTCCGGATCCTGCGTGCGTCCACCGAGGGCTTCGACGCCATCCTGCTGGACGTGGACAACGGCCCCGCGGAGTTCGCGGCCGAGGGCAACGACGCCCTCTACAGCCGTGCGGGGCTCTACTCCATCAGGCGGGCACTTCGTCCGGGTGGCGTCCTTGCCGTCTGGTCGGCGTGGGAGGACCGACGCTTCGCCCGCCGGCTGACGTCGATGGGATTCGACGTCGTCCTGGAACGCGCGAGAGGCCACGGCCGGCGCGGCGCGCGGCATCTCGTCTACCGGGCGACGACAGGTGACCCGCAGGCGACGCACGGCCGTGGGGAGTTTCCCGCGCGCCCCGGCGAATTTCGCGGAGACGCCGCATCCCTCCCGCGCCGTCATCGCCGGCACGGGTAGCCGCCGGGCTTGTCCGGCGGCACGTGACGTGCACGCCTGCTTCCAGGAGGTTCCTCATGCCCGCCCACCTGCCCCGCCTGCGTGTCCTCTGGCTGCCGGCGATTGCGTCGATGCTGCTCGTCGGCACGGCCGCGGTACGCACCACCGCACAGTCGCCCCGCGCCGACGACCGGAGCCCGGCGCGTGCCGCCTACATGCGTGCGCATTTCGGCCAGGCCATGGAGCTTCACGATGCCGTCGTGCGCGGGCACCTCGACGTCGCCCGGGCCGAGGCGGGACGTCTCGCGAAGCACAGTCCCACCGTCCCGATGCCCGTGGGCGCCGAGGCCTTCCAGGGGCGTGTCACGACACTCGCGCGCGAGGCGGCAGCCGCACGGTCACTCGATGACGCGGCGCGCGCGACCGCGTCGATTCTCGGGACGTGCGGACAGTGCCACCGGGCGATGCACGTGCGCGCAGCCGTGCCGGTCGCGCCCTCGCCGTCGGTCGGCGGGCTCGTCGGCCACATGCTGCTGCACCAGCGCGGCATGGACATGCTCCTCGAAGGCCTCGTCGGTCCCTCCGATTCCTCCTGGGGTGAGGGCGTCCGGACACTCGCCGGGCAGTCGTTCGCCGTGGACGACGCCCCGCGCAAGCTCCGCGGACAGATGGCCCGGGCCGAAGGTCAGCTCGCGCAACTCGTCGGGCGCGCCGCGCAGGCGCACCGCACGCGTGATCGGGAGGAGATGTACGGGCGCATGCTCGCCACGTGCGGCGCCTGCCACGGCAGCTACGCGACGCACGCGGGACCCGGCAAGCGGTAAGCGATCAGTACAGCAATCGTGCCCTGATCGTGCCGTCGATGCCCGCGAGTTCGCGGCGCAGGGAGGGCGTATCGGCATCCGGATCGGGGTCCACGTCGATCACGACGTAGCCGATGCGGGAGTTGGTCTGGAGGTACTGCGCGGCGACGTTGACACGGCGTCCGGAGAACACCTCGTTGACGCGCGAGAGCACGCCAGGCCTGTTGTGATGGATGTGCAGCAGCCGGTGCTTCCCGGGATGCCCCGGGAGGGCCACTTCCGGGAAGTTGACCGCCGACAGCGTCGAGCCGTTGTTGCTGTAGGTGAGCAGCTTCTCGGCGACCTCGACGCCGATCGCCTCCTGGGCCTCGGCCGTGCTGCCCCCGATGTGCGGGGTGAGCAGCACGTTGTCGAGGCCGCGCAGCGGCGACTGGAACTCCTGCGTGTTGGACTCGGGCTCCTGGGGGAACACGTCGAGTGCCGCGCCACCGAGATGTCCCGCGGCGAGTGCCCCGGCAAGCGCGTCCACGTCGACGACCGTTCCCCGCGAGGCGTTGATCAGGTGCGCGCCCGGCTTCATCAGGCGCAGCGCGTCGGCCCCGATCATCCCCTGTGTCTGCGTCGTCTCGGGGACGTGCAGCGTCACGACGTCCGCGGCGCCGAGCAGTGCGTCGAGCGATCGCACGGCCTGCGCGTTGCCGAGGGCCAGCTTCGTCACCACGTCGTAGAACAGGACGCGCATGCCGAGGGCCTCGGCCAGCACACCGACCTGCGTGCCGATGTGCCCGTAGCCGACGATGCCGAGCGTCTTGCCGCGCACCTCGAAGGAGCCGGCGGGTGACTTGTCCCACTCGCCGCGGTGTGCGCGGGCATTGCGGCGCGGCACGCCGCGCAGCAGCATCACCACCTCGGCCACCACGAGTTCGGCCACGCTGCGCGTGTTCGAGAAGGGCGCGTTGAACACCGGCACGCCGAGCGTCTCGGCGGCCCGGAGGTCCACCTGGTTGGTGCCGATGCAGAACGCGCCGACGGCAATCAGCCTGGGTGCCGCCGCGAGGACATCGGCGGTGAGCTTCGTGCGCGACCGGATCCCGAGGATGTGCGCGTCGGCAATCGCCTCGGCGAGGGCGGGGCCTTCGAGCGCCCGCTCGTGCTGGTGGACGTTCCTGTAGCCGTCGGCCCGCAGCGCCTCCACGGCGCTCCGGTGCACGTTCTCGAGCAGCACGACCTTGATGAGCGACTTGTCGAAGGAGATCGGGGACGACACCGGCGCCACAGCCATCCCGGGATCGTCGCCTGACCCGGCTGGCGATGTCAAAACGGCGCGGCTGCGTATGACACGAACGCGAACTGCGAGCCGTCCGGCGACCAGGACGGCACGTTGATGGTCCCCTGTCCGCCGAACAACGGGAACAGGACCTCGGGCCGTGCGGCCGGCTCGTCGAGCGCGAGACGCCGGATCACGACGTCCCGGTGCGGTGGGTGCCCGTCGACCGTGGCGTCGAACGAGACGAAGACGATCCACTTGCCGTCGGGAGACGGATGCGGGAACCAGTCGGCGTACTGCCGGTCGAACGTGACCTGTTCCTGGTTCGAACCGTCGGGGCGCATCCGCCAGATGCGCATCGTGCCCGTCCGCACCGAGTTGAAGTAGATCCACCGTCCGTCCGGCGTGTAGTCCGGCCCGTCGTCGAGGCCCGGTGCGGTGGTCAGTCGCGTCTCCGGTCCGCCAGCGACGGGCATCGTGTAGATGTCGAACTCGCCGTCGCGCTGCCCGACGTAGGCAAGCGTGCGCCCGTCGGGCGACCAGCCGTGCCAGTACGACGGCGTCAGCGGCGTGAGGAGACGCGGCGTGCCGCCGGCAGCCGGCACCACGTACACCGAGGACGATGGCCGGCAACTGATGGCGAGCAGCGAACCATCGGGCGAGTACCCATGGTCGTTGTTGCAGCCTTGAACGGCACCGACGTCGAGACGGATCGGTGTGCCGCCCGCGACAGGTACGCGGTACAGACCGCCCTGTTGGTTGATGAGCAGGTGCTGGCCGTCGCGCGACCAGTTCGGGGCCTCGAACCGCACGGACGCGCGATGGACCACACGGCGCGCGCCGGTGCGGATGTCGGCGATCTCGAGGCGGCTCTCGTAGGCAGGCGCGCCGGACGGGGCGCCGGGGGGCGACGCCACGGGCTGGCCGGTCGACGCGGGCTGCCCCTGCCCCGCACCAGCGCCGGCAAGCAGGACGACGAGCGCCGGGAGGATGCCGATGTGTCGGCGTGTCATGCGGTGCCTCCGCGCCGGCGCTCCTTCCACACGTCGGTGGGCAGACCGCCGAAGCCCCAGTCCTCCTCGGCAATCTCCTGGATCACGACGTGGGTGTGCTCCGGCTTCTTGCCGAGGACGCGCACGAGCGACGCCGTGATGTCGCCGATGATCTCGGCCTTCTGTTCACGCGTGGCGCCCCGGATGATCTGCACGTTCACGTACGGCATGGGGATGATTGTCGCGCAAGGCGGATGTCGTGCAATCAGGCGACGGCGAGGAACTGCACGCCGGGGTTCTCGCGTTCGCAGTACTGGATGTCCCATTCCGAGGGGAACAGCAGCACGCGCCGGCCAGACCTGTCGGTGGCCGACAGCACGTTGTTCGGCAGCGTCAGGCGCGTGTCCGGATCGGCCTGCACCCAGCGCGCGGCCACGTACGACAGCTTCTCGACCCGGCACGCCACGCCATACTCCTCGCGCATGCGCGCCTCGATGATGTCGAACTGGAGGGCGCCGACCACGCCGAGAATCGGATAGCGGGCGCCGTGCACAGGGAAGACGACCTGCATGAGGCCTTCCTCCTCGAGCTGCCGCACGCCATCGTCGAACTGCTTGAAGCGGACGTCCTGCAGGCGCAGCGCGCCGAAGTGCTCGGCCGGGAAGTTCGGGATGGGGGGATAGACGACACGCGAGCCGGCGTAGAGCGTGTCGCCGATGCCGAAGCGGCCCGGGTTGACGAGGCCGACCACGTCGCCCGGATACGCCTCCTCGATGGTCTCGCGCTCGCGGCCGAAGAAGCGGCTCGGCCGCGAGAGGCGCACCGGCTGCTGCAGCCGCGTGTTGACGACCTGCATGTCCTTGGTGAGGACGCCCGAGCAGACGCGGACGAAGGCCACGCGATCGCGATGCTTCGGGTTCATGTTCGCCTGGATCTTGAACACGAAGCCGCTGAAATCCGGGCTCAGGGGATCGATCGACGTGCCGTCGTCGGCCGGGCGCGGCTGCGGGCACGGAGCGTACTGCACGAGCGCCTCGAGGAACGACTCGAGCCCGAAGTTCGTGAGGGCGCTGCCGAAGAACACCGGCGTCTGGCGCGCCTGGCGGTACGCGTCGAGATCGAAGTGCGTGCCGGCGGCCTCGATCAGGTGGACGCCCTCGAGCAGTTCGTCGCGCGCCTGCTCGCCAATCAGGTCCACGAGCCGCGGATCGTCGGCGCCGGTCACCGTGACCGGGGCGCGCCGCGCGCTGCGCGCCACGCGCTCGTAGAACAGCACCTCGTTGCGCCGGAGGTCGTAGACGCCCTTGAAGCGGTCGCCCGTGCCGATCGGCCAGTTCATCGGGGCCGCCGACAGGCCGAGCACGCGCTCGATCTCGTCGAGCAGGTCCAGCGGATCGCGGCCCGGCAGGTCGAGCTTGTTGATGAACGTCAGCATCGGCAGGTGCCGGCGCCGTGCCACCTCGAACAGCTTGCGGGTCTGGGTTTCGATGCCCTTGGCGGCGTCGATCACCATCACCACGCTGTCAACGGCCAGCAGCGTGCGGTATGTGTCCTCGCTGAAGTCCTTGTGGCCGGGCGTGTCGAGCAGCGTGACGCGCCGCCCGTCGAGCTCGAACTCCAGCGCCGCCGACGTGATCGAGATGCCGCGCTCCCGCTCGATGTCCATCCAGTCCGACACGACCTGGCGCTGGGACGCGCGGCCCTTCACCGCGCCGGCCAGCTCGATGGCGCCCGCGTAGAGCAGCGTCTTCTCGGTGAGCGTCGTCTTGCCCGCGTCGGGGTGGGAGATGATGGCGAAGGTGCGGCGCCGCTCCACTTCGCGCCGCAGCGCCTCGGAGACGGCCTGAGCCGGGACGGACATCCCGCTATTGTCGATCAGATCGGATACCGACCCGTCCACGTCACCGGCTCGTCTGTTAGGATGAGTCGCATTCCATGCTGACCCTGACCTACGTCGCCCTGGCGGTTGCCGGCTGCGGCTATGTCGCCATCGCCCTGGTCCTTGGTCACGCCTTCGATCTCGACGACGCCGGCGCGGGTGATGGCGGGTTCCATTTCCCCCTGTTCTCGCCACTGACGATCGCCACGTTCTGCGGGGCGATCGGCGCCCTCGGCCTTGTCGCGACGTACGGGTTCGCCCTCTCGAAGGAGGCGACCGTCGGGGTCGCGCTCGGCGGGGCGGCCGTCTTCACCTACATCGTCACGTACGCTGCCTGGCGCATCCTGGCCTCCTCCACGGGCACGCAGACGGTACGCGAGCAGGATCTCGTCGGCGCCACCGCGGAAGTCGTCACGCCGATTCCGCAGGACGGGATCGGCGAGGTGGCGGCCCTCGTGCGGGGGCAGCGCCACACGGCATCGGCCCGGACCGCAGACGGCGCTCCGCTGTCGCGTGGATCGATCGCCACGGTCGTGCGTGTCGCCGGCGTCACGCTGATCGTCGAGGCTCACGCCGCTTCGGAAAGCAAGGCCTGACGGACTGGAGGGTTCCTCGTGCCCGAGTTGTTCCTCATCTCCGCGGTTCTGGTTCTCGTGGGACTGGCCGCGGGTCTGGTGCTCGCCTACCTCGCGTTCCTGCGCAAGGCCGGGCCCAATGAAGTGATCGTGGTGTCGGGACGCGGTCCCGTCCGCTTCATCACCGGCGGCGCCGGCGTGGTCGTGCCGCTGTTCTCGACCTGGAATCGGCTCTCGCTCGAGATCATGACCCTCGACGTCAACACCCCCGAGGTCTACACGTCGCAGGGTGTGCCGGTGATCGTCGATGGCGTCGCCCAGATCAAGATCAAGAAGGACGAGGTCTCGCTGCACGCGGCCGCCGAACGGTTCCTCGGGATGAAGCCCGAGGAGATCGTCAAGATCGCGCTCGACACCGTGCAGGGCCACCTGCGGGCCATCCTCGGCACGCTGTCGGTGGAGGACATCTACAAGAACCGGGACCAGTTCGCCCAGAAGGTCCAGGAGATCTCGGCAGGCGACCTCGCCAACATGGGTCTCGGCATCGACTCGTTCACGATCCGCGACATCCGCGACAAGCACGGTTACCTCGAAGCCCTCGGCAAGCCCCGGATCGCGGAGGTCAAGCGAACGGCCGCGATCGCCGAGGCCAATGCGCTCAAGGAGGCGTCGATCGCGCAGGCCGACGCCGAGCGCGAGACGCGTGAGCGGCAGGCCGAAGCGCTCAAGCTCGCCCAGGAAGCCGAGGCGCGCCGGGACGCGTTCGTCGCCGAGGCCAACGCCGAACGCGATCGCCGCCAGCGCGAGGCGGATGCTGCCACGACCCGCGCCTCCGAGATCGCCAACTTCCAGGCACAGCAGGCAATCGCCGAGCAGCAGAGCGTGGCCAACCGCAAGCGGGCCGAAGCCGAGATGGCCTACGAACTCCAGAAGAAGACCATGGAGATCGAGCTGCAGGAACAGGAGATCAAGCGCAAGGAGAAGGAACTCGACGCGACGATCCGCCGGCAAGCCGATGCCAAGCGCTACGAGACCGAGACGCTCGCCGAGGCCGCTCGCCGCCGCGTCGAGACCGAGGCCGACGCCGAGCGGGCCCGGCTCGAACGCCTGGCCGAAGGCGAACGCGCGCGTGGACTCGCGGCAGCTGCCGTCTCACAGGCACAGGGCGTGGCCGAAGCCGAGGTCGCCAAGGCACGCGGGCTGGCCGAAGCCGAATCCCGCAGGGCGCAGGGCCTCGCCGAAGCGCTGGCCATGGAGAAGAAGGCCGAGGCCTGGCAGAAGTACAACGAAGCCGCGGTCCTCCAGCTGCTGGCGCCCATCCTGCCGGAGATTGCCCGTGCCGTCGCCGAACCGCTGTCGCGCATAGACCGCATCACGATGGTCAACACCGGGGCGGGCAGCGAGGGCCAGGTCTCGGCCATCACCAACGAGGTCGCGCGGGTCATCGCGCAGGTACCGCCTGTCATCGAGTCGCTCACGGGCTTCAAGCTCGAGCAGCTCCTGTCGCGGGTGGCGCAGCGGACCAACGGCGGGTCCGTGCCGCCATCGCCCGATCCCGACACGCCCACGCCGGCCTGACCAGGCGCGTTCGGGGGACGCGCCCGACCTCGTTCGGCGTTCTTTCATGCCAGACCTAGCGCGTGACTCCCGGCCGTCCCCTACGTGAAGATGGCCGGCATGACGACTCGTGCATTCCTCCCCGTCGTGGCGCTCCTGGCCCTCGCCAGCGCGGGGTTGCAGGCGCAGGACGCGCCGCGGCCCGACGCATCCCGGAGCCAGGCGCCCGTGGCAAGCCAGGTCGCCCCGCGCGTGCAGGCCCTGAAGGCCGCCGTGCAGGCCGACGTGAAGTCGCAGGCCCTCTTCGACCTCGGCCAGCAGATGACCGACATGGTCTTCAGCTTCTCGGAACTCGGCTTCCAGGAGTTCGAGACACAGAAGTACCTGACAGCCATCCTCGAGAAGGAAGGGTTCCGCATCGAGCGGGGTTATGCCGGGATCCCGACCATGTGGGTGGCCCGCTGGGGCTCGGGCAAGCCGGTCATCGCGCTCGGCTCCGACGTGGACGGCATCCCGCAGGGGTCGCAGAAGCCCGGAGTCGCCTATCACGACCCGATCGTCGAGGGCGCGCCTGGCCACGGCGAGGGGCACAACTCCGGCACGCCGCTCAACATCGTCGCGGCCATTGCCGTGAAGCGGCAGATGGAGAAGGAGAAGCTGCCCGGCACGCTCGTGATCTGGCCGGGCATCGCCGAGGAAGTGGTCGGCACGAAGGCGTACTACATCCGCGCCGGCCTCTTCAGGGACGTGGACGTCGTGCTCTACAACCACGTGGGCTCGGCGCTCGAGACCTCGTGGGGCGAGCGTGAAGGCACCGGCCTCGTCTCGGTCGAGTACACCTTCGAGGGCGAGACGGCCCACAGCGCGGGCGCGCCGTGGCGCGGCAAGTCGGCACTCGACGCCGTGGAACTGATGAACGCCGGCTGGAACGTCCGCCGCGAGCACCTCCGCCTCCAGCACCGGTCGCACTACATCATCACCAACGGCGGCGACCAGCCCAACGTCGTGCCCCGCCGCGCGAGCGTCTGGTACTACTTCCGCGAGACCGACTACGACCGCATCAAGGGGCTCTGGGAGATCGGCGACAACATCGCGAAGGGCGCCGCGCTCATGACCGACACCACGTGGACCTCGCGCGTGCTCGGCTCGGCATGGCCGCAGCACTTCAACAAGCCCCTCGCCGAGACGATGCACGCCAACATCACGGCGGTCGGCCTGCCGCAGTGGACCGACGCCGACGTCACGCTCGCGAAGGCCACCCAGCAGGAACTCGGCGTGCCCGTCGTCGGCCTCGCCAGCAAGATCGACGACCTGAAGGGCCAGCACGAGATCCCGGAGAACGAGCGCCGCGGCGGCGGGTCCGACGACATCGGCGACATCTCCTGGACCGTGCCGACCGTGAGCCTGCGCTTCCCCGCCAACTTCCAGGCCGGGCCGGGCCACAACTGGGCCAACGCAATCTCGATGGCGACCCCCATCGCCCACAAGGGCGTCAACCACGGCGCGCAGGTCGTCGCGATGACCGTCATCGACGTCCTGCTGCGCCCCGACGTCGTCACGTCCGCCCGCGGCTACTTCGACGACGTGCAGACGAAGGACCGCAAGTACCAGGCGTTGATCCGCGAGACGGACACGCCGGCGATCGAGCTGAACACGGACGTGATGGCGAAGTTCAAGCCGGAACTGCGCAAGTACTACTACGATCCGACACGGTACAGGACCTATCTGGAGCAGCTCGGGATCACCTACCCGACCGTGCGCAGGACCGAATCGCGCTGAGGATGCGCCGGGAGGGGCTCAGGTCAGCAGCCGCGTGATCTCGTCCATCGCGTCGAAGACGTGGGCGGGAGCGCGACTGCGGAGCAGGTCCGCGGTTGCGTACCCCCACGTCACCGCCCCGGCGGTGATGCCGGCGGCATGCGCCGCGTCGATGTCCCTGGCCTCGTCGCCAATGCCGATGGCGTGCGCCGGCGCGACGCGCGCCCGGCGCACGACGCGGCGGAACCGCGGCGCCTTGCCGAAGATGGCTGCGCCGCACTCGTAGTCGTCCACGAGGCGGGACGTCTCCGCCCCGAGCACGGCGCGGACCGCCTCCTCCCCGTTCGAGCTGACGATTGCCAGGCGGATGCCCGCGTGCCGCAGGCCGTCGAGCATGGCCGGCACGCCGGGAAACAGCGCGATCTCGCCGGCGCGCCGCAGCGCGACCTGCCGCATGTGCAGCACGATCTGCGGCACCTGCCACGCGCGCACGCCCAGGGCCTCCATGACCACGCGGTTGTCCTTGCCCCGCAGGTCCTGTGCCTCTTCGGGCGAGAGGCGCTTGTAGCCGAAGCGATCGGAGGCGTCGATCATCGCCTCCCCCATCAGCCGCCAGCTGTCGGCGAGCGTGCCGTCGAAGTCGAAGATGGCAAGCGCGTACGGCGGCACCGGCTAGCGCAGCTTGGCCTGGGTGACGAGCAGGCCGAGCAGCCGGGTGTAGGCCTTCTCGGCAGCCTCGAACGCGGCGGTGTACTCCTCCTCCTTCAGCTTCGCCTTGCGCCACTGACCGTCGAAGGTGACGGTCTTGCCGTCGAGCGTCGCCGCGTCGGCGGCCTGGCCCTTTGCCGGCTTGAAGAAGAGGCCGTTTGCGAGCAGGTCCTCGACGACGATCTTGCCGTCCGGCTCGGAGGCGGCCTGCAGGTCCTGGTAGGCGTCGCGATACTTGCGCGTCAGGACGCGCTCGCGGAGCAGCACGGGCGCCGAGTACGTGGCCGACACCAGCAGCAGCTGCAGGTCTGGCAGGAGCATGGCGGCCACGAACCGCGTGGTGTCGGTCGGGTCCTCCGCCGCAATGAAGCGCGGACCGGGGGCGCCGTCGGCCGGCACCAGCAGCGTGGCGAGTTGCTTCACCGCGGCGGCCGTGGCTGCCTGTGGCGGCTGCGCGCTTGCGGGCAGTGCAAGCGTGAGCATGGATGCAAGGCAGACTGCCGCGACCCGAGTGGCCATCTGGTTCATCGACTCCAGTCCTCCGCGGAGAGGCGCGCGTACGCGCCGGAGATACGGGTGTCAGCCGATGAACAGGGCGTCGTCGTCCTCACCGGCGGACTTGCGACGGACGGATCCCTTCTTGAGGGAGCCGACCGCGGCCCGGACGGCAGCGGCCAACGCCATGCCTTCTCGGGCTGGCGTAACGACCGCATTCTGCACTACCGCGAGCGTCTGATCCATACGCCGTGTGGCGCTCGTGAACGCGACGTCGGCTTTCTCGGCCTGCTGCACGGCCAGGGCGGAGATGCGCGCGGCGTCTGCGCCAATCACGTTCACGCGCTCGACGAGGGGCTGCACCTGCTGTTCGAGGCGGGCCACCTGCGCCTGGACGCGCCGGGCCGTGATGGCGGCGGCGACGAGCGCCCCCACCTGGATCAGCGCCATCACCAGGGTGGCGATGGCAATCGTCGCGAGCCAGATGTTGGTCCATTCGGTCATGTTCTGTAGCCGTCAGAAGATGCTGACCTTCACGTTCAGGTACTTCTTCGGGTCCTTGCGGATGTCGGCAAGCAGGCCGCGCAGCTCGTTCACCGCGGTGTTCATGTTGTCGTACAGCTGCTTGTCGTGCAGCAGCCGTCCGGCCGTGCCGTCCCCGCGGTTGAGGCCCGTCACCAGCGTGTCGAGCCGCTGCACCACGGAATCGAGCCGATTATAGAGCGCCGCGTCGGTGAGCAGCTTGCCGGCGGTGCCCTCGCCCGCCCGCAGGCTGGCAGAAAGCGTCCGCAGGTTGTCGGTCGTGGCCGTCAGCGAGCGCGCCAGCGCGTCGTCGTTCAGCAGCGTGCCGAGCGTGCCCTTGCCGCTCGCGATGCCCGACGTGACCGTGTCGAGGTTCGCGAGTGCGCGCTCGAGGTTGCGGGCCGCCTCGCGGTTGTTGATCAGCGTGCCCGCGGGTCCGCGCCCCTGCTCGATGGCCTCGATGACCTTGTCGGTGGCCTGCACCACGCCTGCAAGCTGCTTGTAGAGCTGATCCTCCGTGAAGAGCTTGCCGACCGTGCCCTTGCCGGCGCGGACGTCCTCGATGAGCTGCGTGGCCTGGGCGAGGGTCTGCGACGCGTTCTCGGCCACGTCGGCAATCTGTCCCGGCGTGCGGCCCGACGCGATGTAGGCCCACTCGTCGAGGCGCTCGCCCTCGCTCGACGCGGTGATGTCGATGGCCCCCTCGCCGAGGAGGCTCACCGAGCCGACCTGCGCAATCGAGCGGGTGGTGATCTTGTCCATCGCATCCGGGCGCACGCGCAGCACCATCTCCACGACCGCGCCGTCGAAGTACACGTCCTCGACGGCCCCGACGTTGACGCCAGCCAGGCGCACCACCGCACCCGACTGCACGCCCGCCGCGTTCGGGAACCGTGTCTTCAGGTAGTGGCGGCCGGAGAACAGGCCCGCATCACCGCCGACGGCAAAGATGAGCAGGGTCGCGAGCGTGAACGCCGCAACGGCGAGGATGCCGATCTTGAGCTGGGACCAGGCGAGGGTTCGTGTGCGGGGCATGGGATCAACTCAGGAAAAGCTGCAGGTAGGGGTCGTCGGACGCCCGGAACTCCGGCGCCGTGCCCTCGAAGGCAATCAGTCCGTCCCGCAGCATGACGAACTCGGTCTGCGCCAGCTTCTCGGGCGTGGCAGGCACGATGTGGGCCTTGCCGTCCTCGCCGCGCACCGCCATCTGCTCGGCGACGCGGAACGCATCGCGCAACTGGTGGGTGACCATGATGGAGCTCACACCTTCGATGTCGCGCATCTTCACGATCTCGTCCGCGATGGTGAGCGAGGTGATCGGGTCAAGGCCCGTCGTCGGCTCGTCGTAGAGCAGGATGGCGGGCTGGAACGTCATCGCGCGCGCGATCGCCACGCGACGTCGCTGCCCGCCGGACAACTGCGAGGGCATCTTGTCGATGTGCTCCTCGAGCTCGACCCAGCCGAGGACGTCCTCCACGCGGCTGTGGACGGCATCGAGATCCATGTCGCTCTCCTCGTACAGCTTGTACCCGACGTTCTCGCGGACGGTCAGCGAGTCGAACAGCGCGCCCTCCTGGAACACCATCCCGAGATCGTCGCGGACCTTCATCATGTCGGTCTCGCGCAGTTCGTCCACCCGCACGCCGTTGACCCAGATCCGGCCGGCCTGCGGCTTGAGCAGGCCCAGGATCAACTTCAGGATCGTGCTCTTGCCGGCGCCGCTGGCCCCGAGGAAGATCTTCGAGTAGCCCGCGCGCAGCTCGAAGCTCACGTCCTTCAGGATCACGTTGTCGCCGAACGCGAGGAACACGTGCTCGAAGACGATCACGGGCTCGCCCGGCGTCTTGACCCGCGACAGGCGGCTCTCGAGAGGTGTCGGCGTGCCCATCGTCAGTACATCACCGAGATCAGCAGCTTGGTGATGATGAAGTCGAGCACGAGGACCGCCACCGACCCCGCGACCACCGCCTGCGTCGTGCTGCGGCCGACGCCCTGGGTGCCGCCCGTCGTCCGCATGCCCACGAAGCAGGCGATGCTGACGATCGCGAACCCCAGCGCGACCGGCTTGATGAGCCCCATCCAGATGTCCTGGATGTAGAGCGCGTCGACCACCGAGTTCCAGTACACGCTCGACGCCACCCGCAGCTGCGTGGTGGTGATCACCCACGCGCCGAGGATGCCCACGAAGTCCGAGATCACCGTCAGGATCGGCACCATCACCACGCCGGCCACCACGCGTGGCACGGCCAGCTTGCGGATCGGGTCGGTGCCGAGCGCGCGCAGCGCGTTCAACTGGTCGGTCACCGCCATCGATCCGAGTTCGGCCGCGATGCCGGACCCCACGCGGCCGGTGACCATCAGCGCCGTCAGCACCGGCCCGAGTTCCTTGACCATCGAGGCGCTCACGAGCCGGCCGACCACGGACCGGGCGCCGAACTGATCGAGCGTCATCCCCGACTGCAGCGCCAGCACGGCGCCGGTGAACCCGCCCGTGAGCAGCACGACCGTCAGCGACCCGACGCCAATCGCGTCGAGCTGCTCGACGATGTCGCGGACGTAGACCGGGCGCGTGACGAGGCCGCGGCCGAGCGCCGCGCACATCTTCACGTACTCCTGGACCTGGAAGACGACGTCCTTGGCCCACTGCGTCAGGATGGGTGCCATGCAGGTTGGTGGCGGCGCGTCGTGACGACGCTCAGGCCCCCGGCGCCTCCACGCCGGCGAGCGCCAGGCCAGGCTGGCGCAGCGTCTTGAGCTGATCGCGGATGGCGGCAGCCTTCTCGAACTCGAGGTTGGCCGCGGCGGCCCGCATGTCGGCCTCGAGCCGCTGGACGTGCCGGGCGAGTTCGCCCTCGGATCCGAAGGCCATCGCCGGTGACCGCTCGACCGGCACGGTCAGGTAGTCGTGCTCCTCGATCGAGCCCATGCCGTCGTCGATCTCCCGGCGGACGCTCGTCGGCGTGATGCCGTGCTCGGCGTTGTACGCCTCCTGCACGGCCCGGCGGCGGGTGGTCTCGTCGATGCAGCGGCGCATGGAGTCGGTCACGGTGTCGGCATAGAAGATCGCACGCCCGTTGACGTGCCGCGCCGCGCGGCCGACCGTCTGGATCAACGATCCGCTCGATCGCAGGAAGCCTTCCTTGTCGGCGTCGAGCACGGCCACGAGCGAGACCTCCGGCAGGTCGAGGCCCTCGCGCAGCAGGTTGATGCCCACCAGCACGTCGAACGCGCCGCGCCGCAGGTCGCGCAGGATCTCGATGCGTTCGAGCGTGTCGATGTCGCTGTGCAGGTACCGCACACGCACGCCGAGCTCGTGATAGTACTGCGTCAGGTCCTCGGACATCCGCTTTGTGAGCGTCGTCACGAGCACGCGCTCGCCAAGGTCCACGCGGTGCCGGATCTCGGCCAGCAGGTCGTCGACCTGCCCCCGCACCGGCCTGATGTCGATCTCGGGGTCGAGCAGCCCCGTCGGCCTGACGATCTGCTCCACGACCACGCCGGCCGACGTCGTCAGCTCGTAGGGGCCGGGCGTCGCGCTCACGAACACCTGCTGCCCGACGCGCGCCTTCCACTCGTCGAAGTTCAACGGCCGGTTGTCGAGTGCCGAGGGCAGGCGGAAGCCGTGCTCGACGAGCACTTCCTTGCGCGAGCGGTCGCCGTGGTACATCCCGCGGATCTGCGGGATGGTCTGGTGGCTCTCGTCGACGATCGTCAGCGCGTCGGCCGGCAGGTAGTCGAGCAGCGTCGGCGGGGGCGCGCCCGGCGGCCGCCCGGTCAGGTGGCGCGCGTAGTTCTCGATCCCGTGGCAGTAGCCGATCTCCTGCATCATCGCGAGGTCGAACATCGTCCGCTGGTGCAGGCGCTGCGCCTCGAGCAGGCGTCCCTCGCGTTCGAGGTCCGTCCGGCGCTCCACGAGTTCGGCCTTGATGCTCTCGATCGCGATCTTCGTGCGGTCGCGCGACGTGACGAAATGGCTCTTCGGGTAGATGGCGACCTTGTCGTGGCGCCTGATCGTGCCGCCGGTCAGCGGGTCGATCGTCGAGAGCTCGTCGACCTCGTCACCGAACAGCTCGATCCGGACCGCATGCTCCTCGTACGACGGGTGGACCTCGATGACGTCGCCGCGGACCCTGAACGTGCCGCGCGCGAAGTCGACGTCGTTGCGCTCGTACTGGATCTCGACGAGCGTGCGGAGGATCTGGTCGCGGCCGATCGCCTGGCCGCGCTCGAGCGGCAGCATCAGGCCGTAGTACGCCTCGGGAGAGCCGAGGCCGTAGATGCACGACACGCTCGACACGATGATCACGTCGCGCCGCTCGAACAGCGACCGCGTCGCCGAGAGCCGCATCCGGTCGATCTCGTCGTTGATGATCGCCTCCTTCTCGATGTACGAGTCCGTGGCCGGCATGTAGGCCTCGGGCTGGTAGTAGTCGTAGTAGGAGACGAAGTACTCGACGGCGTTGTGCGGGAAGAAGCGCTTGAACTCCTGGTAGAGCTGGGCGGCGAGGGTCTTGTTGTGGACCATCACGAGCGCGGGGCGGTTCACCCGCGCGATCGTGTGCGCCATCGTGAACGTCTTGCCCGATCCCGTGACGCCGAGCAGCGTCTGGAAGGTGTCGCCGCGCTCGAGCCCGCTGACGAGTTCCTCGATCGCCCGCGGCTGGTCGCCTCGCAGTTCGAACGACGAGACCAGCTGGAAGCGATCGTAGGTGGATGGCATGAGCGCGGGCAGGACACCAATCCCGCGGATCGTACCATTGCCGCCCTACGGCTCCGGCAGATCCGTCGCGTCGTCTGGCCGCATGATCGCGAAGTAGCCCTTCCGGGCCCGCACCTTTGCCGCCTTCAGCTCCGGCCGCGTGAGCCGGATGTCGAGCTTGCGCCACGCGCCGTCGTTGGCCGTGTTCGACGACACGTAGCCGAGCAGGTAGCGCGCGTTGATGTCGCCGAGCACCTGCACGTAGGCCTCGTCGATCTCCTTCTCCGTGCTCGGGAAGAACGCCAGCCCGCCGGTGGTCTCGGCAAGCTGCGTCAGGCGCATCCGCTGTTCCAGCTTCTCGCGCGCCCCCTGGTTCTGCAGGAAGCCGACGATGTAGATGGTGACGTCCGAGGCGCGGAGCGCGGTCAGGGCGTCGCTGTAGGACATCACGCTGCGCGTGTCGCCGCCGTCGGTGTACGCCACCATGACCTTCTCGCCCTGCTGGAAGGACGTGCCATCCAGGTAGAGGCCGAGCGCGTCGTAGAGCGCCGTCCAGCCGTCGGGCTTGCGGTTGCGGAGCCGCTCGACGAACAGCGGGAAGTCGTTCTGGCTGAAGCGCGCGACCCGGACCTCGGTGTCGAAGTCCACGAGGGTGATGTCCTCGGCCCGCTGCAGCATGTTGCAGAACTTCACGGCCGCCGAGCGCGCCAGGCGGAGGTCCGACGCCATGCTGCCCGACGTGTCGAAGAGCAGCCCGATGTGCAGCGGCTGCCGCTCCGCCTCCTCCTGCTCCCCCGCCGAGAACAACTGGAGGGACTGGCGCTTGCCGTCCTCGAAGACGATGAAGTCGTCCCGGCCGAGCACCGTGACGGGCTGGCCCTCACGGTCCACGACGGCGACGCCGAGTCGGACGGTTTCCACGCCGCTGCGGAATACCTGGGCAACGGCCGGGCTGGCTGAAACCATGGCCAGCAGGCAGGCCGTGAAGACCATGCGCGTCATACGATCCCCCGAGGCGCCCAGCATACACCCTCGTGCCAGGGGCCCCGGTTGCCGATTCCTCGCCGGAGGGTATACTCGGAGTTTGGCCCGGCGGGGCTGCCGTGCCGCAGTCCACCGGTCACACCCATGAAGTGTCTGGCTGTCTGTCAGAACGAGCTCGTCATGCGCACCCTTCATCAGGTGCTCAGTCCGAGCTTCGACGTCGAATTCCTCGTCGAGAGCCGCCCGCTCGCCCGTCGTCTCATCGACGAGGGGCTCCGCGCCACGGTCTCCGACTGCACCCGCTGCGATTCCTACGTCAAGGTCGACCTGACGCCGAGCACCTGCGTCATCGTCGAGGACACGGGCCGCAGGAGCCTGAAGCGGCTCATCGGCGCGGTGCGTGATGCCGGCGGCACGCTCACCTACGTCGTGTCCACGGGCGCCAGCACGCGGCGCGCGGAAGAAGTGAAGGCGGCCTTCCCGGACGTGTTCACGCTGACGCTGGCGCAGCTGCTCGCGCCGCAGCTGCACGCCGAGCTCGAACGCAGCGCCACCCGCGCCCGGGTGCTCCAGTACCAGCGGTACTTCGCCGACGCCGACCGCGTGCTGATCCTGCTTCACAACGAGCCGGACCCGGATGCCCTGGCGAGCGGCCTCGCGCTGCGCAACCTGCTGCGCCGCACGAAGACCACGGCCATCATCGGCGCCGTGCAGGGCGTGAGCCGCCCCGAGAACGTGCGCATGGCGCACCTGCTCGACATCCAGGTCGAGCGCATCGAGCCCGCGCAGTTCGCGAGCTTCGATCGCGTGGCCACGGTGGACGTGCAGCCCCACTACTTCGGCAGCCAGCTGCCCCACGTGGACCTCGTGGTGGACCATCACCCCGAGCAACCCGGCTACAGCGCCGTCTTCAAGGACATCCGCGCCGACTACGGCTCGACGAGCACCATCCTGACCGAGCACCTGCGCGCGGTGGACATGAACGTCTCCGAGCGCGTGGCGACGGCAATGCTCTACGCCATCAAGTCCGACACGCTGTTCTTCGCGCGCCACACGAACCGGCAGGACCTCGACGCGTTCACGTACCTCTATCCCCTCGCCGACGCCGCGCTGATCCGCAAGATGGAAGGCGCCGACATCACCCTCGAGCGCCTCCAGGCCGTGGTGAAGGGCCTTGCCGACAGCGAGCTGCGCACCGACCTGTTCTTTGCGAGCCTCGGCGACGTGCCGCGCGAGGACTTCATCACCTACACCGCCGATTTCTTCCTGCAGCTCGAGGAAATCAAGTGGACCTTCGTCACCGGCGTCGTGAACGACACGCTCGTGCTCTCGGTGCGCAACCTGGGGTACTCGCGCAATGCCGGCGAGTTCGTGCGCAAGTACTTCGGCGAGATCGGCAGCGCGGGCGGCCATCGGGCGATGGCAAAGGCCGTCGTGCCGCTCGCGGCGTTCACCGCGCGCTACGGCGCCCGGACACCGCGCCAGGTCAACGCGGCGATCGCGACCCTCGCCGAGCAGTTCATCCACGAGACGGCCGTGGCGCGCAAGGACGAGAAGACCAGCACCGCGCTGGTCACCACGCACTCCTGATCGGTCAGCCGAGCGCCTGATCGACGTCGGCGACGAGGTCGTCGAGCGACTCGATCCCCACCGAGAGCCGGACCATCCCGCGCGTGACCTGCGCGCGCGCCAGTTGCTCGTCGGTCCAGCCGTACTGCGAGGTCAGCACCGGCAGGCTGCACAGGCTCTCGACGCCGCCGAGGCTCGCCGCGCGCTGGAACACCGTGATGCGGTTGAAGAACCGGACCGCCGCCTCGAAGCCGCCCGGGAGGTCGAGCGTCACCATCCCGCCGAAGCCGCGCATCTGCGCCGCCGCGATCGCATGATCCGGGTGGCTCGCGAGCCCCGGATAGCGCACGGCGGCAATGCGGCGGTCGCCCTCGAACGCCCGCGCGAGTCCCAGGGCATTGGCGTTGTGCCGCTCCATGCGGACGTCGAGCGTCTTCAGGCCGCGGCTGACGAGCGAGGCCGCCGTCGGGTCGAGCATCGCGCCCACGAGCTTGCGCACCGGCACGAGCCTGTCGACGAGCGCGCGCGGGCCCATGATCGCGCCGGCCGTGACGTCGCTGTGGCCGTTCAGGTACTTGGTGGCGCTGTGCATCACCAGGTCCACGCCGAGCGCCAGCGGCTGCTGGTTGTACGGCGTCGCGAACGTGTTGTCCATCACCGACAGCACGCCGGCCGCTCGGCAGGCCGCCGCGACGCGCGCGATGTCGAGGCAGCGCAGCGTCGGGTTGATTGGCGACTCGAACCACACGACCTTCGTCTGCGGACCAATCACGCGCGCGGCATCGCGCAGGTCGTCGAGCTCCACGAACCGGGTGGTGACGCCGAACCGCGACAGCACCGACTGCAGCAGGTGCAGCGTGCCGCCGTAGATCGCCGCGCTGCACACCACCTCGTCGCCACTCGACAGCAGCCCGATCAGCGTCGCCGCGATCGCGCCCATGCCCGACCCGAACACCATCGCCGCCTCGGCGTCCTCGGCCGCGGCGAGCTTTGCCTCGAGCGACGTCAGCGACGGGTTCTCGTAGCGCGAATAGAAGAAGCGCTGACGGTCGCCCTCGACGTACTCCTGCAGCGCCGCCGCCGACGCGAACACGAAGGTCGTGGTCTCGTAGGTCGGCGTCGTCAGCGGGAGTGCACCCGGTTGCGCGCCCTCCGCGGTGTGGATGAGGCGAGTGGCAAGTCCCTTGCGAGGCGTGTTCATGTGTCTCCGAATCGGGTGCAACACGGGGAACTGGAAACGATCGCGGTCTCGTCGAGGCGCGTGGCGCGCCGGGCAGGCACCCTCGACATGGCGCCTCTCACGTGAGCGGCAGGTCGTCCACGCCCGGCACCGTGACGACGGCGGACTGATGCTCGAGCCCCTCGGCGCTGCCGCCGACGACGGGCACGATGAACTGCGCGTAGGCGTCATCGTACCCGCGCCGCACGAGTTCGGCGACGACGGCGTGGCGGTCCGAGCGCGGGTCGTGCGTGCCGGCCATGTCGAACGGGCCGAGCGGGTTGTGCACCGGCTGGATCTCGTACACGCTCGTGAACCGATCGAAGAACGCCGTCGCGCCATCGCGTGCGCTGGCGCTTTCCTGTCCGCTGATCGCCTGCCCGAGCCATGCACGCGGATCGGCACGCCTGGCGCTGAGCCCGTGCGGACCCTGCAGCGGCGCGGCCGCGCTCACGAGAATCACCTGCTCGGCGCCGGCCGCCGACACTTCCTCGAGCACGCGGACGAGCGCCTCCGGCCGATCGGCCATCAGGTGCGTCTCGCCGCGCCACGGACTCTCGAGCGGGAACGTCAGGGGATGCGGCTCGGCGGCGAGCGGCACGGCGAGCGCCGCGCACAACCCGTCGAGGGCCAGGTCCCGCCCCGGGCCGAGCAGGTCCACCACTTCGTCGACGCGGACGCCGGCCGCTTCATCCCCGAAGAAGCGCCGGCGCCACGGCTCCTGCAACGCCGCGAACACGAGGTCGCGCCGGGTGTCGAGGTCGTGGACGACGAAGAGCAGTTCGGACGACCCGGGCTGGCCGAGCCCGTCGGCAATCATCTCCGCATACCGCCGGCTCGCGTCGCGCCTGTCCACGGGCGCCTGCGCGGTCCCTGACGTGGAACCGGACGACAGCGCGTGCGCGAAGTGCCGGTAGGCCCGATGGCCGTCGAGCGGCGCGCCGAGCGCGATCCACCAGGGCCGTCCCTCGATGCGCCGACGACTGCGTTGCCGCACGCGCAGGACGTACTCCGCGACGAGGAACAGGGCGGCGCCGAGCAGCGAGAGCACGGCGATGCGCGGGATGACCTGTGTGAAGAGACCGTGGTGGAACGTGGCCGCGATCGTCGCCACGAAGAGCTGCGCGAGGCGTCCGTTGCCGTCGAGCCCGCTCAACTGCAGCGCGTAGGCCAGGGGATACAGCAGGGCGGCGAGCGCCTGCACGACGATCGGCAGCGCGAGCACCGCGAAGCTTGCGGCCAGCGCCCAGCCCACGATGCGCCAGGGCAACCGCCAGCCGTAGAGGTGCGCGGCGCGCGCGCCGCTCCAGACACCGGTCGGCTGCCAGAGGCGCGTGCCGCCGTCGATGGCGGCCAGCATCGCGCTGGCCGCGCCCATGCCGCGTCCGGCGACGAGGTCCACCTTGACGCCCGCCTCGGCGAGGGCCTTCATCACGCCGGCGTGGTAGGCGCCAGCCGACCCGGTGCCCGTGAAGACGAGCGCGGTGCGGAGGCGTGGCGCGTACGGCGTGGTGCCGCCGGCGCCCGCCGATCCGTCAGTCGTGGATGGTGACGAGCTTGACGAGCTCGAAGACACGCTGGCCATTGGGGGTGGGCACGGTGACCTCGTCGCCTTCTTCCTTGCCGAGCAGCGCACGGCCGATCGGGGAAGCAGTCGAGATCAGGCCCTTCTCGGCGTCCGCGTCCTCGGGCATCACCAGCTGGTAGACGACCGTGTCGCCATCTTCCCGGAGTGTGACGGTGGTGCCGAACGCGACCTTGCCCTGCGGGATCCGGTCGAGGTTGATGAGGGAGATGTCGGCCATGCGCTTCTTCAGCATGCCGATGCGCGCCTGCAGGAACGTCTGGCGCTCCTTGGCGGCCTGGTACTCGGCGTTCTCGCGAAGGTCGCCGAGCTCACGCGCACGCTGGATCTCCTTGGGGAGCTCGGTCTTGAGCTCGCGATCCAGGGCGGAGATCTCGTCTTCGAACTTCTTCAGCAGCTGCGCTTTGACTTCCAGCACGTCCTGAGTTCCCGGCGATGGCAAAAAGCGGGCCCCCGCCGGCACACCATTGCGCCTGCGAGCCCGCCTCTATTGGGCCAACGACGCCGGAATCTTACCATAGGGGTCCGGAACGCCCGCTGAACCCGATGCCAGAGCCCACCATCACGAGCCGCCGTCATCCGCTCGTCGCGCGTTGCCGCGACGCCGCAGCCGGCCACTCCGGCGAGGCCCTCCTCGAAGGCCCTCACCTCGTGGCAGATGCGCTTGCGGCCCGCGTGCCCCTTGCCGCCATCGTCGTCGCCGAGGGCGCCGCGTCGAAACCGGAGATCCAGGCGATCGTCACGCGCGCGCGGCAGCAGGGGCTGCCCGTGCACGCCGTGACCCCCGCGGTGCTCGACGCCGCGAGCCCGACACGGACGCCGGCGGGCGTGCTCGCGCTCGGCCGCCTCACGCTGCACGATCCCGACGACCTGCTGCACCCGGCCCCGGCACTGCTCGCCGTGGCCATCGACGTGCAGGACCCCGGCAACGTGGGCGCCATCGCGCGCAGCAGCGAGGCCGCCGGTGCCACGGGCCTGCTGGCCCTTGGCGGCACCGCGCACCCCTTCGGCTGGAAGGCCCTGCGCGGCTCGATGGGGAGTGCGTTGCGCCTGCCGGTCGCTCGGCAGCCCGGCACGCTGCCCGCGCTGCGTGCGCTGAAGGAACGCGGTGTGCGGCTCGTGGCCCTGGCGGCACGCGCGCAGGCCACGCTCGACGAGGCGGACCTCTCGGGTCCGCTGGCGATCTGCGCCGGCGGTGAGGGCGCGGGGTTGCCGCCCGACGTGGTGGCCCTCGCCGACATGGAGTTGCGCATCCCCATGCACCCGTCGGTCGAATCGCTCAACGTCGTGGTCGCGACGAGCCTCGTGCTGTTCGAGGTCGCGCGCCAGAGGCGGAGGCAGCCGTGAGCGGGCCCACGCTGTTCGGTCCGCCCGACGATCCCACGGCGTCGAACGGCGCAGCCGATGCCGGCACGTCGAGGCAGGCGGGTGGGGGCGGCCACGTGCCGCTCGCCGACCGCATGCGTCCGCGGACGATCGACGAGATCGTCGGGCAGGAGGCGCTGCTCGCCCCGGGCCGGCCCCTGCGCGAGGCCATCGATCGCGACGTGCTGCAGTCGGTGATCCTCTGGGGACCACCCGGCACGGGCAAGACGACGCTTGCGCGGGCGATTGCGCAGGCGACGGCGGCGCGATACGTCGAGTTCAGTGCGGTGCTCTCGGGCGTCAAGGACGTCAGGCAGGTGATGGCCGACGCCGCGGCGGCTCGCCGGCGCGACGGCATGCGCACGGTGGTCTTCATCGACGAGATCCACCGCTTCAACCGCGCCCAGCAGGACGCCTTCCTGCCGCACGTCGAGGCCGGCGACATCGTGCTGATCGGCGCCACCACGGAGAACCCGTCCTTCGAGGTGAACGCGGCCCTGCTCTCGCGATCGAAGGTGTTCGTGCTGCAGCCGCTGACGATGGCCGCGGTCGTGGCAATCCTCGATCGCGCACTGCGGGACGCGGGCCGCGGAATCGGCGGGACGCCGCTCGACGTCGAGGACGGCGTGCTCGAGGCGATGGCCGCGCACGCGAACGGCGACGCGCGCAGTGCGCTGAACCTGCTCGAACTCGCCGCGAGCGTGGTGCCCGACACGCCGCCGCGGCGGCTGACGCGCGAGGCCCTCGCCCCGCTCGTCGCGCGACGCACGCTGCGGTACGACAAGTCCGGCGAGGAACACTTCAACCTCGTCTCGGCCCTGCACAAGTCGCTGCGCAACAGCGACCCGGATGCGGCCGTCTACTGGCTGGCGCGCATGCTCGAGGCCGGCGAGGACCTGATGTACGTGGCCCGCCGGCTCGTGCGGTTCGCCTCCGAGGACGTCGGCAATGCGGACCCGCAGGCGCTCGTCGTGGCCGTGTCGGCGCAGCAGGCCGCGCACCTGCTCGGGATGCCGGAAGCCAACACCGCGCTGGCACAGGCAGCCGTCTACCTCGCCACCGCCCCCAAGAGCAACGCCGTGTACGCGGCCTACAACGAGGCGGCCGACTCCGCGCGCCGCGACGAGGCCGAACCCGTGCCGCTGCACCTGCGCAACGCACCGACGCGCCTGATGAAGCAGCTCGAGTACGGCAAGGACTACGAGTACGCGCACGACGCACCCGATGCCGTCACCGGAATGGACTGCCTGCCCCCGTCGCTCGAGGGACGCCGCTTCTACCGGCCATCCGACCGGGGCTTCGAGAAGGAGATCGCCCGCCGGCTCGACGGCTGGCGCGAGATCAAGAAGAAGCGCCGAGACGGCGAACGCTGAACGCCGAACGTCGAACACTGATCGCTGAACGTCGACGGCCGTCGGCGGTCGGCCATCGGCCTTCGAGGATCAGGCTGCCGGCCTGCAGCCGCAGGCTAGATCCGCTGGAAGCTCTTCTCGATCTCGCGTCGCGTGAGGCGAAGCATCACGGGGCGGCCGTGGGGGCACACCGTGGAGTACGACGTCGCGTGCAGTTCGTCGAGGATGAACTGCATCTTCTCGAGCGACAGCGGATCGTTGGCCTTCACCGCCGCATGGCACGCCATCGTCGCCGCGATGTGCTTGAGGACGTCGTCCACGCGGCCCATGCGATCGAAGCCGTCGAGATCCTGGCCGAGCGCGCGCAGCGTCGGCTCGACGTCCTGCAGTGACAAGAGCGCCGGCATGGCCGTCACGCGCACCGACTTGCCCCCGAACCCGGCAACCTCGAAGCCGAGGCGGGCGAGGTCGGCGCCGTGCGCCTCGATGGCGGCAACCTGTGACGGGTCGAGGTCGAAGACGAGCGGCGTGAGCAGTCGCTGGCTCTCGAGGCGGTCGCGCGTCAGCCGCTCGTGGATCCGTTCGTAGAGCACGCGCTCGTGCGCCACGTGCTGGTCGATGATAGCCAGGCCGTCCTGATCGACCGCGACGATGTAGGTGTGCCGGAACTGCCCGAGCGGCCGCATCGGGGTGATGTCGTCCGGTGGCAGGGGCGCGTGTCCTTCCTGTGGCACGGGCGCCTCTCCGAGGCGTCCACCGCCTGCCCCCTCCTGTTCCTCCACCACCCGCCACGCATCCTGCCGGAACGTCGGGTCCGGACGCAGCACGCCTGGCAGCATCGGCATGGCAGGCAACGCCACCGGGGCAACGGGCGCCTGGAGGCGCAGTTCCGGCGACGGACCGGCCCCGAGTGCGTCGCCGAGCGCGCGCCGCAGGACCTCGTGCACGAGACCCTGTTCGAGGAAGCGCACCTCCGCCTTGGTGGGATGCACGTTGACGTCCACGCGCTCGGGCGGGATCTCGATGAACAGGTGGACCTCGGGGCTCCGCTCCTTGACCGTCGCCACAGCGTATGCCGCCTGGATCGCATGCGCGATCGTCTTGTCGCGGACGATGCGGCCGTTGACGTAGATGTTCTGCGGCCCGCGGCGCGGGCCCTGCTCGGCGAGCGGTGCGATGAACCCGTGCACGCGCATCCCGCCGCCCTCGCGCCGGACTTCCACGAGGTCGGGGCGCGCCTGGTAGATCTGGTAGAAGCGCTCGCCGACGTCGGCTGCCGGCGGGCAGTCGAGCAGCTTGCGCCCGTTGCTCGTGAGCTGGAAGCCAATCGTCGGCGCACCGAGTGCGAGCTGCGTCACGAGCCGCGAGACCTGCGCCGACTCGGCGGACTCCGCCTTGAGGAACTTGCGGCGGGCCGGCAGGTTGTGGAACAGGTCGCGCACCTCGATCGTCGTGCCTTCGGGGGCGCCGATGTCGTGGACGCCGAGCAGCTGTCCCGCCTCGACGCGCACCTCCACGCCGGTCAAGGCGCCGCGCGCGCGCGTCCGCAGCACGAACCGGGAGACCGACGCGATGCTCGGCAGCGCCTCGCCGCGGAAGCCGAGCGTGCGGATGCCGTCGAGATCGGTCGCCACGCGAATCTTGCTCGTCGCGTGCCGTTGCACCGCGAGCTTCGCGTCCTCCCCCGACATCCCTTCGCCATCGTCCTCGACGCGGACGAGGGCGCGACCGCCCTGTTCGATGGCCACGGCGATGCGGCGCGCGCCCGCATCGAGTGCATTCTCGACGAGTTCCTTGACGACCGACGCGGGTCGCTCGACGACCTCGCCCGCGGCGATCTGGTTGGCAAGCGCGGGCGGAAGAATCGCGATCTTCACGTCAGACCCAGCCCCGGCGGCGGAAGAACCAGATCATCCCGCCGCTGATGGCCAGCATCAGCAGCACGACCTCCCAGAACTGCGCGCCCTCCCCGCCAGGCAGCGCGGGCAGGCGCACGTTCATCCCGTAGAGGCTCGTCAGCACGGTCAGGGGCATGAAGATGGTCGCTATCAACGTCAGCACCTTCATGACCTCGTTCATCCGGTTGGAGACGAACGACAGGTGCGCGTCGAGGACGCCGGTGATCCGATCGTGGAACGTGTTGGACTCGTCGGCGAGGCGCACGAGGTGGTCGTGGACGTCGCGGAAGCGGTAACTCAGGGACTCGTTCACCACGCCGAACTCGCGCCGCGCGAGCCGTGCGACCACGTCGCGCTGCGGCATCACCACGCGGCGCAGGGACCCGACGTCGCGCTTGAGCGCGAGGATCTGCCGGACGACGGCCTCGTTGTCGCTGCCGAACACGGCCTCCTCGACCTCGTCGAGCCTCGCCTCGAGCTGATCCACCTCGGGCCGGTAGTTGTCCACCATCGTGTCGACGATGCGGTGGACGAGCGCCATCGGACCGCTGCCGAGCACGAAGTCGTTGCGTGGGCAGATCGCCTGCACCGCGGCAATCGACCGCGACGTGCCGTCGTGGACGGTGACGAGGAAGTTGGGGCCGATGAAGAAGTCGGTGTCGTGGGTGGAGAACCCACCCTGCTGCGTGGCGTTGAAGTCGATGCCGTGGAGGATCAGGTACAGGTACCCGTCATAGGGCTCGACCTTCGGATGATGCGAGGCGCCGACGGCGTCCTCGACCGACAGTTCGTGGAAGTGGAACACGCCTGACAGGAGGCGGCGCGTGGTGTCGGGGTCGGCATTGCCGATGTCGGCCCACACCATCACGCCGGAGCCCGGCGCGAGCCAGGCCGGGTCGACCGATGCCGCCCGGCGCGTCCGGCCGCCTTCGTGGACGAAGACCGCGAGGAACTCGGAGGCGTCCATGCGGTGCGGCCGGCCCTGCGGGTGCAGGGCCGGCCATGCCCCTACTTGCGGCGGGCCGCCGCGAGGGCGGCCTGCGCAGCGGCGAGCCGTGCCACGGGGACGCGGAACGGCGAGCAGCTGACGTAGTCGAGACCGAGGCTGTCGCAGAACTTCACGGAGTCGGGCTCGCCCCCGTGCTCACCGCAGATCCCGAGCTTGATCTTCGGCCGGGTCCTGCGGCCCTTCTCGACGGCCATCTGCATCAGGGCGCCGACACCCGACTGGTCGATCGTCGCAAACGGGTTGCGCGTGACGATCTCCTCCTCCTCGTAGTGCGGGAGGAAGGACCCGGAGTCGTCGCGCGACATGCCGAGGGTCGTCTGGGTCAGGTCGTTGGTGCCGAACGAGAAGAACTCCGCCGTCTCGGCGATCTCGTCGGCCGTCACCGCACCGCGCGGCACCTCGATCATGGTGCCCACGCTGTACTCGATCGTGGCCTTCCGCTCCTTCTGCACCTTCGCGGCGACGTCGTGGACGATCGCGACCTGCAGGTCGAGCTCCTTCTTGAACCCGACGAGGGGAATCATGATCTCCGGCCGTGCCTTGTAGCCCTTCTTGTTGGCATCGACGGCGGCCTCGAACACCGCGCGCGCCTGCATCGCCGTGATCTCGGCGTAGCGGATGCCGAGGCGGCAGCCACGGAAGCCGAGCATCGGGTTGAACTCGTGCAGCTCGTGGACGCGCTGCTGCACCTTCTCCACCGGGATGCCGAGCTTCTTTGCGAGGTCCTTCTGCTGGTCCTCGGTGTGCGGCAGGAACTCGTGCAGTGGCGGATCGAGGAACCGGATCGTCGCAGGGTACCCCTTCAGCTCCTTGAAGATGCCGAAGAAGTCGTCGCGCTGGAACGGCAGCAGCTTGGCGAGCGCCGCCTCACGCGCCTCGAGCGACTCGGCGAGGATCATCTCGCGCATCGCGTCGATGCGGTCGCCCTCGAAGAACATGTGCTCGGTGCGCGTCAGGCCGATGCCCACGGCGCCGAACGCGAGGGCGTTGCGCACCTGCTCGGGCGTGTCGGCATTCGTGCGCACCGACATGCGCGTCGCCTCGGCGCACCACTTCATCAGCTGCGTGTAGTTCTTGTAGGTGCGGCCCTTCTTCGACTCGGCGTCGTTGTGCAGCAGGCCCGCAATCACCTCCGACGCGCCGGTCTCGATGTGGCCGGCGTAGACCTCGCCCGCCGTGCCATCGATCGACAGCCAGTCGCCTTCCTTGTAGACCTTGCCGCCCACGGTCAACGTGCGCTTGTCGTAGTCGATCTGCAGCGCCGCGGCGCCGCACACGCACACCTTGCCCATCTGGCGCGCCACGAGCGCGGCGTGCGACGAGACGCCGCCGCGCGCCGTGAGGATGCCCTCGGCCGCGATCATGCCGCGCAGGTCCTCGGGCGAGGTCTCCACGCGGACGAGCAGCACCTTCTTGCCCTTCGCGGCCGCTTCCACGGCGCGATCGGCGTTGAAGTACACCTCGCCCGATGCCGCGCCGGGGCCCGCCGGCAGGCCGCGGGCAATCACGGCCGCCTTCTTGATCGCCACGCGATCGAAGATCGGCGCCAGCACCTGATCGAGCTGGTCGGCCGGCACGCGGGTGACGGCCGTCTTCCAGTCGATGAGGCCTTCCTTCACCATCTCGGTCGCGATGCGCACCGCGGCCACGCCCGTGCGCTTGCCGTTGCGCGTCTGCAGCATGTAGACGGTGCCGTCCTGGATGGTGAACTCGAAGTCCTGCATGTCCGTGAAGTGGCCTTCGAGGACCTTGCGGATGCGATCGAGTTCCTTGTAGGCCTTGGGCATCTCCTTCGCGAGCTGCGCGACCGGCTCCGGCGTGCGCACGCCGGCCACCACGTCCTCGCCCTGCGCGTTGAGGAGGAACTCGCCGTAGAAGACCTTCTCGCCCGTCGCGGGGTCGCGCGTGAACGCCACGCCCGAACCCGACGCGTCGCCGGTGTTGCCAAACACCATCGCCTGCACGTTGACGGCCGTGCCCCACTCGGCGGGGATGTTGTACTTGCGGCGGTAGACGATCGCGCGGTCGTTCATCCAGGAGCCGAACACGGCGCCGACGGCCCCGCGCAGCTGCTCCCACGGATCGGCAGGAAACGCCTTGCCCGTGCGCTCCTTCACCAGCTTCTTGAAGAGACCGATGATCGTCTTCAGGTCGTCGGCGGTGAGCTTGTTGTCCTCGAGCTCGCCGTTGCCGTACGTCTCGTGCTTGTAGTGCTCGAGCACGCTCTCGAACGGCTCGTGGTCCTCACCGGGGCGCTTCTGCACGCCGAGCACCACGTCGCCGTACATCTGCACGAAGCGGCGGTAGCAGTCCCACGCGAAGCGCGGGTTGTCGGTCGCACGCTCGAGCGCGATGACCGTCTCGTCGTTCAGCCCGAGGTTGAGGATCGTGTCCATCATCCCCGGCATGGAGTCGCGCGCGCCCGAGCGCACGGCCACGAGCAGCGGGAACTTCTTCGCGTCCCCGAACTTGTAGCCCATGGCCTTCTCGATCTTCGCGATCCCCTGCTGGATCTGCGACTCGAGGGCGTCCGGATAGGTCCGCTTGTTCGCGTAGAAGTACGTGCAGACCTCGGTCGTGATCGTGAAGCCGGCGGGCACAGGCAGGCCGATGCGCGCCATCTCGGCGAGGTTGGCGCCCTTGCCGCCGAGCAGCGACTTCATGGTGCCGTTGCCGTCGGCCTTGCCCGCCCCCCAGCTGTACACGTACTTGTCCGGCCGCGCCGCGGCCGCGCGTGCGCTGCCCTTCCGGGCCGGGGCCGCGCCCTTGCGCGCGGCAGCCTTGCGAACCGTGGAACGAGTGGCGGGACGCGCGGTTCTTGCCGACGACCTGGCGGCGCGTGCTGCTTTCTTGGCCATGAACGCTATGACTCCTGTTGTGCGTGGGGTGAACGCGGGGACCTCAGGCCTGTGGCCCCGCTATGAAGGACAAATCGGCGATGGCGCGCACGGTGTCGCGCAGGGCAGCCAGCAGCGCCAGCCGCGCCTCACGGACCCGGGCATCATCGACCATGACGAACACTTCGGTGAAGAACCGATCGACGGCGGGCCGCAGCGCCGCCACCTCCTGCAACGCGCGCGTGTAGTCGGCCTGCCCGACCGCCGCGGCAATCGCGGCGCCCCGCTGCTCGAGCGCGTCGAGCAGCGCGAGCTCGGCCGGCTCCTGCAGGGCGGCGCGCACCGCCGCGAGATCGCGCGCGCCCGGCGCGGCCGGCGGCACGTCCTTGACGATGTTGGTGACGCGCTTGAACAGGACGGCGAGCGGCTCGAAGTCCTCGGACGGACGGACCGCGCGCACCGCCTCGATCCGCTGGCGCGCCGAGAGCGGCGACAAGCCGGCAATCCCCTGCCCCTCGGGCAGCACCGCCGCGAGCTCGTCGGCCCGCGCGCCCCGCTTCTCGAACAGGAACCGCAGGCGATCGACGAGGAATGCCCCGAGGGCGCCCGTCTTCGCCGCGACGTCGAGGTCCGGCAGCTGCGCGGCGTACCCGCGCTGCGCGGCGGCCACGAGCGCGTCGAGCGCCACGTGCCGTGTCACGCCGGTCAGCTCGGGCAGGTCCACGAGCACCTTCACGAGGCCCTGCGCCGCACGCCGGAGCGCGAACGGATCGCGCGTGCCCGTCGGCTGCTCGCCCGCGGTGAACAACCCGACGAGCGTGTCGAGCTTGTCGGCCACCGAGACGGCCGCCCACGTGATTGCCGCGTCGCCGAGCTGCGCGGCCGACGGCGGCTGCTGCGCCTCGACGCCCACCGGCAGGTAGTGGTGGTAGATCGCCTTCCAGACGGCCTCGTCGAGGCCTTCCTCGCGCGCATAGATGCCGCCCATCGCGCCCTGCAGCTCGGTGAACTCCCGCACCATGTCGGTCGTGAGGTCGGCCTTGGCGAGCCGGCCCGCCGTGGCCGCGGCCTCGGCCTGTTCCGGCGTGCCGCCGAACGCCTCGAGGACGACGGCGCGCGCGAGCTGCTCGAGCCGCGCCGCCTTGGCGGCGTAGCTCCCGAGGGCCTTGTGGAACAGTAGCGTGTCGAGGCGCGCGAGCCGCGACGCCAGCGGCGTGCGGCGGTCGGCCTCCCAGAAGAACTGCGCGTCGCGCAGCCGCGCCGTCAGCACGCGCTCGGCGTTGATGGCGATCTTCTGCGGCTGCTCGACCTCGATGTTGGTCACGGCGAGGAAGGCGGGCAGCAGCTTCTGCTGTTCGTCCATCACCGGGAAGTAGTGCTGGTGATGGATCATCGTGGTCACCAGGACTTCGTCGGGCAGCGCGAGGAACTCGCCCGGGAACACGCCGGCAACGACCGAGGGGTACTCCACGAGGTCGGCGACCTCGTGCAGCAGTGCCGTGTTCGAGGCCACGCGGCCGCCGAGACGCCGGGCGTGCGCATCGAGTTCGCGCACGAGTCGATCGTGCCGCTCCTGGTGCTCGAGCAGCACGAAGTGCTCGCCGAGGCGCTGGCGGTAGTCGTTGACGCTGCGGACCTTCACCGAGCGGCCGGGCCGCCCGCTGAGCGCGAGGAAGCGATGGCCATACGTCAGCGCGCCCGTACGGATGTCCTGCACGAGGCTCGACTGCGCCGCGGGGCTGCGACGGATGACGAAGGGCACGACGCGGCCGCCGAACAGGAACAGCAGCCAGCGAATCGGCCGGCCGAACGTGAACTCGCCGCGGCCATCGTCGATCCACGCGTCCCAGCGCATCTGCTTGGGGAAGGCCAGGTCGCGGAGCGTCGCGCCGAGCACGTCGGGCAGCACGTCCACGGCCGCGCGGCCGCGCTCACGCCTGACGGCCGAGAGGTACTCGCCCTTGGGCGTCTGCACGCGCCCGAGGTCGCCGACGTCCACGTTGTACTTCTTCGCAAAGCCGAGGGCGGCGGGCGTTGGCGACCCGTCCGCGGCAAAGGCCGCGGCGACCGCCGGGCCGCTGACGGCCTCCTCGAGGTCGGTCTGGCGCTCGGAGACCTTCGCGATGTGCGCCGTGAGCCGGCGCGGCGTCGCCGCGGTCTCGACGGGCCCGTCGGTGCCGAGGCGGAAGTCGCGGAGACGCTGGCCGAGCTTCTGCGCCAGCTGCTCGGTCAATGCCGGCAGCCACGACGCGGGCAGCTCCTCGCAGCCGATCTCGAGCAGGAGTTCGCGGTCCATCCGGTGTTCGAGTCCTCTCCTGGCCTGCCTAGGCGCCGGCGACCGGCGCCTCGGCGTCGGCACCCGCGTACGCGCGGGCAATCGCCACGGCCAGCTGGCGGACGCGCAGGATGTACGCCGTCCGCTCGGTGACCCCGATGCCGCCGCTGGCATCGAGGGTGTTGAACAGGTGCGAGCACTTCAGGCAGTGCTCGAGGGCCGGCAGGACGAGGCCGTCGGCAACGAGCGCCTGGGCCATCGTGTAATGCCGGTCGAACAGGTCACGGTTGAAGGCGGCAAACGTCTCGCTGCCCTGGCCGATCTGGCCGAAGGCATAGCGCGACTGCTCGACTTCGTCGCGGTGGCGCACCTCGCGGTACGTGACACCGGCCGCCCACTCCATGTCGAAGACGTTGGTGACCTTCTGGAGCACCATCGCGAGGCGCTCGAGACCGTACGTCAGTTCGACGGCGATTGGCGAGAGTTCGAGCCCGCCAGCCTGCTGGAAGTACGTGAACTGCGTGATCTCCAGCCCGTCGAAGAGCACCTGCCAGCCGATGCCCCAGGCCCCGAGCGTCGGCGACTCCCAGTTGTCCTCCTCGAAGCGGATGTCGTGGGCCCGCGTGTCGATGCCGCAGGCTTCGAGGCTCTGGAGGTACAGGTACTGGACCTCGTCGGGCGCCGGCTTGAGAATGACCTGGAACTGATGGTGCTTGTACAGGCGGTTCGGGTTCTCGCCGAACCGGCCATCGGCCGGACGCCGCGACGGCTGCACGTAGGCCACGTTCCAGGGTTGCGGGCCGAGGACGCGCAGGAACGTCTCGGGCGACATCGTCCCCGCGCCGACCTCGAGGTCGAGCGGCTGCTGGATGAGGCAGCCCTGTGCGGCCCAGTACTGCGAAAGCTTGAAGATGAGGTCCTGGAAGGTCACGTATTGATCTCACGCAGCACGCGAGCCGCCCGCGGCTCGCGATCGAGGTGCCACACCAGCAGCAGGCGATGTGCCGCCGCGAGTTGCCCGAGGGCGTCCGGCGACACGGTCACGTCGCCGAGCGCTGCCGGCGCCACCTGGGCGGCGTCGGCCACGAACTGCACCGCACCCGGCGGCATCTCCACACCCTGCGCGTGCGTGGCGCACTGCCGGCACAGGAACCAGTGCGACCGCGGTTCCAGCACCGCCCCGCCGTGCAGCGCCGCGCCGCACTGCGGACAGGTCACCGTGGACGGATACACGCCCTGCAGCCGCAACAGCCAGTACTCGAAGTACCGCGCCAGCCGCCCGGCATCCACGCCGGCCCGCAGCGCATCGAGCACCGCGGCCCCGAGCCGATAGAGCCGCTCCTGCGGGTCGTTCTCCGGCGCCCACTCGTCGAGCAGCTCGGCGAAGTAGCTCGCGTAGGTGCAGGCTTCCCCACCGACGGCCAGCGGCGACGCGAGCACGTCAGCGTACTCGAGGCGGACCAGCTCGCGCTGTTCGCGCTCCCGGTAGGCGATGCGGACGTGCGTGAACGGCTCGAGCGCCCCGCCGAACCGCTTGCGCGACCGGGCGCCACCCCTGGCCACGCCCCGCTTCTTGCCCCACTCCCGGGTGAGCATCACCACCAGGCGATCGCTCTCCCCGAGCCGGTATGTCCGCAGGACGAGCGCGTCGCCAGTGTGCAGCGCCATGCGGCCAGTCCGGTATTCTACCCCGCCCCGACGAGGTACCTCAGGAAAACGTGCCCGAGGCCGAGGAAGGCGAAGAACCCGAAGACGTCGGTGAGCGTCGTGATGAATACCGACGAGGCCAGCGCAGGGTCCACCTTCAGCGCCCGCAGGCCGAGGGGCACGAGCGTGCCGGCCGTCGCCGCCACGAACATGTTGATGACCATCGCCAGCCCGAGGATCATGCCGAGCCAGCCGTCCCCCTGCACCACCCACGCCGCCAGCGCGGCCAGGGCCCCGATGCCGATGCCGTTGCCGAGCCCGACGAGCGACTCCTTCAGCAGCGCCTTGCGCGAGTTGACGAACGTCAGCTCGCCGAGCGCGATCCCGCGGACGATGACGGTCAGCGTCTGCGTGCCCGCATTGCCGCCCATGCCCGCCACGACCGGCATGAACACCGCCAGCGCCGTGGCCTGGCTGATCGTGCTCTCGAACAGCTTCACCACGGCCGCCGACACGAACGCCGTCCCCAGGTTCACGTAGAGCCACGGCAGGCGCTTGCGCAGCGAGGTCAGCGGCGGCGAGAACACGCTGTCGTCGGTCGAGACGCCGGCCAGGCGGTAGATGTCCTCGGTGGCCTCGTCCTTGATGACGTCGATCACGTCGTCCACGGTGATCACGCCGGCCAGCTTGTTCTCGGCGTCCACCACGGGGATGGCGAGCAGGTTGTACGACGCCACCTGCCGCGCCACTTCCTCCTGGTCGGTGTCCACGCGGACGCTCAGCACGTCGCCCGCCGCAATCCGCTTGAGCGGCGTCTCCGGCGCCACGAGCAGCAGTCGCCGCAATGACGTGACGCCGACGAGGTGCCGGCGCTCGTCCACCGTGTACAGGTAGAACACCATCTCGACGTCGCGGGCCGCCTGCAGCTCCGTGATCGCCTCCCCGACCGTCAGCTCCTCGGCGAGGGCGAAGACGTTCGGGTTCATGATGCGGCCGGCCGTGTACTCCGCGTACTCGAGGAGCTCCGCGACCTCGGTGTCCTGCTTGCCGCGCATCTGGTCGAGCACGCTGCGCGACAGGTCCGTCGGCAGCGCCTCGATGATGGCCGCCGCGTCGTCGGACTCCAGTTCCTGCACGTACCGCGCGATGTCCTCGGCCGATCGACCCTCGAGTAGGTGCGCGCCGACCTCCGGCCCCAGCTCGCTCAGCGCCTCCATGGCGTGTCGCGGGCTGCGATCGAGGAGGACGTCGAACGCCGTCTGCCGTTCGCGATCGTTCAGCTCCCCGAAGACGGACGCGAGATCCGCGGGGTGCTGCTTCTGCAGGAGGTTGAGGAGGTTCGCCGTCGCCCCGACGCGGATCAGCCGCCTCACCGAGGCCAGGACGACGTCGATTCTGCGCTGCGGCATCGTGGTCGGTACGCGTGCCACGGGACATCACCACGACGTCGTGTGACACACAGATCGGGTCACATTAACACGCGGCCGCCCGTCGGCATGCCCCCGCCGGCGTTCAGCGCTTCCGCTTCGGCAGCCCGAGTTCGTCGAGGGCCCTGTCGTTCTCGCGCCAGTCCTCGCGCACCTTCACGTGCAGGTCCAGGTACACGCGGCGTTCGAAGAACGCCTCGATCTGGCGGCGCGCCGCCGTGCCGATGGCCTTGATCATCTCGCCCCGCCGGCCGATGACGATCGCCTTTTGCGACGGCGCCTCGACGAGGATGCTGCAGTAGATCGCCAGGAGCGCGTCATCGTCCTCCCCGGGCTCCTCGTACCGATCGACGACGACGGCCGTCGTGAACGGCAGTTCGGCACGGGTGTGAGCAAGCACCTGTTCACGCACCATCTCGGCCGCCAGCGATCGGGCGGATTGATCGGTCAGGTAGTCGTCGGGATAGAGCGGCGGTCCCTCGGGCAGGTGCGAGAGCAGCACCTGCTCCAGCCGCTCGACGTTCTCGCCCGTCGCGGCCGACACCGGCACGACGTCGGCGAACTGGTGACGACTGCTGAACCAGTCGATGAGCGGCAGCAGGTCGTGCTTCTTGACGCGATCGATCTTGTTCAGCACGAGAACGACCGGCTGCGCAAGCGGCGGCAGCAGGCCGAGCAGGTACTCGGTGCCGCCCCCGACCGCCTCCGACGCATCGACGACGAGCGCGACGACGTCGGCGTCGCGCGCTGCCGCGATGGCTGCATCCACCATCCGCACGTTCATGCGGTGCATCGGGCGATGGACGCCAGGCGTGTCGAGGAAGAGCAGCTGGCCGCCCGGCAGACTCCTCGCGCCGAGAATCCGCGTGCGCGTCGTCTGCGGCTTGTCCGACACGATCGCGAGGTGCGCGCCGACGAGGCGGTTGAGCAGCGTGGACTTGCCGGCATTCGGCCGGCCGAGCAGCGACACGAACCCCGAACGCGTCACCACGCCTCCCCGTCGAGCGGCAGCCGCTTGACGCGCACCGTGAGGATGCGCCGACGCTCGGCCTCGAGCACCTCGATGTCGAGCCCGTCCTCGACGACGTGCTCGCCCACCGCCGGCACGCGGCCGACGCGGCTCATGATGTAGCCGCCGATCGTCTCGAAGCCGTCGCGGGCAATCGAGACGTCGAGGCGCCGCGTCAGTTCGTCGATGTCGACTTTCGCACTGAAGGTCCACGTCGCGTCGGGCCCCTCGACGATCGGCTCCGCTTCGACGTCGTACTCGTCGCGAATCTCGCCGACGAGCTCCTCCACCAGATCCTCCACGGTCACGAGGCCGGCCGTGCCGCCGTACTCGTCGACCACCAGCGCCACCTGCGTCTGGTTCTGCTGGAACTCCTTGAGCAGCTCCGGGGCGCGCTTGGTCTCGGGGACGACGTGCGCCGGGCGTACGAGTTCCGCGAACGACTCGTCGTCGCGGCAGTCCTGCCCCTTGAGGAAGACGTCCTTCATGTGTGCGAACCCCACGACGTCGTCGAGGCTCTCGCGGTAGACGAGCACGCGGGAGTACTCCGATTCCCGGAGGGTGGCGCGCAGTTCGCCGAGCGTCGCGTCGTCGCGGATGCCGACAATGTCGGGACGAGGCGTCATCACTTCGCGGACCAGCCGATCCTGGAACCCGACGAGCGATCTAAACAGCTCGCGTGCCTCGTCCTCCTCGCTGTCCTCTGCCTCGTCCATCTCCTCGGCCGGCGTCGCCGCCGCCTCGTCTGCCGACGGCGTGTCGTCGGCCTCGATCGTCGCGCGCCGTTCGGTGACGCCGTTCGGGCCCGTGAACAGGTGGGTCAGCGGCGCGAAGCCGCGGGCCACCACGGCAAACGACGGCAGCAGCACGGTGAGCACCTGCTGCGGGTTCCTGCGCACGAGCAGCTGCGGCAGCAGGAGGAAGCAGACGAACACGAACACGAGCATCGACGCGAGGAACACCCAGATGCCCTGCGGTGACCGGCCGACGGCTTCGACCTGCGCGAGCAGCACCGACACGACGACGGTCACGATGCCGAGCAGCAGGCGTGCCGGGAAGAAGAGGGCCGGCGGGTCCTCGAGAAACGGCGTCAGCAGATCGCGGGGGCCGCTCGCGCTCTCGGCGAGCATGCGCAGCGAGAAGCGCATCAGGGCGCTGAACGCGGCAAGGATGGTCCCGAGATAGACGGCCACGCACGCGAGCAGGAAGACGGCGAGCGGAATCACGCCGTGCCCTCCCGCTCGATGAGGCCCGACGGCAGGCCGCCCTTGCGACGCAGGCGGCGCTCGGCGCGCGCCATCTCGCCGGTGTCGGTCTCGTGGTCGTACCCGAGCAGGTGCAGCAGGCCGTGCAGCGCGAGCACCTTCAGTTCCGTTGTGTACGCATGCCCGGCTTCGGCTGCCTGCCGCCGGGCAACGCCCGTAGCGATCACGACATCGCCGAGGTGCTTCACGTGCCCGCGCGGGTGCGGGCCCTCGTCGCCCGCAGGAAACGAGAGCACGTCGGTCGCGCGGTCCTTGCCGCGCCACTCGCGGTTCAGGCGGCGCATCGCGGCGTCGCCGGTGAGCACGATCGTGAGCGTGCCGCGTGCCCGTGCCGGGGCAACGGCGGCGAGCCAGCGCGCGACGCCGGGCGCCCGGGCCGGACGCCCGTCACGCGAGCACACGCTGATGCGCAAATGGGGAGGGTCGGTGTCCATCGCGTCAGGCCTGCGGGACGGCCGCGCCCCCGACCGCGGCGTCGTGCGCCGCATACGCCTGCACGATGGCCTGCACGAGGCGGTGACGGACGACGTCCCGATCGGTGAATCGCACGAACGCGAGGCCCTCGACCTGACCGAGGATGCGGGTCGCCTCGATCAGCCCCGACGGACGTCCGTACGGCAGGTCGATCTGCGTGATGTCGCCGGTGACGACCGCCTTGCTGCCGAAGCCGAGGCGGGTGAGGAACATCTTCATCTGCTCGCTCGTGGTGTTCTGCGCTTCGTCGAGAATCACGAACGAGTCGTTGAGCGTGCGGCCGCGCATGAACGCGAGCGGCGCGACCTCGATCGTGCCCCGCTCGAGCAGTCGCTCGACCTTGTCGGCCTCGAGCATGTCGTACAGCGCGTCGTAGAGCGGTCGCAGGTACGGGTTCACCTTCTCCTGCAGGTCGCCGGGGAGGAACCCGAGCTTCTCTCCCGCCTCGACGGCAGGCCGCGTCAGCACGATGCGGCTGACCTTCTTTGCCAGGAGGGCGGCAACGGCCTGCGCCATCGCCAGGTACGTCTTGCCCGTGCCCGCCGGACCGACGCCGAAGACGATGTCGTGGCGGTCGATGGCCTCGAGGTACTGCCGCTGTGTGGGCGTCTTGGGCACCACCTGGCGCTTGGCCGAGGCGCGCACGCTGCCCTTCAGGAAGTGGTCGCGGAGATCGAGCTCGGGATGCTCGGCGCCGAGGCGGATCGCGTCCTTCACCTCTCCGCGCGCGAAGCGATAGCCGTCGCGCAGCAGGGCACCGAACTGGCCGACGAACGCCTCGAGGCGATCCACGCGATCGCCGGCACCCTCGACGACGAGTTCGTGCCCGCTCGTGCGGACAGTCACGCCGAAGAGGTCCTCGATCAGGCGAAGGTTGTCGTCAAGGGCGCCGAACAGGACGTCGACGCCCTGGTCGGGAACGGGAATGGAACGGGCGGCCGGTGATGCGATACCGATGCTCTCCTCGAGCGGGGGCGGCCAGCCCGACGGACGGCCGCCCACCTTGTGCTGTGCCTTGACGCTAACACTGGCGCCGGCGGTCAGGCAAGCGGCCGCAGGTGCAGTTCCTTCCACTGGCGCGCATCCACGGTGGACGGCGCGTCCGACATCAGGTCCACCGCGGCAGCCGTCTTCGGGAACGCCATGACGTCCCGAATCGAGGGCTCGCCCGCCAGAATCGCGACGATGCGGTCGAGACCGAAGGCGATGCCGCCATGCGGCGGCGTGCCGTATTCGAGGGCATCGATGAAGAACCCGAACCGCAGCCGGGCGTCCTCGTCCGAGATCCCGAGCAGGCGGAACATCTGGCGCTGCATCTCGGGATCGTGGATACGGATGCTGCCGCCCGCGATCTCGCTGCCGTTCAGCACGAGGTCGTACGCCTTGGCCGAGACCTCACCCGGGGCCTCGGCCAGCTTCGCGAGATCGACGTCGGCCGGCGCCGTGAACGGGTGGTGCATCGCCACCCAGCGCTTGTCCTCCTCGTCCCACTCGAGCAGCGGGAAGTCCACGACCCAGAGGAACTCGAACCGCTTCGGGTCCACCAGGTCGAAGCGCTTCGCGAGGGAGATGCGCAGCGCGCCGAGCAGCCTGGACACCTGCGCCTCGGGCCCGGCGGTCATCACGAGCAGGCCATCGGTGCCCGCCCCCGTGACCTCGAGCGCATGCGTCAGCGCCTGCTCACCCAATGCCTTTGCCGACGTCGCCAGCCCCTTCTCGGTCTGGCGCGCCCACAGGAGGCCGCCCGCGCCCATCTCGATGGCCTCGGCGACGATCTTGTCCACTTCGGCGCGCGAGATCCGCGCACCGCCCGGCACGACGATGCCGCGCAGCACGCCGCCGCCGGCAAGCGCGTCGCGCACCGGGCCGAACGGCGTGTCGGCGAAGAGGCCGCCGAGATCCTGGATCTCGAGGCCGTAGCGCAGGTCCGGCTTGTCGGACCCGTACCGCGCCATCGCCTCGCGATACGGCATGCGCCGGAACGGCGTCGTGACCTCGACCCCGCCTTCGCGGAACACCTCGGCAACCACGCCCTCCATCAGCGAGAACACGAGGGGCTGCGAGGCAAACGAGATCTCGACGTCCACCTGCGTGAACTCGGGCTGGCGATCGGCGCGCAGGTCCTCGTCCCGGAAGCACTTGGCGACCTGGAAGTAGCGATCGAGGCCGCCGATCATCAGGATCTGCTTGAAGAGCTGCGGCGACTGCGGCAGCGCGAAGAACTCGCCGGGGTGCACGCGGCTCGGCACGAGGTAGTCGCGCGCGCCCTCGGGCGTGCTCTTCGTGAGGATCGGCGTCTCGATCTCGAGGAACCCCTGCGCGTCGAAGTAGCGCCTGAACGCCATCGCAATCCGGTGGCGCAGGATCAGGTTCTGCTGCATGCGCTGCCGCCGCAGATCCAGGTAGCGGTGGCGCAGGCGCGTGTCCTCCGCGACGAACGACTCGTCGGCAATCGCAAACGGCGGCCGCCGCGCGTCGTTGAGCACGCGCACCTCGGTGATCCGCACTTCGACCTGCCCGGTCTCGAGCTTGTCGTTCACCGTCTCGGCCGACCGCGGAGTCACCGTGCCGACGATCGCGACGACCATCTCGGTCTTCAGCTTCTTGGCCTGCCCGAGCAGCGGCTCGGACTCGGTCACGACCTGCGTGACGCCGTAGCGATCACGGATGTCGAGGAAGATGACCGCGCCCATGTCGCGCACCCGATGCACCCAGCCGAGCAGGACGACGTCGTCGCCGACGTGCCCGGACCGCAGTTGGCCGCAAGTGTGAGTTCTGTAGAGGTCGCCGAGAAGGTCCATCGTTGGCAAAGTCAGAAGTCGAAAGTCAGAAGTCAGAAGACTGTGTCATCACGGTCCGAGCAACGCGCGCAGGCGTCCGGCGGCCTCGGTGCGTGGGACGCGCTGCTGCACGCCCGTCCGCAGGTCCTTGACCGTCAGTTCGCCGTCGGCACGTTCGTCGTCGCCCTCGACCACCACGAGCGGCACGCCGGTGGACGCCGCGTACTTGAACTGCTTGCCCAGCTTGTCCGCGTCAGGGTAAACCTCCGCACGGAGCCCGCCGGCCCGCAGGTCGTGCGCCAGGGCCAGCGCGTCACCGGAGGCGCCCGCGTTCCACTGCGCGACGAGCACGTCGGCCGCCGTCGCCGCGATGTGCGCCGGGAACATCCCGCGCTCGCCCATCACCACGAGGATGCGCTCGAGCCCCAGCGAGAATCCCGCGGCCGGCACCGGCTGGCCGAGGAACATGCCGACGAGGTTGTCGTAGCGCCCGCCGCCGCCGAGGCTGCCCGCCAGGTCCGGCACGGTCATCTCCATGATGCAGCCGGTGTAGTACGACAGCCCGCGGGCAAGCGAGAGATCCACGCGCAACTGCCCCGCCGCCGGCGTGCGCGCCGCAAGCGCCAGCACCTCACGCATCGTCGCGATGCCGGCGGTCGCGGCCTCGTGACCCGCCACGAACGCCGCCACGCGATCGAGCGCCTCGCCACTGTCCGACGCAACCGCCGACGAGACGGCCACCGAGCCCAGCACGCCGAGCACGGTGTCGGCCGCACCGGACGGGAGCCCCCGCGCGGCGTACTCGGCCTTCACGCCATCGAGCCCGATCTTGTCCAGCTTGTCCAGTGCGACAAGCGCGTCCCCGTGCTTGTCACCCGGCACACCGGCGACATCGAGGACTCCCGTGAGGACCGCGCGGTGATTGAGGCGGAGCACGGCATCCGAGAACCCGAGGGCCTGCATGGCCTCGCAGGCCGCGGCACACAACTCCGCCTCGACGACCGGCGAGGTCGAGCCCGTGACGTCCACGTCGCACTGGTAGAACTCGCGGAACCGGCCGCGGGCGGGTCGGTCGGCGCGCCAGACGGGCTGAATCTGGTAGCGTTTGAAGAACTTCGGCAGCGTCGCGCGATGCTCCGCGACCACGCGCGAGAGCGGCACCGTGAGGTCGTACCGGAGCGCGAGATCGGCCTGTCCGGTCGCCTCGTGCTCGCCGCGCTTGAGGATCTTGAAGATGAGCTGGTTGCCTTCGTCGCCGTACTTGCCGAGCAGCGTCTCGATGTTCTCGACGGCCGGCGTCTCGAGCGGCTCGAAGCCGTAGCGCTCGTACACCTGGCGAATCACGGTGATGACGTGCGCGCGGCGGCGGACGTCAGCCGGAAGGAAGTCCCGCATGCCGCGGGCTGGAGCGGTGGAAGCCATGTCGTGCCGCGGCGTCAGCCGCGGGAATCCCGTGCGGGTGCGGGCTCGCCGGCCGGCACCTGTCCCATGTAGTCAAGCCGGTAGCCGACGTATCGGCCGGCCAGGTCGAGGATCATTGCCGCCTCGTCGTCGCTCACCGGCCGCCGGACCCTGCCGGGGCTGCCCATGACGAGCGAGCCGGGCGGTACCACGGCGCCCTCGGTGACGAGCGTGCCGGCGGCGACGACCGATCCGGTGCCAATCACGGCGCCGTTGAGGACGATGGCGCCCATGCCGATGAGGACGCGGTCCTCGATCGTGCAGCCATGGATGATGGCACCGTGGCCAATCGTGACCTCGTCGCCAATCGTCGTCGGGTGCGTGCCGCGCATCACGTGGATGATCGTCCCGTCCTGGACGTTGGTCCGCGCCCCGATCCGGATGCGGTGGACGTCGCCCCGGACGACGCAATTCATCCAGATGCTCGATTCGGGGCCGATGGCGACGTCCCCGATGACCTGGGCGCTCTCGTCCACGAAGACCGAGGCATCGAGCTGGGGCCACTGGCCGCGGAACGCGCGAAGCATGAACGGGGGATTATAGCGGGTACCGGGCAGCCTGGCCGGCCCTGCCGCCCCGATATTGATAAATCAATCGCATGATTCGCTCACCAAAATAACTTTGACTTTGGATCCATGCGGCGAGAGGATGGTGCGGCATGGTGGTGGCGTACCAGGGAGAACCGGGGGCGTACAGCGAGGCCGCGGCGCAGAAGTATGCGCCGGGCGCCACGCTGATGCCCTGTCCCCGCTTCGAGGACGTGTTCAGCGCGGTCGACTCCTCGTCGGCCGACCTCGGCGTGCTGCCGATCGAGAACTCGATTGGCGGCACCATCCACCGCAACTACGACCTGCTGCTCGAGCATCCCCTGCAGATCGTCGGCGATCTCGAACTGAAGGTCGTCCACAGCCTGATTGCCCTCCCCGGCACGAGCGCCGGCGACATCCGGCAGATCTACTCGCATCCGCAGGCGCTCGCGCAGTGCGACCGCTACCTGCGCAGCCTGCCGGACGTGGAGGTCGTGGCCACCTACGACACCGCGGGCAGCGCGAAGCTCATCACCGACAAGCAGTTGCGCGGCGCGGCGGCGATTGCGTCCGAGCGCGCGGCGGCGGTCTTCGGCCTCCAGGTGCTGGCCTCGGGCATCCAGGATTTCGCCGACAACATCACCCGCTTCATCGTCGTGTCGCCGAGGCCGCTCGAGACGAGCGGCGCCGCCACGAACAAGACGACGGTCGTGTTCTCGCTGGCCAACGAGCCTGGCGCCCTGTTCAAGGCGCTGAGCGTGTTCGCGCTGCGGGGCATCGACCTGACGAAACTCGAATCGCGCCCGATTCCCGGGCGCCCGTGGGAGTACCTCTTCTACGCCGACCTTGCGGTCGGCGCGCAGGACGCGCGCTGCGTGCGCGCCCTGGCGCACCTCGACGAGTTCGCTCCCATGCTCCGCAACCTCGGCTCCTACGCCTCCACGCTGCTGCCCCGCGCCGCAGCGCCGGCAGGCACGGCCGTCGCGGCGGGAGACCGCGCATGACCGACCTGAACAAGCACAAGAGCGCCGCGCTCACCGACGGCCCGAACCGCGCCGCGGCCCGGGCGATGCTGAAGGCCTGCGCCTTCACCGACGAGGATCTGGCCAAGCCGCTCGTCGGCATCGCCAACACCTGGACCGAGATCGGCCCCTGCAACTTCCACCTGCGCCGCCTCGCCGAGCACGTGAAGGACGGCGTGCGCAAGGCCGGCGGGACGCCGATGGAGTTCAACACGATCGCGGTGTCGGACGGCATCACGATGGGCGCCGAAGGCATGCGCGCCTCGCTCGTGAGCCGCGAGGTGATTGCCGACTCGATCGAGCTCGTGACGTTCGGGCATCACCTCGACGCGGTGGTGATGCTGTGCGGCTGCGACAAGACCATCCCGGGGACGATCATGGCGCTCGCGCGCCTGAACATCCCGGGCGTGATCCTCTACGGCGGCTCGATCGAGCCTGGCTCGTGGCAGGGCCGGGACGTCACGATCCAGGACGTGTTCGAAGGCGTCGGCGCGCAGGCTGCCGGCCGCATCACGCTCGTCGAGCTGAAGGATCTCGAGGACAAGGCGTGCCCCGGTGCGGGCGCCTGCGGCGGCCAGTTCACGGCCAACACGATGGCGATGGTCGCCGAGTTCCTCGGCATCGCGGCCATGGGCAGCGTGAGCATCCCCGCGACGAACCCGGCAAAGGAAGCCGCTGCCGAACAGGCCGGCCGGCTGGCGCTCGACCTGCTGCACCGCGGCGTGCGTCCGCGCGACCTCATCACGCGGACGTCGCTCGAGAACGCCATTGCCGGCGTCGTGGCAACCGGCGGATCGACCAACGCGGTGATGCACCTCATCGCGATCGCGACCGAAGCCGGCGTGCCCCTCGGCATCGAGGACTTCAACGCGATCAACGACCGCACGCCGCTGCTCGCGGACCTGAAGCCCGGCGGGCGCTACGTCGCGGCGGACCTGCACCGGGCCGGCGGCACGGGACTCGTCTGCCAGCGACTCGCGGCGGCAGGCCTCATCGACGGCACCGCACCCACGATCACCGGGCGGACGATTGGCGAGGAAGCCGCCGCCGTTGTCGAGACGCCGGGCCAGGACGTCGTGCGTCCGCTCGACACGCCGCTCAAGCCGACCGGCGGCCTGCTGGTCCTGCACGGCAACATCGCGCCCGAGGGCTGCGTCGTGAAGGTCGCCGGATCGTCGCTTGCCGGCCACCAGGGACCGGCACGCGTGTTCGAGCACGAGGAGGACGCCTTTGCGGCCGTCCAGGCGGGCCGCATCACGGCCGGCGACGTGGTCGTCATCCGCCACGAGGGGCCGAAGGGCGGCCCCGGGATGCGCGAGATGCTCGGCGTCACGGCCGCCATCATGGGCGCCGGCCTCGGCAACTCGGTGGCCCTGCTCACCGATGGCCGCTTCTCGGGCGCCACGCGCGGCCTCATGGCCGGTCACGTCGCCCCGGAAGCCGTCGCCGGCGGACCGATTGCCGCCATCCGCGATGGCGACGTCGTGACGTTCGACCTGAAGGCCCGCCGCCTCGACATGGCGGTGAGCGACGAGGAGATCGCGCGCCGCCTCGCGGCGTACGTGCCGCCGCCGCCGCGCTACACGACCGGCGTGATGGCCAAGTACGCGAGCCTCGTGTCGTCGGCCTCCCAGGGGGCCGTGACGCGCCCGGCCACGACACCGCAGGTCGCGCCCACGCGCGAACCCGTCGCCAGGTAGGACCGCCGCAACAAGGGACGGCGCGTGCCCCGAACGCGCCATGTGAGATCGACTATGAAGAAGACCGGAGCCCAAATCCTGTGGGAGAGCCTGGTGCGCGAAGGCGTCACCTGCGTGTTCGGTTACCCCGGCGGAGCGATCCTGCCGGCGTACGACGCGATGCTCGACTACCCGATCCGCCACATCCTCGTGCGCCACGAGCAGGGCGCCACGCACATGGCCGACGGCTACGCGCGCGCCACGGGACAGGTCGGTGTCGCCATCGCGACGAGCGGCCCCGGTGCCACGAACATGGTCACCGGCATCGCCACCGCGATGATGGACTCGGTGCCGCTCGTCTGCATCACCGGACAGGTCGGCAGCAAGGCGATCGGGTCCGATGCGTTCCAGGAGACCGACATCACCGGCATCACCCTGCCGGTCACCAAGCACAACTACCTCGTGACGCGTCCCGAGGACGTCGCGCGCGTGGTGCGCGAGGCGTTCTACATCGCGCGGTCCGGCCGCCCCGGCCCGGTGCTCATCGACATCACGAAGGACTGCCAGCAGACGGCCTGCGAGTTCGTGTGGCCCGAGGAGCCGAAGCTGCGCGGCTACCGCCCGGCGCACACGCCGAGCTCGCGTGAAGTCGAGCAGGCCCTCGAGCTGATTCACTCGGCCAAGCGCCCGCTCATCCTCGCCGGCCGCGGCATCGAACTGTCGAACGCGCGCGAGGCGGTGCTGAAGTTCGCCGAACAGGCAAACGTGCCCATTGCGACGACGCTGCTCGGCCTCGGCGCGATTCCGGCAAGCCACCCGCTGAACCTCGGCATGATGGGCATGCACGGCGAGGCGTGGGTCAACACGGCGATCCAGGAAGCCGACCTCCTGCTCGCGTTCGGCATGCGCTTCGACGACCGCGTGACGGGCAACGTCAAGACGTACGCGCCCAACGCGAAGAAGATCCACATCGACATCGACCCGGCGGAACTGAACAAGAACGTCCGCGTGGACGTCGGGCTGATCGGCGATCTGCGCTCGACGCTCGAGGCGCTGCTGCCCTCGATTGACGCGTGCGATCGCAGCGACTGGATCGACTACATCTCGATGCTCAAGGGCGACTCCGCCGTCCGCGACATCCAGAACCTGCCCGACAACGGCCACCTCTACGCCGCGCACGTCATCAACGACCTGTGGCGCGAGACCCGCGACCGCGAGACGATCGTCGTCACCGACGTCGGCCAGCACCAGATGTGGGAGGCGCAGTACTACAAGCACGAGGAACGCCGCTCGCTGATCACGTCGGGCGGCCTCGGCACGATGGGCTTCGCGCTGCCGGCGGCGGTCGGCGCGAAGGTCGCGCGCCCCGACGCGGAAGTGTGGGTCGTCGTCGGCGACGGCGGCTTCCAGATGACGATGTGCGAACTGGCGACGATCGCGCAGGAAGGCATCGACATCAACATCGCGATCATCAACAACGGCTTCCTCGGCATGGTGCGCCAGTGGCAGGAGTTCTTCTACGAGCGCCGCTATGCCGCCACGCCGCTCGTCAACCCGGACTTCGTGAAGCTGACCGAGGCGTTCGGGCTGAAGGCGCGGCAGGTCACCACGCGCGCCGACGTCGTGCCCGCCGTGCGTGAGGCGCGCACGCACCAGGGCACGGTGCTCATCGACTTCCGCGTGGAGCAGGAGGACTCGGTGTATCCGATGGTGCCCGCCGGCAACGACCTCCACAACATGATCCGGCGCCCCAGCGCCATCGTCGAGACGGGAGCAGACGCATGAACACCTTCGTGGTGCTCGTCGAGGACCAGCCCGGCGTCCTGACCCGCGTGAGCGGGCTCATCCGGCGACGCGGCTTCAACATCGATTCGATCACGGTCGGCCACACGGAGACGCCCGGCGTCTCGCGGATGACGATTGCCGTCGAGGCCGACGAGTTCGGCGCGCGTCGCATCGAGGCCAACCTGTACAAGCTGCTCGAGGTGCTGCGCGTGGACAACGTCTCGCGCCAGCCGTCGATCTTCCGCGAGCTCGGGATCATGAAGGTGAAGACGACACCCGAGACGCGCGCGCAGATCTTCCAGATCGCGCAGGTCTACCGGGCGCGTATCATCGACGTTTCGCCCGAGTCGCTGGTGGTCGAGATCACCGGCAACGAGGACAAGGTGCGGAGCCTCATCGAGGTGCTCGAGCCGTACGGCATCCTCGAGATTGCCCGCACGGGCCGGCTCGCGATGCTCCGCGGCACGGGAACGGCCAGCAAGCCGCCCGCTGCCGACCAGGACTTCCCCGCCGACAAGGCCGAAGAGGACGTCCTCTCGCATTCGGTGTAGACACGCGCCGCCATGGTCACCGTGGCGGCGCCAGGCAGGCTGGAGGCCGCAGGCTGAAGGCCCTTTCCCGGACAACGATGGCCGCAAAAATCTACTACGACAACGACGCCGACCTCTCCCTCATCCAGAACAAGAAGGTCGCGATCATCGGCTATGGCTCGCAGGGTCACGCGCACGCGCTGAACCTGAAGGACAGCGGCGTGGACGTCCGCATCGGACTGCGGACCGGCAGCACGTCGGCGGCCAAGGCCCAGGCGGCCGGCGTCCGCGTGGTGAGCGTGGCCGACGCGGCAAAGGAAGCCGACGTGATCATGCTGCTGGCGCCCGACACGGTGCAGCCGGCGGTCTACACGAAGGACATCCTGCCGAACCTGGGCGCCGGCAAGACGCTGATGTTCGCGCACGGCTTCAACATCCGCTACGGCACCATCGTGCCGCCCGCCGACGTCGACGTGACGATGGTGGCCCCCAAGGCGCCGGGCCATCGCGTGCGCGAGGTGTTCGAGGAGGGCGGCGGCGTGCCCGGCCTCGTGGCCATCCACCAGGACGCGAGCGGCACGGCACGCGCGCTGACGATGTCGTATGCGCGGGGCATCGGCGTGACGCGGGCGGGCGTGATCGAGACGACCTTCACCGAGGAGACCGAGACCGACCTGTTCGGTGAGCAGGCCGTGCTCTGCGGCGGCACGGCGGAACTCGTGAAGGCGGGCTTCGAGACGCTCGTCGAGGCCGGCTACCAGCCCGAGATCGCCTACTTCGAGTGCCTCCACGAGCTGAAGCTGATCGTGGACCTGATGTACCGCGGCGGCCTGAACTACATGCGCTACTCGGTCAGCGACACCGCCGAGGCCGGCGACTACTACACCGGCCCGCGCATCGTCACCGCCGAGACGCGCAAGGCGATGAAGCAGGTGCTCGCCGAGATCCAGGACGGCACGTTCGCGAAGAAGTGGATCGAGGAGAACGAGACGGGCCGGCCGTGGTTCAACAAGGTCCGTGCCGACGAACAGACCCAGACGCTCGAGGACGTCGGCGCGAAGCTGCGCGCGATGATGCCGTTCCTCAACCCGGTCACGCACAAGCCGCAGGAACAGAACGCCCCGGTCAACGCGTAGGACCGGGTATCGGGTGTCGGGTGCGCACGCAGGGTGCGTGCCCGCAGCCCGAGCGCAGTCGACGGCCGGACGCGCCACGTACCGTCAACAGGCTCGGCGGCTACAATGCGGCTCCATCAGGAGGAGATCCGCATGGCCGCCGAGTGTTCGTCTGCCCTCTTCCGCCGCGTCGCGACCGTCGTCGCGGCCGCGGCCTGCCTGCTGCCAGCCGTCGCGGTCGCGCAGACCGCGCCCCCGCCACGCGTCCCGACCATCGACGAGCTGATCGAGGTCGGCTCCATCGCGTCGCCGTCGATCTCCCCCGACGGCCGCTGGATCGCCTACGAGGAATCGTTCACCGATTGGGAGCGCGACGCCTTCGTGTCGCAGCTGATGGTCGTGGACACGCAGGGCGGCGCGGTCACGCAGCTGACGCGCGGGAGGCACTCGGTCGGCGACATCGAATGGTCGCCAGACGGCCGCTGGATCACGTTCATCCGCGAGCACGACGGCAAGCCCCAGATCCACGCCATCCGTCCGGACGGCGGTGAGGCGCTGGTCCTCTCGAAACACGACGCGGCGGTCGGCAATCACGAGTGGAGTCCGGACGGCGTCGCCATCGTGTTCGCGGGGCCTGAAGGCGAGGACCCGAAGGAGAAGGCCCGCACGGACGCGTACGGGGAGTTCACGCTCGTGCGCCGCGACTACCGCTACACCCAGCTCTGGACGCTCCCGGTCGCCGAGGCCATGCAGGCGCCCGCGAAGGCGCGCCAGCGGACGCGCGGCACGGAGCGCCACGTTCAGGCGTTCGCCGTGTCGCCCGACGGCACGCGCGTCGTGTTCGGTGCCACGCGCACGCCGGACCTCGTGGACGGCGACTCGGCGGACCTCTTCGTCCTCGATCTCGCCGACGATGGCGTGCGGACGCTCGTCGCGCAGGCAGGGCCCGACAGCAACCCCCAGTGGTCGCCCGATGGCCGCCGCGTCGCCTTCCAGTCGGCCATGGGCGAACCGCGCTTCTACCACGCCAACTCGCGCGTCGCGATCGTGGATGCAGCCGGCGGCACGCCGGCTTCGGTCACCGACGACTTCGACGAGAACGTGAGCATCGTCGCCTGGACGCCGACCGGGCTCTACTTCACGGCGCTCCAGCGGACGGCGGCGCACCTGTTCCGTGTCGCGCCGACGTCGGGCACCGTCGCCCGGGTGTCGGCCCCGGCTGCACTCATCCTGCACGCGGCGTCGCTCACGCGCGATGGGCGCACCGTGGCGTTCATCGGGTCCTCGGCGACGACACTGCCCGAGGTCCACGTCAGCGCCGTCGGCACGTTCGCGGCCAAAGCCCTCACCACGCGATCGGAACGCCTCGAGGCGTGGCAGCTCGCGACGCGCGAAGTCATCAGCTGGACGAGCACCGACGGCGAGACGATCGAGGGCGTGCTGATCAAGCCGCGTGACTTCGACGCGTCGCGCCGCCATCCGCTGCTGTGCGTGATTCACGGAGGGCCGACGGGCATCGACAGGCCGCAGGCCATCGACGGGCGCTACTACCCTGCCGACATCTGGGCCGCCCGGGGTGCGCTGGTGCTGAAGGTCAACTACCGCGGCAGCGCGGGGTACGGCCAGCGCTTCCGGCAGTTGAACGTCCGCAACCTCGGCGTCGGCGACGCCTGGGACGTCCTCTCGGGTATCGACGCGCTCGTGGCGCGCGGCCTGGTGGATCCCGGACGGCTCGGGTGCATGGGCTGGAGTCAGGGCGGGTACATCTCGGCGTTCCTGACGACGTCCACCACCCGGTTCGCGGCCATCTCGGTGGGCGCCGGCATCTCGAACTGGGCGACGTACTACTACAACACCGACATCACGCCGTTCACGATCCAGTATCTCGACGCCGACCCGGCACAGGACCCGGAGATCTACCGCAAGACGTCACCGATGTCCTACGTCATGGGCGCGAAGACGCCGACGCTGATCCAGCACGGCGAGTTCGATCGCCGCGTGCCGATCGCCAACGCGTACGAGCTGCGGCAGGGCCTGCAGGATCGTGGCGTGCCGGTGGAGATGATCGTCTACAAGGGATTCGGGCACGGGCTCACGAAGCCGAAGGCGATGCGGGCCGCCATGCAGCACAACCTGCTGTGGTTCAACCACCACATCTTCGGTGACCCGGCACCTGACTTCACCGCGCCTCCGAAGAAGGCGGCGGCCCCCCCCGAACCGTAACCGCCTATGGAACGGCGCGCGGGCGCAACTGCGCCAGCAGATCGCGCGCCGCGTCGGCGGCCGGGCCGCCAATCGACAGCGCCTCCTCGACGCGCGCCGTGGCCACCGCCTCGTTGCCGACGTTCGCGTGCGCGACCGCCGCGTTGTAACGCGCCCAGGCGCGCTGGTGATGATGCTCGCGCAGCGCCAGTTCGCGGCGCGCCACGAGCGCCACTCGCGCGTCGTCGGCCATCCGGGCCTCGCGCGCGTCGGCCAGCCGCTGCTCGAACGTCGGCGTCCTGGCGACGTGGCAGTCGTACGCCGCATCGAAGCCGGCGCCGGCCTTGTCCCATCTGCGCCGCACCAGGTACAGCGCGGCACGATCGAAGTGCGCCTCGCAATGCCGGTCCTCGAGATCGATTGCGGCGTCGAAATCGCGCAGGGCGTCGTCCTGCCGCCCCTGACGGAACGCAATCACGGCGCCGAGGTAGTGCACGTCGGCGTTCACGAGCAGCCGCCGCGCGTCGTCCACCGACACGCGCGCCGTGTCGAGGCGACGCAGGTTGAACAGGTTCCACGCCTTCCAGTAGTGGCCCTCACCGAGATACCAGCTGTCGAGCGACAGCAGCCGGTCGGCCGCGGCAACCGCGTCGTCGTGACGTCCCATGAAGCCCAGGGACTTCACGCGTCCGAGCAACGCCTCCCGATGTTCGGGCGACCGCGCGAGCACCCCGTCGTACGAGTCGAGGGCCGTGCCGTAGTCTTCCATCCGCTGCCGGATGTCGCCTCGCAGGACGAGCGCCGGCAGGAGGTCGGGCAACGCCGCGAGGGCCTCGGCAAAGGCTTCCTCCGCCGAGACGAGCCGGCCGCGTTCGAGTTCGGCGTCGCCGATGAGGACGAGCGACTCGACGAAGCCGGGGTTGGCTGCGCGAAACGTCGTCACGTCGTCGATCGACGAGCGCAGCAGCATGAGCCGGGTGAAGGCGAGCGACATGTCGTCGGGATGCAGCACGCGCCACGCATCGGGGTCGAGGTTGCGCGCCCTCGGGTCAGGAGCCCGCTGACCCTCCTCGATGAGGATGACCGGAGACGAGCCCACGAGCGCAAGCAGGAGCGTCGCGGCCCATGGGTCGCTGTCCACAGAGCGCTCGAGGATCGCGCGGCGGGCCCGCAGCCTCGGAAGTGCCTCGCGCCCGATCGACATGCCGGTGCCGATTCCGAGCGTGCCCCGCCGCCACGGCAGGACGCCGAGGACCTCCTCGGCGGAGGCGACGTCAGCGGGCGGCGCGCCATCGCGATGCCGCGCAGGCGCGTCCTGGTAGGCCCCCGGCCACAATCCAATCAGCCGCTCCCGCACGGCAAGTTGCACCGCAACGCGATAGGCACGCGTGGCGACATCGGCGTCAGCGACCCCGGCCGCGCGACCGCGCAGCACCGCCTCGTAGCCGTCGAGTGCCGCGGCAAGACATCGGTAACAGCCCGCCGACGCATCGGCGTCTGCCGCGGCAAGCCGCGCGACCGACGGATCGGGAACGGCAACGACCGGTTGGCGCGCACACGCCGCCTGCAGCGCCACTACGAGGGCGGCGGCCAGGAATCGAGTCATGGCGTCCGCCGGACGAGTCCGGCGGTTACACCTGTGACCGCATCGCCACATCATCGGTCGTCACTGCAGCGTGAAGTTGATCGTCATCGTCATCGTCACCGGCACGGGCTCGCCGTTGAGCCACGTCGGCGTGTAGCGCCACTGCTTCACCGCGTCGATGGCCGCCTGGTCGAGCAGGGGGATGCTGCGGAGCAGCCGGACATCCTGCACGCGGCCCTCGGTGTCGATCGTCGCCTCGACGATGACGACCCCTGACACGCCGGCGTCCTTTGCGACCTGCGGGTAGGCAGGTGGCACGTCGACGATCTTCTTCGGCGGGCCGATGGTGCCGCCGATGCGGAGCGGCTCACGCACAGCGCCTGCCTGCCCGGTGGCCGAGCTCTCCGGACCTCCCAGCGCCCCCCCGGCACCAGCCGGGCCCACGACGACGTCGGTCAGCAGGAGCATCGGCGCCGCGGCTGGCGCCTCGAATTGCCACTGGCGCACGGCATCGAGGACGGCCGCGCGCGAACTGGTCCACGCATTGCGCAGGTCGAGCGCGAGCCCGACGCGCGCCGCGTCGCCATGCGTCGGCACGTCGGGGGGCACGGCCGCCGGTATACGTGCTTCGGCCACGCGCCCGCTCTCGTCCACGACGACGTGCACGCGGAAACGGAAGACGAACGTCGAGTCACCATGGACGACCGGCTCGACATTCACCACGCGCCGCGGCGCCGGTGCGTCGAGCGTCGGGAGCACCGCGATTCGTTCGAGCGGACCCTGGTCCGATACGATCCTCGAACCGTCCTGACCGACTGTCGCGCGCAGCGGCGCGACGAGGCCGAGCGTGCCCGCTACGGCTCCACCAATGGCGATCATCGCCGCATTCGTTGTCCATCGACGGGTCCGTGACATCTCTTCGCCTCCCTTGCAGATGACGGCCACGCGCCGCACGAGCGCGTGACGCGGGCCGCCGGCATGGGGCCCGAACGACAGCACGGGTCGCAGCGTGCTGCACCACACGAGTGCTTCCACGTACGCGCGTGCGCGACCGGTGCGCGTGACGACCTCGCGATCCACCTCGTGCTCGCGCGCGAGCTTCAGCCGCGCGAGCAGCCACCACGCCGCTGGCTGCCACCAGCACACGAGGCGCACGACCTCGTCGGCCCACGCGTGGTGCACGTCCCCTCGTGCCACGTGCAGCAGTTCGTGGAGGTAGACGGCCACGCGCTGCGGCTCGGGCTGCGCGCGCAACGCATGCGGAACCAGGATGCGGACCCGCCGCCACCCGAACGCACACGGAGAGGCCGATGCAGTGGCGAGGACGTCCACGGGTACCGACGCGAGCGGGAAGCCACGTCCGCGGGGCGGGACGAGGCTGCGAGCACGAACGAGTGCCGGATCGTCATCGACGCGCGTCGCACCCGACACCCGACGCAGCAAGCGGCGATGCCCGGCAGCAAGCCATGCGAGCCGGATCGCCGCGCCGAGAGTCCAGACGAGCACGAGGACGGCGAATGCCGACGGCGCCGACGCGGCCTGAAGGCCCGGCGCGACCGCGATGGTGGCGCTCTCGACGAATGTCGCCATGGGCACCGCCGCGCCACCCCTCGCGGGCAGCATCAGCGGCATCAGCGGCGCGAGCAGGACGGCGCCCACGTTGGAGCCCCACCACCAGGTCAGCTGATGCGGACTGGTGACGCGGAACAACCGCGGCAGCAGCAGGACGCAGAGCCCGAGTCCGGTGCTCTGCACGAGCCAGGTCGCGACGAAGGCGTACGGGGACATCAGTCCTCCTTGTCGAGCAGCCTGCGGATTTCCTCGCGATCGCGCGCCGAGAGCTTGCGATCGGACACCAGGTGCGCCACGAGCGAGTCGGCCGCACCGTCGAACACGCGGTCCACGAACTCCCGGACCATGAGGCGCATCGTCTGCCGCTCCGTACGCACGGGCCTGTAGCGATGCGCCCGCGAGTCGGCATCGGCCGACTTGGCGAGAATCCCCTTCTGCTCGAGGATGCGCATCATCGTCAGCACAGTCGTGTAGGCGAGGTCGTCACGCCGCTCGCGGCGGAGCACGTCGTGCACCTCGCGTACCGTCGCGGTGCCGAGGCGCCAGACGACCTTCATGATGGCGAGTTCCTGCGGGGTCAGCGGTGGAGCCGGAGCCATGCACTACGATCTACTAAGTAGTTAGTAGTTCGTCAAGCCTTTTCTGTCGGGGGGACCGCGGCCGGCCGGAAGCGCCCCCGGCGCCTACGCCTCCAGCGTGACGTCGATCCATCCGCGCAGGCTGTTCACGAGCCACAGGCCGGAAGCTCGCGGCAGGTCGTCCATCCGGACGATCCGCTCGCGCACCGCCCCACTCGCAAGCAGTTCCTCACGCATCGTGCCTGGCAGCAGTCCGCACGCGACAGGGGGCGTGACCCGTTCGCCGTCGATCTCGACGACGACGCTGGCCCGCGTGGCCTCCGTGAGCTCGCGCCTGGTGTTCCAGAGCAGCAAGTCGTCGAGCCCCGCGGGCGCCCCGGCACGCGCGGCGTCGTACACATCGCGCCGCGTCGTCTTGTTGAACAGCAGGGGGCTGCGCGTGTCCACCGGCGCAGTAGCCAGCGCCACCCGCCAGGGCCGCGGGTCCGCCTCGAACGGATCGGCCGCCGTCTCGACACCGCCGCGGCGGTCGAGCCACACACGCGCCCGCCACACACCGGCGGGATGCCGACGTGTGAGCGCGTCGAGCGCGGCCTCGACGCGCGCGCCGTCCGCGTCCCAACCAAAGAGCGCCGCCGACGCCAGCATGCGTGCGACATGCCGGTCGCGCCGGACGATCACGCCATCCGCGAGGCGCATCGTCTCGAACAGCCGCGCGTCGTCTGGCACCGCCGGCTGGCGCACGACGCGGGCCTTCGCGAGGCACTCGGCCCATTCCTCGGCGGCCCGCGAATCCGCCGTGATGCCCGCCCCGACACCGAACGTCGCGACACCCGACCGCCGATCGACGACGGCGGTGCGAATCGCGACGCTCGACACGACGTCGCCGCCGGGTCGGATGAGCGCGATCGCTCCGGTGTACAGGCCGCGCGCGGCGTCTTCGAGCCCCGCGATGATCTGCATCGTGCTGACCTTGGGAGCACCGGTCACCGATCCGCACGGGAATGTCGCGCGCAGCAGGTCGCCGAGCGACGTGGACGCCGGCAGCACGGCCTCGACGGCCGACGTCAGCTGCCAGACCGTCGGATAGCGCTCGAGGCGGCACAGGTCCCTTGCCGTCACGCTGCCCGTGGCGGCCACCCGACCGATGTCGTTGCGCAGCAGGTCCACGATCATCAGGTTCTCGGCACGCGCCTTCTCGCTCACCGTGAGTTCGCTCGCGAGGCGGGCGTCCTCGTCGGGCCAGCGGCCGCGCCTCGCCGTTCCCTTCATCGGGCGCATGCGGACGTGTGCCCCCGTGCGCTCGAGGAACAGCTCCGGCGACAGGCTGACGACGACCGCATCGCCCGTGTCGATGCACGCGGCATAGGGCACGGCGGCCTCGCGGGCGCACGCGTCGAACCAGTCCCACGGGTCCGCCGCGAGACGACCCGTCAGCGGGAACGTGTAGTTGACCTGGTAGGTATCGCCCGCGCGGATGTGGTCGATGACCGACGCGATGTCGCGCGTGAAGCGGGCCTCGTCGATGGCGGGCCGCCAGTCCACGACCGGCGGATCCTGCATGGCCTCCGGGGCCAGCCAGCAGACGTCGGCCGCCTGATCGTAGGCTGCCGCCCATGCAAGCGGCAGCACGGAGGCAGCCTCGCGCGTCCGCAGCGCATCGTCGAACGCCGGCGCCGCTTCGTACGACAGCAGCAGCACGGCCCATCGCCCTGCCAGCGCCTCGGCCTCGGCCCACTCGACGACCGGCAGCACGTCCCCGACGTCGTGTGCCTCTCGAATCTCCGACGGGGATTCCAGGGATGCGGCCCACGCGTCCCGCTCCGACCCGATCCCGAACCGCGCGCGTCCTGCCGAGGTCATCGCCCGCACGATAGCGCAAGACGCGCCGGCGCCTCGGGCTTCTGGGATAATCGGGGCGTGATCCTCGACCGATGGCAGCGGCCGCTCGGCCACCTGCGCATCTCCGTGACCGACCGCTGCAACCTCCGCTGCGCGTACTGCATGCCGGAGCCTGACTACGTCTGGCTGCCCCGGGCCACCCTGCTGACCTTCGAGGAACTGGCGCGCATCACCCGCCTGTTCACGACGCTCGGTGTGCGTCATGTGCGGCTGACGGGCGGTGAGCCGCTGCTGCGCGCAGATCTCGCGGGGCTCATCGCGCACCTGCGCGCCATCGATGCGATCGACGACCTCGCGATGACCACCAACGGGGTGCTCCTGGCTCCCCAGGCCGCGCCGCTTCGCGCGGCCGGCCTGCACCGTCTCACCGTGAGCCTCGACACGCTGCGCCGCGATCGGTTCGCGGCCCTCACACGGCGGGATCAGCTGGCCGATGTCCTCGCGGGCATCGACGCGGCTGTGGCCACGTTCGGCGCGATCAAGCTTGACACCGTGCTGATGCGTGGCACCAACGACGACGAGATCGCCGACCTGCTCGGGTTTGCAGCCGAGCGTCGCGCCGAAATCCGGTTCATCGAGTACATGGACGTGCCGGGAGCGACGCAGTGGGAGCCGACGCGTGTGGTGTCGCGGGCCGACATCCTGGCGAGCGTCACCGCGGCGTTCGGTGCCGTCGAGGCGCTGCCCCCCGACGGCCCGGCGCCGGCCCAACGCTTCCGCCTTCCGTCAGGGCAGGTCTTCGGCATCATCGCCTCGACGACGACGCCGTTCTGCGCGACATGCGATCGCATCCGCCTCACGGCGGACGGCCACCTCTACTCGTGCCTCTACGCGACCGAGGGCCTCGACATCCGCGCGCCCCTGCGCGACGGGGCAAGCGACGACGCGCTGTCGGCCCTTGTCGCCGGCACGTGGCGCGCGCGCGCCGATCGGGGCGCGGAGGCCCGCCTCGCCACCGGCAACCGCGGCGCCTTCATCCGGGTCGAAGACCTCCGGCGCGCGCCGCAACTCGAGATGCACACGCGCGGGGGGTGATCAGCGCCGGTCGTCGAGCGTGATGTTGCGGATGTCGCTCGTCGTGCGCCAGCTCGCGATGCCGATCGGGCGGCAGGGCAGCATCTCGATGCGCACGTCCACGTCGCGGCCCGCGAGCGCCGCCTCCGCGACCACCTCGTCGTCCACGAGGCCCCTGATGTGCGAGGGCGTGACGTCCACCGCCACGCGGTACCACCGGTCGTCCTCGAGGCGCATGCCGCGGCTCGTCTCGTTCTCCGAGGCGTCGAGTCCGTCGAGGCTCGAGAATCCGACGACGCTCCCGCCCCACCCGCCGACGACGAACGAACAGTAGGACCCGCCGGCCGGCACGGTCACGGTGCAGAAGAAGTCGGTGCCGTCGAGGCGCCGCGCCTCCATCGCGAGGCGGAACGACGGGCCCGGCAGGTCGCCCGTCCACACGACCCCGGTGAGGTCGTTGCCGCGTTCGAGGCGGATGGCGCCGTCCACGACCGACACCTCGCCCTCGCCGCCGAAGTTGACCGGCTTCCACTTGCCGAGGGTGCGGCCGTCGAACAACGGCCGGGGTGCGATACCGTGGACGACGCCCGTGAGGGCGAACGGAAGGCCGGCAAGCATCGCCAGGCTTCCCCGGCGGGTGATGCGCCGCCCCGCGGTGTTCAGCGGGCGCGCGGGCAACGTTGAGCAGAACGGGCGAGACACTCGCCTCCAAGACTACAAGGAGTTCGCTGCGTGAAGAAGATTGCGTTGGGGTGCGGCCTCGTCGTCGTGCTCCTGGCCATTGCCGGCGCCGTCGGCGGGTACTACTTCGTCTACAAGCCGGCACGCACGTTCGTCGCCTCGATGAGTCAGCTCGGCGAGGTTGCCGACCTCGATGCGCAGGTCGCCAACACCGCCGCCTTCACGGCACCGCCGGAAGGCACGCTGAACGAGGCGCAGGTCACGCGGTACGTCGCGGTGCAGCAGGAGGTCCATCGCCGGATCGGTGCGCGGGCGGGCGAACTGCAGGCCAAGTACAAGGCCATGGGCGACGCGGGCGCCGAGACCCGGAACATCGGCGAACTCGTCGGCGCCTATCGGGACCTGTTCGGGTTCATCGCCGAGGCCAAGCGCGCCCAGGTGGACGCGCTCAACGCGCAGCAGTTCTCGCTGGCCGAGTACGGCTGGGTGAAGGCCCGGTTCTACGAGGCCGCCGGCGTCGCCATGACCGGCATCGACCTGCGCGAGCTGGCCGGGCAGGTGCAGGGCGGCGACATCGAGGCGCTCCGCGACCTGGCATCGCGCACGGCCGATGCGGCGACTGCGGCCGCCGATGCCGCCGACAATCCGCCGGCGCGCCCCGCGGACACGGTCGGTACCGGCGTCCCCGAGATCAACAAGACGCTCGTGGCACCGTATCGGGAGTCGATGAAGGCGTGGATTGTGTACGGGATGTTCGGCCTGTAGGCGGCACGGCGAGGCCGAGGCGCTGCACCAGTTGCTCGACCTCGAAGCGCAGGAACGCGAACGAGGGCACCACGAAGAGCAGCGACTGCATCCGCGACGGATCGTAGTCGGCGGCAATGACCTCCTCGGTCCGCCAGCGCCGCCGCTCGACGTCGTCCGACAGCGAGAACGGGATCTCGCTCGTGGACGACAGGATGCCGGCGCCATAGACCCTGGTGTCGCCCTCCTCCTGGATCAGGCCGAACTCGATGCTGTACCAGCTCACACGCTTCAACGCGAGCACCTGCTCACCCGTCGTCGCCGCCATCACGGCCTGGCCGATGCGGGTGAGCAGTTCCGCGTAGTCGCGATCCATCAGCGGCGGCACGTGCCCCAGGCAGTCGTGGATCATGTCGGGCTCCGGCGTGAACTCCGGGTGCGACCCGTGCCGGATGAACTGCGTCACCGGGAATCCGCGGTCGGCGATGTATCCGTAGAACGTCCGGTAGGCAATCGGGCCTTCCGCCGGCACCAGGTGCATGCCCGTCGCCTCCTCGAGCCTCGCGCTGAGGTGCCGGAGTTGGGGGATCTCGCCAGCACCGATGCCGAGCGTCCGCTTGGCATCGAGGTAGATCCGACTCGCGTGCTGGCGGTGCAGTTCGGCGAGCTTCGGACTGACATCCCGCCAGATGCGCTGCTCGTCCTCCGTGTAGGCCACGAGCGGGGGCCCGAGCCGCTCGAGGCGGTGCCTCCGGCACAACGCGAACAACTCGCGGCGGCGCCCGACGTACGCGGCGTCGCCAAGCCCCGGATGGCCCGGTTCCAGGTCGAGCGTGTCAGGATCGGGCGGCGCGATCATGAGGTCGGCGGGGATCTCGACGCCGTATTCGACGATCGTGTCTTTCATGGCAGGCACCCGCAGCGCGTCATTAGCACATGTAATGATTTCAGAAGCGCGTACCGCAAGCATAGTAGCGACGGGCTTTCACTGCAAGGTCGTTGCATGGGGGCCGCCACACGGGAGTGAACCGATGAGCAGCGAGGTCGAGATGCGATGGATGGAGGCGGCGCGGGTCGAGTTCGGCAAGCTGCGCGGCACGGCCGAGCGCGCGCTCGGGCAGGTGGGTGACGGGACGTTCTTTTCCGTCCCCGGCCCCGAGTCCAACAGCCTGGCGATCATCGTCAAGCACGTCGGCGGCAACCTCCGATCGCGCTGGACCGAGGTCCTCACGTCGGATGGCGAGAAGCCGGACCGGGACCGCGATGGCGAGTTCGAGATCCGCCGCGACGACACGCGTGACTCGCTGATGGCCGGATGGGCGCGCGGCTTCTACCTGGTGGACGCCTCGCTGGCCGTGCTCCGGCCCGACGACCTCGATCGCTCCGTCGTCATCCGCGGCGAGACGCTGCCGCTGCACGCGGCCGTCCTGCGCTCGCTCGCGCACACGGCGGCCCACGTCGGCCAGATCGTGTGGATTGCGAAGTGGAGCCTCGGGGATCGTTTCGAGACGCTCACGATTCCGCGGGGGCAATCGGCGCAGTGGCGCCCGTGATCAGCCCTTCACGCCCTCGCGCTTCTCCCAGCCTTCGGTGAAGAGGTTGAAGTGCGTGGTGCCGCACGGGTGCGCCGCGCACACGGCTTCGTCGAGTTCGACGCCGAGCCCGGGCGCCGTCGGCAGCGCGAAGTAGCCGTCGACGACGTCTGGAACTCCGCGAGCCGTCTCCTTCACCCAGGGATCGGCAAAGTCGTTGAAGTACTCCTGCACGCGGAAGTTCGTGGTGCAGGCGGCGAGGTGCAGGTTGGCGGCCGTCGAGATCTGCCCGCCGACGTTGTGCGGCGCGATCGTGACGTAGTGCACGTCGGCCTGCGCGGCGAGCTTCTTGCTCTCGAGCAGCCCGCCGATGTGCGTGACGTCGAACTGGATCACGTCGGCGGCGCGCAGGTCGAACAGTTCGCGGAACTCGTGGCGCGCGTGGATGCGCTCCCCCGTCGCGATCGTCACGCCCGACAACTGCTCGCGCACGCTCCGCAGCGCCGCCAGGTTCTCGGGCGGCACCGGCTCCTCGATCCACCCGAGCCCGAACGGTTCCAGCAGCTTCACGATCTGCACGGCCTGCACCGGCGAGAAGCGGCCGTGCATCTCGAGCAGGATCTCCACGTCGGGTCCGATGGCGTCGCGCACGGCTTCCACGAGCGCGACGACACGACGACGCTCGGCGACGTCGATCTCGTAGTAGCCCGGCCCGAACGGGTCGAACTTGAGCGCGGTGTAGCCCCTCGCCGCGACGGCCTTCGCCGCGGCATGGAACTGCTCCGGCGTGCGCTCGACGCGGTACCAGCCATTCGCATACGCGCGGATGCGGTCGCGCACCTTCCCGCCGAGCAGGCGATACACCGGCTGCTGCAGCGCCTTGCCGACGATGTCCCAGCAGGCCATCTCGAAGATCGCGATGCCCGAACTCATGATCTCGCCGGGCCGCGAGTAGTCGTCGCGCCGCATGCGCAGCACGAGCGACTCGATGTCGAACGGGTCGCGCCCGATCACGTGACGCGACGCGGCGCGCGCGTAGGCCTCGAGTGCGTGCGGATGGTTCGGGATGCGCGACTCGCCGAGCCCGGTCAGTCCCGTGTCGGTGTGCAGGCGGCAGATGGTGAAGTTGCGCCAGTCGCTGCCGACGATGAAGGTTTCGACTTCGGTGATGCGCATGCGGTTGGTGGTCTCCGCCACGATGCTACAATGCGCGCGGCCCGCGCGAAGGCAGATTCCGCCGGCTCGGCGTACGATGAGCCGTTTCATTCCGACGCACAGACCGTCACTCGGCGATCAGGAACTCGCCGCGGTGGCCCGCGTGTTCGAGAGCCGCTGGCTCGGGGCCGGTGCGGCGACGCAGGCATTCGAAGAGGCCCTCCGGGATCGCCTGCGCGTGCCGCACGTCGTCGCCGTCAGCAGCGGCACCGCGGCGCTCCATCTTGCGCTCGAGGCACTGGATCTGCCTGCCGGCAGCGGCGTGCTCGTGCCGACGCTGACCTTCGTCGCCTCGATTCATGCCATCGTCGCCGCCCGATTGACGCCGGTGTTCTGCGACGTCGTCGCCGACACGCTGCAACTCGACGTGGACGACGCCCTGGCGCGGCTGGTGCAGGCCCGGCGCAACGGAGTCACGGTCCGCGCCGTCATGCCCGTGCACTTCGCCGGGGCCTGCTGCGACATGCCCGCGCTCGCGGCGCTGGCTGCCGACCACGGGCTGGCCATCGTCGAGGACGCGGCCCACGCGTTCGGCTCGTCTGCCGGCGGCCGGCCGCTCGGCACGTTCGGAGTCGCCGGCTGCTACAGTTTCGACCCGATCAAGAACATCACCTGCGGCGAAGGCGGGGCCATCGCCACGGACTCGGACGCGCTCGCGGCGCGCCTGCGCACGGCGCGGACGCTGGGGATCCCGGCCGACGGCTGGGCCCGTCACGCGCAGGGAGCCGGCTGGGCGTACGCGGTCGAGCGCCACGGCTGGCGAGCGCACATGGCCGACATGAACGCCGCGATCGGTCTCGCGCAGCTGCTCCGCCTGCCGCAGTTCCGCGCACGCCGCCAGGCCATCGTCGCGCAGTATCACCAGGCGCTTGCGGACCTGCCCGGCCTCACGCCCGTCACGACGCCGGATCCCGACACCTGCCCATTCACGTACGTGGTGCGCGTGCGGGACGGGCGCCGCGACGAGCTGATGGCGTGGCTGCGCGCGCGCGGCATCGGAACATCCGTCGAGTACATTCCCAACCACCTGCACCCGGTCTTCGCGGACTTCAGCGTTCCGCTGCCGGCGACCGAACAGGTGTTCGCGGAGATCCTGAGCCTGCCGCTCTACGCGGAACTCGACGACGAGGACCTGGGCCGCGTGGTGTGCGGCGTCCGCGACTTCGCGGCATCGGGCGGCGAGTCGTGAGCACGCCGGTGCGCCTGCTCATCCTCGGCACACGCACGTTCGCGGTCGAAGTCGCCGACCTGGCGTCGGACGTCGACGGCAGTGTCGTCGCGGGATTCGTGGAGAACATGGACCGCGAGCGCGCGGGAACCCGCCTGGAAGGCCTGCCGGTCCACTGGATCGACGAGGTTGCGGCGCTCGCGCCGACCCACGTCGGCGTCTGCGCGCTCAGCACGACGCATCGCCACCGCTTCGTCGATCAGGCCGCGGCGCTGGGCCTGCGGTTCACGCGGCTCGTGCATCCGAGCGCACGCATCTCGCGCACCGCGCACGTGGCGGAGGGCGCGATCGTCAGCGCAGGCGCGATCATCGGGGCACACGCACAGATCGGCCGCCACGCGATCGTCAACCGTGGCGCCTTGATCGGTCATCACACCGTGGTCCACGACTACGTGACGCTCGGCCCGGGTGCCAACATCGGTGGCTGCTGCGAGATCGGCCCGTGCACCTACGTGGGCATCGGCGCCATCGTGCTCGACAAGCTGGCGATCGGCCGTGGCAGCCTCGTCGGCGCCGGGGCGCTCGTCACAAGGGACGTCGCCGATCGCGTCCAGGTGATGGGCGTGCCGGCTCGGGTGACGCGCGAGGGCATCGACGGGCGATGACCACCGCGCCGCTCATCGTCAACCTCGCGCCCACCGGCATGGTCCCGATGCCGCGCGACAACCAGGCGCTGCCGGTGACTCCCGAGGCGATCGCGCGCGATGCCGCGGCGTGCCGCGCGCTCGGCGCGTCGATCATCCACCTCCACGCGCGCGACGATCAGGGCCGGCCGACATGGCGCCCGGAGCGCTACCGGGAGGTGATCACCGCCGTCAGGTATGCGGCCCCGGACCTCGTCGTGTGCGTTTCCACGAGCGGCCGGACGTTCGGTGCGTTCGAGCAGCGCGCCGCGGTGCTCGACCTCGAGGGCGAGGCGCGGCCCGAGATGGCGTCGCTGACGCTCGGCTCGATGAACTTCCCGACGCAGGCGTCCGTGAACGAACCCGCGATGATCCAGGCGCTCGCCACGCGCATGCAGGAGCGCGGCATCGTCCCCGAACTCGAGGTGTTCGACCTCGGGATGCTCGACTACGCGCATCACCTCGTCGAGCGACGGGTACTGCGTCCGCCGCTCTACGTGAATCTCCTGCTCGGATCGCGGGGCACGCTCGCGGCCACGCCGCTCAACCTCGTCCTCGCCGCCCAGAGAGTGCCGGCCGGCGCCACCTGGGCCGCCACCGGCATCGGCCGGTTCCAGTTCCCGGTGAATGCCATGGCGGTCACCATGGGCGGTCACGTCCGTGTCGGGCTCGAGGACGGCCTCTACATGGACGCCGCGAAGTCAGAGCCCGCGTCCAACGTGGCCCTCGTCGAGCGGCTCGTGAGGCTGGGGCGTGCCGCAGGTCGCGAGCCGGCGACGCCCGATCAGGCGCGCGCGATCATCGGCCTGCCGCCCCGATCGACCGCCGGCGCATGACCCGCGGACGCGCTCCCGCCGATTCCCTGTGGCTGCGCGCCGTCCTTCACGTCCCTGCCGTCATCGTCGCGCTGCTCGTCGCGTGCTACGCCGTCGACGTGCCGTACTGGGACACGTGGGATTGGCTCGATCGCATCTACCCGGAGGAGGCCGTCGGGCAGGACCCGACGGCTACGGACGGGCGGGGGCGGTACTGGCCGCTCTTCAACGGCCATCGCGTTGTCGTCCCGCTCCTCGTCGACGAGGCCCTGTTCTCGCTCTCGTCGATCCACGTGCTGCCGCGCGTGTACCTGAAGCTGCCGCTGGCGCTCGCCACGCTCTGGCTCCTCCTGGGCCTGCTGCGCCGCACGTCGGCGCGTCCTGCCGGCTGGCCCGGCATGCTGGCGGCCCTCACCATGGCGGCCCTCGCCTTCCCGCTCGCCTACTGGCCGATGTGGATGGACCCGCGCCAGTTCTCGATGCACATCGTGGTGCTCACGTTCGTCGCGTCGGTTGCCGTGGCTACGGGTGCGGGAAGTGCGGGCACGCGCGCCGTGGCGACCGCCGTGCTCTGCCTCGTGGCATCGCTGTCGTACGGTCCGGGCGTGCTCACGTGGCCGTTCGTGTTCTCGCTGCTCGTGTTGCACACACCGCGACCGTCGCCGGCCGTGCTCGCCGTGTGGGCCGCCGCCGCGTGCGTCGTCGTCGGGCTCCACGGCGTGGAACTCCGCGAGGGCTCTCCATACAAGGCGACCGCGCCGGCGGGCGTCGCGGCCGTCGTCCACGCGACGGCCGCGGTAGCCGGGCTCCCCGTCGCGCCCGCAGCGCCGGCCCTGGGCTACAAGCCGACGCGCGTCATGGGCGCTGCTGGCCTGGCGTCGTTCGTCGTGCTCGCGGCGCTCTGCCGGCGGAAGGACCGGCGCCAGCACGCCTTGCCGTGGATCGCCATCGGCGCCTGGGCCGCGACGTACGTGCTCGGCGTCGGTGTGGCTCGTGGCGGGCTCGCGCTCTCCGCGATCCACGAGCCCAGGTTCGCCTACGGCAGCGCGCTGCTGTGGGTCGCGGTCGCCGCGCTCCTGCCGATCACGATCCCGGCACGCGAATGCAGCGCCGCGGGGAGTCGGCGATGGCGCGTCGTGGCGACCGCGGCGCCTTGCGTCGTGATGGCGGCCCTCGCCTCAGCGAGCCTGTGGCCGTTCCTCGCGCCTGGCGGCATCGCGGCCTTGCACACGCAACTTGCGACCGGTCGCGGCTGCCTCGCCAACTACCGGACCGCGCCGGACAGCTGCCTCGAACTCCTCTACCCGACGGCCGACGGGCTGCGCGTGCTCGTGTCGCGACTCGAGCGGAAGCGCGCGGCGTTCCTTCCCGACCCTGGCAAGCAGGACGACGCTCACGAGCAACCACGCAGTCCCCTGCAGAAGTAGCAGCACGGCGATCGTCCCGGTCGCACCGCTGCCGGCCGGGCCAAGCGCAACGCCTGTGACGGTCATGACGGCGCCTGTCGCCAGCGCGCACCATGCCGGCACGCGCGACCATTCGAGCAGGACCCGCACCACGACGACGGCCAGTGCCACCGCGCCGTAGCTGCTCCCGCCGTCGGGGCGCGCGCGATGCTCCACGTGGACGTTTGCCGGAGCACGGCTCGCCCGCAGGATCTGCCCACGTATCCACGGCGACGAACCACGATACGCACACACCCGTTCGACGACGTCGCGGCTCATCGCCCGGAAGCTCGAGACGAAGAGGCCTGGCGGCGCACCGAACACGGCCCTGTCGATGACGCGCATCACGCCGCTGCCGGCGCGACGCCAGCGCGCATGCTGCGGGTGGGCGTACCTGGCAAACACCGCGTCGTGCCCCGCCCGCACCGCGCGCACGAGCTCCGGTATGGCCTCTGGCGGATGCTGCAGGTCGTCGTCGATGCAGACCACGATGTCGCCGGCCGCGGCGCGCAGCCCGATCATCAACGCCGCATGCTGGCCGACGTTCGCCCGCAGGCCGATGACGCGCACCGATGGGTGTCGCGACGCCCTGCCCTCGAGTACGCGCACGCTGTCGTCGCGGCTGGCATCGTCCACGGCGATGACCTCGTACGTCCATCCCTCGGCCTCACACGTCGTGACGATGCGGTCGAGGGTGTCTCCGACGATGGCTGCGCTGTTGTAGACGGGAATGACGATGGAGATCACGGGAAGAGAGTGGGCCTTGGGCCTTGGGCCTTGGGCCTTGGATGTTCCGACGTTGGCCAGACATCGGTTCGTGGGCGTCGACCTTCAGGTCGACGCGCCCACCTGCACCGGAACGCCTGGCGCGTCATCGGCGCCCACGCGCGACATCGTCGGTATCGACGCATCGACATCCCCGGGCGCGCCTCCGATCTGGCGGCGCAACAGCGCGAGCCCGAGCTCGGCGCGACGCACGCGCTCGCGCGCCATCAGCGTCGCCGCGCCCTCGAGGTGCAGCCCGGACGGGTAGATGTCAGGCGCGTTGCGCAGCCCGAATTTCACGTACACCGGCGACACGGCATGAATCAACTGCGGGATCTCGTAGTGGCGGACGAACCCGCCGAAGCCGTCGGGCACCTCGACGTACACGTCCAGCGGCACGTCGCAGTGCTGGCGAATCGCGGCAAGCTGCGCCAGCGACAGATCGGTCGGCACGTTGATCGTCGTCGCGCCTTCGTCGGCGAGCACGGCGACCGCCAGCGGGTTGGCGGCAGCGAGCTGCACGCTGACCTTGACCACGAGATCGCCCGGCAGGTGATCGGCGCGCTTCGCCAGGTCGAGCAGCCGCAGCAGGCCAGCGTCGGCCACGAGCACACTGCGTACACCCAGGTCCACGGCACGCATCACGTCGTCGAGCGCATGGCGCACCTGATCCTGCCCGCGCAGTTGCGCACCGAGGGTACGCCCGGCCGGCGACACGACCGCGGCCCCGGTGTCCCACGCCGCACGAGGACCGACAAACAGCGAGAGCTCCATGCGCGCGTCGCGACACATCCCGCACATCTCGCCGATCTCCGCATCCGAGAGCAGCATGATGCCGGAGCCCTGCGAAACGCGATGGATCGGCACGCCACGCGTCGCGGCCTCGTCGATGACGGCAGCGAGGACGCGCGGACCTTCCACGCTCGGGATCTCGACGCGGTAGTGCGCGCCGTCGGCGAACCGGTGCGGCGACGGCGGCAGGTCATGGGCATCGCCAATCGGCAGGCCGAGGATCGACAGCAATCGAGCGGCAGGTGACGGTGGCAGCGACATGTGATCAGCGCCTCGGGTCGAGCAGGACCTTGATGGCAGGTTCGCGGCGCGACTCGAGCAGCGCCAACGCGTCAGCGGCATCCGACAACGCGAACCGGTGAGTGATGAGGGGTGCCGGGTCGATGACGTGCGTGTCGATCAGCGCCACGGCCCGCGCAAACACCGCCGAAGGATAGGCAAACACGGCTTCGACGCGCGCATCGCGAAAGACAAGCGGATCGAAGTTGAACGGCGTCGTCCGATCGCTGCCGGCAATGCCCAGCACCGTCAAACGGCCGCCGCGAGCGAGGAGTTCGGTCGCGGCGACCTGCGCAAGGGGATGCCCGGCCGCTTCGATGACCACGTCGGCCGACCCGCCAAGCGCGTCCCGGACGGCGTCCGCGAGCGCAGATGCCGGCGCAGCGACGGCACCGGTGGCGCCAAGAGTCCGCGCGACGGCAAACGTGCTGTCGCGAACGTCCGCGACGACGAGCCGCGCAGGCCGACACGCCGCCGCGCACGCCACCGCGAGCAGTCCGATGGGCCCGGCGCCGATGACGACGACGCGATCCGCGTGCCCGATCCGGCTCCGCTCCACGGCGTGCAGGGCGCAGGCCGTCGGCTCCGACAAGGCGCCGACAGACGAGTCCGCCTGCCGCAGGGGGTGGCACAGATCCGCGCGCGCAGCGACGTATTCGCGGTAGCCGCCATCGCGCGTGAAGCCGTACTCGTCGTACGACGCACAGAGCTGTGTTCGTCCCTCACGACACCGGCCGCAGACGCCGCAGAAGTGATGCCCTTCGACGACGACCCGGGTGCCAGGCGGCAGCATCGACGTCGCCGGATGCTCCGGCGCCTCGGCAACGACGCCCGCCCACTCATGCCCGGGGACGACCGGGTACCGGGTGTACGCCGCGTCACGCGTCCCCTCGAGCAGTTCCAGGTCGGATCCGCAGATGCCGACGGCCTCGACGCGCACCAGCACCTCGCCGGCGCGCGGTGTCGGCATCGGCACGTCCACGAGGCCGGCCACCCCCGGCTGCTCGACGCGATAGGCACGCATGGCGCCGCATTATGGCGCACGCCGCGCCGGCCTCGACCGGATCTCGACCTCGACGCCGCTGCCCGAGCCGTCGAGCGGGACCTGCGGGGCTGGCGGTACTCGTTCGCAGGGGAGGTGGCGAACCTTCGGTCAGCGCGACGCCGATACGTGCGGCGCGTCGTACAGCTTCTCGCCGGCGCGAATGGCGACCTTCAGCACGTTCTCCTCGGGCGGCGTCGGGCACGTCGTGTACGGGTTGTACGCGCAGGGCGGGTTGTAGGCCTTGTTGAAGTCGATGGCGTAGCGGCCGTCGCCGAGCGGCTCGGCGTACACGAAACGCGTGCCGTACGTCTCGCGCCCCACGGTTGCGTCGCGGAAGATCAGCTGCAGCCGCTGCTGGCTCGCCGTGAACGCCAGCACCCTTGCCGCCTGGCCCGCGTACGTGAAGGTCAGCGTGCCGGGAGACCTGTAGGACTCGCTGTCGCCGAGGATGTTGCGAACGGGAATGGTGCGCGTCTCGCCAAACGGCTCCAGCGTGGCGACGACGCGCGCGTCCGGACTCGTCGGATACCAGCGCGGGCCATCGAAGGCGACGCGGATCGGCGACTCCGGATCACGCACGCGCAGGGCGAGTCGATCGCCGCTCTCGTGCAGGTGGAACTCGATCCGTCCGATGCGCACGCGGTCTGCCGGTGTGGATGGCTGCCCGGGTGCGCCGCGCCGCACCGTGTGCAGCGCGATTCGTGACGGCGCCGGCTTGCCGTTCAGCAGCGCCTCGACGCCCGGCTTGAGCAGCAGCGTCGTGCCGGACTCGGCCACGACGAGGCGTCCGACCTCGAGCGGCGCGTGTCCGGCAGGCAGGGGCACGTCGCTGCTGGCGAGGCTGCCGATCGTGTGGACGCCGCGCGGCAGGAACGTCAGCCCCGCGACGCTCAGCCAGCCGTACTCGGCGCGCAGCGCGGTTTCATACTGATCGCGCCAGTCCTCGACGGTGGTGGGAGCGGTCGTGGCCGGCCTCGGCTGCGCCGTGGCAGCGGCTGCGGCCGACGCGATGGATGCGTACGTGACGAGCTTCACGAAGAGCTTCATGGATGTCGATCCGGACGTGGGCCTGCGCGGGGATGCGCGGCACCTGGTTTCGCGTGGAACGGGAAACGGGCGGGATCAACAACAACAGCACGCGCAGCGCCGGGCGGCACTGGCGTTCATCGTCGACGGCACGCGGAGCGAGGGCGTCGAAGCCATGATGGATCGACGGTAGCGCGCCCCGCGGCAGGCGCGCAAGCCGTATGACAGGGACGGGGTGGCCGGTAGCGGGATGGAGCAGTCAGTCCGCGCGCTGGTAGACCCGGACGTAGTCCACCTCCATCCGGTACGGCAGCGTGGACTCGTCAATCCCCTTCTGGCCGCCCCAGTTGCCGCCGACGGCAACGTTGAGCAGCAGGTGGAACGGCCCGTCGAAGGGCCACACGGTCCTGCCGCCGGCCTCCTTGTCGAACTGGAAGAACGGCCTGTCGTCGACGAGGACGCGGATGCGGCCCGCCTCCCAGTCGAGCGTGTAGACGTGGAACGCCTCCGAGGCGTCCGTCACGCTGATCCGTGCGGTCTTCTGCGTGCCAATCGAGTGGTGGTACGCCTTCGTGTGGACCGACGCATGGACCACGCCCTGGTCGAACCCGACGTGCTCCATGACGTCGATCTCGCCATCGTCTGGCCACTGCATGCGATCGGTGGTCGTGGCGAGCATCCAGATGGCCGGCCACGATCCGCGGCCGCGCGGCAGCTTCGCCCTGACCTCGATGCGGCCGTACGTCCAGTCGCCCTTGCCCCTGGTCACGACCCTTGCCGACGTGTACGGCGCGCCCTGCCATGGCTCCTTGCGGGCCTCGATGACCAGATGCCCCTGCTCGACGCGCGCGTTCTCGAGGCGACCCTCGGTGTAGAACTGCGGCTCGTTGTTGCCCCACCCGTGCCCGCCGACGTCGTAGCCCCACTTTGCCGGGTCGGGCAGGCCATCGCGGTCGAACTCGTCCTGCCAGACGAGCGTGTAGCCGTCCGGGGGCGGCTGCGCAGCCGCAGGAGCCGGTCCGCCAAACACGCCGCATCCGATCACGCACACCACCATGGCCGTTCGCGTCACGATTGCCTCCCCTCGCTCTCCGGCGAAGACGCCTGGGCCGGTGCCAGGTCGCCGAGTGCCTCACGCACCGTGGCCTCGTCGATGGTGAAGTGTCGCGCGAGCCGGACGGCAACGCCATCGACATCGTCCGGCAGTGGTTCGGTCGTGCGCGTGCCGCTGCGGAAGCGTTCGAGCACCCACGGTTGGTCGCCCGTCGTGAACCGCCAGACGTCGCCGGCAACGATCTTCCTGACGACCACTCGATCGAGGAACAGGCCGCCCGGACCGTAGTCGTCGCACGTGGCCCTCTCGTATGCCGATGCCGGCACCGGACGGTCCACGAGTTCGAAGGCATGCGCGCGGGGATGCGGCCGCTGGACGATCGTGTAGCGCCCGTCGCCAGCCGGCGACGGCGCGGCCGAGAAGGTGCCCCACGGCGTTGGAACCTCGCTAGGGGCATCGCCGCGCGGCAACGGCACGGCCGCATAGAGCGGGTAGCCGGCATCGACGACGAAGCGCTCGCCCTCGGCCTCGACGATGAGCGCGGTGTGGACGCCGACAGACGGCGGCATGTCGTTGATCGTCAGCGTGGAGGGAATCTCCACCGACGCGAGCAGCGCCGCGAGCGCGGCGTTGCTCTCGAAGCAGGTGCCCCCGAGGCCGCGTTGCATCGCGGCGTCCCAGAAGGCGGGTGGAGCCGCCACGCACGCGTCCGGCGTCGCGTGGCGCCGGCGCCGGACGATGCGCGAGGCGCTCTCCCAGGGCACGCGGTGCCCGTAAGCGACGAGCAACGCATCGAGCCAGGCGCGCGTGCGGCCCGGCGCAGGCACGCCGAGCCACGCGAGCACCCTGTCGCGCTGCGGGGCGGGCAGCGGACCAACAGCCATGCAGAGCCCCCCTTGCCGCGCCGCCGCTACCCGGCCTGGGGCGGCGCCACGTAGCGCAGGTACGGCTTCTCCGTGCGCCAGCCGTTCGGGTAGATCCCCTTGGCCTCCTCGTCGGAGACCGACGTCAGGATGATGACGTCCTCGCCCTGCTGCCAGTCGGCGGGCGTCGCCACCCGGTGATTCGCCGTCAACTGGAGCGAATCGATGACCCGCAGGATCTCCTGGAAATTGCGGCCAGCGCTCATCGGGTAGCACAGCAGCAGCTTGATCTTCTTGTCGGGCCCGATGACGTACACGTTCCGGACCGTCTGGTTGTCCACCGCGGTGCGCCCCTCGCAGGTCTCGCCGGCGTCGGCCGGCAGCATGCCGTAGAGCTTCGAGATCGCGAGGTCGGGATCGCCAATCATCGGGAAGTTCGGGGCGGTGCCCGACGTGTCGGCGATGTCGCGGCTCCACGCGGTGTGGCGATCGACAGGGTCCACGCTGAGGCCGATGACCTTGACGTTCCGCTTGTCGAACTCGCCCTTCAAGCGGGCCACGGCGCCGAGTTCCGTCGTACAGACCGGCGTGAAGTCCTTGGGGTGCGAGAACAGGACGCCCCACGAGCTGCCGAGCCACTCGTGGAAGCGGATCGGACCTTCGGTGGTGACGGTTTCGAAATCGGGCGCGGTGCTGCCAATCGCGAGCGGACCTGACATGTGAACGGCTCCTCCTCTACCCGGCAGCGCCTGTGGAAGGGTCCTGGCGCCGGGAGTCCCTGATTCTTTCCACGCGCGGGCACGAGATCAATGCGCGTGCGCGACATGCGGCGCACTATGACTCGCTCCGCGTCCGGGGAGTGCGCCCGACCGGGGGACGTCCACGGAGGTGGCGTAGCGCCGGAACTCGTCGTACACCGCTTCCCCTTCGACGTACCGATCCCGCTCGGGCACGTCGCCGATCCAGTACCACTCCCAGAGCCGCACCGGCACACGGGCCGGAAGGTCGCCGACGCGATCGAACCACACCGCAAGCTGCGAGCGCAGGCCGCCGGCCCGCGGCGCCACGCTGGCCCGGACGAGTTCGCCTGTGGCCTCCTCGATCACGAGTTCGCCCTCGAGCACGACGTCACGCCCGTGCTGGCCGCGCACGACCCGTGGGCGATCGCGCTCGGTGAACGCCACGATCCGGACATCGATGCCGTCCTCGCGACGCGTGCCCCGGTCGCGGAACCTGAAGCGGTGACGGTAGGCCTCGTGCACGACGAGCAGCGGGAACGTCGGGATGTTGATGTTGCGGGTGACGTGGCCGATGTTGAAGCGCGCGCTGTCGTCGGTGATCTGCCGGAGCCGCGTGCGGGCGTCCACCCCGGGCTCGGCGAACAGCCGCGCGAGGCGACCGTCCCGGCCCGCAACCGCCACGCCGTCCACGGCAAGGACGTCGCGGTGCAGCTGCCACGGCGTCGCGGGGTCGTGCACCAGCAGGAGCGACGACACGAGCCGCCGCGTCTCGATCGCGGCCCCCGCTGCCGGCCCGTCAGGCGGTGCGCCCTCCCATGGCCTGATCGTCTGCGTGTACTGCTCGCGCGCCACCACGCCCTGCAGTGCGGTCCCGAAGCGTCCGGCCGCCTGCGCGGCACGGTCGAGGACCTGCCGCAGCGGCACGCGCTCGTCGGCCCGTCCAGCGCCGACGAGCAGCAGGAGCAGTGTGCAGACGACCGGGAGTGGCTGTCGTGCGCGCATCCAGATGACAACGGGCGCGGAAGCCATGCTCCCGCGCCCGTCGGTCCTGCTCGTGGGGGTTGCCCGGCCTCAGCTGAGCGTCGTCTCCGGCTTCGGTGCAGCCGGAGCCTTCTTCAGGCCCTGGATCTGCAGCCCGGACGCGACCTCGGCAGCCGGCTCCTTCAGCACGTGCTGGCGGTAGAGCGCCGCCATGCGCTCGTGCTCGGCGCGCTTCTTTGCCTCCTCGCGCGCGCGCAGCTTCTCCTCGCGCGCGTTCTTGGCCACGCCGGCCTCGTCGAGGTCGGTCTGCCGGCCCTTGGCCACGGCGTCGGCGTCGAGCACCAGCGAGTGGCTGGCCGCGCCGAGGTTGACCTTCTTGCCGCCCGCGAAGATCTCGTGACGGCCGTGCTCCTCGTACCACTTCGTGAGGGTGGCCGTCATGTGCATCTTCTCGATGATGTTGCGCCAGCCGATGCCCGTGTTGTACGCGCAGAAGCTGATCTCGCCCTGCTGCGTCGCGTACGGGATGATGCAGCGCTCGGTGCGGCGGAAGTCGTAGTTGAACAGGTCCTGGAACCACATGCCCGCGATGAACAGGAAGTTCCAGCGGTCGGAGCGGCGGTGGTCGATGTCCTCCCGCGTGCGCCGGCCGTCGACGCGGCCATACTCCTTGCCCGAGGCGCCGAAGGTCTTGTCGAACTTCTTCAGCAGGTCGGTCAGCTTGAAGTGCGTCGGCGACTTGAACGGGTCGTAGTTCTTCGCCAGCGCGAGCGCCATGCCGAGGATCGACAGCTTCTTGCCGCGCGCGGCGTCGTTGACCCGCTGCAGGTCCTTGGCGAGCTGCTCGCCCTGCAGGAACGCGGTCACCGGGACGGCTTCCTTCGTTTCCTTGTCCACCATCACGGCCATGCCGACGCCGCAGTTGGGGTGGCAGCCGCAGGCGAGGTTGCCCCAGTCCTGCTGCGGACCCTTGACCAGGTCGGCCCAGTCCGTGAAGGTGCCCATGAACGAGATCGGGAACCAGTCGCGGACGGGCTCGCCGAGGTTCACCTGCGACTTCACGTCGTGCGCCAGGTGCGACAGCGTGTAGCGCTGCGCGGCGCGGCGCTCGTCGGTGATCTCCTCGTCGCGGCCTGTGAACGACACGGGCTGGAACGAGAGGAACGAGATCTTGCGCGGGTTGTCGAGCGCGAACCGGACGATGCGGCCCACCTGCTCGTTGTTCACGCCGTTGACGATCGTCGTCACGGGGACGATGTCCACGCCGTTGTTCCAGAGGTTCTCGATCGCGCGGAGCTTGACGTCGAACAGGTTGCCGACGAGGCGGTGCGAGTTGGCGGCGTTGCCGATGCCGTCAAACTGCAGGTACACGTAGCGCAGGCCCGCCTCGGCCGCGGCCTTCGCGAACTCGGGGCTCTTGGCGAACTCGATGCCGTTTGTGGCCGCCTGCACCGAGTTGTAGCCGACCGTCTTCGCGTAGCGCACGGCGTCGAGGAAGTACGGCGACAGCGTGGGCTCACCGCCCGAGAACTGCACCGACATCTGGCGACGCGGCTTGATCGTGATGGCGTTGTCGAGCAGCGTCTTGATGTCTTCCCAGCCGAGCTCGTGGACGAAACCGACCTGGTTGGCGTCCATGAAGCACGGGTCGCACATCATGTTGCAGCGGTTGGTCAGGTCGATCGTCAGCACCGCGCCGCGACCGTACTTGATCGTGCTGCTGCCGTGATTGTGCAGCGTCTCGTCGTTGTGGGCGCGGATGTCGCTGCCCGGGTACGCCTCTTCGAGGTGCTTGAAGAACGCCGGGTCGATCGACATCACGTCCTCGAAGTGGCCGTGGATCGGGCAGTCCTTCACCATCATGATCTTGCCGTCGCGCTCGATGATGGTCGCCTTGATCTCGCCGACCTTCTCGTTGAGCAGCACCGACACGTCGCGCTTGCCGTCGAGGATCTCCTGCCGCGCCTCGCGCACGCAGGTCGGGCACAGCGAGTCGGTCTCGCGCGGCCAGCCGAGCGGCGGCTTCACCTTCTCCCACGACTTCTGGAGCGGCTTCTCCGACCATCTGGGCACGAACCCCGGCTTGCGGTTGACGGAATTGAGCGCGTCGTACACCACCCACGCACCGCGGGCGGCATAGGTCAACCCCTTCTCGACGTACTTGACGGGCTTGTGCGGCATCTTCGTCCTCTGAGTCGTGGTCCGGCCGCCGGATGACGCACCGGCGACAGAGACACGTTGGAATCCAGCGCGGATTATGACGCGCCCTGTCGGAAGGAAGTGTCGGCTTTCCGCCCACCGGGCAGATTCGGCCGGCGAGTGGGCAGGATCGACGCTGGACTGGCACCAGCCCAACAGAACTGTAATCACGGCCGGCCAGCAATCCCGCCCGCGCGTCCGATTGCGTCGAGGTGCCGCGCGGCAGCACGCACCCGCAACGTACACTAGGCACGCACGTCTGCCGGCGGTTCCAGGACTCGACCTGCCGACCCGCCCCTTCCCCGGAGAGTGATGCTCGAGACGCTCTGGATCTACCTGGCCCTGCTTCAGGGCCCCGCGCCGGTCGCCGCGCCCCCGCTGCCGACCGCCATCGACGCCGCCGTTCTCCCGACGTCCGTGGTCACGACCACCACCGTCTTCCAGAGGCCCCTGCCGACGCCGGTCGTCGCCCCCGCGCCGCTGCAGGCCGCCAGGCCTCCCGCCAAGCGCCCCGACATCGTCAGGGGCAAGGCGGAGCTCTCGTACGTCTCCACCGGCGGCAGTGCCGACACCCAGACCATCGGCACCGGTGCCGAACTGATCGTCACGCCCGGCGCGTGGCGGTTCGAGTCGCGCATCGCGTACCTGCGCGCCAAGACCGACGGCACCGTGCGGGCCCGCCGAACCAACGGCCAGGTGCGCGCCGCACGCAAGGTCGGCGAGCGCGCCGAACTCTTCGCGCGCGGCACCTACCTGCGCAACACCTTCGCCGGCATCGACAACAGTGTGGACGGCGCGGCCGGCGTCACGGCGATCCTGTTCCAGTCGGCCCCGCAGCGGCTCTCGCTCGACTCGGGCTTCGGGTACATCGGCGAGGACCGCACGCGCGGCCCGGGTCGGTACCTCGGCACGTTCGACGTCGGGCTCCGCCACCACTGGGAGTTCACGACGCGCAACCGCATCTCCAACGAGGCGTCGCTCAAGACCGACATCGAACGCACGAGCGACTGGCGCGTCTCGCACGTCGCGGCGCTCCAGGCGTCGCTCAACGCCGTGCTCGCCCTGAAGCTCTCTCACGAGGTGAACTACCGCAACGAGCCCGTGCCGGGGTTCACCCGCGCCGACACCATTGCGTCTGCCGCGATCGTGGCGACGTTCTGATGTGCCGGGCGGTCGGGATCACAGAAGTCAGAAGTCAGAGGTCAGAAGGCAGTCGCGCCCGGGAACTGCAGCGCGACCGGTTTCCGGCCGATATCGTGGGCACGATGGTTGCTCCGGATCCGCGCTCCCCGGCTCCGCTCACCCGCGAACGCCTGTTGCGCCAGGCCGACGCACTCGAGCCGTTGCCGGCCACGGCCACGCGTCTCGTTGCGCTCCTCAGCCAGAGCGAGTGGATGCTCCGCGACATCGAGGACGTCGTGCGGCTCGACCTCGGCCTGACGGCCCGCGTCCTCCGGTTCGCCAATTCGGCATGGACCGCCCATCTCCCGTCGGTGAGCACCGTGCGTGACGCCATCATGCGCATCGGTGTGGGGACGACCCTGTCGCTGGCGATTGCCGAAGGGGTCCGCCCGAAGCTGCTCAAGCCGCTGCCGGCCTTCGAACTCCAGCCCGGGCGCCTCTGGCAGCATGCCGTGGCCTGTGCGCTGGCGGCCGAAGTCGTCGCCCGCCGGTCACGGACGCCCGTGCCGCCCGAAGCGGTCACGGCTGCCCTGCTCCACGACGTCGGCAAGGTCGTGCTCGACGAGGTCATCGACGAGGGGATGCTGACGCAACTGCGCCTGGCGTGGTCGAGCGGCGCACTGTCGCGACTCGAGGCGGAGCGCCAGGTGATCGGGATGGATCACGGCGAACTCGGCGGCCACATCGTCCGGCACTGGGGCTTGACCGAACGCGTCGCGCTCGCGATCACGCATCACCACGCCCCGTCGGCGGCACCGAGCACGATTGGCGACGTGGTGCACCTGGCCAATGGCGTCGCCAAGCTCGCGGGCTTCGGGCCGCTGTTTGCCGAACTCGATGGCCCGATCGAGCACGCCGTGCTCGACCGCCTCTCGTTCGCGCCCGACGACCTGCACGCCTTCTGCACCGAACTGACCGAGCGCATGCGCACCGGGCAGGAACGGTTCCACTGAACGCCGAACGCCGAATCAGCCCGTCGACATCGAAGTCGACGGCTACGAATCCCGGGATCGTCGCGAATCCCCAATCCCGAAGCCCGAGTACCGCCACGACGCTGTACGCTCTACCGCGTGGACGCGCGCGTGCAACCCATCGTCATCGGCATCGCCGGAGGTTCCGGCTCGGGCAAGACCACCGTCGTGCGGCGACTCATCGCCTCGCTCGGCGACGACAAGGTCTCGGTGCTCGAGCACGATCGCTACTACCGCGATCGCGGGGACCTGCGGCTCGAGGAGCGCGCCGCCCTCAACTACGACCATCCGGATTCGCTCGAGACCGACCTGCTCGTGCGGCACGTCCAGGCGTTGCGCGCCGGTGACGCCGTGCAGGCCCCGCAGTACGACTTCGCCCGGCACGACCGCCTCGACGCCAGCGAGACGGTGCCGCCGCGTCCGGCAGTCATCGTCGAGGGCATCCTGATCTTCGCCGACGCGGCGCTCCGTGCCCTGATGGACGTGAAGGTGTTCGTGGATGCCGACGACGACACGCGCTTCATCCGCCGGTTGCAGCGCGACATCGCCGAGCGCGGACGCACGGTGCAGTCGGTGATCGACCAGTACCTCGGCACGGTCAAGCCGATGCACCTCGAGTTCGTCGAGCCGAGCAAGCGCTACGCCGACATCATCGTGCCGCAGGGCGGCCACAACGACGTCGCGATCGAGATGCTGCTCACCCTCGCGCGAGGGCTGGTCGGGAGGTAACCGCCGCCCTACGGCAGCCGCGTCGCCACGGCGTTGGTGCCCGCGGCCCACGCCTGGCCGGCCACGTCCCAGTACATCGCGCGCTCGACCACGACCGGCACGTCCGTGCTCTCGACGAGCAGGCCGACGCGCGTGCCCGCCGCGGACGGGAAGAACCCCGGCGCGCCGAGCGCGATGTTGAAGCGGCTGTTGGCGCCCACGGTGTAGGTCTGCGTCTCGGGCGCGCCCGACTCCGACAGCAGCGTGACCCGCACGCTGGCGCTGCTGTCGGTGGGGTTGGCGATGAGCACGTATGTCTGCGTGTTGCGCGGCCCGCCGCTCTCGCCCTCGGCGAGCGCCCAGCGCAGGGCCGGCTGCGTGACGCCGCCGCTGTTGTGTGCCTCGGTCCACGTGCCCGCGCCGCCGGGCCACCACATCGCACGCTCGACGAGCACGCCGACGCCGTTGTCCACGATCACGTCGGTCGAGACCGCCGCATCCGCAAGGCGCGCGTACGCGGGGTTGCGCGCGATGAGGCTCGCGTCGTGGCCAAGGGCATCCACCCAGACCGTGGCTCGCGACATTGCCGGCACGCGCTCGCCGTGCTCGACGACCGTGCCATCCCCGAGCAGGAAGCGCAGGCGCACGTCGGCGTCCTGCGCCGACGGGTTGGCCAGCAGGATGAAGAGCTCGAACCAGTCGCCGGTCGCACCCTCGGCAAGCAGCCACCGCGTCGCCGGCTCGGTCAGGCCGACGCTGTCGTGGCCAGCCGTGAAGAGCTGCCCCGCGTGATCCAGATACATCGCGCGCTCGGCGATGATCGGCGCGGTCGCCTCGATGCGCGCCGACATCTCCGCGGCCTCGAGCGAGTCGCCGTCGTCCCAGCGTTCCATGTCCACCCACACGGTCTGGCGCGCGCCTGCCGGCACCGTGTACGTCTTCGTGCGCGGCTGACGACTTGCGCGCAGGTACGTGATCGTCACGTCGGCCGCCGTCGTGCCCGGGTTCAGCAACAGGTAGAACGTGTTGAACCCGCCCATCGTCGCGCCTTCGGCGAAGTACCACGTGGTGCGCGGCTGTGCCGTGGCCGTCTCGGCATGGCTGCCGTAGCCCGAGCCGTCCCACACCACCGTGCGATCCACCACGACGAGCGCGTTGGACTCCACGGTCGTCGCAAACGATCCGCTCACACCGGCCACCGTGCCGACGTCCACGGTGGCGCGCCGACGCGGGGCAATCGTGATCCAGTGCTCGCGCGTGATGACCGCGCCGAGGGCGTCGGGCGGACCGGCGAAGCGCAGCTGCACACGCGCGGTCGTCGTCTCGCTCGGATTGACGAGCGCGATCCGCGTCTCGAAGAAGTCCGTCTCGACGCCCTCGGCGAGGTAGCGCTGCACGTGCCCGATCGGGTGCAGCCGGCGCTGGTACTCCTGGAGGTTCGGGATCCCGTCGGCGTCAGGATCGCCGTTCGCGCCGTCGGCCCCGGACGCCGAGAACGGGTTGAGTCCGGCGGCAATCTCCCAGGCGTCGGGCATGCCGTCGCCGTCGGTGTCCACGGGCGGAGGCGGAGGCGCGGCGGCCTGCGCGATGCTGACCGACCGGCCGGCAATCGTGACGCTGCCGGTCCTGGCGGTGCTGCTGTTCGAACCCGCCGCGAGCGACACGGTGCCCGCGCCGGTGCGCGACACCGGTCCGGACAGCTCGAGCCACGACGGCAGCCCGCTGACCGTCCACGCACAGGCGCTGCCCGTGTTGACCGTGAAGGGCGTCAGCGCACCGCCGCCGCTGCCGATCGACTGGCTCGCCGGCGTGACGTCGAACGTGCACGTGCCGCCCCCGGTGCTTGCCGGGTAGATGAAGCGAAGCCCCGCGAGGTCGTCAGCACCGATGGCCGGCGGGACGGGCGTCACGCTGTGGCAGCACGACGGATACATGATGTTGGACTTCGGCGATGGCACGGTGTCGTCGTCCTGCGTGTGGCTCAAGCCAATCGCATGGCCGACCTCGTGCGAAGCCACGCGCGCCGTGAACAGCGTGTCGGCAAGCTGCGGCATCTTCGCCTTCGTCGTGAAGACGACGAAACCGTACGAGACCTGCCTGAACATCGTGCCGTTGACGACTCGCGTGGCGCCGCCGTAGCACCCGCCGCCAATCGCAATCACACCGCTCGTCGTGATGTCGTTGTCGGGATCCTCGAACGTGATCAGCCCGCCCCCCGGCACCGGTGGGTTCGCGCAATCGAGGACCGACGCCGCCGAGGCGAGCCGGGTGCCGCCGTGCGCAAGCTGCAGCGAGGAGCCGGACGGCGACGACCACGACACCATCGCCTTGTCGATCTCGGCATCGCCAGTGCCCGGAACCGGCGCCGGCGTGAGCGTGTTCCGGTACCACAGCACGACGCCGCCCGCGTCGGCCTGGTGCCAGCGCATCGGGCCGAGCAGCTCGAACGGCTGGACCACGAGTGGCGGGGCCACGGCACCGACGGCCGCACTCGTGTCGGGCGCCGACAGGCGAATCGGCCCTCGCTTCTTCACCGATCGGATCGTGGACGCGAACGCGTCGAGCGACCGCCGCGACGGGCCGGGATCGCCGCCGACGACGTGCGCTCCGGCGTCCTGCCGGAGCAGGGCCGTCCCCCCGGCCGTCGCACGCACGCCGAAAATCGATCGCGCCATGGACGACGGCCGCCAGGCTTCTCCCTTGCGCTCGACGAGCGCGAGGATGTCGTCCCCGACGATGAACGTGGCTGCGCCGGGGACCGCCAGTGTCGTGCCGCCGACCGTGCCGCCGAGTTCCCGGATCTCGATGACGGGATCGCCCGCGCCCGTGTAGTCGTCGATCACGCGCACGCGCGCAATCGTCTCGATCGCACCGGAGCCGGCACGCCGCGCCGTGCGCACCGATTCGACCCGCCCGCGGACGATGCGATCGGCTGCCGCAATCTCCTCGGCCTCGGTGCGTGCCTTGATGGTCGCGGCGCGCGTCGGCATCGCGAACAGCGTCAGGAGGACGACTGCCGCGAACGCGGCAATGCCACGACGTGGACGATGAGCCAGGCCGGGGAGCTGGGACATTCCAGGCTCGACCGTGCAAGCCCCTTGCCGCAGGCACGCACCGTACCGGCCGGCCTGAACGCCGGGACGCGCCTCACTCGCACGCGCGCGAGGGTCAACGGCGGATGACGGATCCTGCCATCGCCGTCACGATTCTGTAAGCGATTGGTGTTCCGATTGGCTGAGCGTCAAGGGCCTCGGCCGAGCCGGCGCGGCCGAGCCGGAATTTACAGCCATCTCCTATAATCGCCGCTCGCCGCCGCGCTCAACCCCGGGCGACCTGCGGCGCCGGAGGTGTTCGATGTCCTGGATCCGCGGAACAGCAGTGGCAGCGCTCATCCTCCTTGCCGGCGCCCCGGTGGCGCACGCGCAGGGCGCGTCCACATGGTTCCTTGCCGAAGGTGCCAACAACGCGACGTTCACCGAGGAGATACAGGTCGGCAACCCCAGTGCGCAGGCACTCGACGTGACGGTCACGCTGCTGCCGCAGGACGACGCGATCGTGCCGACGACGAGCAAGACCTTTCCGCTGGCGGCCAGCTCGCGACTGACGGTGCGTCTTGGCGCCGACTTCAACCTGAATGGCAGCGCGTCGGCACGCGTCACCGCGGTCCTCTCCGGCACCTCGACGCCGGCAGACGTCGTCGTCGAACGCACGATGTTCTTCACGGGCGCGGCGCAGGCCGGTTCGCACAACGCGAGCGGCGTCACCGAGTCCGGGCTCTCGGAGCGCTGGACGCTCGCCGAGGGCGCCACGGGCGCCTTTGCCACCTTCGTGCTCGTGGCCAATCCCCACCCGACGCCGACGCGAGTGCGCGCGACGTACCTCACGGCCACGGGCCAGTCGTTCTCGACCGAGCAGGAGGCACCGCCCAACTCGCGGCTGACGTTCGCGCCCATGAACGAGCACACCGCGCTCCAGACGGCGGAGTTCTCGACGGTCGTCGAGTCGCTGACGCCGGGCAACACCGTGATTGCCGAGCGGGCGATGTACTTCGACAACTATCGCAGCGGCCACGACGCGCTCGGCGTGCCGAGTGCGAGCACGACATGGCTCTTTGCCGAGGGCTTCACGGGCGGCAACGCGCAGACGGTGTTCGAGACGTTCCTGCTGCTCGCCAACACGAACGACGATCCGGCAACGGCCACCGTCGACTACCTGCTCGACACGGGCGAGGTCGTGAGCCGCACCTACCCGCTCGATCCGCGCCAGCGCTTCACCGTCTGGGTGGACCAGGAAGGTCGCACCTTCGACAGCCGGCTCACGGCATCCGCGTTCGGCATCCGCGTGACGTCCACGCTGCCGATCGTCGCCGAGCGGGCGATGTACTGGGGCACGCCGTCGGCCGCCGATCCCATGACGCCGACCTTCCCCTGGGTGGAAGGGCACGCCACGGCGGGCATCATCGCCGGGGAACCGAAGTGGGCGTTTGCCGAGGGCCAGCAGGGCGTGTTCGGGTCGGCGGGCACGCGCTTCGACACGTTCTTCCTGCTCGCCAACCCCCAGAGCATCCCGATCATGGTGCGGGCGACGTTCGTGCGCGAGGACGGCAAGGGCATCGTCCGCGACGTGTGCGTGGGCCCCAACTCGCGCACCAACATCTGGACGACGCTCTATCCGGAACTCGGCGGCCAGCGGTTCTCGACGTTCCTCGAGTCGGTCGACAGCGCCGATGCGGGCTGCCCGGCGAGCGCCAACAGCGGGTTCGTCGCCGAGCGTGCGGTGTATTCGGGCGCCGGCTTCCTCGCCGGCCACGCCAACCGCGGCGCGCGCTGGACGGGCACGATTGCCACCCCGCCGCTCGCGCCGCCGTTCGGCATCACGAGCGTCTCGCCCGACAGCGGGCGGCTTGGCGGCGGCCAGCCGATCACCATCACGGGCGCGGGCTTCCAGCAGGGCGCGGTAGTCTACTTCGACAACGCGCAGTGGACGGCGGATCGCAACGCCAACACGAAGCTCGCCGACGTCGATCGCGCGACGAACGTCGTCGTGTCGAGCGACGGCACGACGATCACGGCGGTGACGCCGGCCCGCGACTTCTACAACGGCTACCAGACGGCCGGCCCGGTGACCGTTCGCGTCGTGAACCCCGACACCAGCGCCGTCACGCTCGCGAACGGCTACACGTTCCGCCTGAACGTGCTCGCGTTCGGCGACGAGTACGTGCTCGGCGCCATCAACGACTCCCCGGGAATCGCAGCAATCCCGTTCCCGGCGCGGCTTCAGTCGCTGCTCAGCACGTACCAGAAGCCCGTGCTCGACCCGTCGACCGGTGCACCGACGGGCGCCCAGGTGCTCCAGTTCGGCGCCTACGTGACGGTGACGAATGCCGGCGTGCTCGGTGAGTGCGTCTCGGCCACGGGCGGTGGGTGCATCGCCACGGCCGGAGTGGCGCGGTTCGTGGACGCCATCGCGCAGACGCCGAACGCCGCGACCGGGTACGACGTCGCGATCTTCGTCGAGGGCGTCAACGACATCGAGGCGGGCGTCACGTCCCAGAGCGTCGGCAACGTCTACCGGACGATGATGGTCAACGCCCGCGACAGGCGGATCGTGCCGCTCGTCACGCGCTTCGAGAACACGGACATCGGTTCGCTCTCGCCCGGCCAGGTGAGCGACCTCGGCAACGCGCTGTGGCAGGTCACCGAGGACCAGTCGCTCGGCGTCGAGATCTACCGGCAGCCGCTGAGCGCGATTCAGACGAACGGCGGCCGGCCGACGCAGGCCGGCTACGACAAGATCGCGCAGGACGTGTTCACGAAGGTCGCGCGCGAGTTCCCGCTCCAGCCGTGCGACGCGCGCGCCGACAAGCCGGCCAAGGGCTGCCCGCGCAACCCTTGATCGATCACGCAGTGCTTTCGGGTAAGGAACAGTCGATCGTGTTCGTCATTCGGGCCGTCCTGTCGTCGCTGGCACTGCTGGTGACCGTCACCACACTCGCCACGGCGCAGGACGCGTCCCGGTGGTTCCTCGCCGAGGGCGCGAGCAACGCCGTCCTCGAGCAGGAGATCCTCGTCGCGAATCCCGGTGCGTCGAACCTGACGGTCACCGTCAGGCTGCTGCCGGATCCGAGCGCGCAGTTCGATCCCACGAAGCTCGTGGAGACCTTTGCGCTTGCCCCCACCGCGCGCCTCACGGTGCGCATGGGGCAGGCATTTCCCCACCTGAACGGCGCCGCGTCGGCCGAGGTCTCGGCCGTCGTCGCCGGCACCACCACACCCGCCGACATCGTCGTCGAGCGTTCGATGTACTTCCCCGACGGCACGCGCGCGGGCGCGCACAACGCGAGCGGCGTCACCGAGCTGGCGCAGCGCTGGATTCTCGCCGAGGGCGCGAGCGGCATCTTCAACACGTTCATCCTCGTCGCCAATCCCAACGCATCGGCCACGACGGTGCGCGTGCAGTACCTGAAGAACACGGGCGAGGTCGTCGAGTTCACGGAGAGCGTGGCGGCGCGGAGCCGTCGCACGTTCTGGCCGCAGATCGATTCCCCGGCGGCGCTCGGTGCCGCGGAGTTCTCCACCGTCGTCGAGAGCCTCGACGCCGGCAAGCCCATCGTCGCCGAGCGCGCGATGTACTTCGATCCCTCCCCGTCCGGCAGCGGCTTCCAGCGCAGCGGCCACGATGCGCTCGGCGTACCGCAGGCGAGCACGACCTGGTACTTCGCGGAAGGGTTCACCGGCGGCAACGCGCAGATCGCGTTCGAGACGTTCCTGTTGCTCGCCAACACGAACGACGTCGCGGTCACGGCAACCGTCACGTACCAGTTGGACAGCGGCGCCGCCGTGTCGCGCGACTACGTCCTGCCGCCGAACCAGCGCTTCACCGTGTGGGTGGATCAGGAGGGCCGCACGTTCGACCCGCGGCTCGAGGCGAGCGCGTTCGGGATGACCGTCTCGGCAACCGCGCCCGTGGTCGCCGAGCGCGCGATGTACTGGGGCACGCCGTCGGTGCAGGATCCCGCGACGCCGGCGCTTCCCTGGCGCGAGGGGCACGCCACGGCCGGCTCCACGGCGCTCGCGTCACGCTGGGCGTTCGCGGAGGGCCGCCAGGGCATCGATGCCGCGGCCAGGCCGTACGACACGTTCTTCCTGCTCTCGAACCCGTCGGCCTCGCCGGTCACCGTCAGGGCCACCTTCGTCACCGAGGACGGCGGCGGCTTCTCCACGACCACCACGATCCCGGCAAAGGGGCGCACGAACATCTGGCCGAACCCGGCGATCCAGGTCGGCGGCACGTTCCCGTTCGCGCCGCTCGCGAACCGACGCTTCGCGACGTTCATCGAGAGCACCGGCGGCGGATCGTTCATCGCCGAACGCGCGATGTACGTCTACGGCGACTACAGCAGCGGGCACGTCAACATGGGCACGCCGTGGTCCGCTGCGTTTGCCGTGCCGGCCACGACGCCGACCCCGGTCCAGGCAGGCGGCTTCACGCCGAACACCATGCGGCTGACTGGCGGCGAGGCAATCACCATCACGGGGACCGGGTTCTCGGGCGTGCCGGAAGTCACAATCGACGGCATCCCCGCAGCCATTGTCTCGACCTCGCCAACGCAGATCGTCGCCACGGCACCGTCGCGCACCGCGGCGACGGGGTTCGGCCCGGTGGCGCCGAGCACCGTCCGGCTCACGACGGCCGGCACGACACTCTCGCTCGGCACCATCAACCGCGTGTTCCGGGTGCTGGCCATCGGCGACAGCTTCACCGAGGGCATGCTCGTCGAACGCGTGCCGCCCGTGCCGCCCGCAACCACGCCGACGCAGTTCTATTCCGACGCGGCACCGCCGTACCCCGACTCGCTCGAGATGTGGTTGCGCGGCGACGGCCGGTTCCGCAGCACCGCCGACGTGAGGAATGAGGGGTACTCCGGCGAGTGCGCCGCCCTGCGCGGCTGTTCCGGCAACATCACGAGCGGTGCAAGCCGCATCGCAGACCTCGTGGCCGGCAGGACGTTCGATGCCGTCATCATCATGGAAGGCTTCAATGATCTGAACGCAGGAGGCAACGTCGGCAGCGCCGTGGATGCGCTGCGCTTCATGGCGCAGACGGCACGCGCGTCCGGCGCCACGCCGATACTCGGAATCCTCGACGGCCCGATGAACCCGCTTTCCGGCTCGATCCAGTCGATGGCCACTGCCGAAGGCTTCCACCGCCACAACTTCCGCAACATCGAGCTCGGAACCGACGACATCCACCCGACCCAGGAGGGGTACGACGACATGGGCCGGCAGATGTACGAGAAGCTGAAGGCGATCTTCATGCCATAGGCAGGCGTCAGCGCGGCTCCTCGAACACGAGGGTCTCGCGCGCGCCATCGCCCATGCGCGCGACGACGCGCACGTGCCGGCCAGGCTTCAATGCGGCCGCGTGGTCCCATCCCTGTGGCGCACCGGCAGCCACCGACCACGCGCCGTTGACGACGAGGAGCACCGGGCCGGCTGCTGCCCCCGGTCGCCACGGCGACGCGGGCGCATCGACGGGCGTCGGCGCCGTATCGAGCATCGGCACGGCATCGAGGCCCTGGTCCCACGCGGCGATCGTCCGCTCCGTCGCCTCGCCCCACCCCGCCGTCCACAACCCGTCGTCGTGATGGAACGTCGTCAGGAATCGCAGCACGCGCGACACGGCGCCGTACGCAAACGCGATGGCCGGAGACGGCTCCACGTCGCCCTGCCGCCCGTCGCGGCGCGCGTCGCCGAAGTTCAGCGGCTCGCCCGACAGCAGCGGCATCGAGACCGCATGCGCCGACGCCGCAGCGGCGGTGTCTGCCGCGTGCCGCAGCCAGCGGTAGCCGTCGTCTGCACGATCGCGACTCACGTGGACAGACAGGAAGTCTGCTGGCGGCTTCATCCACTGGAGCGGCGCTGCCTGCCCGTCGCGAGGCGCCGAGTAGTTCATGAGCGCGTCGGCATCGATCGATTTCACGAGCGCGCCGAGTTCCACGACGAACGCCTCGCTGTCCACGAGGCCGATGTTCGCGTACTCGTTTGCGATCTCCCACACCACGCCGGGCTCGCCGGCAAGCGAGGTCACGACCCGGCGCACGTAGGCGCGCACGCGATCGCGCGACGCATCGTCGAGTGCGTCGGTCCGTGCTTCGAGATCCGGCCATCGCGCCTCCGGCACGAACATGTGGAGATCGCCGAGCAGCACGAGCCTCACGCGCAGGCCATCGGCCGCCATGGCGCGCACGAACGGCACGAGCTGGTCGTGGAAGCCGGGCACCTGCGGACCGCTCGCGAGCGTGTGCCCGAACCACGCGCGGGGCTGCGCCTCCCAGTAGGGTCCGCCGAGCGTCAACAGCACGCGCACCGACGTCGCGCCATGCGCGGCCGCCCGTTGCGCCCAGCTGCGCACATGGCCCTGCTGGCCCTGCAGCCAGCGGCTGTAGAGGCTGAACGCGCTGATCTCGCGGTAGTCGGCCGGGCCCGCGGGCGTCGCGAACCACACGGCATCAGGCCCGACGCGAAGCGGGACCGCGGCCAGCATCCCCACGAGCAGCACGACCGACGCACGCATCGCCATCATGTTCTGACGGGCGGACCTCCCGTGCTGGCTGGACCACCGTGCCCGGTCTGCTAAGCTGCACGCCCGTGTCGTCGTGGCCGAGGCGTTCTCTCCGGACAGCCATGCTGCTCGGTGCGCTTGCGGTCGCCCTGGCGGCCCTCGCGCACGTCTGGGGTCCCGTACCTGCCGATGCCGGTCTCGCCACGAGGGTCGAGGTCAGGCGCGGCGATCGCTGGGAGCTCGCTGCCCTGCACCAGGCAACGCTCCCGCTGCTGCGCGACCTGCGCATGCTCAGCGAGGGACTTCGCGACGAACCGTTCCGCATCACCTGGACCGGCACATTCCTCGCCGCGCGCGACGGCCGCCATGTCGTCAACATCGCGTCCGACGATGGGTCGATGGTGTGGATCGATCACGCGCTCGTCGTGGACAACGGCGGCCGGCATCCGCGCCTCTGGCGCACCGGCATCGCCGACCTCGAGCGCGGCCCGCACCCGATCCGGATCGAGTACGAGCAATGGGGCGGCGACTCCCATCTCGAGACGTGGCTGCGTCAGCCGGGCGGACTGTCGCAGCGGCTCGACGCCACACGCCGTCAGTTCTCGGGGCGCCCGCTGACGCGTGTGGACCGGCTGACGCGCACCGCGCGCGGCTGGCTGCCATGGATGGCCGTCACCACCGGGTGCGCCGCGTGGTGTGCACTGCTCGTCGCCGCCGGCATTGCGCTCTTCCGCGCGGTCGAGCGTGGGGCACAGCTGCCGCGCGCGGGCTGGAGCCTCGGCCTCACACTCGTCATCGCCTGCGTACCTGTTGCCATGCAGCTGCTCTGGGGGCTTCCGGCCGATGTCGATGGCTGGGCGCCGGACGAGCTCACGCCCTCGCGCCTCGCCGACGCGATCTCGGCTGGCTTCGTCGCGCCCTGGTCGTCGATCTATCCGCCGCTCCAGTTTCATGTCCTCGCACCGCTGGCGGTGATCGTCGAGTGGGCAGCCGTGCCGGACGGGTGGGCCACGGCCCTCTATCCCGGCAGCTACGTGCTGCACGCCGCGATGCGGGGCGTGACGGTGCTCATGGCCGCCGGCACGCTCGCGTGGCTCTACGTGATCGTCAGGCTGCACGGCACGGACGCACAGGCGATTGCCGCCGTCGTGGCAGCGGCAAGTTGCAGCACGTTCGTCTACTACGGCAAGACCGCGAACGTGGACATCCCGTATCTCTACTGGGTGTTCTGCGCGTGCACCTGCGTGGCGGCCGTCGCGCGCGCGTGGTCGCCGCGGCTCGTCCTGATCGGAGCAATCACTGGCGCCTGCGCGATTGGCACCAAGGATCAGGCCGCCGGCTTCCTGCTGCTGATGCCCGTGTGGCTCGTCGTGAGCCGGCAGCGCGATCGGCGTCGCAGCGGCTCACCGGCACCGTGGCGCGAGGCGCTTCTCGACCCGGTGTGGCTTCGTGCAGCGCTTGCGGCCGCGGCCACGCTTGCCGTCATCTACATCTGGCCGCTTGACTGGACGAGCATCGAGCGCCACATGCAGCTCGCGCGGCGCGGGACGTATGCGCCGATGGTGCCGGGGACGGTCGCAGGACAACTGCGCCTGCTGCTCCTCGAACTCGACCTCCTGACGTTCATGTACGGCATCCCGCTGGCGGCGGTCGTTGCCGCGGCGCTCGCGTGGGTCGCCCGTCGGATGCCGGCGCTTGGCGTCGCGATTGGCGTGCCGGTCGTGTCGTACGTCGGGCTCTTCCTGCCGGTCATCCGCTACACCTACGATCGCTTCCTCCTCGGGGTCGCGCTGCTGCTTGCGTGTGCGGCCGGCCCCTTCTGCGTCTGGCTCTGGCACCAGCGACGATGGCGCCCGGCCATCGTCGTGCTCGGCGCCCTCGGCGCCTGCTACACGGCGGGCCATGCGTGGAGCGCCAACGCGATGATGGCGCGCGACTCGCGCTACACGGTCGAAGCGGTGCTCGAGGAGCGTGCCGCCGCGCGTCGGGAACGCGTCGGGCTGATCTCACCGCGCACCTACCTGCCGCGTGCCGACATGACGCCCGTGCTCGATCTGCCGGCCACGACGGCCGACGTGCGCGAGTGGGCGCCCGAGGTCCTGCTCTTCGATCGGACCTGGATCGACCGCTTCGGACCCGCCGACGCCGACGGCCTTGCACTCAGGCAGGCCATCGACGACGGCTCGCTGGGCTACACCCGCGTGTCCACGTGGCAGTCGCCGGTGCCGTGGTGGGCGTTCCAGGCGCGCCCCGCGTACCTGGCGCGGTACAGCCGGCTCGGCCTGACGAACCTCGACAAGATCAACCCCAGCCTGGAGTTGTGGGTGCGCGAGCCCAGGGCATCCGCCGCGCCCTGAAGTTCGGGTATTCTGGTCGGCTCAGGGACTCGGCTGTCCCCCGTACTGCATGTCGCCACGGATCGTCCTTCTCGTCGCGTTGTGCCTGATTGGCGTCACAAAGGCAAGCGCCCAGTCGGCAAGCACCTGGTTCCTGGCCGAAGGCGCGAGCAACGCGACCTTCGACGAGGACATCCTCGTCGGCAACCCGTCGGCAAGCGCGCTCACGATCACCGTCGAGCTGTTCCCCGCACCTGACGCGCTGTTCTCCGGCACCAATCCCGTCACGTTTGCGCTGCCCGCCACGGGCCGCCTGACGGTGAACCTGAAGCAGTCGTTCCCGGGGCTGAACGGCTCCGCCTCCGCCCGCGTGTCTGCCGTCGTGCAGGGCACCACCACGCCCGCCGACATCGTCGTCGAGCGATCGATGTTCTTTCCGCAGAGTGCGGCACCGTATGCGGGTGGATCGGGCGCGAGCGGCGCGGCGACGCCCGCCACGCGGTGGGTCCTTGCCGAAGGGTCGTCGGGCGCGTTCGAGACGTTCATCCTCATCGTGAATCCCGGGAGCAACCCTGCCACCGTCACGGTGCGGTACCTGAAGGGTGACGCCACCACCCACACCGAGACGACTCCCGTGCCCCCTGGCGAGAGGGCGACGCTCTGGCCCAGCACGTATCCACAACTCGCCGGTCAGGGATTCTCCACGGTCGTCGAGAGCGACGTGCCTGTCGTCGCCGAGCGTGCGATGTACTTCGATTCGCTCCGCAGCGGCCACGCCGAGATCGGCATCACGGAGCCCCTCACGACGTGGTACTTCGCGGAAGGCTTCACGGGCGGCAACGCGCAGATTGCCTTCGAGACGTTCATCCTCATTGGCAACGACAACCCCGATCCGGCAACGGTGACCGCGACGTACTACCTCGACACGGGGGCGCCGATCATGCGCGAGTACACGATCGCGCCGCGAAGCCGCTTCAACATCTGGGCCGACGCGGAGAAGGACGCCACCGGCGCGCCCCTGCTTCCGAACACCGCGTTCTCGGTGCGCCTCCAGAGCACGCAGCCCATCGTCGCCGAGCGGGCGGTCTACTGGGGCACGCCCTCGACCGCGGACCCGATGACGCCGAACTTCCCGTGGAAGGAAGGGCACGTCGTCGCCGGCATCGAACAGCCGGAGACGCGGTGGGCGTTTGCCGAGGGGCGGCAGGGCCCCGACCCGTCCGGGGCGCAGTTCGACAGCTTCTTCCTCGTCGTGAACCCGAACGCGAGCGACATCCAGGTGCGCGCGACGTTCGTCACCGAGGACGGCACAGGTGTCGCGGTCACGGTGCCGGTTCCCGCGAACACGCGGTTCAACATCTGGCCGATCATCCAGGGCAACCCCGCGCTCGACGCCGACTTCGCGCTGCTCGACGGCCGCCGGTTCGCGGCGTTCCTCGAGAGCACCGGCAGCAACCCGCTGCCGTTCGTCGCCGAGCGCGCGATGTACTGGAACGGCTTCGCGGGCGGCCATGCGAACGCGGGCCGGCCGTGGACAGGGGCGATCACGACGCCGGCAAGCAAGCCGCCCGACGTGCAGATCACCAGCATGACGCCGTCGTCGGGTCGCCTGTCTGGCGGAACCGTGGTCACGATAAGCGGCCTGGGGTTCGGCGGCACGACCCAGGTGTCGTACGCGGGCCAGTCCATCGTGCCGTCAGCGGTGACGGGAACCAGCATCACCTTCACCACGCCTCTTCGGACTCAACTCACGGGCTACGGCAACGCCGGCCCGGCGGCCGTCGGCATCCTGACGAACGGACGGCAGATGGTCCGGAACTTCACGCGGTACTTCAGCGTGCTCGCCTTTGGCGACAGCATCACGTGGGGCACATCGAACCTCGTGGTCGGCGGTATCAAGGTACCCGTGACGATTGCCCGACCCTACCCGCGGGCGGTCCGCAACCTGCTCCAGCAGCAAGCGCAGTTCGGCGCGTATGCCCTCGTCAGCAACGCCGGCTGGGCCGGCGAGCACGTCACCGGGGGCAACGGCGAGACACCCGGCGGTGAGGTCCGGCACCAGCGCTGCGTGGCGGGACAACCGAACTGCTTCGCTCCTGGTGGCCCGAATCCCGGTGACTACCTCACACCGCACGACGTCGTGGTCATCCTCGAGGGAGTCAACGACCTCAACAACCTGGTGACGCCGTCGCGCATCCGCGACTCGCTGCGCCGCATGACGGAGCTCGCGCAGGCAAACGGCCTGAAGGTCGTGCTGACCCGCTTCGACTCGTACGGCATCGACGAACGGTACGACCTGCCTGCCGTGGACCCGGCGGCCAACGCGGAACTCGGCGACCTCGTCTACGCGCTCGCGGTAGAGAAGCTGACGCAACGCTTACGGTTCGACGGCATCGACATGACCAACGACGGCCTGCACCCGACCCAGATCGGGTACGACCAGATGGCCGACGTCGTCTACGACAAGCTGCTCACGATGTTTCCGCCGTAGGCGCGACCACTCTGGCAACGCGACGCCGCCAGGCGAACGCAACGCGGATGGCGAGCAGCGCCGCGAGCACGGCGCCGTACGCCGCGGGCTCGCGCAGGTCGTCGCCCTTGACGATCCACAGCAGGTGCACCACGCCGCACGCCGCGGCGACGTAGACGAGCCGGTGCAGCTGCGCCCACCGGCGTCCGAGCCGCCGAATCCAGCCGGTTGTCGACGTGATCGCAAGCGGCAGCAGGAGCAGGAACCCCGCGGCGCCGACGGTGATGTAGCGCCGCTTGGCAATGTCGGCGGCAATTGCCTGCACGTCGAAGAACTGGTCGAGCACGACGTAGGTCGTGAGGTGCAGGCACACGTAGAAGAACGCGAACAGCCCGAGCAGACGCCGCCACGTGATGATGCCGTTCCAGCCGGTGAGACGGCGGAGGGGCGTCACGGCAAGGCTCGCGAGCAGCAGGCGCAGCGCCCACTGCCCCGTCTCGTCGGTGATGTCGTCGATGGGGTTCGGGCTCAGGCCGCCCGTCAGCGCGCGGTAGACAAGCCACGCAAGCGGCGCGAGACACAGCACCCACACGATCGGCGTTGCCTGCCGCGCCGTCACCATATCGCTGTCGTCGGAGGGGCCGTCTGTTCGTGGGCGTCGATGCGGTCCGCCTGTTCGCGGGCGTCCGCCTGTTCGTGGGCGTCGATGCGGTCCGACTGTTCGTGGGCGTCGACGCAGTTCGACTGTTCGTGGGCGTCGATGTTCACATCGACGCTCAATAATTCCTCTTCAGGTCCATGCCCGCGTACAGGCTCGCGACCTGGTCGCCGTAGCCGTTGTACATCAGCGTCTGGCGGCGGAAGAACTCGCCGATGCGCCGCTCGCGCGCCTGACTCCAGCGCGGATGATCGACGGCCGGGTTCACGTTCGAGTAGAAGCCGTACTCCTGCGGCGCCGACAGGTTCCACGACGTCTGCGGCATGCTGCCCGTGAGCCTGATGCGGACGATCGACTTGATGCTCTTGAAGCCGTACTTCCACGGCACCACGAGCCGCAGCGGCGCGCCGTTCTGGTTGAGCAGCGTCTTGCCGTACAACCCGACGGCGAGGAGCGTCAGCGGGTGCATCGCCTCGTCGAGCCGCAGCCCCTCGCGGTACGGCCAGTCGAGCACCGGATACCGCAGGCCGGGCATCTCGCCCGGGCGCATCACCGTGACGAACTCGACGAACTTCGCCTTGGATGTCGGTTCGACGCGCTTCAACAGCGCGGCAAGCGGGAAGCCCACCCACGGGATCACCATCGACCACGCCTCGACGCAGCGCAGGCGGTACACGCGCTCCTCGAGCGGGAACCACGACAGCAGGTCCTCGAGCGCGTAGTCGCCGGGCTTTGCGACGTCGCCGTCGATCTTCACCGTCCACGGCGCGGGCTTGAAGCGTCCGCTGTTGGCCTTCGGGTCGTCCTTGTCGGTGCCGAACTCGTAGAAGTTGTTGTAGCTGGTGATGTCGTCGAAGCTGTTGAGCGCCTCGCCTGTCGTGCTGAGCGGGCTCTTGCGCACGTTGGCAAGCGGCGATTGCGCCGCGGCGGCGTCGGCCGCCAGCAGTCCGGCAATGCCTCCGGCCGCGACGCCGACCGACGACCGAAGGAACGCGCGGCGGTCGAGGTAGAGGCGTTCGTCGGTGATCTCGCGGCTCGGGATGCCCGGCCTCGTCTGAATCAGCATGATCGACTCCCCGGACGCGGCACGCGGGGCAGGGCACGCATGCACGACGTCTCCGTCCGATCGTGGCACACTGTCGCCCGCCGGTGAACCCGCCGGCCGGCCGCCCGTGTCTTCGCTGCCCGTCACCCTCGTCTTCGTCAACTGGAACGCCCGCGCACACCTCGAGCGGGCCCTTGCCGCGGCCCTCGCGACGGGACTCCCCGTCGTGGTCGTGGACAACGCCTCGACCGACGGCACCGTCGAATACGTCCGACTGCGAGCGCCCGGCGTGACGCTCGTCGCCGCCGACTGCAACCTGGGGTTCGCGGGCGGCGTCAACGCGGGTGTCCGCGAGGCCGCGACCGACTGGGTGCTGATCCTGAACCCCGACATCCTATTGACGCGCGAAGCCATCCAACGGCTGGTCGCCGAGGGACGCTCGGACGCGCGAATCGGCGCCGTCGGCGCGCAACTCGTGGGCGTTGACGGCGTGCCGCAGGACGCCTACTCAGTCCGCCGGTTCCCGACGCTCGCCACATGGGCCGTGGACCTGCTGCTCGTGGACGTCATCTGGCCGCGCAACCCGATCTCGCAGCACTATCTGGCCGCCGACGTCGATCGCTCGCGCACGCAGGACGTCGAACAGCCGGCCGCCGCCTGCCTGCTCGTGCGTCGAGCGGCATTCGACGCCATCGGCGGCTTCGACGTCCGCTTCCAGCCGGCATGGTTCGAGGACGTGGACTTCTGCCGCCGCCTGATCGGCGCGGGCTGGCGCATCCGCTACCGCGCCGACGCGCGCGTCGTCCACGAAGGCGGCGTCGCGATGCGCGCCCTCGGCCTCGGCACGTTCTCGACCATCTGGTATCGCAACATGCGGCGCTACGCCACCAGGCACGGCGGACTCGCCACGCGCGTGCTGCTCCCGCCGCTCATCGCTGCAGGCATGGCGCTGCGCGCCGCGGCAAGCCTCCTGCGCGGCCGCCCCGCCGACGCGCGCGCCTACCTGCGCGTGATCCCGATTGCCCTCGCACGCCCCTGACGCGTGACCCGGTGCCTTTCGATTCGTGGGCGTCGATGTTTACATCGACGCAACCGCGGCGAGCGTCGACCTGAAGATCGACGCCCACGAATTGGGGCGGGGCGAATCCCGAATCCGACCCGCGCTACACTCTCCCCGCCCGATGCGTGCCGCTGCGATGTTGTCGTTGCTCGTCCTGTTCACGGGCGCGTCGTCACCCCGTCCGACGCTCGACGCCCAGGACCGGGCGGCGTTTGTCGCCTGGTTCACGCTGCTCGCCGACGCGCAGTTCTACCGGCCCACGGCTGACGTCGGCGACTGCGCGGCGCTCATCCGGCACGCGGCGCGCGAGGCGCTGCGCGAGCACACGACCGAGTGGCAGCGCCGCATCGCGATTCCCGGCGGCCACGCGCGGCCCGACGTGCGGGCGCGCCTCGCGGCTGTCGACGACGCCCTGCCGATCTTCCGCGTCTCGCACGACACGCCGCCGCGGTACGCCGAGTTCGCCGACGCCCGCACGATCCTCCAGCTCAACGCGACGCTCGTCGGCCGCGACGCGGCGGCTGCGCGGCCCGGCGACATCCTGGCCTTCCACCAGGAGGGCCAGCGGCTGCCCGACCATCTCATGGTGTTCGTCGGCCGCTCCGCCTTCGAACGGGACCGCACCGACTGGGTCGTCTACCACACGGGACCCGACGTGGCCGCCGGCACGCCCGGCGAGATGCGGAAGGCCTCGCTTGCCGACTTGCGGCGGCATCCGTCACCGCGCTGGCGACCGGTCGTCGGCAACCCCGCGTTTGCCGGCGTGTACCGCCTGAGGATTCCATGACGCCTGCCCGCTTCCTGCTCGCGTTGCTCGCGGCGTGCGCCCTGCTGCACGCGCCGACTTCCGCCTCGGCGCAGGGCGCCGACCCGCCGCGCCCGGACGATGCGCCGGCGTTCTCGCTCTCGAGCAGCCAGGTCTTCACGACGAAGGCCGCGCCGTGGGTCACGCTGACGTTCGAGCGGCTCGGGTCGCTCGACTTCCGCGTCTACCGCGTTGCCGACCCGCTCGCGTTCTTTGCCGGCCTGAAGGACCCGCACATGCTCGGGAGCGAGGCCTACACGGTGCCCACCGAGCAGACGTGGCTGGAGCGGCTCTCGGCATGGAAGGCCGCGCGTCGCGCCGACGTGCAGGCGTTCGCGCGACGGCAAACGAGCCGGCAGTACCGCGCGCAGCGCCGCGCCGGGGCCGACAAGGCCGTCGTGCAGCGCCGCGTGCAGCTCGGGCTGACGGCCTTCGCGCAGGTGCCGCTCCTCAACGACAAGCAGATCGTGAGCTCGTGGCGGGAGCTGCTGCCGCGGCTTGCCGACGCCGACGTCCGCCGCATCCCGATCGAGGTGGATCGCCCGGGCGTCTATCTCGTCGAGGCCGTGAACGGCACGCAGCTCGCGTACACGATCGTGATGGTCTCCGACGTCGCGCTCGTGACGAAGGTCGCGCCGCGCACGGTGTTCGCGTACCTCGTGAACCGGCTCACCGGCCAGCCCGTCGCCGACTGCGCCGTCGGCGCCATCGCGAACCAGGCCATCGTCGGCCGCGCGACGACCGATGCGCGCGGGATCGCGACGGTCGCGCCCGATGCGGGCGACGTCGAGAACCTGATCACCGTGGCCACGTGCGGCGAACAGGCCGTGGCGAGCACGCCGGGGTCGTATGGCCTCGATGGCCCCGCGCGCAGCCTCGTGGCCCACGTGTTCACCGATCGCCCCGTCTATCGCCCGGGCCATGTCGTGAACGTCAAGGCTGTCGTGCGCTGGCGGACGGGCACGGCCATCGAGCCGTTCGATGCCGACGCGGTCGAAGTGGCCATCAGCGATCGCACCGGCCGCGTGCTGCTGCGCGAGCGCCGGACGGTCGACGCATTCGGCGCGGTGGACACGTCACTCACGCTGCCGGCATCGGCCGCGCTGGGGGCGTACTCGGTGCAGGTGGCCGCGGGTGAACAGACGGCAAGCGGCGGCTTCGAGGTGCAGGAGTACCGCAAGCCGGAGTACGAAGTGAGCGTCACGCCGGCCACGCGGCTCGCGCGACAGGGCCAGTCGATCGACGTCGTCGTCAGCGCGCGCTACTACTTCGGGCAGCCGGTGCAGGACGCCGAGGTGCAGCTCGTGGTGCAGACGGGCCCGTACTACTCGCCGCTGCGCTGGGTTGACAGCGACAGCGAAGACGAGGGCGGTGGCGGTGGCTATTTCTACGGCGGGGACGAGACGGCGACGCTGACGGCCCGGCTCGACGCGCAGGGCCAGGCGCGGCTGACGGTGCCGCTGCCCGTCAACGACACGGCGTCCGACCTGCAGGTGCGGCTCGAGGCACGCGTCCGCGACTCGAGCGACATGGAAGTCAGCGGAAATGCTACGGTGATCGCCAGTTACGGGGATTTCCTGATCGCGACGCAGGTCACACCTTATGTCGCAAAGTCTGGTGCACCCGTCACCCTCAGGCTCCGCGCGGTGGACTACCGCGGCAGCGGCGTCGCCGGCGTCCCCGTCGCCGTCGAACTCGTGCGCACCGAGTGGGACGACGCGGCGTCCGAGCAGCGGCGCGAGGTCGTGGCCTCGGCGCAGGTCACGACGGGAAGCGATGGCCGCGCGACGTGGCAGCCGACGATGCCCGCCTCGCCCGGCAGCTACCTCCTCGTCGCCCGCGCATCGTCTGGCGATCGCGAGGTGAGCGACACGTCCTACGTGTGGGTGCCGGGCACGAGCGAGACGTTCGAGCAGGACAGCGAGTCGATCGAGCTCATCGCCGATCGCAGCACGTACACGCCGGGCGACGTCGCCCGGATTGCCGTCCGCGGCACGGCCCCGACGACGCCGGTGCTGGTGACGAAGGAGGCACGCACGCTGACGTGGTTCGACGTGCGCCAGCCGGTCGCCGATGGCGTGTTCGAGGTGCCCGTTGCCGACACCGACATCGGCGACACCTGGGTGAACCTCCTCTACGTGAAGGACGACCGCGTCTACTACGCCGAGAAGAAGCTGCGCGTGCCGCCGGTGACGCAGGCCCTGCGCGTCGAGGTCACGGCAGACAAAGCCGTCTACCGGCCCGGTGAGCCCGGGGTCTACACCGTCCGCACGCTCGATGCCGCGGGGACTGGCGTGCCGGCGCAGGTCACCGTCGGCGTCGTGGACGAAGCGCTCTACGGCGTGCGCCAGGACGCCACCGACGATCCGCTGCGCGTGTTCTACCGCACCGAGTACAGCCGCGTCTCCACCGACTACTCCCGCCACTACTACTTCATGGGGTACTCGGGCACGCTGCGGATGCAGCTCGCGCAGCGCCGGCGTCCGCTCTCGCTCGCCGACTTCAAGGGCGACACGCCGACCCGCCCACAGGTGCGCAAGCACTTCCCCGATGCAATCTACTGGAGCCCGTCGGTCGTGACCGGCGTCGATGGCACGGCCACCGTGCGCGTGGACTATCCCGACTCGCTGACGACGTGGCGGCTCACCGCGCGCGCCGTGACGCGCGACACGAAGGTCGGCATGGCGCTCGCGCGCACCGTCACCACGCGCGACCTGCTGATCCGCGTCGTGCCGCCGCGCTTCCTCACCGAGCGCGACGCCGTGCGCGTCCCCGCCATCGTCCACAACTACCTCGAGGGCGGCGACCTGCCCATCGCGGTGTCGATGACGGCCACCGGGCTCGACGCCCACTCGGCCGGATCACGGACGGTGAACGTGTCGACAGGCGGCGAGGCACGCACGGAATGGGCCTTCACCGCGCCGAGCGCCGGAACCGCCACGCTCACGGGCACCGCGACGAGCCCCTCGGCGTCCGACGCCATGGAGCTGACGATTCCCGTCCATCCGTACGGTGCCCGCCGCGACGTCGGCGTCTCGGGCTCGGTGGCCGCGGGCTCCTCGCGCACGGTGGACCTGCAGATTCCCGAGGCCACCAACCCGCAGGCCCGCAGCGTGGTGGTGAGCCTCATGCCGTCGATGGCCGGCTCCCTGCTCGGGGCGCTCGACGAACTCGTGAACTATCCCTACGGCTGCACGGAGCAGACCGTCTCGAGCTTCGTGCCGAACCTCCTCGTGCTGCGCACGCTCGACCAGCTCGGCGTGGCCCCCACCGAGCGGATGTCGGCGCTCGACCGCATCTCGCGCGACGGCCTCGCCCGCCTCGTCCGCCTGCAGCACGACGATGGCGAGTGGGGATGGTGGCGGACAGACGATGGTCATCCGTTCATGACGGCTTACGCACTCTACGGGTTGCTGGAGGCGCGGGCCGCCGACATGCAGGTCCCCTACGACGCGCTCCGGAACGGGACCACCGCGCTTGCGCGGCAGCTTGCCGCGACCCCGGCGATGGTTCCCGAACTGAAGGCGTATGCGGCCTACGTCCTCACGCGCGCGAAGGCCGCCGACATGCAGCCGCGGCACGAGGGCTTCTCGCTCGACGCCCTCGTCGCCGAACTGTGGCAGCGGCGCAGCGACATCTCGCCCTACGGGCAGGCCTGGCTGCTGCTCGCCCTGCACGGCGCCGGCGACAAGCGCGCCGGCGAACTCGCGGGCGTGCTCTCGACGCGCGCACAGGTCCGTGGCGACCTCGCCTGGTGGCCGAGCGATGGCGACCCGCTCCTCGGCGACTGGGGCGATGCAACAGCCGACGCAACCGCCGCGGTCGTCCAGGCGCTCGCCGCGGCGCGGCCCGACGATCCGCTCATCGAGCCGGCCGTGCGCTGGCTCATGGCCAACCGCCAGGGCGGCATGGCGTGGAACAGCACGAAGCAGACCGCGATGGTGCTCTACGGGCTGCTCGAGGCGATGAAGGGACGCAACGAGCGGCCGACGCCCGTCACGGTGACCGTGTCGGCCGGCGGGCAGTCGCAGCAGGTCTCCTTCACGCCCGCCGACTGGACGCGCGCCTTCCCGGCCATCGTCACGCTGCCGGCAGGCGCCGGCACCACACCCGTGACGATTGGCACCGCAGGCGGCCCCGCCTACTGGACCGCGAGCGCGCGCTACTACGACACGGCCGAAGGGCTCGAGCGCACCGGCAGCCGCACGCTTGCCGTCAGCCGGCGGTACGCGCTGCTCGCGCCGGTCCGCCGGAACGATCGCGTGGTCTACGAGGACCGCACGTACGCGGGCACGGCTGCCCCGGGCGACCTGATCCTCGTCCGCCTCGTGGTCGCCGGCTCGAACGACTGGCGCTACCTGATGATCGAGGACCCGATACCCGCCGGCACGGAGGCGGTCACGAGGCCCGACCTGCTGGAACTCGCGCGGCCGCCGGAGTGGACCTACGGCAGCCATCGCGAGTACCGCGACGACCGCGTCGCGCTGTTCCTCGACGCGCTCGACGGGCGCGCAGAGTTCGCCTACCTGCTCCGCGTCACGACGCCGGGCCAGTTCCGCGCGATGCCGACGCAGGTGAGCCCGATGTACGTCCCCGGCGTCCACGCCTCGAGCGCCGTGCAGGCGCTCGACGTCCCGAGCCGCCAGGAGCCTCCGCAATGACGCCCGACGCACGTCCGGTGCTCGTGACCACGCTCTGGCTGGCGCTCGCGCACGCCATCGCGCTCGGCGCGGTCGCCGCCTTCCTCTACACGCCCGAGTCCAACGTGCTGATGCTCGCGCTGTCGGCGCTGCTCGTGCTCGCGACGCTCGTCGTGCTGCTCATGGCGTCCACGTCCGCCGCGCACGCGCTCGTGCATCGCCAGGCCCCCTGGCGAAGCCTTGGCGCGGCCGCACGCCTGCTGCCCCTCGTCCTCGTCGGCGTTCTCGTCGTCGGCGTGATCTGCGGAGCAGCCGGCGCCTTCGAGTCGTGGTGGGTGTCGCGCGCGGGCGAGATCGACGCCACGGCCATCGCCGCGGGCGACATCACGAACACCGGCCCGCTGCACGCCGCCGTGCGCTGGCTCGTGCGCGCCGTCCAGTGGGTGCTGGTGCCTGCGTGGCTCGCCGCCTGCCTCGCGTGGGCGGCTGCGTACGAGCGACGCGACGTGCTCGGCCTGAAGTGGCTGGCGGCAAGCCTGCGGTGGCGGCTGCTCGGCGTTGCCGTCGCGGCAGTCGTGCTCCTCGTGTGGCTGCCGTGGCACTACGTCTACTGGCGCCCGCGGGCACTGCCCGCCTCGTCGATCGAGATCGCGTGGTTCGCGATCAAGATGGGCGTCATCTATCTGCTCGCGCAGCTTGCCTGGGCGCTCACGCTGTGGACGGCCACGCGCGACGTCGCACCGGCGACACCAACAGGAGGACCAGACCGATGATGGGACGACGGGAACTGCTCGGGGCGATGGCAACCATGGCAGCCGGCGCACAGGCGGCGCGCGGCGCCCAGCCGGCCACTGTCGATGGGCTGCTGGTTGCGCAGGGCAGCCGCTGGGTGGCAATCGGAGACTCGATCACCGATGCCGGACGCGCGAGGCCGATTGGCGAGGGCCCGCAGGGGCTCGGCACGGGATACGTGCAGACGATGGACGCGCTGCTGCAGGCGTGGTACCCGGCGCGGCGCATCCGGATGTTCAACGTCGGCACGAGTGGGCACACCGTGCGCGATCTTGCCGCGCGCTGGCAGACCGACGTCACCGACCTGAAGCCCGACTGGCTGTCGGTGATGATTGGCGCCAACGACGTCTGGCGCCAGTTCGACCGCGTGACGCAGCCGGAACGTGCCGTGCTGCCCGCCGAGTACGAGCAGACCTACGACAGGCTGCTCACGGGCACGGCGGGAACACTCACGGGCGGGCTCGTGCTGATCACGCCGTTCTTCCTCGAACTCCGGACCAACGACCCGATGCGCGCGCGGATGGACGAGTACGGCGCCATCGTGAAGAAGCTCGCCGCCCGCCACAAGGCCATCCTCGTGGACAGCCAGGCGGCCTTCGACGCGGTGCTGAAGGATCTCCCGTCGGCCATGATCAACTGGGACCGCGTCCACCTGAACCACATCGGCGCCGCCGTCCTCGCGCGCGCGGTCCTGACCGCCGTCGGCTTCCGCTGGACGTAAGCTACTTCTTCCCTTTCTGGCCCTTGCCGGCGTTTCCCACGTCGATCGCGGGGACGCCGAACTTGCCCTCGAGCGATCGCAGCTGCTCGAGGTCGATCGCGCCGACGATGTTGACGACGGTCACCTCGCGGGGACCGGCCGAGAGCACCGCGAGGCCGCCGAGCTTCTCCCCGTTGCGCCACAGGTAGACGGCGACGTCGCTGCCCTCGGCCACCGACTTCGCGGCCACGAGGCGCGACCACTGCCCCCCGGAGAGCTGGCGGCGCACCGAGTCGAGCACCGTCGGGTCGTACGCGCCGTCCTTGCCGTACGTGAAGCTCTTCACGTAGATGCCCTTCAGCCCGGCGATGAGCGCCTTGGCGTCGGCCTCTTCGCTGCCCGACATGAAGCCCGCCGCGAGCCCGAGCAGCGCCTGGTCCACGGTGACGTCCACGACGTCGATGGCGCCGTTGCTCAACTTCGAGAGGTCCGGCAGCTGGAGCTGCTGGGCGGCAACCGGCGCCGCGGCCACCGCCGACAGGGCGAGGCAGGTGGCAATCGTCACGATTCGCTGACGCATCACGGGCGTCCTTCCTTTCCGGTGCCGGCCGCATCGGCCGGGGTCCCGCCCTCGGCGGGCTCATCGATGGGGCGCACCACGTGGCGGTGCACCGTGTTCAACTCACGACTGGCAATCTGCAGCGCGAGCATGACCTTGGCTCGCGCAGCGAGGGCATCCCGGCGCGCTTCGTACTCGCGCCACGCCAGCGGCCCGGCGAGTACGGCAAGGACGGCTGCCGCAACGGCTGCCCGGCGGGCGGCCGGGCGGCGCACCGCAGGCGTCGCGCGGGCCGGCGCAGCTGCCGCGGCCGCTGCAGCCCGCAGCCGTACGCGGTGGGCAAAGCCTTCGGGTGGATCGACCTGCGCCAGGGCACGGCGCAGGCGGGCATCGGGGTTCATCGGCACGACTCCCGCTGGAGGCGCGTCCGCAGCACGAGCAGGCCGCGGCGCAGGTGGCTCTTCACGGTGTTCAGCGACATGTCCAGCGTCTCGGCAATCTCGGTCGGGGCGAGATCGTGCATGTAGCGCAGCATCACGACCAGGCGGGCCTGTGGCGCCAGCCGGCCGAGGGCGCGGTGCACGAGACGGTCGGCAAGCGGATCGACGTCGGCCGCGATGGTGTGCGGCTCGGCGACATCGTCGAGGGACCGGGCCGGCCGGCGGGCGCGCAGCGTGTCGATCACGCGGTGCGCCGTCGTGCGCCGCAGCCAGGCCCCGAGGTGCGCGGGCGACTCGATGCGCGGCAACGAGGCGTGCAGTTGCAGGAAGACGTCCTGCGCAATCTCCTCGGCGACCATCGGGTCGCGCACGCCGTGCCAGGCCAGGCTGTAGACCTTCCGCTGGTGCCGCCGGACGAGGGCCTCGAAGGCGTCGAGATCGCCCTCACGTGCGGCATCGAGCAGCCGCGTCTCGCGGTCGGCGGGTGTCGGGAGCGTGAGCAGGGCGGCAGTGGCGTTCATGGCGCTCACTTCCCATATACGGAGCCGGACGTCCCGGAGGGCGCAGGTGATGTCGCGAGGCGGCGCCACTGCCCCACATCGCCGTGGACGGCCCCGGCGACGCAGCCGGCCGCATCGAGGTAGGCCAGGCGCATGGCCTCTGCCCCGCCGGGACGCGTGACCTCGTCGTCAGCCGGGCAGATGGCGGGCGGAACGGGGCCGGACGTGCCGGGGCTGGCCGCAATGCCTGCGGGCCGGGCCAGGAGCGTGGCCAGGCCCTCGGCTGCCCACGCCGGCGCACGGTCGAGCGCGGCGTGGGTCAACACGTGGACCAGTTCGTGGCGCATCGTCGCCTGGAGGCCGGAGATGTCGCCAGCAGCGGGCGGTGGCGCCATGTCGATGCGATAGTGCCCGCCCGTCACCTCGCGAGTGCTCGCGGCCGTCCACCAGGCGCGTCGCGTTGCACGCTGGTAGGCCGCGTGCGTCGGGTGGACGACGACGTCCACGGTGCGTGGCGTGTGGACCAACAGGGTACGGCGGAGCTCGGCGAGCGTGGACCTGACCGTCCGCTGCAGGTCGGGGATCGCGGCAGTGAACGCCGCCGGCACCCGCGCCGTGACGACGTCTTCGAGCGAGGTCAGCGTCGCGCCGGGCACGTACGCCCGCAGCACGTCGCCGGACGACGTTCCGCGCGAGGCCAGCACGGCAGCGCCTCGCACGCACAGGCCCACGCCGTGCCCCTTGCCTCGCCCGCTGAACCGGTAACCGCGCGCCGTGCGAGCGAGCGTCCACACGTGGCTCTTGAGGACGTCCCAGCCGAGATCGCGTCCGACGAGGTGCCTGAACGTCGTCGCGTCGATGGTGTCGGGATGGAGGCCATCGAGTGCGATCCGCGTCGGCAGGCCCGCGGCCGTGGCGGTCACGACGCGGACATCCCGGAGCTGGCTGCCGGTATGCCCTGCCGCACGAAGGACCGACGTGAGCGCGTCGGCAGTGACCTCGCTCGTCCACGTCTCGATGTCGTGCGTGCCCGGGTCGGGACCGATCGTGGTGACGACTGCGCCGCCACCGCCCCACACATCGGCGGCCGCGACGAGCGTGCCGCTGCACGACGCCGAGTACGGGACGGCCACGAGACGGCCACCGTGCGAGAGCACCGTGCCGTGCGTGACGCGCGCCGCGGCCTGGCTCCAGGGGGTGGGCCGGCCGATCACCTGGCAGTGCGTCGTGTCGCAGACGTCGAACCCCTCGCGCGCATGGCGCCCGTCCGGCGACGCGGCGTAGCTGCGCGCGAGCACGGCAAGGGCTTCGAGCGCGGCAGGGAGCAGCGTGGCCTCCCCTTCGGCAGCCACCACGCGCGCGGTGTATGCCTCGATCGGCATGTCGTCCACGCGCACGGGCACCGACGCCTCGCGTACGCGCCCGACGCGGACGATCCGCTGGCGTGCGGCATCGGCGCGGTCCCAGACGGCGCGAGCGACGCGCGCGGCATCCCGGCCGGCACCGCCCGCCACGCGCACGACGATGGCTTCGTCGATCTCCGGCCGCCAGGCAACGAGCAGTCCCTCCTGCTGGCCGGTTGCGGCGATCGCCGTCCCCGTCTTCGCGAATGTCAGCAGGGCGTCGGCGGCCAGTGCCGACGCGCTGCCGTCGCTCACGGCTCGTGCCATCGGGCCTGCCAGCGACTGCGACGCGCCCGGGTCGGCCGCCCCGGCAGCATCATGCCCGGTCATTGCCGCGAGCGCGACGCGGAGCCAGGTACGCATCGACAGGCGCGGGCCGTCGAGCCCGAGGACGACGAGCGGCAGCGGCGCGTCGATGACGGCTGGCGACGCGCCGCCCGACAAGCGCCGCAGCGTTGCGGCCACCGCCGACGCGTCGAGCCGCTCGGCCAGGCGCACGAAGTAGTTGTTGCAGGAGTGCGCGATCGCATCGCCGAGCGACAGCGGACGGCCGAGGTCGGGATGGACGCAGTCAACGCGGCGGCCGTGCGTCTCGATGCGCCGCGGGCACACGAACCGGGCGGCAATCAGGTGCGGCGCGGACGTCATCGCAGCCCGCGCGGCGACGAGCTTTGCAATGGAGCCGGCAAGGACGGGCTCGTCGAGGCGTTGGGGCCTGCGCGCGTCGATGACGTCGCCCTGCGGCCAGCGCAGCCTCGCCCACGCCGCCTTCTCCACGGCGGCGTCGAGGGCTTCGTCGCTGGCGAGCCGATCCGACAGCTGGGGCTTACCGGCGGCCGCGGGGGCGGCCGGGGCAGCGGGTCTGTCGTCGGCGCGCAGCCGGGTGTGCTGCGAATCGGCGCAGCCTGCGGCAAGCGCCGCGAGCAGCGCGCCGAGGACGACCGTCAGAGCCCGAGGAAGGTGCGGGTCTCCTGCCACATGCGATCGAGGTTGTCGAGCAGCTGGTGGCCGTCCGGGAGGAGCCGCAGCGAGACGTTCGGCCGGCCCTGGCAGAACGTGATCACCTCGCTCGCCTTCACGACCTCGTCGCGCAGGCCCTGGAACACGAGCGTCGGCTGGCGCACGTAGACCTTCGCCGCCGGATACGTGGTGGCGTCGCGGTAGAAGTCGTAGTGGAGCTGCCGCGGGGCGTTCTCGCCGTAGTGGAAGAACTCGCGCGTGCCGGCCCGTTCCCACTCGTCCACGACACCGGGCCCGAAGTCTGCCTCGCGGTCGCGCCCGAACGTCAGGGCCGGCGCGAGGAGCACGAGCTTCTCGATCGGGTGCGCGCTCATCACCGGCCCGATGCGCGCCGCCGCGTGCCATGCCAGGAAGCCGCCCATGCTCGACCCCATCAGCACGACAGGCCCCGGCTCGCTCCGGGCCATCACGGTGCCCACCGCATCGAGCATGCGCGTGACGGTCATCGTGCTGAAGTCCGGCGCGTTGAGGTCGGGCGTCACGAACGACACCCCCACCTCCGCGAACCGTTCCGCGAAGTATTGCGCCTTTGTCGATTGCGCCGACGAGGCGAAGCCGTGGAGGTAGATGATGCGGGCGATCACGCTTCTATCGGGTAGCGGTCAGGGGTAACGGTCGGGGTTCGGGGTTCGGGATTCGGGATTCGGGATTATCGACGCTCGACGGCGAGCGTCGATGTGAACATCGACACCTACGAATCAATCGTTCGTCCCGCCTGTTCGTACCGGTCTGTTCGTACCCGACTGTTCGTAGCCGTCGACCTTCAGGTCGACGGTCGCCGTTCCCCGTTCGACGGTCCCCGTTCCTAGATTATCCCCTTGCACCCCGGCCGGCACTGGCAGGGAATCTCGGCAGTCCCGCCCGTGTAGTAGTGATACGTCAGCTCTTCGCCAGGCTCGATCGTCCGCGCGGCGCGAATCCAGATGATGCCGTCCACGATGTGGCTGTAGCAGTTCGGCTTGCACGCATGGTTGATGAAGCGCGCAACGTTGCCGCCGTAGGTCGCGTCCACGGCCCAGCGCGTGCTGAGCTCGAAGCACCAGATGCATCCCTTCTCGAGGTACGCCGCCTCGCGCTCGTGGCTCTCCTTGGCGGGCACGAGCTGGCCCGCGTAGTACGTGATGCGCCGGTTCTTCGGGATGCGCTCGAGCGCGAACACGCCCCACCCATGAAGGCCGCTCCGGCGCCGCTCGATGGGCGGCAGCGCCGACTCGATCTCCGAGGGCAGCTTGACGAGGCGGCCCGGGACGCGGGAACGCAGCTGCACGCGGGAGCCGTCGATGATCAGGGGTGCGAGGTCGAAGTGCTGCGACTTGCCGTTCTTCGTGCCATTGGTGCGTGCAACGCGTGTGGCCAACAAATCCTCCGTACGGACGCGCTCATTCTAAGCCCTGAGCTCGCCAGCGTGGAAGGGACGCCGGTCCACGGATCGGCGCCAGCGCGGCGTCCGCTCAGATCACGCCGCGTGCATGGAGGTCGGCGAGCCGCTCGTCGTCGATGCCGAGCAGCGCACCGTACACGTCGCGGTTGTGCGCACCGAGCGGCGGTCCCGGCCACGTGGTGCGGCCGGGTGTGGCCGAGAGTTGCGGCGCGACGGCGGGAATCGCGACGTCCTCGCCGCCCGGCACCTGCACGTGTTCGATGAGGCCGCGCGCGATGAAGTGCGGATCGTGCAGTTGATCGGCCACCGAGTAGATCGGACCGCACGGCACGTCGGCGGCATCGAGGACGGCAAAGGCCTCGTCGTACGGCCGCTGCCGTGTCCACGCGCCAATGGCCTCGTCGATCGTCGTCGCGTGGGGCACGCGCCCGTCGTTTGTCGCGAGGCGCGGGTCGTCGGCAAGGTCGCTGCGATCGATCGCCCGCATCAGGCGGCGGAAGATGCTGTCGGCATTGCCGCCGACGATGATGTAGCGCCCGTCGGCACACGGGTAGACGTTTGTCGGCACGATGCCGCTGACCGTCGATCCATGACGCTCGCGGATCACGCCGGCGGTTGCGTACTCGGGCAGGCTCGACTCCATCAGGTTGAAGATGGACTCGTAGAGCGCGACGTCCACCACCTGCCCGTCACCCGTGCGTTTGCCGTCGCGGTGGTGCAGCGCGAGCAGGAGCCCGATCACCGCGTGCAGGCCGCCAATCGTGTCGCCGAGACTGAGGTTGGCGCGGGCCGGCGGACGATCGGGGAAGCCGTTGACGTACCGCAGTCCGCCGACGCCTTCGGCCACGGCGGCAAATCCCGGCCGGCGCGCATACGGCCCGGTCTGCCCGAAGCCCGAGATCCGCACCATGATGAGGCCGGGGTTGATGGCCTTCAGCGCCTCGTAGCCGAGTCCCCACGCCTCGAGCCGGCCCGGCCGGAAGTTCTCGACGACGACGTCGCAGTGCGCAACGAGCTGGCGGACGAGGTCGCGCCCCTCCTCCTGGCGCAGGTCGGCCGTGATGCAGCGCTTGTTGCGCGCCATCGAGTACCACCACAGCGCCGTGCCGTCGTGGACGTGCCGCCATGTGCGCAAAGGATCGCCGCCCTCGGGCGGCTCCACCTTGATGACGTCTGCCCCGAAATACGCAAGCAGCATCGTCGAGAACGGGCCGGCAATCAGCTGGCCGAGTTCGAGGACGCGCAGGCCGTCGAGCGGTGCCGTGGACACCGCGCCATTCTATCGACGCGGCATTCCGCATTACCATTTCGGGCATGGCCGCGAGTGCGAGTTTCGACATCACGTCCACCGTGGACGTGCAGGAAGTGGACAACGCCGTCAACCAGGCGCAGAAGGAGATCGGGCAGCGCTACGACTTCAAGGGCGCGAAGATCGAGATCGACTTCAAGCGCGCCGAGAACACCATCACCCTACTCGCCGAGGACGACTACAAGCTCACGGCGGTGTGGGAAGTGCTCCAGAGCAAGATGTTCAAGCGCGGCGTGCCGATCAAGAACCTGAAGCTCGGTGACAAGGAGAGCGCGGCCGGCAGCGCCGTCCGCCGCGTCGTCTCGCTCCAGCAGGGCATCCCGACCGAGACCGCCAAGGCCATCGTGAAGTTCCTGAAGGACCAGGGGCTGAAGAAGGTGCAGGCCACCATCCAGGCCGAGCAGGTCCGCGTCACGTCGCCGTCGAAGGACGACCTGCAGGACGCCATGCAGCGCCTGCGCGGACACGACTTCGGCATCGAGTTGATGTTCGGTAATTATCGCAGCTGACGACGTACGGTCGGGCGCGTCCCCGAACGCGACACAAGCGCTGCGAGCGGCGCGAGCACGATACGGGCAGGTGTGTGGTGACCGGCGCTACACCCGCTTGATCACCATCAGCGTGATGTCGTCGAACTGCGGCGCGCCTTCGACGAACGCGTCGATCGCGGCGACGATGGCGTCGGTGATCGCGGCGGCTGGCTGCTCGCGCTGCCGCTCGACGATGTCGGCAAGGCGTTCGGGGCCGAACTCGTCGTAGACGACCGTCTGCGCCTCGCTCACGCCGTCGGAGTAGAGCACGAGCACGTCGCCCGATCGCAGGTCGAGCGACACCTCCTCCCATTTCATCCCGGGGAACAGGCCGAGCGGCACGCCGGTGGCGCCGAGCCACTCGCGGCGGCCATCTGCGCGGAGCAGCAGTGTCTCGGTGTGGCCGCCGCTCACGTACCGGCACTCGCCCGACTGCGGGTACGCGAGCACGAGCGCGGCCGTCGCGTACTTGCTGCCGGGCGTTGTGGCAAAGAGCAGCTCGTTGGTGCGGTACGCGAGTTCGGCGAGCGACGGCTCGCGTCCGAGCAGCGCCCGCAGCGTCGCCTGGATCGCGCTCATGAGCAGCGACGCGGCAAGCCCCTTGCCCGAGACGTCGGCCACACAGAACAGGCAGGCATCCCCACCGCCGTCCGTGAGCGTGAGCACGTCGTAGTAGTCGCCGCCGACCTGCTGCGCCGGACGGTTCATGGCCGCGACGTCGAGTCCAGGCAGCGTCGGGAGCGCCGAGGGGAAGAGCCCCTGCTGGATGCTGGCCGCGACCGCGAGTTCCTTCTCGTACTGCTTCTTCTCGAGCATCTCGCGGATGTACCAGCAGTTGTCGAAGGCCACGACGGCCTGTCCGGCCATGCCGGCGCCGAGTTCGAGGTCGGCCAGCGTGTAGGCGCGTCCACCCGGCCTCGGCCCGAGCGCCGCGAAGCCGCACACCTCCTCGCCGCTGCGCAGCGAGAACACCACCGAGAGCCGGTGCTCCTCGAACAGCCGGCGGAGGTCCGGGCTGTCGATGTCCTCGACGCGCGTGGCGTCCGGCAGCCCGTGCAGCGAATCCGTGTAGGTCGCAAGCGGCGGCAGCTTGACGCCCTGCTGGCGCGAGACCGTGCCGAACCCGTCGCGGCGGACGACGATCGCGTAGCGCGTGACCATCCATTGCCCCGCGATCGTGAGCCCGAAGATGCGCGCGACCTCCTCGACCTCGTTCGCGCGCGAGAACGCGCGCCCGAGTTCCATCAGCGTCCGCAGCTCCTGGATCTTCCGATCGAGGTCGCGGTTGAGGCGCGTGGCCTGTGCGTGCGCGCGGGCATTGCTGATGCCGGTGGCCGCGATGCCGAGCAGCGCCTCGAAGAACTCGCGCTCCTCGACGTCCACGCCCGGGCGGTTGGGCGGGGCCGTCGCGAGCAGTCCGACCCGCGGCGACGTGCCGATGGCCATCTGGTGCGGCAGGCCGCGTGCAGTGGCGTGCGCTGCGTCGACGGCATCGCCGACGTGCAGGCCCGGCACGCCGCGGGCCATCGCCACCCGCAGGCCGTCACCGCTGTCGATGGCAATCACGGCACGCGTGACGAGCAGGCGCCCCATCACGGTGCGCAGCAGGTGCTTGAGGAGGTCGTCGAGATCGAGCGAGGCGTGCAGCAGCTGCGCCGATTCCAGGAGGGACTCGAGGCGGCTGACGGAGACGTGGGCCACGGGGCCTACTTCTGGATGCGCTTGAGAAGGCGGAGGCGATTGCGTTCGCCGGGGACGATCTCGTAGGAGACTTCGTCCATCAGCGACTTCATGACCCGCAGCCCGAGGCCGCCGGTGCGGCGGTCGTGGACCATCTGCTCCACGGGCGTGGCCGGCACGGCCGTCGGATCGAAGCCCTCGCCCTCGTCCACGACCTCGATGCGGAGCGTGGACGTGTCGAAGGTCGCGCGGACGGTCACTTCCTTGTTGCTGTCGTGGCCGTGCGCGTGCTCGATGACGTTGGCGCACGCCTCGTCCACGGCCAGTTCGAGCTTGGCGACGTCATCGTCTGCAAGCCCGGCCTGCGAGCCGACGTTGGCGACGAACTCCCGGATCAGCGCAAGGTGCTCGGTGGCCGAGGGTACGGTCAGCGTCAACGTCCGCTCGAGGGAGGTCATGTCGGTCATGCCTCGCGGGTCGGCACGGAGGCGAAGCGCTGGACCGCCTCGGGTACGGTGTCGACCATGTCGTAGATGGCCTGGAACCCGAGAATCTCGAAGATCTGCCGGACTTTCGGGCTCAGGCCGCAGATCTTGAGGTCGCCGCCGAGCTCCCGGATCTGCTCGATGAAGCCCATGAAGACGCCGAGACCGGCCGACGAAATGTAGGTGAGCTTCTCGCCATCGACAACGAGGCGCGGGCGGCTGGCATCGATCTCGGCCTGGATGGCCTGCTCGAACACGGGCGCGGTGTGCGCGTCGAGAAAGCCCTCGAGATGCAGCACCGAGACGTCGCCCTCGGCGGTCCGGTGCACCTTGAACGGGTGAGGCATCAGTTTTCCTCGTCCGAATGGCCGCTAGTGTAGACGCAACGCTCGAGCGCGGCCACCCTTCCACCGCTTATCATACGGCCGCGCATGTCCGTCACCGCACTGCTCGCCGGCCCCGCGCTCGTCATGGCCCCCATGACCAGGGGGGGCAACCTGCCCTATCGTCGCCTCTGCCAGTCGTTCGGCGCGACCGTCACGATGAGCGAGATGGCCGTCGTCCGCAGCCTCCAGCATCGCCGCCGCAGCGAGTTCGCACTCATCCAGCGCGCCCACGACGAACGCTGCTTCGGCGTCCAGCTCGCCGGCCGATCGCCCGACGAACTGCGCTGGGGCGCCGAACTCGTCGCCTCGCGCGGGGCCGACTTCGTGGACCTCAACCTCGGCTGCCCGATCGACGAGTTCACCCGCCGCGGGCTCGGGTCCGCGCTGCTCCGCCAGCCGCGGCGCATCGAGCGCCTCGTGGCCGCGATGAAGGCGGGAGCCGGGACCATGCCGGTCACCGTCAAGATCCGCCTCGGCTGGAATGAAGACGAACGCAACGCCGTGGATGTTGCACGGGCGGCAGAAGCCGGTGGTGCCGACGCGCTCACGGTGCACGGCCGCACGCGCAGCGCGCGGTACCGCTTTGCCGCCGACTGGGCCGCCATCGGCGAGGTCGCGGCCGCGGTCGGCATCCCGGTCGTCGGCAACGGCGACATCCTGTTTCCCGAGGACGTCGAGCGCAGCCGCCGCATTTCCGGCGTGCAGCCGGTCATGATCGCCCGCGGGGCCCTGATCAAGCCCTGGATCTTCGCCGAGGCGCTCGGCCAGGCCGTGGACGACTCCGCCGACGCCCGCCTCGGAATCTATCGCCGCTACGTCGCGCTCGCCCGCGAGCACTTCGGCGACGACGAGCGTGGCCACACGCGCCTGCGGCCGTTCCTCGTGTGGCACCTCGGGTTGTGGTGCCGGCACGTCCCGCGTCGCCCCGACGGGTCCTACGTGCCGATGCAGGAGCGCGCCCTCCACGACGCCCCGCGGTCGCCGCTCGAGGGCCTGCTCGCACGCCAGGAACCGGCCGTGCACGAATGGCTCGCCGATCGCCTGCTGGCCGGCGACGACATCAGACCCGAAGACCTGCCCGCCGACGTGGCGGCTGCCGCGGCCGATGCCGACCCGCGGGCACGACACGCCGAGACGCCGGCGGCCGGGTGAAGGGAATCTTCCCGTGTCCGTGATCGCATTCTCTGCCCCGACCCGTGTCGCCGACCTCGGTGGCTGGACCGACACCTGGTTCAGCGGCCATGGCGCCGTCTGTCACCTGGCCGTGTGGCCCGGCGTGGAAGTCACGCTGGGGCCGACCGACGGGCCGGCCGGCGTCGAAGTGCGCCTGCACAACTTCGACCGTGAATGGCACTGGACGCCCGGCACGCCGGCGCAGGCCTGCCCCGACCCGCTGATTGGCGCCTGTCTCGACGAGGCCGAAGTCCCCGATGGATCGTGGCTGCTCGAAGTCGGATCCCGCGTGCCGCCCGGGGCGTCCATGGGCACGTCGGCGAGCCTGTGCGTGGCGCTGCTCGCCGCGCTCGACGCCCTGCGTGCCGCCAACGGCATCGACGTGCCGGAGGCCGATGCGGCAATCGCGGCTTACGCGAGGCGTGCGCACCAGGTCGAGACGGTGCGACTCGAACTCCAGAGCGGCGTCCAGGATCAGTGGGCGGCTGCCGCGGGTGGCATCGGCCTGATCGAGATCGACGGGTATCCGGCCGCACGCCGCACGGAACTCCAGGTGGCGGAGGACACCCGCGAAGCCCTGCAGCGGCAGCTCGTCGTCGTGCTGCTCGAACGCGGCCACAAGTCGTCCGCCGTGCACGGGCAGGTCTCCAGCGCGCTGGCAGTGGCCGGGCCGAGGGATCCGCGGCTCGAGGCCCTCAGGGCGTGTGCGCGCGATGGAGCCCGCACACTCGAAGCCGGCGACCTGCTGGCGTACGGCGCCGTGATGGTCCGCAACACCGAGGCCCAGGGGGCGCTGCAGCCGGCCATCGTGTCCGACGAGGCCCGTGCGGTGATGACCGTCGCCCGCGAGGCCGGCGCGCTCGGATGGAAGATCAACGGAGCCGGCGGCCCGGGCGGGTCGCTTGCCGTGCTCGCCACCGACAGGGATGCGTTCATCGAGCGTCTCGCGGCCGACTGCCCGTGGGCCAGCGTGCTCGGCGTGCGGCTGGCGACGCACGGCGTGGAGGCAGTCACGCGGCCGGTCTGGGGCGTTGCGAGCGACACCCGGTCCTGACGGCACCGGGCCTCGGCCGATGCCGACGGCTTGAGTGCCGCGGCGTAAGACGCTACCTTACGCGCATGAGGACGACCGTCTCGTCGAAGGGCCAGATCGTGCTGCCGGCCGAACTGCGCGAGCGCGACGGCATCGAGCCGGGCCAGCAGTTCGACATCGAACGGATCGATCGCGGGGAGTATCGCCTGGTGCGGCGCACGCCGTCGCCCGTGGGCACGGTGGACTGGCTGCTCGCCTGCCCGTCGCCGGGATACTTCGTGCCCGTGGACTCGGAGTCCACCGAGGCGTTGTGACGTACCTGGTGCACGCCCCGGTGCTCGGCGAGCTCACGCGCCGCACGCCGAACGCGCACGTCGTCGCCTGGCTGCGTGCGCACGAAGCCGACATCGTCGTCGAACCACTGGCGCTCGGCGAACTGCAGCACGGCATCCTGCTGCGGCCCCAGGGCGCGCGGCGTCGCGCGCTCGAGCGCTGGTTCGCGGGCGGCGCGAGCCGGCTCCCGGTCGTGCCCATCGATGCCGGGACGACGGCGGCATGGGCCGCACTCCTCGCGCGCCTGCGCCGGCGCGGCGTGTCGATGGCGGTCACCGACAGCCTCGTTGCGGCCACGGCCCTCGCACACGGCTTCACGGTCGTGACGCGCAGCACGGCAACGTTCGAGGAGGCCGGCGTGCCCGTCGTGGATCCGTACGAGGAGCCCGCCTCCCTCACCTGAAATCGTGTGACGGCGTGTGGGGCTGCGCGCCGGCAAGCCCCATCACCCGCTCGGCACGGACCGAGGTGACGCCTTCCTGCTGCTGCAGCACGCCTTCGACGACAAGGAAGGGCGCCTTCAGGATCAGGGGGCGCTGCCGCTCGAACACGTCGGGACGGATGATCACGTTGGCAAGGCCGACTTCGTCCTCGAGCGTCAGGAACACCATGCCCTTGGCCGTGCCGGGCCGCTGCCGCGTGATGACGGCCCCCGCCACGCGCACACGCCGGCCGCCGCGCGTCCGCACGAGTTCGTCCGACCGCAGCACGCCGCGCAGCCGCAGGTCCGCGCGACGCAGCGCCATCGGGTGCGGCCCGATCGTCACCCCGCTGCCGCGGTAGTCGGCCACAATGCGCTCCATCGGGGTCATGGGGGGGAGCGGGTTCTCGTCGGCCTTCGTCATGGGGCCGTCGGCCGTCGTCATGTGGCCATCACCCGTCGGGGTTCGGGATTCGGGACTCGGGATTGGGCGGGAAGGGCAGCTCGCCGAGCCGGTCGTCTCCCGCGTCGACACGGAGATCGGCTCCGCGTCGAGGTCTGCGAACAGGTCGCCCGTGGGACGCACCGCGCGCTCGGATGCCCACAAGGCGCCGCGGCGATCCACGCCGAAGCCGTTGAGTGCGCCGAGGCTCGCGAGCGTGTTGAGTTCGTCGCGGCGGATGCCGGTGGCCGCCACGAGCGCGTCGAGTGAAACGAAACGGCGGTCGTCCTGGCGGCGGGACGGCGGCGGATGCGGCTGCTGCTGGCGGTCGTCCCAGTCGTGCGCGCAGACGCCGCAGTACACGTGGCGGCCATCGGCGCGCGTGTCCACCTCGAACATCGACGCATCGTCTGCGCCGCACTTGGGGCATACCAGTCCCCTGCCGGCCTTCGTCATTCGGCCATCGGCCTTCGCTCTGCTCACGTCGCTCGGCGGTTCAGCGGGCAGGTCGACCTCGTGCTTTCGGTGCTCGGCGTTCGGCGTTGTTCGGTCGGCGTGTGTTGCCTCGAGCTTTCGCCCGACCTCTTCCCGCAGGCCCTGCACCATGCAGAACCCGAGGCGCACGGCGCCGTCCGGCGTGATGCGGCACGCCCATGTCGAGTGCTGCACGTCCACGGGCAGGAAGCGGACGCCGTGGCGCTGTGCGTCCTTGATCAGCGTGGCGGGATGGTAGAAGCCGAGCGGCTGGTTGTTGAGCAGCCCGACGTAGAACGCGGCCGGGTAGTACACCTTCAGGTAAGCGCTCGCGTACACGATGAGCGCGAAGCTCGCCGCGTGCGATTCCGGGAAGCCGTACAGCGCGAACGACGAGATCGACCTGAGGATCGTCTCCGCCGTCTCGCCGGTGATGCCGCGCTCGGCCATGCCCGCGCGCAGCCGGACCTCGATCTGCCGCATGCGCGCTTCGGACCGCTTGAAGCCCATTGCCCGCCGCAGTTCCTCCGCCTCGCCGCCCGAGAAGCCCGCCACGACCATCGCAATCCGCAACAACTGCTCCTGGAACAACGGCACGCCGAGCGTGCGCTTCAGGATCGGCTCGAGCGACGGGTGGGCATACGTGACCGGCTCGGCGCCGCGGCGGCGTGCGAGGTACGGATGCACCATCTGGCCGACGATCGGGCCGGGCCTGATGATGGCGACCTCCACCACGAGGTCGTAGAAACAGGTCGGCTTCAATCGCGGCAGCGTCGCCATCTGCGCCCGCGACTCCACCTGGAAGAGCCCGACGGTGTCGGCCTCCTGCAGCATCTGGTACACGACCGGGTCGTCGGGCGGCAGGTGCGCGATATCGACGACCGGGGGTGGCTCCTCCCCGTCGGCACCGCCACCCGTGCCGACGGCAGCCGCGTTGACGATCGTGATGGCCTCCTGCAGCACCGCAAGCATCCCGAGGCCGAGCAGGTCGACCTTGACGATGCCCATGTCGGCGCAGTCCTCCTTGTCCCACTGCACCACCACGCGGCCCGGCATGCTCGCCGGCTCGAGCGGCACGACGTCGTCGAGCCGTCCCTGGCAGAGCACCATGCCGCCCGAGTGCTGGCCGAGATGGCGCGGGATGTCCTGCATCCGGTGCCACAGATCGCCGAACTGCCGGAGCTGCGGCAGGTCCGGGTCGATGCCGAGATCGCGCAGGTGGCGTGCGAGCGTGTCCTTCGGGTCCTGCCACTCGAAGGGGCTCAGCACCTTCGAGAGCGTGTCGATCATGTCGGGCGGGCAGCCGAGCACCTTCCCCACTTCGCGGGCTGCGCTGCGCGCGCGATACGTGATGACGTTTGCCGTCATCGCCGCACCGCGATCGCCATACCGCGTGTAGAGGTACTGGATGGCCTGCTCGCGCCGATCGCCGCTCGGCAGGTCGATGTCGATGTCGGGCCACTCGCCGCGCTCCTCCGAAAGGAAGCGCTCGAAGAGCAGGTCCATGCCCACGGGATCGACCGCCGTGATGCCGAGGCTGTAGCAGACCGCGCTGTTGGCTGCCGATCCCCGGCCCTGCGCGAGGATGTCCTGCTGCCGGCAGAAGTTCACGAGGTCCCAGACGATGAGGAAGTAGCCGGCGAGATCGAGCTTCTCGATCAGGTCGAGCTCGCGCGCGATCTGCCGGCGTGCCTTCTCGGTGAGGGGGCGGTATCGCCAGTGCGCGCCGGCCTCGGTGACGTGGCGCAGGAACGACACCTGCGTCTCACCCTCGGGCACCGGGTAGTCCGGGAAGCGGTACCCGAGGTCGGCGAGCGTGAAGTCGAGCCGTTCGGCGAGCGCACAGGTGTTGGCGAGCGCCTGCGGCATGTCGCGGAAGATCGCCTGCATCTGCCGCGGCGACTTCAGGTACCGCTCGGCGTTGGCGGCAAGGCGCCGGCCCGCGTGCTCGAGCGTGGTGCCGTGCCGGATGCAGGTGAGCACGTCGTAGAGGGGCCGGGCATCGGGGGTCGCGAACCGCACGCCATTCGTGGCGATGACGGGCACGCGGTAGGCGTCGGCCGCGGCGACGAGGATGCGGTTGGCGGCCTCTTCGTCGCGCGTGAGGTGGCGCTGCACCTCCACGTACACGTGCCCGCGGCCGAACACGCCGACGAGGCGATCGAGCAGGCCCGCCACGCCGTGCCGGTCGGCGGCCAGCAGCGGCCGGCCCGCGACGGCCACGAGGCCCTCCACCGCGCCATCGAGGTCGGCAAGCGTCAGCGCGCCCTGACCCTTTGCCGCCTCCAGCTTCATCCGCGTGACGAGGCGGCAGAGCGATCGGTAACCAGTCGCTGACTCGACGAGCACCGGCAGGCGCCAGATCAGCGGCGGGTGCAGCGTCCCCGGCATGTCCGCAGGCGCCCCGGTCCGCATCGTCAGTTCGGCGCCGACGAGCGCCCGCAGGCCCGCCTTCTTCGCGGCCTGGTGGAAGCGCGGCGCGCCGTAGACGCCGTCGCGATCGAGCAGCGCCAGCGACTCGTACCCGAGCGCACGCGCCTGCTCCACCAGCGCCTCGGGTAGAGAGGCTCCGTCGAGGAAGGAGAAGGCCGATGCGGCGTGCAGTTCGACGTACATGGCAAATCTCGGGTATCGGGTATCGGTGATAGGGACGCCTCTCCGAGGCGTCCATCTCTTCACCTGACGCGAACAAAAGGCGAAACTGCGGTCACTGAAAATGGCCCCGGTCGCGGGGCCAACGGGATGACGATAGCGCGGCGAAGGAACGGCGTAAAGGGACGAAATTACACGGAATCAGACGCCTTGATGACCTCGAGGAACGCGGGCCCCACATCTTCGGCCTTCCGCTGGCCGACCCCATAGATATCGCGGAGGGCCTCGGGGGTCTGCGGTCGGAGGCGTGCCATCTCGCGCAGGGTCGTGTCGTGGAAGATCACGTAGGGCGGCACCCGGCGCGCGCGCGCAATCGACAGCCGCACGTCACGCAGCTTCTCGAACAACCCGCGGTTGACGCCCTGCCACGACTCGGTCTCCACACGCGATCGCCGCGGACCGCTCCCCTTCGGCCGACGCTTCTGCCGGAAGAGTGCCACCGGTTCCGCGCTCGTCCCGTCGCGCATGAGCATGCGTCCGTCGGGCGTCAGCACCAGCACGGGATAGTCGCCAGGCGTCTGTCGCAGGAAGCCGAGTGCGGTGAGCTGCTCGACGTAGCCACGCACCTCGCTCGCCGGTGCGCCCGCGAACAGGCCGAACGTGCTCAGCAGCTCGTGCCCACGCGCGGTCACGGCCGCGGTCGCCTTGCCGATGAGCACCATCGTCACGTGCCCCGCGCCGAAGCGCTGCTCGACGCGCGCCACGCACGACAGCACCTTGCGCGCAATCGTCACGGCGTCGGGCACGATCTCGAGTTCGCCGAGGCACACGTCGCAGGCGCCGCAGTCGTCGCGTGCGTAGTCCTCGCCGAAGTACCGCACGAGGTGCCGGTGCCGGCACAGCGTGCTGGCAGTGTAGCGCTCGATGTCGCGCAGCAGCCCCTGCGATTGATCGGTGAGCTCGCCGTTCTTCTCGAGCATCAGGCGCCAGCGCATGAAGTCGTAGCCCGACGTGATCAGCACGCACTCGGCCTCGAGCCCGTCGCGGCCTGCACGCCCCGATTCCTGCTGGTAGTGCTCGAGTGACTGCGGGGCCGCCGTGTGCACGACGAACCGCACGTTGGATCGATGGATGCCCATGCCGAACGCCACCGTCGCGACGACGATGTCGGCCTGCTCGGTGAGGAAGGCCTCCTGGTGGCGATCGCGATCCTCGGCGGAGAGCCCGGCGTGGTACGGCACCGCACGCCAGCCCTCGTCGGCGAGCCACGCTGACAGTGCGTCCACTTCCTTGCGCGACGGACAGTAGATGATGCCGGCCTCGCCGCGATGCCGTCCCAGCACGTCGAGCACCTGCTTCTTCAACTGGTCGCGCAGCAGCACGCGATACACGAGGTTTGGCCGATCGAAGGAGCCGACCTCCTCGAGCGCCGACCGCAGGCCGAGCTGTTCGACGATGTCGCGGCGGACGCGCGCGGTGGCCGTGGCCGTGAACGCATGGATGCTCGCCTGGGGCAGCAGCGATCGCATCTGCCCGAGCCGCCGGTACTCCGGACGGAAATCATGTCCCCATTGGCTGATGCAGTGCGCTTCGTCCACCGCGATGAAGCTCACGCCCACCTGCGCGAGCCAGCGGACGAACCGATCGCCGCCCTCGCCGACGAGCCGTTCCGGCGCGACATACAACAGCCGCGTCCGCCCTTCGCGAACGTCGCGCACGACGTCACGCTTCTGGGACTCGTCGAGCGCGCTGTTGTAGCAGGCCGCGGGCACGCCGTTGGCGTTCAACCCGTCCACCTGGTCCTTCATCAGCGAGATCAGGGGCGAGACGACGAGCGCGAGCCCGGGCCGGAGCAGCGCCGGCGCCTGGAAGCAGAGCGACTTGCCGCCGCCGGTGGGCATCACGAGGAGGGAATCGCGACCCTGCAGGATCGCGTCCATCACCTCACGCTGGTGTGGCCGGAAATGCGTGTAGCCCCAGTACTTCGCGAGTACCTGCTCGAGGCTTGCGGGAGGAGCGAGGGTCGGACTCACGTTCGACGATCGTAGCGCGGGATTCGGGATTCGGGACTCTCGTCAGAGGCCGACGTCGTGCGCGTCTCGTACACTGAGGCGGACCCTGAGCCCCTGGGAGGCAGACACAAAATGCAAATCAGTCCCTACGTGATCTTCGATGGGCAGTGCCGGGATGCGTTCAGCACGTACGAGAAGGTGCTCGGCGGTACGGTGCAGCTGCACACCTACGGCAATGCGCCGGCCGGCGACGGACCTCCGCAGCCGGCCGACAACATCATGCACGCGCGGCTCGAAGCCCATGGCGCCGTGCTGATGGGATCCGATGGTCCCGGCGGCGATGGCGCCAAGGACGCCGTCTGGGTGTCGCTCTCGATCGAGGCGGTCGAGGAAGCCGAGCGCGTGTTCCAGGAACTCGCCGAGGGCGGGACGGTGGTGCTGCCGATCGGCGAGACGTTCTGGGCGCTGCGCTTCGGCATGCTGAAGGATCGCTTCGGCGTGTCGTGGATGGTCAACTGCGAGAAGCCGGCCTGAGCGTCGAGCCCTGCGTGCCGTGCCAGGGCGTGCGTCGGGCACCCAGCGCGGCACGTGGGCGGCGTACACGCGATAGGCGTCGCCGAACCGCGCGCGGAGCCCGGGTTCCTCGACGCGCAGGAAGTACACGTGGTTGACGACGAGGAACGCCGTCAGCCACGTGACGAGCACCCACGAGCCGGCCCAGAGTGCCTGGCCGGCGAGCAGCAGCGCCACGCCGGTAATCATCGGGTTACGCACGTGGCGGTACGGACCGTCCACGACGAGCCGGCGCGTGGGATCCCACGGCGCCAGCGTGCCCTGTCCCACCCGCGCGAAGAGCGTCACGCACCAGGCGGCGAGCCCGATGCCGAGCGCCAGCACCACCACCGCGCCGACGCGCGCCGCCCCGCGCAGCCAGCCGTCCTGGGCCCAGCGCGAGTCGTGCGCCACGAGCGCCACGCGCACCCACGCCGGGCCGACGCCAGCCACGAGCCCAGGCAACAACAGCACCGCCACCAGGTGACGCAGGAACTTCACTTCTGACTTCATACTTCATACTTCAGACTTTTCAGTCGATCTCCCCCTCCACCCACCACTCCCCCGTCGCGCGATCCTGGAAGACACGATAGGCCGCGCCGTGCTCGAGCGCGATGTCCCATTCGTCGCGATCCCAGGCGCCGTCGCGCTCGGTGGCGGGCTGCCACCACGCACCCGACGATCGCCACGGACCTGCCGCCTGGACGATCGCGCCATCGCGCCATGTCGTGTCGCGCGACCGGATCCCGAAGCGGATGGCTCGCGGCGTGCGGCCCCCGCCCGTGACGACCTCCACCGGCCACGGCTGGCGCAGGCGCCGCACGTGGTAGCCGGCCGTGTCGAGCCAGCCCTCGTGCGCCGGCTCGCGCTCGTGCTCGCGCGCCCGTCCGGCCTCGCGCGTGGCCGTCATCCCGAGTGCGGCGAGCCATGCCGCCGGCCCCGTGTCTCCGCCCTCGCTGCCCGACGGCGTGAACGGCACCACCGCGACGTCGCCCGGACGGTGCGAGTCCACGAGTGCCGGCGCCCCGCTGCGGCCCTCGCCCATCAGCGCGGTGAGCCGTGCCAGCAGCGACGCCAGCCGATCGTCGGACGGCAGCGCCTTGCGCAACAACGAGAACTGGACGATGCGCCCGGGCACCGGGTCCACGACGACCGCCACCCGATCGATGGCCGCGTGCGGCGGGTGCGCCTCGAGATCGAGCAGCAGCAGGGTGCGCAGTACGCGCGCCTCGCGCACCGGCACCGGCAGTTCGATGGCCCGCCGGTGCTCCTGGCGGTCGGTGAGGTGCAGGACGATGCGCACGACCGCCGCGGCGCGATCGCGCGCGGCAAGCCGGTCGCACAACGGATCGAGCACGCGGCCGAGCACGAACGACAGCGGCTCGAGCCCGTCGATCGGCCACTCGAGATCGAACGCCTCGGCAAACGCCTCGTCGGGCGGCTGCGCGCGGAGCGGACGCGGATCGATCCCGGCCGCGAGCCGCTGGAGCCATAGGCCGCGCTCGCCGAGCCGGGCCTGCAGATCGGCGGGAGGCAGGCGCGCGAAGTCGCCGCAGGTCGCAATCCCCCACCGCGTGCAGGTGGCCAGCACGTCTGGCCAGGGACGGCCGGGCGGCATCCGCAAGGGCACGGCCTCCTCGACATCGTGTGGCACATCGTCGCGCGACACCCGGGATGCCGGGCCGGCAACGAGCCCCACGCCGGCCGACAGGCGGTAGTTCCCCGCGCCCCCGAGCCGACGCACGCGGGCTGGTGTCTCGAGCGCGAGATCGACGCCGGGCAGCGCCGCGAGCGCCTCGATCGGCAGCGGCGCCAGCGCCGCCGCCGCACCACCGGACCCGCGGGCCGCCGGCACGAGGGCCTGCACGCCCGCTGCCGCGAGCGTGAGCGCAGCCGACCAGGCGGGCGCAATCGCCACGTGCACGTCGAGGCCGCGGTCGGCCGCAAGGGTGCGCGCCGCGGCGGCAACCTGTTCCGGTCCGCCGAGGAGGCGCTGCAGCCCCGACACGTCGAGCACGAGGTCGTGCCGCGAGAGCCGCTCCCAGCGCGGCGTCATGTCGTCGGCCACCGACGACAGGTGCGTCAGGAGATCCTCACGCGTCAGTCCCGCCGGCGGCGAGTGGAGGTGGACGGCGGCAAACATGCGCCGCTACCCCGCCAGCGCGACCTGGACCTCACGTGCGGCGCCGGCGGCCACGCGGCTGCTGACCACGCGCAGCGCGCAGTCCATGCCGGCAAGCCGGCACGCGCGCGCTCTCTCGCCATCCCACCGCGGACGCCCCTGCACGCGCACCGACACGCCGCCGGCACTGCGCGTGATCGGCTCGGCGCCGAGGATCACCATCATCGTGTCGCGCCCCTCGATGGCGCGGTGCAGCCGCAGCCAGGTGGAGGCCGGCACCTGCCGCAGCACCCACGACGGGATGTCGCACAGGTCGAGCGCGACCACGCCGAAGCCGCCGGCCTGCGCCACCAGGTGCGCGGCCTTGATCGCCCGCTGCACGACGGTGTGGGCGAGGTCGGGATCGCCGCGCCGCGGCCGCAACGCCAGCACGCCCGGCGAGAGCGGCAGCCCGCGCACCCACAGCACGTGCGACAACCGCACGCCCGCCGAGGCCGCACCCGCCGGATCGCCGCGATCGACCGTGTCGATCCACGCCGCCACGTCGCCGCGTGTCGTCGCCGCGGCCAGCGTCGCGACGAGCACGCGCGTGCGCCCGGACGAGGCCGGCCCGACGATCTCCGACACGTGGCCGCGCGGCCAGCCGCCGCCGAGCGTGGTGTCGAGTTCCGGCAGCCCCGTGGACAGCAGGCCGGTGGCGGGCACCCGCCCGGCGAGGGTGCCGTCGAGCCGACGGCCCTGCAACAACGCTTCGAGATGGGCGCGGGACCGTGGGAGCGACATTCGCTGTTCCTTCGCCTCAGCGTACCATCCCGACGGTCGGTCGGCAATCCCCCGTGCGACGTCATGCATATCGCAGGGACGCTGGTACTGATGGGGTCTGACAGGTGCGGAACGGACTAGGATGAAGGGATTGATCGGTCACCTGGAACGGACCAGGTGGCTCGTTTCGAGGGAGATACCGGAATGCGATCCCAGATCGGCACGACCCTGGTCGCCGCGGCAGTGTTCGCGGCAGGACTCACCGGAGCCGCCCAGGCGCCTGTTCACGTCAACCTGCAGGACGGCAAGGGGCAGTCGGTCGGCCACGCGATGCTCTCGCAGGCGTCGAATGGCGTCGCCATTGCGCTGTCGCTGAAGAACCTGCCGCCGGGTGACCACGCGATTCACATCCACCAGGTCGCCAAGTGCGAGGGTCCGGCCTTCACGTCGGCAGGGCCGCACTTCAACCCGGCCAAGAAGCAGCACGGCAAGGAGAACCCGGCCGGCCATCACGCCGGCGACATGCCCAACATCACCGTCGGCAAGGACGGCACGCTCGAGAAGACGATCACCAACACCGCGGTGACGCTCGGCAGCGGCGACAACTCGCTGTTTGCCAACGGCGGCACGGCGCTCGTGATCCACGCCAAGGCCGACGACATGAAGTCGGATCCGGCCGGCAACGCAGGCGACCGCATCGTCTGCGGCGTGATCGGCAAGTAGGACGGGGCTCGGGACTCGGATTCGGACGGCCTTCGTCCGTCGGCCGTCGGCCGTCGTTACGCGGCGGTTGGCCGTTGTGCGGCGATCGGCCGTCGGAACGCGTGGCGTGGAACGTCGAGCCACCGCTCGGCGTTCCCCGCCTCACTGTTTCTGCCAGCGGGTGGTCGAGACGGCGCGCCCCTCGTCGTCGCGCGTGGTGAGCGTGAGGACGGTGCCGTCCACGCTCCAGTGGCGCGGGCGTCGCAGGGCCAGCGGGCCTTCCGGCGGGCCGGCGGTCTGCGATTCGAGGACGAACGTCAGCGTGCGCGCCTGCATGTCCACGACCGTGCGGCCGGAGACGGCAACCCGCCCGTTCCGCAACGGCACTCCCGCCTTCTCGAGCGCGGGCGCCACCGCCTCGTCCGGCTTCACGTCCATCGTCATGTTGGCGTAGCCGTCGTAGACGAGGCGGCCCGTGCCCTTCACGACAACCGGAGCCCGATCCGGCGGGAACACCTCGAAGGACTCGAGCACCCACACGCCCTGGAGGTAGTCGCGCGCGGCCTCGATCGTGCCTGGCCCCGACTCGACGGGCGTGGTTCGCAGCGGACGATTGCGCGGTGCGGGCGCACACTGCACCGCGAGGACCGCGGCAACCACCACAGGCAGCAGGCGACACAGGCGAGGGGGCACGGGGACGCTCCTGTTCGGGAAACCGATGCCCGGAGCGTAGCACGGACAGGACGGGGCGACCGTCAATGCGGAATGCGGAATGCGCAATGCGCAATGTCGAGGGCGGGGCACGTCGAAGGTCGGTTCGGATCGAGGCGTAGGCGTCGGGCTTGTCCGACGCGCGACGGCGACGCTGACGGCGATGCCGCGCGTCGATGTAAACATCGACGCCTACGAATCGTCATCGACGGTTCGTGCGCACCATCGACTGTTCGTGACGTCATCAACTGTTCGTGGCCGTCGGCCTCCGACGCTCGACGGCGAGCGTCGATGAACATCGACGCCTACGAATCGCCATCGTTTGTTCGAGACGCCATCGATTGTTCGTGGCGTCATCGTTTGTTCGCAACATCATCGACTGTTCGTAGCCGTCTGTTCGTAGCCGTCTGTTCGTAGCCGTCTGTTCGTAGCCGTCGACCTTCAGGTCGACGGTCGCCCCCCCCCCGTAAATCGATTTCGACCGGATATCAGGAGGCGTCCTCGGCCCAGAGGAGCTGCGCGGCAAAGGCGCGGTGGGGACGCCACGACTCGGCCCGCGCCGCAAGCGCCGCGGGCGTCGGTCGCTGGCCCGTGCCTGCGGCGCCACGCAGCAGGCCGGCATCGCTCGCCGGGAACGCATCGGGATGGCGCAGGGCGCGCAGCGCGATGTAGTGTGCCGTCCAGTCGCCGATGCCCTTCACGGCACGCAGCCGCGCGATGGTGTCGACGAGCGGCCGCGCGGCGTCGAGGAGCGCGGGATCGTCGAGGGCCGCGCCGGCCAGTGCCGTCAGCGTCGCCTTGCGTGCACGGGGCATGCGCAAGGCGTCGAGCGACGCCGGGTGGAGTTGGCGGGCCGACGGGAAAGTCGTCACGAACGTATCGGTTGCCAGCGTCACCGGCAGGCGAACGCCGCAGGCTCCGACGAGCGCGTGCGCGAGCTGCCGCGCCGCAACGACCGTCACCTGCTGCCCGAGGATTGCGCGCACCGCGACTTCGAACGGATCCCAGCCGCCGGGCACCCGCAACCCCGGATGGCGCGCCAGCAGTTGGGCAAGCTGCGGATCGCGCGAAAGGTGCACGCCGGCCGAGGCGTCCCGATCGAGATCGAGCACGCGTCGGACGCGCGACGCCACGTCGGACGGATCGATCGGCGCCGACGCATCGACGGTCATCTCGAAGGCCGCGGCGTCGAGACGGTGGCGGACCTGCACGATCGCGAACGCCTCTCCGAGTCGTGCCGTGCGCGCGTAGGTGTCGTCGGAGACGAGCTCGACGCCCGCAATCGCCCGCGCCGCCAGCCATGCCCGCATGGACGCCCAGTCGTAGGGCGGAGTGTAGGGCAGCACGTGACTCGATGTCGCGGTGAGCACGCTTTCAGGTTGCCACGCCGCGCTGACGCGACGCCATCCGGTTTGGCGCAAGGCCGGCTGCTGGTTGGCCTCGCCCGCCGCCCTGCAAGCTTCCTTCGCTCCGCGCCCTCCGCGTTCCTGCGCTTTCCGCGCCCCCGTGAACCGAAGCCTCCTCGAGCCCGTAAGATTGCCGCGATGCCGATCTCCGCGTGCTCCAGGCTTCGACGCGCCGCCCTTGCCGCAACCCTCGCGTTCATCACCGCCTGCGCGTCCAGCCCCGCACCCCGCGCACGGCCCTCGCCGCCGGGCCACACGGGCGGGACGACCGCCGAGGCCGACCTCCGCGTCCTTGCGTGGAACGTCGCCGAGACCGCGTTCGCCCGCGACGTGAAGGGCTTCCGCGCCCACCTGGCGCAGGCGCGGCCCGACATCCTGTTGCTCGACGAAGTCCTGCCGACGGCTGCGGGCGCGCCGCTGTCCGACGCACTCGCGCCCGTCGCATCCCGGCAGGCCGGCGAGTGGAAGCTCGTGGTTGGCGAGAGCGGCGGGCGCCAGCGCGGCGTCATCGCGAGCCGGCTGCCACTCGAACGACTGCCTGAACTCGCGGGGCCAGTGCCGTACCCGCCGGCCGATCGGGATCGCATCCGGTCCCGCATGGACGCGGCCAACGAGGCGCGGCCCATCTACACGATGGATGGCGGCATCCCCGTCAGCGGCGCCATCGCCCAGGTCGGGAAGCGGCGCGTGCTCCTGGTGGCGATCGATCTCCAGTGCTGCGGCAATGCGCCCGACAGCTGGCAGGAAGACCGTCGCATCGTCGAGACGCGCGAGATCCGCCGGCGCATCACGCAGGTACTCGCGCGCACGCACGTGGACGCCCTCATCGTCTCGGGCGACCTGAACCTCGTGAACACGCCCCTGCCGCTGATGACACTGGCCGGACCGTATCCCGCCCCGCACTACGGCCTGCTCGCGGCCGAACTCACCCACCTCGATGGCACGGAGACGTGGACGTGGGACGGACGCGGCACGCCCTTTCCGTCGCGTCCCATGGACTTCCTGCTCTACGACCCGCGCGTACTGGAACTGCGCGAGGCCTACGTCCTCGACTCGGCCGATCTCGACGCCGCCGAACTCGCGCGACTCGACCTGCAGCCCGACTCGTCGTCGCGGCTGTCGGACCATCGTCCGCTCGTTGCGGCGTTCAACTGGCGGTCGGGACGGTGAACTGCCGGAGGCGTCGTGAAGGCATACGGCGTTCGGCGTTCAGCGCTACAACGTCACCGTCTTCCCCGTCTTCGCGGCTTCGTAGATCGCCATCATCGCGCGGAGGTCCTTCAGCCCCTCGTCACCCGGGGTGCGCGGCTCGGTGTTGCCCTTGACGCATTCGGCCATGTGATCCATCTCGAGCGCGAAGTGGTTGCGCTCGGGCAGCGAGCGCAGTTCGACGGTGTTCCCGCGGATGACGCGCATGCGGAGGTCGGTGTAGCTCAACGCCGGCTCGAGTTCGAAGGCGCCCTTCTCGGCGTGCACGCGGAAGCGGTTCAGCCCGACGCCGTAGCTCGAGACGCAGTTGGCGAGGATGCCGCTCGGGAAGCGCAACTGGAAGTTGATCGTCTCCTCGACGCCGTCGGCAAAGCGGGGGTCGCCGGGCGTCGTGTACTCGAACGCGTTGATGGCCACCGGTTCCTCGCCCGAGAGATAGCGGGCCGCGTTGAGCGCATAGACGCCGATGTCCATCAACGATCCGCCGCCAGCAAGCTTCCTGTTCAGCCGCCACTGCTTCGGATCGCCGATGCTGAAGCCGGCGTCGCAGAGGATGACCTTCGGCTTGCCGAACGTCTCCTTGCGGCACATCTCGATCATCGCCATGTTGTATGGCTCGTAGCGCAGGCGGTAGGCGATCATCAGCTTCCTGCCGGCGCCTTTGGCCGCAGCGATCATCTGCTCGCACTCCTGCGGCGTGTTGGCCATGGGCTTCTCGCACAACACGTGCTTGCCGGCCTTGTGTGCGCGCACGGTGTACTCGAGGTGCATGCTGTTGGGCAGCACGACGTAGACGATGTCGATGTCCGGGTTGTCGGCCATCCGGTCGTACGTGTCGTAGGTGTAGAGGCCACGCTCCGGGATGCCGTACCGCGTCGCGAGCGTCCTTGCCTTTGCCGGATCGCCACTGACGAGGGCCGTCGGGCGCGCATGCCGGCAGTGCGCGAAGGCCGGCAGAATCTGGTTGATGGCCAGGCTGCCGAGGCCGACGATGGCGAACCCCAGTTGCTTCTCGGGCGGTCCCGGCAGCCGCGGCTGTGCGGCCGCGCGCGTGCCGCCGATGGAGGCGGCCGCGAGGGAGAGGCCTGTGGCCTGCAGGAAGTGCCGACGGGACGTCTCGGGCTTACGCATGCGGGATCTCCTCGGTTGCTGCAGCGGGGTTCGGGGCTTCGGCCGTGCTGCAGGCGTACAGCCTACAGCGGATGGATGCGGGGCGCGCTCGGGGAGCGCGCCCTGCCTTCGACGCGACCTACCGGTCGCCGAGGCGCGCGGTGATGGCGTCGACGTCGTACACACAGCCACCCCAGGTGCCACCGCTTGCGGCCTGCAACGCGGCCCAGAGGCGCGTGGCGGGGGGCAGCAGCGGATGCGGTGCGAGCGCCGGATGCGGCTCGCGGGTGGCAAGCGTCGCGTGATCGACGACGAACACGCCAGTGCCCGCGGCCTCGCAGACGATGTCGATCGTGCCCGTCAGCGCTCGCGTATCGATCTCGACGCGGACGAGATCACCGTCCCGCAGGCGACCGATTGGACCGCCGGCAAGCGCCTCCGGCCCCACGTGGCCCACGCACGGTCCGGTCGAGACGCCCGAGAAGCGCGCATCGGTGATGAGCGGTGTCCCGCGGAACGCCGGCAGGTGCTTGAGCGCCGACGTCACCTGGTACACCTCTTCCATCCCGGTACCCATCGGGCCGATGCCCGCGACGACGACGACCTCGCCCGCGCGCAGCGCGGTCGCGGGATCGCGGCCCTTGATGGCGTCGATGGCGGCGGCCTCGCTCGTGAACACGCGCGCCGGACCGGTGTGCCGGAACACGCCGTCGGCGTCGAGCAGGTCGCGCGCGATGGCGGTGCTCTTGACCACCGCCCCGTCGGGCGCGAGCGATCCACGCACGAAACACACGGTGCTCGAGAGGCCCGCCGAGGCGGCCTCGGCCGGCGGCACGATCACACGGTCGGCATCCACGCCGTCGCGCTCGCGCAGTAGCTGGCGGCAGCGCACGCGCCGCTCGCTCCCCTGCCACCAGTCGAGCACCTCGTCGAGCGTCAGCCCGCTGCAGGTCGGCACCGTCGTGTCGAGCAGCCCGAGCGCCCGCAGGTGCAGGAGCACCTCGGGCACGCCGCCGGCAAGGAAGACGCGGACCGTCGGGTGCGGACCGGCCGGCAGGGCATCGACGAGGCGGGGCACGGCGCGGTTGACCGCAGCCCAGTCGTCGAGCGTCGGGCGCGCGAGGCCGGCGGCATGCGCAATCGCCGGGATGTGCAGCAGCAGGTTCGTCGATCCGCCGAACGCGGCATGCGTGACCATCGCGTTGCGGATCGACGCGTCGGTGACGAGTGTGCGGGCCGAGATCCCGAGCGTCCGCTGGGCCTGGAGGCCGTGGACCGCGCGAATGGCGCCATCGAGCCAGATCGGCTGTCCCGATGGCGCGAGCGCGCTGTGCGGCGGCGTCAGGCCGAGCGCTTCGGCGACGACCTGCGCGGATGCCGCCGTCCCGAGGAACTGGCAGCCGCCGCCCGGCGACGCGCAGGCGCGGCAGCCCAGGGCGGCCGCCTCCTCGAGCGAGATGAGCCCGTGCGAGAACCGGGCGCCGATCGTCTGCACGGTGCCGGCGTCCTCGCCGTTGCTGGCCGGCAGCGTCACGCCGCCCGGGACGACCGCGACCGGCAGGTCGCCTGCGCCAGCCACCGCCATCAGCATCGCCGGCAGGCCCTTGTCGCAGGTGGCGACACCGAGCACCGCCGCCCGCGTCGGCAGCGATCGGATCAGGCGGCCGAGCACCGTGGCGGCGTCGTTCCGGTACGGCAGGCTGTCGAACATGCCCGGCGTGCCCTGGGACCGGCCATCGCACGGGTCCGTGCAGAAGCCGGCAAACGGCGTCCAGCCCGTCGCGCGACACGTCAGCGCGGCCTCACGCATCAGGAGGCCCACTTCCCAGTGCCCCGTGTGGTAGCCGAGTGCGAGCGGACGCCCGTCGGGCTCGCGAAGGCCGCCGAGCGTGCTGAGGAGCAGCATCTGCGGCTGGCGGACGGCATCGGGCGCCCAGCCCATGCCGACGTCGAGCGACCAGCCGAAGAGGTCGCCGCTCGGCCGCGACAGCAGGTCGTCTGGCGTGAACGGCAGCTGGCCTTCGGGCCCCGGAGCCGCCGTGGTGACGTCGAAGATCGCGGCATCGCCGCGATCGACCGAGGGCGGTACGGCACGAGCCATCGGCGCGTCCGCGCGTGCTACCTCGCGCCTGCCGACGCCGACGTCGGCGCTGGCGTGGCCGGCACGAGACGGGCAATCCGATCCGGCTGGTTGAAGGCGATGTAGATGGCGCCGTCGGGACCTTCGAGCAGGTGGCGGATGCGCCCGACGTTCTTGAACAGCACTTCCTGCGTCACCGACGTGCCCGAGACTTCGAGGCGCCGCAGTTCCTGCGCGGCAAGCGATCCGAGGAGCAGGTTCCCCTTCCATGCCGGGAAGCGGCTGCCCGTGTAGACGTCGAGCGACGATACGGCAATCGACGGGACCCAGTACGTGATCGGCTGCTCCATGCCCGGCGCCGCCGTCTTGTCGGTCATCGGCGTGCCGTTGTAGTTCATGCCGTACGTGATCACCGGCCAGCCGTAGTTCTTCCCCTTCTGGACGACGTTCAGCTCGTCGCCGCCGCGCGGGCCGTGCTCCACGTCGTAGAGCACGCCCGAGGGATGCAGCACGAGTCCCTGCGGGTTGCGGTGGCCGTAACTCCAGATGCTCCTGATCGCGCCGGGCCTGTCGGCAAACGGGTTGTCGGCCGGGATGCTGCCGTCCTCGTTGATGCGGTGCACCTTGCCGTTCGGGCGCGTCAGGTCCTGCGCATCGGTCATGTGCCCGCGCTCGCCGATCGAGAAGAACACGTGGCCCTTGCCGTCGAACACGATGCGCGACCCGAAGTGCACGTTGCCGGTGCGGTACGTCTCGACCGGCGCCTTGAAGAGCGGCTCCACGTCCACGAGCGCGTGGCCCTTCAGCCGGGCGCGGATGAGCGCCGTCATCGCCGAATCGTTGGCGCCCGGGTCGCTGTAGGCGATGTAGATCCAGCCATTCGTCGCGTACTGCGGGTGGACGGCGACGTCCATCAGTCCGCCCTGCCCCTTGGCCCACACCGGCGGCACGCCCTGCACGGGCTCGGGCACGAGCACGCCCTTCGCGTCGGCGATGCGCAGCGCGCCGCCCTTCTCGGCAATCAGCATCCGCCCGTCGGGCAGGAAGTCGAGCCCCCATGGCGTGGTGACGCCCTCGACGACGGTCTCGAGGCGGAACGTGTGCTTCTGGCTCGGCACGACGACGTTGGGCGCGGGCGCGGCGTACGTCGTGCCCGCGGTCTTCGCCTTGCCGGCCGTCTCACGGATGTAGACGACCATCGCGCGGACGTCCTGGTCGGAGAGGAGCGTGCCGAATGCCGGCATGCCCTTGTCGATTCGTCCTTCCTTGATCACTGCCGCCAGCGAGGCGTCGTCACCGCTCCCGGTGGTCCACACATCGTCGAGCATGCTGGGCGCCTGCGCGCCTTCCATGCCGGCGCCGTGGCAGCTGGCACAGACGTCGGTCCAGACCTTGGCGACGTCCTTCCTGGGTGTCGGAGCCTGCGCGAGGAGCAACGGGGCGGCCGCGACGAGCGCGAGGCCGAGGGCGAGAGCGGAACGACGCAGGAGCATGCGCGATAGGGTAGCACCGCGGCTGGGGTGGACCGGCACTCCGCCTCCGCGGGGCTTGTCCCGCGGGGGGCCTCAGCCCTCCGGATACCAGTGCTTGACGGCGTCGTAGCTGACGCCGAGGTGATCGAGGGCTTCCCTGGGCGCACCCGTCCAGGTGGGCACGAAGGTGTTGCCCTTGTACTCGAGGTCGTCGATGCCGATGCGGCTCGTGAAGAAGCCGGTGGCGGTGAGGTCGCGCATCGCGCTGAAGAAGCGCACGCCGTGCGAGTGCTCGGGCCGCGCCTTCCGGGGATACGCCAGGGCGTCGCACAGCTCCGTCTGCTGCGCCGCCGTGCACGCCACGAACGGCTGTCCGTAGCGCTTGCGGCATTCGGCGTCCACCCACCGGATGCCACCGCGCATCAGCAGCTGCCGATCCGGCTGGTCGATCATCATGTAGTCGATGAACTCCGGCACGCCGGCGGCACTCGCGTCGCCCGACCGCGCGTCCTTCGGGATGATCAGGTTCGCAAACGCCGTCACCGTGGCGTACTCGTGCGGCGTGAAGTACTTCGGCGCATACGCGGCCTTCGCGGCTGCGGCGCCCTGCCGCGCCTGCTGTGCGTGCTGGTGCGCCTGCTGTGCCTCGGCTTCGGTCCACGCAATCCCGGCCACCGCGGGCGCGCTGCCGAGCACCTTGAGCATCCTGCGTCGATTCAACGTGTCCATGTCGGTTCCTAGATCGCGAGAGCCTTGCGCTGCTCGGCCACGTAGTCGCACGTACGCCAGGCGAGCGCCATGATCGTCCAGGTGAGGTTCTTGTCGGCCTGCGAGACGAACGGCCCGGCGTCGGCGACAAACAGGTTCTTCACCTCGTGCGCCTGGCAGTGCGCGTTGAGCGCCGACGTGTTCGGGTCGTTGCCCATGCGAACCACGCCCGCCTCGTGGATGATGCGTCCGCCCGCCGCGAGGCCGTAGTCGTCCTCGGGCCCGGGCACGCGTCCGAGGACGGTGCCGCCCATCTCCTCGATCAGCGCCGTGAACGTCTCCATCATGTGCCTGGCCTGGAGTCGCTCGGCATCGCCGAACTTCCAGTGGAAGCGCGGCACCGGGATGCCCCACTTGTCCACGACGTTCGGGTCGATGTCCATGTAGGTGTCGGGATTGGGCACCATCTCGCCGCGGCCGGCAAAGCCGATCGTCGCGCCCCACAGGCGGCGGTACTCCTCCTTGAGCCCCGCGCCGTAGCCGCCGCCCGATCCGCCCGGGTGCCGATCGATGCCGCCCATGAACCCGAAGCCCGGCATGCGGCGCCCGCCGCCCGGCTCGATGTGGTACCCGCGCGGGAACGGCAGCTTGTCCTTGACGTTGTGCAGCCACCACGGCATGTAGAGGTGCATGCCGCCCGTGCCGTCCTCGTTGTGCATCGGCATGCCGACCATCTTCGGGATGAAGCCCGAGAGGCTGGCGCCCGTCGAATCGGTGAGGTACTTGCCGACGACGCCGCTGCCGTTGGCGAGGCCGTTCGGGAAGCGCGCCGACTTCGAGTTCAGCAGCAGGCGTGCCGTCTCGCACGCGCTTGCCGCGAGCACGATGATGCGGCCCTGCACCGTGCGCTCCTCGCCCGTCGTCGTGTCCACGTACGACACGCCGGTGGCGCGGCCCTCGGCGTTGCTCAGCACCTCGCGCGCCATCGCGTCGGGCACGACCGTGAGCTTGCCGGTGGCCATGGCCGGCGGGATCAGCACGGTCGGCGACTGGAAGTTCGAGTGCGTGGTGCAGCCGCGCCCGCACTGCGCGCAGTAGTGGCACGCCGCGCGCCCGTTGAGCGGCCGCGTGAGGATCGACAGCCGCGACGGAACGCACGCGATCTTCAGGCGATCGGCCGCCTGCTTGAAGTACAGCTCATAGGCACGCGGCAACGGCGGCGGCTGGAACCTGCCGTCCGGCTCGTTGTGCAACCCGGTTTCGGCCGCGTGGTTGGACCCGAAGATGCCGACGAACTCGTCGAGCCTGTCGTAGTACGGCTTGATGTCGTCGTAGGTGATCGGCCAGTCGTCGCCGAGGCCGTCGACGCCCTTGCGCCGGAAGTCGTCGGGCCCCCACCGCAGCGAGATGCGGCCCCAGTGGTTCGTGCGGCCGCCCAGCATGCGCGCGCGGAACCAGTCGAACTGCGATCCGGGGGCCGACGTGTACGGCTCGCCGGGCAGCTCCCAGCCGCCCCACGCCGCGTCGAACTCGCCGAACGGCCGCTCGGTCGGCGCGCCGCGGCGCGGCGACTCGTACGGCCATCCGAGCATCTTGCCGTCGCGGGCCTGGTCCCACATCGGCCCGGCCTCGAGCATGCACACCTCGGCACCGGCTTCGGTGAGCACCTTGGCGGCAATCCCGCCGCCGGCGCCCGAGCCGACGACGACCACGTCGTACACCTTCGGGGAACGGATGACCTGCATCTGTGCCTGGACCTCGCGATCAGTCGATGATGAAACCACCGAAGTGTACAACCGAATCACGGACGCGAGGCGGGGCCCATCGGGTGGGCCTGCAGCCTACGGGCCTACAGCCTACGTGCAGGCTGCAGGCTGCAGGCTGCAGGCCCCTTTTACGCCTTCCTTGATGCCGGTTGCTGCTGGGTGACGCAGTGGATGGAACCCATGCCCCAGACGAGTGCCTCACACTGGATGGGCACCACCCGGTGCGCCGGGAACAACTCCTGGAGGATGGCCGTCGCCACCGCGTCGTTCGCGTGCCGGTACATCGGGGCCAGTACGACCTGGTTGGCGATGTAGAAGTTCGCGTAGCTGGCCGGCAGCCGGTCGCCGTCGGCCATCACGTAGCCGGGCATCGGCAACTCGACGATGCGCCAGGGGCTGCCATCCGGCCGCCGCGCGGCCCGGAGGCGCGCGACGTTGTCGAGGAGCGGGCCGTGATTGGGGTCGGCAGGGTCGGCCTCGACGGCCGTGACGATCGTGTCGGTCGTCGCAAAGCGCGTGATGTCGTCCACGTGGCCGTCGGTGTCGTCGCCCTCGATGCCGTCGCCGAGCCACAGCACCTGCTGCACACCCAGGTAGTCGCGCAGGTATGCCTCGAGCTGTTCGCGCGCAAGTCCGGGATTGCGGTTCGGGTTGAGCAGGCACTGCTCGGTCGTGATCACCGTGCCGGCGCCGTTGACGTCGATCGACCCGCCCTCGAGCACGATGCCCGGCTCGAAGCGCTCGACGTCCGTCAGCACGTCGAGCCGCGCAGGTACCGAGGCATCGCGCATGAGCGCTTCGTACTTGCCGCCCCACGCATTGAAGCCCCAGTGATTGAAGGCGAGTCGATCGCCTGGTCCGAGCAGGAAGTTCGGGCCGTAGTCGCGAATCCACGAGTCCACGGTCTCGACGACCACGAACTCGAGGTTGCCCGCATCGACGGCGCGCCCGCGGCAGCGCGCACGCACGTCCTCGGCCACACCCTCGTCGTCCACGAGCAGGCACACGCGCTCGTGCGGCGTGAGGGCGTCGAGGAACTGCAGGTAGACCTCCTGCACCTCCGGCACGCGATCGGGCCAGGTGACGGGATCCTTCGGCCACGTCAGCCACGTGGCCGCGTGCGGATGCCACTCGGCGGGCATGCGGTAGCCGAGCGACGCGGGCGTGCGAGGTGCGGTCACGATTCGATCAGCCGCTGCGTGATGGGCGCATAGGCGTCGATGCGGCGATCGCGCAGGAACGGCCAGTTCTGGCGCGTCCGCTCGATCAGCGAGAGGTCGCACTCGACGATCAGGATCTCCTCGGCGTCCGATGACGCCTTGGCGATGATGCGGCCGAACGGATCGGCGACGAACGACTGCCCCCAGAACTGGAGCTCGCCCTCGCGGCCCACGCGGTTCACCGCGACGACGAACACGCCGTTGGCAATCGCGTGGGCGCGCTGCGCGGTTTCCCACGCCTGGTGCTGGGCGAGGTTCATCTCCTCCTGCTCGCCGGGCAGCCAGCCGATCGCCGTCGGATAGAACAGGAACTCGGCACCTTGCAGTGCCGTCAGGCGCGCCGCCTCCGGGAACCACTGGTCCCAGCACACGAGCACGCCGCATTGCCCCTGCGACGTGTCGTGCACCTTGAAGCCGATGTCGCCCGGCGTGAAGTAGAACTTCTCGTAGAACAGCGGGTCGTCCGGGATGTGCATCTTCCGGTACTTGCCGACCACCGCCCCGTCGGCGTCGAAGATCACCGCCGTGTTGTGGTAGAGGCCGGCCGCACGCCGCTCGAACAACGACGCCACGAGGACCACGCCGTGCTCGCGTGCCACCGCCGCAAGCCGTTCCGTCGTCGGTCCCGGAATCGGCTCGGCAAGCTTGAACAGCTCGATGTCCTCGGTCTGGCAGAAGTACTGCGACCGGAACAGCTCCTGGAGGCACACGATCGTCGCGCCGCGCGACGCGGCCTCGCCGATGCGGCTGATGGCCTTCTCGAGGTTCTCGTCGGGATTGGGCGAGCAGGTCATCTGCACGAGCCCGACGACCGGGTTGGAGGAGGATTGCTTCTTCGCCATGGCAGCTTACAGACTACAGGTTGTAGGGCCTACCGCCTACGGCCTACGGCCTACAGCCTACGAGTAGTGCTGCGCGCGCTTCGCCTTCAGGAACTCGGCCGATCGCGCGAGCTCGTCGAGGCCGTTCATGCCGTCCTCGATGGAAATCCAGCCGTCGTATCCGATCCCGGCGAGGATGCGGAAGATGGCGTCGTAGTCGTTCAGGCCCTTGCCCGTCTCACCGTGCTTCAGCTTGTCGCTGTAGCCGGTGCTGCCGTCGGTTTCCTTCAGGTCGTCGAGCGTCGCACCGGGGACCAGGTACCGGTCGGACGCGTGCATGCTCACGACCCGGTGCTTCACGCGATCGAGGAACGCCACCGGATCGTACCCGCCGACGATGGCGTTCGAGGGATCGTACTGCACGCCGAAGGACGGGTGGTCGATCTGGTCGATGATCTCGAGGAACACGTCCTCGGCCTGCGCAAACTCCGGGTACGTCCAGTTGCCGTCCTTGTAGTGGTTCTCCATGCAGAGCACCACGTCGCGTTCTGCCGCGTAGTCGAGCGATGCGCGGATGCCCTCGACGGTGCGCTGCACGCCCTCCGCGCGCGACATCCCCGGCAGTCGCTGGCCGCTCAACGTGCGGCAGTGCCGCAGACCGAGCGCGACCGACATGTCGATGGCGGCCTTCTGCCGCTGCACCTGCCGCGCGCGCTCATCGGCATCGGGATGCGTGAAGTCCGGCGAGAAGCACAACAGCGACGACGCCTGCCCCGTCTCCTCCATCACGTCACGCACGCGGCGTGCGGCATCGGGCCCGAGCGGCGTGAGGAAGCCGTCGTAGTGCTCGATGCCTTCCCCGCCAAGGGCCTTCGCATCGCGAAGCCACTGCAGGTAGTCCATCGTGCCGGCGCACAACTCGTCGAAGTAGCACTTCGGGAAGACTGAAATCCGGGGCGGCATCAGCTCGGGGCTTGGGATTCGGGGCTCGGGATTCGGGATTCGGGATTCGGGAGGCAACGCTGACGTGTCGTTCACCAGGCCGGCGGTGCGCCGACCGGGTACTGCTCGAGGTCCATGATCGAACCGGTCACGCAGGCGCCTGCATCCGAGACATAGTATGCGACCGCGTACGCGATGTCGGCCGGCTCCAGCATGCGCCCGAACGGACGCGTGGCGACGGCCTCGGCAAGCCACTCGTCGCCCTTCCCTTCCTGCTCGCGCTTGACCTTGTCCTCGCCCTCGGTGAGCGTCCAGCCGGCGTTGATCTGGTTGACGCGGATCCTCACCGCATTGAGCTGGGCCGCCGCGTTCTTCGTGAGCGTCATCAGGCCGCCCTTTGCCGCCGAGTACGCCGTCAGTTTCGGCTCGCCGATGTAGGCGTTCACCGATCCGATGTTGAGGATGGCGCCGCCGCCCTGGCGCTCGAGGTGCGGCACCGCGGCCTGCATCAGGATGAACGGCGCGCGCAGGTTGATGGCGTGGATCCGATCCCAGTCCTCGATCGTCGTCGTGCGCACGTCGCCGCGCGAGGTGTCGGCGGCGTTGTTGACGAGGATGTCGAGACGTCCGAAATGCCTGGCCGCGCGATCCACGAGCGTGCCGCAGTCGGCGACGTCGGTCAGGTCGCAGGCCTCGAACGCCGCACGCCCGCCAGCCCCGACGATCGCGTCGACGACCTCCCGCCCGCGCGCCTCCGAGCGCCCGTTCACGATGACGCCGGCGCCGAGCGCCGCGAGTTGCAGGGCGATGCCCTTGCCGATGCCGGACGTGGATCCGGTGACGAGCGCCGCGCGCCCGGCCAGGTCAAATGCGCGAGAGATGTCTGGGTGCATGACGGGCAGGATCAGTCGTCTACGGCTTCGTACACGCGGCGGGCCGGCTTGCGGCGGCCCGGTCCGCCGCTCGTCTCCAATTCCATCACGAGCACGCGCGGCGCGTCGATCCAGAACGTCTCCTCGATCGTCATCCCATCGTCGAGGTGCGTCTCGCGCACGAGCCGGCCCTTCTTCCAGCGCGTCTCGGTCTCGACGACGCCGTTGAGGGCCTGGTGCTTCTCGGCCTTGCCGCTGGTGCGATAGCGCACGGTGCGGCCGTCCTCGTAGGTGAACGACACCGACGAGGCGTCCTGCGCAATCGTGAGGCGACGGATTGGCTGGAGCAGTTCGCGCAGCAGGTCCATGCGCTGCTGGCGTACCTCCGGATCGATCATCGGCGGCGCCATGCCCCCCGGCGCCCCGAAGCCGCCCATCGGCTGCCGGCCCGGCATGCCGAACCCGCCGAGCGGTGCGCGGCCGCCGCGCGACCCGCCCCCGTCGGCGCCGCCCGTGCCCGGTGCCTCGCTGGCGTTGGCATCGAGCCGCCACGAGCCCGACAGGTCCTGCGGCGCTTGCGCGGTCGCGATGGACACGCCGAGCACTGCCGCCAGCGCGATGACTGCGGCCCGGACGCGCACGTCAGCCTCGCGGCCCGTCCGGCCCGTGGGGCAGCAGGACGGACTTGATGACCTGTCCCGTGTGCATGCCTTCGAACGCCTCGCGCCAGTTGTCGAGGCCGGTCCGCAGGCCCACGACCTTCTCGGCACCGGTTCGACCCGCCGCGAGCAGGCTGATCACGCGCTCCCACACGGGATAGTTGTGGCTGAACGATCCCTGGAGGCGCACGTTCTTCTGCACGAGCGGGTTCAGGTCGATTGGCACGAGGTCCGGCGACCAGCCGACCTTGACGACGGTGCCGTCGGGCCTGCACAACTTCAGCGCGGCTTCGAGCGGTCGGCTCGCGCCCGAGGCATCGCACACGACGTCGGCGCCGAGCGGATCGAAGGCACGCACGACCTCGTCGAGCGGCTGGTTGTCCACGTCCACCAGGTGAGTCGCGCCGAGTTCACGCGCGACCTCGAGGCGCGCGCGGTCGGCCGCGCGGCCCGCGACGACGAGCGGGTAGGCGCCGGCAAGCGCGGCCATCTTCGCGCACAGCAGGCCGATCGGTCCGGGACCGAGCACCACGGCCGACATCCCGGGCTGGATGTTGGCGTTGATGCACATCGACTGGTACGCGACGCTGTGCGGCTCGGTCAGGCACGCGATGTCGAAGGGCAGGTGGTCGGGGATGCGGTGCAGGCAGCGCGCCGGCACGCGCACGTACTGCGCCATCGCGCCGTCGATGCCGTAGCCGAAGCCCTTGCGCGTCGGGCACAGGTTGTAGCGGCCGGTGCGGCACATCAGGCAGTCGCCGCAGATGTAGGCCGCGGTCTCGCTGACAACGCGATCGCCCTCGCGCACGCCCTTCACGTCGCGCCCGACCTGCGCCACCACGCCGCCGAACTCGTGGCCGAGCGTCACCGGCGCGTTCACCGGCCACGAGTGCGTGAGGTAGGCCTGGTGCACGTCCGAGCCGCACACCGAGGCGGCGCCGACGGCCAGCAGCACGTCGGACGGCCCGATCTCCGGCACCGCCACCTCGCGCAGGTCCACCTGGAGGGGCTGATCGAGGCCGTACTGCACGACGGCTGGCTGCGTGGCCGCGGCCATCACCGCACCTCCTGCGGCAGGCGCGTGCCGTCGGCGGCCCAACGCGTCAGCGGGGTCTTCCGAATCTCGGTGCTGATCTCGCGCAGCACGGTGTGCAGGTCGTTGCTCGACGTCTTGAACTCGTGCGCGTCGATCACGAGCGGCGCGCCGAGCACGACGAGCGGCGCGCCGTGCGCCGGGCAGGCAATCGCCTGCGGGATCGTCAGCCCGCCCACGGCCTGGACGGGCACGTCCACGGCCGCAACGACCGCGTCGAGTTCGTCCATCGGGCTCAGGCCCTTCACCAGGCCGCGTTCGTCGTAGCCGATGTGGTGGATGATGAAGTCACAGCCGAGCGAGGCCAGCCACTGCGCGTTCGCCACCCGGTCCTCGGCAATCATGTTGTCGCCCATCACCTTGATGCCGTAGTCGCGCGCGGCATCGACCACCCGCCGCACCGTGGCCTCATGGGCCCGGCCCATCACGACGACGAGGTCGGCCCCCGCCCTGGCCATCATCTCGGCCTCGAGGTACCCCCCGTCCATCGTCTTGAGGTCCGCGACGATGGGGTGGTCGGGAAACGCCGCACGCAGCTTCTCCACCGCATGCAGCCCCTCGGCGAGCAACAGGGGCGTGCCCGCCTCGAGCCAGTCGACACCGGCCTCGACCGCAATGGACGCGGTCTCGATGGCTTCGTCGATGTTGGTGAGGTCGAGCGAGATCTGGACGATGGGGAACGTCAGGGAATCGAGGCGAGACACAAGGGGAGATTCTATCCGGGTTCCGGGTACCGGGTACGGACGCGACTCTCCTTCAGGAAATCCTTTCCGCCCGATACCCGCCGCGCGCCTTGTCGGCCATGTAGATGGCGCCGAAGATGACGATCAGCACGAGCGGCAGCATCGACCAGATGGGCAGCACGTGATCGGTGCCGTACGTCTCGCTGAGCCAGCCCATGACCGGACCTGAGATCGCGGTGGCGAAGCTGCCGGTCGCGCCGATGACGGCAAGCCCCAGCGCGCCCGACCGCGGGAACCGCTCCGACGTGATGCCGAGCATCGTCGGCCACCAGAACGCGATGCCGACGGCAAAGACCCCGGCCCAGAGGAACGCGGCGGTCACGTCGGAGGCGTGGCTGAACATGTACAGCCCGAACGACGCGACGATGGCGCTGAGCGCGATGAGCGCGGTCGGCGCAATCCTGTGCGACACGTTGTGCCCGAACTGCCGCATCAGGTACATCACCATGTTGATCCACACCACCTGGAGGATGCCGGCCTGCGTGGCGCTCTGCGTCACGCGGTTGAAGATCGTCGGAATCCAGCTGCCGGCGCCGAGCTCGGTCGCGGCGGTGAGGATCATGCAGAACCAGATGACGAGGAACAGCGGGCGCGTCAGTTCCTTGAACATGTCGCCGAACGCCACGCCGGCGGCCACGCGCTCGGTGGGCGGGAACCGCTGCCCGACGTACATCGCGAAATAGATCGCGGACGGCACGAGCAGCGTCAGCACCTTGGCCTTCCAGCCGAACCCGACCTGCGTCATCAGGAACGCGAGCACGCCGCCAATCACGATGCCGCCCGGGAACCAGGCGTGCAGCGTGGTCAGCTTCGACGTCTTGTTCTCGGCGTAGATCGTTGCAATCAGCGGGTTGATTGCCGCCTCGACGAGCCCGTTCGCGATGCCCACGACGACCGTCGAGAGGAAGAAGACGGTGAAGTTCGTCGAGACGACGGTCAGCAGCGCCCCGACAATGTGGCCGACCGCCGCGAGCCGCATGATCGTGCCCATCCCCAGCAGGTCGCAGAGCGGGCCGCCGAACAGGATCGACAGGCCGAAGCCCCAGAAGGCCGCGCCGAGAATCCACCCGACCTGCACGTCGGTGAGCAGGAGCTCCCGCTGGACCTCGCCCATGATGTCGCCGCGAATCGCGAACGACATCGCCGTGGCGATCAGGGCGACACAACTGGCGATGAAGAGTCGTCGTTGGTTCATGGTGGCGCGATGCTCCCGGCGAACGGTCCGATGCGCGGCCCCCGACGCGGCAACCGTCGCGTGAGCCATGGGTGTCGTGATGCCGGCACAGGATACACCGGCTCGACAGTCGCGCCTGCTACACTCCGCCCCATGTCCTGGATCGACGACTACGTGAAGACGGGCCGTGCGCTCGACGTGACGGTCACCCTCAGCGAACGGCTCGCCCCGTGGCCGGGCCAGGAGGTCTGGCAGTTCGAGCCGCTGCTGCGTATCGACAAGGGGGACGTCTGCAACGTGTCGTACTTCCGCGTGTCGTGCCACGCGGGCACGCACGTGGACGCGCCGTGGCACTTCGGGATGAGCCCGCAGACGGTGGAGTCGATTCCGCTCGACCAGATGATCATCCCCGCGCGCGTCGTCGATCTCACGCACGTGACGACCGCCATCACGCGGGCCGACCTGGAGGGACGCATCGACGGCGCGAAGGCCGTGCTCTTCAAGACGCGCAACTCGGGCACGCTCGAGAGCGGCGCACCGTTCGACACCGAGTTCATCTACATCGCCGAGGATGCCGCCGCGTATCTCGTCCAGTGCGGCGTGCGGACGGTCGGCGTGGACTACCTCTCGGTGGAGGGCTTCCATGCGCCGGAACCCGTGACGCACCGCATGCTCCTCGGCCACGACGTCTTCATCGTCGAAGGGCTCGACCTGTCGAAGGCCGAGCCCGGCGAGTACCTGCTGGTGGTCCTGCCGCTGAAGCTCGAAGGCGGCGACGGCACGCCCGCGCGCGCCGTCCTGCTGTCGTAGGGCGGCGGCCTTATGTGGTCGAGGGGGCGCGCTCGCTGCGTGTCGGGTAGAGCACGATCGCGGCGAGATAACAGAGCGCGATCGCCACGAGCAGGAGCCGATAGCCCGTGACGAGCGCGAGGTACTCGGCAACCCCGCCCAGCATCGCGCCCAGCAGGTTCGCGCCGTACGCGCCGGCCACGTCGCGCGTGTGCTTGAGCGCGCCGCTGAACAGCAGGCCGGCGAGCAGCACGGGGCTGAACGTGAGCACCGAATAGAACAGCGTCTCGGCCGACAGCGACCCGAACGTCACCGAGCCGATCGGCAGCAGGTACGCGAGCAGCAGCAGGAGCATGAGCGGCACGCCGACGGCCCACGGTCTGATGCGCGGCAGCCGGCCCGCCAGCCAGGCGCCGAGCGCCGCCATCACGAGCACCGAGGCAATCGTCGCCGATGCGACGACCCACGTCGATCCCCAGATCAGCGCGAACTGCGTGATTGCCTTCGTCTCGAGGATCATGAAGCCGGCCCCGAGCAGGAAGAACTGCGCGAACGAGGCGACGCCGAGACGTCCGGCGTGCGCCTGGCGCGTCAGCGCGAGCGCCCCCCACACCGTGACGAGCGACACCACGACCACGCCGAGCAGCGCCCACGCGTAGTGCCGCGGCAGGTGGGGCTCGCGCATGTAGAGGAACGGCCAGTCGTCGGTGGCGGGCCTGATCGAGGCGTCGCGGTCGAGCGGCACGCCGGGACTCACGACGTCGGGATGGTTGTAGGCAGCGACCTTGTCGGGCGGTGCCGGCCAGTCCGCGATGGCGTGGGTGCCGGGCCCCGCGATCATCACGCCGAGGTAACCGTGCTCCTTGTGAATGTGGACCTTCGGCTCCTCGCCGAAGACGTTGCGCGCCGAGTTCGCGAGCCGGTCCACGAGCCACTTCTCGCGGAAGTAGTTGTAGACGACGAGCACGCCGCCCGGCTTCAGCCGTTCACGGACGGCGCGGAACGCCTCCTCGGTGAACATGAAGCTCTCGAGCCGCACGGCGCTGAATGACGACTGGAGGGTGAGCGAGTCGATGAGCGCGAACACCACAAGGTCGTACTTCTCGTCGCTCGTCCGCAGGTAGTGCCGCGCATCGTCGGTGACGACGGTGACGCGCGGGTCCTTGTAGGGCCCGTCGGGATGATGCTCGCGGCCGAGCCGCACGATGACGGGGTCGATCTCGACGGCGTCCACGCGTGTCGCGCCGTGCTGCAGCGCCGCGGCGACATCGGTGCCCGATCCCGCACCGAGGATCAACACGTCCTCGAAGCGGTCGCCGAACACCGTGTACGGCCACTGGTAGAAGTACTCCTTCTCGCGCACCGGCGCCATCGACTGGTGGAAGATGTTGTTGACCTCCACTACCGTCTCGTCGCCCTGCGTGTGCGCCGTGATCTTGTAGTACGGCGACCACATCGTGTCACCCGACAGGCGATGCACGACGCCGAGCGACACCGCGAGCAGCACGAGGCCGCTCGCCGCCCACGCCTTCGGCTGCTCGAGAAGGAACGGCGCCGCCGCGGCGAAGGCGACGCCGAACCACACGACCGGCGGCAACTGCATCGCCGAGAGCGCGCCGAACGCGAGCACGCCCGCGAGGCTGCCCCCGAGGTTGACGAGATAGGCGCGCAGCGGCGGGTGCTCGTTCATCTCGCGGCCGAGGCGCTGGGCGAGCGTCACGAGCAGCGCGGCCACGGCGAGGCAGAGCAGGGGCAGGAACCAGGTGCTCTCGACGGCCACGACCTGGTCCGAGGTGCCGCTCGAGAAGTAGATGCTCTCGGATGTCTGCGGGACGGCGATGTCGAGTCGCCCGGCGGCGACCGCGATGACGAGTGCGGCCTGCAGGAGCGGGAACCAGCGCAGCAGGTTCGACCGCACCGGCGCCAGCAGGCAGCCGACGCCGATGCCGAGGAAGCTTGCGAGCAGGATGAAGTTCGAGAAGTACGCGAGCAGGCGGATGTAGGCCGGCATCCACCGGATCAGCGCGATCTCCAGGAACAGGACCAGGAAGGAGATGAGAAAGAGGGGCCAGGCGGCCCCGCGCGGGCGCCCTACCATCCGAGGATGCGCGCGAACATCAGCGGCGCGACGATCGTGGCGTCGGACTCGACGATGAACTTCGGCGTGTCGACACCGAGCTTGCCCCACGTGATCTTCTCGTTGGGCACCGCCCCCGAGTACGACCCGTAGCTCGTCGTCGAGTCGCTGATCTGGCAGAAGTAGCCCCAGAGCGGCACGTCGGGCCGCTGCAGGTCCTGGTGCAGCATCGGCACGACGCAGATCGGGAAGTCGCCGGCGATGCCGCCGCCGATCTGGAAGAAGCCGATCGACGAACGCGGCGCCACGGCCTGGTACCAGTCGGCAAGGCTGATCATGTATTCGATGCCGGTGCGCACCGTGTGGACGTTCTTCACCTCGCCGGTGATGCAGTGGCTTGTGAACATGTTGCCGAGCGTGGAGTCCTCCCAGCCCGGCACGAACATCGGCAGGTCCTTCTCGGCCGCCGCGATCATCCACGAGTCCTTCGGATCGATCTGGTAGGAGTCGGTCAGCACGCCGCTGCGGAGGATCTCGTACATGAACTGGTGCGGGAACAGCCGGCGGCCCGCCTTGTCGTGCGCCATCCAGCGATCGAGCACGGCCGACTCGATGCGGCGCATCGCCTCGTGCTCGGGGATGCACGTGTCGGTGACGCGATTGAGGTGGCGATCGAGCAGCGCCTGTTCGTCCTGCGGCGACAGGTCGCGGTAGTGCGGCACGCGCACGTAGTGGTCGTGCGCCACGAGGTTGAAGACGTCTTCCTCGAGGTTGGCGCCGGTGCACGAGATCGCCGTCACCTTGCCCTGCCGAATCATCTCGGCGAGGGAGCAGCCGAGTTCGGCCGTGCTCATCGCGCCCGCGAGCGTGACGAGCATCGAGCCGCCGCCGTCGATGTGCGCGCCGTACGCATCGGCGGCGTCCTTGAGCGCCGCGGCGTTGAAGTGCCGGTAGTGACGATCGATGAACTGCGAGACGGGACCCATTGGGAATGCTGAATGCTGAATTCTGAATGCTGAATTGAATTCTGAATTGAATGCTGGATTGAATTCGGAATCGAGGTCGGAATCGAGTTCGGAGTGGATGTCGGACGTGAATACTGGCGTGGCGAACTAGGACAGCTTTCCGGACTTCGCGTCGAAGCCGACGATCCTGCCCTTGCGGTAGGACGTGACGCCGCCGTCGATGGCCGCCATGGCCTTGTACCCGAGATCGGCGTCGAGGTTCGGCTTCTGGCGCGTGCGCACGGCCTCGAGGAAGTTGTCCATGTGCGGGTGCTCGCCGCGCACGAAGGGCTTCACCTCGATGCGCAGTTCCTCGCGCCCGGTCTTCTTGACGAAGTCGTCCTTGTAGTCGCGATCCGGGACGATCACGATCTCGGTGTTGGCGAACGACTCGCTGTCCTCGGCCACCAGGATCGAGCCCTCGGACCCGTGGAACACGAGCGGCGCGCCCTTGCCGCTCGCCACCGAGCACGCCAGCTGCATCGTCCACGACGGGTAGTCCACGTTCATGAAGAACGTGTCGGGCACTTCCCGATCCTTCTGCACGTAGATGCCGCCGCTCGCGGCCACGCGGACCGGGAACTCGGGGCCAGCCGCCATCAGGATCGGCGCGACCGTGTGGTAGAAGAGGTCGGTCGCGATGCCGCCCGAGTAGTCCCAGTACTTGCGCCAGCGGAAGTACCGCGCCGGGTCCCAGTCACGCTTCGGCGCGTTGCCGATGAATGCCTTCCAGTCGAGGTTCGACGGGTTGGCGTCGGGATCGATGCGGTAGTTCCACTCGTTGCCGCGGCGCGTGCTGTTGCGCCCGAAGCCGCCCGAGGCCCAGACGACCTGCCCGATCAGCCCGTCGGCGATGGCCTTGCGCGCCTTGTGGAAGTGATCGAGCGAGGTGTACTGGCTCCCCACCTGCAGCACGCGGCCGTTGGCCGTCACGTAGTCGGCGATCTTGCGCGCCTCGTCCACCGTGTAGGTCATCGGCTTCTCGAGATAGACGTCCTTGCCGTTCTCGAGCGCGGCCATCGTGTGCGCGAAGTGCCAGTGATCGGGCGACGACACGACGACCGCGTCGATGTCGGGACGCGCACAGAGCTCGCGGTAGTCGTGATACACCGCGGACGCCTCGACACCCGTCTTCTCGCGCGCGGCCTCCTTGCGCTTGTCCCAGATGTCGTTGACGGCCACCGCCTGGACGTCGGCCTGCGACGCGTGGCGGTTCATCACGCGCGTGATGTGGGAGTTCATGCGCCCGCCGCACCCCACGAACCCGACGTTGATGCGGTCGTTCGCGCCGAGGACGCGGCTGCGCGCCGGAGCGGCGGCCTGGCGAGGCGCCGCGGCAGCGGCCGGCGTACCCTGGGTGCCCGCAGCAGCAACGGCGCCAGCGCCGACGCTGCGGATGAAATCGCGTCGTGTGGTTGAGTGGGTCACGTCTAGGGGTCCTCTCTCGGGCGCCGGCCCCGAACGCACTTGTGCGCCGTAGCCTTGGCGAAGGCGCATTGTATCCTCATCGCGTTTGTCCACGCCCGCCGTTCCGCCCGCGCCCGACGTGCCCGGACCAGCCGCCGAGGCCGTCCTGACGGCGGCGCTGCGGCGCCTCGGCGCCGCGCTCACCTCGCGCGACTTCGCCATCCTCTGGATCGGGGCCTTCACGTCCACGATCGGCACGTGGATGCAGAAGATCGCGCAGAACTGGCTGGTGCTCTCCCTCACCGGCTCGGCGTGGTACCTCGGGCTCGACTCGTTCCTCGGCGAACTGCCGATCCTGCTCTTCACGCTCGTCGGCGGCGTGGTCGCCGACCGCCACGACCGGCGATTCCTCCTCATGAGCTCGCAGGTCGTCCAGCTCCTGTCGGCGGCGCTGCTGGCCGGTCTCGTGTGGTTCGGCGTAGTCGCCGTGTGGCACGTGCTGCTGCTCTCGTGCCTCACGGGGTTCGCGCAGGCGTTCGGCGGGCCGGCCTACCAGTCGCTGATTCCGTCGCTCGTCCCGAAGAAGGACCTGCCGAACGCCATCGCGCTGAACTCGATCCAGTTCAACCTCTCGCGCGTGATCGGCCCCGTGCTCGCGGGCCTCGCGCTTGCCACCGTGGGCATGGCCGCCTGCTTCGGCCTCAACGCGCTGTCGTTCCTCGCCGTGATCGCGGCGTTGTTCGCGCTGCGGGTCCCGCACGTCCGGCCCGTCGCGGCCGGGACGATGCTGACCGAGATGCGCGGGGGCCTCGCACACGTCCGCCGGGATCGCGCCCTCACCTCGCTCATCATCGTGGCCGCAGCGTCCACGTTCCTCGGCCTGCCGATGCAGACGTTCCTGCCCGTGCTCGCGCAGCAGGTGTTCGGCGAGGGCGTGGAGTCCTACAGCCGGATGATGTCGTGGACGGGCGCCGGCGCGGTGACGGGAGCGATGGTCGTCGCCTGGCTCGGCCGGTTCGACGGCATGGGCCGGATGCTGCTGCGCCTGCAGGCGGTGTTCAGCGTGCTCATCGTCGCCATCGCCTGGTCGCGCGCGCTCCCGCTCACGTACGTGCTCCTGTTTGCCGCCGGCGTGTCGTCGATCATCACGACGTCGCTCGTGACCTCGCTCGTGCAACTGGTCGCGCCCGATGCGATGCGCGGCCGCGTGATGAGCATCTACATGGTCGCCTTCCGCGGCGGCATGCCCCTCGGCAGCCTCGTGAGCGGTGCCCTCATCGAGCGGATCGGCCTGAGGGCCGTCCTGACCCTCAACGGCGCGCTGCTGCTCGCGGCGGCTGTCTACTTCCTGACGAGAGACGATGGTGTCGCCACGATCTGATCGCGCCCGGCTGGTCCGCATGGCCGCCGTGGCCATGGCTTTCGGTGTCGCACTCGGCGCGTTCGGCGCCCACGGCCTGAAGGCACGACTCACACCCGAGATGCTTGCCATCTACGAGACCGGCGTCAGGTATCACCTGGTGCACGCGCTCGGGCTCTTTGCCGCCGCGTGGCTCGCCGGCGAGGATCAGGGGCGCGCCGCCCGCCTCGCGGGCCTGCTGCTCGTGATCGGCATCCTGCTCTTCTCCGGCAGCCTCTACCTCCTCGCGCTCACCGGCGTTCGCACCTTGGGTGCGGTGACGCCTCTCGGCGGCGTCGCGTGGATTGCCGCGTGGGTGATCATCGCGGTCCGGGTACGCATCCGGTGACGAATGCTACCGGGCGCGGCAGATCCACCAGGACTCGACGCGGCGGGCCACTTCGTCGGCCGCGCACGCCTCGTTGCCGATGAAGACCGTCCGTGCGCCGGCGCGCGACGCCCGGCGCGCGTAGTCGGCAATGCGGATTGACGACGTCGGCGACACCTGGACCTGCTCGCGCGACAGGAAGTTCACGGTGTAGGACACCCAATAGGACGCCCACCCGTACCGATCGCCGTGCGCCACGAGGTCGTCGGCAAGGACACGGAACGCGCTCGGCGGCTCCGCCACCCGGTACTCGTGCAGCAGGCGCACGTGCTGCCACGCCATCGCGCCCCCCCACACGACCGTGCCGGCGACCATCGCGCGCGACAGCCAGCGTCCGCGGCCGCGGCCGCGACAAGCGGGCCGGGCATCCCCGAGCACAAACGCCAGCGCAATGAGTCCCACCGGGGCGAGCGCGAGCAACAGGTGGTAGCGGATCGAGATCACGCTCTGCACGTTGCAGCCCGTCGCGACCCCGGCAAGTCCCAGCCCGCCCGTGAGCACCAGCATCGTCGGCAGCAGCACGCGCGCATCGTCGGGCGCACGGAGCGGCGGCAGCCAGCGCCATCCGCGGCGCCCGATCAGCACGACGGCGGCAATCAGGGCCGCGCCTGCCGGCACACCGGCCCACGGCATGCCCGTCGGCGCGCGCGACAGGATCAGCCAGCCCGCGGGCTGCGTCCTGACGCCGAAGAACGTCGGGACGTTGTGCGCGGCGAGCCACTTCACGTTGCCCGCGACGTGCTCCGGCGCCAGGCACACGCTCTTTGCGACGAGATCGACGTTCGTGACGGCGTCCTCGAGCCGGGGCGGCGGCGCATCCGGCCCGAACATCGACGACGTGTGCCGCATCAGCGTGACCGCCTCGCGTGCGCCGAGGAACACGAGGAGCACGACGAGCCAGTGCGCGGCCCGGCGACGCGTGAAGAACTCGCCCGTCCACGCTTCGAGCGCCACGATCGCCACGACAGCAAAGAGCGTGAACTCGCGCTGCAGGAAGCCGAATGCGAAGACGAGGCCGAACACGACGGCGCGTCGCCGCGCCATCCACAGCAGCAGCGCGTAGAACAGCGGTTCGATCGTCCCGCCCTGCGCCTGCACCATGCGGCTTGCCGTCAACGGGGGCAGGAGCGCGAACCACGACGTCGCCAGTGCGGCCTGCCACGCGCGCAACCCGGCATCGCGCACGAGCAGCCACACGAGCAGTCCGCCCGTGGCGACGTTCAGCAGCAGCAGCGGCAGCTTGAGCGCGAAGACCGTCGGCCCGAGCAGCAGGAACACGGGCGCAGCCATCCAGGCCTGCACGCCCATCATGTAGAGCTGCCCGTAGAAGAACAGCGGCCAGGCGCGTCCTTCGCCGAGGTGCTTGGCCATCAGCCCGACGATGGCCTGATCGGCGTCGAAGTCGGCTTGTTCGTAGTGGAGAAAGACGAAGGATCGAAGGACAATCAGCGCCGCCGTGGCAATCACGGCCAGCAGCACGGCAGACGATGACGAGGCGCGGGCAGGCGTGAGCACGGGATCGACAGCAGGCGGCGGCACACGGACCGGTGCCGGCCCGACCCCGCGCATTGTACGCATGGCCCACGCGGCCGGGCCGCTCGCGGCAGCCGCCGTCGTGGCGTTCGCGGCCTGGGCGGCCGTCCCGCACACGGCGTGGCTGCCATGGGTGGCGGGCCAGCAACCGTCCGAGGCCTGGCAGGCACTGCTCCACTGGCCGCAGGGCTGGCTGGCCGACATGCAGATCGCCATCGCAGCCCGGATCGGGCCGGGCGGCGTGATTGGCGCAGCCATTGGCGTGGCCGCGGCGTGTGCCGCGCTGGCGACACTCGCGCTTGCCGCGGCATTGCGTGCGGCCGCCCTCACGCGGCCGCTCGCGGCGCTCGTCGCGATCCTTGCCGCAGCGGGTCCGATCCTGGCGTGGCAGGCAGGCTCGCCGCTCGGCGCCGCGCCCGCCACGCTCGCCAGTGCCCTGCTGCTGTGGTGCGTCACCAGGTCGCGGGTCCGGGGGCACGTGACGTGGTTCCCGCTGGGCGCCACGCTCGCTGCTGGTGCCGTGCTCCTGATCGTCGTCACCGGCGCACTTGCAACCCACTGGTTCGGTGCGTGGCCTGCCGGCGACACCTGGGGCCTTGTCCGCGGCGACGTCGGACTTGCCGGCCTCGTCCTCCTCCTCCCTGCGTTCGGCGGGATTGCAGCGCCCAGCGTCCCGCGCGAGCGCGTCCTTGTCGTAGCGCTCGTCCTCTGGCTGGCCACGACGCCCCTGCCGCCGGCGATGCGCGCGGCCGTGCTGCTCCCGTGGGTGTGGTGGTTCATCGGCGTCGGCCTCGCCCGGTTGATCGACTGGCGCGGCGCGCGGGCCTCACGCTGGGCCCTTGTCGGCCTCGTCATCTGGATTGGCATCAGCGCGGGACGCACCCCATGGGGCCGGCAGCACCAGCAGGCGGCGCTCGTGCGGACGTGGGCCGAGGGCATCGCGGGCCGCGTCGATGCGGCGCATCCGCTCGCACCCGAGCCGTCCGCGCAGGGACTGCTTGTCGGAACGCTCGCGGACGCGAGAACCGGTCCGTCCGACGGGACCGGCCGTGACGCGCCGCCCATCCCCGGGGTCGTCGCGAGCGGGACCCGCGTCGACGCCCTGCGATGGACCGGATTTGCCGTGGACGACATCCCGCCACCTGTCGGCGTGCCCCTCGAACGCGTCCTCGACGCGCTGCCGCGCGGGACGGTCGTGCTTGCGGCCATCTCGCGCGAGGCAGCCGGCGCGCTCACGGCCGCACAGTGGCAGGCGCTCGCCCGCAGCGGCCTCCGGCTTGCCACGGCCGGCACGCCGCGCGCGCACGCGCTTGCCGGGGTTGCGCAGTCGCGGGTCGAGGCGCTCGAGCGCAGGCATCCTGAGGCGGCGCGGCTCGACGTCCAGCCGGGCGACCCCCTCGGCCGCACCGACACGCTGTCTCCGGTGGACGCACGAGTCGACGCGGGCGCGCGACGTGTCGCAATCGCGCTGCGCGGCCGGCCGGTTGTCGAGGGCGAGGGCCTCGCGCTCGTCTTCTTCACGGCGCGCGGGGATTTCCTCGGCTGGCGTGGCGGCACCCTGCCGTCGTACCTCGACGGCCCACCGCTCGGCCGGGGCCCGCGGGGCCACGGCATGGTCGTCGGCCGGTTGCCGTGCCTCGACGTCGCGGCCGGCGCTCCCGCGAACCTCGCGCCCCTCGCGCAGGCGGGCGCGCTCGGGATCGCGTGGTCTGCCCCGGGCGAGGTCCGGCTTCGCGCGGCGCGTCCGCCTGGCGTGCCCGACACGCCGCTGCGCCTTGCCTCCGGTTCGGTCGAGGGCGCGGCGCCGACGCTGTCACGCCTGCGGGCGGACGACTACCTGCTCGTGCGGAGCGAGGGTCAGGACGACGTCTCGGGCCTGTGGCTGCGGGGACCGCTCGCGGACGCGACCGCCAGTGCGACGGTGGACGTGCGGGTGTGTGCCGCGTGGCCGGTGGCGTCGGCCATCGACCCGTCGGGCGGGCGCGTGGAGATGCCCGTGCGCCCGGGATTTGATGGCATGTACGGCACGGGCTGGCACGATGTCGAGTCGGCCGAAGGCGGGTACTTCCGCTGGATGAACGGCACGCACGCGGCGGTGGCCATCGCGATCCGACGGGTGGCGCCGATCCGGGTGACGGTCGATGTGCGGCCCCCGATTGCTCCGCGCGCCGGCGACAGCATCGGGCTCGTCGTCAACGGCGAGGCGCTCGAGGCCCGTCCGCTCGGGCCGACACGCCAGGCGTACACCTGGGACCTGCCGGCCGCGTCCCTTCGCGCGGGGCTCAATCACGTCATGCTCGAGACCACCCTGACGTTCCGGCCTGCCGATGCCACGCCGGGCGCCGACGCGCGGACGCTCGGCCTGCTCGTGCACGACTGGATCTTCGAGCCGGAACGGCCGACAAGTACTGGTGGGCGTTGACGAGGGCAGTCGCAGGCTATAGTAGTTGCCGCCGCATACCCGGTGTCTCCTGGCCACTGATGATTCGATGCGGTTTCCACGCATGAGGTAGTTGCATGTACCGAGTCTTGAAGCTCGCGACCGTGGGCCTGTGTGCCACGGTTGCGCTGATGAATACGAGCCCTGCGGCTGCGGAGCCGGGTCACGATCTGAAACGCTGGTACTTCGCGGAGGGGTCGACGAACGTCATCCCGGGCCTGGCGCTCGAGGAGGAACTGCTGATCGGCAATCCGAACGGCACCGACGCGCAGGTGACGCTGCGCTTCCTGCCCTCGGGCGGCGGCACGCCCATCGTCACGTCGTTCGGCGTTCCCGCCAGGAGCCGCGCCGGCATCAACGCGCGCCAGTTCATCGCCCAGGGTGATGCCGCGGTCGAAGTGACGTCCGACGTCGACATCGTCGTCGAGCGTTCGATGTACTGGGGCAAGGGCAAGTTCAACTTCGGCCCCGGGTACACCAACGGGCCCATCACGGACATGCGGGGCGGCCACAGCACGTCGGGCGTGAACCAGACGCGGACGTCGTGGAGCTTTGCCGAAGGGTCCGTCGGGTATTTCCAGACGTACGTGCTCGTCAGCAACCCGAACGACGTCGCGGCAACCGTGCGCGTGAAGTACCTGACGGGACTCGGCGAGGAGGTCAGCGAGGTCCGCAACGTCGCGCCGGGCTCGCGTGAGACGTTTGCCGCCTACGATGCGCTGACGGCGCAACTCGGCGCCCGACCCCAGTTCGATTTCGCCATCGAGGTCGTCTCGGAGAACAGCGTCGGCGTGGTCGCCGAGCGCGCGATGTACTGGAACAACTTCGGCGGCGGCCATGCATCGGTGGGCGTCACGCCGCAGGCGTCATGGCTGTTTGCCGAGGGCGTGCAGGCGGCCGGGCTGTTCGACACGTACGTGCTGCTCTTCAACCCGAACGCGCAGGCCGTGACGGTGGCCGTGAACTTCTACGGCCAGAACGGGCTTCTCGAGCCCGTCGTCGTCGACATCCCCGCCCGCAGCCGGGCCAACGTACCGGCACAGGTCTATCCGTCGCTCGCCAACCAGGCGTTCTCGATCTCGGTCACCGCGGCCGGCAATGCGCCCATCGTTGCCGAGCGCGCCGTGTATCGCGTGGCACCCGGCGGCTTCGGCGATGGCACGGTCGCAAGCGGCCTCCCGACGCCGGCATTGAAGTGGGGCTTTGCGGAAGGCCAGGAAGGCGGCTTCCAGCAGTTCCAGGATCCTGCCGATCCCGACAAGCGGCTCTTCTCGACGTACTACCAGGTGCTCAACGACAGCGACGTCGCGGTGACGGTGCGCGGCGTGTTCTATGTGGAGCCGGGCGAAGGCGTGCCGGCCGGCAGCGGCTTCGAGACGACCAAGGTCATCAACCCGCGGTCGCGCGAGACGTTCGCCACGTCGCTGTTCCCCGACCTGCACAACCGCAAGTTCTCGGCGTTCTTCGAGGCGAGCGGCCCTGTCGTCGTCGAGCGTGCGACGTTCTGGGGCAGCAACTTCCGCGGCGGCCATGCCGCCAGCGGGACGCCGCTTCCGGACGCGTTCCCGCCCCTGGCCTCGCCGCTGCCGATGCCGGCGCCGACGCTCCTCAGCATCACGCCGACGCGGGGCGTGCCGTCGGGCGGCACGCCGGTCGTCATCAAGGGCACCGGTCTCGGCCTCCTGATCTCTGGCGCAGGCGACACGACCGTGTTCTTCGGCATCACGCCTGTGCCGCAGTCGAGCATCACCGTGCTCGATGCCAACACGATCAGCCTCATCACCCCGGCAAGCGGCCGCGGCGTCGCGGGCCTCGTCGTGCGCACACGCGGCGTGGAGCTCTTCAACCCGAACGTGCTGTTCGAGTTCTTCGATCCGTACGTCGCGACGGGCGCGCCGTTCGGTGGACTGCCAAACCGTCTGGGTGACGTCGCGGCCCTCGCAAACAGACTGCCGTTCGCGATGTTCAACTCGTGCCGCAACCACGACTTCATGTACGAGTTGGTGGCCGAACTACGGCTCCGCGACAACACCAACAGGTGGGGGCTCAACTGGAAGCGCGGCATCGTCGGCGACTTCTCGCACGACATCGTGAACTACTACTACGGGCCCGAAGGGACCGACATGCGCAACAACACGCAGGTGTGGATCGTCGACATGATCGGCGGGCACTGCGGGCCCGGCCCGCACGCCGCGTGGCAGGACCAGACAGGCGCCACCCGCGCAGCCGGCACCGTCGGCCGCTGGACGACCGCGCCGATGTGCGGCATCCCGCGCTATCGCGACGCGCGGCGACCCAACGGCGAGTGGCTCTTCCCCGAATGCCGATGAGCCCACGACGTCTGACGTCTGCAGTCTGAAGTTCGAAGGAAAGGTCGACGTCCGAAGTCCGCGGACGAACAGGGCGCGCTCGGGGAGCGCGCCCTGCCTTCATTACCCGCTGCCGACGTCCGGCGTTCCGCGCCATCAGGCGCCGTCCGCCAGTTACGGAACAGGCAGGCGCGTCGCCCTGGCGGCGGCACCCGATTCGAGGTTGTGACCGTAGATGGCCTTCTCGACGACGATCGGGGTGGCTGGAACTGCCCCGATCGGGAGGGACTCGATCTCGATCGCGTAGGGTCCCACGAGCGACGGGAACGTCTGACGCATCCACACGGTGGTGCGGGCGCCATCCGTCGTGAACTCGGCCACGAGCGGGGCGCCGCCATTCGGATAGGCCCTGAGTCGGATGGACGCGGGAGTGCCGTCCGGCGTGCCGATCAGCACGAACGAATCGGTGGCGGTTTCCGGGACGGTCGTCGCGTCGGCGATGGCGAAGCGCACGCCCGTTTCCACCGCGCCGAACTCGGCATGGCCTTCGATCCACTCGCTGTGTCCGGCCCGCCACCACATCGCGCGCTCGACAACGACAGGTGCCGTAGACGCGACGGTCGTCGTGAAATCGGCCTCGACGAGTGTGGGCGCCGTCTCGTCGGCCCAGATGGTCAGGCGACTCTCCGGGGGCACCACGTACGTCCGCGTTTCGTTCACCGGCGTGCCATCGATCGCAGCCCCCGCGAACCTGACCGTGACATCGGCGGCCGTTCCTCCCGGGTTGGCCACCAGGATGAACGTGTCGAAGCCGCCCTTTGTCGTCCCCTCGGCGAAGAACCAGTGGTCGGCCAGCGTCGTGGCGCCCATCGCATTGGTACCGGCCGCAAAGAGCCGGCCGCCGGCATCCAGGTAGACCGCCCGCTCGGCCACCATCGGGACGGTAGCCTCCACGACCGTCGCGAACTCGGCGGAGGCGAGCTTTCCGCCCTCCTGGTTCACCCAGACGGTACGGCGCGCGTACGGCGGGACGTGCACGGCACGGACTTCCTGCGTTGCGTCGGACAACAGGAAGGTGAGCGTGGCGGTCCCGGCGACTGGACCCGGGTTCTGAAGAAGCACGAACGTCTGGAAACCGCCGACCGTGGCGCCTTCCGCGAAGTACCAGGTGCTCGAGGCCGAGGGCGAACCGGAACTGGCGTGGCTGCCATAACCGGTGGTGCGATCCCACACCATGCGGCGTTCGGCGACGACGGGGCCGGTGCTCTCGACGATGGCGCCGAACTCGCTCGCGCCGAGCGTGCCGATGCAGCACGAGGCCAGATCGATGCGCCCCTTTGCCGGCAACTGCACCGCCCTGCTCGCCTGCGCGCCTCCGCTGGCATCGACGAAGCGCGCCACGACGTCGATGGGCGCCGTGCCGGGATTGAAGAGGCTGATGATCGTGTCGAAGAAACCACCCGCAGCACCCTCGGCGAACAGACGGGTGTGCACTGCGGGAGCGGTCGGGTGCGAGCGGCCGATGAACTCGTCGAGGTTTCCGACGCCATCGCCGTCGGCGTCGAGCCCGGCGTCCGCGTGGTTGGCCGGGTCGAGCCCGAAGTGCGTCTCCCAGCCGTCGAGCATCCCGTCGTTGTCGGCGTCGAGGTCGATGACGTGCAGATCGGACCCGAGACCGTCCGTCCGTGCAGCGAACGCGAGAATGTGGCGGCCGTCAGCGGAGATCTGGACGACATCGGTGCCGGGAAGCCGCGACGTGATCCCACTCCGTCGATCGTGGTACGCGTCGCCTCGCATCAGGATGCGTTGGCCATCGTCGCTCAGGCCGATGGCTGGGGCTCCTGGCACCTCCAGCATGCGGGCGACCGTGCCTGTCGGTCGATGGAGAAGGGCGGCAGTGCCCTCCAGGGGGGCGCCCACGTACGTGAGGACGTCGGTGCCCGACTGCGTGGTGGCCAACACGGACGATGCAGGCGATGCCGATGGCCGCACCTGCGGGTAGTACATCTTCTCGCCCGTCGCGACCGCATACGCCGCAATTGCCTCTGCCGTCGTGTCACCGGCTGCGTACATGACGAGCGCGCCGTCGCCGCTGACGGCCGGCCCGGGCACACAGGGTCGGACGGTCCCGAATGGCCCTCGGGAGATACACGTCGTCCCGATGTCGACGGCGTCGCCTGGACCGTCGCGCCAGAGCATGACGCGGGCTGGCGCGGCTGGCAGACCCGGCGTGCCTCCGATCGAGCCTCCGGTGAACCACGCCGCCGTCCGTCCGTCACGGCTGACACCGACCCGCGTGCCTTCCATCGGATCCCATCCGATGCCGCTGACCGACGTGGAACTCTGTCTGAGCACGACGACCGTCGTCGCACTCCGGTCGAACCTGACCGTGCTGGCCTCGGAGCCCGCCGTCCCGCTGTAATACGCCGTCGCAACGATGTAGCGGCCGTCGTCGCTGACCCCGTGAATCGCGCTGACCCATCTCGCGACGCCACCTGGCGCAAGCGCTGTCACCGCGATCTCACTGGTCGTGCCAGCCTGTCGGTCCCTGATCACGACGGCCGCAGCATCCCAGCTTCGGGCCCAGGCCACGAAGCGCGCGTTCGACGACATGGCCGCCGTGCCCGCCACCTGCTCCGCGAGCACGTCCACACCAGGCGGCGGAGACTGGGCGCCCGCGAGCGACACCGTCGTCACGAGAACGATCACGGACAGATACGCGGACGAGCACTGCCGATGGTGCATCATGAGTCTCCGTGGAATGTGCGAAGCCAACACCTCGGATGAGCCGGCTGCGGCGCAGCCTATCAGCTCTTCACCAGAGACGCTTCCTTTGCTCTTCGCCCTTCGGACTTGCCTTCAGACTTCAGACTTCAGACTTCCGACTTCCCCCTTTCCCCGGGGTTCTCGAAGATCCAGTACTCTGCCCCGGTGATCCTTCGTCCCGACGGCGACAGCTGGCTCCTCATCCGGCAGCCTGACCACGCGGCCATGGCTGCCGAGGTGCTTGCGCACTGGCGCGCCGACGGCCTCCCCGAGCGGCCGACGCGCGAGGCCCTGCTCCATGCCACCCGGGAGCACGACTGCGGCTGGATCGATGAAGACGATGCGCCCGTGGTGAACCCGGAGACCGGCGAGCCGTGGGACTTCATCAGGCTGCCGGCCGGACGGCGACAGGCCGTGTGGCCGCGCGCGCTCCGGTTGCTCGACGCGACGCCGTACCAGGCCGCGCTCGTCGCGCACCACGCACTCACGGCCTACGCGCGGTACGAAGACGACCCGGCGTGGGCGGCATTCTTCGAGGCGATGACGCGCGAGCGCGACAGCCGGGTCTTGGCGCTGGCGGAGGCATCGGGCGCGACGTTCACGGACTTCCTGCGCGACTACACGTCGCTGCGGACGGCCGATCTCCTCTCGCTGTCGCTGTGCCACGGATGGCAGGACCGGTTCGAGATCGATTACTACACGGGCGTGCCCGACGGCGCCACGCTCGCGCTGACGCCTGACCCCTTCGACGGCGAGACCGTCGCCTGGGCGGTCACGGCACGCCGCATCCCGCGCCGGCCGTATGCGTCCGACGACGAGCTGCGCGCGGCGGTCCGCGATGCCGGCGTCGAAACCCTCTCCGGGCGCCTCGTCGGACGCCCCCTGCCCCTGCCGTCATGAGCCGAATCCTCGTCGTCGAAGACGACCCCGACATCGCGGATCTGCTCCGCCACTTCCTCGAGCGCGCCGAGCACGACGTGGACGTGCTGACGCAGGGGACCGATGCGCTCGAGCGCGTGCGCACGCAGACGCCGGATCTCGTCATCCTCGACCGGATGCTGCCCGGCGTCGATGGGCTCGAGATCTGCCGGCAGCTCCGCGCGCAGCCGCAGACGGCCGACATGCCGGTCATCATGGTCACCGCGCGCGCCGAGGAGAGCGACCGCATCGTCGGTCTCGAACTCGGCGCCGACGACTACATCACCAAGCCGTTCAGCGCCAAGGAAGTCGTGGCGCGCGTGAACGCCCTGCTGCGACGGTCGTCGCGCGGCGCGGCGGCGCCGGCCGGGCGCGTGCTCGAGTACGGCGACATCCGGATGGACCTCGAGCGACACGTCGTGACCGCGCAGGGCGACGAGGTGCGGCTCACCGCCAAGGAGTTCCTGCTGCTGCAGTACTTCCTCGAGCACCGCGGACGCGTGCTCTCGCGCGACCTGATGCTGACCGACGTCTGGGGCTACCAGTACACGGGCGGATCGCGCACGGTGGACGTGCACGTGCGCCGGCTGCGCGAGAAAATCCCCGTACTTGCGGACGCGATCGAAACCGTCAAGCAGTTCGGGTACAAGTTGAAGTAGTGCGCGTTCCGACCTTCGTCCTGCTCACGGCGCTCCAGACCGCCATCTTCACGCCGCTCTTCACGCTCGGCGTGGCATGGGTGACGCAGCAGCCGCTCGCCGCCACGCCGGGCTTCCTGCTGCGCGTGGGCCTCATCGGCATCGCGACCGCCGCGGTGTCGGCGGTGCTCACGGCGTGGATGGCCTCGACCGTCGTGGACGATCGCATCGGCGACGTGGTCAGCGCCATCCGCGGCCTCGGCAGCGGCGAGGCGCGGGCAAGACTGCCCGAGACGCGGGGCGACGCGCTCGGACGCGTGGCCCGTGCCGTCAATGCCGCGGGCACGTCGCTCGACGCGCGGCTCGGCGACATGGCGCGCGATCGCGCCCGGCTCGAAGCCGTGCTGTCGGGCATGGTCGAGGGCGTGATCGTCGTGGACGAGCGCGGCCACGTGCAGATTGCCAACGAAGCGGCGCGGCGCCTGCTGCGCCTCGACGCCTCGCCCATCGACAGGCACTACGTCGAGCTGATTCGACATCCCGACATCGCGGAGCAGATCTCGCAGGCGCTCCAGGGGGAACAGCCGGGCGGCCTCGAGCTCGCCATCGGACGGGACCCGGGCCAGACGTTCATCGCCCGCTGCTCACCGGCCATCACGCCCGACAGCCGCGGCGCCGTCCTCGTCCTGCACGACATCACCGACCTGCGACGCGCCGATCGCATCCGTCGCGATTTCGTCGCGAACGTGTCGCACGAACTGCGCACGCCGTTGACCGCGATTCGCGGATACGTCGAGGCGCTGCTCGACGCGCCGCCGAGCGGCGAGGAGGCCACCCGGTTCCTCGAGATCATCGCCCGCCACTCGGCGCGCATGGAACGCCTCGTGAAGGACCTGCTGCGCCTCGCGCGGCTCGACGCCGGCCAGGAGGGGCTCGAGCTCGTCGACGTGTCGGTGGAGACGCTGTTCAGCGGCGTCGCGTCGGACCTGCAGCCCATGACGGCGCCGCGCGATCAGCACGTGTCGCTCGCCGTGGTGCCGCCGTCCCTCGTCATCATGTGCGATCCCGCCAAGATGCACGACGCGCTCCGCAACCTCGTGGAGAACGCCTCGGCCTACACGCCCGAGGGCAGCCGCATCGAACTCGGCGCGACGGCCGACGCCTCGCACGTGCGGCTCTCGGTCGCCGACACCGGCCAGGGCATCCCGGACGCGGAACTGCTCCGCGTGTTCGAGCGGTTCTATCGGGTGGACAAGGCGCGATCGCGCGAGTCGGGCGGCACCGGGCTCGGCCTGTCGATCGTGCGCCACCTCGTGGGACTGCACGGTGGCACCGTGAGTGCGACAAACCGCCCCGAAGGCGGCGCGCTGTTCACGATCACGCTGCCGCGCGTCCGATAGATTGCCGTCGCGCCGTTCACTGCTCGAAGAGCGGCCGTCGTCAGCGTCGGGCGGCAATCGCGAACTGCGAGGCCAGCACACGCAGCCCCGGCACGGCAAGCCACGTCCTGTCGAACGCGCCGACGGCACGCCACAACACCGTGCTCGACGACGCGACGAGCCACGGCAGCGGACCGGCGACGACGTCGGTGTAGTCCACGCGGACGTCGCGGAAGCCTGCGGTCGCGACGTCGTGGCGCACGATGCGCGGGTCGATCGCGGCCTCGTTGGGGCTGTGGAACTCCGACCGCCGCGCGAGCGGCCCGGCGAGCCGGCGCAGCAACCCGCGCGCGTTGGGATCGCGCGCGTAGAACCACCCGCCCGGCCGCAGGACCTCATGGGCGTGGCGCAGGGCCTCCAGCCGACCGGCGTCGCCGAGGTGGTGCAGCACGCCGAACGCCATCACCGCGTCGAAGACGTCGGTGGGCATCGACGCATCGCCAATGGCGGCGGCGACGAACTCGACGTTGGTGACGCCTGCACGCGACGCCCGGCGCTGCGCCGACTCGATGGCCACCGGCGAGAGGTCGATCCCGACGACACGCGCGACGCTCCTGGCGATCTCGAGTTCGTACTCGCCGGAGCCGCAGCCAATCGACAGCACGCGCCACGACGCCTCGAACGGCACGCGCCGCCGCAGCGCGCGCAGGTTCGCCGCCCGCAGCTGCCGGAATCCCTCCCGTTCGAAGAAGCCTTCGGATGCGACACGCCGATACCAGGCGTCCTCGTGGACGCGCTCGGCCTCGATCGACTGTGTCACCGGACTCCCGGCGGCACGACGTGGGCCACCGGCGCCGCGGCCGGCACGTCGGGGTCTTCCACGTAGTCAGGGGCCCCACCCGGCTGGCGCAGTGCGCGCACGAGGTCGAGGTAGAAGGACCCGAACAGCACCTGGAGCCCGATGCCGGTCAACGTCAGCGCGAGAATCGCGAACCTGATGACGGCGACCGGGCCTTCGAAGCCCTCGGTCAGCCAGCGGACGAAGATCGCCGCGTTCGTGACCATGCCCACGACAAACAGCACGCCGCCCGCGACGAGCCCGCGTTCGAGCGTGAACCACCCCGGCTGCCGCTGCCAGGTCGTGGCAAAGAGCCCGAGCATCAGGATCTGCGTCCCGAGGTTCGCGAGCAGGCCGCCCACGAACATGAAGTGGAAGTCCACGAACCGGCCGAAGACCTCGATCGGCCCCCGCAGCAGCACGAGCTGCATGACGAGCCCGATCACGGCCATCGCGACGCCGGGCAGCAGGAAGAGGTGCAGCGGGCTGTACTGCAGCAGCAGCCGCAGGTGGCGCCAGCCGTCGCGGAACGTCCGCAGCTTCGAGTCGCCCGCGCGCGCGTGGTAGGTGATCGGCACTTCCGCGATGCGCCAGCCGGCCCGCGCCGCGACGATCAGCATCTCGGACGCGAACTCCATGCCGCCCGACCGCAGGCCGAGCCCGACGAGCGCCCGGCGATCGAAGGCCCGGAAGCCGCTGTGCGTATCCGAGATGCGCGTGCGGTAGAAGAGGTTCAGGATGAACGACAGCGCCGGGTTGCCGATGTAGCGGTGCAGCCACGGCATCGCGCCCGGCGTGATGTCGCCGCGCAGGCGTGACCCGAGCACCATGTCGGCGCCCTCGCGCAGCGGCGCGACAATCGCCCCCAGCTTCGAGAAGTCGTAGGTGTCGTCCGAGTCGCCCATGACGACGATGCGACCGCGGGCCGCCGCGATGCCGGCCCGGTAGGCGTTGCCGTAGCCGCGATCGGCGACGTGGACGACGCGCGCGCCGCCAGCCCGTGCGATGGCGACGGACCCATCGGTGGACCCGTTGTCGGCAATGACGACCTCGCCGGCGAGCCCCTCGCGCGCGATGCCTTCCTGCGCCTTGGTGATGCACGCCGCGAGCGTCTCGGCCTCGTTCAGGCAGGGCATCACGACCGAGATGTCGAGGTCCGGCATCATCCGCCCACCTTAGCCGATCTGTGCGCGGCAACCAACCGCGGCGCCATGGATGAGTCCCTGCCGTTTGTTTACCGCGGTGAAACGCACGCGTGGCAGCCCGGTTACATCGTCTTCGTAACGTGGCCCGGTGCGGCCCCGTGGCGATGTCCGGCATGGGGCGCCTTCCCTTTCCGTGAGGAGCTCATGACGTCTCGTTCCCTGGCCGGCGCGCTGCGGACGATCCCTGCTGCGACAGCGATCCTCTGCACGACACTGGTCCCTTCAGCCGCCGGCGCGCAAACGGCCAGCACGACGCCATCGGCCGTCACGGCGACCGCTCGCACGGTCCGCGTCAGCGGGCGGGTGCTTGATCGACAGCAGGCCGTGCCGCTGCCGGGCGTCCCGGTCGAAGTCGTGGGCACCACGGAGGTGGTCTACACCGACGTGGACGGCCGCTATGCCCTCGACCTGCTGCCGGGGTCGCACACGCTGCGCATCACGCTCGACGGCTACGTCGAGCGCACCGTGAACGTCGACGTCACGCCGGCGACGCCCGTCACCGCCGACGTGGGCCTCGCGATGGCGGGCTTCGCCGAGCAGGTGACGGTGCGGGCGGACGTGACCGACGCGAACTCCTCGACCGCCGAGGCCCAGCTCATCGAGCGGAAGCGGTCCGCGGTCGTCTCCGACAACCTCGGCGCCGCCGAGATGAAGGCCAACAACGACGGCAACGCGGCCGCGGGCCTCTCGCGCGTCACGGGCCTGTCGGTCGTCGGCGACGGCTACGTGTTCGTGCGCGGCCTCGGTGAGCGCTACAGCAGCACGACGCTCGGCGGGGTCTCGCTGCCGACGACCGAGCCAGAGCGCCGGGTCGTGTCGCTGGACCTGTTCCCGGCCGGGCTCGTGGACAACGTGAAGGTGGCAAAGACGTACTCGCCCGATCAGAGCGCGGAGTTCGCGGGCGGGCTCGTGCAGATCGAGCCGCTGAAGTTCCCGACGCAGCCCGTGTTCAACATCGGGTTCGGCGTCGGCCTCAACGACCAGACGACCGGCAAGGACGGCTTCAGCTACCGCAGCAGCGGCAACGACTACTTCGGCTTCGGCAAGGGCAGCCGCGCGCTGCCGGGCATCATCCCCGACACGCGCGTGATCCGGGGCGCCGGCCGCTTCACGCCGGACGTCGGCTTCACGCAGACGCAGCTCGAGACGTTCGGGGAGTCGTTCGGCAACACGTGGTCGCTGGTGCCGGCGACGGGCGATCCGAACCAGAGCTTCGACATGGTCTTCGGCAACCGCTTCGGCAAGCTCGGCGTGGTCGCCAGTTACTCGCAGAACTACCGCGAGCTCTATCACCAGGACAAGCAGATCACCTACGTGCTCGGGCAGGGCAACCAGCTCGAGAACTTCGTGGACTACGACTTCGACTACGCCACCACGCGCGCCAACATGGGCGTGGTTGCCAACCTCGCCTACCAGTTCACGCCGACCCACCGCGTCTCGTTCGACAACTTCCTCTCGAACACCGGTGAAGACGAAGCGCGCCGCTACAGCGGCTTCAACGGCGAGGCCGGGCGCCACCAGCAGGCACAGCGCCTCTTCTGGACCGAGGAGCGCATCACCAGCACCAACCTCTCGGGCGATCACTTCTTTGCCGGTGCCGGCAACACGCGCATCGACTGGCGCGTCGGCTACGGGCGCGGCGATCGCGACGAGCCGGACCTGCGCGAGACGATCTACCAGGCCATCAACCCGGCCGATGCGTTCGAGTTCGCCGACCTCTCGCAGAGCGGCTTCCGCATGTTCAACACGCTCGACGACGAGACGATCGACGGCCAGCTGAACTGGTCGATGCTGCGGTCCATCGGCGGCCGGGCACTCCAGTTCAAGGTCGGCGGCGCGTTCCTCGATCGGCAGCGTGACTTCCAGTCGCGCCGGTTCCGCATGGTGCCGCTCAACCTGACCGGGCTCGACCTCACGGCGCCGCCCGAGTCGCTCTTCACTCCGCAGAACATCGGGCCCGACCGGTTCGAGCTGAAGGAGGAGACGCGCACGACCGACTTCTACGACGCCAGCCAGCAGGTCGCCGCCGGCTACGCCATGACCGACGTCGCGCTGACCGCCCGCGCGCGCCTCATCGCCGGCGTCCGCCTCGAGAACTTCCGCCAGGACGTCAACACGCGCGACCTCTTCAGCCTCTCGTTCGACCCGCAGGTCATCGAGGCATCGCTCGACGAGACAAACCTGTTCCCGTCGCTCAACGTCGTGTACTCGGTCACGCCCTCGTCCAACGTCCGCCTCGGCTTCAGCCAGACCGCCAACCGTCCGGAGTTCCGCGAGCTCGCACCCTTCGAGTTCACCGACGTCGTCGGCGGCCGCGCGAGCGTCGGCAACCCGAACCTGCGGCAGGCGCTGATCCGCAACTTCGACGCCCGCTACGAGATCTTCCCGCGCGCCGAGGAGGTGCTGGCGGTCAGCGTCTTCTACAAGCAGTTCGACGACCCCATCGAGCGGATCCTCGAGCCGACGGCCAACATCCGGACCTCGTACACGAACGCCGACAGCGCCCGTAACGTCGGCCTCGAGCTCGAGGCGCGCAAGCGGCTGAGCGACTGGTTCTTCGTCGGCGCCAACTACTCGTACATCGACTCGAAGGTCACGCTGTCATCGGCCGCGGCCCAGGTGCAGACCTCGCTCGAGCGGCCGCTCGCCGGACAGTCCAACAACCTGTTCAACGTGATGGCGGAAGGACGCGCCGGCGACGCCTCGCTGCGCGTGCTCTGGAACGTCGTCGGCGACCGCATCACCGACGTCGGCGCCTCCGGGCTGCCCGACATCATCCAGGAAGGGCGCAACCAGCTCGACGTCGTCTTCTCGCAGCGGCTGTTCCGCCGCCTCACGCTGCGCCTCAGCGGCGACAACCTGACCAACGGCGCGTACGAGTTCACGCAGGGCGACCTGCGCCAGCGGTACTTCACGTTCGGGCGGACGTTCTCACTCAACTTCAGCTTCTCGGCCTTCTGATGTCCTCCATGATGCGCATGCTTCTCTCATCCCGTTCCCTTCGCGGCGCCCTGCTCGGCGCCGCCATCGTGGCCGTCGCGGCCACCCACCCCGTGGCGCTCGACGGCCAGACCGCGATCGGGCCGTCCTACACGGTGCCCGGCGTGGACAAGCCGATCCGCGTGATCCAGGGCCGGATCGGCGGCACGCTCGACCTCACCAACGACCATTACTACGTGCTGCGCGGCGCGGTCTTCGTGCAGGACGGCGGCGTGCTGAACGTCCAGGCCGGGACGACGATCGCGGGCGAACTCGCGACGCTCGGCACGCTCGTCGTCGAGCGCGGCGGACGGCTCAATGCCGTCGGCACCGCGACCCAGCCGATCGTCTTCACGTCGGACCAGGCGGTCGGCAACCGCAACCGCGGCGACTGGGGCGGCCTCATCATCAACGGTCGCGCGCCGCTGAACGTGCCCGGCGGCGTCGCCATCGGCGAGGGCGACACCGGCGAGTACGGCGGCGACGATCCGAACGACAACAGCGGCGTGCTGCGCTACGTGCGCGTGGAGTTTGCCGGCATCGAGTTCAGTCCCGACAACGAACTGAACGGCATCGCCTTCCAGGGCGTCGGGCGAGGCACGCAGGTCGACTACGTCCAGGTCAAGATGAACCGCGACGATGGCGTCGAGTTCTTCGGCGGCACGGTGGACGCCAGGCACGTCGTGCTGAACGCCATCCGCGACGACAGCCTCGACTGGACGTTCGGGTGGACGGGCCGCGTGCAGTTCCTCGTCGTGCAGCAGCGCGGCGACGATGCCGACATGGGCATCGAGGCCGACAACAACGACATCAACAACAACCTGCTGCCGCGCGCCAACCCGACCATCTACAACATGACGCTCGTCGGCGACCCCACGCGGACGTACGGCAACGAGAGCAACATCGGCATGCTGCTGCGGCGCGGCACCGCCGCGACCATCCGCAACACGGTGGTGATGGGGTTCAAGAGCTGGGGCCTCGACATCAACGGCTCCGCGTCGGTGGCCCAGGCGCAGGCCGGCGCCCTGACGGTCCGCAACAGCATCTTCTCCGGCAACGGCGTCACCCGCGCCGGCGATCAGTTCTCCGCCTCGTCGCTGCCCTTCGTGAACGACCCGACGATCCGCGTCGGCGATCCGGGCCTGATCGATCCGTTCAACCTGGACGCGCCGAACTTCCGGCCCGCCCCGGGCTCGCTCGCCAGCGGACAGCTTGCGCCGGCCACTCCGCCCAACGACGGCTTCTTCGAGGTCACGACGTTCATCGGCGCCTTCAGCCCGGACCCCGAGCAGGACTGGACGCGCGGCTGGACCGACTTCGCGCTCCGCTGACGTGAACCGGCAACTGTCGCAGGGCCGCCCATGGCGGGCGGCCCTGCTGCTCCTCCTGCTCGTCGTCGTACTGCCCGCGGCCGCATGCCGCCCCCCGCAGACGCCGCTTGCCCACACCTTCGACTCGCCCGACGCGCTCGCGCGCGAAGTCCTCGACCGGCTCGCCCGGCGCGATCAGGCCGGACTGCTGGCCCTCGCGCTGTCGCACGACGAGTTCGAGACGCACGTCTGGCCCCGCCTCCCCGCAAGCCGGCCGGAGCGCAACACGCCGTTGTCGTTCGTCTGGGGACGCCTGAAGCAGCAGAGCGACATGTCGCTGGCCGGCACGGTGGCGCGCCATGGCGGGACGCGTCACGAGCTGCAGCAGGTCGTGTTCGACGGCGAGGTCACCGACTACGGCACGTACACCGTGCACCGCGAATCGGCGCTCGTCGTGGGCATGCCGGACGGCACGACCGATCGGATCCGCGTCTTCGGGTCGGTCATCGAACAGGGCGGCCGCTACAAGGTGTTCAGCTACGTCGTGGATTGACGGCGGCCCGTTCACGACGAATTGACCGTATCGTCACCGCGACGACATCGACCTGCGAGAGACTGTGAACACGCTGCGCCCGGCAGATGTCCGGGGCAGCGAGCGCGGGCGGGTTCACGGCATGTCGTCCGGGACCAACTCGCGCCCTTCGACCTCACCCACCACATCGGCATCGGCACCATCGGTCGCAGGCGGCGGCTCGGCGGGCGGCAGCAGGTCCTTGTACGCCTGGCCGAAGAGTTCCCAGGCGGACTGGAACAGGGCCGCGATGATCGGCCCGATGATGAAGCCGAGCGCGCCGAAGACGAGGATCCCGCCGAGCGTCGAGAACAGGATCATCAGGTCGTGCATCTGCGTGTCGCGGCCGACGAGGCGCGGACGCAGCAGGTTGTCCACCGACCCGACGACGAGCGCGCAGAACGCCACGAGCACCAGGGCCTTGATCCAGTGGCCCGTGAGCGCCAGCACGATGGCGACCGGCACCCAGACGAGCGCGCCGCCGAGCAGCGGGATCACCGACAGCACGACCATGATCGCGCCCCAGAAGACGGCGTGCGCGATGCCGAGCGTCCAGAACGCGAGGCCCGAGAGCGTGCCCTGGATGATGCCGATGACGAGCGTGCCCTTCAGCGTCGCGCGCGTCACGGAGATGAACTTGCCGAGCAGCAGGTCGCGCTCGCCCTCCTGCAGCGGGAGGAACCGACGGAGCGTGTGCAGCAGCGCGGGGCCGTCGATGAGCAGGAAGAACGCCGTGTACGCCAGGATGAACAGGTTGAACACCGCCTGCACGGTGCCGACCGTCGTCGTCGAGAGCGACGCGACGATGAAGCCGCCGACGTTGCTCGCCCATTCACCGGCCTTGAGCAGGATCTGCTCCCGGTACGGCGCGAGGTGCTCGGCAAACGGCAGGCGTTCGATGATTGGTGCCAGCGACGTGGGCTGCGCGGCCAGTTGCTGGATCCACGGCCGGACGTTCTCGCTCAGGCGGATGGCCTCGGCCGTCACCATGTAGGCGACGAGCACGATGGGCGCGGCAAGCGCCACGAGCCCCACGAGCAGGGTCGCGAGCGCCGCAAGCGGCCTGCGGCCGCCAAAGGCCCGCGACAGGCGCGAGAAGAGCGGGTAGGCCAGGCCGGCAAAGATCGCGGCCAGCAGGATGGTCATGAGGAAGCTGCGAATCATCCCCAGGAAGACCACCGTGATCGCCAGGACGAACACGAGCAGGAAGATGCGACGGAACCGGTTCTCGCGCGGCGGGAGCGGCGGCTCCATGGCGTCTGGCATCGTGGTCACGATGCGTCGATGATACCGGGGATGCCGTCGTGTCGTACGGCGGCTGCACGTTGGCGGAAAGGACCGGTGGTGATCACGGAGGATCAGTCGGAGGTCGTGGCGTATCTCTCCTCGCCCGACACACACGGCGGGGCCGAGGTGCAGTGCCTCGAGACCCACGCGTCGCTGGTGTTCCTGGCGGGCGACCTGGCCTGCAAGCTCAAGCGGGCGGTGCGCTACGACTACCTCGACTTCTCGACCGCGGCGCGCCGTCGCACGATGTGCGAGGCCGAACTGGCGCTGAATCGACGCACGGCCCCGACGCTGTATCTCGACGTCGTGGCCATCACGCGCGAGGCCGACGGGGCGTTGGCCCTCGCCGGCGGGGGCGAACCGGTGGACTGGGTGCTGCGGATGCGGCGCTTCGACCAGGACGGCCTCCTCGATCGCCTTGCGGCGCGCCACGCCCTGGACCCGGCACTCATGGCGCCGCTTGCCGACGTCGTCGCGCGCTTCCACGCGTCGGCGGACGAGCGACCGGACCTCGGCGGTGCCGATGGCCTCCGCCGCGTCGTGGCCGGCAACGCGAAGGACTTTGCCGAACACACCGGCATCCTCGACCCGGACGCATGCGGCCGCCTGACGACGGATGCGCAGGCGGCAATCGCGGCCCACGCTGCGCGCCTCGAGGACCGGCGCGCTCGTGGCATGGTCCGCGCGTGCCACGGCGACCTGCACCTGCGCAACATCGTGCTCCTCGACGGCGTGCCGACGCTGTTCGACGGCATCGAGTTCAACGACGACCTCGCCTGCGTGGACGTCGGCTACGACCTGGCGTTCCTGCTGATGGACCTCTGGTATCGCGATCTCGGGGCCCACGCCAATCTCGTGCTGAACGCGTACCTGCACGCAACAGGGGACCTCGACGTCCTGCCGCTTCTTCCGCTCTTCCTGTCCTGCCGCGCCGCGGTACGCGCAAAGACGAGCGCGGCGGCAGCCTCGATTGGCGACGAGGCACGCACCGCAGGGTTGCGCGATCGGGCGCGGCGCTATCTCGCGCTGGCCGGGGACCTGCTGCATCCTGATCCGCCTGTGCTCGTCGCGGTTGGGGGCCTGTCGGGATCGGGCAAGTCCACGCTGGCTCGCGCGCTCGCGCCGCTGCTCGGTCCTGCGCCTGGCGCCGTCGTCTTCAGGAGCGACGAGATCCGCAAGGACCTCCTCGGCGTCGAGCCGCTCGACCGGCTCGGCGACGATGCGTACTCGGCCGGGATGTCGGCGCGCGTCTACGATGCGATGGCCGACCGCCTCGTCGCGGCGGGGGCCTTCGGCCACGCGGCCATCGCGGATGGCGTCTTCGGTCGCGCCGAGGACCGCGCGGCCATCGAGGCTGCTGCGGCACGTGCGGGGCGGCGTGTCGTGGGCCTCTGGCTCGAAGCGCCGGCACGCGTGCTGATCGATCGCGTCGAGCATCGGACGCAAGACGCCTCGGACGCCGACGCGCGCATCGTCACGAGTCAGCTCTCGCGCGACCCCGGTGCGATCACATGGCACCGCATCGAGGCCGGCGGCGCTCCGGACGCGGTCCTCGAGCAGGCGCGCGCCGTCATCGCCGCGTCAACGGGCTGAAGTGGCGTTGTTGCACATGGACAAGAATCAATCAGCCGGCAGGGGTGAGGCTGACGCGGAAGGAAAACGGGAGGGCTGGCCTGGCTTTGGCTTTGGGGGCAATCCGCACGACATTGTGTCGGGTCCCGACACCAGCCCTCTCGACAACGTTGGACATGAAAGCAAACGACTCGCCAGCTTCCGGCGAACGTCTTCAGTATTCCTTCATGTCGAGTTGGCTAGACTCTGCGAGCCGGTTGCGGGCTAGTGGTTTCTCTTCCCGGGTGCCCTCCCCTTCCTGCGGGAAAGATGCCCTCCCGCCCGTTGCCGGCCCTTCCTTCCCTCTTCCTTGTTCGGCGGTCCGCCGACTTCAGTCTCCGTATAGGAAGCCTCTCGCGGCGCACCTCGTGCGCGACCGGCCGGAGCCTCCCCTGGTGTTCTCCCAGAAGGGCCCTGATCACGCGGAGACGCGGAGAGCGCGGAGAGCGCGGAGCCTCCTCACTCACGGCGCGGCTCTCTTCTGATATGGACGAACCCGTCAAGGACGGTCGGTATTTCGGTTCTAGCGACTGCGCATGGTCGATCTGCTCCGGTGACTCACCGGATGGACAGAGCGGCTGTCGAGGACGCGGCAGCGACGTTGATCATTCTGATAGGCGCGGGTTGGATACCGCATGGTCATGATCGGTCGGGAGCCACCCTCGGACTGAGGGCGCGGGTCACAGCGCGACGCTGCACCGCACAAAGCAGCGGAGGGTTCCTCCCTTGGTCCGCATCCTCGACAGCCAGACATGCCACGCGGCGACCGCGTCAGGCGGCGGTCGTGCGGGGCGTGGTCAGGTGCTGGGCGATGGCCCGGATGAAGCCGAGGAGCTCGCGCGCCACGGCCGTGATCACTTGGTTGTGCGCCTTGCCCCGCGCCGTCATTTGTCGGTAGCGGTGATACAGCCGGTACTGGGCCTTCCACGCGATGGCCACGATGCCGGGTCCAGCCCGGCGTGGCGCGCACGCAGCGGGGCCCTCACGGCGGGGGCATAGCGGTACGCCCACGCGGCTTCGCCCAGGACGCGGCGCAGGTGCGCGTTGCCCGTCTTGGTGATGCCGCCTTGTCGTCGATGGGACCCGGAGGTGCGTTCGCTGGGCACCAGCCCGCCGGAGGCCATCAGCTGGCGCGCGCGGGGAAAGCGGGTCAGGTCACCGACGGCCACGATGGTGACGGCGGTGAGCGCCGCGACGCCACGCAAGGCCTGCAGCGCCTGGATCAGCGTGCCCATCGCGGCGGGTACGTGCGCGATCGCGTCGACGATGGCGACCTCGAGTCGCTCCAGGCGCGCCGCGACGTGCTCGACCTCGTGCAGGTACTCGACCAGCACGACCTGCTGCGCAGCGTGCTCGAACTGCAGGATCCGGATCCAGTCCAGGTGACCGGCGGTCCACGGTTGCTTGAGCGTCGCGGGGCGCTGGCGGCCCTGCCGCAGCAGAAACTTGCCCAGCCGATGCCGTGCCCGGAGCTGATCCTTCTTGGCCGCTTCGCGGGCGCGGACCAGATCCCGCAGCGCCTCGTGGGCCGCGTCTGGCACCCAGACGGGCGTCAGATCACCGGCGCGATAGCCGCGCGCCAGCGTCTCAGCGTCACGCCGATCGGTCTTCACGCGGTCGCCGGGCTTCACCGGGACCAAGGTCGGCGCGATGACATCGCAGTGCGCGCCCAGCGCGACCAGCTGCCAGTACAGCGCGTACCCGGTCGGGCCGGCCTCGCAACAACACCGCAGCGTGCTGCCGGCCCCAGACGGCGGACGGCCTCCGGGGTGTGGGGGATCACTCCCAGTGCGCGCACTTCACCGTGGTGTTCTGCGACCGCGACCGCAATCCTGGCGGCGTGGACATCGAGCCCGACAAATCGTACGGTAGCCATGGACCGACGCTCCTTGCGCATGCGGCTCTGCCTCGAGGCGTGACCACGCTCAAGGTAATCCGCGGGGTGCGAAATGGCGCTCGGTCCTTTTCTTTGCGGCATGTGGCCCCCCAACGCGGTGCGTTCGGGTTCGTCCATGGTGACTGATGCCAGATCCGACCCCGCCCGCCGGCTCGTCGCCTCGCGCCCTCGACGACATCACGGGAGCCATCGTCGATGCCGCGATGAAGATCCACATCGAACTCGGTCCTGGGCTGCTGGAATCCGTCTACGTGGCTGTGTTGTACAGGTCCCTGCAGCGGCGCGGCCTGAAGGTCGAACGACAGAAGGTGGTGCAGTTCGAGTTCGACGGCATGCTGTTCGAAGAGGGCCTTCGCCTGGACCTCCTCGTCGAGACCCGGGTCGTCGTGGAAGTCAAGTCCATCGAGAAACTGGCCCCGGTGCACAGCAAGCAGGTCCTCACCTACCTGCGACTGCTCCGCCTGCCCGTGGGCCTGCTCATCAACTTCGGAGGCGCAACAGTGAAGGAGGGGCTGCACCGGGTCGTCAACAACCTCGACCCGGCGACATCACCTCTGCTGCGAGTGAACACTCCGGCACAAGGAACGCATGACTGAGCTCTTCGACTCATCTTCTTCTCCGCGGCTCCGCGTGACGCACGCCCTTCTCTCCGTTTCTCCGCGGCTCCGCGTGACGCGGCTCCGCGTGACCTACGCGCTCCTTCGGCACCATGTCCGTCTGGGGCACCGCACGATGACGCTGACCGTCCGCCCGGGCAGCACCACGGCCACCCGTCGCGCGGTCGTCCATGAGTGGCACAAGTCGCTGCTGCACGCCGCGGTGCGCCCCTGATTCGCCGCTGGGAGCGACGCCTGGGCGTCGAGGTGCACCGGTACTTCCTGCAGCGCATGAAGACGCGCTGGGGCGGCTGCAACCATCGGGCGGGCTCGATTCGCCTCAACACCGAGCTGGCCTCATGAGAGAGGCCTGGCCGCAAGTCTCGTAACCCACAATTAACCGGATCGACACTCCCGGGAAACGGCGGCGACGTAGCGTGTTCAGGACAGCCGCACCTGCGGCGCTGACTTCAGTCGCCTTCAAGGGAGTCTCCGCGTGACGCCTGCCCAGTCGGGCACCACCAACCATTCGTCGCAGTTCCCCGTGACAACCGGTGCCATCAGCACCCGCATCCTCGTCGTCGAAGACGAACACGACATCGCCGGGCTCATCAAGCACGCGCTCGACCGCGAACCCAACACCACGGTGGAGGTCGTCTCGAGCGGCGACGCGGCGCTTGCGCGCGTCGCGGATGCCGCACCGGACCTGATCGTGCTCGACCTGAACCTGCCGGTGCTGTCGGGCTTCGAGGTGTGTCGCATCCTGCGGTCGCGGCCCGCGACGCGGCAGGTGCCGATCATCATGCTCACGGCGCGCGCAACCGAAGTCGATCGCGTCTCGGGGCTCGACCTCGGCGCCGACGACTACGTCACCAAGCCGTTCAGCCTGCGTGAACTCGCCGCGCGCGTGCGCGCGGTGCTGCGCCGGCCGCGCGGGATTCCGGCCGAGCGCGAGGCGTCGCACGTCTATCGCGGCAAGCACCTCACGACCGACTTCGAGGCGGTGGACGTGCGCGTCGACGGCGCGCCGGTGCGCCTGACGCGGCGCGAGTTCGAGCTGCTGAAGTGCCTTGTCGAGAACCGGGGCCGCGTGCTGTCGCGCGACCGACTGCTCGAGCGGGTGTGGGGCTACGACCGGCTAATCGAGACCCGGTCGGTGGACGTGCACGTCGGGCGCCTGCGGGCCAAGCTCGGCGTGGCCGGCCCGCAGGTCGAGACCGTGGTCGGCCTCGGGTACCGATTCGTGGAGTGACGGACGGGCTGCGCTCGGCGCCTCAGTGCGCGCCGAGCGCCGCCAGCACCCAGTAGGTGCTCGCCCCGACGAGGCCCGCCGCGGGAATCGTCAGGATCCAGGCCCACACGATACGGCCCGCCACGCCCCACCGCACGGCCGACAACCGCCGCGTGGCGCCCACCCCGACGATCGCGCCCGTGATCGTGTGCGTGGTGCTGATGCCCACGCCGAGCAGCGTGGCCAGGAGGATGGCCGCCGCCGCCCCCGTCTCGGCGGCGAATCCCCCGACGGGTGCCAGCTTCGTGATCTTCGTGCCCATCGTCTTGACGATGCGCCAGCCGCCGGAGAGCGTGCCGAGCCCGATGGCGATGTGGGCGGCAATGACGACCCAGAAAGGCACTTCGAAGGTGTCGAGGTATCCCGCCGTGACCAGCACGCCGGTGATGATGCCCATCGTCTTCTGCGCGTCGTTGGCGCCGTGCATCAGGCTGAAGAGCGCCGCCGACCCGAGCTGCATGCGCCGGAACAGCGAGTCCACCCGCTTTGGCGCGGTGTTGCGGAAGATCCAGAACGTCGCGGTCATCATCGACAGGCCGACGATCATGCCGATCATCGGAGCGACGACGATGAAGATCAGCGTCTTGGTCCAGCCGGACCAGATGAGCGCCGCGGACCCCGCCTTCGCGAGTGCGGCGCCGCCATAGCCGCCAAAGAGCGCGTGCGAGGAGCTTGTCGGCAGCCCGAAGTACCACGTGATCAGGTTCCAGACGATCGCGCCGACGAGGCCGGCGCCAATCACCGAGAACGTCACGACGTTCAGGTCCACCATGCCGGCGCCGACCGTCTTGGCGACGGCGGTGCCGAAGAGGAACGCGGCGATGAAGTTGAAGAACGCCGCCCACACGACGGCCTGGCCTGGCGAGAGGACGCGCGTGGAGACGACGGTGGCAATCGAGTTGGCGGCGTCGTGGAAGCCGTTGATGTAGTCGAACACCAACGCCAGGACGACGAGGACGATGACGATGACGAGCGCTGAATCCATGCGGTCGGCCAGGCCTCAGGCGTACTTGACGATGACGCCTTCGACCTCGTTGGCGACGTCCTCGCATTCGTCGGTGGCCCGCTCGAGCAGGTCGAGGATCTCCTTCCACTTCATCACTTCGATGGCGTTCTGCTCCTCGGTGAAGAGGCGGCCGATCGCGGCACGGTGAATCTGGTCGGCCTCGTTCTCGAGCCGGTTGACCTCGACGACGTGCTCCTCCACGCCCTGGCGGCGTTCGAGCTTCTGCGTGGCCAACAGGAGCTGATCGGTGCTCCGGACGATGATGTCGGCCAGCTCGCGGGCGCCGTAGCGGCAGCTCCGGATCTGGTAGAGGCGCACGCAGCCTCCCGCGGCGTCCATCATGTCCATCACGTTGTCCAGGTAGAGGATCAGGCGGTGCATGTCCTCGCGATCGAGCGGCGTGACGAACGTCTGGTTCATCCGGTGCAGCGAATCGTGCGCGATCTGGTCGCACTGGTGTTCGTGCGCCTTGAGCTTGTCGGCCAGTTCCCAGCGCGGGTGGTCGGTGGCGAGCATCTCGGCCAGGACGCGCGACCCCTTGCACAGTTCCTGCGCGAGCGAGATGAAGTCGTCGAAGAAGCGGCCGTCTTTCGGAATCAGGCTGAATCGAGCCACACCAATCTCCTAACGGTGCGAGCGACGGGGACCTGTCGGGCGCGAACCGGATGAGCGGGATGTCGGAAGGGAGCGCACATGGACGAGGACCGTCACACGACCTTCGCACGGCGGCGAAGGACCTCGTCATGATATCCCTGAGGTTCATGAGGCCTTTGTAAATTTCACGTAAACAACTGCTGGCCCGTGATCGGGCCGGGACCGGCCGCCGCCCCCTCCGGCTTGCCCGCGGGCAGGCGGGCGGCATATGGTGGCCGCACCATGACATCGGTGCTGACCCTCATCCTCGGCGGCGGCCGCGGCAACCGGCTGTTCCCGCTCACCTGGACGCGCTCGAAGCCCGCGGTGCCCATCGGAGGCAAGTACCGCCTGATCGACGTGCCGGTCAGCAACTGCCTGCACGCCAACCTGCGCCGCATCTTCGTCCTCACCCAGTTCAACTCGGCCTCGTTGAACCGGCACGTCGCCCAGAGCTACCGGCTCGATCACTTCTCGCAGGGCTTCGTGGACATCCTCGCCGCCGAGCAGACGCCCGACAGCACCGCGTGGTTCCAGGGCACGGCCGACGCCGTCCGCCAGGCCTGGCGCCACTTCCATTCGATGGCCGCCGACCACATCCTGATCCTCGCCGGCGACCACCTGTACCGGATGAACCTCGCCGACCTGATCGCGGATCACATCGAGCAGGACGCCGACGTCACCATCGCTGCCCAGCCCTGCGACCCTGAGACCTCGACGCAGATGGGGATCTTCCACTTCGACACGAGCGGCACCATCTCGGGGTTCGAGGAGAAGCCGAACCTCCAGCGGCTCGGCGAGATCGGCCAGAGCGTCCCGAGCGACAGCCGGGTGGCCTCGTGGGTCACGCCACAGAAGCCCTTCATCGCGTCGATGGGCATTTACGTGTTCACCAAGCAGGTGCTGCTCGACGCGCTCGAGCGCTACGCCGACGCCGTGGACTTCGGCAAGGAGATCATCCCGGCCGTGATCGAGACGCACCGTGTGCGGGCCTTCCTCTACCGGGGCTACTGGGAAGACGTCGGGACCATCGGCTCGTTCTACGAGGCCAACCTCAAGCTGACCGACCCGCAGCCGGCCTTCACGTTCCACGACGCGCGCAGTCCCGTCTACACCCACCCGCGCTTCCTGGCCGGGTCGATGATCCAGGACACGGCGGTGAACCGCGCCGTCGTCGCCGAGGGCTGCGTGCTCGACCGCTGCCGGATCGACCGCGCCGTCGTCGGCATCCGCACGCAGGTGCGCGCCGGCGCACGCATCACCAATTCGGTGCTGCTCGGCGCCGACTACTACGACCGCGAGGCCGACGACACCGGCGTGCCGCTCGGCATCGGCCGCGACGTCGTGCTGGATCGGGTGATCGTGGACAAGAACGCGCGCGTGGGGGATGGCGCGCGCCTGCTCAACACGGCCGGCGTCCGCGAGGCCGACGGCAACGGCTACTTCATCCGCGAAGGGATCATCGTGGTGCCCAAGGGCGCGACGATCGCCCCGGGCACGGAGGTGTAGGCGCCGGGTACCTGGTACCCGGCGCGTCCCCTTCGCACTCCCTCACGCCGGCACGGAGAGCGTGGGTTCGTCGGTCGTGGCCACCTCGCCCGCATCGACGAAGCGACCGGCCGCCGCATCCCAGACGGTGACCTTCGCGCGCTTGAGGTCGAAGTACCAGCCGTAGAGGCGCAGGTTGCCGGAGGCGACCGCGCGGGCGACCGACGGATACGTGCCGAGCCGCTCGACCTGTTCCACGACGTTGGACCGCGCCAGGTCGTTGTGCGGCGATGTCGCCCCCGGGTGCGACCCGAGGCTGGCGTGCCGCGTGAGCGACGACACGCCGTAGTCGAGCCACCGGCGCAGCGATCCCCCGAGCTGCTCGTGCCCCGACAGCAGCGCCTTCATCGCGCCGCACTCCGAGTGCCCGCAGACCACGATGCTGTGCACGTGCAGCACGTCGATCGCGAACTCGATGGCCGATCCCACCGAGTCGTCGGCCTCCGGGGCATCACTCCACGCCGGCACGATGTTGCCGATGTTGCGCAGCACGAAGAGGTCGCCCGGATCGGCATTCACGAGATCGGCCGGCACGATCCGCGAGTCGGCACAGGTGATGAACAGCGCCTGCGGCGTCTGCCCGACGTCGGCCAGGTGGCTGAGCAGCGGCTTGACGTCGCGCGACGTCATCGCGTTGAAGGCCGCGGCGCCCTGGATCAGCTGTCCGCCGTCGCCGCACGGCGGCAGGCCCGTCAGCGATTCCTTTCGCGATCGGCGCCGCAGCGCGCCGAGCAACCCGTCGAGCCGCGACTTGCCGAACCGCGGCGTCCCGTTGGCGGCATTGGCGTACCACGCCTCGTGGAGTTCGTCGATGTCCACGCGCCCGCCGAGCCGCTCGTGCGTGAGCCGCCAGTCGTGCAGCGCCTCGAAGGCCGCGTGGTCCATGAAGTCCACCATCAGGTCCACGTCCACGTAGGTCCCCGCCGGCACCTTCTGCAGCGCCGCCGTCAGGCTCGGCAGCCCGACGAACGTCAGCGAGCCGCCGATGCGCACGTGGTACCGGCCATCGGAGCCGTCCACCGTGACGTTGGTCTCCGACAGCTTCTTCAGCAGCACGACGATCGCCAGCGCGAGGCCGAGGGCGATGCCCGGCAGCAGCCCGATGCCCACGACGCCGCCGACCGTGACGACGTACACCAGCGCCTGCCGGAACGTCATCAGCTGCCGGATGTGGTGCGCGTCCACGAGTCGGATGCCGACGTGCACGAGCAGTCCGGCCAGCACCGACAGCGGAATCAGCTCGATGCCCCAGCCGAGGAACACCACGAACAGCAGGATCCAGACGCTGTGCAGCATGGCCGACAACTGCGTCTGCGCGCCGGCCTGGATGTTTGCCGACGACCGCACGATGACCCCGGTCACCGGCAGGCCGCCCAGCAGGCCCGACAAGGTGTTGGCCACGCCCTGCCCCACGAGCTCACGATCGAGGTTGGCGCGCGGCCCCGTGTGCAGCTTGTCGGTCGCCACCGCGCACAGCAGCGACTCCACGCTGGCGACGGCCGCGATCGTGATGCCGCCGAGTAGCACCGCCGGCCACATGTCGATCACCGGCAGGGCCGCCAGCTGCAGGCCGCTCGAGAAGCCGCCCTGCAGGTTGATCCGCTCGACATCGAGCCCGAGGAGGACCGAGGCTCCCGTGGCGCCCATCACGGCGACCAGCGACGCCGGCACGGCCGAGAGCGGCCGCGGCACCCACTGCCACGCGAGCAGCAGGGCAATCGTCGCAAGCCCGAGGAACGCTGCCGGCGCGTGCAGCGTCGCGAGCTGCGCGGGGAGCGCCAGCACGTTCTTGATGGCGTGACTCTCCGGCGCCCCGCCTAGAATGATGTGCAGTTGAGCGACCGCGATCGTAATCCCGATACCCGCGAGCATCCCGTGGACGACCGCAGGCGAGACCGCGAGACAGAGGCGCGCAATCCGTGCCGAGCCCAGGGCGACCTGAATCAGGCCGCCGATGACGACCGCTGCCGCCACGAGCCGCCAGTCGCCGAACTGGTCGGCAAGGCCGAACACGATGGCGGTGAGGCCGGCCGCCGGGCCGGTGACCTGCAGCGGAGCGCCGGCAATCGCGCCGGTGACAAGGCCACCGACGATGCCGGCAATGAGACCGGCCATGATGGGCGCGCCGGACGCCAGGGCAATGCCGAGCGACAGGGGAACCGCAATCAGGAAGACGACGAGCGACGCGAGGACGTCCTGGCGCGGCGCATGGAGGAGCCCCCGGCGAGACACCGAGGGCGAAGCTGTCCGGGCAGACCTGTCGGAATTCATGGGACGCTCACGCTACCGCGGCGCCCCCTCGACGTGCATGACGAATCCACGCGGATTGAGATGATGATTCGATGATGACGACCGAAGTCCTTGCGTATCAATTCGAAGACGTCGTCATCGACCTGCGCGCCGGGCGGGTGCTGAAGGCCGGGATACCCCTGCCGTTCGAGCCCAAGGCGTACGATCTGCTGCGGCTGCTGGCATCGCGGAGTGGTGAACTCGTGACGCGGCAGGAAGTCCTCGACACGGTCTGGGCCGGCGTGTACGTCACCGACAACGCCGTGGCCCGCGTCGTGGCGCAGTTGCGGCGAGGGCTCGGCGACGTCGCCCGCGGCGCCCGCTACATCGAGACCGTCCCGACCCGCGGCTACCGCTTCATCGTCCCTGTCACGCGCGTCGGACCGCCGCCAGCGGTCGGGTCGGCCGGTCCACCCGGTCCACGACTTGTCGAAGGGCGGCCGCCCGGTCCCGCAGCCAGGACCACGACGACCGCCCCGACTCCCCTTCCGCCCGCCGCCCCCCGGCCGGCGCTCGACTCCGGTACGCCCCATCCCCTCTGGGCGGCCGGATTCGGCCTGCTCGCCCTCCTGGCTCTGCTCCTCGCCTGGCGCGCCTCGAACGGCAACGACACCAGGCAGGCCGCACCGGCCCGCATGCAACTGACATCATCCGCCGCGCTCGACGCCTTTCCGGCCTGGTCGCCGGACGGCGGCGCCATCGCGTACGCAAGCGACAGGAACGGACGATTCGAGCTCTTCATCCGCGACGTCGCCGCCGGCGGCGACCGTCTCGCCCTGACAAACGACGGCCAGATCAACGTCCAGCCGTCGTGGTCGCCCGACGGCACGCAGCTGGCCTACCACTCGTCGGCGCGGGGCGGCATCTGGGTGATTGCGAGGACCGGAGGCACGCCCCGACAGGTGAGTCCGTTCGGGTCGCGTCCCGTCTGGTCGCCCGACGGCCGCCGCCTCGCCTTCCAGGGCAGCCCCTACACCGAGCCCAGTGCCGCAGCGTTCGAGGCGTTCGGCCCGTCGAGCCTGTGGGTCGTCGATGGTGCGGGAGGCGAGCCGCGCCGCGTCACCGACGGCTGGCGCCCGGAAGGCAGCCACTCCCGCCCCAACTGGCTTCCCGACGGACAGCGCCTCTTCTTCGCGAGCCAGGGACTCGACGCGACGCAGTTCTGGACGGTGAACGTCGAGACCGGCGCGCTCCACCGCGTCCACGTGCCCGGCGGCCGCACGGTGGACTCGACGCTCGCGCCCGACGGCCGCGCCGCCTACTTCTCGCGAGCCGACGCGCAGTTCGAGCTCTGGACGCTGCCCATCGCCCCGGACGGCCGCACCGCGGGCCAGGCCGCGCGCGTCCTGCCGCCGAGCGAGCTCGACGCGCGCCATGTGGCGGTCCATCCGGACGGCCGGCGGGTCGCCTACGTCGCGATGGCCACCGTCGCGGGCCTGAACAGCCTGCCGATCAGCCGCGACGGCGTCCCGACCGGGCCGGCCACGCGCGTCGCCGAGGATGCCGTGCGCGGCGCCAGGCGCCCCTCGATCAGCCCCGATGGCGCGTTCGTCGCGTTCGAACGCCAGGGCGCGGGGCTCCAGCCCGGCCTGTGGCTGCTCGATCTGGTGCGAGGCGGCGCCCGGTCGCTCGCGCGCCCGGTCGAAGGGACGCGTGATCCCGTTTGGCGACCCGACGGGCGCACGATTCACATCGTCGGCGAGGGTCCTGACGGGCGTGTGCTCCGGGAGGTCCAGGTGGAGACGGGCGCCATACGCGACGTGCTGCCGCTCGGGGACGGCGAGCAGGACCTCCTGCGGCCGCGGCTGTCACCCGACGGGACGCGACTGGCCTACACCCGATCGGCGGAGGGCCAGCTCGAGGTGCTCGTGCGGACGCGTGCAAGCGGCGCGGAACAACGCGTGGCCCGGCTCGGCGACGGTGCCGCGTTTCCGGTCTGGTCGCCCGACGGCCGGGCCCTTGCGCTCGACGTCTGGAGGAACGGCCAGGCGCAGGTGCACGTTGTGGATCTCGCAACCGGCGCGTCACGGCAGATCTCGGCGGGCCTGGATCAGGCATGGGTACGCAGCTGGTCGCCCGACGGGTCGCAGGTCGCGTTGTCCGGCTCGCTCGACGGACGCTGGAACGTGTGGTCGGCGCGTGCCGACGGCAGCGGCGTCCGTCAGCTGACGACGTACGGCGACGAACACCACTACGTACGCAACCCCGAGTGGTCGCCGCAGGGCGACCGCGTGGTCTACGAGTATGCGAGCTTCACCGGCAACGTCTGGGTCGTGCCGGTGGGCGACTAGCGCGCATCGCTCACGAGGCGCGCCGGGCGAGGCTGCGCAGCAGCTTCGGCGTGAGGTACCAGTCGAGGCGCGCCGGACCGCGCGTGCCGAGGCCGCGCGAGACGATGGCCATGGCCGCGCCCTTCTTGAACTCGAGCGGCCCCTGCAGGTGCAGCAGCGCCGACGCCAGCTCGGACAGCATCGGGTCGTGCCCCACGAGGACGACACTCCCCTTCGCCGATCGCGCACGCAATGCGGCAATGGCATCGCTCGGCGCGGTGTCGGGGCGGAGGGCCTCGAACGGCACGATCTTCGGCGCGGCGGGCAGGGCGTGCGCCAGGATCTCGGCGGTCTGGTAGGCGCGCACGAGCGGGCTCGTGAGCAGCGTGTCCACCTTCGGCAGCGCCCGCGCGAGCCCCCGTGACGCCTGCTTGAACTTGCGGATGCCCTCCCGGCTGAGGGGCCGCACATCGTCGTCCGGCCACGCGGAGCCGCGTTCCTCCGCGATGGCATGGCGGAGGAGGTACAGGTGGATTTCAGTGGGCATCGGCAGCGGACCGGACCTGCGTGTACGGGTCGGACGTGACGCGCGGCACGAGACGGTCGCGCGTCGTGTCGGTGACGCGGACGAGCGCGAGCCGCGTCCGCAGGTAGCGCGCGTGCAGCAGGCGCGCCTCGTGTTCGATGGCGGCGGCAACCTCGGCAGCCGCCGGCTGGAGATCCTCGCTGCTGGCCTCCTCGACCCACGCCTGCAGGGACGCGAGCAGCACGTCGAGGTCGTGGAGCCGCCCGAGCGCGTCCTGTGCGGACTTCAGGGTGCGAAGGGATGGCTTCACGCGCGCCAGGCCGGTCTCGTCGGTCAACTCGAGGGCGTACCGGAGCTGCTTGGCGGCAATCCGCACGTCGTGCAGCGCCCCGGGGTGATACAGCGCGCCGGTGCGCTCGATGCGATCGCGCAGCGTGTCGGCACGCACGGCGAGCTGACGGGCGAGGGCCTTGCGCCAGCGGCTGTCGGGGGATGCCTCGCGCATGGCCTCCAGTGCGTCGAGCCGCTCGTGCAGCGAGGCAAGGGCGGCAGGATCGAGGATCCGGCGCAGTGCGCGGGCGGGCGCCCGCCGCCGGCCCGCGACCTGTTCGGACCACTCGTCGCGCAGGCGCGCGGCCGCGGCGCCCGAGAGGGGACGGTCGGCAATCATCGCGAGCAGCACGTCGAGCTCGCGCACGGCGCCGAGCGCGCGCGTCAGATCGCGTAACCGGCGGCGCAACCATCCGCGCCGCGCGCCGCGGAGCCCGGCACCGAGGACCGGTACCACTTCCCGCAGCCGCCTTGTGGCCACGCGGGCCTGATGGACGCCGGTGACGTCGCCCCGGCGCGCCGCATCGACATGCGCCGCCAGCGCTTCGTGACGACTGGCAATCGGCCCGGCCGGAGCCACGCCGCGCTGCGTGCTAGCATGGCGCCGCCTCCTGCGCATGAGGGCTCCACTCTAGCACCATGCGGATTGCCGCCATCGACATCGGCACCAACTCGGTGCACGTCATCGTCGTGCAGGTCCACGCGGACCGATCGTTCGAGGTCATCGACCGCGAGAAGGTCATGGTGCGGCTCGGTGCCGGCGGGCTCGATGGACGCGCGCTCACGCCGGCGGCCATGAGCGCCGCCATCCAGGCCCTGGCGAAGTTCCGGCGACTGGCCGAGGCCCGCGAGGTGGACGAGATCGTCGCGGCGGCGACGAGCGCGACGCGCGAAGCGGAGAACGGCGGAGAGTTCCTCGCCGCCGTCGAAGCCGAGACCGGGATTCGTGCGCGGATCATCACCGGGCTCGAGGAAGCGCGGCTCATCCATCGCGCGGCCGGCTACAACACCGGGTTCGCCGGACCCACCGTGGTCGTGGACATCGGGGGCGGCAGCGTCGAGATCACGCTCGGTGATGCCGCCGAGGCCGACCTCGCGCGCAGCTTCAAGATCGGCGTCATCCGGCTCACCGAGCGCTACCTCCGCAGTGATCCGCCGTCGGGTCGCGACGCGCGGCGCCTCGTGCAGCACGTCGAGAAGGAGATCGGGCCGTACGTCGAGCTGATCCGGTCGCGCGGCTTCGTGCGCGTGATCGGCACGTCGGGCACCATCACCAGCCTCGGGGCGCTTGCGCTGCAGCAGCAGGGCCACTCGGTGGACGAGATCAACAACCTGCGTGTGCCCGCGCGGGCCCTGCACAAGCTCCGCAAGCAGCTCATCGGGATGGATCAGCAGGAGCGCCTGCAGGTGCCCGGCCTGGACCCCCGGCGCGCCGACATCGCGCCGGCGGGTGCCGTGCTCATCGACGTCATCCTGCGCGCGCTCGGGGCAAACGAAATCACGCTCAGCGACTTCGCCCTGCGCGAGGGGCTCGTCCTCGACTACATCCGCCGCAACCAGCACCAGATCCGGAGCATCGACCGCTACCCCGACGTCAGGCGCCGCAGCGTGATGGAGCTCGGCGATCGGCTGCGGTACTGGTCGGCCCATGCCTACCACGTCGCCAGCCTCGCCCTGCGGCTCTTCGACAGGACGCAGGCGACGCACGGCCTCGGCCCGCGCGAGCGCGAATGGCTCGAGTACGGGGCGCTGCTCCACGATATCGGCGTGCACATCAGTCACAAGGCGCACCACCGTCACTCGTACTACCTGATCCGGCATGGCGGCCTGCGGGGCCTGGCGCCTGACGAGATCGAGGTCGTGGCACTCGTCGCGCGCTATCACCGGCGCGGCCGGCCGAAGAAGCGCCACGAGGCCTTTGCCGCCCTCCGCCCGGAGCTGCGGCGTGCGGTGCGGGTGCTCTCGGCCTGCGCCTCGCTGGCCGAGTCGCTCGACAGGAGCCATGCGCAGGTCGTCCGTGACGTGGACGTCGTGGACCGCGACGACGACGTCGCCCTGCAACTCACGGTGACCGGCGATGCCGAGCTCGAGATCTGGGCCGCCCAGCGCCACGTCCCGACGTTCGAACGGCTGCTCGGCAAGCCGATCGTGCTCGAACCGGTCGCGGCGCCAGCCACTGCCGAGGACGCCGGCAGCCCTCCGCGGCCGCGTCGATCACGTAAGCAGCCCGCCACGCGACGACCCGCTCGTAACAGTGGCGAAACGCGGCGCCGCTAGGCTGGCGGGATGCGTCGTCGCCTGCTGCCGTCCGGCCCGTGGGTCTGGCCCCTGCTCGCCCTGCTGGCGGGGTGCGGCCGGCCGGCAGCGTCACTCGACACACTGATTGCGATCGACGGATCGAGCACGGTCTATCCGCTGACAGAGGCCATGGCCGAGGACGCATTGCGGGAGCGTCCGGGGACGCGGGTGATCATCGGCGTCTCGGGCACGGGGGGCGGACTGCGCCGGTTCTGTCGCGGCGACGTCGTGATTGCCAATGCCTCGCGGCCGATGACCCGGACCGAGGCCAGGAGCTGCGACCGCGCCGGCATCGCGTTCCTCGAGGTGCCCGTCGCCCACGACGGCATCACGGTGGCGGTCCACCCGTCCAACACCTGGGTGGACAGCCTGTCGGTCGCGGAGCTGCGCACCATCTGGCGCCACGAGGCCGAGGGCCAGGTGCTGCGCTGGTCGCAGGTGCGGCCCGGCTGGCCCGACCGCGAGATGCACCTGTTCGGCGCCGGGGCCGACTCGGGGACGTTCGACTACTTCACGGGCGTGATCACCGGGGCGCCCCGCGACAGCCGGGGCGACTACAACGCCAGCGAGAACGACAACATGCTGGTGCAGGGCGTGGCCGGCGACGCCGACGCGCTCGGCTACTTCGGGTACGCGTACTACGACGAACATCGCGAGTACCTGCGCGCCGTCCCGATCCGGGCAGGCGAGGCCTCGCCTGCCATCATGCCGACGGCCGCGACGATCCGCTCGGGCGCCTACCATCCGCTGTCGCGGCCGGTGTTCCTCTACGTGAATGCCGGCGCGATCGCCCGCGAGGACGTGCGCGCCTTCGTCGAGTACTACCTGGCGCACGTCGCGGAGCTCGCAGGCGACGTCGGCTATGTGCCCCTCGACGACCGCGTCATGGCGGCGGTGCGGGCGCGTGTCGATGCGGGCACCACCGGATCGCTCTTCGCGGTGCCTGCACCGGGCACGCGACCGCTGCCGCTCGCCGCGCGACTGGGGGTCGAATGAGCCGCACGCGCCCGCGCCGGCAGCAGGTCGTCGAGGCCCTCATCGAGCGCGGCCTGGCCGCGTGCGCCTTCGTCTCGGTGTGCGCCACGGTCGCGATCATCGTCGTGCTCGCCTGGGAGACGGTCGCGTTCTTCCGCGACGTCTCGCCGCTCGCGTTCCTGGCCGGGCGCACATGGACGCCGCTGTTCCTCGATGCCCGCTTCGGCGTGCTCCCGCTCGTGGCCGGCACGCTGCTCGTGACGCTGATCGCGATGGCCGTGGCCGTGCCGGCCGGCATCGTGTGCGCGCTCTACCTGAGCGAGTACGCGCCGCTGCGCGTGCGGCGCATCGCCAAGCCCGCCCTCGAACTGCTCGCCGGCGTGCCGACGGTGGTGTACGGGTACTTCGCGCTGCTGTTCGTGACGCCGCTGCTGCAACAGTGGCTTGCCGGCCTCGCCGGCTACAACGCACTCGCGCCGGGGCTCGTCATGGGCCTGATGATCCTGCCGCTCGTGTGTTCGCTCACCGAGGACGCGTGCGCGGCCGTGCCGCACGGGCTGCGCGAGAGCGCGTTCGCACTCGGCGCCACGCGGCTGCAGGCGGCCGTCGGCGTGGTCCTCCCGGCTGCCGCGTCGGGCATTGCCGCGGCGGTCATCCTCGCCCTGGCCCGCGCGATCGGCGAGACGATGATCGTCGCGATCGCGGCCGGACAGCAGCCGCGCCTCACGGCCAACCCGCTGGTGCCCATCGAGACGATGACGACCTACATCGTGCAGGTCAGCCTCGGGGACGTGCCGAGCGGCACGCGTGAGTACCGCGCGGTGTTCGCCGTCGCCGCGCTGCTGTTCGCCGGCACGTTCGTGCTGAACCTGTGCAGCCACTGGCTGCGGCGGCGCCTGCCGGGAGTGGCGCGATGAATCGGGCCCGTGGGTACGATCGGGCGTTCCACGTGATCGGCGCGGTGATGCTGCTCGCGGCGATCGGCGCACTCGGCGTCCTGCTCTGGGACGTCGCCCGCGACGGCCTCGGACGGTTGTCGATCGACTTCCTGACTGGTGCCCCGTCGCGCCGTGCCTCGAACGCCGGCCTGTGGCCGGCACTCATGGGCAGCCTCTGGCTCATGGGCCTCACGGCCGCCATGGCCATCCCTGTCGGCGTCGGCGCGGCAATCGCCCTCGAGGAGTACGGCGGGCGCGGACGCTGGAGCCGGCTGCTCGAGATCAACATCGCGAACCTTGCCGGCGTGCCGTCGGTCGTCTATGGCCTGCTCGGCCTCGGGCTGTTCGTGCGCGCCCTGCACTGGGGGCCCTCCCTGCTTGCCGGTGCCGCGACGCTGGCGCTGCTGGTGCTGCCGATCGTCATCATCACCACCCGCGAGGCACTCCGCACCGTGCCGCTGTCGCTGCGCGAGGCGTCGCTTGCGCTCGGTGCCACGCGCTGGCAGACGATTCGTTACCAGGTGCTGCCCGCCGCGTGGCCCGGCATGCTCACCGGCATCATCCTGACGATGGCGCGGGCCATCGGCGAGACGGCCCCGCTCGTGGTCATCGGCGCGCTCGCGTACGTGCCCTTCGCCCCCGAAGGCCCGCACTCGCCGTTCACCGCGCTCCCCGTTCAGATCTTCGCGTGGGTCATGCGGCCGCGCGAGGGCTTCCGCACGAACGCCGCGGCCGCCATCCTCGTCCTGCTCGTCGTGCTGCTCGTCGTCAACGGCCTGGCCATCTACGCCCGCGACCGCGCGGCGCGCCGGAGGGCCGCCTGACATGAGCCCGTCGTTCCCCGCCGGCGTGCCGGCCGGCCTGGCGGCGACCGCCCGCGACATCGCGCGTGCGGGGGACCCGCCGGTGAAGATCGTCCTGCGCGACCTCAGCGTCCGGTACGGCGCGGCGCGCGCGCTCGATCGCGTCACGCTCGACGTGCCGGCCGCGCGCGTGACCGCGCTCATCGGCCCGTCCGGCTGTGGCAAGAGCACGCTGCTGCGCACGCTCAACCGCCTGAACGACACGGTCGCGGGCGTGCGCACCGAAGGCGACGTGCGCCTCGACGGCGAGTCGATCCTCGCGCCCGACACTGACGTCGTCGCGCTGAGACGACGCGTGGGGCTCGTGTTCCAGCGGTCCAACCCGTTCCCGAAGTCCGTGTTCGAGAACGTCGCCTACGGCCTGCGGATCAACGGGCTGCGCAACCGCGACGAGATTGCCGATCGCGTCGGCGAGAGCCTGCGCGCGGCGGCGCTCTGGAGCGAGGTCAGCGATCGGCTGCAGGAGTCGGCCCTCACGCTGTCTGCCGGCCAGCAGCAGCGGCTGTGCATCGCGCGCGCACTCGCGATCCAGCCGGAGGTCCTGTTGATGGACGAACCGGCCTCTGCCCTCGATCCGATTGCCACCCAGCGCATCGAGGAGTTGATTCACGTCCTCAAGCGCACGTACACGATCGTGCTGGTGACGCACAACCTGCAGCAGGCGGCGCGCGTCTCGGACCAGACGGCATTCCTGTGGCAGGGCCGGTTGATCGAGTGCGGCCCCACCGAGGAGTTGTTCACGGCACCGCGCGAACGGCTGACCGAGGACTACGTGACCGGACGGTTCGGGTAGAGTGCGGTGATGGAACCGGTCGCGCGCACGGTGCCGCAGGTGCAGGAGCACCTCGACGCGCTCAAGGAGCGCCTGCTCGTGATGGGCGGCCTGGCCGAGGAGCGGGTGCGCCTCGTGACCGAGGCGCTCGTCACGCACGACGCGGCGCTGGCGGCGCGGGTGCAGTCGGGCGACGAGCCGCTCAACGCGCTGCACAAGCAGATCGACAGGCGCTGCGTGCGCGTGCTCGCCCTGCACCAGCCGGTGGCCGTGGACCTGCGCGCCGTGCTCGCGGCGGTGAAGATCAACACCGATCTCGAGCGGGTCGGCGACCTTGCCGTGAACATCGCGGAGGCGGTGCTGCGCTACCTCCAGCAGCCGCCCGTGCGGCCCATCGTGGAGATTCCGCGGATGGCCGAACTGGCGCAGCACATGCTCCGGGATGCGCTCGACGCCTATGTCAGGCGCGACGTGGCGCTGGCCGCGCAGGTGCTCGAGACCGACGACACGGTGGACGGACTCAAGTCACGGGTCTCGGACGACCTCGTGCCGTACATGCGGCAGGTGCCGGCCGCCATCGAGGCCGCCCTCGACCTGATCCTCGTGGCCCGCCATCTCGAGCGCATCGCGGATCACGCGACCAACATCGCCGAGGACGTCATCTTCATGGTGACGGCGCGCGACGTCAGGCACGATGCGCCCCCCTGACCATCGCGGCCCGGTCCGGCCCCACGATGTCGACGCCGGCGCGGCCGCGGGTTCGCGGCGCGCCGCAGGCTGGTACGATCGAGGCCGTGTCAGGCGCTGACCTCTGTGTATACTGTCGCGTGCAGCCGGTGGACCCGCGCTGGCGGCCTTTCTGCAGTGAACGGTGCCAGTTGCTCGACCTCTCCCACTGGCTCGACGGCGACTACCGCGTCGAGGGTCCGGCGGACGACACGCCGCGAGAGATGGAGCCGGATGACCCCGAGGCCTAGCGCCTCCGCCCCCCGAAAACGACGCGATGGCTGACACGCTCACAATCACCGACAACCGCACCGGCACCACCTACGAGGTGCCGATCACCGACGGCACGATCAAGGCCATCGACCTGCGACAGATCAAGACGTCGCCCGACGACTTCGGGGTGATGACGTACGACCCCGCGTTCACGAACACCGCGTCGTGCCGGAGTGCCATCACCTACATCGACGGCGACAAGGGCGTGCTGGAGTACCGCGGCTACCCGATCGAGCAACTCGCCGAGAAGAGCACGTACCTCGAGGTCGCCTACCTGTTGATGTACGGCGAACTGCCGACGGCCGGCGAACTCGCCGACTGGCAGGCGGGCATCACGCGGCACACGCTGCTGCACGAGAACATCAAGCACCTGATGCGCGGGTTCCGCTACGACGCGCACCCGATGGGCGTGTTCCTCAGCACCGTCGGCGCGCTCTCGACGTTCTATCCCGACGCCAAGCAGGTCCACGACCCCGAAGTGCGCCAGCGGCACATCCGGCGGCTCATCGCGAAGACGCCGACGATCGCGGCCTATGCCTACCGCCACAGCCGCGGGCTGTTCTACGTCTATCCCGACAACGGCCTCAGCTTCGCCGGCAACTTCCTGAACATGCTGTTCAAGATGACCGAGGCGAAGTACGAGGTGAACCCGGTCCTCGAGCGGGCGCTCGAGATCCTGTTCATCCTCCACGCCGATCACGAGCAGAACTGCGGCACAAACGCGATGCGCGCGATCGGCAGCTCCGAGGTCGATCCCTACTCCGCCATGGCGGGCGCGGCGGCGGCACTGTACGGCCCGCTGCACGGCGGCGCCAACGAGGCCGTGCTCGCGATGCTGCGCCAGATCGGCAGCAAGGCGAACGTGCCGGCCTTCATCGAGAAGGTGAAGAAGGGCGAGGGCCGCCTCATGGGGTTCGGGCACCGCGTGTACAAGTCGTACGACCCGCGGGCCAAGATCATCAAGAAGACGGCCTACGAGGTGTTCGAGGTCACGGGCAAGAACCCGCTGCTCGACCTCGCGCTCGAACTCGAACGCATCGCGCTCGAGGACGACTACTTCGTCAAGCGCCGGCTCTACCCGAACGTGGACTTCTACTCGGGCCTCATCTACCAGGCGCTCGGCTTCGCGCCCGAGATGTTCACGGTGCTGTTCGCGATCCCGCGCACTGCCGGCTGGGTGGCGCAGTGGGACGAACTGCACCGCGACCAGGACCAGAAGATCGCCCGCCCGCGCCAGATCTACACGGGCCACCGTACGCGCGAGTACGTCGGCATCGACGAGCGGAAGTAGCACCGGGGCCCGGGGACGGGGTACGGGTTCCGGACTCGTCCCGGAACGAGTCGCGCATGCCGAACGCGCACGTTCGTCCTTCGGCGGACACGTCCGCGTTCGACGTTCCCGATGGGCTACTCGTCGAGCGGCGGACGGTCTTCATCCCGCCGCGGACGCGTCGCGACCCAGACCGCGACGATGCCGAGCAGGCTCACGGTGATTCCCCAGCGGGTGGCTTCGCGCACGCCGCCGTGGATGGTCGTCTCCATGCGCCGCGGGAGCGACGCCTCCGGCCCGAACCCGAGCTCGTGGCGTGCCTGGTCGAGCAGGTACTGCTTCTCGCCCCGGCTGACGAGCAGGCCGAAGATGCCGTTCCAGACCAGCAGGCCCGCAAGGAGACAGATCGCGTACGCGACCACCCGCGCCCGTCGCCTCTTCATCCGCGGATGCGCCCCCCACGCCGTCGGCGCACGAGCACGCGGTACGCAAGCACCACGACCGCGAGCACCATCACGGTGTAGCGCACCCAGTCGGGCACGGTGCCGGTCTGGACCTGGCCGAGGAAGAACGCCGCCAGGATCAGCACGATCATCGCAATCGCGAGCATCAACTGGCGGCCCCGGGCCGGCCGCCCGGCAGGCGCGCGTTTGGCCACGAACGTTGCCTGGCCGCACCGGTAGCAGATGAGCGCCTTCTCGGCGATTTCGGTTCCACAGTTTGAGCAGATCATTCGGGGCTCGGGCTCGGACTCGGGACTCGGGGATTCGGGATTCGGGATTCGGGATTCGGGGCTCGGGATGCGTCACCGCGCGCGAACGACTCGCCTTGCCGGATCCGAGGCTACAACAAGGCGTCTCCGGGTACGCCAGGTCGTGCGGGGATGCGGCACATGGCGGCGGCTCGGACACGTTCGGCGTTCAGGACGAGCGCACCCGGAACCCGGAGTCTACAATGATGGCGTGATTCCCATCCGTGACGTGATCCCCTCCCGGACGACGCCGTTCGTGACGGTCACGCTGATTGTCCTGAACGTGCTGGTGTTCCTGTGGATGCCACCGCTCGAGACGCCGGCGTTCGAGGCGTTCGTGCGGACGTGGGGCGTCACGGCCTCGGACTTCTCGGCGGCCTCGGTCGTGTCGTCGATGTTCGTGCACGCAGGCTTCGGGCATCTCCTGAGCAACATGCTGTTCCTCTGGATCTTCGGCGACAACGTCGAGGATCGCATGGGCCACGGGCGGTATCTCCTCTTCTATTTCATCTGCGGCTTTGCCGCGGCGCTGCTGCAGACGCTGTTCGAGGCCGGGTCCACGGTGCCGATGGTCGGCGCGAGCGGCGCCATCGCCGGCGTGCTCGGCGCCTATCTCGTGATGTTCCCGCATTCGCGCGTGCTGACGCTGGTGTTCGTGGCCTTCGTGGAGGTCCCCGCCGTGCTGCTGCTCGGCCTGTGGTTCGTGACGCAGCTGTTCAACGGCCTCGGGACGCTCGCGGCCGTGGGGGGCGACGACGTCGGCGGCGTGGCGTTCTGGGCGCACGCGGGCGGCTTCGTCGCGGGCGCGGCGCTCGTCCACGTGTTCCGGCGCCCCGAGCGGATGCGCGTGGAGTGGTGGGACCGCGTGGCGTAGGCGCTACGGGCGGCCGAGGGCGGTCGTCAGTCGGGTGACGTAGCCCCGCTCACGTGCAGGCACGGTGTCGGGGTCGGGTTCGGGAACGGCGAGGGCACGCGCGCGGATCGGCGTGGCGAGCGGTCCCAGCGCAACGATCGTGTCGAGGGCCAGCATGGCGGCATGGTTGCCGGCCGTCCGGTGATCGGCAATGACGATGAGCGCCTCGAGCGCCTCGCGCCGCGCGGCATCGTCACCATGCCGGACGAGCGCCTCGGCCGCCGCCACCCGCGGTGCCGGCTCCGGATCCCGCAGCAGCGCACGCAGCGCCGTCGCGCCCATCGCGACCGCGTCCCGCCCGAGCCATCCAGTCCCCAGGGCGCTCCAGTACCGCACCGCCGGATCGGCGTCGGCAAGCCCGGTGCGCAGGCGTGGCGCGTGCGCGGGCAGCCGCGCCGACGCCCGGTCGGCGGCATCGAGCACGCGCGCCACGGGGAACGTGGCGGCGTCCCTCGCCATGACGTACGGCGGCCGCTCGCCACGCCGCCGGTGCATGTCCACCTCCGGCAGCAGGCCCAGGTCGCGTGTCTCCACGAGATGCGTCAGCAATGCCTCACGCATGCGGTCGCGCGTCGCTGCGTGGGCCGGCACCGCAGCGAGGTTCACGACGGCGTCGGGATCGCGCTCGAGGTCGTAGAGCTCTTCCGACGGCTTCTCCCGCCAGAACGCATCCTGCACGGCGTCGAGCGTCCCCGCATCGTGCCGGGCCTTCCACACCTGGGTCGTCGGCGTCTCGAACATGTACGCGAGGTACTCGCCCTGCGCGCGATCCGGACGGAAGTTGCGGATGTAGAGGAACCGCGCGTCCCTGATGGCGCGCGACATGTCCACGCGCTCGTCCATCCGATCGCGGCCGGCATGGAGCCAGCGACGCGGCGCGGCGGCGTGCGGGCCCATGAACGCGCGGCCCTGCATCACCGCAGGAGGCGTGATGCCGGCGAGCGAGAGGGTCGTCGGGCCGAGATCGAGCAGGCTGACGAGGCGATCGTTTGTCGAGCCCGGTGCATATCCGGCAGGAGCCATGTGACGGAAGCGCTCGGGCACGTGGACGATGATCGGCACGTCGAGCCCGGCCGGGTAGAGCCAGCGCTTGCCGCGCGGCAGGCCGACGCCGTGATCGCCCCAGTAGAAGACGATGGTGGAGTCGGCCAGCCCGTCGGCCTCGAGTTCCCGGAGGCGCGCGCCGATCTCCGCGTCCATCTCCGACAGCTTGTCGTAGTACTGCGCGCGGTCCTGCCGGACCTCCGGCGTGTCGGGGTGATAGGGCGGCACGCGGACGCGCGCCGGATCGTGGACGGCGACGTGCGGCCTCCGCCGGACCTGGCTCTCGTGCGTCGTGACGCTGTTGAACACGGCGAAGAACGGCTGCCCGGCCCGGCGCCCGCGCCAGTGGGCCTTCTGCGAGGAGTCGTCCCACACGCCGGACGGCGTGGGGTGGTTGTAGTCCTCCTTCACGTTGTTGCTGGTGTAGTAGCCGGCCTCGCGCAGCAGCGCCGGGAACATCCGCACCCCGGGCGGCAGCGGCACCTCGCTGCGCATGTTGTGGCCGCCGGTCGCGTGCGGCAGCAGGCCCGTGATGATCGCGGTGCGGGATGGCGCGCAGACCGGGGCCGCCGCCCACGCGCGCGTGTAGCGCACGCCCCGCGCCGCCAGCGCATCGATCGCCGGCGTCGTCGCGTAGGCGTCTCCGTAGGCGCCGATCTGCGGGCCGTTGTCCTCGCTCGACAGCCAGAGGATGTTCGGGCGCTCCTGCCCGAGGACCGGCGTGGCGCACGCGAACACGGCGAGCGCACAGAGCGCGAGTGCGCGGAGCCTCAACTCTTCGTCCGCCGGCGGATGTCGCGCGACACGCGCGCGATGTCGATGATGACGCGCTCGAGCTCGCGCTCGTAGTCGGCCTCGGGCATGAAGCCCTTCTTGCGGCGCAGCTCGTCGAGCTCGGTCTCGAGCGTGTTGCGGCGGCCGATGAGGAGCGTGACGCTCGGGTCGCCAGAGGCGATCGCGGGATCCGGATCGAGGAACAGGCGGCTCGCGAGCAGGCCGTCCTCGCCGTCCTTGCCGACGAGGCGTCCGACGCCGTCGCCCGAGTCGTCGAGCAGCGCCCGCTCGACCGCCAGCTGGCCGCGCTGCTGGTAGTAGCGGCGCGACGCCTCGGACGCGTAGGTAAACGCTTCCCACATGGAGATGCGACCGTCCGCGTCGAGATCCGCGCCGTCGGCGTCGGGCGTGAACGCGGCGACGAAGTGCTCGCCGAACACCGTGTCGTACTTCTGTTGGGGCGAGTCGGTCGCGGTCATCACCACGCGGTTCGGGCCGGCGAGCGCCGCGAGGAACGGGAAGCTCGAACTGGCCGTCTGCACGAACACGAGGCGTCCCGGCGTACCGGCGAGCAGGTCGCGCCATTCGCGCGCCGTGAGGTCCGGCCCCACGAGGTTGAACTTCGCGTCCACGCCGTCGAAGGTGCCATGACCGAACAGCACGACGAGCAGCGTGTCGTCGGCCGCCTGCGACGCACGGATCGTCGAGATCGCCTGCCGGACGTTCACGGCCGTGGCTGCCTGGTAGCCATCGATTGCCGCTTCGGCCAGCACGACGATGCGGGAGGCCGGGATGGCGAGGCGCGTGGTGAATTCGGCGACGAGGCGCTCGCGCCAGGCCTTCTGGCGCTCGGCATAGTCCTCGCTGCCGGGAGCGCCCGAGACGATCAGCACGCGCGTCTGCGGCGGGGATGGCGGTGCGGGTGGCGGTGTCACGACCTGCGCGCGCACGACGCCCGCCGCCAGCATGGCGCCCACCACGATCGCTGCCGTCGTCTCGATCCGTCGGCTCATCGCAATCCCCATCGCCGGCGCAGCGCCCACTCGACACCGAGGAGCGCGCAGATGATCACGAAACTCCACCCATTGTGCCAGACGTCGCGCTCGACGAGTCGTGCGGTCGGCGCCGCGTCGGCCTTCCGGATCCGGGCGGCGAGCTCATCGACGTCGCGCGGGCCGAGCAGCGCCCCGCCGGTGGCCTCGGCAAGTCGCCGGAGCACGCCGTTGTTGCGCCGGGGATCGATGAGTTCCGGATCGGTGCCTCCCGCGAACACCTCGGCCGTGCCCCGCCCGAGCGATGTCCCACCACGCGTGGCGTCGGCCTCGATCCGGTGGACGCCGGAGGCCAGCGTCAGCAGGCTCGCCCGATAGAGACCGGGCTCGGTGGCGTCGAGCGTTGCTGCCATCGTCCGGCTGGTGCCGCCCGGTTCCTCGACGCGCACCTGCACGCTTGCATCGCTCACGGGATCGAACGCCGCATCGACAACCCGTATCGAGACAGGCGCCGGCATGCCGGGCGTCGGCGGTTCGACCGCAACCTCGACCGGCCCGGGGGCCTGCACGGCAAGCCACCGGATCACCTGCCGCCAGAACGTCTCGTAGGTGCGATCGCCGGACGCGAGTCCCATCCGCCAGCGCCAGGCGCCTTCGCCCGTGAACACGAGCGTGCGTCCGCGTCCGGCGCGCTGCACGGCCACCAGCGGCTGCGGTTCGCCCGCGGGCCCGGACACCATCGCGAGCACCTCCGCCCCCGGGCGCGGGCGTCCGACGGCCGCTGCCGCGGCAAGCGACGGGAGGCCATCCCATGACGCGCCCTCGGCGCCTGGCGCCGCCAGTTGCATCACCGGATGCTGCCGCCCGGCCGACGTCAGGTCGATGCGCGTGCCCTGGCGCGAACTCGCGGCAGCCGCGGCATTGACGGCGCCCGCCCCGCGCGACTCCACCGCCAGGACGCGGCCGAGGTCCGTGCCGAGCACGCCGCGCTCGCCGAACGAGCGCGCGCCGATGATCGCGAGTCCGCCGCCGCGCTGCTCGACGAACGCGCGCAGCATGCCGATCTGGGCCGGGGTGAGGTGGTCGGCTTCGACGTTGCCGAGCACCACCGCGTCGTAGCGGAACAACTCGTCGCGCGTCCGCGGGAAGCCGTCCACGAGCGCCGGCGTCCGGGACGAGGCGCCCTGGACGTAGAACGTCGGCTCCTGACGATCGTTGCGCCCCTTGCGCACGACGACATCGAGATCCAGGCCGGTGTCGCGCCCGAGCGTGCGCGTGAGGAAGCTGTGCTCGAAGCCGGGCGCGCCCTCGATCACCAGGATCGGGTATGGCGCACCGGGCGCGGGCACGAAGACCGTGCCTCGATTGTTGCCCGGCGTCAGTTCACCCGGCGCCTCGGCGACCTCGACGCCGTAGACCGTGGCGGCGGTGCGCGACGGCGCAACGCGGAAGCGTTCACGCACCTGTTGGCTGCTGCCGGGCAGCCGGACCTGCCGCACCTCGATGGGCCGGCCGTTCTCGAGCAGGCGCACGTCCACCGTGTCGCGCGCGCCGTGCGACACCACGCTGGCGGCCACTTCGGCCCACGAGTCCACGACCGACACGTCGCTGACCGTGACGTCGCGCACCTCGCGGTCCACCACGGCCCCCGTCGCGCCGACGCCGATCGCAAAGACGGGCAGCGTGCCCAGTGTCGGCGGCAGGGGCGTGGACGTCGCGCCGTCGCTCACGAGCACCATGCCGGCAAGCTCGCCCGCGGCGGCGCGCTCGGCCATCGCAAGGACGGCGCCGCCGAGGTCACTGCCGCGTCCATCGCCGGTGAGCGCCTCCTCGGACGGGATCTCGCGCACGCCATCGGAGGCCGCGAAGAGCCGGATCTCGAAATCGCCCTCGAGCACGGGACGGAGCCTGCCGGCCACGAGCTGGCGCGCACGCTGCAGGCGCGTCTCCACACCCTGCGCATCCGGCAGCCGCATGCTGCGCGAGTCGTCGAGGACGATGGCCACGGCGCGCCCGGTGGCCGCAGCCGCGGGCTCGAGGCGCACAGGCCGGAGCAGGATGAGCGCGACCGCGGCGAGGGCCAGCGTCCGGAGCGCGACGAGCAGGAGCCAGCGGCCCGTCGGCAGCACCGCACGCGCGCGATGGTACAGCGCGAGCGCGAGCAGCACGATCGCCAGCCCGCCCAGCACCCACGCCCAGGCAGGCAGCGCGTACGCGAAACGGATGCCCAACGTCAGCGCGACTCCGGTCGACCGCTCAGGGACTGGTAATAGCGGACGACGGACTCCGCGTACCGATCGGGCACCTTGTCACGCAGCGGCGCCTGCACACGGTCGGCCGCCTCCTGCCCGGCGAGCCGCTGCGCGATGGACGCCTCGTAGCGGTCCAGTGCGTTGGCGACACCGCGTCGCAGGGTGTCCCAGCGCGCGAAGTCCTGCTTGAAGGCCTCGGTCCCCGGCGCCGAGCGGCTGAACTCGTGCCCTTCCGGCGTGGCAAGGCGTCCGCCGCGATCGGCGCCGCTGTTGCCTCCCTGCATCATCCGGCCGGCCTGCTGGAGCTCGCGGGCGTACTCGTCCTGCAGCGACTGGAGCTCGGCCCGAGTGTCGCCACGCCCGCCGCCCTCGCCCTGCCCGGGTGCCGATCCACGACTGCCAGGCTGCCCCCCCTTGCTGGCGCTGTCGTTCCGCTCGCCACGGGCCTCGCCCGCACCTGCCTCACGCTCGGCCTGCTGCGCGAGCGCCGCGATGCGATCCTCGAGCGATCGCAGCCGATCGCGCAGGTCCCGCGTGTCGGCAAGCTGCTCCGACAGCGCCTGCGTCTCGCCCCTCCCGCGACCGCTCGCCTGCCCGGCGAGTGACGCCACGCGATCGAGCACGCGGGCCGCGTCGCGCTGCTGGCGCGCGATGTCGGTGCCCTGGGGCACCTCCCCCTCGCGCAGCTGCCGTGCCGCCTGCTGGAGCTGCTCGGCGGTGCGGCCGCGCTGGAGTTCGCGGGCCGCCTGGCCGAGGGGATCCTTCACGGGATCGGCGCCGCGCGCGAGTTCGCGGACCTGGCGGTCGAGCGCCGCCACGCGATCGGCGAGCCGACCCTGCTCGCCTGCGAGCTGCCGGCGCCGTTCCGTGTCGGCGGCACCACTTGCCGACTGCCCCAGTTCGGCAGCGCCCTGCGCCAACTGGCGCTGGCGTTCGGCCAGTTCGCGGGCCTCGTGCTGCACGTCGCCCGCCGCGCGCTGCCGTTCGCCCGGCGTGCCTGCCTGGAGCGCCCGTTCCGCGTCGCGAAGCGCCTGGGCCGACTGCGACCCGCGAGCCGCCGCCTCTCCAGGCGACTGCTGCTGGAGCTGAGATGCCGCTTCACGCATCTGCTCGGCAGCCTCGCGAAGCCGATCGCGCGAGGCCTGCTGCGACGACCCGCCCGACGACCCGGCCGATGCCTGGCTCCCCGACTGCTGGCCGCCCTGCTGGCCGTTCTGCGCCTGCTGCCCCTGCTGCTGGCCCTGCTGCTGGCCCTGCGAGGACTGTCCCTTCCGTGACTGCTGCGAGGACTGCCCGCCCTGCTGCATCTGCTGCGCGAGCTGCTGCGCCTCCTGCTGCAGGCGCTGCTGTTCGCGCGTCAGCTGCTCGAGGCGTCGCTTTGCTTCGTCCGCGTCGAGCTGGGGCCGTTCGCGCGCGAGCCGCTGCTGTTCGCGCGCGAGGTCGTCCTGCCGGCGCGCGAGCTCGCGGATGCGATCGAGCGCCGACTCGCCCTTCGTGTTCTCCTGCCGCGACTCCACGCTGCTCTGCTGCGCGTAGTTGGTCTGCTGGCGCATCAGTTCCTCGTCGAACAGCGCCGAGAGATCATCGTTGCCGCTCCGGCCGCGGCTGCCGCCCTGGCCGGCCTGCTGACGCGCAAGCTGCCGCCGACGAATCTCGGCTTCGGCCTTGAGGAGCTGGTTGAGCGCCTCCATCTCGTGGCTGATCGCGCTGCGCGTGTCGAGCTGCTGGAGCTGCGCGACGGCCTTCTCCATCGCCTCGCCGGCAGCCTGCAGCGGCACGGGTGGCGCCTCGGGCTCCGGCTGCGGACCCCGACGACGACGAGGGGCCGGCGCTGGCGCGGCGGCTTCGCTGCGCTGGCGCAGCTTCTCCCGCACCTCGGCCTGTGCGCGCCCCACGGCGCGGATGTCTGCAGCCGAACGCCCGCCCGACGACCGGCGTTCGAGCTTCCAGGTGGCCGACACGACGTCCTTCTGCATGGCGACGAGGTCGTCCATCTCGCCGCCCATTCCGCCCATCCCGGCCGACGACTGCGCGGCCGTGAACTCCTGCGCCGTCGGCTTGATCTCCAGGAAGAAGATGTCGCTGCGCGCTTCGGTCGAGCGCTTGCCCCGGCCGATGTCGCGCGCCCGGGCGTAGTAGCTCACGAAATCACCGGGCGCCACGTCGAGATCCTCGAGATGGATCGTGTGGCGTCCGCTGACCTCGGTGGACTGCCCGTTGCCGCCGAGCGGGATCACGCGCTCGCGCTCGCCGCGCACCTGGTACACGAGCTCGAGCGACTGCACGCCGTAGTCGTCCTCGGCACGCGCCTCGAGCACCACCTCCTCGAGGCGGGTCGCACCGCGATCGCCCGCAGGCCTGATGATCCGCACGTCCGGCGGCCGATCGTCCATCACGCGGATGAAGTACTCGGTGTCCTCGCCGTTGTCGACGGCGTCGGTGTCGGTGAGCGCGATGCGATACGCCCCGTCACGCGCGACGGTCAGCGCCACCTCGCCCGTCTTCTCGCCGACGACGGTCAGCGGCAGCGCACGGGCGCCCTCGCCATCGGTCGCCCGCAACTGCGCCGCCTGCAATGGCTTTGACGCGCGCACGGTGACCGTGACCGTCGTGCCGGCCGGTGCGTAGATGTCGCCCGTGTCGGTTTCGGTCCTCGGCTTCAGGCCGGAGAACGACGGGTAGACGTACGCGAGATCGATGCCCTCGATGCGCGGGCGATCGAGCGCGTCGACCGCGTACGTGTTCGACTGCAGGACGCCGGCCAGCACCCGATACGTGAAGGGGCGGTCGACAGACGGAATGCGCACTTCGTACGTGCCGTCGGCGCGTCGCTCGAACGCACCGGCCGCCCGCGCGCCCTCGCCCTCGACGAGCAGGCGCGGCACCGGCGTGTCGAGACCGGCAGGCGCGCCGTCGACGACGGCGGTGATCGTCAGCGGCGTGCCCTTCACCAGCCGCTGGCTGCCGGGCGTGACCCGCAGCGCCATCTGCGGCGGCGCGATCACGAACTGCGCCGTGCGCGCCGCGCGAACGGCAGTCGGCGTCGCCAGGCCTGCCCCGAACAGCACGGCCGCCACCGCGGCACCGGCCCACAGCCACGCCCGGCGCCGATCGTCGGGATCGACGATGCGGGCGTCGTCGAGGCGTGAGAGGGCATCGGCCGCGTCGGCTCGGACGACGGGCGCGAACGGACTGGCATCGACCGACGGATCGAGCGCGCTGCGCAGCGCCGTCTCGATCTCGGGGCACTGCTCCTCCACGAGTCGCGCCATCCGCTCGACCGGCGGGCGGCCCTGCGCACGGCGCTGCAGCCACCACGCGGCCGCGACGACCGCAATCGCCACGACCGCGCCCGACAGCAGGAGCGGCCAGCGCCCGAGCGGACGCAGGCGATCGACGACCGCCCATGCGACGAGCAGGCCGGCCAGGGCGGCTGACGTGCGCGCGAGCACACGCGCCCACCGGATGCGCCACCAGGCGCGCGACAGCGCATCGAGCGACTGCCGAAGCGGATCGGCCGCGTGACTCATGACGACACCACCTCCACCTGCTGGCGCGTCCGCCGCGCCAGGAGACTCTCGACGACAAGTGTCACCCCGAGCAGGCCGAAGCCGTAGCGCCACAGCCCCTGATCCTGCTCGAGCCGCACGGCCTGCACGCGTGCGACCCTGGCCTCGTCGGCCGGCGGCCGCGCGACGGCCTGCCGGAACTCCTCCACACCCAGCACGGCCTGGTCCGACTCCGAGACGTCCACGTCCACCGCAGCCTCCTGGCCGCGCGGACCGACGGGCCACACGCCCGGCTGCTGGAATCGCGGATCCTCGATCGTGGCGAGCGCGACGCGCGTGCCGGTGGCGTCGCCGAGCAGGTGTCGCGCGATCTCGCCCATGAGCGGCACGAAGGCCGGCTGCACCGGCAGGTTGTTCCACTGGCGTCCGAGGTCGGTTGCGAGCACGAGCAGGTGTCCCGCACCGACACGCGCCTCGGCAAGCGCGAGGCGACCATCGGTGAACCGGCTGATCGTCACCGCCGTCCCCGTGACCCCCATGTCGCACGCCTCGGTCACGTCGGTCCGCGCCAGGTCCACGCGGGCCTCACCGAGCGCCGCCAGCAGGGGATGCCGCGGATCCTGCGCCACGAATCCGCCTGGCGACCCGCCGCCCCCGCCGCGAGGGGAGCCCGGGGCACTGCCCGCGAGCGTGATGCCGAACGGCCGCGTCACGACGTCGGCCACGCGCGCATCGAGGGCCGGGCCACAGGCGACGACGAGGCGTCCGCCGTCGCGCACGTACTGTTCGAGCGCCGGCACGGCCCGGCGATCGATGCCCGTCGCCGAGAGCCAGAACACGAGGTCGGCCGGGGCGAGCGCGTCGGCGGCAAGCGCGTCGGCACCTGCTGCCACCGTCACCGCGGCCGCGGCGCCCGACTCGGTGCCGAGGGCCGCGAAGGCCCGCTCGACGAAGAACGCGCGCCCGCGTTCGACCTCGTCGCCCACGATCACGCGCACCGTCGTCGCCGCCGTCTCGCGGAACACCGCGTGCCGCGTGTTGTCGGCCGGGAACCCGCCGTCGTGCTCGACACGCGCGACGTACGCGCCGCTCTCGTGCGGCCCGGCAAACACGACGTCACGGCTGACGCCGCCGTCGAGCGCGATCGTCTCGCGGCGCGGCGGACCGGCGCGGCGGGCCAGCGTGACCGCCACGTTGGCCGGCGACTGGCCGGCATTGCTGACCACGACACGCGCCTGCTCGCGGTCCACCACGAGGTCGCGCACGAGGACGTTGTCCACACGCGCGCCGACGCCGACGACGTCGAGCGTGACGTTGTCGGGCAGGCTCGTGGTGCCGCGCGCCCAGCCGCGCGACTGCATGTCGGTGACCACCACCACCCGGCCCGGGCGGCCGTCGAACAGGCCGCGGGCGGCCTCGAGGGGCGCCGCATAGCGCGTCGCGCCGAAACCGGACGTGATGCCGGCAAGCTGCGCGCGCACCGCGCCGTGGTCCGTGCTCGGCTCGGCGAGCACCGACGCGCGATCCGCGAAGGTCACGAGGCTCACCGGCGTGTCGGCCGACAGGTCCGAGAGGACGGTGCCGGCCGCACGCCGGGCAGCGTCGAGGCGTCCCGGGGCGCCCATGCTGTAGGACACGTCCACGGCAAGCACCACCGGCGGCTCGGTCGGCACGTCCGTCGTCAGGTACGGACGCGCGAAGGCAAGCGCGAGGAGCGCCAGTGCGGCCATGCGCAGCAGGAGCAGCCACGGGTCCTGGATGCGGCGGCGCTCCTGCCGCTCGACGGTCCGCTTCTCGAGGAAGCGCACCGCGGTGAACGGGAGCGGCGGTGCGACCTCGCGCCGGAACATGTGCAGCACGACGGGCACCGCGATGGCGGCAAGGCCGGCGAGGAACAGCGGCGCGAGGAACCCCATGGCTAGAGCGTTCTCCCCCGCTTGCCCAGCCAGCCAAGCAGCGTCAGGTCGAGCGGGGCGCTCGTCACGGCCAGCTGGTAGTCGATGCCCGCGGCGCGCAGTTGCGACACGTACGCCTGCCGCCACCGATCGACGGCGTCCACGTACGCCTGCCGCGCGGACGGCGCATGCGTCAGCACTTCCTCACCGGTCTCGATGTCGCGGAACGTCGCGGCCTGCTCGAACGGGAACGTCAGCTCCGCCTCGTCGAGCACGTGGAAGACGACCACTTCCATGCCGCGCGCGCGCAGGAGGCGCAGGCCGTCCACCACCCGCGGCTGATCGTCGAGCAGGTCCGAACAGACGACGATCAGTCCGCGCCGGCGCAGCCGGTCGGCCACCTGCTGCAGCGCGGTCGCGGAATCGGAGGCGGCCCCCGGCTGCGCGTGATCGAGCGCGACGAGCAGCCGCGTCAGCTGCCCGGCCTTGACCGCGGCGGGCACGTAGTCGCGCAGGCGCGCGTCGTACGTGCCGAGCGCCACGGCGTCGCGCTGGCCGGTGAGCAGGTACGCGAGCGCGGCGACGAGGCACTGCGCGTACTGCAGCTTGGTCATGCCGTTGCCGCTGCTGTAGGCCATCGAGGCGCTGACGTCGAGCAGCAGCTGCACCTCGACGTTCGTGTCGTGCTCGAACTTCTTGACGTAGTGCCGATCGCTGCGGGCGTAGACCTTCCAGTCCACGGTGCCGGGATCGTCGCCCGGCATGTACTGGCGGTACTCGGCGAACTCGACGCTCGACCCGCGAAACGGGCTGCGATGCAGGCCGAGCAGCAATCCCTCGACGATGGTGCGGGCCTTGAGCTCGAGCGTCCCCAGGCCGGCCACGACCGCGGGCGACAGGAACCGGGACGGGCCTGGCGCGGGCGCGGCCATGTCAGGCCAACCCGCTCGCGGGTGGCGCCACCCGGTCGAGCAGCCGCTCGACGACCGCATCGGTCGTCAGCCCCTCGGACTCGGCCTGGAAGTTGATCAGCACCCGGTGCCTGAAGACGGGCGGCGCCAGCGTGCGGATGTCCTCGGGCGTGACGAAGGCGCGACCGAGCGTCAGCGCGCGGGCCTTGGCGCCGAGCACGAGCGCCTGCGACGCGCGCAGGCCGGCGCCCCACTTGACGTACGTCCGGATGAAGTCCGGCACGTCGGGCTGCGTCGGTCGCGTGGCCGCCGAGAGCCGCACGGCATAGCGGGCGACGTCCTCGGCAATCACGACGTGGCGCACGAGCTGCTGGATCTGCAGGATGTCGTCGCGCGAGAGCACGCGCTGCGGCGTCTCGTGGCTGACACCGGTGGTCTGCGTCACGACCTTCACCTCGTCGTCTTCCGGGAGGTAGGTCATGACGATGTTGAAGAGGAAGCGGTCGAGCTGCGCCTCGGGAAGCGGATAGGTGCCTTCGAGCTCGATGGGATTCTGCGTGGCCAGCACGAAGAACGGCGGCTCGAGGGGGTAGCTGCGCCCGGCGGCGGTCACGTGGCCTTCCTGCATGGCCTCGAGCAGCGCGGCCTGCGTCTTGGGCGGCGTGCGGTTGATCTCGTCGGCGAGCAGCAGCTGCGTGAACACCGGCCCGTGGACGAAGCGCAGGGCGCGGATGCCGTCGGTCTCGTCGAGCACCTCGGTGCCGGTGATGTCGGACGGCATCAGGTCCGGCGTGAACTGGATGCGCCGGAAGCCGAGGTCGAGGATCTGCGCGAGGGTGCGCACGAGCAGCGTCTTGGCGAGCCCCGGCACGCCGGTCAGCAGGCAGTGCCCGCCGGCAAAGAGCGCCGCGAGCACCAGGTCCACCGACGCTTCCTGACCCACGACGACCTTCCGCAGTTCCGTGAGGACGCGGTTACGGCTGTCGGCGACACGGGCCACGAGCGCGCGGGCCTGTTCGGCGGTGAGCGGCTGCGGCTTCTGCTGCGCGAATTCGTTCACGTGTTCCTCGATCGAGATGGCGTTGCCTCCGCGTGGCCGACGACGCCGAACCGGCGGTCCGTCCATCGCCGGCGATTGCGGAGGTGACTCAGTGCGTGAGCGAGTAGATGATCTCGTTGATCATCATCCGATACGCCTGCGCGGTGTGCTGTATGTACCCCGGGTACTGCTCGGCGTTGGACCATTCCCACCCGTCGCCCATGTCGGTGTTCCAGTTGAGCAGCACCATCGCGCGGCCGGTGTCGTCCTCGATCGCCCGCAGTTCGGGCGTGATGCCGCCCTTCTCCCACGTGCGGCCCGCGAAGAACGACCCGAGCCCCGGGATCTGCGGATAGCCGTCGATCTGGTAGAAGCACGAGAACACGGGGTGCGAGAGCGGCAGCGTGACGACGCGCCTGTCGGGGAACACCCGCTTCAGCTCCTCGACGACGTTCTCCATCTCGATGTCGCCGTGGAAGTCGTCCATCACCGCCGTGCCGCCGCGCAGCAGGAACTCGCGCAGGATCGGCACCTCGGCCTCGCTCAGGCGCAGGGTCCCCGGCTCGACGAAGTAGATCCACGGGTGGTTGAACAGCTCCGGGTCCTCGATCCGCAGCACCGTCGGTTCGCCGACGTCGATGGCCGTGACCGACTTCAGGCGCCGCGACAGGTTCTGCTCGGCGGCCGGACCGTCGATGGCCCACGAGTCGCTCCAGTACCGCGCGCGGAACGACGAGGCGTTGTGGGCCTCGTAGCGGATGCGCGTGAACTGCCAGCGCAGCCCGGCAAAGCGCGGGTCGGGCTCGGCAAACTGGGCCCACACCCGCGGAATCGCCGTCGTCGCCAGCACCGACAGCGCGATGGCGCACACCACGAACGCGGCACGGAGGCGTGCGGCGGCGCTCATCGTTCCTCCCCGCCCGTCCGCTCGACGATCCGCAGGAGCAGCTCCTGGGCCCGCTCATGGCGCGGGGCCGTCTCGAGCGCGCGGATCAGGTGTTTCTTCGCCGCGTCCTGCTGGCCGGTTTCGAGCGTCGCCTCCGCGAGCGACGTCAACGCCTCGGCCGGGTTCGGCGGACCGGCGTCCACGGCCGCCTGCAGTTCCCGCAGCGCCACGGCATGGTCGCCGCGCGCAAGCGCCAGTTCCCCGAGCGCCGTGTGGGCCGACGCGTCGAACGGATCGACTTCGATGAGCCGCGCCGCCGTACGCTCACGCAGGGCCGCGTCCTCGGGTGCCCGCGCGAGGGCCAGCAACTGCCGCAGCGCCTGCGCAGCCGTGTGGTCGTGCTCCAGCACCCGCTCCGCGAATCGCCGCGCATCGTCGCGGCGGTCCTGCTTCAGTGCCGTCGTCACGAGCAACCGCCACGGACTCGCGTCGCCGCTCGCAAACGGCACAAGGGCCGCTGCCCGTTCGAGCACGGTGCGCGCGCCGTCCAGGTCGCCGAGGCGCAGGAGGAGCGGCGCCGCAGTCATCTGCACGCGGAAGTTGCCGGGGTGCGCGTTCGCGAATGCGACCCAATCGGGAGCCGTGGCCGTCCGGCCGGGCGGCGCCGCGTCCACGTCGCCGAGCGCGGGCACGAACGCACCGTACCGTTGCTGCAAGTACGCATCGAACTCGGGTTGCAGCGCATCCCACGTCCGGCCGTACGCCGACATCAGGGCTTCGTCCTCGGACACGCCGCGTCCGAAGCTCCGGACGAAGTCGCGCAGCTTCGCGTCCCCGTGAGCCTCCACGAGGTGTGCCACGAGCACGGCGGCCTGCTGATACGCGAGATTGATCGTCTCGACCTTCGCGAAGCCGCTGTTCAGGTCGGCAAGCGGCAGCAGGCGTCCCGAGGCGTAGGCCTGCGCGAAGAGCAGCTCCGACTCGCGTCCCCAGCCGGCGCGCGCGCGTGACTCCTCGTACGTCGAGATGCCCTCGCTCAACCACCGCGGCAGCCGGTTGCCCGACATCTGCAGCGTGATGACGTGCGCGAGTTCGTGCCACAGCGTGGCTGCCCAGTTGAACGTGCCCGGCGGCCGTGCCTTCGGCGAGTCCATCGTGACCACGCGGCCGAAGCACGCCCCGAGCGCGCCGTGCATGCCGGGCAGGCCCATCGTCCGCACGGCGAAGTCGTCGTGACGCGGAAAGACCTCGACGAGGATCGGGCCGGCCGGCGTGAAGTCGTACCGCGCCGAGAGATCCGCAAGCGCCTGCTCTGCGAGCGGCACCAGGTACGGCTGGAGGACCGGAGCCTCCTGCGGGTGCAGCTTCACGGTGAGGTTCTGTCCCGTCACCGTCACGAAGCCGTCGAGTGCATCGAGCAGCTCGAGCAGGTTGTAGGTGACCTTGTCGAAGGGGTCGATGGCAAAGGCCGTGTCGAGCGCCGTGCGTGCGTCGGCCTCGTCGCCGGTTCGCAGCAAGTGCAGCCCGAGCGAGGCCTGTGCGCGGCTGTTCTGCGGATCCAGCGCAACCGCCTGGCGCAGGAAGCGCACGGCTTCGTCGAACCGGTACTGCCGGGCCACGCGCTCACCGACGATGCGGGCGACGTCGGCATTGCGCGGATCGGCAGCGAGCGCCTGCTGCGTGAAGCGGGTGACGTCCTCGTGGCGATCCTCGATCTGGGCGAGCGCCGCCGAGAGCGCCAGTGCCTCCACGTGACGGGCGTTGGTCTCGAGCACGGTTGCGATGGCCGTGCGCGCCTCGTCGCGCTTGCTCGCATCCATCGCCTCGGCAGCGAGCAGGACCCACGCATCGGGCTGTGCCGGATCCACGGCAATCGCCTGCCGTGCCGCGGCTTCGGCCGCACCGGGGTTGGTGTCGGCAAGCGCGCGCGCGAGGCCGACGAGTGCCGGCACGTGGCGGGCATCGGCCTCGAGGGCGGTCTCGTACGAGGCACGCGCCTCGGCGACGTTGAACTTCTCGAGGAAGAGATCGCCCCACCGCGTGTGCAGCAGCGGATCGTCCGGCGACAGGTTCGCCGCGGTCTGGAAGTACGCGTTGGCGATGCGCACCTGGCCGATGGCGTGCGCGGCGCGCGCCGCGCGTCCGAGTGATGCTCCCGTGCGACGAGTCTGGCCGGACCGCATCACGGCCTGCCAGATCGGCACCGCTTCGTCACGACGGCCCGTCCGCGCCAGCAGGTCGGCAAGCGCCAGCGCGGGCTCGCCGACGGGCTCGGCCTCGACGGCCTCTCGCCACGCCTGCTCCGCCTCTTCATACGCGCCGCGCCGCTCGGCGGCCCGGCCGCGGACGTACGCGCGGGCCCAGGCGGTGTCTCCCGCGGCAACGAGCGCGTCATCGAATCGACCGGCCGACAGCGGTGCCTGCCAGGGCGGCACCGGTTCGACCTCTGGTTCCTGAGCCACCGGACGCGGCGGCGTGCGCGGCACCGTGGTCTGCGGGATGATGATCCGCGGCACGGTGAACGGCGACGACTGAGCGAGCGCAACCGTGGCAGGCAGGCACACCGCGCCGACGAGGACTCCGATGCGGCCCGCGGACCGCATCGCCTGGCGGGCTGTTCGTGCGCCCGTGGCGCGCCACCGCGACATCTGCGCCTGTGCCCGCATTATATGCACACGTCCCCGACGTACCGTGACGCACACGAGCACCGCGCCCGTGGCGTGATCCGTTCAGGATTGGACGAGCCGGACGCGCGTTCGGATGGCAGCCGTGGCGGTCAGTAGACCGGCCGCCACGTGAAGTGCATCACGGCAAGGGCCACCTGGAGTCCGACCGTGACGACGAGCACGTGCGTGAGTGGCTCGCGGCGCAGGCGCCATCCGGCGTAGATGAAGAGGGGGAACAGTGTGGCGGTGACCCGGCCCATCGACAGGAACCCGCCCATGAACAGCGGCGGCAGCACCGTCACCAGGAGGAACGCACTCCACGCCCAGCCGAGCCGGCGGCCGATGGGCCAGCTCGCGGCAATGACGAGGCAGGTCGCTGCCATGTTCACGAGTTCGACGGCGTGCATGACGGTGTAGGTGTAGAAGCCCTGCCCCTGGAGATCACCCCAGCGCTGCTGCAGGAGCACGTGCACGCCGCTGAACTGCCGCCCCCATGCGCCGTGCGCCTTCATCCAGAGGAACCACTCGCCCGTCTGCGCGTGCAGCCACCAGGTGAAGGCCAGCATCCCGAGCCCGGCACATGCCGCCGTGGGCAGCGCCACGGCGAGCGTCTGCCAGCGGTAGGCGTCCCGGCGCCACATGTCGAGCGCCAGCAATCCGAGCGGCACGCTCAGCAGGCACCCGTTCGGGCGCGTGAGGCCCGCGACGAGCCCCAGCACCGCGGCCCACGCCCATTGCCGCCGCCGGAAGTGGTAGCAGGCCCCCACGGCACACACCAGGAACAAGGCCTCCGTGTACACGGCCCCGTAGAAGAAGGCGAACGGGTATGTCGCGGTCAGGGCGACGGCCGCGGCTGCAGCCTCCTCCGAGTCGGTGAGATCGCGCGCCAGGCGGAACAGGTAGACGAGAGCGCCGGCGAAGGCGATCACCGAGACGAGCGCGCCGGCCTGCAGCAGGCGGACGTGCCGTCGTTCGGTGAATGCGTCGAATGGATCGGCCGGATCGTCAGGCGATCCCCATCGCGCGCCGAGCAGCGCCGCCGACACGCGCATCGCCAGCGGATAGGCCGGGAAGAAGGCGACGTTTGTCTGCGCGCGTGCGTTGCCCCAGTAGTTGTAGCCGCCATCGGCAATGCCGACGTACCAGCCGGCGTCCCAGCGCGCGAACAGGTTGTGGAACTCGTTGGTGGACGTCCGGAACGGCGGTGCGCCCTCGGGGTAGCCGATCACGACCACGCCGAGATAACTCGCGTAGAGCACGAGGAGCCGCGTGGTCAGCACCCACGGCAACGTGCGCCGCAATGCCCGATCGCCGGCAACGCGGCGCAACCTCGCCGCCGTGAGCCCCCACCACGTGTCGTGGCGCCACAATACGGCGCGGAGTGCGACACACCCACCAAGCACGAGCGCGAGCTTCCACGGCGACTCGGCGGTCACGCGCAACTCGTCGAACCTGACGCGCATGCCGCCCGTGAGCAGGGCCGAGACGAGCAGCACGGCCGTCACCGTGATGGCGAGATCGAGGACGCGCAGCCACCACGGCCGCGGGCGGGCGTGATCGATCGACGGGGTCATGCGCGGGGCGCCAGGCCGAGTGCGCGTTCCTCGATGCGGATGCGGGTCCAGAGGATGAGACCGAACGTCACGGCGAACAGGGTACCGGTGATCGGGGCGCGCATCCACAACGCACTGCCGAGGATCTCACCCGCAACTCCGACATAGTTGGGATGGCGGAGGGCGCGATAGATGCCGTGCGAGACGAGTGGCACACCGCGGCGCACGAGCACGCGGAACGTCCATCGCGGGCCGAGCGCGGCAATCGCGGCGTACTTGATTGCCTTGCCCGCCGCAAACAGCAGCATGCCGGCCACCGCCCACGCATCCCAGCCGGCACCGCGCGTCCATCCCTCGACGGCAACGGCGAGGAAACCCAGCGGATAGACGCCTTGCATCCAGGGGTAGCTCGGATCCGGGACGACCTCGGCTCCGGCCGCCCGCAGCGCACGTTCGTTGGCCGCCGAGCGACGGGCCTCGATGGCCACCGTGACGTACACGACGAGGACGGCGACGAGCGGCGGCGGGGGCATCGCGTTCACGCGGCGAGGCCGCCGCCGTGCGCCGTATCGCCGGCCACGGCAATGACGCGACGCAGCAGCCCCGGCGCCACCGACGCACCGAACGCGCCGAGCCTGACACCCATCGGCGATCCGACGAGCACGCGAAGCGCCCGATTGAACCGGAGCTTGCCGCCGAACGCTTCCCGCCGCGTGCGTGCGAGTTGCGCCAGGACACTCCGATCGCTGCCCGACCAGCCGTCGAGGATGGCCTGCGCCGCGAGCGAACCGCCGCGCAGCGCGATGTGCAGGCCGTCGCCGGTCATGGGATCGACGAATCCGGCCGCGTCGCCTGCGAGCAGCAGGCCGGGCACACCCGTCGCGTTCGCATCCACGGCAAGCGGCCCCAGGGTGACGACAGGCGCAACCTGCCGTGCGTCGGCGACGCGTTCACGCAGCAGCGGGTCCTGCGCGACGACCTGCCAGAGGCGCCCGGCCGGGTCGTGCATGCCGTCGCGTCCGGCGCTGACGACGCACAGATTCGCCACGCCTGCCCCGGCCGGCGCGACGCCGATGTAGTGGCCGGCACGCACGTGCATCTCCCCGTACCCGCCGAGACCCTCGACGTCGGTGGCATAGGTCCCGATGGCCCAGCGTCGCGGGCGCGCGGGATGCGAGATGAGGCCGAGCGCAATCGCAAGCGGGGATCGCCGACCGTCAGCCGCAATCACCCAGCGGGCCCGCACGTCGTGCTCGGCGCCGGTGGAGGTGCGCACGCGCACGCCAGCAACCCGGCCGCTGGCGGCGTCGTACACCGGGTGCAGCACGCGAACGCCGACACGCACGTCCGCGCCGGCAGCCGTTGCGGCCGAAATCAGCTGCGCGTCGAACTGGTGGCGCGACCAGGCGCGGCCGGTCATCCCGTTGCCGTACGTGCCGTGAATCGAGATGCCCGACCCACCCGTCACGAGCATGCCCGTGAGCGGCAGGCCGTGCGCGAGGATGGGCGCCGCGAGCCCCGCCTCGCCAAGAAGCGCGATGCCACCCGGATTGAGCGTGTCGCCGCACAGCTTGTGCCTGGGGAACGTCGCCCTGTCGAGCAGCACCACGCGCGCACCCGCGCGCGCCAGCGTCACGGCCGCCATGCTGCCTGCCGGACCCGCGCCGGAGATGACGACGTCAATCATCGGCCTTCGTCGGTCGGCCGTCGGCCTTCGTCGGTCGGCCGTCGGCCTTCGTCGGTCGGCCGTCGGCCTTCGTCGATCGGCCGTTGGCGGTCGTCGGTCGGCCGTCGGCCTTCGTCGATCAGCCGTTGGCGGTCGTCGGTCGGCCATCGGCGTTCGGCGGTCGGCCGTCGGATTGCCGCTTCCATCAATCCGCGCGCGCGACGACGACCGCGCTGTTCTTGGAGCCGAACCCGAGGCAGTTGCAGAGCGCCGCCTCGACGTCGATCGCGCGGCCCTCGTTGGGCAACACGTCAAGGTCGCAGGCCGGGTCGAGCTCGGTGACGTTGATTGTCGGCGGCAGGTAGCCGCGGTCGATTGCCAGCGCGGTGGTGACGATGCCGCATGCGCCGCTTGCGCCCTGTGGATGCCCCACCATCGACTTCGTGGAGGAACCGCTGATTCGTCCTGCGTGCCCGTCGAAGAGGTCGCGCACGCAGCGAATCTCGATGGCGTCGTTCAGCTGCGTCGACGTGCCGTGGAAGTTGACGTAGCCGATCGACTCGGGCGCGCGACCGGCCTTCTCGAGCGCGGTACGCATGGCCCGCACGATCTGCACGCCTTCCGGATCCATCTGCACCCGGTGGTATGCGTCGCACGTGGACCCGTAGCCCTCGACGACGGCATACACGTGGGCGCCGCGCGCACGGGCCCGATCCTCGCGCTCGAGCACGTACATCCAGGCGCCTTCGCCGAGCACGAACCCGTCGCGCGACCGATCGAAGGGACGCGACGCCTCGGCCGGCGAGTCGTTGAACGCCGTGGACACCACCTTCATGCGCGAGAAGCCGTAGATCATCCCCGGCGTGACGCACGCGTCCACGCCGCCGCAGAGCAGCGCGCCGACCTCACCGGCCCGCAACAGGCTCGTGGCATAGCCGGTCGCGTCGGTCGAACTCGTGCAACCGGTGGACAGCACGTGGCTGATGCCGTGGAGGTGCAGCGCCATCGAGATCTCGCTCGACAGCATCCCGCAGATCGACACGGGGATCGCGTACGGCGTCACGCGCTTGAGGCCGTCGGTGAAGAACTCGCGGTATTGCCGCTCGCCGAGCTCGATGCCGCCGCCACCCGTGCCGATGATCACGCCGGCGTCGGGCTCCCCCATCCTGAGTCCGGCGTCGTGCCACGCCTCGCGCGCGGCAATCACCCCCGCCAGCGACGCGCGCGAGTAGCGCCTCGCCTCCGCGCGTTCGCGCACGACATCGTCGGCACCGTGGCCGTTGATGGACGGGTGCGACGAGAGTCGCGGCGCCTGCTCGATCGACATGGGAGGCAGCGGTGCGGCCACCTGGCAGGCGTACGGTGTGGGGTCGAATTCGTCGATGCGGCGCGTGGCGCTGCGGCCGTCCCGCACGTGGGTCCAGAAGCATTCGCGTCCGGCACCGAAGGGCGACACCACGCCGATGCCGGAGATGACGATGCGGGGGACGGACCGCATGGAGGGCACTATACTATGCGGTCGTCGAGCCCATCCGTGCCCCTCATACACAGCGTGACGCCTGCAATCCGGGTGCTCCAGTACGTCGGTGCGCTGCTGTTCGTCGTCTCGCTCGTCGTCGGCGGCCGCGCGTACTTCGCCCACTACGATGCGCTGGCCGAGCCTGGCACGCCGGCATGGCCCGCCCTGATCGCCAACGTCGCGCTGTTCTCAATCTTCGCGCTGCACCACAGCCTGCTCGCGCGCACGCCGATCAAGCGATGGCTGCGCGACCGCGTCGGGCCCGATGCGGAACGCTCGTGTTACGTGATCGTCGCGAGCCTGCTCTTCCTGGCCTGCACGCTGGGCTGGGCCCCCTTGCGAGGCACCTGGTACACGTTGTCGGGACCGTGGTGGTGGGTCGGCCGGGCCGTGCAGGGGGCCGGGCTCGTGGTCACCCTCGTCGCCGCGCGTACGCTGAGCGTTCGGGAGCTGATGGGCCTCAGCCCGTCACGCCAGGCCGACGCGCGTGCCGGGGAGCCGCCCTTCCTCGAGACGGGCGGGCTGTATGGCCTCGTGCGCCATCCGATCTACTTCGGGTGGGTGCTGTTCGTGTTCGGCGCGCCGCTGATGACGTCCACGCACCTGCTGTTTGCCGCGCTCAGCACGGTCTACCTGATGATGGCAATCCCGTTCGAGGAACGCAGCCTCGTGCAGGCGTTCGGCCCGCCGTACCGCGACTACCAGCAGCGGGTCCGCTGGCGCCTGCTGCCGGGCGTGTACTGACGGGCTACTGCGGCGGTTCGGGTTCCGTCCCGCGCTCGCGCAACCCGTCGAGGTGATGCTGCGCGTGGCCGGCAATCATCCAGGCGAGCGCCCGCACCGTCACGGCGCTGCCGTTTGCCAGTCCCCTGCGGTCGGCGTGCTCGTCGGAGAGACCGAGCACGAGCATGAGCGTCGCCTGGCGCACGGCGTCGATCTCGTCGAGTGCCGCCGCGACCGTCCGGCGATCCGCCCCGGCATCGCGCGCCCACGCGTCCTGGTCGAACCCGGGCAGTTCGGTCCCTTCCCCGCGCGCGAACCACAATAGGCGAAACGCGAACACGCGTTCGGTGTCGGCCACGTGTGCGAGCAGGTCGAGCAACGACCACTTCCCCGGTGCCATCGGCAGTGCGGCCCGGGCATCGTCGTGGTCGGCAAGCAGCGCGCGGAACTCGCCCGGCTGGGCCTGCATCCGCTCGAGCCAGCGCCCGTCAGGCACCCTGGCGATGTATCCGGCGTAGAACGGGGCGTGCTCGCTCGACTGGGGACGCATGCGCAGCATGCGCGCATTCTACCGTGGGCTCGCGGCGCCGGCTGATAGACTGGCCGCTGGACACGCGGGCGGCATTCGGGCCGTCCTGCACCCCTTGGAGATGACGCTTCGTGGCTGACGACGCCGTCCAGGATCCACCGCTTCCGTCCCGGCTTCCGGTCCTGCCGCTGCGCAGTACGGTGGTGTTCCCGCTCACCGTGCAGCCGCTCGCCGTCAACCGCGCCGTCTCGGTCGATGCGGTCAACCGCGCGCTGGCCGGCGATCGGATGCTGGTGCTGGTCATGCAGGTCGGCGACGCCGACGACCCCCAGCCGAACCAGCTGCGCAAGGTCGGCACGGTCGCCGTCATCCGCCAGATGGCGAAGGGCGCGATGGGCCTCCAGATCCTTGTCGAGGGCGTTGCGCGTGTGCGCCTCGACCAGGTGACGCGCGACGGCAACGTCATGGACGCCGAGATCAGTGCGGCCCCCGAGCCCGACACCACCGGTCTCGAGATCGACGCCTATCTCCGGACGCTGCGCGACCTCGTCGAGAAGGCCTTCTCCCTCGCGACCGGCCTGTCGCCCGACCTGCGATCGATCGTCTCCGGCATCGACGAGCCGCTGCGGCTCGTGTACCTGCTCGCGACGCTGATCGACATGAAGCCCGAGGACAAGCAGCTGCTGCTCGAGCAGGACGACCTGCGCGTGAAGCTGAGTGCCATCACCGCCGCGCTGCGCCGCGAGGTGGAGCTGCTCGAACTGAAGGGCAAGATCGAGTCGCAGGCGCAGCAGGAGATGAGCGACGCGCAGCGCCAGTACTACCTGCGCCAGCAGCTCAAGGCCATCCAGTCGGAACTCGGCGAGGAGGAAGGCCAGGAGATCGTCGAGCTCCGCAAGCGGATCGACGAGGCACAGCTGCCAGACGCCGTCCTCAAGCAGGCCATGCGCGAGGTGGACCGGCTCGAGCGCATGTCGCAGGCATCCCCCGAGTACCAGATGCTGCGCACGTACCTCGACTGGCTGCTCGAGGTGCCCTGGAGCGTCACCACGGAGGATCGCCTCGACCCGCGCGCCGCGCGCACGGTGCTCGACGAGGATCACTACGACCTCGACAAGATCAAGGACCGCATCGTCGAGTACCTCGCGGTGCGCAAGCTGAAGAACGACATGAAGGGGCCCATCCTGTGCTTTGCCGGGCCCCCGGGCGTGGGCAAGACGTCGCTCGGACAGTCCATTGCGCGGGCCATGAACCGCAAGTTCGTGCGCATCTCGCTCGGCGGCGTGCGCGACGAGGCCGAGATTCGCGGCCACCGGCGCACCTACATCGGGTCGATGCCGGGCCGGCTCGTCCAGGCGCTCAAGCAGGCGGGCTCGATGAACCCGGTGTTCATGCTCGACGAGATCGACAAGCTGCAGCCGGGCGGGTTCTCGGGCGACCCGGCGTCGGCGATGCTCGAAGTGCTCGACCCGGCGCAGAACCACACGTTCCGCGATCACTACCTCGAGGTCCCGATCGATCTGTCGAAGGTGCTGTTCATCGCGACGGCCAACAATCTCTCCACGGTGCACCCGGCGCTGCTCGACCGCATGGAGATCATCACGCTCAGCGGTTACACCGAGGAGGACAAGGCGCACATCGCCCGCCGGTACCTGATCCCGCGCCAGCTGCGCGAGCACGGCCTGCCCGAGGACGGCCTCGACCTGACCGACGCGGCCCTGAGCCGGGTCGTGCGCGAGTACACGCGCGAGGCGGGCGTCCGCAATCTCGAACGGCAGGTCGGCACGATCGCGCGCAAGCTCGCCGCGCGCGTGGCCGGCATGGACACGACCAAGCCCCAGGCGAGCGACGAGCCGGTCGCCACCACGGACCTGCCGGTTCCGGACCCGCCCGGTGGCCCCGTCATCCCGCCGCCAGTCCCCGACAGCGAACCCGGCGAACCGGCCCCGCCGATCACCGATCCGGACCCGCGCGACGCGCCTGGCACGGACGCCCCCGAACCGCCGGTGATCGACGACCCCACGCCGCCGCCCGATCTCCCGGTGATGAGCACGGTGGTGCTCGAGGCGCCGTTCCGTGTGGACGCCGAGCACGTGCCCGAGTACCTCGGCCCGCCGAAGATCAAGAACGACGCCCCCTTCCGCCTGTCGCGGCCGGGCGTCGTGACGGGCCTTGCCTGGACCGAGACCGGCGGCGACGTGCTCTACGTCGAGGCCACGCTGCTGCCAGGCGGGAAGGGTCAGCTTGTGCTGACCGGTCAGCTGGGCAGCGTGATGCAGGAGTCCGCGCGCGCCGCGTTGAGCCACGTCCGGTCTCGCGCCGACGCCTTCGGGATTGCCGAGGAGATGTTCGGCAAGTACGACCTCCACCTGCACGTGCCGGCCGGTGCGATTCCCAAGGACGGCCCGTCCGCGGGCGTGACGATGGCGACGGCCATCCTGTCGGCGGTGCGCCAGAAGCCCGTGACGCCGGACGTCGCGATGACGGGCGAGATCACGCTGAGCGGGCTCGTGCTGCCTGTCGGAGGCATCAAGGAGAAGGCCCTGGCCGCGCGCCGCCACGGCGTGAAGACCATGATCCTGCCGGCACAGAACGAGGACGACCTCGAGGAGCTCTCGCCCGAGGCGCGCCGCGAGATGACGTTCAAGCCCGTGGCGACCTTCGAGCAGGTCGTCGAGATCGCGCTCGGAGCGCACGTGCCGCCGGTGCCGGGCGACACGGGAGCCGAGCCGCCCGTCGTGTCGTCAGCCGAGCCCGTAACCGCCGGCTGACGCGTGGCGGTCGCCTTCTGCATCTCCGGCCACGGGTTCGGCCATGCGAGCCGGCAGGTCGAGGTCGTCAACGCGTTCGGCGCGCTGCGGCCCGACCAGCCGATCCACGTCTTCACGCAGGCCGCACGCTGGCTGCTCGATCGCACGATTCGCGTGCCGGTCACCCTGGTCGACCACGCGGTCGACACGGGTGCGGTCCAGCGCGACAGCCTCCTGCTGGACATCCCCGCCACGCTTGCGGCTGCCGCCGCATTCGAACACCAGGCCGACGCCGCGGCGGCGACGCTCGCCGGCGAGTTCCGCGCCCGCCGCGTCAGGGTCGTCGTGTGCGACGTGCCCGCCATGCCGTTCACCGCTGCGAGCCTCGCGGACTGTCGGGCCGTCGCGCTTGCCAACTTCACGTGGGACTGGATCTATGCCGACCTCGCCGGCTATCGGGGGCCGGGGACGGGGGACCGGGGATCGGGGACCGGGGACGGGGCTCGGGATTCGGGAGTCGGGATTTCGGATTCGCGGTTCGGGCGTCGGGATTCGGGGCGTGACGAGGATGAGGTCGCCGACCTGCCGCGCCGGCTTGGTGCGCGCTACGCCCTGGGCGACGCGGCATGGCGCCTGCCGATGCACGGCGGGTTCTCGACGTTCGGGACGGTGCTCGACTTCCCGTGGATCGCGCGCCGTTCGCGTCGCGACCCGGCCGACACGCGGCGCGTGCTCGGCCTGACCGATGCCCGCCCGCTCGTGCTCGTCTCGTTCGGTGGCTACGGCGTGGCCGGCATCCGGCTCGCGCACCACGCCGGCGCACCGTACCGGCTCGTGCTCTCGGGAGGTGCCGCGCATCCCCCGGCGGACACGCCGGCCGATGCCGCACACGTCGATCGCGATCGTCTCGATGCCCTCGGTCTCCGCTACGAGGACCTGCTGGCCGCCTGCGACGTCGTCATCTCGAAGCCTGGCTACGGCATCGTCTCGGAGTGCGTGGCCAACCGCGTGGCACTGCTCTACACCGAGCGCGGGCAGTTTGCGGAATATCCGGTGATGGTCGAGCAGATGCCGTCGGTCCTGCGCTGCCGTCATCTCTCGAACGACGCCGTGGCGTCGGCTCGATGGGACGACGACGTGGCTGCCGTGCTCGCACAGCCTTGGCCGGCGGAGCGCCCCCTCGTCAACGGCGCGGACGTCGCCGCGGGAATGCTGAGCGCGATGGTGTGACGAGACGCCGCGGCGCTGCGTGATGAACGACTCGTTCCGGGACGAGCCGCGACGCGTGCGCCCGGCGTGCGATGGCCTGCGTCGGACAGTCCGACGCCTGCCTCCTGCACCAGCGTCACCGCGTTCGACTGGTGCGACGTCGCCGTCTGCATGCTCTCCCTTGCACGGGGCTGGTTTCCGCAAAGCGGCGGCGTCCGGGATGCTCGACGAGCAGCGCGAGCGCGCGATCGAGAATCGCCTCGATGTCGCCGGTCGGCACGCAGGTAGTGTCCCGTCAAGTTCTGGAAGTTGATCGGCGTCGATGATCTCCTTCGCGGTGCTCGACAGGACCGGGGGGCTGGCTGCGACATCGACTCCTCGCTGAAGTAGCGACGTTCCGCGACGGCCCATTCGTCGTACTGCTCGACCAGCACGGCGCCGACCAGGCGGATGACCACCGCTTGATCTCTTGTTGAGCCGCTCGAGCGGCGTGAGATGTGGCGCGAGCAGTCGAACGGCGGTCAGCGTCAGCGAGGCGTCTTCGACGTGCGTCAGGATCACCGGAAAGCGGCGCGCCGCCCGCGCCACCTCGATGCGGTTGTACGCCCCGCCCTCGCACAGGTGCAGCACCTGCGTGCACCACGTGAACATGGACGCGCAGCCGTCGGCGAGGTACAGACGTCGCGCATCCACTTCCATCAGCGCGCGCGGCAGCGCCGCCGTCGCCTGCCGCTCGTCACTCGCCAGCTGCTTCGTCACGGCCACGAGCGCGTGATCGTCGAGTCCCGTCATCGTCGTCATGGGCCCTTCTATCACGGTGATTTCCGGCGTCATTGGCGCCGCGTGAATGCGTAAACGGAGACGGACGCATCTCGCGTCGTGGGTGCGACTACGATCGAGGCTCCTGGCCGATCGTCTGCGCAACCGGCCTCGCTGCCGCGGGCATGGATCGCGCGCAAGTGGCCCTCGAAATCGTCTCAAGCGAAATCGTCACTGGATCACACTCGTTCCGGGACGAGTTGCGCGCTTCTCGGGACTCGGGACTCGGGATTCGGGACTGGGGACTCGGGGTTCGGGATTCGGGACGAACTCACAGTCAATGCGCAATGCGCAATGTGTTGGCGGCGGCGATAAGTTCGACAGTTGTGGCGGGCGAGAATCCGACAGTCGGCAGCACGGTCTGGCTGCCGGCTGAGAGCGTTGCTCCCGGCCGGTGATTCCATTCACCAGGCGTCTCTGCGACGAGCGGAGGCGCGATGTTCGGACGGAAGACGCGGATGCTACTCAGGCACTACCTAGAGCAAGGGACGAGCAAGAGCGCACGGGCGCGCACGTTGGGCGTCCATCGCGACACGGTTCACCGCTCGATCCGCGACGGGCGCTCGATCGGGATCTCGATGGCGCGCCCGTCCTCTATGGGCCGCGACGACCGGTCGCGATCGAGCTGGCGGCGTACACCGCGATCGTCGAGGCGCGGCTCGCGGCATATCCGCAGCTGTCGGCCGTGCGGCTGCTCGGCGAGATTCGTGCCGCGGGGTATGCGGGCGGCTATACCCGCTGAAGGCGTTCGTGCAGCGGGTGCGGCCGACGTCGTCACCCCCTCCGCTGGTGCGCTTCGAGACGCCGGCCGGCCACCAGGCGCAGGTGGACTTTGCAGAGTTCCAGTTCCCGTGGCGCAAGCGCTACGTGCTGCTCGTCGTGCTCGGGTACTCGCGACTGCTGTGGTGTCGATTCGGCCTGCGCCAGGACATGCGCACGCTGCTCACCGGTCTCGAGGACGCGTTCCTGGCGTTCGGCGGCGTGCCGCGAGAGAGTTCCTGCGCTTCGCGCACCATTGGGGCTTCACGCCACGCGCCTGCCGGCCGTATCGAGCGCAGACCAAAGGCAAAGTGGAGCGGCCCGTCCGCTACCTGCGAGAGAATCTGGTCTACGGCCGCACGTTCCTGAATGATGCCGATCTGGCGCAGCAATGCGCCGACTGGCTGGTGCCCGTCGCCAAGGCGCGCCGGCACGCCACCACGCAGGAGCGCCCGCGCGAGCGCTTCGATCGCGACGAGCGCGCCGTGCTGCAGCCAGTCCCGTCGCGCCGCTATACGTCGTTGGTGCTGGACGCGCCGGCCGTGACGCGGCCGCGCCCGCGGCCGCCCAAGTCCGGCATCACGGTCGAGAAACGTCCGCTGTCTGCGTACGCGCGCCTCGCGGGCGGTGCGGCATGAAGACCGCGCCACCCTCGCGCCGCGACCGACTCCGCCACATGCTCGCCGACCTGCGCATGCCCGGCGCGCTCGAAGCCCTCGACGCCATCCTGCGCGACATCGACGGGGGCGCGCTCACGGCGCCCGACGCGATCGAGCAGCTGCTGACCGCGCAGATTCAGCTGCGCAATAACCGGCGGCTGCAAGCAGCGATGCGCTCAAGCCGCCTGCCCGTCGTCAAGCAGCTCCACGACTTCGACTTCACCTTCCAGCCCTCGCTGCGCCGTGAGCAGATCGAGAGCTTGCACGACCTGGGGTTTGTGGAGCGCCGTGAGAACGTGATCTTCCTCGGCCCGCCCGGCGTGTGGGAGACGCACCTGGCGATCAGCCTCGCGACCGCCGCCGCGCAGAGTGGCCGGCGCGTGTACTACGGCACGTTGGCCGACCTGATCACGTCACTGGAAGAGGCCCAGGCCGCCGGGCGGTTACAGAGTCGCTTGAAGATCCTCACGCATCCGGCGTTGCTCGTCGTCGACGAGATCGGCTACCTCCCGACCAGCCGCACCGGCGCGATGCTGTTCTTCCAGCTGATGACGCGTCGCTACGAGCACGCCTCGACCGTGCTCACCTCCAACAAGGGCTTCGAGGCGTGGGGCGAGGTTTTCGGCGATGACGTGATGGCCGCCGCGCTCATCGATCGCCTGGTCCACCACTGCCACCTGGTCACCATCCGCGGCAACAGCTACCGGATGCGCCAGCACACCGAGCTGTGGCAGACCCTGCACGCCGCGCACGACGACGCGTCGGCGGCTCGCCGCCGGCGCTCCCGCAAGGAGGTCGCGACGACCTGAGGCTCGTCCCCTCGTCGATCTGTCGGCTTTTCGATCGGCGGAACTGTCGGATTTTTGCCCGGCGTTGACACGATGTCGAGTGCTGGCGCCGCGACGACGCGTTGGCGGCGCCGGCAAGCGGTCTTCGACGGCGCCCAGGCTCCGGGAGCGCGTCGTCGGGCGGGCCGTCGGACCGGGCGGTGGGAGCGACAGGCGGAGCCATCCGTCGCGGCTCACGAGATCCGACTGCACGACGGACGAGTTGACGCGTGTCTACAACGGCGCGGTCGCGGCCAGGCAGCGGGTCGGCGGTCGACGCCGACGTTCGGCGTTCGGCGTCGGACTCGTTCCGGGACGAGTTGGCCCACGCACGAGGCACGCGCGATCCTGCCGCTCGGCAAGGTGGGCATCCAGGACCGCATCGCTGGCAAGGCGTGCTGCACGAGACGACGCCGGGACGGGCGTCCCTGCGACTGTCGCGCGCGCGTCCACAGCCGCGCGACGTGAAGCCGCGGCCGTCGGTGAGGGAGAGGGCGCCTATTCCTTCACGCAGGTGACGAGCGACCAGATCCGCGGGATGTTGACCTTCTCGATGGAGACCGGCTGCAGGTTTGCCTGGGTCAGGAACGCGGGGAGGTCGAGATCCGACTTGAAGCCGATGTGCACGGTGAGCGGCGAGATCATCCGCTCGGCCCGCGACAGCATGCGGTTCGGGCTGAGGAAGTGGTTCAGGAAGATGATGCGGCCGCCGGGCCGGCAGACGCGGCGCATCTCGCGCGCGACCTTGACCGGGTCCGGCACCACGCTGATCAGGTACGGCGCGTAGACGATGTCGAACGAGCTGTCCTCGAACTTGAGGTCCTGCGCGTCCATCTGGAGGAGGCGGACGTTCGTCAGTCCCTTGCGCGCGACCCGCTCGCGCGCCTTCTCGAGCATCGCATCGGAGTAGTCGATGCCGGTGATCTCGGTCTTCGGGGGGTACATCGAGCAGTTGATGCCCGTGCCCACGCCGACCTCGAGGATCCGATCACCCTGATGGATCTGCATGCGCTGCAGCGCCTGGACGCGGCCGGGGTGCAGGGTGGGGCCGAACGTCAGGTCGTAGACGCTCGCGAGCTTCTCGTACACACGCTCGACGAAGTCGTTCTCGACCGCCGTGACCGACAGCGCACGAGTGGCGGCGTCGCCCTGGAGAAGTTCGTCCTCGGTGCGCGACCGATCCTGCCCAAACAATGCCATCAATCGGCTCCCCTGCTGTGAATGCTGCGGCAGTCTACCACGGCGGTGCCAGCCCTCATGCCGGCTGGCCGACACGTATTGCAGGTGCCGGTTCCACCTCGGGTGCGACCTGCAGCGCCCCGAGAATGTCGAGTGCGGCCGCCACCTTGCCCCCTGCGCCGGCCACGATGATGCCGGCGACCAGGGGACGAATGGCAACGACGAGTTCACGCGCGATGGCGAGGGCCTCCTCGGCCACCCGGCCGTCCCGCTCCGCCTCGCTCATGCGGTGGACCAATGCCTCGGGCACGCTGACGCCCGGCTCCTCGTTCGCAAGCTGCTCGGCCTGCCGCGCACTTTCGAACGCCCGGACGATGGCGAGCACCGGCAGGCGCCGAGTGGCCGTCTCGTCGAGAAACAGGCGCAGTGCATCCACGTCGTAGATGGGCCCCATCACGACGAACTCGGCGCCGGCTTCGGCCTTGTAGCCATACCGCGAGAGCTCGCGATCGGGCATCACGGCCGTCGGGTTCGCGGCCACGCCCACGTGGAAGGCCGTCGGCTCGCCGATGGACTGGCCGCCGACGTCCTCGCCGCGGTTGAACCGCGCGGCGACGTTGGTGAGCCCGATGGAATCGACGTCGAACACCGACGTCGCGTCCGGGTACTCGCTGTGCCGCAACGGCCGACCGGTGACGAGCAGCAGGTTGCGCAGCCCGAGGGCGTGCGCGCCGAGCAGGTCGGCCTGCATGGCGTGCAGGCTGTGGTCGCGGCAGCAGTACTGGAGGATCGTCTCGACGCCGGCGCTCCGCTCCACGGTGACGGCCGTGGCCAGCGCGCTCATGCGGGCCCGGCTTCCCGACCCATCCCCAACGAGCACGACGTCGAGCCCGTTGATGCGCGCCTCGCGGGCCTCCTGCGCGATCTCGTCGGGCACGAACCCCGGCGGCGGCGTCAGCTCGATGCCCGTGACGAGCCGCCCGTTGCGCAGGGCGTTGGCCAGGCGGGACTTCGACGAGACCGAGACGGGCGTCACCACCGCCCGTGCCGGGACGGCAACGCCGGGAGCCGGCGTGGCACGTGCGGCCGGCGCACCCAGTGCGTGCACGGCGAGGCTGATCTGCTTGACGTGCTCGGGCGTGGTGCCGCAGCAGCCGCCAATCAGGCGCACGCCCGCGGCGACGAACCGGCGCGCGTAGGACGCCATGTAGTCGGGCGAGCAGAGATACAGGTTGCGCCCGTCCACGTCGCGCGGCTTGCCGGCATTGGGCATGGCCGAGAGGAGCGTGCCCGGCACCGCGCGCGCGAGACGCTCGACCGTGTCGAGCATGGCCGCGGGGCCGACGCTGCAGTTCACGCCGAGCACGTCGGCGCCAAACGCGACAAGCTGCGGGCCGAACTGCTCGACGGGCATGCCGTCGAGCGTGTTGCCGTCCTCGGCCGTCGTGAGCATCGCGACGATCGGCGCGTTGCCGACGCTGCGGATGGCCTTGATGGCCGCACCGAGCTCGTTCACGTCGCGGAACGTCTCGAGGACGAACAGGTCCACGCCACCCTCGGCCAGGCCGCGCGCCTGCTCGGCAAAGATCTCCTCGGCCTCGTCGAGCCCGGTCCGGCCCCACGGTTCGACGCGGACGCCGAGCGGCCCGATCGACCCCGCCACCCAGGCATCGTCGCGCGCCGCGTGGCGCGCGATGCGGGCGCCGGCGAGCGTGATCGCGTGAACCTTCTCGGCCAGGCCGAAGCTCGCGAGCTTGAGGCGATTGGCGCCGAAGGTGTTGGTCTCGATGATCTCCGCGCCGGCACGGAGGTAGGCCTGATGCACGCCGACCACCAGGTCGGGCTGGGTCAGGTTCAGGTCCTCGAAGGCGCGATTGAGGAAGACACCCCGGGCGTAGAGCTGGGTGCCCATTGCGCCGTCGCAGATGAGCACCCGTTCCCGCAGGGTGTCGAGAAAGGAATGGGTCACGAGCCGTCTACTTCGGGGCCGCACCCGACTGGGGCTGGCCCGGCAGCGGGACCAGGAGGTCGTCCTTGTCCCACACGAAGTCGTCCTTGCTGTACACCGCCAGCTCGTAGTCCTTGCCCATGAAGATGGCCGACACGGGGCAGGCCTCTTCGCAGTATCCGCAGAAGATGCAGCGGGTCTTGTGGATCTGGTAGGTCCGCGCGTAGCGGGGGCCGGCCATCACGCTGCCGTCGTTCTCGGCCGGTTCGAGATAGATGGCGTCAGCCGGGCAGGCCACGGCACACAGCCCGCACGCCACGCACTTCTCCAGCCCGTTCTCGTCGCGCATCAGCACCTGCTTGCCGCGCCACTTCGGGAACATCGGGACCTTTTCGTCCGGGTAGTTCACGCTGATGGGCTTCTTGAACATGTGCCCGAGCGTGGTCTTGAACCCGGCGATCCAGGGTCGAATCATTCTCGTGAGCCTCCGGTGGTCCTGGACGTCCAGCGACGGATGGGACCAACCCATAGTGTACGACGGCCGACGGCGGAATGACCAAGGCCAGCCGGGGTTTACACTCGTGTGGTGCTCCAGGAGCCACGCTTCCTGTCGGCCGAGCAGTACCTGCTGGTCACTCTGATCGTCCAGTTGGCCGGCATCGCGGCCCTGTCCACGATGCTCGTGCGCTTCCGGCGGTTCCGGACGCTGCTGCTCACCGAGCGGCGCGACTGGCCCGAGCGGTTCGCGTTCATCGCCGCGCTCGGCGTGCCGCTCGTCGTCGGCGTGGTCAGCCGGCTCCTGCTCAACTATGCGGCCGCCGACGTCTCGCTCGGCGGCGCCTACCTGGCCGGGCTCGTCGCCGGTCCCTACGCCGGGGCGATCGTCGGCGCCATGGTCGGCCTGACGGCCCTTGCGGGCGGCGAGTGGATTGCCGTGCCCCTCTACGTCGGCTGCGGGTTTGCCGGCGGCGGCCTCCGCGAGATCTGCCCGAAGGACGCCATCTGGCACTTCTCGCCGTTCGTCCTCACGGGCCTGTTCCGCTACCTCTGGAAGCTCGTGCGCCGCTTCGAGGTGGACTGGCAGATCCTGCTCATCGCCGCCCCGATTGCGCTCGAGGTGCTGCACCAGGTGCTCGGCCATCGCTACGGTAGCGCCCGCCTCTTCTTCTTCCCGGCGCATTCGCCCGGCATGCTGGCCCTCACGCTGCTCGCCACCACGCTGACCGTGGCCATCCCCATCAAGATCTGGAACTCGGCGCGCATCGAGCACAAGCTCCAGGAACAGGAAGCCCTGCTGCTCGAGGCCCGCATCGAGGCGCTGACGAGCCAGATCAACCCCCACTTCCTCTTCAACACGCTGACGTCGATCTCGTCGCTGATCCGCACCCGCCCCGACACCGCGCGCATGCTGATCAACAGGCTGTCGGGACTGCTGCGCCGCAGGCTGCGGGCCCACGATCACTTCGTGTCGCTGCGGGACGAACTCACGGCGGTGGACGAGTACCTCGACATCGAGTGCGTCCGCTTCGGCCCCTCGCTCTCGGTCACCAAGGATCTCGACCCGGCCACTCTCGACCAGACCGTGCCGAGCATGATCCTGCAACCCCTCGTCGAGAACTCGATCAAGCACGGTCTCGCCGACAAGGTGGGCCAACGCCTGATCACGCTCCGCTCGCTGCGGGAAGGCTCGGTGATGATCCTCGAGGTCATCGACAACGGCGTCGGTATCGACGAGGATCGCCCGGTGCGGACCGTCAGCAGCGGCATCGGCCTCAGTAACGTCGCCGAGCGGCTCCGCGTGATCTACGGCGCACAGGGCCGCCTGAGGATCACGAGCGTTCCCGACCGGGGCACGAAGGTCCGGCTCGAGATACCCGACATCCTGCTGCCCGATCGGCGAACCGCGTAAGATGAAAGTCAGCGCCCTGGTCGTGGACGATGAAGCGCCGGCTCGCGAGGAGCTGTGCTACCTGCTCGCGCAGGCCGGCGACGTCGATGTCATCGGGCAGGCCGACAACGGCCCCGACGCGCTCGACCTGCTCGAGGACCTCGAGCCCGACATCGTCTTCCTCGATGTGCAGATGCCCGGGGCCACGGGTTTCGAGGTGGCGCGGCAGGCGGCGGCACGACCGTCGCCGCCGCACATCGTGTTCGTCACGGCCTTCGACCAGTTCGCGCTCGACGCCTTCCAGGTCGATGCCGTCGACTATCTGCTCAAGCCGGTGGACCCGGCGCGGCTCGAACAGGCCCTCGGACGGGCCCGCCGGCGGCTCGAATCAGCGCGGACCGGCAGCGTGTCGCAGGCGGCGCTGACGCAGATCGTCGAGATGGTGACGTCCCGGCAGAGCCGGCGGCCCCAACTCGTCGTCAAGGTGGACGACCGGATCCTGCTGGTGCAGGCCGAGGACCTGGTCTACGCATCGTTGAACGAGGACGAGGTGACTGTCGTAGCGTCCCATGTGACGGGAGTCTCGAACTACCGGACGCTCGACGAACTGCAGGCGCAACTCGACCAGGCCACGTTCTGGCGGGTGCACCGGTCGTATCTCGTCAACATCAACAAGATCAAGGAGATAGTCCCCTGGTTCAGCCGGAATTTCATCCTGAGGATGCGGGACGCCAAGTCGACGGAGATCCCGGTCAGCCGGTCGCAGACCAAGCGGCTCCGGGAGTACCTGCAGCTCTGAGGCTGGAGTCCACGGCCACCGCGTCCGGCCTGGTGCCGGCAGCCGGCACCGCGGCACCGTCCGGGTTCACGCCCGCCGTGCCCCCGGTCACGGCCCAGGCTGCCGACGATGCGCTGCGGGCCGCGACGGCACAGGTGCGCCGGCCGTCGATCTGGGTGCGCGCCGCCGAGGAACTGTTCACCTGGTTCAAGACGCTCGCGTCAGCCGCCGTCTACGCGACGCTCATCGTCACGTTCGGCTTCCAGGTCGCGCGCGTCGAGGGCCAGAGCATGGCCCCCACGCTCTCGGACCAGGATCGGCTCATCGTCAACAAGGCGATCTACAAGCTCGGTGAGCCGCACGCCGGCGACATCGTCATGCTCTGGTATCCGGTGGACCCGGACAAGTCGTTCGTCAAGCGCGTGATTGCCGAGGCCGGCGACCGCGTGCGCATCGTCGATGGTCGCGTCTTCGTCAACGACGTGCCGATCGAGGACGCCTACGTGCCGCCCGAGTACCGGGGACACGACGACTGGGGGCCGCAGGAGATTCCGGAGGGGTACTACTTCGTGATGGGCGACCATCGGAACAACAGTTCCGACAGCCGCCACTGGGGCTCGGTGCCCAAGAAATACATCATCGGCAAGGTGCAGCTGCGCTGGTGGCCGCTGCCCAAGGCTCAGGTTTTCGAGTAGAACGGGCCGCCGCCCTTCGAACCGTGGCCATGCCCTCCGCCTTCGCCGGCACGCATGCCGAGTTCATGGTCGATGACCAGCAGGGCGCGCGCGTCGGTGCCTGCCATCTCGAGCTTGGCGATGATGTCTCGCGCGGACTTCTCTTCCTCGACCTGTTCGGTGACGAACCACTGCATCTCGGCGACCGCAGCGAAGTCCTTCTCCTGCAGTGCCATGTCGTAGAGCGCGTCGATCTGCCGGCTGACGTGCACCTCCTGGGCGAGCGCCGCCTTGAACACCTCGAGCAGCGTGGTCGCGTGCGTCGTCTCGGCGACGATCTTGCGCAGTGACACTGCCTGGTCGCGCGCGTGGATGAAATCGAACAGCCGCAGCGCGTGAAGCCGCTCCTCCTCGCTCTGCAGGCGGAACCAGTGGGCCGCACCCGGGAAGTTCATCTCCTCGCATACGCCCGACATCGCGAGGTAGCTGTGCGATGCGGAGAGCTCGTTGTTGACCTGATCGTTGATGGCCTCGTAGACCCGGGAATTCATCGCGACGTTCCTCCAATGTGACGCGCAGGGCGGGAGCGCCCGTCGCCGCGTCAGGCGTCCTCGTACAGCCGGTCGATGACGGACTGCCAGCGTTCGAGCACGACGCGGCGCCGCAACTTGAGCGTGGGGGTGAGCTCGCCCGTGGCGATGCTGAACTCGGCCGGCAGGAGCGCCACCTTCTTCAGCCGCTCGAACTGCGCCAGATCCTGGTTCAGCGGCTCCACCACCTCGCGGAACAATGAGATCACATCCTCGCGTACCGCAAGCTCTTCACGCGCGCCGCCCGGCAGCCCGAGCACCTTCAGGCGCTGGTCGAGCGCGCCGAAGTCCGGGACGATCAACACCGCCGGGAACTTGCGTCCCTCGCCGACGATCATCGCCTCGGCCACGAGCGGATGCCGCTTGAGCAGCGCCTCGATGGGCGCGGGCGCGATCTTCTTGCCGCCCGACGTCACCAGCAGTTCCTTCTTGCGATCGGTGATCGTCAGGTAGCCATCGTCGCTCAGCGTGCCGATGTCGCCGGTGTGGAACCAGCCGTCGGCATCGATCACCGCCGCCGTGTCGTCGGGCCGCTGCCAGTAGCCCTTCATCACGTGCGGCCCGCGCGTCAGGATCTCGCCGTCGTCGGCGATTCGCACGTCCACGCCGTCGATCGCACAGCCGACGGTGCCGAAGCGCGGGTGCTCCTGCGGGTTCACCGAGATCACCGGCGACGTCTCCGTGAGGCCGTAGCCCTCGATGAGCGGCAGGCCGACGGCATGGAAGAAGCGGCCGATGTGCGCCGGCAGCGGCGCGCTGCCCGACACCGCAAGGCGAAGGCGTCCGCCGACGCGAGCGCGAATCTTGGAGGCGACGAGCCCGTCGGCCACCGCGTGCTGCATCTTCTGCAGCGGCGACAGGCTGCGGGCGTCGCGCTGCGCCGCCGATGCCTCGGTGCCGATGCGGACGGCCCAGTCGAAGAGGCGCCGCCGCAGGGCCGGGGCGGTCGCCACCGCGTCGTGGATGCGCGCGTGCAGCTTCTCGTACACGCGCGGCACGCCGGTCATCACCGTGGGCCGCACCAGTTGCAGGTCACGGGCCAGCGAGTCGATCGACTCCGCGTGGCACACGGTGACGCCCTCGTGCAGGTACAGGTACGTCACCATCCGCTCGAACACGTGGCTGAGCGGCAGGTAGCTGAGCGCCACGTCCTGCGGCGACAGCACGAGCACGGGGACGACGGCGCGGATGTTCGACAGCACGTTCTCGTGCGTCAGCATCACGCCCTTGGGTTCGCCGGTCGTGCCCGACGTGTAGATGATCGTCAACAGGTCGTCCGGCCTGACGGCCTCGATGCCGGCCTCGTACCGCGCCACGGCACCGGCATCGGCGGCGATGACGCGTCCGCGTTCGATCACGCCCTCGAGCCGCAGCACGGAATGGCTGTCGCGCGCGGCCGCCGGCGGCACTTCGTCGGTGAAGACGACGATGAACTCGAGTTCGGGGACCAGGTGGCGGACGGCCAGGATCTTGGCGGCCTGCGTCGCGTCGGAGACGAAAACGCCGCGAGCGCCGGAGTCCTGGAGGATGAAGCGCGCCTGCTGCGCCGAGACCGTCGGGTAGATCGGCACGGTGACCGCACGCGCGGTGACGACACCGAGGTCGGCAATCACCCACTCCTGCCGCGTCTCGGACATGATCGCGACGCGATCGCCCGGCGTCACGCCCATGTCGGCGAGCGCGAGCCCGACGGCACGGACCCGATCGACGAGGCCGTCGGTCGAGAGCGGACCGAGCCCGGCCGCCGAGCACTGCTGGAGCAGGTCGGGCCGTGGATACTGGCGGAGGAGGTCGGCCGGCAGCTGCGCGAGCGTGCGGAGGCGCGACGGCACGGACGGCGGGAAACGGTAGTGCGTGCGTCGTTGCGCGACGGCGACGGTCATGCGTCGGTCTCCTCGATGATGTCGCCGCTCGCGCCGCCCCGTTTCTCGACGAGCCGGATCGCGTCGATCACCATCGTCTTGTCCACGGCCTTGAGCATGTCGTAGACCGTCAGGCCGGCCACGGCGACGGCCGTCAGGGCTTCCATCTCGACACCCGTGCGGCCTGTCGTCTTCACGGTGGCCGCGAGCGCAATGCCGTCGCGCGCCAGTTCCACGTGTACCTCCACCGACGACAACGGCAGCGGATGACACAGGGGAATCAGCGCCGCGGTCTGCTTGGCGGCCATGATCCCCGCGAGCCGCGCCGCCTGCAGCGGGTCGCCCTTCTTCACCGCACCACTGCGCACGAGCCGACGCGCCGGCGCCGAGACGCGCACGAAGCCGCGCGCCACCGCCACGCGCGCCGTCACTGCCTTGCCCGAGACGTCCACCATGCGGACGCGACCGTCGGCATCGGCGTGTGTGAGCGTCGCGCGCCGCGAGGCGGCAGGCCGTGGAGATGGCCTCATCTTACGCATCGACGTGGCCATTGGCGAGGAAGAACGAGAGGCTCTCGAACGTGACCGTGAGGTCCATGTGCTTCAGTTTCACGTGTGACGGCACGCGCAGCGTGCCTGGCGAGAAGTTCAGGATCGCGCGCACGCCGGCATCGACCACGGCATCGACGCTCTCCTGCGCGGCGCCGGCGGGCACGCTGATCACCGCGATGTCGATCCGCTCGCGCTCGACGAGGCGTTCGAGCTCGCGCACGTGCCGGATGGCGACACCCGATCGCGAGTAGCTGCCGATCTTCTCGCGAGCCGTGTCGAGCAGCGCGACGACGTCGAAGCCGTCCTGGCGGAAGCCCGGATAATCGGCAAGCGCGAGTCCGAGGTTGCCGGCGCCGACGATCACGACCTTGATGCTGCGATCGAGCCCGAGGATCTGCCGCAGGTGCCGCCTCAGATCCTTGACGTAGTAACCGACCCCGCGGATGCCGAACTCGCCGAAATGGGCGAGGTCCTTGCGGATCTGCGCCGCATTGAGCTGGAACTGCGTGGCGAGCCCTTGCGACGACACGGTGTTGACGCCTGCGGCATCGAGTGCCTCGAGGCACCGCAGGTAGACCGACAGCCGTGCCGTCGTCAGCTCCGAGACCTGCTCGAGGCCAGCCCGATCCCGTCCGATCTCCGACACGGCCGCATCATAGCGGACCTCGTGCACGTCCGGCCGACGGGCCCGGCGCACGAGTCGACGGCCGGTATTGGTATCTGCTATACACGCCGCCATGGCTCAGCCGACGTTCACGCCGTACGTGCCACCGGACCAGGCGCCGCCCGAGTTCACGCCGAAGGCGGTGCTCCTCGGGGCGCTGTTCGGCCTGCTGTTCGGCGCGTCAACGGTCTACCTGGGCCTGCGGGCGGGGCTGACGGTGAGTGCCTCGATCCCGATTGCGGTGCTGGCCATCTCGGTGCTCAAGCGCTTCGGCGGCTCGACGATTCTCGAGAACAACATCGTCCAGACCATCGGGTCGGCTGGCGAGTCGGTGGCGGCCGGCGTCGTCTTCACGATCCCCGCGCTCATCTTCCTGACGCCGCACGGCCCGGCGTACTTCAACTACTTCCAGATCACGATGCTGGCCTTTGCCGGCGGCATCCTCGGCGTGCTGCTGATGGTGCCGCTGCGCCGCGCGCTCATCGTCAAGGAGCACGGCGCGCTGCCCTACCCGGAAGGCACGGCCTGCGCCGACGTGCTGATTGCCGGGGAACGCGGCGGCCAGCTTGCGCGCCTCGTCTTCCAGGGCCTTGGCATCGGCGCGCTCTTCAAGGCGCTGCCCTGGATCTTCCAGCTCGTACGCACCGAGGTCGGCTACACCACGCCGCGCACGAGCGCGTTCCCCAACGCGACGCTCAACGTGGACATCTCGCCGGAGTACATGGGCGTCGGATACGTGATCGGCCCGCGCATCGCCGGCGAGATGGTCGCCGGCGGCGTGCTCTCGTGGATGGTGCTGCTGCCGCTGCTGACGATCCTCGGCGCGTACATGCCGACACCGTTCCCGCCGGCACCGCCCGACGGCCTGCGGATCGTCGACATGGCACCGGGGCAGATCTGGAGCCAGTACATCCGCTACATCGGCGCCGGCGCCGTGCTGGCTGCCGGACTGATCACGCTGGCGCGCACGATTCCGACAATCGTCGGCTCCTTCCGCGACAGCGTGAAGGACTTCCGCGCGGAACAGGGCGCGGCCGCCCGGCTCCGCACCGAGCGCGACCTGCCGGCCGGCATCGTGCTCGCCGGTACGCTGCTGCTCGCCATCGTGCTCGCCGTCGCGCCCGGCATGCCGACGCAGGGCAACCCCCTCGCTGCCGTGCTCGTCGTGGTGTTCGGCTTCTTCTTCGTCACCGTCGCCTCCCGCATCGTCGGCCTGATCGGCAGTTCGTCGAGCCCGGTCTCGGGGATGACCATCGCGACGCTGATCCTGACGTGCACGATCTTTGTCGCCATCGGATGGACCGGCGACTTCTACGCCCCGATCGCGCTCACCGTCGGTGCCGTGGTGTGCATTGCCGCGGCAAACGCCGGCGCGACGTCGCAGGACCTCAAGACGGGCTTCCTCGTCGGCGCGACGCCGCGCGCGCAGCAGGTCGGCCTCATCATCGGCGTCATCGTCTCGGCGCTGATCATCGGCGTCACGACGCTCTACCTCCATCAGGTCATGGTCATCGGGTCGAATGCACTGCCGGCGCCCCAGGCGACGCTGATGTCCACGATCATCCGCGGGCTACTCAGCCAGAACCTGCCGTGGGGCCTCGTGCTCACGGGCGTCTTCATCGCGGTGACGATGGAACTGTGCGGCGTGCGGTCGTTGTCGTTCGCGGTCGGCGCGTACCTGCCAATCGCGACCACGGCGCCGATCTTCGTCGGCGGCGTCGTGCGCTGGCTCGTCGAGCGGGCCACGGGGCAGCGCGAGGAGTCCGAGGTCAGCGCGGGCACGCTCTTCAGCTCCGGCCTCATCGCCGGTGGATCGATTGCCGGCATCGCGTACGCGGTCCTCTACGGATCGCGCGACTACATGCCCGCGGTGCTGCGGGTCGAGGATGCCCAGGAGAGCCTGGGCCGCATCCCGGCGCTCCACGAAGGCGTCACCGGACACCTCGTCGGGTTGGCGGTCTTCCTGTTGCTCGGCTTCATCCTTGCGCGCGTCGGGCGCCGACGCGTCAACTGAGACGGGCCCGCAGTCGTCATCAGTGCATATGGTGCGCACCCTGCTCGTCGCGCTCGCCGCAGCCTGCCTCGCCAGCGCCCCGGCCCTCGCGCAGATCCGCGCCGAGCCCTCGACGGGCCGCCGCGCGACGACGCTCGAGGCCCTGCTGGGGTATCCGGGCTTCTATCACCTGCAGCCCGTGCGGGTGCGCGCCCGACTCGTGACCGACGACGTCGGCACGGCCCTGCTCAGCGGGCAATCGCGGCTGCTTGCGCTCGGGGATGCGGCCCGCGGGCAGCGCGACGGTGACGTCGAGGTGTCGGGCATCTTCATCGACGTCGGGCGGCTGACCCAGGACGACCAGCGCGTGTCGCAGTACCGCCTGGCCGAACTCTCGCAGCAGGTGCTGCGACGCGAGTGGCCGTCCCAGGGCGAACTGCCGATCATCGCCGTCACCGACATCGGCCCCGCCGAGCCGCTGGCGGCGCCATCCATCCGCGCCCTCGCGCTCGACCCCGTCCGGTACGACGGGCAGACGGTCACCGTCGCCGGGCGCTTCCGCGGCCGCAACCTGTTTGCCGACCAGCCGGCGACGCCACGCCGCAGCCGGTACGACTTCGTGCTGCAGCTCGCCGATGCGAGCATCTGGGTCGTCGGCCGCCAGCCTCGGGGCCCCGGCTTCGACCTCAACGTCGAGGCGCGCGTGGACACGGGCCGCTGGCTCGAGGTCGAGGGCGACGTCCACACCGCCAACGGGCTCGTCTGGATCGAGGCCATTGCCATCAGGCCGTCGCAACCCGTGTCCGAGACGGCTCCCACCGACACGGCGGCCGCGCCGGCCGTGCAGATGCCACCGCCGCAGGTGATCTTCAGCACGCCCACCGCCAACGAGGTGGACGTGGCCCCGGATGCACGCGTCCGCATCCAGTTCTCGCGCGACATGACGCCGGAGTCGTTCAAGGGCCGCGTCCAGGTGCGCTACGACGCGGGCGAGGCCACCGAGCGCGGCGTCCCCGCCACGAACCCGCCGGTGTTCACCGCGGCCTACGACGCCGGGCGCAGGGTGCTCGAGCTGAAGTTCGACGGCCCGTTCGATCGCTTCCGCACGGTTGTCGTCTCGCTCGGCGACGGCATCACCGCCACCGACGCGCAGGCCCTGCCTCCAACCGACCTCCGGTTCACGATCGGCGGGTGACGCCTGGCCGGCCCGCCGGCTATGTCACCGCATTTGCTATTGACCGACCTATTAGGTCGGATATACTTTGCCCGCCGATTCTGAGACTCGTTCTCACCCTCGCTCCGGAAGGATTCAAATGCGTTCCCGCCGTACCCCGACGTCCGCTCCCACCCGCTCGCGACTCCTGTCGTCGCTGATGGCCGCCCTGGCAATCGCGACGCCCGCCATGGCCCAGCCCCGGCTTGCCGACGAGGTCCCCGCACTCGACGACCCGCTCGCTCCGGGAGAGGGTGGCGTGACCGACGCCGTCATCCGGGCATCCACCGGCACCGACGATCAGCGGCCCGCGACCGTGGGGTCTGGCACGGCCATCGCGTTCAGCATCGCCCCCGGCACGCTGGCGGAGGTCCTCGCCGCCTTCGAACGCACGGCACAGGTGACCGTCACGCTGGCCGAGCCGGCCCTCGGCTCCATCCCCTCGCGCGGCGTCACCGGTTCGCTCACGGCGGAGGCCGCCCTCGGCGCCCTGCTCACCGACACCGGGCTGCGCTTCCGCGTCATGGCCCCCGGACAGGTCCGGATCGAGGTCCGCAGCGTGGTCGAGAGCGTGGACGTCCACGCGCGGACGCTGCCGACGCTCTCGTCGCCGAAGCTCCCGAACCTGTTGCGCGACGTGCCGCAGACGGTCTCGGTCATCCCGGAGGCGATCATCCGCGAGCAGAACGCGACGACGCTTCGCGACGTGCTCCGCAACGTGCCGGGCATCACGATGCAGGCCGGCGAGGGCGGCGGCGGGCTGCCGGGCGACAACCTGACGATGCGCGGCTTCAGCGCCAGCAACGACATCTTCGTGGACGGCGTGCGCGACGTCGGCCCCTACTCGCGCGACACGTTCAATCTCGAGCAGGTCGAGGTGGTCAAGGGCCCGGCCGGCAGCATCGCCGGACGCGGCGCCACCGGCGGGTCGATCAACCTCGTGACGAAGTCCCCGCAGCTCGTCCCGTCCTACGGCATCCAGCTCGGTGCCGGCAATGCCGACTACCGCCGCACGTCGGTCGACGTGAACCAGCCGCTCACGGGCATCGGCCGGGGAGTGGCGCTGCGCCTCAACGCGATGTGGCAGGACACCGGCATCGCCGGCCGCGACGTCGTCGAGAACGGCACGTGGGCAGTCGCGCCCTCGCTGGCAGCCGGCCTCGGGTCGCACACGCGCGTGGTGCTGAGTTCGCAGCACATGCGGCAGGACAACGTGCCCGATTACGGCCTGCCGTGGGCGGCCTTCGAGGGCACGCCGCGTGCCGACCAGTCCGCGTTCTACGGGTTGCGCGACTACGACTTCGAGGACATCGACAGCGACATCGGGACGCTCCGCATCGAGCACGACGTGCGTCCGGGCCTGACGCTGCGCAACGTCACGCGGTATGGCGACACCGTGCGCGACTCGGCCATCACGGCGCCGCGGCCGCCGAACCGGCAGCTCCAGCGGCGCTACATGGCCACCAACACGCTCGGCAACCTCACGAGCGCCAACGGCACGGTCCGCACGGGGGGCCTGACGCACGATCTCGCGGGCGGCGTGGAACTGCTTCGCGAGCGGACCGAGGGCCGCAACTCGGCGCAGAGCGGCAACCAGCCGCAGACGACGCTGCTCAATCCCAATCCTGCCGATCGGCCGTTCGGCCCGATGCCGGCCATCACCGGCAACCCCGGACGGGCCGTGACCACGACGGTGGGCGCGTACCTGTTCGACACGGTGACCCTCGGGACGCAGTGGCAGGTGAACGGCGGGCTGCGCGTCGACCGCTCCGAGGTGGACTACTCGCTGCACACGCTGGCCACCGACCAGGTCACGTCGCTGTCACGGTCCGACGTGCTCGTCACCGGGCGTGCGGGCGTCGTCTACAAGCCGCGGACAAACGGCAGCGTGTACGCGGCGTTCGGCACGTCGGCCAACCCGGCGTCGGATGCCGCCGCAACCGGCACGGCACTCAGCGAGTCGCCGACGGCGGCCAACAACGTGAACCTCGAGCCCGAGCGCACGCGCAACTTCGAGGTCGGCACGAAGTGGGACGTGTTCGGCGAGCGCCTGGGGCTCGGTGCGGCGCTCTTCCGCACGGAGAAGACGAACGCGCGCACGCGCAACGCCAACAGCGACCCCTTCGTCCTCGACGGCCGGCAGCGGGTGGACGGCCTCGAGCTGAATGCGAGCGGACAGGTGACGGCGCGCCTCTCGGTGCTCGCGGGGCTCAGCCTGATGGACAGCGACATCGTCGCGTCGGCAAATGCCGCCGAGCAGGGGGGGAACCTCGCGCTCGTGCCGCAGGCCTCGTTCACGCTCTGGTCCACGTACCAGCTGCCCGGCCGGTTCACGGTCGGCGGCGGCCTGCAGTACCAGGACAACGTGTTCCGCAACGCGACAAACACGACCGAAGCGCCGAGCTACTGGCTGGTGAACGCGATGGCGTCGTACCCCGTGAACAGCCACCTCACGCTGCGGATCAACGGCAGCAACCTCGCCGACGCGGAGTACGTGGACCGCGTGGGCGGCGGCCACTACATCCCGGGGCCGCGGCGCGCCGTCGCCGTGTCGACCGACATCAGGTTCTGATCGATGCTGCTCCAGATACCCGACGTGCTCCCGCCCGACCGCGCCGCGGCCGTGCGGGCGCGCCTTGCCGAGGCCGAGTGGGTGGACGGGCGCGTGACGGCCGGCCACCAGGCGGCCGCCGCCAAGCGTAACCTTCAGCTTGCAGAAGGATCGCCGCTCGCGCGCGAGCTCGGTGAGGAGATCGTCGCGGCGCTGCAGCGCCAGCCGCTCTTCCTCTCCGCGGCGCTGCCCCTCCGCATCCTGCCGCCGATGTTCAACTGCTACCGCGAGGGGCAGACGTTCGGCAGCCACGTGGACAACGCGATCCGCCAGGTGCCCGGCACCGGGCACCGCGTGCGGACCGACGTCTCGGCCACGCTGTTCCTGACGCCGCCCGAGGACTACGACGGTGGCGAACTCGTCGTCGAGGACACCTACGGCGTGCACGCGGTCAAGCTGCCGGCCGGGCATCTCGTGCTGTATCCGGCGACGAGCCTGCACCACGTGCGCCCCGTCGCCCGCGGCGCCCGGATCTCGGCGTTCTTCTGGATCCAGAGCATGGTCCGCGACGACGGCGACCGCACGCTGCTCTTCGATCTCGACATGGCGATTCAGGGCGCGTCAGGCGCCGCACCCGACCACCCGAGCCTGGTGCAGCTTGCCGGCGTGTACCACAACCTCCTGCGTCGATGGGCCGAACTGTAGGCTCCCGCGACGGCCAACGGACGGCCGCCCGCCGCGCGTTCTGGCTGAAGCACCTGCACCGCTGGCACTGGGTGAGCTCGGCGATCTGCCTCGTCGGGATGCTGCTCTTCGCCGTGACGGGGATCACGCTGAACCACGCCGCCGACATCCCCGCGACGCCCACCGTCACCATGCGCGAGGGCGAACTGCCGGAGGATGCCCTCGCCCAACTGCGCGCGGCGGCCGAGTCCGGCGACGCCGTGCCCGACGCGATCGTGCGCTGGGTCGAGACGACCCTCGGCGCCCGGCTCGCCGGTGCCACGCCGGAATGGAACGACGGCGAGCTCTACGTGTCGCTCCCGCGTCCCGGCGGCGATGCCTGGCTGACGATCGACCTCGACGCCGGCCTTGCGCAGTACGAGCGCACCGAGCGCGGCTGGATTGCGTACCTCAACGACCTCCACAAGGGCCGCAACACCGGCGTCATGTGGAAGTGGTTCATCGACGTCTTCGGCGTCGCGAGCGTGGTGTTCACGCTGACCGGGTTGTTCCTGCTGCAGCTGCACGCGGGAGGCCGGCCCGCCACCTGGCCCATGGTCGGCCTCGGGCTCGTGATTCCCGTGCTGCTGGCCCTGCTCTTCATCCACTGACCTCGAGGTGTCCATCATGCGTCCCTGGTTGCCTGCCGTCATCGCGGGCGTCGTCTCGACTCCGGCCGCCGCGGCCGAACTCGCCGTGCAGGTCGAGATTCCGAGGCTCGACGTCGCCGAGTATCACCGCCCCTACGTGGCCGTCTGGATCGAAGGCGCCGACCAGTCGTTCGTCGCCAACCTGTCGGTCTGGTACGACCTGAAGCTGAAGAACGCCGAGGGCACCAAGTGGCTCAAGGACATGCGCCAGTGGTGGCGCAAGTCCGGGCGCAGCCTGCAGGTGCCCATCGACGGCGTGACCGGGGCCACGCGGCCGCCCGGTACGCAGACGCTCACGTTCTCCACCGCGTCCGGGCCGCTCTCGACGCTCGCTCCCGGCAGCTACCAGCTCGTGGTCGAAGCCTCCCGTGAAGTCGGCGGGCGCGAACTGCTCCGCGTGCCGTTCCAGTGGCCGGCCAGGGCGCCGGCGACGGCATCGGCAAAGGGCACGCACGAACTCGGCACCATCACCGTGACCGTCAAGCCGTGACGGTTCCCTTCACCCTGGAGTCACCCATGTTCCGCTTGTCCCGATCGCTGAAGGTCGCTGGCGTCCTCGTCGGCGCCGCCCTGTCGCTCCCGTTCACCGTCCACGCCCACCGGCAGTGGCTGTTCCCCTCGGCCACCGTGCTCTCGGGCAGCGATCCGTGGGTGACGATCGACGCCGCCATCTCGAACGACCTGTTCTACTTCGAACACTTCCCGCTGCGCCTCGACAACCTTGTCGTCACCGCACCCGACGGAACCACCGTCACGGCCGAGAACGCGAGCACGGGCCGCTACCGCAGCACGTTCGACGTCCACCTCACGCAGAAGGGCACCTATCGCATCGCCGTCGTCGGCGACACGGTCGCCGCGTCCTACACCCAGGATGGCGAGCGGAAGACGTGGCGGGGCTCGGCACAGGCCTTCGCGACCGAAGTGCCAGCCACTGCACCCGACCTCCGCGTATCGCGCACCGCAAACCGCGTCGAGGTGTTCGTGACGTCGGGCTCCCCCACCACGACCGCGCTGAAGCCCACGGGCGTCGGCCTCGAACTGGTGCCGGTCACGCACCCCAACGACCTCGTGGCGGGTGAAGCGGCCACGTTCGCGTTCGTGCTCGACGGCAAGCCGGCGGCCAACCTGCCGGTGACGCTCATTCCCGGCGGCATCCGCTATCGCGACACGCTCGGCGAGGTGAAGGCGACGACCGACGCCGAGGGCAGGTTCACGGTGACGCTGCCAGAGCCGGGGATGTACTGGATCAACGCGACCTTCAGCGAGGGCGGCGCCGGACGGCGCGGGCCCGCACCGTCGGCACCGTCCGAGCAGGCCGCCGGGCAAGCCGCCGGTCGCGGCGGCCCGAGCCTCGCCGAGGGCCAGCCGCCTGCCGCTGGACCGCCCGCACGCCAGGTCACGCCGGGACGCCGTTCGAACTACGTCGCGACGCTCGAAGTCCTGCCGCTGTGACGTCCACCGCACCAGTTCCTGCCGCCGACCTGCAGGCGCGGCGCGTCGCCATCCCGGCGATCGCCGCCCCGCCCGCGGTGACGCTCGGGCGGGTCCACCGGTTCGGCGGCGACACGATGGGCACCAGTTGGTGTGTCTCCGTGGTGTCTCCCCTCGCCGACCCCGTGCCCGGGTTGCAGGCGCTGGTGCAGACGGTCCTCGACGATGTCGTCGTGCAGATGAGCACGTGGCGCGCAGACTCGTGGATCAGCCGATTCAACGACGCACCCGCTGGCACCGCGGTCGTGATGCCCGCGGAGACGGCCACCGTGCTCGCGTGCGCAATCGAGGTCGCGTCGCTCACCGAAGGCGCATACGACCCGACGATGGGGCCGCTCACCGACTTGTGGGGCTTCGGCCCTCCCGGGCCGCGAACCACGCCACCCGACACCAACGAGGTACGGCGCTGCCACGGCCGCACCGGCTGGCAGCGCCTCGTGTGCGACGCGCCGACCCGCACGCTCGTCCAGCCTGGCGGCATCCGGCTGGATCTCTCGGCAATCGCCAAGGGCTTTGCCGTGGACGCCGTCAGCGATCGGCTTGCGCGTGCCGGGGTCGATGCCAGCCTTGTGGACATCGGTGGCGAGTTGCGCGGACGAGGCGTGAAGCCCGACGGGCAGCCCTGGTGGGTGGAACTCGAGTCGCCGCGCACGCAGGCGCACGCGGCCGGCGACGACACCATCCTGCTCGCCCTGCACGATGTGGCCGTGGCAACGTCAGGTGACTACCGGCGCTTCTTCGAACACGACGGGCGTCGCTATGCGCACACGATCGATCCGCGCACGGGCCGCCCTGTCGGGCACGCGCTCGCGTCGGCGACCATCGTCCACGCGTCGTGCATGACGGCGGACGCCCTCTCGACGGCCCTCACGGTGATGGGCGTCGAGGAGGGCCTTGCCTTCTGCGCCACGCACGACATCGCCGCGTGCCTCGTCGATCGCGACGGCGACACCCTGCGCGAGCATCGCTCCGACGCCTTCGACACGCTCCTCTCGTGATGGCGGCCCCCCCGGTCTTCGCATCGATGCTGGACGTGACGTCCGATCCGGCCCGCCTTGCATGGGCCGCGATCCTCGTGGCCGCGTATGCCGCCTTCACGTTCGTCATCGTGGAGCGCCATCGTCGGATGGCGCGGCGTGCAGCCACAGCCAGGGACCAGATCGTGCGCGGCGGCGCACGGGACGCGGACGTCCTCGTGGTCTACGCGAGCCAGTCGGGGCAGGCCGTGGAACTGGCCGAGGCCACGCGCGACGCGCTCCGCGCGTGCGATCGCTCCGCACTGATCGTGGACATCGGTCAGGTGACGACCGACGTACTTGCGCAGGCGCGACTGGCGCTCTTCGTCGTGAGTACGACCGGGGAGGGCGATGCGCCCGATCACGCGGCCGCCTTCGTGCAGTCGGTCATGGCGCAGCATCGATCGTTTCCGGACCTGACGTACGGCCTGCTGGCACTCGGCGACCGTAGCTACACGCAGTACTGCGCCTTCGGCTATGCCGTGGATCACTGGCTGCGCGCGAGCGGCGCCACGCCGCTGTTCGAACCCATCGACGTCGATGCAGGCGACAGGGCCGCGCTCGATCGCTGGCAGTGCGCGGTCGCGCGCGTCTGCGGCGGTGCCACCGTGGCGTGGACGACCCCGCGCTTTGACGCATGGACCCTCCTCGAGCGGACGTGGATCAACGAAGGAAGCCCCGGCGCGCCGTTGTACAGGCTCGTCTTCACATCGGACACGCCGGCAGCCTGGGCGGCGGGCGACATCGCCGTCGTCCAGCCGGAGCTGTGCGCGGCGCGCGTGCGCGCGTTCCTCGATGCAGCCGGGCAGGACGGCGGCCTCGCTGTCGACGACCACGGCACGCCCTGCACGCTTGCGGCGGCCTGCGCCCGGCGCGTGCTGCCTGCCAGCGACGACATGGCGCACTGGAAGGGAACCCGGGTCGCGTCGATCCTCGATCTCCCGCTGCTCCCCACCCGCGAATACTCGATTGCATCGATCCCGGAGTCAGGGCGCCTCGAACTCCTCGTCCGCCAGGTGCGTGGCGACGACGGCGAACTCGGCCTCGGCTCCGGATGGCTCACCACACACTGCCTGGATTCGGGGGCGGTGCGACTGCGCATCCGCCGGAACGCGGCATTCCACGCGCCGGCCCATGACCATGCCGCGATTCTCATCGGCAACGGCACCGGCCTGGCGGGGCTTCGCAGCCATCTCGCCGCCCGTGCGCAGGCCGGGCAGCACGGAGCCTGGCTGATCTACGGCGAACGCACGGCCGCCCACGACCGCCCGTACGGCCACGACATCGAGGCGTGGACCGCGAGCGGCGTCCTTGCCCGCGCCGACCTCGTGTACTCGCGCGACACGCCCCGCCGCTACGTGCAGGAAGCCGTCCGCCACGCCGCCGACGACGTGCGGCGCTGGATCGCGGACGGGGCCGTCGTCTACGTCTGCGGCAGCCGGGACGGCATGGCGCGCGACGTCGATCAGGCGCTTGCAGACATCCTGGGGTCGGCCAACCTCAACATGCTGGCCGCCGAGGGTCGGTATCGCCGTGACGTCTACTGATCACCAGGCCTGCACCTGCGTCGCCGACTACGAGTTGCTCGCAGCCCGCATGCTCCCGCCCGGTGTCTGGGCGCACCTGGCGGGTGGCGGTGCAGACGAGCACACGCTGCGCTGGAACCGCGAGGCCTTCACGACGCGCACCCTTCAGAGCCGCGTGCTTGCCGACATGGCCGGCGCGCACACGCGCCTCACGCTCTTCGGGCAGCCATTCGACTATCCGATCCTGCTGGCCCCCGTGGCGCACCAGAGGCTCTACCACGAGGATGGCGAGCTCGCGACCGCACGCGGTGCGTCCGCCATGCGCGCGGGTCTCGTCGTCAGCATGCAGTCGAGTACGCCGTTCGAGGACATCGCCAGCAACGCCGTCGTGCCGCCGTGGTGCCAGCTCTATGCCCTGCGTGACGAGGGCGTGATGGCGGATCTCGTCGCGCGCATCGAAGCCGCGGGCTTTGCCGCGCTCGTCGTCACGGGCGACGCCGCCGTGAACGGCCAGCGCAACCGCGAACAGCGCAGCGGATTCACGTGGCCCAATCACGTGCGCGCGGTCAACCTGCCAGGCGGCGCGTTGCCGCAACCTGTCGTCCCGCCGCTGCCGGCAAGCCCGCTCTTCTCGGGGTTCCTGCAGGAATCGCCCACGTGGGAGACACTGCGGCTCCTCGTGCGCCGCACGCGCCTGCCGGTGCTCCTCAAGGGCGTGATGTCGGTAGACGATGCGCGGCGCGCGGCCGACGAGGGCCTCGCCGGGATCGTCGTCTCCAATCACGGCGGCCGCGTGCTCGACACGGTGCCTGCCACGCTCGACGTGCTGCCGCGGGTCGTGGACGCGGTCGGCGACCGCCTCCCCGTGCTGCTCGACGGCGGCGTGCGGCGGGGCACCGACGTGCTCAAGGCGCTCGCGCTCGGCGCGCGCGCGGTCATGGTCGGCCGACCGTACGTCTACGGGCTCGCCACGGGCGGTGCGGCAGGTGTGGCGCACGTGCTCGCGCTGCTGCGCGCCGAACTCGAAGCGGCAATGACGCTCACCGGATGTCGCATGCTGACGCACGTCTCGCGCGACGTGCTGTGGGACGCGGAACGGCCGTCCCGCTGATCGCAGGTTCTATCGCACCCCGCCGGGCGCGGACCCGGGACCACCGGCCTCGGCATGCGCGGCCTCGGCAAGCAGCCGCGCGACCTCGGTACGGACCCGCTCGGCCAGTGCGTTGCGATCGTCGATGGCAAGCCCCGCCGTCTCGATCGGCGGCCCGAAGTGGACGCGGACTGTCGTCGGCCAGATGAGCGGGCTGCCGGGGCGCATCGCCCGGCCGGCGCCGTGAATTGCCGTGGGCACCACCGGGGCCTGCGCCTTGATGGCCAGCACGAAGGCGCCCTTTTTGAACGGCAGCAGCGCGCCGGTGCGGCTCCGCGTCCCTTCCGGGAACATCAGCAGCGAGTTGCCCGCCTGCACCCCCTGCGCGGCGCGGTCGATTGCCTGCGTGGCTCGCTCGCGATTCTCCCGCTCGATCGGCACGAAGCCGACGACGTCGAATCCGCGCCCGAGGATCGGCAGTTTCCGCAGCACGGCCTTGTAGACGACCTTCAGGCGCGGCGTGAGCCCGCGCAACACGGCAAACAGGATCGGCGGCTCGATGTTGCTCGCGTGGTTCACCGTGTAGAGCGCCGCGCGCTCGTACTGGATGTGCTCACCGCCCGCGACGACGGTGCGGATGCCGAGGATGCCGAAGGCGATGCGCACGCAGGTGATGCCGAGCACGATGAGGTGCCGCTGCCACCCCGTGACGAGGCCGACGATCAGCGCGGGCGTGCCGATGACGACGATGTACGAGACGACGAAGACGTAGGCGACGGCGGTGCGAACGGCGGTGAGCAGCGTGAACACGGACGGTGTGCGAGGCAGGGTTGTGTGCGACCGGCGAGCGGCACTCTACGCGAAGAGCCCGGCAACCATGCGGCTGCCGGGCTCCCGCTGTTTCTCGTACGCGCTCGAGTTCGACTAGTTGGCGTTCAGCGCGCGACGCGCCGTCGCTCGCGTGGCCGTGGCCACCTTCGGCGCGGCGACGCTTGCCGCAATCGCGACGGCCGGGCGACGCGGCGCAGGCGCGCCTTCGTCCTTCACCTTGAAGCACCGACACAGCGCTTCGTCCACGAGCGTCTCGACGCCGTTCATGGTCTGGTGAGTGACTTCGGAAATTTCGGAGATGACGAGGAAGCGGGCCCGGTCGAGCATGCGCTTCTCGCGGAAGGAGAGGTTCTTCGACTTGCTCAGGTACATCAGGCTCTTCAACACCTCGACGACGTCGTAGATGGAGCCCGTCCTCATGCGATCCGAATTGTCCTTGAAGCGGCCCTTCCAGTTCTGGTGACTGTCGATGTTGCCGTCGGACAGCAAACCGTACAACCTCTGAACTTCGTCGTCGCAGACGGCGCGACGCAGACCGACGCTATCCACATTGTTGACGGGCACGAGCACCGTCGTCTCGTTCACCATGCGCAATTGATAGAAATCGCACACGGTCCCCAGAATCGTCCTGGTCTCGATCCGTTCGACAACACCGAGGCCATGATTCGGGTAGATGACCTTGTCACCGACCTGAAATGTCACGGGCACCCCTCTCTCCGGATGGTTGCAGCGTAGCAGCTTACAGAGATTACGAGCCGAGAAACCCAGACAGTATACCGCAATTTCCGGCCGGATGTGCGACCTTGGCCCTGACGACCGACCGACGCCCCGTCCGGAACGTCGTAAGAGCGCCCTCGGGCCCGGGTGGTCCGACGGCTACGAACGGCCCTCGAACGGCCGAAACAGGAGTGACAATGCAGCGTGCATTCTGGCGGTCCATGGCGGGCCTCGTGGTTGCCGCCTTCACCGCGACGATCGCCGTCGAAACCATCGTCGCCCGCGAGCAGGCCGCCCAGGCACCCCGGCGCAGCGGCGAGAGCCTGGCCCCCTTCGTCCCGACACCCCAGGACGTCGTCGAGCGCATGCTGGCGCTGGCGCAGGTCACGTCGAACGACGTCGTGTACGACCTCGGATCCGGCGACGGCCGCCTCGTCGTCACGGCGGCGAAGAAGTTCGGGGCCCGCGGCGTGGGGATCGACATCGACCCGGCACGCATTGCCGAGGGCAAGGCGAACGCGACAAGGGCGGGCGTCGAGGGCCGCGTCGAGTTCCGGCAGCAGGATGCCCTCGAGGTGGACCTGTCGGAAGCGAGCGTCGTGACGCTCTACCTCCTGTCGTCCTCCAACGTGAAGCTGCGGCCACGCCTCCAGAGCCAGCTCAAGGCGGGCTCGCGCATCGTCTCGCACCAGTTCGGCATGGGCGACTGGCAGCCGGACAAGATCGAGACCTTCACCGACTCCAACGGCACGAGCCGGACGCTGTACCTGTGGACGATCAAGCCCGGCGGTAATCCGTAACGGGCAGGGCGCGCGGTTTGGTAGACTGCCCCGCGCGCCCGCTTGGCGGAACTGGCAGACGCAGGGGACTCAAAATCCCCCGACCTCACGGTCATCTCGGTTCGAGTCCGAGAGCGGGCACCACAGCACCCACGGCACCACCGCACCCGCGTCATTTCCCGGTCCCAGACGTGCACGGTCCGGAGACGACAACCGCCCCCGCGGCAGGCACCGCAATCCGGACGCTCTCCGGCATCGCAGACTACCGCTGCGGCCACTCGGGCAGTTGCTGCCGGGCGGGCTGGCCCATTCCGGTCGAAGCAGCACCGCTCGCCTTTCTCGCTCAGGGCGAACGAACCCGGCCGTTCGCGGATCTGGCCGGGGCACCGTGGACTGAGGACGGCATTCTCGGTCGTTCAACAGACAACACCTGCCTCTTCCACCGCGCGGCCCCCGGCGAGGGTGGCTGCCGGATCGAATCGACCCTGGGCCATCTCGCGCTGCCCTACTCCTGTCGCCAGTTTCCGCGCCTCCTGCTCGCCGACGGCCGCGGGTGGCATCAGTCGCTGTCGGCCTGGTGCGGTACGGCAGCGCGATCGATCGTCACGGGCACGATGGCGGCGCCGGACCGCTTCGGCAGTCCAGAGCTTCAACCTGATTTTGTTTCATTCGCCCACATTGATGCCGACTCACGCGTGCACGTGGAGTCGCTCGATGCCCGCGAGGGCTGGCCGCCGCTGCTGCGGCCAGGCGTCCTCGCAGGGTACGAGGCCTACGATCGGTGGGAATCGTCGCTGATTTCCGACTTCCTGCGGCCGGCGATCCACGGCGTCCTCCCCCTCGGCCCGGGGATCGTCGCTGCCTGCCAGTGGACCGACCTGATCCGGACGTGGGGCCCCCGAGATGGCGCGCTGCCGGTCCTCGTCGATCGGACACTGCGCACGAGGTCCAGGTGGCAGCCGCGCCACGACGTCTCGGATTCCCTGGACGCACTCGATGCTCTCCTGAACGACCTAATCTGGCACGTCCCTAGTCGATGGAAGCCCGACGCATGGCCGTCCGGGTTGACGGATGCGTGGGCCGGTGGTGACGTGTTGACGCGCCGGGCCGCTGACGGGGCGCTGGCGCGGTACCTGGCCGTCAGGCTCGTCGGATCATGGGTCGCCTATCACGGGCGAGGCCTCCGCTCGGTGCTGGCCTCGCTCGTGTCCGCATACGGGCTCGCGAGCCTCGCCCTGATGCGGAACGGCGACGGGCCCGTCACGTTTGGTCGTATGACCTCTGCAATAAGAGCTGCTGACTGGCTCCAGCTCCATCTGCTGGACCGCGAGGCCTGGGCAACCTGGTGCAGTGCGTCAGAGGACGCGCCGGACGCGCGGCGGCTGCTCAGCGTCGGGGCCGCCGCGAGCCACGCGCTCGACGGCCTGGCGTGGGCGCCCGATCCGCCGTAGGTGGCGGGCCGTCTGGCGGCGGTCCGTCGAGTTCGCGCTCCGCGGCCTCGCGCTCGGCCGCGACCCGCGCGGCATCGGCCTCGGCAGCATCCCGGGCGCGCTCGCCGCGCGCCACCGCATCCTGCGCGGCACGGAGCGTCCGCCCCGCCTCCTCGGCCGCCGCCTGGGCCTGGGCCAGCACCTCATGGGATGCGGCAAGTGCCCGCCCGATTTCGGCCAGTCGCTCGAGCGAGTCGCCTTCCCGCTGGCGGGCCTCGGCAAGCCGCGCTTCGAGCTCCACGCGGCGCGGATCGGGTGCGGGCGGGTTGCCGGCATCCGTCGATTCGGACGATCGCCGCGCCACGACCTCGAACTTCCGGACAGGTGCCGGGACCGCGGCGGGCAGGACGAGACCGGCGAGGGCTCCGAGGCCCGGCAGTTCGACGTCGGTCGTCAACTGCCCGTGCGGGAGGCGGCCCTCCTGCCCGTGCGCGGCAATGGCCTCGAATGTCGCGCGGACCTGCGCCCGCGTGGCGTCGCTGAGGGGCGTGCCGTCTCCATCTGCGATGCGACCCGCAAGGTCGACGGCGTCGGTGACTGCCGTGTCGCGGGCGCGGAGCGACACGGCGAGATCCGAGTCGTCGCCGAGCAGCCGCGCCTGCTGGGCCGCGCGTGCGGCTGATCCCGCCTCGAGCACCGCATCGTAGGCCGCGCGCTCGCGCCAGTGGACCTGGTTGACGAGGAAGGCCGCGCGTGACGGCTTGGCCGCCGCCGCGATGCGTGCGGCGACGTCCTTGTGGCCGCTGCGCTTGAGGCGTGAGGCAAGCGCGGATCGCCGCGACACGAACTCGGCGAGCGGCGCCTGGTACAGCGACTCCAGGGCGGCCGTCGAGTCGACGATCGCGGCCTCGTCGATGGGACGGTCCGGCATCAGCAGAGTACGAGGCCTTCGGCGCGCAGCCACGCGCGGGCCGAGGCGTAGTCGGGACACACCGCCGCCACGTGCGCCCAGAACCGCGGCGAGTGATTGGCCTCGCGCAGGTGCATCAGTTCGTGCAGCAGCACGTAGTCGCACACCGCGATCGGCATCTGGATCAGTCGCCAGTTCAGCGCGATGTCGCCGTCGCGCGAGCACGACCCCCATCGCGATCGCTGGTTGCGCACCGTGACGCGGCGCACCGCCAGGCCGTGTCGTGCGGCGAGCTCCCGCAGGCGGTGCGGGAGTTCGATCGCGGCCCGGGCGCGCATCAGCGGCTCGAGCACCGGGCGGTAGTCGTCGCCTGCCGGCGCTTCGTCATGGAGTTCCCCGCAGCGGATGGCCACGCGTTCGCCCCGTACGGTGACCTCCACGGCGTGCCGCAGGCCGCGCCACCAGACCGACTGGCCCGCGAGCCATCGCGTGTCGCGGCGGCTCGTCTCGATCTCCTGCCGCCGATCCGCAATCCACCGCGTCCGCGTCCGCACGAACGCTTCCGCCTCGCGGCGTGACCCATGCCTCGGAATGGTCACCCGCACGGACGCATCGGGCAGCACGCGCAGGATGTAGCGCCGCGCGCGGCCATTGCGGACAAACGTCGTCTCCGGCGATGGCGGCGGCACGGCCGGGACGGCAGGGGGCTCGCACACGGGTTCGCCGCACTCGCGCCACGGCAGCGCCAACTGCGCCGGGCGCGTCACACCTGCTCCTTCAAGAGCGACGCCGCGAGTTCCTGCGCGCGCGTCACGAGGCCGCGCCGCTGCCACTGCTCGCGCACGACCGGCTGGCTCGCCCCCAGGTCTTCCTCGAACAGGGCCGTCATGGCCCTCACGAAACCCTCGTCGCAGACGCAGACGCTCGTCTCCTCGTTGTGAGCGAACGATCGGTTGTCGAAGTTGCTCGTTCCCACGGTACACCAGCAGCCATCCACGACCATCGCCTTCTGGTGCAGCATCGAGTGGTGATACTCGTACAGCTTCACGCCGCCGTCCAGCAGCACGCCGTAGAGTCGCCGGCTGTTCTGCCGAGCGAGCCAGTTGTCGTTCCTTTTCCCGCTCACGAGGACCCGGACCTGCACGCCACGCGCGGCTGCCTGCACCAGCGTGTCGATGGCGGTTTCGTCCGGCACGAAGTACGGGTTGACGATGTCGATGCGGCGACGCGCGGAGACGATCGCGAGGTAGTACATCAGCCGGGCCGACGATGCGCCCGCGTCCGGTGAACTGTGGATCACCTGCACGGACTGCGCGCCGACGTCGGCCTGGTCCGGGAAGAACGCCTCGCCCTGCACGACCTCGCCGGTCATGCGGAGCCAGTTCTTTGCAAACCCCGACAGCAGGCGGGCGACCACCGGGCCCTCGAGTCGCACCATCATGTCGCGCCATTGGTCGGGCGGGGTCGCATCGCCGCGCCAGTGATCGGCGATGCCGGCGCCACCCGTGAAGCCGATGCGGCCATCGACGACGAGCGTCTTGCGATGCGTCCGATTGTTGAAGCGGCCGACGGTGTACCAGCGGATCGGCGAGTACCACGCGACCTCGCACCCGGCGTCGGTCAGCGCGCGATACGCCTCGTCACCGAGCGTCGCCGACCCGACGGCATCGAGCAGGATCTTCACGCAGACGCCGGCGCGGGCGCGCCCGGCGAGCGCCGCGCAGAACTCGTCGGCCGTCACGCCGGGCCAGAAGATGTACTGCTCGATGGCAATCGAGGCCTGCGCCCCGTGGATCGCCTCGAGCATCGCCGGATAGAACTCGCGGCCGTTGTTCAGGATCGCGATGCGATTGCCCGCGACGAAGTCCACGCCGGTGATGCCGGCCATCGAGGCGAGGAATGCCGGTGAACCGGCCGGGTCGCTGTGATCGAGCCCGAGCCGGGGCGGCCGCTCCGCGGGACGCAGCAGGTAGGCGACCAGGGCGAGCGCGAGCATGCCCGCGGCCCAGCCGTATCGATCGTCGACGAGGAACCAGACCGCCAGCAGCGCCCAGGGCTGCCACAGCCAGAGCACGCGGCGGATGCGCGTGCTGAGCCACGGGGCGCCGAGTTCGCGCCGCTGCTGCAGCGTGCGCCATCGTCGCGGAACCGGTCGCTGACGGAACCGTCGCGGCTCGCTGCGGGCCCGCATCGTTCGAGGGGAGCGTGGTGACGGCATCGGGCTTCGGCGAATCGCTTGTGTATCATCGCGGCGTGTTCACGATCAACGCCGTCCATACGCTGGCATTCGCGGGCGTCGTGCTGTTTGCCGGCTATGCGATCCGTCGCCGTCTGGGCTGGCTGGCGCGGCTGAACATTCCCGCGCCGGTGATTGGCGGCCTGCTCGTCTCGGTGGTGATGACCATCGGCCACCTGCGCGGCTCCGTGCCGTTCGTCTTCGACGACATGCTCCGGAACCCGCTGATGATCGCGTTCTTCACGAGCGTCGGCTTCGGGGCCAGCTTCGGGCTGCTCAAGCGCGGCGGCCCGCAGGTCGTGCTGTTTCTCGTCGCCTCGTCGGTGTTCACGGTGCTGCAGAACGTGATTGGCGTGTTCGTCGCACGGGCGCTCGGGCAGCCGCCGCTCTTCGGCGTGCTCGCGGGCTCGGTGACGCTCGCAGGCGGCCCGGCCACCGGGCTCGCGTTCGCGCCCCTCTTCGAACAGGCGGGCGTCGCCGGGGCCGAGACGATTGCCGTCGCCGCGGCCATGGCGGGCATCGTCGCCGGCGGCCTGCTCGGCGGCCCGGTCGGCACCTGGATCATCGAACGGCGCCTGCGGCGCACGGCCAACGATGGCGACGCGAGCGGCCTGCCGGCCGTGGCGCACCACGTGGTCGAAGCCGCACTGCCCGGCACGAGCCAGGCGCCTGCGGGCGAGGATCGCGAGGCCTACGCCCTGATGAAGGCGACGGCCCTGCTGCTGTTCGCGATGTGGCTGGGGTCGGGCGTCAGCGCGTGGCTCACGGCGCAGAACATCGTGCTGCCGGCCTACATCGGCGCGATGTTCGTGGCCATCGTCCTGCGCAACCTCGACGAGGCCACCGGCTGGCTCGGCATCTCGCAGCACATGATCGACGACCTCGGCACGGTCGCGCTCGCGTTCTTCCTCGTCATCGCGCTGATGACGCTCAAGCTGTGGCAACTCGCGGGCCTCGCGCTGCCGCTTGCCGTCCTGCTCGTCGTGCAGGTGCTGTTCATCGCCATCTTCGCGCCGCCCGTCATCTACCGCCTGATGGGACGCGACTACGACGCCGCCGTGATGTCGAGCGGATTCATCGGCTTCATGCTCGGCACCACGGCCAACGCGATGGCCAACATGGAATCGCTCTCGGAGCGCTACGGCGTGGCTCCGCGCGCCTTTCTCGTCGTCCCGATGGTCGGCGCCTTCTTCATCGACGTCGTCAACAATGCCGTCATCACGGCGTTCCTGAACGTGTATCGGTAAGGGAGAACTGGGGGTCGGCCGCGAGTTCCCGTGGGCCTCCCGGACGGCCTTCGTCACGCGGCCGTCGGCCTTCGAGGGTAGCTCGCCACTCGGGATTCGGGGTTCGCGCGTGTCGGCCGCGAGTTCCCGCGGGCCTCCCGCACGGCCTTCGTCACGGGGCCGTCGGCCTTCGAGGGTAGCTCGCCA